>NZ_CM172588.1:0-1587408 GCF_057612605.2 Caballeronia sp. A2-2 | reverse complement strand
GGAAACGTTCGATCAGGCCGAGCCTTTCGATTACGTCGTCGTGGTCGGCGGCTTATTGCATTCGGGACCATCCGCCAGCGATGCCGCGTTGCAGTTCATCCGCCGCTCGGCTGCCGCGGATGCGACCATCGTCGGCATGTGCACGGGCGTGTTCTCGCTGATGCGCGCGGGCGTGCTGGATGGGCATCGCATCTGCGTGAGCTGGTTTCATTACTGGGACTTTCTCGAACGCTTTCCGCAGGCGGATGAGAACGCGCTCGTCGCGGACCGGCTTTTCGTGATCGACCGGCGGCGCATCACGTGTTCGGGCGGGCGCGCTTCCATCGATGTCGCGGCTGCTATCTTGCTGCGTCACTTCGAGACGGCCACCGTGCAAAAGGCGCTGCGTATTCTGCTCGTCGATGACATGCAGAAGGGCAATGCGCCGCAACCGCATCCGCCGGGGCTGGCACCGGCGACGCATCCCAAGGTCAAGCGCGCGATTCTTCTGATGGAGCAGCACGTCGGCCGTTCTCTTTCGCTCGATGAACTCGCGCACAAGCTCGATCTGTCCACGCGTCAACTCGAACGTCTGTTCAAGGCGGAAACCGGCAAGGCGCCGCAAGCGTATGCCAAGCAAGTGCGTTTGCGCACGGCGGCATGGCTGCTGACGAGTTCCGACAAGACCGTGGCTGACATTGCATCAAGCTGCGGCTTTTCCGATGCCTCGCATCTCGGCCGCGAATTCCGCAAGCAATACGGCCTTCCGCCGATGATGTATCGCGAACAAGGCGGTGCCCGTGAAAACGAGGACGCGCACGAAGCAGTAGACTACGACGAGACATTCCCCGGCCGCGCTCAGGCAATCTGACGATCTGAGAGTTCGGTACGTTTTCCGCGGCCCCCACAACCAAGGAGAAAACGGCATGGAGACTCACGGTTACTCGCAGGAAGAATGGCAGGTGCGTTGCGATCTCGCCGCGCTGTATCGTGTGATCGCGCATTTTCGCTGGACCGACATGATCTTCACGCACATCAGCGCGCGCGTGCCGGGCAAGGAACATCACTTTCTGATCAACAAGTACGGCGTGCTGTTCGATGAGATGCGCGCGTCCGATCTCGTGAAGATCGATGAAGACGGCAACGTGGTCGAACCGGACGCGCGCGATCATCCGGAGAAGTATCGGGTGAATCCGGCGGGCTTCACGATTCACTCGGCCATTCACATGGCGCGGCACGATGTGGTGTGCGTCGTGCATACGCATACGGCGCCGGGCGCGGCGGTGTCCGCGCAGAAGAACGGGCTGCTGCCGATCAGCCAGCATGCGTTGAAGTATTACGGGCATCTGGCGTATCACAACTATGAAGGCATCGCGCTTGATCTGGCGGAGCGGGATCGGCTGGTGAACGACCTCGGGCATCACAACGCGATGATTTTGCGGAATCACGGGTTGTTGACTTGCGGGAAGTCCATTCCGCTGGCGTTTCAGGAAATGTATTTTCTGGAGCGGGCTTGCGATATACAGCTTCGCGCGCAGGCGGCGGGAAATGCGGAGTTGGTCTTGCCGCCGGAGCATGTGCGGGAGACGACGGCTGCGCAGTACTATCGTGATGACATGGAAGGGATTACGGCGCTGCAATGGCAGGCGGCGTTGCGGATGATTGAAGGGATTGCGAGGACGGATTATCGGAGTTAGATCTTTCCGTTGCTGGACAAACTCTCATGCGTTTGTCCAGCTAACAAAATCAATTCGCGCTTAGATCACGAGTTTTTCCTTCAAACCGCTGCTTACCGACAAGCGTTTATCGAAAGTTTCTACAAAAAACAATCCATGGAGCGTTAGTTTGGACTTAAGGTACGTCTTCCAAATTAACGTACTAGCCGATGCAAGGCAGGATTCTGAGACTTTCGATTTTCATGTGTGTCTCGTTCGAGGTCGCACGCCGCCTGAATCTCTTGATTGTCAGTCGATCCGGCATGATGCCTTATTGGATGGACGTGACGATCCGGCATGTGCTTATCGCCCTTGGACGCGATGAAGTGATCGATCCGTGGGATATAACCGATATAAGCGTCTTCGCCACCTTCTTTCTTTGCTGGGTTGTTGTTGGCGCGCTTATGTATCTCGTATGGCGTTCAATCACTCGTCATCGCCGACACAAAAAAGACCAAGGCAATGTTCGTTCATGACACGCCGACCGTTAAGTCTTCCACGCCTCGCGTTCACGCTCCTTGGTTCGGCCTTCTTTATCGCTGCGACCTACCAAGGAGGCATCGCTGTCGCGGGGTGGATATTCCATAAATCGCCCGAAATGCCGACGTGGCTTTACGTTGCTATCCGCCATGTGCTCGACGCCACCGGAAACGAAGACCTGCGCGACCCTTCCGATCTGACTACGCTCGCCAATCTTGCGACTATCGCTTTTTGTTGGGTATTAACGGGGCTTTTGATAGCTGCGGCGTACTTCGCAATCCGAAGGAGTCTGTCAGGTGCATGGGCGCGGTGACGGCGGCATTCGACATCAAAGCCAATCAAGTGCTTTGAGCCAACCGGTGCACGCCCGCCATCCGCGCCCCGAATCAATCAATTACTTGCGGCCACATAAGCCTTCACCGCCGCCAGCCCATCCTTCCCATCAAACGTCTTCACGCCCGCCAGCCACTTGTCCAACACCGCCGGATTCTGCTTCAACCACGCGCGCGCCGCCTTGTTCGCATCTTCCTTGTTCATGATCGGCTGCATGACGTGGTTCTCGATATCCGTGGTGAACTGAAGGTTCGATACGAGCTTCGCCACGTTCGGACAGCGCGTGTCGTAATCCGTTGGCGTGACGGTCAATACCTTTGCTTCGCCATAGTTCGGGCCGAAAACGTCATCGCCGCCAGAGAGATAGTCGATCTTCATCTGCACGTTCATCGGGTGCGGTTCCCAGCCGAGAAACACAATCGGCTTCTTGTCCCGAATCGCGCGATTCACTTCGATCAGCATGCCCGCTTCGCTCGATTCCACCAGCTTGAATTTGCCGAGCCCATACTGGTTCGTATCGATCATCTTCTTGATGAGCGCATTGCCGTCGTTGCCCGGCTCGATGCCGTAGATCTTGCCATCCAGCTTGTCGTAGTTCTTCGCGATATCGGCGAAGGTCTTGATGCCCGCGTTATACGCATAGTCCGGCACCGCAAGCGTGTATTTCGCGCCGACGAGATTCGGCGTCGGCAAGACCTTCAGTTGATCGTTCTTCTTGAACGGATCGATGATCGGGTCCATCGTCGGCGACCAGTAGCCGAGGAACACATCGATCTGTTTGCTCTTGACGCCCGCAAAGGTGATCGGCACGGAGGCGATGGTCTTCGTCGGGTTGTAGCCCAAGCCTTGCAAGACGGTCGATGCAAGCCCGGTCGTCGCGGCAATATCGGTCCAGCCGACATCCGCGAAACGCACGTTCTTGCAGGCGGCGGGTTCGGCTGCATTCACGGCGGAAAAAGCAAACAAGGATGCCGTCGCCATCGACGTGATCCACATGCGTTTCATGGCTTTCCTCTCTTAGTTATCTTAAATATTGACGCAAGAAATCTCACGCGCGCGGTCGGCACGTGGAAAGTCATTCAAAGGAACCAGAAGGTCACGCGGACAAACGCCGCTCCGTGCTCGGCGCATGACCGAACTGCGCGCGATACGCCTTGCTGAAATGACAGGGCGAATGGAAACCGCATACGCTGGTCACGCGCGCAATGGAGGCATCCGTGTTGCGCAGAAGTTCGCGCGCGCGGCGCAATCGCAGCGTGAGGTAGTAATGCGTCGGCGACACGCTCAGGAACATTTTGAACATGCGCTGCAAATGCCGTTGCGACAGATGCACGAGCCGCGCAAGTTCTTCGAGCGACAACGGCTCCTCGATATTCGCTTCCATCAACCGCACCACTTCGACGAGTTCCGCGCGCGAAAAGCCCACGCGTGCATCGACGGGAATGTGCTGATAATCGCTCGACCCACGAATGCGCTCGACGATGAACTGCTCCGACACCTGCGTCGCATGCGCCTGACCGAGCCGCATGCTGACGAGGTTGAGCATGAGATCGAGTGGCGCGGTGCCGCCCGTGCAGGTCACGCGATCACGGTCGATCACGAACAGCTCATCCGCGAAACGCACATGCGGAAAGCGCTTGTTGACCGGCGACATATCTTCCCAATGCAACGTGCAGCGGTAACCGTCGAGCAACTTGGCCGCCAGCAGCGCATACGGTCCGGTGCAGATGCCACCTAACGGAATGCCCGCTTCCTGCGCGCGCTGCAATAGTTCGATGACCTTATCGTCCACGTAATCCGCGACATGCCAGCCTGCGCAGACGATCAGCACATCGGGCATGCCGGCTTCGTCGAGCGTGGTCGTCGGCTTGATGGTGATGCCGTTGCTGGCGCGCGCGGGCTCGCCATCGGGCGTGATGATCGACCACGTGTAGTGTTGCGCACGGCCCACGTAATTGGCCATGCGCAACACCTCGACCGCGCTGGTGAACGCGATCATCGAGAAGTTCGGCAGCGTGAGGAAGCCGAAGTGCGCGAGACTGGACAACGGCGAATCGGAAACTGCCGGAACGATCGCGTCGCGCTTCATAAGCTTTCCGAACCTTTTAGCTCTGTTGTGCCGCCGGTGCGCGGCGAACCTTCATCACGCTCTTGATGCCGGAGAACAGCGGCGCACGTGCGGCACCCGGCGAACGTCCGAAGCTTTCCGTGATGCGGTCGAGAATGATCGCGAGCAGCACCACCGACAAACCGCTTTCGAAACCGAGACCGATATCCAGCCGCTGAATCGAGGCGAGCACGTCGTTGCCGAGACCGCCTGCGCCGACCATCGACGCGATGATGACCATCGACAAGGCCATCATGATCGTCTGGTTCACGCCGGTCATGATGGACGGCAGCGCGTTCGGAATCTGCACCTTGTAGAGCAACTGCCAGGGCGTGCAGCCGAACGCCTGACCCGCTTCCACGATTTCACGGTTCACGTGCTTGATACCGAGCGCCGTCAAACGCACGGCAGGCGGCATCGCGAAGATGACGGTGGACAGAATGCCAGGCACGCGGCCCAGACCGAACAGCATCGCGGCCGGAATCAGGTAGACGAAGGCGGGCATGGTCTGCATCAGATCGAGCACGGGACGCACGGACATTTCGACGACCTTGCTCTTCGCCATCCAGATACCGAGCGGTATCCCGAGCAACAGGCTGATGACCGTGGACGACAACGTGAGGCCCAGCGTGATGACCATCTGATCCCAGAAGTTCGTCGCGTAGATCAGCAAGAGCGCCGCGAGCGTGAAGGCCGCAAATCGCCAGCCCACGCGCCACAAGCCGATGCCGACGAAGATCGCCATGAGCAGCCACATCGGGATGGCTTGCAGGCCGTGTTCGACGGCAGCCGCGAAGCTCTCGATGACCTTGCCGATGGAGTCGAAGGTCTTGGCGTCGTGGTCGAGAAGATAGTGGACGCCGTGATCGACCCAGCTACCGAGCGGAATGATTTCAGACATGGGAACCTCGATGGCGGGTAAGAATCTTCAGGACGTTCGTCTTGGTGACCGAACCGCAATACGAACCGTCCGCTTCCACGACCGGCAAAGGCGTCCGGCTCGCGACCACGCGGTTCACGACATCGTCGAGCATCATGCTGCGCTCGATGCATTCGATCTGATTGATCTGCGGCACGGCCTGACCGCCGTCGTCGCGTCCGACGAAACCGCGAATCTTGCGCTGTCCGTCGAGCACGAACGCGTAGTCCGCGCTGCCGTTGAGCGTGGCCGCCACGCTCGATGCATCGATCTGCGGCGAGTGGCTCATGAGCGGCACGTCGTCCGTCTGCATGAGGTCGCCCGCGGTCAGATAGCGCGTGGTGTCGATGCCGTCGAAGAAGCGGCTCACGTATTCATCGGCGGGATTCTGGATGATTTCCTGCGGCGTGCCGATTTGCACCACGCGACCGCCTTCCATGATCGCGATGCGCGAACCGATCCGCATGGCTTCTTCGAGATCGTGCGACACGAAGAGGATCGTGCGCTGCTGCTCGCGCTGAAGATCGAGCAGGACGTTCTGCATTTCCTTGCGCTTGAGCGGATCGAGCGCGGAAAACGCTTCGTCCATGATCATCAGCGAGGGATTCACGGCGAGCGCGCGGGCGAGACCCACGCGCTGCTGCATCCCACCCGAGAGTTGCGCGGGCAGCTTCTGGGCGAACGGTGCGAGGCCGACTTGTTCGAGCACGGTCATGGCGCGCGATTCGCGCTCTTTCTTGCCGACGCCCGCGACCTCGAGGCCGAATGCGGCGTTGGAAAGAACCGTGCGCTGCGGCATCAGCGCGAAGGACTGGAACACCATGCTCATGTCCTTGCGACGCAGCGCCGTGAGTTCCGAACGCGGCACGGAAGCCACGTCGCGGCCATCGATCAGCACCTTGCCCGCGCTCGGATCGACCAGACGGTTGATGAGCCGGATCAAGGTGGACTTGCCCGAACCGGACAAGCCCATGAGCACGAAAATCTCGCCTTCCTGAACTTCGAACGACGCGTTATGCACGCCGACGATCTGCCCGGTGCGCGAGAAAACTTCCTCTTTCGTCGCGCCTCCGGCCAGCATGTCGATCGCTTGCTTGGGGTTGTTGCCGAACACCTTGCACAAGCCTTCGACTACCACTTTGGGGGAATTCATTTGGATTCGCTCTCCATAGCGTGGCGGACGCGCGTCCGCGCTGTGCATACATAGTCGCCAGAAAAAAAGCTGGTCAGGCGACTATTTACGACAGGCACATGTGGAAAAGCGACACCGAAATAAAAGCGACACTTTCAGGCTGCTCGCAAACCCTTGCTGCATAAGGGTTTGCGTGGACGAATGGAACGGGCGTTTGGGTTTTTTGGCATGTCGCGTCAGGACAAGTGGGACGCGCTTTTGCGAGGATTCGAGCGCGTACGCATGCCGATTTTATTTGGTCGGACGAATCATTTCGAACATTTCGCCAATTTCCGCGTAGTCGCCACGGTAACCGGCGCGCATGATCGGGCGCGCGGCGGCGGTGTCGAACAGGCCGTCCTTAAGGAACTCGTCACGGATATGCACGCCTACGACCTGACCGAGTGCGAGCCAGTTATTCATCGGCTCGCCCGCGAGGTTTTGCAGGCGGATGACCTGCAACAGCTTGCATTCGAGCGCAGCCGGAGATTCTCCGACATGCGGCACGTCGACGTTGCGTCCCGGCGCTTTCGTCAGGCCCGCGAGTTCGAATTCATCGACTTCCGGCGCGACCGGCGCGGACGTGCGGTTCATTCGCTCGGCCAGCGCGCGCGTCGACATGTTCCAGACGAACTCGCCCGTCGCCTCGATATTGGCGATGCTGTCCTTGCGGCCCTCGCTGGAAAAGCCGATCACATAAGGAAACGACGCGAACGCGCCAAAAAAGCTATACGGCGCGAGATTGATACGGCCATCGGCATCGCGGCTGGAGATCCATCCGATGACGCGCGGCGCGACGATCGCCTTGAACGGGTCGTGTTTCAGGCCGTGGCCTTGAGCGGGATCGTAGAAATGAACGGCGTCGGTCATGAATGGCGTGGCTCCTGCGTGATGTCTTTCAAAGAGAGACAGCATAGCGCGGCGCCCGGATTCAGGCCGAAAGGGGAGAACTACGAGAGAAATTCGACGAAGGCGCGCATGCGACGCGTCTTGAAATAACGTCTGGGGAAAGACGTCGAAAAGCTAGAAAAACTACAGAATTGTGTTACTTGGGCGGGCGGGGCCAACCGGCATGTGCCGTCGTTGTTGCCAGTGCTTTCTTGTGTCGTGATTCCCGCGCCGCCTTCAGCCGCGCATTACAAACGGATGCCGAGAACGGTGCCGCGTGCCTTGCGTTGACGCTCGGCTTCGTTGAAACGTGCTTGATACGAGTAGTCCTTGTCCATCGGCAGGTGAGCCGGTTCGAAGAACGAAGCGATTTTTTGCATCAGGGCGAAGAGATAGGTCATGTCAGACTCCGGTTGGTGTTCAAAGGGTTTTCCCTTAGAAGCGATTATAGGGTTGACCCTAATCGATTACTAGTGCGATGCAACATTTCAGGGAGCATTTTTTGGTAGTTTTTCTACAAACTTACCGATTGAGACCGCCGTTTATTGGGGGCGGGTCGGAGAGGCCCGTCAAATGGACGTGCTCCAGCTAGGCGCGACGGGCGTCGCCCGAGGCACCCTGACGAAATGTCGCAGGGATGAGACAGATTTTTGGCGCGCTTGCTTAGGCGTGCGTCAGTCTTTGAAGCGTCACGCAGATGCGATCGTACGCAATGAACACCGCAGCCTGCGAGCGCGGCGACGCGTCTTCGGCATCGTCATCGGATGCAAACAACTGCGCGACATGGCCGGGTTCGGATGGAACCGGTTGAGGCTGACGTTTCGCATCGCCGGGAACACCGTGCTTCGATTGCACGGCCGCCATGAACACTTCGGGCAATTCGAAGCCTTCGAACGTGCCCTGCCGGATATCGGTATTCAAAGCCTGCTGATTCGCGCGTTCGGCGTCCTCGGCGAAAAGGTCGAGCGTCTCGCCCACGCGCGGCGTTTCGTTCGACTGCGCGAGACGTGGCATGGAGCGCGCCGTGCGCACCGGTTTCTTCTCAATGTCGGCACCCACGAGATCGCGTGCCGGCGCTTCGGTATCGTTCTTTGCTGCGGAATCTGACATAGGTTCGAAAGGCGGCAGCCGGGACGGCCGGCGCGGCGCGCGCGTGCGGTCCGGCGATGATTTTCGAGAGGCGGCATTGTCGCACGGCGACGGGCGCGCAACGGCATCTAAGCGCGCAAATCAGCAGCGATGCGGCTTCACGCGGCATCGTCCTCGCGGAATTCGCGCACGACTTCAAGCTGCCGCAAGCGCTCGCAGATGGCGCGATACTCCATCGCCGAGGCGCGCGACAGCACGACCTGCACTTCGTCCAGGTCGGGCGAATCGTCGCTTTGCTGCACGACGAACTGCTTCACGCGCACGCTGCCCGGCCCGAGCGCCTCGTGCAACGCGTGGAAGGAGAGCGAGCCGCGATCGACCAGCATCGTCAATTGGCGGCGCTGTCTCACGCTGATGAACCGCCGCTCCAGCGGCTTGATGCCCGCGAGAATGATGAGGATGATCGCCGTCGCCGCGATCGACGCGGTATACAGCCCGCCGCCGACCGCCAGACCGATCGCCGCGACCGACCAGAGACTGGCCGCCGTCGTCAGTCCGCGCACGATTTCGCCGCGCAGCAGAATGGAGCCCGCGCCAAGAAAGCCGATGCCGGAAACGACCTGCGCCGCGATCCGCGAAGGATCGAGCACGACGTGATCGTTGTTCAGGACATCCGAGAAACCCCACGCGGACACGATCATGATGAGCGCGGAACCGACGCACACGAGCATGTGCGTGCGCAATCCCGCCGCCCACGACAGACGCTCGCGCTCGAAGCCGATCACGCTGCCCAGCGCCGCGGCCATCACGAGCCGCGAAACGAGTTCGACATTACCCAGCATGTTATGCATCTCCTTGTCGTTCATGGCGCGCCGGGCCGGTTTTGCTATGCTTGGCTTCGCCGCGTCTTTTGGATCGGGCGCGCGTCCCCGAACCATCGAGTAGAACTTGTCTTATGCAGCAACAACCATCGAATAACCTGCGCGCGCATTACAGCGAAACCGTGCTGCCACTTTGGCGCAGCGCGGGTTTCAACGCGGCGCTCGGCCTGCCGTTCGAAGCGGTTTCGCCCGCCGATCACGCGCCGTTGCCGCCTAAACGTTATCGCGCGATGGCCTGCGCGCGGCAACTGTTCGTGTTCTCGGATGCAGGCGACCTCGCGCATGCAGTCACGCTCTTTAAATCCTTGCAGCATTACTTTCAGGACAAGCATAACGGCGGATGGTTCTATAGCGTCGATGCAAACGGCGCGCCGCTCGAACGCCAGAAGGACCTTTACACGCATGCATTCGTGGTTTTCGCGTGCGCGCATTACGCCCGCAAGAGCGGTGATGCACAAGCCTTCGCCTTGCTCGATGAAACATCGTCGCTCATCGAAACGCGTTTTTGCGAACGCGGCGCGCTGCTGAATGCCGCGCTCGCCGAAGACTTCAGCGCGACGCTGGAAGGCCCGCTACAGAATCCGTTGATGCATCTCGCCGAAGCATGGCTCGCCGCTCGCGAAGCCACCGGCGATGCGCGCTACGACACGCGTCTCGCCGCATTGGCGAAGGCCGTTGCCGAAGTTTTCGTGCACGAGGAGACGGGCTGCATCGCCGAATTGCCGATGGGCATGGCAGGCAATCGGCTGGAGCCGGGGCATCAGTTCGAGTGGTTTTTTCTGGCGCGGGGAAGCGCGCACGATGCGTTCGAAGCGGCGGGTCTGAACGCGCGGCTGGAGCGCGCGTTCGACTTTGCACAGCGTCACGGCGTGGATAAAGAGACGGGCGGAGTGAGCGCCGCGCTCGATGAAACCGGCCGCGTGATCGACCCGACGCAGCGCATCTGGGCGCAGACCGAATATCTGCGCGCGCTGGCCACGCGCGGCGCCCACGGCGATGCGCTCGACGCGCAGATTCACCGCTTCGCCGAACGCTTTTTGCATGCGCGCGGCTGGGTCGAATGCCGGTCCGCGCAGGGCGAGATTGTTCGTGCGGAAATGCCTTCGACCACGCCGTATCATCTGGCGACGGCGTATGCCGCACTGCCGGCGTAAAGCGAATCAGCCGACCTGAAACACCGACACCGCCGCCTTCAATTGCCGCGTCTGCTCGTGCAATGACGCGGCAGCAGCGGCCGCCTGTTCGACGAGCGCCGCGTTCTGCTGCGTCATCTCATCCATCTGCGTGACGGCCTGATTCACCTGCTCGATGCCCACGCTCTGTTCCATCGACGACGCGCTGATCTCCGCCATCATCTGCGTGACGCGCGAGATGGACGCGGACACTTCGCGCATGGCTTCACCGGCGCGCTCGACGAGCACGGAGCCATCGCTCACCTGCGAAACGGATTCGCTGATCAGCGCCTTGATTTCCTTCGCCGATTGCGCCGAACGCTGCGCCAGTCCGCGCACTTCGCCCGCGACGACCGCGAAGCCGCGCCCTTGCTCGCCCGCGCGCGCCGCTTCGACCGCTGCGTTCAGCGCGAGAATGTTCGTCTGAAACGCAATGCCGTCGATCACCGCGATGATTTCCGCGATCTTGTCCGAACTCTGCGCGATACCGCGCATCTTCACGACGACATCATCCACCACGCCGGAGCCGCGCGAGGTGGCATCGAGCGCGACGCCCGCGAGCGTGTTCGCTTCGCGCGCATGCTCGGCGTTCTGACGCACCGTGGCCGTCAACTGCTCCATGCTCGATGCAGTTTCCTGAAGCGACGCCGCCTGATTTTCCGTGCGCGCCGAGAGATCGGCGTTGCCGCTGGCGATCTCGTCCGCGCCGTAATTGATCGAATCCGATGTCTCGCGCACCGCTTTCACGGTGCCCGCGACGCTCTTTTGCATCGATGCAAGCCCCGCGAACAGTCGGCCAATCTCATTGCTGCCACGCTCCGCGATACGCGTATCCAGCCGCCCTTGCGCGATGTGTTCGAAGTGACGCCCGGCTTCTTCGAGCGGCTCGATCACGCCGCGCGACAACACCAGATGCACCAGCGCGACGCCCACCAGCAACGCCACGCCAATCGCGATGCCGACCGCGCGGAACCATGTATAACGCGTGTCGATGGAAGCGAGATAGACGTGACCGGTTTCATCGCCGAACTTCATGAAGTTTTGCTGCTCGGCGAGATAGCGGTCCTGGAAGCCTTGCGTCGGTTGATCGAGGAAGGCCTGAATGTTGCCGGCATCGAGATATTGAACGAGTTCGGACAGCGCCTTCGCGTACTCGCCGTACTTGTCCTTCAGCGCACTCGTACGCGCGATGTTTTCCGCGCCCGATTTCGGCGCATTCACGAAAGACGCAAACGATTCGTTGGCCTGCGCGATCTGTTCGCGCGCGTGCTGCACGATCTCGGCCGGTTCCGTGCCGCCGCGCACCATGCGCGTGCCCGCACGCGACAGGTTGATGCGCGCATCCATCAAATGCTGCGTGGTTTCGTTGACTGCGTTGACCTGCTTGAGCGCGATGTCGGACAGACTGCCGACGTCCTCATGCGTGCGTGAGAGCGACCAGAAACCCAGCCCTTCCGTGACGAGCTGGAAAACACAAAACACGGCCAATACCGCGAGCAAACCCGTTGCAACCTTGATCTTTCCGAACATCACTGACACCTGTACGTCTTCCGAAGGAGTTGTGAGCCGCTTGTGGCGGCGACAGGGAGATTAACGGCAGATTGGCCGAAAACTTGAACCTTCGACAGCGAATTGGGGCCAAGCGAAACAGCAAACGCTTGCGTGAACCGCCCGAAACGCGCCATTGCACAATATTTGCAGACTTTCCTTGCGGTGGGCGAAAACGCTTCCTATTGTCTTTGCAGGACGGCACCGAACCCACCCTAGGAGTGTCCGAATGGCCGAAATTGTCGATATCGCGCGCGGTGCGCTGAATGCGCAACCGTTCAGCGCCTTGCTCGGAACCAAGCTGATGCAGGTCGATTCAGCGAGTCTCACGCTGTGTCTGACGATCAGGGACGAGCTGAGGCAACAACACGGCTACGTGCACGGAGGAGTGGTGAGTTATCTGGTCGACAACGCGCTGACCTTCGCGGGCGCGCTGCGGCTCGGGCCGAAGGTGGTCACGGGCGAATACAAGATCAACTATCTGAGGCCGGCGGTGAGCGGCACGCTGATGGCCCGCGCGCGCGTGGTGCACGCGGGCATGACGCAGGCGACCTGTCAGTGCGATGTGTATGTCACCGATGGCGGCACGGAACGCCTCGTCGCGGTGGCGCAGGGCACCATCACGCGAATCGGCGAAAGCGCGGTCGAAGCGATCTATCACGCCTGAATCTTCTATCTATCCACTCGTCGTCCGACACAAAAAACCTCGCCGTGGCGAGGTTTTTTGTTTTCAGCTTACTTCGCGGCCACGGTCTTCTGCGTTTGTTCGCCGAGACCCTCAATGCCCAGACGCATCGACTGACCGGCCTTCAGGAACACGGCATTCGGCTTCACGCCCATGCCGACGCCCGGCGGCGTGCCGGTCGAAATCACATCGCCCGGTTGCAGGCTCATCACCTTCGACAAGTACGAGACGAGTTGCGCGACCGTGAAGACCATCGTCTTCGTGTTGCCGTTCTGATAGCGATGACCATCGACTTCGAGCCACAGATCGAGCTTCTGTGGATCGGCCACTTCGTCCTTCGTGACGAGCCACGGACCGATCGGGCCGAACGTGTCGAAGCCCTTGCCCTTGTCCCATTGCGTGCCGTGTTCGAGCTGCCATTCGCGCTCGGAGACATCGTTGATGACGCAGTAGCCCGCGACGTAATCGAGCGCGCTGGTTTCATCGACGTATTTCGCCTCCTTGCCAATGACCACGCCGAGTTCCACTTCCCAGTCGGTCTTGACCGAATTGCGCGGGATTTCCACGTCATCGTTCGGGCCACAGATCGCGCTCGTCCATTTGCCGAAGATGACCGGCTCCGTCGGCACGGGCAGATTCGATTCGGCGGCGTGATCCGCGTAGTTCAGGCCGATACACACGAACTTGCCCACGCGGCCCACGCACGGCCCGATACGCGGCGTGCCGTCGACTTCCGGCAGCGTGGCCACGTCGAGCGCCTTGAGTTTCGCAAGGCCGGCGTCGGTCAGCGTCGCGCCGGCGATGTCGTCGACGACCTTCGAGAGGTCGCGGATCTTGCCTTCGGCATCCAGCAGACCCGGTTTTTCCTGACCCTTGGGGCCGTAACGAAGCAGCTTCATCTGGTTTGATCCTCTTTTGTTGCGGATGGTGGAAAGGAAACGCGACCGGTCAGTTCGACCAGCCGCCATCGATGACGTGAGCCTGACCCGTGGTAAACGACGAATCGTCCGAGCCAAGATAGAGCGCGAGCGCGGCGATTTCTTCGGCGCGGCCGACGCGGCCCATCGGCTGGCGCGCGACGAATGCTGCCTGAATCTGATCGACGGTCGCGCCTTGCGCCTTCGCCTGCTCGGCGATACGGTCCTTCAGCGACGGCGACTCCACCGTGCCCGGACAGATCGCATTGCACCGGATACCGCGCGTGACGAAATCCGCCGCGACCGACTTGGTCAGCCCGATGACCGCCGCCTTCGATGCGCCGTACACGAAGCGATTCGGCACGCCCTTGACGCTGGACGCCGCCGACGACATGTTGATGATCGAACCGCCGCCTTTTTCCAGCATCTTCGGCAAGAAAGCGCGAATGGTTCTGAACATCGCGCGGGCGTTCAGATCGAAGGCGAAATCCCAGTCTTCCTCGGATGCTTCGAGGATCGAACCGGCGTGCACGAAACCCGCACAGTTGAACAGCACATCCACCGCGCCGATTTCATCGGCGAGCGCCTGAATGGCTTGTGCGTCGCGCACGTCGAGCTTGCGCGATTCGAACGGTTTGTCTTTCAGCGATTCGATACGAAGGTCGGTCGCGATCACGCGCGCGCCCTCACGCGCGAACAACTCGGCGGTCGCGAGTCCGATGCCTTGACCCGCCGCCGTGATAAGCGCCGTCTTGCCTGCCAGTCTTTGTACCATCCAATGCTCCAGTCAAAGTTATTTTTGAGACATTCCCGGTATTCGTGCGATTCAAAGACGATAAAACGCACGAGCGTTTCCGCCGAAAATCGCGTCTTGCTGCGTTTTTCCGAGATGATCGGTGAAGCGTCGGGCGGTTTCGTGCCAAGTGGCGTAATCGCCATTCAGGTTCAACACGGGCCAGTCGCTGCCCCACATCAAACGATCCGCACCGAACTGTTCGATGAGATGCTCGACATAAGGTTTGAGCGTTTCGTCGTTCCAGTTCGGGTTCGATTCGGTTGCGAGCCCGGAAAGCTTGCAAAGCAGCTTTTGCGGAAGCGCCGCGAGTTGCGCGATGCCATCCGCCCACGGCTGCCAGCCCGCGTCGATGCCATCGCGGATCGGCGGCTTCGCGCCGTGATCGACCACGATCCTGAGCTTCGGATATCGCTGCGCGAAGCGAATCAGCGATGGAACGTGTCGCGCGAAGATCAGCGCGTCGAAGGCGATGTCGAGATCAATGAGCCTTTCGATGGCGGCTTGGCGAGGCGCGTGCTCGATCCATGTGTCGTCGGGCAATTCCTGGAGCATCGGGCGCACGGCCTTGAACTTTGCGTCGCGGGCGAACTCATCGATGATCGACGGCGCATCGTCGGAATCGAGCGGCACCCAGCCGACCACGCCTGCAATCGAATCTTCGTCACGCGCGAGATTGAGCAGATAGCGCGTTTCTTCGATGGTCTGCGCAGCCTGCACGACCACCGTGCGAGTGACGTTCGCCGCCTGACGCAACGGCGCGAGATCATCCGGCCCGTACACGCGATAGAGCGATGTTAGATCCGGCGTGAGCCAGCCGTAATCGCCGCGCGCCGGATCCCAGAAATGTTGATGAGCATCGATGTTCACGGGATCGCTCATTTCGGCACCGGCGCTTTGTCGTGCAGCAAGCCCTCAGCGTGCAATGCATCCCACAGCGCGGGCGGAATCGGCGTCGAGAAGGAGGCCACGTTTTGCGCTACTTCATCGGGCGTACGTGCGCCCATCAGCACCGTGGCCACAACTTTATGCGCATAAGGAAACTGGATGGCCGCAGCCGACAGCGCCACGCCGTGCTCGCGGCACACACGTTCGAGCTTGCCGACACGCTCGACGATGTCCTTCGGGGCATCGCCGTAATTGAACTTGAGATCGCCATGGGCCTTCGTATCGAGACCGCGCGCAAGAATGCCTGAATTGAACGCGCCACCGAGCAGAATGCTCACGCCGCGCTTCTCGCATTCGGGCAGAAGATCGTCGAGCGTGCTTTGTTCGAGCAAGGTGTAGCGTCCCGCCAGCAATGCGCAATCAATGTCGAATTCGGCCATCATCTCCTGCACCGCAGCGCCTTCGTTCACACCCAGTCCGACCGCCTTCACGCCGCGCGAGCGCTTGAGTTCTTCGAGCGCCTTGAAGCCACCTTCATCGTTCAGTTGCCGCCAGTAGTGCGCGCTCTTTTCGCCATGCGTGACGCGTCCGATGTCGTGTACCAGCACGATGTCGATATCGGTCGTGCCGAGGCGCATCTGGCTATCTTCGAATGACCGGATGATGCCGTCGTAGGTATAGTCGTAGATCGCCTGGAATGGCAGTGGCGCAGCCCAGCCTTCGGAGCCGTCATAGGGTGTCGTGCGTGGCACGAAGCGGCGGCCGACCTTCGTCGAAAGCACGAACTCGGCGCGCGGATAGCAGCGCAGTGCATCGCCGAGACGATGTTCGGCTTTCGTATGGCCGTAGTGCGGCGCGGTGTCGAAATAGCGGATGCCGGCTTGCCACGCGGCATCGACCGTGGCGCGCGCTTCGTCTTCCGTCAGCTCGTGATAAAGCCCGCCCAGCGGCGCGGTGCCGAGCGACAGCGCCGTGACGTCGAGCTTCGTGCGCCCGATCGTGCGGCGTTGCGTGGCGGCCCGGGTGTCTCCCCGATTGCCGGCCTCAGTGTCTCCGTTCATTTGCAACCCTCAGTCGATACGTCGATTCGATGCTGAAAACGCTCTCCAACGGTGCGAGACGCAACAGTACCGCGTCCGGCGCCACGGGGCAAACGCGCTTAGTCGCGCACAGGTTATCCGGGTGTTATCGGTAACATGATAAGTCGTGCATCGGCTCGCTATTTTTTGAATTATGCACGACGTCGTCCCTCGCTTCCCACACGTTAGAATGGCGACCCTTTCAAAAGGCGGCGACGCGTTTGCGACTCATGTGGCCCACGCCGTCCTCAACTACGCACTCTCGATGGCCAAACTTCTTTCCGATACAGAATTCCTACGCTTTTCCGAGCTTCAGCAAAAACAGGCGAATTTCACGATCACGCCCGACGAAGCGGACGAATTGCGCGATATCGTCGCGCGCGCACAGAAAACGCGTGATGATCGCGCAACCGCGCTTCAAGCGGTCGAGACATACATCGCCCAATTTGGCTTCAGTCCGGACGAACTTTATTCCGCCGAGCAAATCGGCGATGCCGCGCGGACTTTTGGCCTGATCCCGGCGGCGAGAAAGGAACGCACGCTTCCGCCCCAATTGACGCACAACGGCAAGCCGTATCAATGGACGTCGCGCGCGCTGCCGGACGAGATTCGCGCTCCGCTTTTCGAGGCGTTCACCTCGGGGCAATCGGTGATGCCGTTCATCGCGACGCCCAAGGACACCGCGCGCTGCGCATTGACGATCGCGCGCCTTGAAAAGGAAACAGGAAGTTCGTACGCCGAAGCATTGCTCGACGAGCTTTCGTTGTCGCGGATGCAAATCGAAGAAGCCTCTTCGAAACTTTCCGCTTAAATTTCTCTCTGCGTTGCGGGCTGATCGCACAAACGCATTCTGAAGCCGACGACGCCGGGATCTTCGGTTCGTGTGACTTCGAATCCGGCCCGGCGCGCCAGCGCGATCATCCCGGCATTCTCACGCAGCGCTTCGCCGATCAGCCATCGCGTGCCGCGCTTTCTGGCGTAATCGATGATCCGCGAAAGCAAGAGCGATCCGATGCCCTGCCCTTTCATGTCCGAGCGCGCAGCAACGGCAAACTCCGCAGTTTCGTTGTCCGGATCGGCAATCGCGCGCGCGACGCCAAGCGTCTCGTACGCGACATCGTCGCCATCTGCACGTGTCACGATTAGCGCCATCTCCCGGTCGTAGTCGATCTGCGTCATCCGCGCGAGCTGCGAATGATCGAAACTGCGCACCGCGCCGAAGAAGCGCAGGCGCAGATCTTCCGCTGTGTTCGCCGCAACGAACGCACGATGCGCCTCCTCATCCTCCGGTCGAATGGGTCGCACCTTGATGCGCATGCCGCGCCATTCGAGCGTCTCCTCCAGATGGCGCGGATACGGCACGATCGCGAGCGGCTTGCGATGCACGCCCAATGTGAGCTGCGGTTCGTACACCGCGACAGTGTCGCGCGTGACACGCAACGTCAAACGTAGCGCGACGATCTCCTCGATATAGCAGACGAGTTGCGACAATGCGGTCAACGCATGGAGCAGCATGTCAGCGGGCAATTCGCGTGAACGTGGCGAACGCATGACGAGATCGCGTGCGAGGACTGCATTCAGCGGCGGCAGCGCAAACTCGTGCAGCGCATCGGCAAGCCCGAGCGCGCCCTCCGCCTTGAATTCGAAGACAGGCCCGAAGACGCGATGATTAAGCAATCGCGTCTGGATTTCCACCGCCTCGCTCGTGAGTGCATCGACGGGACCAGGTCTAACCTGTATGTCGAATCGATGAAGGACGCGCGCCGCACGCTCTCCGTCGAATTCCGTGATGCCGCTCGCGAGCGCCGCGCGGATTTCGCATTGCGCGGTATCGATGTCTTCGGGCACTTCGGTGGGCAATCCGTCGGGCGTCTGCATCAGCAATTCGCGTCCTTGCCGAAAATCGACGAGACGCGCAAAGCCGCGCGCGAGGCGATGCGGTGTCGTGTGGACGGGGATTCCATTGGCGTGCAATTCGTCGCGTGTGGCGGAATCGATGCAACCGAAAAAGCACGTCAGCAATCCGCGATAGGCGTGTTGCCGCTCGGCGATCAACGTTCGCGCGACGTCTCTGACCGGCGCGCCATGCGAGGGTGCGTGCACGACGAACGCCGTGCCCGCCTCCCGGTGCGGGGCGAGTGCTTTCAGCGCGGCGCCAAAATCGGCGGGAGAGGCACCGTCGCCAAGAAGAAGCGGGTTGCCGGGTTCGGCGTGGGGGAGCGCTGCCCCCAAGGCGTCACGCACGGCGACGGGCCACGGGGCAAGATCGTCGCCTGCGCTACTGAATGCGTCTTTCGCCAACGCCGCGACTCCGCGATCGCTTGTAATGACCGTTGCAATATCGCTGGCAGCCACACGGCCGATGCCGAGCGTTTCGATCTCGTCCATCAGATCGTCGAGCGAATCGACACGGACAAGCCCTGCACGCCGGAAGGCTGCGCCGTATAGGCGATCGAAGGGGTCATCGCGTCCGGTCCGCAAGACAAGGACTGGCTTGTTGCGGGCTGCGGCGCGGGCGGCGGACATGAATTTGCGCGACGCCTGCACGGTTTCGATAGCGAGCAAAATGGCGCGAGTCGATGCGTCGGTCGCAAGAAAATCGAGAATGTCGCCTGAATCGACGTCGGCTTCGTCGCCCAGCGCGACGATACGGGAAAAGCCGAGGCCGCGCGCGTGAGCCCAGCCGAGCACGCCATCGGTCAGGGCGTTTGAACCGGAAACCCATGCGACGCCGCCGGGGCGAACATCGCACGAGGGTGCGCCCAGACACGCGCCAACGGCAGGCGTGACGACGCCGAGGCTCGCCGGGCCGATCACACGTAGCAAATGCGGTCGCGCGGCAGCCAGTGTGCGTGCCGTCCAGAATTCTTGTGACGGTTGAGAGCGCAAGGAGGATCGATGGGCATCGCCGATGATCACGACCGCTTTGGTTCCGCGCTGTCCCAAGTGTTCGACAAGCGCGGGCCAAGTCTCTGGGCGAGTGCATAGAATCGCGACGGCGGGCGAATCGGGCAGATCCTGGACGTCGGCGAAGACGCGCGTCTCGCCCAGCAAATCGTGTTTCGGATTGACGGGCCACATCGGCCCTTTGAATCCGGCGCGCGTGGCGCGCGACCAGACCATTTCGCCAATGCTCCCTATGCGTGAGGATGCGCCAACCACGGCAATCGACCTTGGCGCGAAAAGGACGTCTAGGTTGCGAACGGTCATGTTGTAGCTCCGACGCGCGTGCTAAGGAGAAACCCCGGCCTAGGATAGGCGATTTCTTGTTACGCCACTCGGCGCTGGGAGTGCGTGCATCGCAGATGGCTTTATGCGCATAAAGCTTGTGTCAGCTGTCGCAAGCCGCGCTGCTGACACGCCGCGCCTTTATGCGCATAAAGCCATAGCCCGAACGGTTACATCGAGCATTTGTTGCGGATTTTCACTAGAAAATGTTCACGGTCAATGTAAAATAAAAACCGCCTTCAAAATTTTGGAGTTAAACGTGGCGGCGGAAATCATAGCGATCACGCAGCAGAAGGGTGGAGTAGGGAAAAGCACGATCGCCATGCACCTCGGCGCGGCGTTTCATGAAAAAAAGAAAAGAGTGCTGGTGGTGGATGCGGACGGTCAGAACACGCTCATTCACTGGTCGAGCGCAGCATCCAATGAGTCGAATGGCATTCCTTTTCCCGTCGTCAATCTGTCGGAAGCGGGCGGCCAGATCCATCGAGAGATTCGAAAGTTCATCAATGACTACGACATCATTGTCGTTGACTGCCCGCCGTCGATTACGGAAAAGGTGTCAGGCGTCGTACTGCTCGCGGCAAGTGTTGCGATTATTCCGACCTCGTCTTCGCCGGCGGACTATTGGTCCAGCGTCGGCCTCGTCAAACTCGTTCAGCAAGCGCAGGTCATGAATGAGGACCTGCGTGCGGTCTTCCTGCTCAACAAGACGGAGGAGAAACGCATGCTCACGCGCGAATTGAAATCAGCGCTCGAGGAGCTTGGCTTCCCTTTGCTCAAGACTCAGATCCCAACCCGAGAGTGCTACAAGCAAGCCATGGCGCTTGGACAGACTGTGCTTCAAATGGGAGATCGCGGCTCGCGTCTGGCCGCAGCGGAAATTCGTGCTTGCGCCGACGAGATTCTCGGCATGCTCCCCTGACTTTATGCGCATAAAGGACCCCCAATGAAACCGTCCCAGCTAGCAAAAGGCTTCAAAGCCCGGCCCGATACGACAAGCAGCGAGAAGCGGACCGCTCTCGACCGTCTCAATGCAATAGATGGAATCGTCGACATCCATCAAGTGGGACAGGCGGCGAACGGTCGTTCAAGTGCGTTGGCAGCCGACGATCAGGACGAGATCGCAACAGGGCTCGAATCGGACGCGTATCGCGCATGGCGTCGAGCGAACCGTTACACCACCGGACAAGTGATCGAACTACCGTTGAAGGCGATCAAACCGAGCCCATTCAACCCCAGGCATTTTTATCTCAAGACTTCGATCGCCGAATTGGCGGTGAATCTTGCGAAACAAGGCCAGCAGCAGGCCATCCACGTCATTCCCGACTACGAAAATCCAGGCACATTTTTCGTAAGCGATGGCGGACGTCGGGTGCGCGCGCTGAAGGAAGCAAACAGGGACACGGTCAAGGCAATCGTCGTCGATGTACCAATCGGCATCGAAAGCTACAAGCTGGGTTACGACCTCAACGTTCAACGCGATTCCCAAACCGTGTTCGACAATGCTGTCGTCTGGAAGCGGTTTCTGGACGAGCGTCACTTTCAAAGCCAGCGCGAGCTCGCGGACCATCTGGGGCTTGATGAGTCGACGATCGCCGTGGCGCTGTCCATTGCCAAACTACCCGAAGTGGTGATGCAGGAAATGGTTGCGAGACCGGATAGGTTCGGCTCGAACATGGCGTATCAGATCACGCGCTACCACTCGGCGCGCGGCAGCGACGCTACGTTGAGACTGATCAACAAGATCGCCGCGGATGATCTAAGCACGCGACAAGTCGCAGATATCGTCAAAGGACGAGCGAGCGCGCAGGAAACGCCTAAGACGCCCGGACGTCAACGGTACGCTCAACGGCTCGAAATCAAATTGGACGGTGTGGCTGTCGGCGATCTGAAGTCCTATGGCGAGGACCGGCTCGAATTGCGGCTGCGAGGACTGACGAAAGAACGGCGCGACGAGCTGTTGCATCAGATCGAGGCGATGCTCTCACCGGTGAGCGAAGCGAAGTAATTATTGAATGCATGGAGGCTGCCTATCGGGCTATCGGGCGCGCCTCCACGCGCTTTCACACGCAACACGACACTCAGCCGGCGCGAGACTGATTGAGGGTGAACGCCAGCAGGTCGCCGTCAGTCGGGTCGCCCCATGTCTTGCGCGCCAGCCAGTCGAAGAAGGACGTTTCAGCCAATTTCGATTCAAGGCCACGCTTGCGCCAATCATCGCGAAGATGTGAGCCCAGGTCCGGCAACACGTCCGACTCGAACGTGTGGCGAGCCAATTCGCGTTCTTCATCGCCTTGTTCGTCGTAGAGCGCACGTGCTTCCTTGCGCCGATAGGCCGAGTATTCGCTCAGAAGACGGGCCTTCAGATCGTCGGCGGCTGATATCGCCGCCACCCCGCCGCGCGCGGCAGGAGTCCCGCCCGATGTGGCCGGCAGCACTTCAACAGGCGGCGCATAGCCTTTTTTCAACGCATCCTTGAATAACGCGGCGGCACTTCGTACAGGCGGCAATGACGTGCTGCGCATGCGTTGTTCGGTCATCTGGAGTGCCGCGCGGATACGATTTTCCTCGCTGTCCGCATAGAGCGTCTGCGCCTCTTTGAGCGCAATTCCAATCTTCACCATACGATCGACGAGCGTGCTGTCGAAAACGTTCGGGTGTTCATCGAGCGCGAGCATCGGCTGCTTGCGTTCGGTCACGCGGAACTGGATTTCAGCGACGCGACGCCCCTCACGATGCTCGACAAGTTCCACGAAAATATTCGTGACCGCGTTCACTTCTGCGATGGCAGGACGCAGATAATCGCGTTTGAAGTATTTGTACTCGCGTTTCGCCTCATCGCCGGCCTCAGTATCGGGCGTGCCGGACAAAATGGGCCGCCACCATTCCCATGCTTCGCGCATCGTGAGATGACTGGGATTCGTCAGGTATCGCACGCAAATTTCGTAAAGCGCCAAACCCGCGCTGCTGCGCAGCTGACTTTGAAATTGCAGGCTCAACCGCGCGTATTGCACCGGGTCGAGCAGCTTCTTTTTGATTTTCGGCGCGAACGAAAACTCGACCCAGACCCGACGCGTATTCGGGTCTTCCAAAATTTCCGCGTCGGCGATGAGCGTGGAAATGCCCCACTTGCGACCGGGCTTTTGGCTCGAGGTTCCCGTGCTCCACTCGACCTGCACTGACACCATCCGGCGCAAATGCTCTTTGACGAGCGCCGTGTCATTGGAGTCAAAAGCAGAGTTGGCAACGATGTCAGACAGCAGTGCGCGGTAGGTGTCGCCCGATTCATCGGCCTGCTGCGCAACGGCAAGCAGGACGTTGAACAGCTTTCGGGTGAGCAGCGTTATTTTTCCGCTTTTCGGCTGGATGGCGATGGCCTCTACCGCCTTGCGCAATTCCGCCGAGCTCGGGCTGACTACATCGGTTTTCTTTGCGCGCCTGGTTGCCATGCGTCAGTCGAGATTCGTGATGGCTGCAGCATACCGACTGGGGTGAAGGGCGTCTATAGGTTAACGTTCACCGCTTTGGGGTGAATGGCGACTGATCGTGCCGACTCACTGCGGTGCGCTCCTGTAAATGCTCACCACTCACCATTAGCACGGATTCAAAATGCCTAGAAGACACACGGGTAAACGAAGCGAGGGAAATTGAGATGAGCCAATGTAGTGTTTCCCTCAAGTCCTGTAACTTCTCACCTTTAAAATTTTCGCGTCGAATTCACGGTTGTCGTGCCAGCGAGACATTGACATTCCGATGTGCGCGAGAGCGTGAGGTGGCTCAAATAACGTTGAGCGCTTCGATTGATCCGAGAACCGACATCGACAAAGGATGATCGTCTCCTGGAAACGCTCACCTTCAAAGATCCGCAAGCAACAGATCACCGCGGCCATTTCCGCCGCCGGCGCCGACTTAATCAACGGCTGCCTCCCGAATGTACTCACCTGCATGAGTCTGGGAGACTGAATCTTCAATCCCGAATTTCCTCACTTCAAACAAATACCACCTCCTGAAAAACCTCACCTCACGTATAGCCACGCTAGGGAGCGCTTCAACGAATGTGCAATTACTCAATCTAGCATACGCGTCTACGCGCTTCGCCCTGTCCCGAAAACACTCACCTTCGGCAGCGGCACCGATCATATGGTGAAAGGCACGCAGATCCCGAAAACGCTCACCAACGAGACTTTTCGACTCGTTCTGGCAATGCTATCTCTCTGTTTTTACACGATTTATTTTCTACGAAATCAAGGTTTGATGTGCCGTCCCTCCCACACCACGCAAACGTCACCCGGAAAAGCTCACCGATTTTCGATCCCTAAGTTAGATTCGAAGAGCGCAACACGACAGAATTTACTCCCGAAAAACCTCACCTTAAGTCTGCATACATGGAAATCAGGCCAAAATTCGCGCTCCACGCGCCTCAAAAAATGAATGAGAAAAAGTGTCGCCCCCGTATAACCTCACCTTTAGGACTTTTCTCCACCAATAAAAGACAGATTAGTCATTCCTACCCCGAAAAAGCTCACTCACGAAGGAGATGTCGTCCCGGATTACCTCACCATGAGCCCTTGTCCCCACGGGAAACCACTGTTTTTACCCATTGCAAGCGGTCCCGCTTCATCTCACCTTCCGTCTCGGCAACGAATGAGCACATCACCTCCCAGTGGGGCGTCCAGAACAGATGCTTCCCGGAAGCATTCACCTTGGCCAGTTGGTACCTTCCCGTTTCCGCTCACGATCTCTCCTGAAAGCGCTCACGCACGCTCCTGAAGCCCATCACTTTCCTTCCCGCAAAGCTTCACCATCCTTCCTGCAACGACTCACCTTTGTGCCCGCAAAGCCCCGCCACATAAGGGTTTCAGCGTGCGTTAACAGTATTAACAAGGTTCAACGGTGTTTACTTTTATTACTCTCAAGCGAACCCGCGAGCCTTGTAAACCATGAAACACTCGTGAAACCTACACGACGATCACAAGAATGGATAAACTTCGCATGAAATCAGATGGTTAGGCCGGCAAGTTCACGATGTTTCACGAAGACACCAACCGAGCGTCGCTAAATGGCTACCATTTTTTTTGCGAAATGCGATTGCGACATACGCGAGGACAGCAACGATCTGATATGTTTCGTTCGATACGTAAAAGGTGATATCCAATACTAAATCCAACCTATTGGCCGGAATATGGACTCGAATTTCCGCAATTCACTGCACGATGAGGTAAACCGAATGCGCGCTTGTGGTGCGCGTCGGCAAGATCTTTCGGCACATGCGTGCAAACGACTGTTCTTCGACGCAGGCGTCCGTCCCTCCGTCACGTTGGTGCGCGAATTCACGCAGACGGGCAGCGCCACCGACATACCAAAAGATATCGAAGCTTTCTGGAACGACCTTCGGTCTACCGCTCGCACGCGTATCGATGCTGGACCGCTTCCGGAATCGTTGCAGGCGCACGCAGGCGAGTTGCTGTCGTCTTTGTTCGCCGAGGCTCACAGTCTCGCCCGAGCTCAACTGGAAACGGAACGCCAGCAGCTCGACAATCAGGCGCGAGTTGCACAAGACCAGGTACGTAATGCTGACATCCGGCAGGAGACCCTGGAATTGGCCCAGCAGCGTGCTGAAGCGCGCGCCGAAGCAAGCATGGTTCGCGTCGTCGCGCTTGAGGCAGAGTTAAAGGCACTGTCCAACCAGGCAAACGATGCTCAGGCGGGACATCGTGAGCTTCTGTCACGAGTGGAAAAGGAGAACGAGGCACTTGTCGCGCGTTTGCAGCAGGAACAAGAGGGTTCCACGCGCTTGCGCGACCGTATCGACGAGTTGCAGGCAGAGATGCGCCAAAGCACGGAGCATTACGCTCTGCAGATCAAGGACGCGGTCAAGGAAGCGGAACGACGCGTCAAACCAATGCTGGTGGAACTTGATTCGCTGCGCGGCATGGCAGCGACGTATCAAGCAAGTTCGCGGGAAGCGGGACAAAAAGAATTCGATTTTATTCAACAACTTAGCTCGGCTCGCGGACGAGCGGACCGGCTCGAGTCGCAGGTGCGCGCGCAATCGGACGAGATCGATGCTCTTGTGCGCGAACGCGATGCTCATAGAATTCGCGCAAGTATCAGTGCCGAGATCGGCGGCCTCATTGCGCTACTTGCTGCCGACGGTCGGCTGACTGCCGACGAAATCGCCGCACTCGGCACACAAGCCGATGCTTTCGTCGTGACGCCCGGCGTTTGTCCGGCGTGCGGATCAGGTGAACCCGAATTGCAGCGTCACGAAGACGAATTCGAGTTGTCGTGCCCGAATTGCGAATGCACGTCCGGCGCGAGTGCATCCAAGCTCGAAGCCGTGCACGGTTTTCTCGACCAAGCGCGGGTCTAGTACGGAAGCCCGAAATCAAAGGTGAGGGTTTTCGGGACCTGAATCTTTAGGAATCAGTGTCGCCAGCCGTCCGGGCTTGCGCGATATCCCGCTCCCGTATTTGCTCACCCATCCATTCCTGCCATGCTCGATGCAGCCGATGAACCGAGATCATCTGCTGAAAACCAAGCCATTGCCCGACGCGTTCGGGGTCGGTATTTTCGTCGAATAATTCCGCGGCGTAGGTGTTGCGAAGCGTCTGGGGACTGGCCCGCGCGACGCGTGATTCGGCGATCCCCGAGGCGTCCACCACTGCGTCGATGGCGCGCAACATGGTTGCCTTGTGCATGGATCTGCCTGAAGGCGCTGCGGGAAACAGCAGTTCTCCCGCCAGACTAGCCCCGCGCCGTTCGTCGATCCAACTTTCCAGCATATCGATTGCGAACGGCGCGACCCGGGCTTGCCGGATCAGCAATGGATTATTCGCGTCGACGGTGACGTAGGGGGCACCCGACGCGTAGCAGTCGATCGTCAATTGCGCCGCTTCGCCCGTCTTGACGCCGGCGCCAAGGAAGACAGCCACCAGAGCGCGGTCGCGTCGCTCGCGCCAGCGCTGGCCCATCGGCAAGTCTCCCAACGGCGAATATAGATGGTCGATGAGCCGCGCGCGTTCGTCGTGCGTCAGAAACCCGGTCGGCTCGTTTTCGCGTGCCTTGCGCCACGAAGCATCACCGTCTTGAGCAATGAAGCGCGCCGGATTCGTCGCCGCTGACTCGATTTCGCGCACATGATCGAGCACGCGCTCGATGAGCCTCAGATAACGCATGCGTTGAGGCCGGCGAATATCGAGTTGTGCGACGAACTGTTCGATCACCGGGCGCTGCACGGTATGCAAGGTCGCGCGCTTGGCGGTCAGCCATTCCAGAAAGTTGCCCCATTGAGCGCGATACACATCGGCGGACGACGCGCGGAATTCCTGCTGGGCGAGCCACGCATCGAACGCGGCGTGAGGATCAGCCTGCCAGTCGGCGCGGTGTTGATCAAAGAGATCGGGAGTGTTCGACATGGTGTTCGGACGCCCATCCTAGGCAAATGTTAGTTGCGTACAGAGTCGGGCCAGAACGGTTCGACGTCAAGCACACAGCTGTGGACATTTGTCTTGAAGCGTTATTTTTTCGGATGGACAGCTTTACCGCGACAATTTTTCAGTGAGCAATGGCGAGCTTCGGTTGACCCTGTCGCGCAGCTTGTTCGTAGGCGTCCACGGCAAACGCAAAGACAGCCGGCAGAGCGTCTGACGAAGTGATATCTACGACATCGTCGGTCTCGGGAAATTGAAAACTGTCGGGCCGCGCGAATAATTCTCGCAGGGCTGCTTCATGTCGTCCGGCGAAGCCAAGGTCTGCAACCGCTTCGGCTTCAATCGCATGCAACAGTCGCCACGTAAGCGGCACGCCAAGTTCGATGTATCGTCCAGCGACTTGCCGCGCAATGCGCTCAAGGTCGCGCACGGCCCGCGCGAATTGCTTTTTGCTCAGATGCTCGCCATTCGACTCCATGATTCGCCCCTTCTGCTGGTCTTGTGTACTGTATAAACATACAGTATTTGTCTCCATGAAAATAGCGTGGGCTTACTCGAACCGGGTGTATGTGCGATTCCGCCTACGGCCGGTGGTGAGACTTCGCGGCTATGCGTGAATGGCCACTATGACGCCGCGTGCGTTGTTATGCGCATAAAGTCAGTCACCCGTGAATGACCACGAGCAGTGCTCTGGCCTCCGCGCGTCCAACATTGCTGATAGCGTGCGCCTCGTCTGCCGCGTAACGAGCGGTATCACCGGGTTTCAAACGGCGCACCGCCCCGGAGACATCGATTTCGATCGTCCCATTTAAAACCGTGAGGTGCTCACGCGTTCCCGGCTCATGCGCGTTTGATCTCAGCGACGCGCCCGCTTGCAGGGTCAATTCGTACCATTCGAACTTCCCGGCCAGTTCGATTGGCCCCCACACTCGCAATTGATACCCGCCGCTATCCCCGCTCATCGTCGGAATATCGTGCGGTCCGGCCACGCGGATTGCTTCGGCTGGTTTCTGCGGAGCGAAAAGTTGATCGAGGCTAATGCCGAGCGCATTGGTCAAGCGCCACGCTACCGCGATGGTCGGATTGGCTTTGTCGCGTTCGATTTCCGACAGCATTGACTTGGAAACACCTGCTGCACGGGACAAATCATCCAGCGTCAACTTGCGTTCATTTCGCAGGCGCTGAATCTGTTCACCGACGCGCGGAGGACTCACGGCATTCGCCGCGGACGGAAAGTCGCCCGATTTGCTGCCCGATGCTGAACTTGCCATGTTTCCCACAATCCTTTAGAGTGTTCGGTATATTGGAAATACATTCGAAATATCGAACTTGTCCAGTGTGCTGGATGAACTATAGCAGGCATCGAGCACGCCACCAGAAGGAATGCCAATGACCGACCGATACCTCTCCCACCTACGCGCGGCACTCGAAGAAATTCGTGACGCGGGCTTCTATAAGACCGAGCGCGTGATCGCCAGTCCGCAGTCCTCGGCGATCCGGCTTGCGAACGGGCAAGACGTGTTAAATTTCTGCGCCAACAATTATCTCGGTCTTGCCGACGACGCGCGCCTGATCGACGCAGCAAAAGAAGGACTGGATACCGATGGTTTCGGCATGGCTTCGGTGCGCTTCATTTGCGGCACTCAAACCGTTCATAAAACGCTGGAAAAATCGATCGCAAATTTCTTGCAGACCGATGACGCCATTCTCTATTCGAGTTGCTTCGATGCCAACGGCGGCTTGTTCGAGACGCTGCTCACCGAAGAAGACGCCATCATCAGCGACGAGCTGAATCACGCGAGCATCATCGATGGTGTACGGCTTTCGAAAGCACGGCGGCTGCGCTACAAGAACAACGATCTGGCCGATCTCGAAGCCCGTCTGAAGGAAGCCGACGAAGCCGGCGCGCGCTTCAAACTTATAGCAACCGATGGCGTGTTTTCGATGGACGGCATCATCGCGAATTTAGCCGGCATTTGCGATCTGGCCGACCGTTACGACGCGCTGGTCATGGTCGACGATTCCCACGCAGTTGGCTTCATCGGCGAACATGGCCGTGGCACACCGGAGCACTGCGGCGTCCTCGATCGCGTGGACATCATCACCGGTACGCTAGGCAAGGCGCTTGGTGGTGCGTCGGGCGGTTATGTCGCGGCGCATCGCGAAGTCATCGATTTGCTGCGTCAGCGCAGTCGTCCTTATTTATTTTCGAATACGCTTGCGCCCAGCATTGCCGCTGCATCGTTAAAGGTGCTGGAATTGCTCGACAGCGAAGAAGGCGCATCGCTTCGCAAGCGCGTAGCTGAAAACGGCGCGCGTTTCCGCCAGGCCATGACCGCGCTTGGCTTCGATCTCGTTCCCGGCGAGCATCCGATCATCCCGGTAATGCTCGGCGACGCGCAACTCGCATCAAAGATGGCCGATGCACTGCTCGACGAAGGCGTCTATGTCATCGGCTTCTCATACCCGGTGGTGCCGAAAGGCCGCGCGCGCATTCGCACGCAAATGAGCGCGGCACACACGCCAGAGCAAATCGACCGCGCAGTGGATGCATTCGCGCGCGTGGGCCGGTCGCTCGGCGTCATACGCTGACCGCCTACCTTTATGCGCATAAAGCACCCGACACCTCACAGGATCACTCGCAATGAAAGCCCTCGCCAAACTCGAACGCGCACCCGGTCTCACGCTTACGCGGGTCAAGCGTCCTGAAGTCGGTCACAACGATGTGCTCATCCGCATCCGCAAGACTGCGATTTGCGGCACCGACATCCACATCTGGAAATGGGATGAGTGGGCGCAAAAGACGATACCGGTGCCGATGCATGTCGGTCACGAGTATGTCGGCGAGATCGTCGAGATGGGACAGGAAGTGCGTGGATTTTCGATCGGCGATCGCGTGTCCGGGGAAGGGCACATCACCTGCGGCTTTTGTCGAAACTGTCGCGCGGGACGACGCCATCTGTGCCGCAATACCGTGGGTGTCGGCGTGAATCGCGAGGGCGCGTTCGCCGAGTTTCTGGTCATTCCAGCGTTCAACGCGTTCAAGATTCCCGCCGATATCTCAGACGACCTCGCGGCAATCTTCGATCCGTTCGGCAACGCCACGCATACCGCGCTCTCGTTCAATCTCGTTGGCGAAGATGTGTTGATTACCGGCGCCGGTCCGATCGGCGTCATGGCCGTCGCCATCGCGCGTCACGTCGGCGCACGCAATGTGGTCGTGACCGATGTGAACGAATATCGCCTCGAACTTGCCCGCAAGATGGGCGCGACGCGTGCCGTCAACGTCGCGAGCGAAGATCTGCGCGATGTGATGCACGAACTCGGCATGACCGAAGGTTTCGATGTCGGTCTGGAAATGTCCGGCGTGCCGAGCGCATTCACCGCGTTGCTGGAATCGATGAACCACGGCGGCAAGGTTGCCTTGCTCGGCATTCCTCCCGCGCAGACGGCGATCGACTGGAATCAGGTGATCTTCAAGGGACTCGAGATCAAAGGCATCTACGGACGCGAGATGTTCGAGACCTGGTACAAGATGGTGGCGATGCTGCAAAGTGGCCTCGACCTTTCACCGATCCTCACGCACACCTTCCCCGTCGACGATTATCAGCGCGCTTTCGAGACCATGCTGTCCGGCAATAGCGGCAAGGTCGTGCTCGACTGGACCGCCGCCTGACGCCACCCGCCATCATTGCGAAGCGGGCGCCGCGCCCTCCGGCGGCGCCTTAGCAAACTCCGCCTGAATCGCGACGTGCACATCGTCGCCAACTGCCGGATACCACGTCGTCAAACCGAACTGCGACCGGCTGAAATGGCCATTCGCCGAAAAGCCGAGCGTTTCCTGCTTGGTGAGCGGATTTTTCGCATGGCCGTTGAACGTCACGTCGAGCGTGACCGGATGCGTCGTGCCGTGCAGCGTGAGGTCGCCGGTGAGCGTGCCTTTGTCGTCGCCGGTCGGCTTGAACGAAGTCCCGACGAACACGATATCCGGATACCGCGCCGTATCGAACATGTCCGGTCCTTTCACCATCCGGTCGAGCAAGGGAACATTGGTGTTCACGCTGGCCGCGTCGATCTTCACGTGCACCGTGCTGGCCGCCATGCCATCGGGACTCCAGTCGAGCTGACCGGTGACCTTGTCGAAACGCATGACGAAGCGCGAGTAGTGGAAGTGATCGACATCGAAACTCACATTCCAATGATGCGGGTCCAACGCGTAGGTGCCGGCCGGCACGCTTGCTTCGTTGTTCGATACATGATGCGTGACCACCTGCAGCGGCGTGCAGGCCGCCAGTCCCACGCAAAGCATCACGCGCAATAAAAGACCTTTCGACCGGAATCGGTCAGCGAAAAAGACGAATAAATCGCGAAACATCATCACGTCGAACTCCGCGAACAAAACGCCCAGTTTCTCCGAAAAATCGAAGAAATACACGGCGCGTCACGATCTTTTCGTTTCGTCACACGACACTGTCGCGATCAGGTAGAGTTCGCGTCGATCACATCTCAAAAAGGCGGCAGCGCGGAGGCGAGGCCGGAGAAGACATGCGTTCATGGTTTGGTTTGATGCGCGCAGGTTTGCTCGCGCTGGCTGCATCGACCGCGCCCGCGGCACACGCGGCATGGTGTTCCGACGGGCTTTGGCTCGATGCGATGATCGCCTCGCATCACGTGCATCCCGACAAGGATTTCGAGCAGTTCAATCCGGGGATCGGCGCGGAATGCTGGGTCGCGCCGCAATGGGCGGTGACGGGCGGCTACTTCCGCAACTCGCTGTCGAAGCCGTCGTTTTACGGCGGCGGCGTGTGGGGACCGGACTTCCTGCATTGGAACCACATCCGCCTTGCGGCGATGGCCGGCCTCATCTCGGGCTACGACTACGGCAGCTACGGATTCGGCCACAACCACACGGTGGGGCCGGTGGCTGCGCCGCTCATCATGCTCGACTACAAACGCGTCGGCGCGAACATCATCCTCATTCCGCCGATTCCGTCGAGCGATCTGCCGTTCACCATCGGGTTCATGCTCAGGCTGAAGTTCTGAGCCGACGCCGCATCGTCATTCGGATGCAGCGCCGAGCGGCAGGCTTTCACACGCCAGGCTCGATCGTCGGCCGAGCGCGCTTTGATAGACATCGATGTACGAACTGACCATCGCATCGACATTGAAGCGCGCCGCTTGTTCGCGCATGCGTTCATGCACACTCGGTTCCAGGAGCAGGGCGATGGCCTCACGCAGTTTGCCGATGAGCGTATGCGGCCGATGAATATCGAACACGAGATTCGAGCGCGGCTCGATCACTTCGGGAATGCCGCCCGTGTTCGCGCCGACGACCGGCACGCCATACGAATACGCTTCCACCGTCACGCGCCCGAACGGCTCGTGCCACACCGAAGGCACCACGAGAATATCGATGCTTTCGAAGAACGCGCCCGGCTTCACGCGCCCGAGGAACTCGACACGCGGATCGTCGAACTTCGCCTTGAGGCTGTCGATGTAATCCTGATTGCCGCCACCGCCGATCGCGAGTGTCCAATCGAGCGTGTCATCGGCGAGCAGTTGTTCGAGCAGCACTTCCAGCCCTTTGTCCTGCGACACGCGTCCGAGCACGCCGAGCCTGACCGGGCCGCCCGTATAGCGTCGCGCGCGCACGGCGGGCGGCGCTTCGCCGAACGGCACGAAGCAATTGCTGATGACAGCCGTGCGCGTGGCTTCCGAAAAGAATCCGCTTTCCAGATGTTTATCGAGCACGAAACGGCTTACGCCAACTGCGACTTCAACACGCGCGGATGCCACGCGTTTAGGCTGCGAATAGACCGAACATAATCCGCATTGACGCTCACACGCTTTTCCATTGGAAAACATGATTGCGGTCGGGCACATCAGGTAATAATCACGCGCGGTATGAACGATCGGTATTCCTGCCCGACGCGCTATTCTCCAGAGGTCAATGGATAGACAAGCCAGATTGCTTGTATGTATGACGTCTGGTTTCTCGTTTTCCAGGATGTTGGAGAGCTTGCGCGACATGACGATGTTGCACACGTCGATGGCATGCCAAAGCAGTTTCGCCACGCGCGAGTGTTTCCCAGGACCGTGGGGCCAGTACAAATTGGCCGAGCGCAAACGATAAATCTTCACGCCGTTCAGCACGTCGACACGATCGGTGCCCGTTCCGGTCGCACACACCACGCAGACTTCCATTCCTGCCTTGACCAGTCCCTCTGCCAGAAGCTGCGTGGAAACTTCAGCGCCTCCGACCTGATCTGGAAAATATAGAGTGTTCGCTATTAGTATCTTCACGGCGTCCAAATTGATGCCGGGCGTTGAAAAAGCCCGGTGGTCCGTCATAACGAAGGCGGCAAAAAAAATAAAAAAATGCCGGACATCGAGATCGAACTACAAAAGCGAGACCCAGATTGGGGAAACAGAGAACTATTACGTTTCTGTTTCATGAGTCTAGGACACTAAGAAAAGCTTGGGAAGCAATGAAATATCGACCACACGTCATTACTTAATCAAAAACTTTCATTTAGCGCAACGATAAATAATTCGGATGTATGACGTCCGAAAGTTACATTTGATTACCTGATTGCCGTCAGATGGGCGCGCGCGACGTGTTTCAGACAGTCGAGAAAGAGCGTCGCGGCGGGAGTCAACGGACTATCGCGCCGGGTCACGACCCGCACCGACACGGCTGGCAGCGGATCGGCAATCGGAAACACCGCCAGCCCTTCGCCCACCCACGGATGCGCGAGCAAGGACGCTGGCATCGCGGCGACCGCGTCCGAGCCGCGCAGCAGCCCGTGGGCAATGACGAAGCTCGGACATTCGATCACCCGCGCTGGCACGACAAAACCGCGTTCGGCGTAGGAATCGAGCAGCGCTTGCGTCGAGCTTTCCGGCGACGGGTTGAGCAGCCATTCCGCATCGCTCAGTTCGGCCAGACGCGTGCAATCCTTCAGCGGATGATGCGCGCGCCCGACGATCACCGACCGGCTTTCGTATAGCTCGATGTGATCGAACTCCGGCGAAAGGTTTTCCGGCACGACCACGGCCACCACGAAGTCGAGCGAGCCATCGCGCAGACGCGGCATGGCGACGCCCGGAAAGCCTTCGATAAAGCTCACGCGCGCATCCGGCATCTGCCGCCTGAATGCGCGGTACGCCTGTGGAAGCACCGAAAGCGCGGCGGTCGGCGTGATCGCCGCGCTGACGCTGCCGCCGCCCGCGCCCTTCATCTGCGCGATGTCGTCCTCCGCGCGCCGCATTTCGCTCACGATCAGATGCGCCCGCACGCGCAATTGCTGACCGAAGGCAGTCAACTGCACGCCGCGCGCCGTTCGAACGACAAGCGGCACGCCGAGATCCTGTTCGAGTTCCTTGATCGCCTTCGTCAGCGCGGCCTGCGACAAATGCAAACTTCGCGCAGCCGCACGAATGCTGCCTTGTTCGGCCGTACTAAGAAACGCGCGCAACTGATGATATTTCATGCTCATAAGCGACCTAGGGTTTTCGCCGACAACCAAAAGAATGCACGCGCTCAATTTACTGTCTTTTGGTTTGCCTTATGGCTTTTTATGCTTGGAGCAACCCGTTTCCGCTTTGAGCCAAGGAGCCTTCATGCTGTCAGTCGAGCCTGTCATTCCCGGCATCGCCGCTATCGCGCCTGAGTTCGTCGATGTCCGGCGACGCATCCACGCGCATCCCGAACTCGCGTTCGAAGAGCGGGCGACGAGCGAACTCGTCGCGCAATCGCTCGAAGCGTGGGGATACGACGTGCATCGCGGCATCGGCAAGACGGGTGTGGTCGGCGTGCTCATGCAGGGCGATGGAACGAAGCGAATCGGCCTGCGCGCCGACATGGACGCGCTGCCGATCGAGGAAGCCACCGGCTTGCCCTACGCCAGCAAACACGCCCGCACGATGCACGCATGCGGCCACGACGGCCACACCGCGATGCTCCTGTGCGCCGCGCGCTATCTTGCCGAATCGCGGCAGTTTTCCGGCACGCTCATCGTGATTTTTCAGCCCGCCGAGGAAGGCGAGGCGGGCGCGCGCGCCATGATCGAAGACGGCCTGTTCGAACGCTTTCCCTGCGATGCCGTTTTCGGTCTGCACAACATGCCGGGTCTGCCTGCGGGCGACATGTTCTTCTGTCCGGGGCCGGGCATGGCGTCGTCGGATCGCGTGAACATCACCGTGCGCGGCTTCGGCGGACACGGCGCGATGCCGCATCGCGCATGCGATCCGATGCCGGCGGTCGCGTCCATCATGCTCGGGCTGAACAGCATCGTCGCGCGTGAGGTCGATGCGCAGAAGTCCGCGGTCGTCACCGTCGGCAGCGTGCAGGCGGGCGACGCGTGCAACGTCATCCCCGATTCCGCGTTGATGAAGCTCTCTGTGCGCGCGCTTGCGCCCGAGGTGCGCATGCAACTGAAGGAGCGCATCACCGCGTTCGCCAACGCGCAGGCGCTTGCTTACGGATGCACCGCGCAAGTCGATTACGAAATGGGTTATCCGGTGCTCGTGAACCACGCCGAACCCACCGCGTTTTCCACCGATGTCGCCACGAAAATGCTCGGCGCGCAACGCGTCGATCCCGCCGCCGCGCCGCTGATGGGCAGCGAAGACTTCGCCTTCATGCTCGAAGCGTGCGCGGGCAGCTACGCGTGGATCGGCAACGGCGTCGGCAGCAAGGGCGGTTGCATGGTGCACAACCCCGGCTACGACTTCAACGACGAGATTCTCGCCATCGGCGCGAGTTACTGGGTGCGCCTCGCGGAAGCGTGGCTCGCGGACTGACCAACGCCTGAGAGGCACCGAATGAACACGTCCACCATCGCGGCCACGACGACGGCCACTTCGACTCATCGCAGCGGCGCGGCGCGGGTGCGGCTGATCGCGGCTGCATCGGTCGGTAACGCGCTCGAGTTCTACGACTTCACGGTGTACGCGTTCTTCGCGCTCGTGATCGGCAAGCTGTTCTTTCCCGTCGATGACGCCGTCGGCCAGTTGTTGCTCGCGGTCGCGAGTTTCGGCGTGGGCTTCTTCACGCGGCCCATCGGCGGATTGCTGATCGGCATGTACGCCGACCGCGCCGGCCGCAAGAAGGCGATGCTGCTCACGCTCGGCCTGATGGCGTTCGGCACCGCGATGATCGCCGTCGCGCCGACCTACGCGCAGGCGGGTATCGCAGCGCCGGTGTTGCTGGTCATCGCGCGATTGATTCAAGGGTTTGCCGCTGGCGGTGAGGTCGGGGCATCGACCACGTTGTTGCTGGAACAGGCGCCCGCGAACCGTCGCGGCTTCTATGCATCGTGGCAGTTCGCCAGTCAGGGCTTGTCCGCGCTCGCGGGCGCATTGACGGGCGTGGCGTTGAGCGCATCGCTTTCGTCCGCGCAACTCGAAGGATGGGGATGGCGCGTGCCGTTCATCATCGGCACCGCGATCGTGCCGGTCGGCTGGTGGCTGCGTCGCACGATGGACGAAGCGCCGCGCGTGGAAACCTTGCCCGTGAAAAAAAGCGCTCCGAAGATTCCGCTGTTCACGGTATTGCGCGAACACTCGCGCGCCGTGCTCACCGGACTTGGACTCACGATTGGCGGGACATCGGCGCACTTCATCATCGTGTTCTATCTGTCGATTTATGGCGTGAAGACGCTCGGCTTGCCGGGCTGGACATCGATGCTCTCCGGCTGTGTGTCCGGCGCGATTCTGTTTTTCATCGCGCCGGTGGGCGGCTGGTTGTCGGACCATATTGGACGCAATCGTCTTGCGCAAACCACGCGCGTCCTGCTGATGCTCGCCATCTATCCGGCCTTCGTGCTGTTGAACGCGCGGCCTACGACATCGACCTTGCTTGGCGTGGTCACCGCGTTGTCGATCGTGCATGCGCTCAACGTCGGCCCGGTCGGCGCGATGCTCGGCGAACTCTTCCCGCGCTCCGTGCGCGCGACGGGCGCGGCCATCGTGTATAGCCTGGGCGTCGCGGTGTTCGGCGGATTCGCGCAGTTCTTCGTGACCACGCTCATCGTCATCACGAAGAACGTGTTGGCGCCTGCGTGGTATGTGATCGCGTGCGGCGTGTTGAGTGTGATCGCGGTGGCGTTCATGCGCGAGCGTTCAAGAGAAACGCTCGATTGAGGGCGCGTTTTGCGTGGTCCCGAAAAACCTCACCTTTGAGCAAAAGCAGTGCTTCAACGTTGTGTCGAAGGACGCGTGAAGCGCTGCTCCATCACCTTTGTTCCCCATTGATCGCCTTCAGCCTGTTCCGTTAGTTCGAACCCGAACGATTCATACAGATGGCGCGCCGCGTTCAGACTCGCGAAGGTATCGAGATACGTTTCGTCGTAATGCTCATCGACGAAAGCCATCGCGCGTGACATGAGTTCGCGGCCCATGCCCGCACCGCGCAACGCATCGTCGATGATGAACCAGCGCAGATGCGCCACGCGTGTCTTGCTGTCGCCATCGATGGCGAGCGACCCGAGCGTGCGCTCGTTTTCCATCACGAGCCAAAGCGCTTTTCCCTTGGCAGGCAGCGATGCCGCGAACGTCGCAAGTTCACTTGCCACTCTGCGTTCGAAGAACACGCCGAAGCCTGCATGTTGCGCATAGAAGCGCGCATGAAGACTCGCGATATCGCCGATGCAGCCGGGCTGATAGCCTTCCACCACTTGCGCGTTTGAAGCAGGCCGCGCGGCAGCGTGCCCGTGGCCTTGCGCGAGTGCATCCGCATAAAGCCCAAGCGAACGCACGAGCGCTTGCTGATCTTCGGGCACGAGACGGCGCAACGCATCCGAAACCTGATCGGTCGCGAACTTGTCGATCTTCTTGCGCAACCTCTGACCCGCCGCCGTGAGATACAACTCGGAAGAACGCCCGTCATCGCTCGATGTTTGCCGCGTCACGAGTCCCGTCGATTCCAGCCGCGCGATTTGCCGGCTCGCGTTGGATTTATCGAGCCTGAGAATGTTGGCGAGATCGCGCGCCTGAATGCCCGGCGTCGCGCCAATTTCGATGATCGCGTGCACCGCTGAAGGCGCAAGCCCGCTGTCCGCAAGCGTGTTGCGCATGAAGCCCAGTTCGCGCACGAGCCTGCGCGAGAACTCGCGCAGTTCGAGGATGGTTTGGTCGGCGAAGTCCATGAAATCTCCCGCGTGGTGTCGTTCGTTAATTTAGTTGCGATACGCAACTTTTTCAAGAGATTTCGACGGCACGAGGCGAAAGTCCCGAAAACCCTCACCTTTGGCGCTTCACCTGTCGGTGCAATAATGCAAAAGTGCCTTGTTTTAGGGGGTTTTCTGAAGCGCGCATCCGTCCGAACCCGTCGATCCCGCAAACCCTCACCTTTGGATGTGCGCAAGGGTTTCGTCAGCATCGGGGCAATCATCGATACGGCAACGTGCAAATGTTGTGGTACGTTGCGTTAACCATCTCGTTAAAAAAGGAGCCTGTCTTGTCCACGAATCCAGCTTCGTCGCCCTTGCGTATCGGTGTGCTCGGCGGCGCGAACATCGCTCGTCAATTCACGCGCGACGTGAGGCCGAGCGAGAACGTGCGCATCGTCGCGGTCGGCAGCCGCAGCGAGGAGAGCGCGAAGGCGTTTGCCGAATCGAACGACATCGGCAAGTGGTTCAGCAGTTACGAAGCGCTGCTCGCCAGCCCGGAAATCGACGCCGTTTATATTCCCTTGCCCAACAGTCTGCATGCCGAATGGGCGATCAAGGCGGCGGAGCAGGGCAAACATATCCTCTGCGAAAAGCCGCTCGCGCTGAGTCGCGCGGAAGCCGAAAGCATGTTCGATGCAGCCGAACGCCACGGCGTGATGTTGCTCGAAGCCTTCCCGTATTACTTCCAGCCGCAAACCGCCGCGATGATGACGCTGCTCGGCGAAGGCGCCATCGGCAACGTGCGCAGCATTCAGGCGAACTTCGGCTTCACCGTGCCCAATCCCGGCACGAACATTCGCATGAAGCCGGAACTCGGCGGCGGCGCGTTGCTCGATGCAGGCAGCTATCCGCTGAGCCTGATTCGTCTGGTGATGGGCAGCGCGCCGCTGAGCGTGCACGCGGTCGCGAACTGGGCCGACAGCGATGTCGATATCGCGCTCATGGCGACGCTCGTCTATTCCGATGGCCGTCGCGCGCAACTCTCCTGCGCGATGGATGGCGCGAACCATCGCTTCGCGACCATCGTCGGCACGCAGGGCACCATCGACACCGAGTATCTGAATCACACGAGCACGCAGACGCAAGGGCATCCGTATGGCTACTTGCCGAGTCAGTTGCGCGTGCGGCGTGGTATCGCCAATACCTTGCCGTTCGAAGCGGTGGAAGCGGAAACGGGCAGCGGCTTTTACTTCGCCGCCGAGACGTTCGCGCGCATCGTGAAGACGCATGACGATGCAGCCATCGAGTATTACAAGCAGACGAGCCTGGATAACGCGGCGACGCTGGCGGCCATCATCGAAAGTGCGCGCAAGCAGCAGACCGTGACGCTGTAAGTTGCGTGCGTATCATCCGTCCGTTAAAGCGATCACAAGATCGAGAAAAGCCCGTGTTTTAGCGGGCGGATGATGCCGCGACGGATGAAACGCATAGAGCGGAAAGCGTTCGTCGGGCCAGTCGGGAAAGAGATCGACGAGCCGTCCTTCGTCGATCAGATGCGCATGTCCCAGTTCCAATATCTGCGCGATGCCATAGCCCGACAGACACGCGCTCAGCATCGTGCCCGGATCGTTCAGCGTAAGCTTGCCGCGCGTATCGACGACGATCTGCTTGCGCTTACGATGAAACTCCCACGCGTAAGGCCGTCCCGTTTCGGGATCGCGAAACTCGATGCATGTATGCGCGTCGCTTGCCAGCGCTTGCGGCGTGGCGGGACGTCCGCGTCGTTTCAGATACGAAGGCGCGGCGACCGTGCGCACCGGCGTATCGAGCAGCTTGCGCGCAACGAGACTCGAACTGCGCGGCTCGCCGAAGCGTACCGCCAGGTCGAAACCATCCGCGATCATGTCGCCGAGCCGGTCGCGTGTGAGCAACTCCAGTTCGAGTTCAGGATGCGCGTTCAGGAATGCATCGAGACGCGGCCCGAGCAAGAGCCGCGAAAATATCGGATCGACATTCACGCGCAAACGCCCGCGCACAGCAGTTGCGCCACCCGAAGCGGTCGCCGCCGCTTCCTCCAGTCCCGCGAGATGTGGCATGACTTGTTCGAAGAAACGACGGCCATCGTCGGTGAGTGAAACCGTGCGCGTGGTGCGATCGAACAGACGAATCTTCAGACGCGCTTCCAGTCGTGCGATGGCGCGGCTCACGCCCGGCTGCGACATGCCGAGCGTCTCGCCGGCGGCGGCGAACGTGCCTGCATCGACGATGGCCGCGAACACGCTGATGCCATTCAGAATGCGTTCGTTGAAGCCCGCCATTCATGCCTCCGCGTCATCGATGAAATGGCATTGATGTTATCGCGAAGTCTCCAAGGTACGCGCACAATTCGTTTTCGTAACGGACGCAATCAATGGAGGCGGACATGGCGCGCGTTTTCATCACGGGATCGGCGGATGGATTGGGTTTGATGGCGGGGCGGTTGTTGATCGAACAGGGTCACGATGTCGTGCTTCATGCGCGCAGTGAGGCACGCGCGGATGACACGCGGCGCGCGTTGCCGGACGCGGAGGCGGTGGTTGTCGGCGATCTGGCGAGCATCGAAGAAACGCGCGACGTCGCCGGGCAAATCAACCGTCTCGGACATTTCGATGCGGTGATTCATAACGCAGGCGTCGGGTATCGCGAGCCGCGTCGCATCGAAACGGTCGATGGCTTGCCGCATGTGTTCGCGGTCAATGTGCTTGCGCCTTTTGTGCTCACGGCATTGATCGCGCGTCCGGCGCGGCTCGTGTATCTCAGCTCGGGCATGCATCACGGTTCGCGTGCCGAACTCGATGATGTCGAATGGAAGCGGCGGCGCTGGAACGGCTCGCAGGCGTATGCGGAGAGCAAGTTCATGGACGTGCTGCTGGCGCTGGCCGTCGCGCGTCGCTGGCCGGATGTGTTGTCGAATGCGCTGGAACCCGGCTGGGTGCCGACGAAGATGGGCGGTGCATCGGCGCCGGACGATCTGGATCAGGCGCATCGCACGCAAGCGTGGCTCGCCATCAGCGATGACGACGCGGCGCGCGTATCGGGCCGCTACTTCTTCCACATGCGCGAACGCGACTGCGACCGCGCCGCGCGCGATGAAGCGATGCAGGATGAATTCATCGGGATATGCGAGCGGTTGTCGGGCGTGAGACTGTGAAGTCGATAGGGTGCTGAGGCATAAGAATCACGCTATGAAGTCATGCAAAGCTCTTGTGCAGAAGCATCTATGGTGAAAACGCAAGGACCAAATACATTGAATAGGCATCCTTTACAAAGAACATCAAATACGAACCGGCTCTCAATCGGTCATATGCTAAATTGCTTTGCTATAAAAGGCGGCCATCCACAGTCTGTTGAACAACAAAAGTTCTGAGAGGTAGTACCCGATGATCGTACCGATTTTAAGCCCATCCGCGTGGCGTGAGTTTCGCGGTGTTCCGAATTCATCGGGCATAAACTTGACCACGCACCTTGCCACCGTTGCCGATACGAATGGAAAGTTGCACAGTTGCTACGTCAAGTTGCTCAAACCCGGCACGCCCGCTCTCTTGTGTGAGGCGGTCGGTTGGGCGCTCGCGGCATCGGTTAATGTTCCGGTGACGTCCTTCGGGGCGATTGTCCTCGTTCCTCTCGATCGGCTGCGTGAATGTATGTCCCTTCCTGTCTGGACGAAAGGCCATAAGGTATGTGCTGGCTGGTGCACGGACATCGCTGTCGGTAAAACGCTCAGGCAAGTACACAAGTGGAGTTTCTGGTTGGCGCGGCGACATTGTCTGCATAGCAAAGATGTTCGGGCGATTGCTGCCTTCGATCTATGGACCGACAACCAAGATCGCAATTATGGAAATGTCATTCGCACAAGCGCTGGCGGCTATATTGCAATTGACCACGAGACCTTGCTTCATGATCTGCTTTGGGTTCCAACGGGCACGTCTTACGCACGTCGCAGTCTGATTGACGAGGCGAAAGAACATCTCTCCCCGAATGACCTGAAATCGTTTAACGTTCAATTGGCTGTGTCTTCGAGGAATCACGAGACCGGCCTTGCTTCGGTTCGTGGACATCTGGAATCGCTGATCAACACGCTGTATCCGAACGCTGGTTCCGGTCTCAGTCAGTCCATCATGGATTATCTGAGCTTTCGATCGCGATCCGGCTGGCTTGCTAATGAGATCGGGGTGATCGCATGAACTCATCTGTCTTCGGTGACAACGCGAATTTCGAACATCTGGCTGGTCTGGCGAGCCCAGTTCCCGCTCCGGCTTTCACTGGCGCCTGGAGTACGGTGGAGTTGCAACCGGACGTGTTCGTCCCTCAGTCCTTCAGCGTAGGCGTGGTTGTGCAGCCAAATGGAGAACGGCTACATTTCAAGCTCCTCGATGATTTCAAAAAGTTCGATTGCATCTACGGACGCCGGTTTCCATTGCCTCTTATTCGAGAGGTGATGACCCATGCGGAGGAGTCGCTGCGAATAGCTGCTCAAAGGCAAGTTCCTTTGGCCTCAGTGACCTTTGACTCCGACATGCTGCGCTTGTCTACGCCCGCGTACACCTCGGGCGATGATTGCGAGGCGAGCGTCGAGCGGTTGTTCGCCGATTTGATAGCGATGGCTCCTCATGCAAAGTCCTCGACCGCCCCATTCGTATCCATCGATACACCACGCGCGCGGGCGTTAGTCAACGAGGAACTGAAACGTATTGCACAGATGGACTACGAGAAGATCGTGGTCGAGGGTGGAAGCACGACAGGAATGCTGATCGAGGACAATGGAATAAAACATCATCTTGACTTCAATCTAAGGACATCAAGAGCTTGCGGCAGCGTGATTTCGGCGGTTTATAAGAGCGTTCAATCAGTAGAGTTGAACGTGTTGAAATCGAGCCGCGATTTGACGACGTACGCGCGAATACGCGGACTTAGCGACGCAGGGCTTTTTCTGCTCTTGCCAGAGGAGCAGCTTATTGACGCCCGAGACTATGCAAATATCGTCGATGTGATCGACGAGCAGGCATGGAAGCTTGAGCGTGATGGCTTTCGTGTGGTCAGTTTGTCGTCTCAGGCGCAACTCGCCCAGGAAGTCTACGATTGGGCCGTGCCAACACTCTGATCCGCTTCTTCGACATCTCGCACGCCGAACTGACCACCCAAAAAAAGGGCCCCGAAGGGCCCTTCAAACACTCCAACACTCGCGTGAAAATCGTTCAGGCGTGCGCCTTGGCTACCTTGCCGTCCGAGATCGAATCGGCGCGCAACCGTTCGTATTCCTGCTCGGTCATCGGCACGGCATCTGGCTTGCCCAGATCGTTCAGCCGGACACGGTACGTCTCACGCGCCGAGTAAGCCGCAATCGTCGCGATGATCGTCACGCCGAACGCAATCGCGCCTACCGTCAGCCAGATGTTGGTCGATCCCGGCGGCGCGACCGCGGCGAACAGCGCGGGCAAGAGCGCCGTGATGGTCGTGCCGATGTTCTGTGCAATCGCCATCGCCGAGACACGCGAACGCGTCGGGAACAGTTCGGGGAAGAAGCTCGGGAAGATCGCGTTATAGCCCTGATACACGACGCCCCACATCAGCAGCGACGCCACGATGGCAAGCGGCACGTTGCGGATGCTGATCGCATACAGATAACCGAACGACAGCAGACCCGCGAGAATCGAGCCGACCATCATCGGCATGCGGCGGCCGATCTTGTCCGACAGATTGCCGACGATCGGAATCACCAGCACGGCGAGAATGTTGCCGACCACCGGAATCCACAGATACACGCTCTTGTGGAAGCCGATGCCATACGAAGCCTGCACCGCGTACGCCGCACCGAAGATCGTCGCGACCACGGGGATCACGTTCATCAGCGCCATGCAGACGACGCGGATCATGTCGGGCGTGCTGTTGGCGAACGCTTCCTTGATCGGCGACTTCGGCAGATCGCCATGCGCGCCTTCGGCAGAAAACGCCGGCGTTTCATGCACTTCCTTCCGGATGATGTAGCCCGCGATCAGCACGAACGCCGAGAGCAGGAACGGAATGCGCCAGCCCCATGCGTTGAACTGGTCTTCTGGCATGAACGCGGCGAGCGGCAGGAACACGGCGGCGGCGAGAATCTGGCCGGCCTGCACGCCTTGCAGCGTGAAGCTCGCGTAGTAGCCGCGTCGTCCGAAGGGGGCGTGTTCGAGAATCATCGAACTCGCGCCGGAGATTTCACCGGCCACCGCGAAGCCCTGAACCAGACGCAGCACCACGAGCAAGGCCGGAGCCAGCATGCCGACGCTGCTGTACGTCGGCAAGAGGCCGACCGCCATCGTCGAGAAACCCATCAGGAACATGCAGATCAGCAGAACGTTCTTACGGCCGTGCGTGTCGCCCAAGTGACCCAGCACGAATGCGCCGATGGGGCGCGCGACATAACCCACGCCGTAAGTCGCCAGCGATGCGACGATCGCCACTTTCGGATTGCCCGACGGGAAGAACAGTTGGGGAAAAATGAGCGCTGCCGCCTGAGCGTAGATGAAGAAGTCGTAATACTCGAGCGCCGAGCCGATCCAGCCGCTCGCCGTCGCCTTCTTCGCCTGGCGGCCGCCGTGCGCGTCTTCCTTGAGGCTAGCCATAGATGTCTCCGAATATGGGTTATCGAATGAAGTCTTGAGATCTTGTTGCCACGTCTCGCCGCCGATGCGGACCGCTCGTGGCCGAGCGGCTAGGCATTCGGTCGGGCCGGAATACGCGTCGCTCAGGGGTGATTGGAGAATAAAAGCGCCGCTCCCTTTCATCAACGTTTTATGACATAGTTTGCGCGATAATCGGACGGAGATGTTCGATCATCGATCACTTTGGGGGTTAGCACTAGCAGATGACTTTGCTACCGTTCCGAAACAAGCCGCGTTCCATAACTAAACAAGCACGTCAGCATGACTAAACCTGCACTCGACAAACGTGACTGGATTGCCGGTCTGGAGAAGGGTCTGGCGATCCTCGAAGCCTTCGACGATCAGCACGCGCGCATGACGCCGACGCAGGCCGCCACGCGCACCGGTCTGACGCGCACCGCAGCGCGACGGTATTTGCTGACGCTTGCGCATCTCGGCTACGTGCAGACGGATGGCAAGCTCTTTAACCTCACGCCACGCGTGCTGCGGGTCGGCTGGTCGTATTTCGATTCGGCGCGGCTGCCGCGCATCGTGCAGCCGTACTTACAGCAGTTGAGCGCGCAGATTCACGAGTCGGTGTATGTGAGCGTGCTGGATGAGTGGGATCTGGTGATCATCGCGCGGAACGGGTCGTCGCGGGTCATGAGCACGGGCTTTGTGCTCGGCGCGCGCGTGCCGGCGGCGCTGATGTCGGGCGGCATCGCCATGCTGGCTTACAAGGAGGAGGCTGCGGTGCGGGCTTGGCTCGACGCGATCGAATTCCGGCCGTTCACGCCGCTCACCATCACCAACAAGGACACGCTCTACGAGAAGATCCGGCAGGCGCGCGTGGATGGTTACGTCGAGATCGAGCAGCAGTTGCAGATGGGTGTGCGGGGCGTCGCGGTGCCGATCAAGAACCGGCAAGGGCAAGTGATGGCGGCACTGTCCGTGAACATGCCGATAGGAAAGGAAACGCGCGAGGCGGCGCTCGCGCGTGTGTTGGCGCCGCTTCAGGAAACGGCGCTGGCCATGCTCAACACGATCTAGTCGAACATGTCCGGTTGCGTCGCGACCAGATCGTTCCAGATCGTCTGAAAATGCAGCCAGCCGATGTAATCGCTGCCCACGTGCTCGCGGCTATACCGCGCGCGATCTTCGGTGACCAGCTTCGGCGTGATGCCGGTCTGCTCGATCATCAATTGCTGCTGGCAGCATCGTTCGAGTGCGATGAACCAAAACGCCGCCGAGTCGATGCTATGACGGCTCGCGGTGAGCAGCCCGTGATTCTGGTGAATGGCGGCCTTCACGCCCTTGAACGCGTTGGCGACCTTGTTGCCGCCTTTCACTTCGACGGCGACCTTGCCTGCTTCATCGCCGATCACGATGTGATCCTCGAAAAACGCGCAGGCATCCTGTGAGATCGGCAACAGCGGTTTGCCAAGGGATGCAAACGCGGTCCCATAAACCGTGTGCGCATGGCACATCGCCACGATGTCCTGATGCAGTTCGTGAACCGCCGCATGCAGCACGAAGCCCGCGCGGTTGATCGCATGATTGCCTTCGACAACCGTGCCTTCGTGATCCGCGCAAATCAGGTTCGACACTTTCACCTGATTGAAATGGATGGCCATTGGGTTCGTCCAGTACAGGCCGGGATTCTCCGGATCACGCACGGTCAGATGGCCCGCGAAGCCATAATCGAAGCCTTGCAGCGCGAACGCACGGCACGCGGCGACCAGATGCTCCTTCAAATACTGACGATGCTCGGCAACATTCTTGAATTGCGGCAGTTCGGGAAAAATCAAGCCTTCTTGCGTCGGCTGATAAATCGAAACCTTTCCTTGCTGGACGATCGAATCGGTTTCGGCGGCGGGTTTGTCGAGCACATCGCTCATGACGGTCTCCTGAGTTTGTCGGGTCGATGGAGCGCGCATCGCGGAGCCGCGCGCTTCGTTATCCATATGGTCGCGCCGACGCACGCAGAAGACAAACGATGGATGTTCATGAGAAGGATGATCTCCATTCATGCATGAACGAAACGCATGATGCGGATTCCATTTAGCGTGCGGCCCAGAAGGCGCGCTGTACGCGCAGCACTTCTTCTTCCACATCGTCAATCGGTCCGATCAATTCGACGGGCTTCTGGCAATGGTCGAACACGTAGCGCGACGACACGCTCATCGTCGGATTTTCAGCGTGATTGCCGGTGGCCTCCAGCAGCCGCGCTTCGGTCAGCCCGTACACCACGCGCCCGATGTTCGCCCAATAGGCTGTTCCCGCGCACATGCAGCACGGCTCGACCGATGTGTACAGCATGCAGCCCCAGAGAAACTCCGGCGTGAAGTTCATCGCGGCGACGCGCGCGAGGACGGACTCGGCGTGATTCACCGTATCGACATTGCCTTGCTCCATGAGCACCGTTTCCTGATCGGGACCGACGAGTATCGCCCCGAACGGATGATGCCCAAGCAAAGTCGCCCGCTCGGCAATCGCGCTTGCGTGGCGCAGATGCTTGACGATTTGCTCGTGCGTCGGCGTGAGACCTTGCGGCGGATGCGGCGTCGGTGTTTTGGAAGCGCTGAGCGGCATGTGAAGGCTCCTTTTCTTATCGATGGATGGCTTCGGCAGGATAGCGCACGGCGTAAAAGGTGAGGATGTTCGGGAGGGTGAGGGTTTTCGGGAGCGTGGTCGAATTTCAGTGCCGATGCTATGATGCATCGCAGTTGCAATACAACAGGAGCGCATATGAAGACCGCGACTTTTCCCGCACTTCGCGTCGAACCGGAGTTCCGACAGGCCGTGGAAGACGTGCTCGGCGAAAGCGAAACGCTTTCATCGTTCATGGAATCTGCGCTGCGTGACACGCTCGCACGACGGCAGCTAAAGAAAGAATTCATCGCGCGAGGACTGGCTTCCCGCGACGAAGCCCGAAGCACCGGCGAGTATTTCGAGGCGCATGACGTGCATGCGGAACTCGAAGCCATGCTGAAAACAGCAAGATCGAAGCGAGGTCGTGATTGAGTTTCAACGTTCGATACACGCGGGCAGCGCGGGAAGATCTCATACGTCTACGCAAACCGAACACGGCCGAGCACGCGTTAAAGGTAATGCGCGACGCCGTCACAGCCCTCGAGCAATTCCCTTTCTCCTGCAAGAAAGCCGACGCTGCGAATCCTTTTCTGCGCGAGTTGATCGTCCCATTCGGTTCCGCAGGCTATGTCGCGTTGTTCGAGATCGACAACGACACGACCGTCACCATCCTCGCGTTTCGTCATCAACTCGAAGACGACTATCACTGACGCGTTTTGTTGTTCTTCGCGCTCATTCTCCCCTAACTTCCCCTCCCTAAACTTCGTCCTCATGGTTGCACGACGAAGTCAAAGGACCTCATCGCAGAGCGGCCGACAACAGCGGAAGGGGAATCGAAATGAACATCGCTCAAACGAAGGCACCGAAGAAATCGCTGCGCGGAGTGTCGTACATGCTGCTCGCGGCCGTGGCCGCTTCGTCGTTCGCGTTCGGCACGGCACCCGCGTATGCGCAGAACGTGCCGTCCGACAACGACACCATGCTTCAGGTGCAAAAGCTCAATATCCGTCAGTTGCACGATCAGTTGAACCTCAATGCCAATCAGGAAGTGCAGTGGCAAGCCGCCCTCGATACCATGCGCGACAGTCACGCCGCCGAGCGCATGAACGCCGATCAGATGCAGCAGCGCACCGACGCCATGCTCAAGCAACCGATCCTCGACCTGACCGCGCTTCACGCCGCTCACGAAAAAACCGAGCAACAAGATGCTCAGTTACCCGAACAATCGGCGAAGTCATGGCTCAAGCTCTACAACAGCCTGAACGATCAGCAAAAGAAGATTTTCAGCGATGCCATGCGTCCGCAGTTCGAAAACGTGGCGCATCACGCGGCGCGTCCTTACGACCCGCGCACCGGCCTTTAAGCATAGAAAAACGGGCCGGCACACGAAGGCGCCGGCCCGGACACGCCACCCAGTGGCAGGCAGTGCGGCGTGACGCTGATTCTTATGCACGAGCCATGCCAAACACTGCAAGCCTGAAGCGACGCGGCTTATCCAGTGACGGTGTCGCGAAACGACCAACGAATCGTTCGCCCGTGTACGGCACGGACAAACACAAGCACGAGCGGGAGAGGACATCATGAACAAGCACATTCTGGTTGCCGTCGGCGTGGGTTACAGCGAAACGGCGCTCAACGCCGCGATCGAGCGCGCTCGCGAAAACCATGCGCGCCTGACCGCGCTCCATGTGGTCGACCGTTTGCCGTGGTGGGCGACGGCATCGATCGAAAGCGACTGCGGGCGCACGCTCGCTTATATCGAGCAGGAGGCGAACCGGCTCATGCAGCGCACGCTCGAAACGATCCGCAAGGCCGAAATCGATGGCGCGTGCATCACCATCGATCTGCAAAGCGGGATGACGATCTCACGCGTGATCGCGCGAGCGGCGCGTGAACTGGACGCGGATCTGATTGTTGTCGGACGGTCGAAGGCGCCGCACTGGCGCTTCTGGGAAGAGCGCGTTTCGAATGCGCTTCGTTGTCACAGCAACCGGCGCGTGCTGATCGCATCGGACGATGCGGACACAGGCGGCAAACAGCCGAGACCGACGAGCGTCGCTTCGATGGCGTCATCGAGCGGCGTGTGAGGTTCGTGGCCGAGCGTGTGCACGAGGCGCGCATCGTTCAGATGCACCGGCGTTTTCCAGAGATAACGCATCTCCTTGAGTTCCCGGAAGGTCTCGTTGAACGGCGCGGCGAACGGCAGAATCCACCACGGAAAGCCGCCGATGGACGGCTCGCGCCCCGTGCGCCGCGCCACCACGCACCGGATCGCGGCGGCCATGCGCGTGCCGTCATCGTCCCAATGGCCGCCCATGTGAAAGCGCGCGAATGGTTCGAGCGTGGCGCGGCGCGCGAGCAGTTCGACCATCGTGCGCGCAACGTCCGGCAAATACGCCCATTGATGCCCGACGCCGCGCGCATTCGGATTCGCGATCTTCGTCACCGCTTTTCCCGGCTTGACGAGTCCTTGCGCGAACCAGTTGTTGCCCGCCTGCGGTCCGAAAAAATCCCCCGCGCGCACGATCAGCACGCGCGCGCCTTCCTCGCTCGCACGTTGCAGCCGCGCTTCCATTTCCACGCGAATCGCGCCTTTTTTCGTCACGGGATGCTGAGGCGCATCTTCATCGATGAAGGGAAACGCGTCCGGCCCGAAGTTATAGACCGTACCCGGCAACACGATGGTCGCGCCCTGCGCCTTCGCCGCCGCGATGGTGTTATCGAGCATCGGCAGCACGAGGTCGGCCCAGCGCTTGTAGGCAGGCGGATTCACCGCGTGCACGATCACCGATGCACCGTGCGCCGCGCGCGCCACGTCGGCGGGGTTCATCGCATCGCCTTGCAGCCATTCGATGTTGTCCGCAGGCGCATCCGCTTTTGCCGCGCCGCGCTTGAGTCCGCGCACGCGCCAGCCCGCATCGCGCAATTGCCGCGCGACTTCGCCGCCGATGCCGCCCGTTGCTCCGAGTACCAGAACCGTTTCCATTTTCCGCGCTCCGTTGCTGTCGATGAACCCATTGTCAGCGCTTTCCCGTCACAATAAAATTGCCGAACATCGTTGATCCGATATACAAAAACGTATGGCAGAAAACATCGGCTGGGAGCTTTATCGAACCTTTCTCGCCGTGGTGAACGAAGGTTCGCTGTCGGGCGCGGCGCGTGCGCTCGGCATCACGCAGCCCACGGCGGGGCGTCATGTCGAAGCGCTCGAACGCGCGCTGAAGGTCAGTCTTTTCACGCGCTCGCAAAACGGCCTTCAGCCGACCGATGTCGCGCTCGCGCTGCGCACGCATGCCGAGGCGATGCACAGCACGGCGGCATCCCTCGAACGCGCCGCCAGCGGCCACGCCGATGCCGACGCCAACGGCGCAGGCGTGCAGGGCGTCGTGCGCGTATCGGCGAGCGAGGTGGTCGGCGTGGAAGTGCTGCCGCCGGTCATCGCGGGGTTGCGCGAGCGGCATCCGCGCTTGATCGTCGAACTCGTGTTGTCCAACCGTGTGCAGGATTTATTGAGGCGCGAGGTCGATATCGCCGTGCGCATGGTGCGGCCGCGTCAGGCGCAGCTTGTCGCGCGGCGCATCGGCGTGATCGTCGTCGGGCTGCATGCGCGGCGCGCGTATCTCGACCGGCACGGCACGCCGCGCACGATGGCGGCGCTCGCGGACCACGCGGTCATCGGCTACGACCAGCCGAACGCGTTCATTCGCGACGTGAGCCGCAAAGTGCTCGGCTATCGTCACGCGACGTTTTCCCTGCGCGCCGACAGCGATCTCGCACAACTCGCGCTGATTCGCGCGGGCGCGGGCATCGGCGGATGTCATGAAGCGATCGCGCGCCGCGATGGCCTCGTGCGCGTGCTGCCCAAGGCGTTCGCGCTCGAACTGGAAACGTGGGTCACGATGCACGAGGACTTGCGCGCTAGCCCGCGTTGCCGCGTGACGTTCGATGCGCTGGCGGAAGGCATCGAACAGTACGTGAGATAACGGCGTGACTGGCCTGTTCAAAGGCGCCGGAAGCGTGACTGTGCGCGGCGGCGCGGCTCGTTGAGAATAGCGGATCGACATACGGAGCCTTTTCGTCATGACCAGTCCCGCTTTCATCAGCGCCAATCTTTTGCTCGCGTGGTCGGCGTATTTCGTCGGCACCGCCAGCCCCGGACCGAGCAATCTCGCGATCATGTCGATCGCCAGCCACTCGGGACGACGCGCCGCGTTCGCGTTCGCGGCGGGCGTCATGTCCGGCTCCTTCTTCTGGGCGATGCTCGCGGCGCTCGGGCTGTCCGCCGTGCTGACGGCGTATTCGGGCTTTCTCGTCGCGGTGAAGATCGCGGGCGGCGTGTATTTGCTGTGGCTCGCGTTCAAGTCGGGACGCGCGGCGTGGCGGCCGCCGGTGCGCGCATCGGCGACGATGGCCGATGAACCGAGCGCTCGCCGGCTTTACGCACGCGGCGCGCTTTTGCATCTCACCAACCCGAAAGCGATTCTCGTGTGGATGTCGGTGGCGGCGCTCGGTTCGTCGGCGGGGCAAGGACCGGCGCATATGCTGGCCGTGGTCGCGGGCTGTCTGTGCATTGGCGTGTGCGTGTTCTCCGGTTACGCCGCGCTGTTCTCGATGGCGCGCGCCCGGCGTTTCTATGCGCGCATCCAGCGTTATCTGGATGCTTGCCTCGCGCTCGTATTTGCCGCCGCGGGCATCCGCCTGTTGACCTCTCGCGTCTAAGCCAACCGATTCGCACTTTTGCAACTGTCAGCACGCCGATTTTTTTCGTGCTTTGCGTCGCGCGCGATCCGAGTCTAGTCTGCAAACAGACGCCTACGAATCCGACACGATGCCACCCAACGACACTTCGCCGCTCGACTCGCACGTTTTCATGCGGGATTCGTCCGCCGTACTCGGCGCGCTTGCCTTCACGGTGCGCGACGCCGTCTTCGCCCTCGGACGCGAACTCGTCGCGATCCGGCCCAGCGCGGCGCGGGCGCGCTTCGCCACGCAAGCCATGTTGTCGGTCGCGCTGGCCGTGGCGCTGGCCTACGTTTTTCATCTGGAGAACATCTGGTGGGCGGCGATCAGCGGCTTCGCGGTGATGCAGTCGAAGTTCTCCGCGTGCGCCCAGCGCGGCGTGCATCGCATGCTCGGAACGATTGCGGGTGCGTTGATCGGCGCTGTCGCCGGTCCCGTCATCGGCGATGTGCCGTGGTTGTTCGTGCCGTTGCTCGGGGTGATTGCAGGCGTGTCGGTGTATCGCGCGCTGGTGTCGGACGCGGGCTATGCGTGGGTGCTCGGCGCGGTGACGTCGCTGATGGTGACGTTCGAGGCGCACGAACTCGCGTCGGCGGCGGCGACGGCATCGTTCGCGTTGCTGCGTGTGGCGGAAGTGGGCGTCGGCACGTTGGCGAGCGTCGCGGTGTCGGCGCTGTTTCATGCGGGCGTGCAGCATTACCGCAAGTCGCGCGGCGCGGCACCGGTGCCGGTGGCGCAGGCGGCATCTACCGTCGATCGCGTCGATGGCCGCAACGTGCCGCCGCAAGTTGTCGCCATCGTGCCGTCCGATGCCGCGCAAGCCGTGCGCGCGCTCGAAGGCACGCACGCCGCCCGCGCGCAACTCGCCGCGCAGGTCATGCGCCGCCGTCTGGCGTGGCAATGCGCGTGGGCGGTGATGATCCTCGCATCGCTGGCTTATGCGTGGAATTTGCCGGGCTTCGCGCAGGCGCTGGTGACGGCCATCGCGGTGCTGATTCTGCCGGCATCGGCATTGGGCAAGCCCACGCGCAAGCCGATCGCGACGCGCATGGTTCAGCGCGTGCTCGGTTGTCTGCTGGCGGGCGCGGTGAGCCTGGCGCTGCTGCCTTTGCTCGGCGATGACGCGCTCGCCTGCATGCTCGTGCTATGCGTGGGCGTGTGGCTCGGCTGTCACGTGCAAACCGGCACGCAGGGCGCGAGTTATGTGGGACGGCAGTTCACCATCGCGTTTTTGATGGTGTTCGTGCAGGACCATCACTGGTCGTCGGACCCGATGCCGGCGTTGATGCGGTTGTCGGGGATTTTGGGCGGGATTGTGGTGTTGGCGGGGGTGATGGCGGTGGCCAAGGCGTGGTCGCAGCGCAAGACGAGAACGCAAATGGCGATGCGGTGACCGTGCGGCCACCGCATCGCGCTGAACCTTACGCCTCTTCCGCCCAGGCCAGATTCTCCCGCGCCATCAACGCCGACGAAGCCGCCGGCCCGAACGTCCCTGCCGTATAACTACGCGGCTTGTCGCCCAGTTCCTTCCAGCCGTTGAGAATCGGTTCGACCCACGTCCACGCCGCTTCCAATTCATCGCGGCGCATGAAGTGCGTCAGCCGCCCGCGAATCACATCGATCAGCAAGCGCTCGTAGGCTTCGGCGCGGCGTTGCGTCATCGCCTGCTGAAGATCGAGATTGAGGTTGACCGGTTGCATCTGCATGCCGCTGCCGGGTTCCTTCGCCATCATCTGCAACTGGATGGATTCCTCCGGCTGCAAGGAAATGGTCAGCCGGTTGCCGTAATGACGCGGCCCGCTCGGGATGATCGAAAACGGCAGGTCCGCGAAGTCGATGACGATCTCCGAACTGCGGTTCTGCATGCGCTTGCCGGTGCGCAGGAAGAACGGCACGTTGGCCCAGCGCCAGTTGTTGATCTGCGCGCGCAGGGCGACGAAAGTTTCCGCGTGGCTATCCGCCGGAACGTTGGCTTCCTGAAGATAACCCTTCACCGCCTCGCCGCCGACCGCGCCCGCCGAATACTGGCCGCGCACGGTATCGCGCGCGATATCGGCAACCGTCATCGGCCGCAGCGATTTCAGCACCTTGAGTTTTTCATCGCGCACGGCGTCCGGGTCGAGCGACACAGGCGGCTCCATCGCGACGATGCACAGCAGTTGCAGCAAATGGTTCTGCACCATGTCGCGCAGCGCGCCGGTGTGATCGTAGAAGCCCGCGCGGCTGCCCACGCCCACCGTCTCCGACACGGTAATCTGCACGCTCTTGATATACGGCGCCTGCCACAGCGGCCCGAAAATCGCGTTGCCGAAGCGCAGCACCATCAGGTTCTGCACCGTCTCCTTGCCGAGATAATGGTCGATGCGATAAATCTGGTCTTCCGTGAAATGCCGGCCCACCGCGTCGTTGATGGCGCGCGCCGAGGCCAGATCGTGCCCGAGCGGTTTTTCCAGCACCACGCGCGCCGTCGGATCGACGATGCCCGCGCCCGCGAGGTTGTCGCAGATCGTCGTGAACAATTCCGGCGATGTCGAAAGATAGAACACGCGCTGCGAATCGGGCCGCACGGCCTGCGCGAGCCGCTGAAAGTCCGACGGATTTTCCACATCCACACGCACGTAATCGAACAGCGCGAGGAATTTGTCCCACGCCTGGGCATCGAACGCGTTCTTGTCGATGAACGGGCGCGACTGCTCCTCCATGAAATTCTTGAGGTAGTCCTCGCGCGTCCAGTCCTTGCGGCCGATGGCGAGAATGCGCGTGTCGGCGGGCAGGTTGCAGTGCGTGTGCGCCATGTAGAGCGCGGGCAGCAGCTTGCGCGCCGCCAGATCGCCGCCGCCGCCGAAGATGATCATGTCGAGCGGGCGCTCGTTGCCAGCAGAAGTTTGAGTCGTCATGGTGCGTGAGCCGTTGAAGGTCTGTTAAGCCGAAAACATGCCGGTCGGGACAACCGGCGCAGACGCTTATGTTGCATGGTTTGCGGCCGTTTTGCACGGCGCGCGCCCTAACGTCCGTTCGATTCGGACGATTTGTTTCGCCGATGCGTGTCGCCATCGAGTGTTTAGCGCAAACCTCGCAACATTAGTTCAGCGATTCGTCCGCGCGCAGCGTTGCCACAGCGAGATCGAGAAACGCGCGCACCTTCTGCGTCACATGCCGCCCTTCGCGATGCACGAGGTGAATCGGCACCGGCTTCGGCTCGAAACGTTCGAGCAGCGGCACGAGCGTGCCCGCCTGCACATGCGGCGCGACCTGATACGACATGTTCCGCGCGATGCCGAAGCCCGCGATGGCCGCCGTGATCGCCGCATCGTTGGTGGTCGTGGTGAGGCGCGGATGCTCGCGCACGAGAATCTGCCGGTCTTCGTCGTAGAGCCGCCATTCGGTCGGCGACGACGAACCGGACGTCGCGATGAGCGTGTGATTCGCGAGATCGTCGGGATGCGTGGGCACGCCATGTTCTTCCAGATACGCAGGCGATGCGCACAGCACGCGCCGCACGTGTCCGACCGGAATCGCCTGCAAGGTGGAATCCGGCAGCGACGCAATGCGCACGGCCACGTCGATGCCTTCATCCACCAGATTCACCACGCGGTCGACGAACCAGCAGTTCGCGTCGGCCTCGGGATAGCGCGTGAGGTAATCGAGCACGATGGGCGTGACATGCAAGCGGCCGAACATGACCGGCGCGGTGATCGTGAGCATGCCGCGCGGCGACGAATGCGCGCCGCCCGCCGACGATTCCGCCTGATCGATCTCGCCGAGAATGCGCCGGCAATCCTCGAAATAACCGCGTCCCGCTTCGGTCAGACGCACGACGCGTGTGGTGCGCGTGAGCAGCCGCACGCCGAGCAGTTCTTCGAGTTCGGTCACGACGCGGCTGATCACCGAAGGCGACACGTCCAGCTTGCGCGCCGCCGAAGCGAAGCCGCCGGTATCGACCACGGTGACGAAGGTCGTCATTGCCTGATAGCGGTCCATGAGCGAGCGCGAAATCGGCGCGGTATCTGCGATGCCGTGCATTTTCGGGGATGCGGCAGTTGCTTGCAATCGTGTGGTTGCAGGTCGAGTTTAAACGCGCCGCATTGCGATTCAAGTCATGTGGTATTGAAGTCTGCGCAGTGGCACCATGCGTTCACCCGCCAGCTCGTCCTGATGCTCGGAACAAAGCCAAAAATATCGGGCATTTACGGCATATACGCGGCTTTCGCGGTACGTTTTCGCAGAATTGCGTGCCGTGGGAAACTGACCGCCGAACTTCATGAGTTCGACGTCAAGTATGCCGTTCGGCCCCCATGCTTCCCAGAAACCTGATTCTGGGCAGGCCATGCCTGAGCAAAGATTCATGTAGCCGTATTTCTGGCGCTTGGCGTCGTTACGCTGCCGAAGTTCTTCGGGCGTAAGGTAAGAGCGCACTATTTCAAGTGAACGGAAATCGGTGGTGTTTTCGAATGTTGATCGCGCGGGCTTATCAGGCGCGCGTTGATATTCTAGATTGACGTACACATCAAACGGTGAGTCTTCCGGCAAGGGAAGGCGTAGATTGAGGCCAACTCTGTTCGGAAACGGTGTTGGAAGAATGGGCACATTGAAATAGTTCAAGACCTCTTTCCTAATCCCGTCTATCAATTTCCCTCTCTGTACACGATGCAAGCCAAGACCTTGTTCAAGCGTGTCACGCGGAATATTGGATGTAATCCAGTCTTCTACATCCAAAGAAAATCGCCTTGATATGTGATGTTTTTGAAGATCCCACTTCGTCTCAATGTAAAATTCGGCGGCAAAGCCATCGAAGCCGTAGATATACGATTGCTTATCGCCGGGAAGAACAGGAGCCTTCTTTCCTAACTCTTTCTGCACTTCGTCCATACTCATGGTCCCGGCGACCCACGTCAGGCCGATATTTGTCACGCGGAAAATCTGTTCGCGTTGCTTATCGGTCAAATCGCGTTGTGCGGGCCAGCCGATTCTAGAGTTATCAATCATCGTCTTAGGCTCTGTTACCGGCGGGGCAGTATCGCTCGCGACCGTTATGGGCGAGTGTATACTGGCGGCTGCACTGATTACCAACCAAACCATCCGGCGCGTGATCGTTGCTCCAGTATTCCCCTGCAATTTCACCACAGAAGAAGGCGTCATTTTCCCAAGGGCGCGCTTGGTAACCTTCACCAAGGCCTGCCAGCATGTCGTCAATATCAATTGTGGTTCCTCCCGCTCCAAAGTCTTTAAGAATTTCTTTCGCCTGCTTATAGGCGCGGTTATATTCATCAGTGAGTGCCGAAGCATCCGGCGCGAAAGGCGAACGCGACGCAAATGCGTCGCGCCGCATTTGCGATTCAAGTCATGTGGTATTGAAGTCTGCGCAGTGGCACCATGCGTTCACCCGCCAGCTCTTCCTGATGCTCGGAACAAAGCCAAAAATAACGGGCATTTACGGCGTATACGCGGCTTTCGCGGTACGTTTTCGCAGAATTGCGTGCTGTGGGAAACTGACCGCCGAACTTCATCAGTTCGACGTCAAGTATGCCATTCGGCCCCCATGCTTCCCAAAAACCTGTTTCTGGGCAGGCCATGCCTGTGCAAAGGTTCATGTAGCCGTATTTTTGGCGCTTGGCGTCGTTACGTTGTTGGAGTTCTTCGGGCGTAAGGTAAGAGCGCACTATTTCAAGCGAACGAAAATCGGTGGTGTTTTCAAACGTCGACCGTTCGGGCTGATCAGGCGCGCGCTGATATTGTAGATTCACGTAGACATCAAAAGGCGAGTCGTCCGACAACGGAAGACGAAGATTGAGGCCGACTCTATTAGGAAAAGGTGTTGGAAGATTAGGTGCATTATAGTAGCTCAAAACCTCTTTCCTAACCCCGTCTATCAATTCCCCTCTCTGTACTCGATGCAGGCCAAGACCTTGTTCGAGCGTGTGACGCGGAATATTGGACGTAATCCAAGCTTCTACGCCCAATGAGAATCGCCTAGTTATTCCATCCCTTTCTGCCTCCCACTTCGTCTCAATGTCGAAGTCAGCGGCAAAGCCATCAAAGCCGTAGATATACGATTGCTTATCGCCCGGAAGAAACGGAGCCTTCTTTCCTAGCTCTTTCTGCACTTCGTCCATACTCATGGTTCCAGCGACCCACTTCAAGCCGATATTTGTTACGCGTAAAATCTGATCACGCTGCTTATCGGTCAGATCGCGTTGCGCGGGCCAGCCGATTCTGGAGTTATCGGTCATCGTTTTAGGCTCCGTTACCGGCGGGGCGGTATCGCTCGCGACCGTTATGGGCGAGTGCATACTGGCGGCTGCACTGATTACCAACCAAACCATCCGGCGCGTGATCGTTGCTCCAGTATTCCCCCGCGATTTCACCACAGAAAAAAGCGTCATTTTCCCAAGGGCGCGCTTGGTAACCTTCACCAAGGCTTGCCAGCATGTCGTCAATGTCAATTGAGGTTCCTCCGGCTCCAACGTCCTTAAGAATTTCTTTCGACTGCTTATAGGCGCGGTTATATTCGTCGGTCAGCGCCGAAGCATCCGGTGCGAAAGGCGGATACCATGCGTTTCCGGCGTTTTTGCTGCTCTGCCTCCATATGCTTAGGTCCCAAACATATATTCCGGCTGCCATTTGCTTTATGCCTGCAATAATCAGACTGTCGTTAGGGATAGGCTGATGTGCGGCGATAGCCGCGATCTTGGCTCCGTCCTTTAGTTTTGTCACCACGTTAGGCCAGGCTGCGATGTTGGGAGTATCGGGAAACATCGCAGTCATCTGCTGCGCTACCGCGTAGATCCAAAAATACTGCTGGCAGTGCCGCGTTTCATGAAAAATCGTGTCGGCGAAATCTCGTAATTTTGACTTGATAAAAATCTCGCGTTGAACCTGCTCTTGGAGGCCGCACGGTTGAAAAAGAATCTGCAACGCTTCCGTATTGATAGAGAGGCTCCAGTTATCGCCGTCAAATGCTCCCTTGGCGCCGCCTATTAGTACCGTGTCTGTCACGATGACGGTTGGTATAGCTCTAACAGGAAGAGCATATGTGCCACCGCCCGAGGAAGTGAGCGCCATCGTTATGACCGGAGAAAGTAACTTACGAAGGTTTGTAGTATTGAGTTCTCCAAGCGGAAACCGCTCAACGGTAATCTCCGGCCGCCCCTTACCAAAATAGTTTTCACCCCATTTCACTTTCTCAATCAGCACATCTGCGAGATCGATTGCAAATTGCCGCGCCACCGGGAACGCCAGTCGTTTCGGGTTTTCGCTGTCCTTCACGCTATAGCGCATCCCCCAGTTATACGGCTGGCAAATCGCATAGTAAATGCCATGGCCTGACGATTCAGGCGAAACGTCATTAACTTGAAGCTCACGATTACCCACGCGGCTCGTTTTCTTATCAGCGACGATGGCGGGTGGCGTACCTCGATTGGCAGATTGCGTGAGCACTGCGGACAGGATCGCGGTGGGATTGTCCGTGCCATCGTTATGCAGCACTTCCACGGTGGCGGGCTGCATGGTGTTGGCAAGGACCAATGCCATTTCCCCGGCGTCGTTGGTCTGGCCTTTGATGACCTGTCCGTCCTCCAGCGTGATGCGGTAGGGCTGGTTTGCAATGCGCAGCCCCGAGCGGTTATCAACCAGCACGAACGACTCTGCAATCTTCGCGTCTTCGATATCGGTCATCGGCAGCATGACCGGTTTTTCCTGTGGCGCGTCCGTCGCGTGACTTGCCGCATGAATCAGAAACTCGCCGAGGGTGAAGCCGCGCAGGCCTTGCGGACCAATCTCAAGCACCGAGCCGCCTCCATGCAGGCGAATGCCTTTGGCCGCGGTCAGATTGATCCAGCCATCCGTGCTGACGAGTTCGGTATCTTTGCGAGCGATGATTTCCACACCATCACGCTGCGCTTCGATCCGAATCCTGCCCGCTGCCGCCGTCAGCGCGATGCCCGCCTTCTGCACAAACAGCGCGAAGGTATTCGCGACGTTGGCAAACATCGAACGTGCCGCCGCGATGCTGACATTGCGCCCGCTCGTGACCGCGAGGTCTTCGCCGCTCGCAACATGCGTGCTGCCGGCCGTGGTGCTTTGAATCCCCACCGGACTCGACAGCGTGAGATGCGGCTTGGTGTATTCGGGGAAGGTGTCGGCGTCGCTCGTGCCGTTCCCGCGTAAATCATCGTTCGCCGCTTTGATCGTCCGGGCGACGTCGGTCTGATTACCCGCGCCGGGTTGCGCGCCGTGGTGCCTTGCAAGTTCGGCCAGCGTCTCGTGAAGATCACGCGCCTGCGTGAGCCGCGCAATCGTCTCGCCCATGTCGAGCGCGTGACCGCTCGCGTTAGGACGCGCCTTTGTCGTTATGAGCAGACCCTTGGCCGCGCGCGCCGCGCCGTGTCCGTCTGTCCGCAGTTCAAAACCCGATCCCCTGGGCCGTCCTCTTCCCGAGTGGCCGTCCATGAACGTATTAAAGCCCAGGCTCAGAATCGACTTGTCGTGATCGCTGGCCAACTGCGCCTGCATCTTCCCGAACGTGTCATCCAAAAAGCAGTGATTCGACGCCTGGCTATTGCCTAAACTCTGGCTTCGCTGGCCGCTGACGGCGGCGTTGTGCGGCAAATCCAAAGGTGTCCGGTTGTACTTATCCACCACGAAACCGGAGATATAAGGCCGATCAGGATCGCCATGAACGTGCGAGACAATGACCATCTGCCCGGCGCGTGCGGGCGTGACCACGCCCATCTCATTGCCTTGCCATTGCGACGCAAGCCGCACCCAGATCGATGTCGAGCCGTCGAACTTCGCCTCTCGGTCCCAATCGTATTGAATCAGCGCCCGGTTCTTATCGTCGATCCACCACTCATAGTTTCCGCCCTTGCTGTCTTTGGGCGTGACGATGACCGCATACTCATTGCCGACATGCGGACGTGGCGTGACTTGCGGCAAGCGATAAAACTCCGTGGCGGGCTGAAGTTCGAACGCCGTGTGCACGCTGTAATGACGCCACGAACCGGATGACGTGCCGACTTCCGTCAGTTCGAGTTCGCACGACAGAACGATATATTCACGGTTCGCCGCCTCTTGCGGATAATTCGCGAGCGTGAACGTGCGCCCCGGCTGAAGCCCGCGCAAATGCCCCTTGCCGTGCGCGCGCAATCCTTCGCAGCGCACCGCCTGAAGCATCACGCGCGCGAAGAGCTGGCCTTCCTCGTGGGCATTGTTGCTCGCATGCGGGCCGTCATACGAATCCGGTTGCGCGAACTCAGCGGGCGCATAGATTTCGATGCGCTCGTTGGCCGTGCCTTGCGGGTCCTCGTATTCCTCACGCAGCGGCGCATTGGCGCGGCGCAAGCGCGGGCGCATGTAGTCGTGATCGTTGACGGTCGCCTTGCCTGCGGTGGCGGTATAGGTCACCGACAACTCGTTGATGTGCTCCTCATCGATACGCCCGTCCGTGTGATACCGCAACGTTTCATAGGCGATGCCGTGATCGTGAAAGCCGCCCAACGTGTCGGAGATAACGAGCGTGTGTCCGTGATCGTTGTGCTCGAACCAGAAGCACAGCCCCCATTCCTCCATGAGCCGCAGCGCGAAACTCCAGTCGGTTTCCCACGCCTGCCGGATGAAGTCGCGCGGCGGATACGCCCGCATGCCGCTCCACGGCCCCGCGATGCGCCAGTCGAGCATGGTGCGATCGCGCAGCAGTTCTTCGAGGATGTCGGTCACCGAGCCCTTGAAGATGCGCGAGTTCCGGTTACGTGTCGCCCACCACACGGACGGCCGCAGCACGAACTCATAGACCGCCGCGCGATCCTCCGCGCAAATGATCCGGGCCGTTGCGATATTCCCGGCGATGTAGCGCGTATCGGCACCGATGTTCGCGCGTCCCGTATCGCCTTTCTGCGCGGCGCGAAATGTGCCGATGCCGTCGATTTGAAGCGAGACAATGCCGTGCGTCCCAACGATACGCTGTAGATCGACTTGCGCCGCGTCGCTCACGTTGACCAGAACATCGGGATGCTCGACCTCGGCGAGAACCGTATATTCGAACAGTTCGCCGACTGCCTCCCGTCCGCGAATGCTGCGCACGGTCAGCAAGGGCTCGCTGTATTGCTTACGGTCCGGTCCTCGATAAATGGTCTCTGGCAGCGCGGGACAATCGAACGTGATGGTTCGCGTTTGAATCTTCCACGTCATGCGAACCTCACGCGCCGATCAACGAGATGCGCGAGTTCAGCCGCGGCCTCGATGATCGTGCCGCCGTGGTCCGTCCTGTCGCCGAAGCGCGCGACTTCGCGACCAGCTCCATCTTTCATGATTTGTCATCCTTACTACGAGGCGAAGGCGACGAACCATACGCGTCGATTTTTTCAGGATGAATGAGGGGAACCCCTTAAGCGGATTCTGCTGATGACAGGCAACAAATGTCGAATTGAACGCTGGAGCGCTCAAAGATCCAGCTTAACCACAGCAGACTCATCGTCAGCAGACGCAGCAGGCACCGCACAACAAATCAGCGCTTCATCCTCGCCGACCTTGAACGACGGCTCACTCCCATACGTCACCGCGCCTTTCTCGACACGCGTCCGGCAAGTCCCACACGTTCCCCCGCGACACATGAATTCCGCATCGATACCGTGCGCCTCCGCGAGATCGAGCAGCGTGCCACTCTCCGGCTTCCACTCGACCGCCTTGTTCGACTTGACAAAGCGCACCGTCGCCTGCGTGGCGGCGGGCGCCATTGGCTTGACTTCAACCCCGCGATCCGCCGTGCGAGCCAATGACGCCGGACCGAACGCTTCCGCATGAATCCGCGTATTGCTGATGTTCAACCCGCGCAGGCCGTCATAAATCGACTGCATGAACGCGCCCGGCCCGCACAGATAAAAATCGTAGTCATTGAACGGCAGAAAGCTCGTCAACAAACCCATGTCGATGCGGCCCGAAACATCGTAATCGCGCTTGAATTCCGCGCCGCTCGCATCGCTCAGTACGCGAATAAGCGTGACCGCGCCGCCCGCACGCTTCACGAGTTCATCGATCTCGCCAGCAAACGCGCGATTCGCAAGCGTCCGCGACGACACGATCATCCACGTCGGACGCACGCGCCGCTTGCGCAAGCCTTCATACACGATGTGACGAAGCATCGCGAGCATGGGCGTAATGCCGACGCCTGCCGCGAGCAAGACCGCAGGACGTCGCTCCAGCGCATCGAGCGTGAAATCGCCCGCTGGTGCGCGCGCTTCGATGACATCGCCGACTTTCAACGTATCGTGCAGATACGCCGACACACGCCCCTCGCGCTTCACGCTGATGCGCACGATGCCATCCGATGGCGCGACCGACAGCGTATAAGTGCGCAGCATCGGTTTCGCCTCGCCCGGCAGCGCGACGCGAATCGGCAAATGCTGACCGGCGGCGTGCGGCACGATGCCCGCGCCATCCGCCGGTTCCAGGTAGAACGAGCGGATCACATCGCTTTCATCTTCGATGCGGCTCACGCGAAACGGACGCCACGCGTTGGCAAGCGCCGCCGCCTTCACGCGTTCGGCGGCTTCGTTCCAGTTGCCTGTCATCAGCGCGTTCGGCGACCACCCTTCCTGTCGGAACGTCCAGCGCAACGGCAGCGCCGCTTCGCGCAGCACGATATGACGCGGCGTGAAGCGCCACAGCCGTTCCGCGCCTTGAAACGCAGCGGTTTCGTGTGAATCGAGCAGGACTTCGGCATCGCCGGAAAGCTGGAGCATGTCGCCCGTTTCGAAGTCGGGAAACAGCAAACCCGCGCGGCCATTCACCAGAATATTGCCGAGCGTGTTGAAGAACAGATTGCCCGCGAAGTCGGGGATCGTGAACGTGCCGTCCTCGCCGATACGAACAAAACCCGTGCGCCCGCCGCGATGCGATACATCCACCTGACGATGCCCGTCTTCGCGGTCGAAATACGTCGCCACGAAGAACGTGTCGGCGCGTTCGATCATCGCGCGGGCATGAGGCGAGAGCGTATCGAGCACGACGGGTTGCGAGGCGGAAGCCAACGCCGGATCGCGCACGAAGGAAAAATCGCGCAACTGAATGTACTGCGGGCAATTGCCGAAGCTCTGCTCGACCGCCACCGCGAAACCTTCCGCGCCCGCGCGATGAATCACGCCATTCAGGCGATTGCGCCGCCGCGTATGCAGTTCAATGCCAAGCATGCCGATGGATGCGCCCTCGTTCATGCTCACCTGAGCCGGATCGAGCGGATCGCGCGTGCTTTGGATGGCGAGCGTCACGGCATCCGGCGTGGACATGAAACCCGGATGACCCGCGAGCAGCGTTGCCCACGGATCGCCGCGTTCGTCCACGCTCGCCGCGACCATGAACGGCAATTGCGCGAAGAATTGCCGATGCTGGTCCGGCATATACGAACGCACCGAACGCGCGCCGACTTCGCTCATGCGCGCATCGGCGCCGACGGTCTTTTGCAAGGCGATTTCACCGCGATGCCACGGTGAAGGCACAGTCTTCGGCAGAGCTTCAGCGGGCAGCGCGGACATGATCGTCGCCTCCGGAAAGGTCACTCAGGCAGCAAGCCCGATACGCGTCTTTTGAAACGGCAGGAATCCCGGCAACGCCTCGACGCGCCGCAGCCACGCATTGACGTTCGCATAATCGGCGAGATCGACATTGCCTTCGGGCGCGCTTGAAATATAGCTATAAAGCGCGATATCGGCGATGGTCGGATGCGACGCATCGATGTCCGCGATCCACTCGCGCCCGTGCAGTTCTTCGTCGATAACCTTCAGCACGACATGCGCGCGGGCGATGACTTCATCGCTATTGAACGGACTGCCGAACACGGTGACAAGCCGCGCCGCGGCCGGACCGAAGGCAATCGGGCCTGCCGCGACCGACAGCCAGCGTTGCACGGCGGCGGCATCGCGCGGCGCTTCGGGCAGCCATTTCGTGCTGCCGGTTTTCTTCGCGAGATAGACGAGGATCGCGTTCGAATCGGCGATGACGTGATCGCCGTCGATGAGCACGGGAATTTGCCCGAAGCGATTCATCCGCAGAAAGTCGGGCGTCTTGTGGCCGCGCGCGGCGAGATCGACTTCGATCGCTTCATGCTCGACCCCGAGCAGATGCAGAAAGACGCGCGCGCGATGCGAATGACCCGACAGCGGATGGTGATAGAGCTTCATGGCAAGTTTCCTTGGGTGTCCAGAGTGAAAGCCGGGAAGGTCCGGCGTCTGAAACCCAGTATGAAATATTGCCGTTTAAAGCGGAATAGGCCTGAAAATCAAATCACCGTTCGCGTTTCGAGAACGGTGATCCTGCGCATGCTGCTTAAATCACCCTAGTTTTGCGGCGCGTTGGACTTCACGCCCGCGAGCGGCGAACCATACCCGCCGCTTTGCGCATTGTTCGGCAGACCGTTGACGAGTTGCGCACGCGGATCGGTCGGGTTGAGGTTCAGTTCTCCGGCCTGTGCGTTGCCATGCGATGGATATTGGCTACCGACCGGCGCATCCGGCATGAGCTTCGGGCTGTTTTGCGGCGAGGACATATCGGTTTCCGCGCTCGGCGGATGCATTTGCGCGAAGGCGGCGGAACCGGCCATCGACGAAACCGAAACCACGACGATCAAACCGGCCAGCCGTAAATGAGCTTTCATGATGAGTCTCCTGACTAAGCCGTTGCACGTCCTTATATAACGTGGCGGCGCGTATTGAGTGTAGTCCCGTGCGACAACGCCAGAGCCGATCGCCCTACGGGCGACCAGACCAGCATTTGTCGTTACTTCTTGTGCTTCTTGAGCGCAGCCTTGCGCGCGTGCCGGTCATCGATGATGCGCACGCGCTGTTTGTCCTTGAGCTTTTTCCATTGCTTGCATTCCTCCTTCGTCCGCAGACAGCCGATGCACAGGCCAGTCTTTTTGTCGAATTCGCAAATCTTGATGCAGGGTGATTCCACGCCCATGACCTTTTCCAAATGACATCGTGATGAACGAATTTCGCATGCGGCGTGCCCGCGCGCTCAAATGAACGTGGTCCCGAACTTTCTCACCCTGGCGCGGCATGCTCCCGAATCTTCTCACCGGTCCGGCACATGCCTTGCTTACGGAAGGACAAAAGCTGACCAGACAGGACAACGGTCATACAACACATAACGCGTGCGCCGCGCGTTTTCATCCAGCGTCATCTACGAGTTCATTCATGCCGCAAGCGCCCGCGCCACGTCGTCCGCCCACCAAGATTCTTCCGCCCGACGCGCCCGGCTTGCGCGCGCTTGCATCGCTGGTGACGGGCGTCATCGTCATCTGCGCGCTGTATTTCGGCCGAGCGGTGATGATTCCGATCATCCTCGCGATTCTGTTGAGCTTTCTGCTCGCGCCGTTCGTGGATATGTTGCGGCGGTTTCGCTTCGGGCAAGTGCCATCGGTGATTGTCGCGGTGTTGGTGGCGCTCACCGTTTTGACAGGCGCGGGCGCGTTGATCGGCGCGCAGGTCGCGCAACTGGCAGGCGATCTGCCGAAGTATCAGGTGGCCATCGAACGCAAGATCAGCACGGTGCAAAGCCTGACCGTGGGACGCGCGGATCAGTTTCTTGGCCGTGCATCGAGCGCGTTGAAGCGCCTTTCGCCTGCGCGCGAGCAGGAACCGCACAAGGACGAGAACAACGCCACATCGTCGCCGATCGATCAGCCGATGCCCGTCGAAGTGCACGAGCCGTCGCCGTCGCCTTTGGAACTGGCGCAGCGGTTTCTGTCGCCGGTCATCAGTCCGCTGGAAACCACGGGCATCGTGCTCGTGGTCGCCATCTTCATCTTGTTGCAGCGTGAAGACCTGCGCGACCGGCTGATACGCCTGTTCGGCTCGCGCGATCTTCACCGCGCCACCACCGCGATGGACGAAGCCGCGCGCCGCCTCTCGCGCTATTTCCTCGCGCAACTCGGCATCAACGTGGGCGTGGGGATCGTCATTTCAATCGGGCTGGCGGTCATCGGCGTGCCGGGTGCGCTGCTGTTCGGCGTGATGACCGCGCTCCTGCGCTTCGTGCCGTACGTCGGCACGTGGATCGCGGCGCTCGTCGCGGTGGTGTTCGCGGCGGCGGTCGGTCCCGGCTGGAGCATGCTCGTCTGGACGATGGTGTTGTTCGGCGTCACCGACATCATCGCGGGACAGGTGGTGGAACCGCTGCTGTACGGTCACAGCACCGGCTTGTCGCCGTTCGCGGTGATCGTCGCGGCGATCTTCTGGAGCTGGATCTGGGGACCGGTGGGCCTCGTGCTCTCGACGCCGCTCACGCTTTGCCTCGTGATTCTGGGCCGTCACGTCGATCGACTCGAATTTCTCGACGTGCTGTTCGGCGACCGCCCCGCGCTCACGCCAGCGGAAAATTTCTATCAGCGCTTGCTCGCCAACGATCCCGACGAAGCGCTCGTTCAGGCGGAATCGCTGCTGAAGGAACGCTCGCTGATCGCCTATTACGATGAAGTCGCGCTCGAAGGTCTGCGCCTCGCGCATAACGACGTGTTGCGCGGTGTGGTGACGGCGGACCAGTTGAGGCGCATCAACGAATCGGCGCTGGATATCATCGAAGGACTGGAGGACACGGAAGACTTGCCCGTGGTCGTGACGCGCCGGGAGGAATTGCCCGCGAGTCTCGAATCGCCCGATGAGATGGCGCGCATCGCGCCGGAAGCGCCGCCGCCGCGTTTCGATGCCGAGAAGGAAGGGCACACGGCATCGGTGCTGTGCATTGCCGGGCGCAGCGAACTGGACGATCTGGCCGCGACCATCGCCGTGCAGTTGTTTCGCAAACACGGTCTTTATGCCGATCTCGCGGGCTACGAACGCTTTTCGCGCGGACGTTTCGGCGAGGTGGATCTCACCGGCGTGACGATCATCTGCGTGGTGTCGTTCGATGCCGCGGAATCGCCGCCGTATCTGCGTAATTTGCTGCGGCGGCTGCATCAGCGCGCCCCGGGCGCGGACTTGATCGTCGGCCTCGTGGTGCCCGAGAGCGAGTTGCAAGGCGAAGTGCTGGTGCGCACGAGTTCGGCGGCGGTGTCCTTCAAGGAGCTCGTGGATGCCAGCGTGGCCGCCGCGCGCCGTCAGTCCACGGACGGCGTGCCGTGGGCCGGCATGGATGCGCTGACCGGCGAAGCCGCGCTGAACGGACCGCCCGCGCCGGACGCACCGTTGCAGGAAGCGCCCGCGCTGCGCAATGCTTAAACGGCCTTAGCGATTTCCGTCGAACAGATCGTTCAGCATGGTGTCGAACGCGGCCTGCGCATCTTCGAGTTCCTGCAAGGCGGCGTCGAACGTCTGCAAAGCCATCTGCGTCGGACGGCCATCGCCTTCGGGCGGGAAATGCGTCTGCAGCGCGACGAACGCCGCCTGCACCTGACGCGTCGCGTTGACGATCCGTTCCATCGCGCGCGCTTCTTCCGCGCGGTTGTTCTCTGCGGTCATCCGGTGTGCTCCATGAGTCGAAAGCAGCGATGGTATCAAGCGGCGCACCGCGCGCCGCCGTGACTATCGCGCCTGAAACTTACTGCGCGCTCCACGCGCCGTCGATCTTCAGTTCCGCGCCGCGCATCTCGCTCGCGGCATCCGAGCAAAGGAACACGGTCAGGTCGCCAATCTGCTGCGTCGTGACGAACTGCGCGGACGGCTGCTTTTCACCGAGCAGCTTGGCGCGCGCGGCGTCCTGATCGAGCGAATCGCGCGCGGCGAGATCGTCGATCTGCTTTTGCACCAGCGGCGTATGCACGAAGCCGGGGCAAATGGCGTTGACCGTCACGCCCGTGCGTGCGTTTTCCAGCGCCGCGACCTTCGTCAGTCCGATGATGCCGTGCTTCGCCGCGACATACGCCGACTTGCCGACCGAGCCGACCAGCCCATGCACCGACGCGATATTGACGATGCGCCCCCAGCCACGCGCGCGCATGCCAGGCAGCGCCACGCGCATGGTGTGAAACGCCGAACTCAGATTGATCGCGATGATGGCGTCCCAGCGTTCAACGGGAAATTCGTCGATGGTGGCGACGTGCTGAATGCCCGCGTTGTTGACCAGCACGTCGACGCCGCCGAAGGTGTCGTGCGCGTACGCGATCATGGCTTCGATCTGCGACGGCTGCGTCATGTCCGCATCGTGATGGACGACCTTCACGCCGAGCGTCTCGATCTGCGCGAGCGCGCCGCGCACATCGCCGAAGCCGTTGAGCACGATGTTCGCGCCCGCCTGCGCCAGCGCCGTCGCGATGCCCAGCCCAATGCCGCTGGTCGAGCCGGTGACGAGCGCCGTCTTGCCGGCGAGCGGTTGATGAGCTGTCGTGGATTGAGTCGGGCTGGCGCTTTGAGTCATGGACGTGTTTCCTCCGGTTTGGGATCTTCTCGTAAGGTAAATCTTGCCAGTGCGATGGCCGCGTGGTGTTTATTGTATTGCGTGAGCGCGCAAGGCGGGCGGGCCGCAGATTTTCGGCGTTCCGTTCGGATGCCGAACCAAAAGAAAAAGGCGCCGGCGGGAGGAGATCCGCGCGGCGCCCGAAAAATAGCTCAACCGCCGGGGAGTGGATGAGCTTGGCAACGAACTCATCATACGTGCGCGTGCTTATTTCAAAGCGCCGGAAAAGCGCGGTTTACCCGCCGACTTCAGCGTTTAGAAACGCACGCGCGTTCATCACGCGCCTTCGATTCAGACGCGATATGTCCTGTTCGTCCGCTGCAATCGGAAGCCCTCACGGCGCTCCGATAGAATCAGGCGCTTCATCGTCAAGCAAGGTACGAGAAAGGAACGGCATGAGATTTCTGCACACGGCGGACTGGCAGATCGGCACGCAGTTCGGCCAGTTCACCGCCGAGGAGGCCGCGCATCTGACGGAAGCGCGTTATGAAACCGTCCGGCGCATGGCCGCCGAGGCGAACGCGCGGCGCGTGGATGCCGTGCTCGTCGCGGGCGATGTGTTTGACCAGCAAACGGTATCCGATACGGTCATTCGCAAGTTGTTCGCCGCGCTTGGCGGTTTCTCGGGACCGTGGTTCATGCTGCCGGGCAATCACGACGCGGCGCTTGCCGAAAGCGTCTGGACGCGCGCGAAACGTCTGGGCTGCGTGCCGGCGAACGTGCATTTGCTGCTCGAACCGGGCGTGTTCTTGCTCGATTCGCTGTCCGTCGCGCTGCTTCACGCGCCGCTCACGCAGCGCAATACCTACGACGACACCACGGAATTCTTCGACCGCACGGAAACGCCGGATGGATTCATGCGCATCGGCATTGCGCATGGCAGCGTGAGCGGGATTCTTCAGGAAGGCATCGACTCGGCGAATCCGATCTCGCCTGCCCGCACCGATTCTGCGCGCCTCGATTATCTGGCGCTCGGCGACTGGCACGGCGTGTATGAAGTGAATCCGCGCATCTGGTATTCGGGCACGCCGGAACAGGACCGTTTTCGCGCGAACGAGCCGGGTTTCATGCTCGATGTGCATATCGATGCACCGGGCGCGCTGCCCGTGGTCGAGCGCGTGCGCGTGGGCAAATATCGTTGGCACGACTGGACGCCGCATATCGATGTGCCAAGCGCCATCGATGTGCTGCGCACGCGACTCGAACAACTCGCCGATACGGACGTCCTACGCGTGCGCCTGACCGGCAGCGCCGCGCTTTCGGACACGCAAGCGCTGCATGTCGCGCTCGACGAAGCGCACGCGCGCGTCCGGGCGATGCGCGCATCGACGACGGAACTCAAGGTTCTGCCGACCGAAGAAGACCTGGCCGCGCTCGGCGCACGCAGCGGCTATCTCGCGGGCGTGGTCGAACGCCTGCGCGCGCTGCAAGCCGACGAAACGCAAGCCGCCGCCGCATCCGAAGCCTTGCTCCTGCTCGCGGGTTTTCAGCGCGAACGACACCACGACGCGGGGGCCGCGTGATACTCGAAAGCATCGTGATTCAGGACTTCCGCAAGCTCGCGGACCGGCTCGCCATCGATGGCTTCGAGCCGGGGCTGAACATCATCGCGGGGCCGAACGAGACGGGCAAGAGCACGATTGCCGAAGCCATTCGCACGGTGTTTCTCGAACGCTACAAGGTGACGACGCTCGGCGCGATCGTGCCGTCGCATCGGCCGGACGGGCAGCCGACCGTGGAAGTGCGCTTCAGCGTGAACGGCGTGCCGCATGTGCTGCGCAAGTCGTTCGTGCGCAAGAGCCGGTGCGAATTGCGCATCGGCCAGCAATCGTATTCGGAGGACGAAGCGGAGGAAAAGCTCGCCGAACTGCTCGGGTTTTCGCGCGCGAAACAAGGCACGAGCCGGCCCGAACATGCGGGCATTCCGGGGCTTTTGTGGGTGCGTCAGGGACAAACCGACAAGGTGCGCGACTCGGGCAATCACGCGATCAGTTATATCCGCGATGCCTTGACGCAGCTTTCCGGCGGCGATGCATCCGGCGGCGAAGACGTGCTGATTCGCGCGGTGCAGGTCGAACGCGGCAAGCTGCTGACGAAGACCGCACGGACCACCGGCGCGCTTGCCGAAGCCGAAACGAAACTCGCGGAACTCAATGAAGAACGCGGCGAATTGAGCGAGCAGAAACATCGCTTCGACGAAAGCATCGGCGAGCTTGAGCGTCTGCAAACCGAACACGACGACGCGAAAAAGAAAAAGCCGTGGGAAGCCGTCGAACAGAAAGCCGCCGATGCCCGCAAGCGCGCCGAAGCGTTCGCCGCGATGGAACGCGTGCGGCAGGAGTTGATGCAGAAGCGCGAACTCACGCAGACGCAGCGCGATGGTTTGCTGCAACAGGAAAAAGCCGCCGTGGAGATGGAACAGGCCGTCGAGCGCGACCGCAGGCAGTTACAGACAGCGCAGGCGGCGGGCGAGGCGGCGGCGGAGCATCATCGGCGTGCGGGTTTGGCTGTGGCGGAGGCGCAGAAGCATCACGACGACGCGCATGCCGCGCACGAACGCGCGATGGCGGCGGAAACGGCCACGCTGCTTGCGAGTCAGGCGGCGAGTACCCAAGCCGAATCTGTGCGTCTGAACGATGCGCTAACCAAGGCCGAATCCGCGCAGGCGGATGTCCACGCGCTCACCGCGCAGATGGCGCAGGCCGAAATCGACGCGAGCAAGCTCAGGCGCTTGCGTGCCGTCATCGAAAAGATGTTGCCGTTGCAGGCGCGCAAGGATGCGGCGCTCACGCGTATCGAATATCGATTGACAGCGCCGATCACGGTCGATGGCGTGACGCTCGAAGGCACCGGCGCGTTGTTGCTCGAAAGCGAAAAAACGCTGACGTTGCCGGGCTTGGGCGAACTCGTCATCAAGCCGGGCGAAACGAGCCTTGCCGCCTTGATGGACGAATGGCGCACGCTGGACGCCGAACGCGCGCGGCTGCTGCTGGAACTTGGCGTCGCCGACGTGACGGAAGCCGCTGCGCGCCATGACCGCTGGCAGGCGCTGTCGCAGCAAAAAGCCATTCATGCGCAAATGCTCGCGCTTCACGCGCCCAAGGGCATCGACGTTTTGCGCGACGATTGCACGGCGGCGCGGGCGCGTCTTGCCGGCATCGAGGAACATCGCGCGCGATTGCCGGATGGAGCAGGCGCGCTGCCATTGGCCGATGCCCGCAGCGCCTTCGATACGGCGCGCGCATCGCTCGAAGCGGCGCGTCATGCGCAGGTCGATGCATCGGAGAAAAAAGCGAATGCCGTGGCCGATGAACGCGCCATCCGCGAACGGCTCACGATCAACGAAGCACGTTTAGCAGAACCGGACTTCGTGCGCGACCGTGAAGCCCGGCAATCGCAACTCATCGAAAAGGATGCCTTGCTGCAAGGCTATACGCGCGAACTGGACGAATGCGGCCGGAAGCTCGACGAAGCGCGTCTGGACGATCCCGCCGCCGAGGAACAACGCTTCACGCGCTCCGCCACCAATCTGCGCGCGGAACACGCCGAACGCGACACGCGGCTCACGCAGTTGCGCACGCGGCTGGAAACGCTCGGGGCGTCGGGCATCGGCGAGCGGCTGGCGCACGCGGATGCGGGCATCGAGCAACAGGCGCGGCGTCATGGCGAACTGCGGCTGCGCGCGGATGCGTTGCAACTGCTGGAATCGGTGCTGGTGGAAGAACGGGATACGGCGCTGGCGACGTTGCGCGCGCCGTTGACGGAGCGCATCGGCCATTATCTGAAGCGCGTGTTTCCGGCAGGCGAGCTATCGTTCGACGATGCCCTCACGCCCGCCGCTCTCGTGCGCGGCGAGCAGACCGAAGCGCTGGATTCGCTCAGTCACGGCACGCAGGAACAATTGGGCATTCTGGCGCGGCTCGCTTATGCGGACTTGCTGAAGGCGGCGGGACGGCCCACGCTGCTCCTGTTCGACGATGCCGTGGTCCACACCGACGACGCGCGCCGCGATGGCATCAAACGTGCGCTGCTGGAAGCGGCGCGGCGGCATCAGATTCTGGTGCTGACGTGTCATCCGGCGCATTGGGACGATCTGGGCGTGAAGCAGCGGTATCTGGCGGATTTGAAGGAAGCGTCGCGGGCGGCGCTTTTGAAGGAGAGTGGAGATGCCTGACGTAAAACTGCTGCACAACGACGACGAAGCCCTCGACCCCGCCGACGCAACCCTGCGCGCACGCGGCACGCTCAAAGTGGACGGCCACGAGCGCGGGAGTTGGGAATCGCATCGGGACGGACAATGGACGGCGTTGCTCGATGGCGCGACGATACGCGCGGCATCGGAGGAAGCGTTGATCGCGGAGATCGCGGCGCGCGCGTGAACTAGCGCGTGCGCCGCGCCAGAAGTGACACGGTTGCGATACCCAAGGCCGTCATCGCGAATGAGGAAAGCAGGTGAATGCCGACTTCGCCCGCCGCCCAGCCGTACTGCGCGTGCTGAAGATCCAGCACCACTTCAGCCGAGAACGATGAAAACGTCGACAGGCCGCCCATCATCCCGGTAATGACGAACAGCCGCCATTCGATGGCGAGCTTCGGCAGTTTCGAAAACGTCGCGATCGCCACGCCGATCACATACCCTGCGATGATGTTCGACGCCAGCGTGCCGAGCGGAAGCTGAGGAAGCATCGCGTTGAGTTGCAGCCCGAGCGCCCAGCGCAGCAGCGACCCGAGCGCCCCGCCAACGCCGACGGCAAGAATGGACAAAAACATCCGTCGAACTCAGGGCAAGTGCTGAAGATTCCAGCGAACGATGGCGCGCGACTCACGCTCGAAGCCGAGCACGCTGACCGCCGCCGTATCCAGCACGAGATGCGCGCCGAACGCGGACGAACCGGTCGCCCACTGCGCGGCGAAGGTCCGCAGAAAATGCGCATGCGAGAAACACGCGATCTGATGCGCACCCGTCGCAAGCAACCGGTCGATGAGCCCCTGCGCCCGCGCGCCGATCTGCGCGGCATCCTCACCTTCCGGAATCGGCGACGTCCACACCGACCAGTCCGGCACTTCCTGGCGGATATCCGCCGTCTTGCGCCCTTCGTACACGCCGTAGTTCCACTCACGCAGATCCGGCTCGATGCTCGACTGATCGCCCAGCCCGGCGAGCTTGCACGTTTCGATCGCGCGGGACATGGGACTGGTCAGCACGAGATCGAAGCGCTCGGCGGCGAGCAACGGAGCGAGCGCCGCCGCTTGCTTGCGTCCCTGTTCGGTCAGCGCGATGTCCGTCGTGCCGGTGTGCTGGCCGGACTTGCTCCATTCGGTTTCGCCGTGGCGGATCAGCCAGATTCGAAGGTCGTGCGTGCTCATATCGGATGGGCTTCGTTCGTATGATGAGATTGATCGGTTCGGCTGGGCCGAATCGCCGCGTATTGTGCGCCGGAATGGCGGCGGGCGCTGGAAAGTGCGCATCGGCGCCGCACACGACATGCCTTGTGCATGGGTTATCTTCCGAAATACGCATGGCTGTGCTAGCGTGATTTAGTCGGCTTAAAGTAGTGCGAATCGACCTTCCGATGGGAGCGACATGGACCACCGCGGTACATCGCTGGCGCTTTACCACGTGATTTGCCCTCGCTGCGAGACCGTCTCCCACGTGGAGGAATCCGCGTGTCCGTATTGCGGCGCGGACCGTCACGGCGCGGTGCTGACGAAGGGCAGCGCGGGCGCCGTGCGGGCTGTGCAGGCGGCGCGCGCGGTCATCGGCCATTCCGGCGAACCGGCCGAACCGCGTCGCGTGGAAGGGCTCGTGCGCATGCGGCCTTTCGAAAGCGATACGCAATTGCCGGTGCCATTGGCCGCTGGCCGGGCCGGCATTCGCGCGCTGCTCGCCGCGCCGCGCGTATCCAAGCGCAGCTTCAATCCGGCTTTGATTGGCGGCGCAATCATTGGCGCGGTGGCGTTGTGCGCGTTCTTCTGGCAACGCGTCGCGCTCGACAGCGATGTGTTGAACGCACGCATGGCAGGTGTCAGCGTGGCGGGCGCCATCCGAAAGGCCGATCCGCCGATGCAGCAAGCCGCCGCTGCGCATGTACCGCCGACGCGTCCGGTGCACAGCGATCCCGCCGTGAAGGCCGCGCAGACGCGTTTCCTCGCCATGGCGCTGCCGACCTCCACGGTGACATTCGATGCAAGCGCCACGCAGCCGATGACAGGCGCGCCGAAATCGCCGCTGTCGTTCGATTGCTGCGCGGTGCCGTCCGACCTGAGCGAACGGCCAGTCGCTTTTTCGCCCGACGCGCCCGCGCCGGTTCTTGCCGAAGATCGACCGCCCGCGCCTGTCGTGGAAGACACGCATCGGCAAGCGGCGGTGGTCCATGCGCAGACAAAGCCGAAGACCCTTGCGCCGCCGCGTAAGCCGGCGTGCGCGCAGAAGAACCACAAGGCGTGCATCGAGCGCACGTCGCGGCATCCGGCCAAGCCCGAGCCAATCCAGAAGCGCGCACAGGTGCGGCCGGTTCGGCGCGATCCGACCGCTGCCGCCGCGCAGACGACATCCGTGCCGCCCGACTACTCGCGAGTGAGCGCGCCTCCGCCGCCTGTCGTGACAACCGACCGAACCTGGATGCCGGGCGACAAGGCGCATTAGCCATTCAATGCGCCGTCAATGCGCGGTGCGCGCAGGCTGCTGCCTGAACAACAGCAGACACACGACGATGAACACCACCAGCGCGATGGACGCCCCATAGCGGCTCATGTTGAGTCCGCCATTCGCGATCGGCTTGTCGAGAAAATCGCCGACTACCGCACCCAAAGGCCGCGTCAGGATGAAGGCACTCCAGAACAGGATCGTGCGTGAGATGCTCGTGGCGTAATACGCGATTGCGATGATCGCCAGCATGCCGCCGAAAATCAGCGCGGCGCCCGTATAGCCGAAGCCCGCGCTATCTGCCGTCCAGTCGCCGAGCGCGGTGCCGAGTGTCTGCGAGAACATGATCGTCACCCAGTAGAACATTTCCGCCTTGGGCGACGAAACCGTGGAGATCGACACCGAACCCATCGCGCGATGCCACGTGAAAAGCGACAGCAGCAACAGCGCGAGCAGGATCGAACTTCCACCCGCATAGCCGATGCCGAGCGACCGGTCCGCGAAGTCGGCGAGCGTGGTGCCGACTGTCGTCGTCGCGACGATGGTGATCCAGTACAGCGCGGGATGAAAGCGCCGCGCCCTGATCTGCGCAATGACCGCGACGATAAAGACCCCGGCGAAGATCACGGTGCTCAACGCATAACCGAGCTTCATCGACATGGAGACGGCATCGCCGCCGGTTTCGCCGAGCGTCGTCGCGATGATCTTGACGATCCAGAAGATCAGCGTGACTTCGGGGACTTTGGCGAGGGTTTCGTTTTGGTGCTGCACATTCGTTCTCCGTCGGTGGCGGGGCAATCTTTGATGACCAGCATAGCGGCGTATTGCTTATGAAAGCCTTAGCGTCTGCTTAATAAACTCCTTCCTTAGCGCATTCTTTCGCCGCATTTACGGTCCGATTTCACCGGAGTACGAATCTTTTCAACAACACTTTCCTTAAGCATTTCTTAAGCAATCGGGCCGCAGGCTTCCGTTCGACGCAAACGGCACGGGGAGCCTGAAATGCATCGACGCACCTTGATTCTGGCGGGCGCATGACGGCGGTATCGATTCCGCCGGTCTTATGGTTCATCATCGGGGTGTGCTGCGTGGCGACGTGTTACGCGACGCTGGCTTCGCTCGTTTATCCGGGACGGCGTTCGTCGAGCGTGCAGCACCCGCCATTCGACGATGCCGAGATATTCGTGACGCCGATCAGCGTGCTCAAGCCCCTGTGCGGGGCCGAGCCGCGCCTCGCTGCCAATCTCGAAACGCTGTGCATGCAGACTCATTCGTCCTACGAACTGGTTTTCGGCGTGGCGAGCGAATCGGACCCGGCGGCGACGGTCGTGCGGCGGCTGGCTCGCGCGTATCCGCATCTCACGATCAAACTCGTGATGGATGCCACCACGCACGGCAACAACCGCAAGGTGGCCAACCTCATCAACCTCGTCGCGCACGCGAGCCACGATGTGCTCGTGATCGCGGACAGCGATATCGCTGTCGAAGCGGATTATCTCGAGCGCGTCATCGCGCCGCTTGCGCGTCCGGATGTCGGCATCGTGACGTGTCTGTATCGCGGGCGGTGCGTGGGCGGCGGATGGACGCGCATGGGGACGCTGTTCATCGACAAATGGTTCGCGCCTTCGGTGCATGTGGCGAATGCCGTGGGCGCGGCGCGTTTCGGCTTCGGCGCGACGCTTGCGCTGTCACGAGAAACGCTCATTCGTGCAGGCGGTTTCGAAGCGCTGCGCGATTGTCTTGCGGATGACTTCTGGCTCGCGGATCGCGTGCGCGCGCTCGGGTTGAAGACTGCGCTGTCCGAAGTCGTCGTCACGACCGATGTCACGGAGCGCAATTTGAGCGACCTATGGCGGCGCGAAACACGCTGGCTGCGCACCATTCGCTCGGTGAATCCGTTCGGCTTCGCGTTTCTGTTCGTCACCTTCACCACGCCGTGGCTCGCCATGAGCGGCCTGCTCGGCGTGAGCTTCGACACGAGCGGCGGCGATCTCGCGCAGTCCACGGCTGATTTGATCGTAGACCTGAGCACTTCGTTCGGCCTGAGCGCGAGCCTCTTGCTGCACTGGCGCACCGCGCGTTCATGGCGGCGTTTCTGGCGCGATCTTCCGCTCATTCCCTTGCGCGATGCATTGAGTCTCGCGGAATGGCTGGCCGCGTGCTTCGGTTCGAGCGTACTCTGGCGCGGTGCGCGCGTGCCCGTCGAACCCCGCGCGATGACCATGGCCTTCGAAGAAGACGAACCCGCCGCGCCGGTGGAAGCCGCGGACCGGCTCGACCTTAGCTAACAGGATTGCCCATGATGAAGACACTGTTCCTGCAAGCGCCGTCCTTCGACGGTTTCGATGGCGGCGCGGGTTCGCGCTATCAAGCCAAGCGCGAGATACGCTCGTTCTGGTATCCGACGTGGCTCGCGCAGCCAGCCGCGCTGATTCCCGAAAGTCGCGTGCTCGATGCACCCGCGGATGGTCTGTCCGTCGAAGCAACGCTGGAGATCGCGACCGCTTATGAGTTGGTCATCATTCACACGAGCACGCCTTCGTTTCCCACCGATGCGTTGTTCGCGGAACATCTGAAGCAGCGCGCGCCGTCGATACGCATCGGCATGGTCGGCGCGAAGGTCGCGGTCGATCCGCATAACTCGCTCACGGCGAGCGCGGCGATCGATTTCGTCTGTCGCGAGGAATTCGATTTCACCTGCAAGGAGATTGCGGAAGGCAAGCCGTTCGCAGATATAAAAGGCATGAGCTATCGTCTGGCCGATGGTTCCATCGAACATAACGAAGCGCGGCCGATCCTCGAAAACATGGATGAATTGCCGTTCGTGGCGCCCGTGTACAAGCGCGATCTCAACATCGGCAATTACTTTATCGGCTATCTGAATTATCCGTACGTGTCGATTTACACGGGACGCGGCTGCCGTTCGCGCTGCACGTTCTGTTTGTGGCCGCAGACGGTGGGCGGGCATCGCTATCGCGTGCGTTCGGTGGAGAACGTGCTCGAAGAAATAAAGTGGATTCGCGACAACATGCCCGAGGTGAAAGAGATCATGTTCGATGACGATACCTTCACCGATTTCAAGCCACGCGTGGAAGAGATCGCGCGCGGACTCGGCAAGCTCGGCGTGACATGGTCCTGCAACGCGAAGGCGAACGTGCCGTATGCGACGCTCAAGATCATGAAGGAGAACGGTCTGCGTCTGCTGCTCGTGGGTTATGAATCCGGCGACGATCAAATCCTCCTGAACATAAAAAAGGGCTTGCGTACCGACATTGCAAGGCGTTTCGCGGACGATTGCCGCAAGCTCGGTATCAAGGTGCATGGGACGTTTATTCTCGGCTTGCCGGGCGAGACTAAAGAGACCATCGAAAAGACGATACGGTATGCGAAGGAAATCAATCCGCATACGATTCAGGTGTCGCTTGCCGCGCCTTATCCCGGTACAACGCTATATTCGCAGGCGGTAGAGAACGGTTGGCTCGAAGAGAACAAGGTCATCAACCTCGTCAGCAAAGAAGGCGTGCAACTGGCGGCGATCGGCTATCCGCATCTTTCGCGTGACGAGATCTATCACGAACTCGAGCGCTTCTATAAGCGCTTTTACTTCCGGCCATCGAAGATATGGGAGATCGTGCGCGAAATGCTCATGAGTTGGGACATGATGAAACGCCGCTTGCGCGAGGGCGTCGAATTCTTTCGCTTCCTGCGCGCGCACGAGGCATGACGCGATGCGCGGCCTGATCGTCACCGCCGACGACTTCGGTCTGCATGAACGCGTGAATCGCGCGGTGGAGACGGCGTATCGCGAAGGCGTGCTCGATTGCGCGAGTCTGATGGTGAGCGCACCCGCCGCGAACGATGCCATCGAACGCGCGCGACGCATGCCGGGCTTTCGCCTCGGGCTGCATATCGTGCTCGCGGATGGCATGGCGACATCGTCGCCGAATGCGATTCCCGCGCTTGTCAGTCACAGCGGACGCTTCGAAGATCGCATGGTGCGCGATGGTTTCCGCTTCTTTTTTCTGCCGCACGTTCGCCGCCAACTCGCGCTCGAAATTCGTGCGCAGTTCGAAGCATTCGCGGCGACGGGATTGTCTTTGGATCATGTGAACACGCACAAGCATTTTCATCTGCATCCAACGGTGCTGGCGCTCATCATCGAAATCGGACGCGAGTTTGGCATGCGCGCCATGCGCCTGCCGCGTGAGATGAACGGCGCAGGTTTGCTCATGCCGTGGGCCGCTTATGTGAAGAGGCGTTTGTGTCGCGCGGGCATCGCGCATAACGATTGGGTGGCGGGCATTGCGGCGACCGGGCGCATGGATGAAGCTACCGTGCTCGACTTGCTCGCGCGTGCGCCGGATGGCGTGCTCGAACTGTATAGCCATCCCGCGACGGCGAGCGATACGCCACTCACTGCATCGATGCACGATTACCGCCACGCGGATGAACTCGCCGCGTTGTGTTCGCCGCGCGTGGCGAGCGCGATTGCAGCAAGCGGTGCGCGACGTGGCGCATTCGCCGATCAATTCGCCACATGAAAATGCTCAAACGCCTCGCGTGGCTGCGTTGGCCAATAGCCATTGGCGTGTTGATCGCGCTCGCGCTGCATGAGGGCATAGCCGATGCCTTTGCACTCATCGAGCACACCGGACCGGTGCTGCTCTGGCTCGTGCCTTTGCATGCGCTGCCGCTTCTGCTCGATGCGCGCGCCTGGCACTTGCTGCTCGACGAACGCATTCCGTTTCCCGCGCTGTGGTGGATCGCGGTTGTGCGTGAAGCGGTCGGGCGCTTGCTGCCGGTGCTTGGCATCGGCGGGGAACTCGCGGGCATTCGGCTGGCAAAGCGCTATTTGCCCGATATCAGCGCGGTGAGTGCAACGGTGATCGTCGAAATGTTGGTGACCATCGCGGTGCAATACGCGCTTGCCGTTCTAGGCCTTGCGATACTTTGCAGCGCGTTGAGCGGCGCCAGCGGATTGCCGCAACTCATCGCGTGGGCGTTGGCGATGTCATTACCCGTTGCCATCGCTGCATTCGTCATGGCGCATCGCGGCGCGCCGTTTCGCAGGCTCGAGGCGATTGCGCGGCGTTGGCTCGGATCATCGAACGAACTGATTGCGAAGCTCGACGGCGCGCGGCTCGATCAGGGCATCCGCATGCTCTTGCAAAGAAAGTGGCTTTGTTTAAGGGCTTTTGCGTGGCAATTTTTCGGTTACGTGCTCGGTGCGTTGGAAGTTTATTGGGGCTTCGAATTGCTTGGCCATTCGGTTTCCTTATCGGGCGCGGTGGCCATCGAAGCGCTCACGCAAAGCGTGCGTAACGCTGTCTTCTTTGCGCCGGCAGGAGTCGGCGTGCAGGAAGCGGCCATCGTCGCGATTGCATCGGCTTTCGGTGTGGATCGCGATGCCGCATTGTCGTTCGCATTGGTGCGACGCGCGCGCGAATTCGCGTGGGGCGGACTCGCGCTGATGTTGCTTCGATGGGTCGGGCGGCGACCCATCGAAGCCCTTTCTACGCGCTGAGCTTGTCCATCGTGTTAAGCAGATCGGCGAGCGCTTTCTTGCAGCGAGTCTGATCGGGCGCCTTGGCGCGAAGCTGTTCCAGCGCGTTATCGATGGCCTTATCGACCGCGTGCCAGTCGCGTGCGGCGCGCGGCTTCAGCGAAGGCTCGGCCTGATCCCACGACATCTCCAGATCCTTGATACGTGCCTTCGCGCCCGCGAGATCGCCGTTATCGACCTTCGACGACGTATCCACCACGATGCCGCGAAACGACGATAAGTCTCCGAGTTTCGATGCGGCTTCCGCTTGCGTCATCCAGACGAGACCCGATGGCGAGACTGCCGCGAACATCGCCGAAGCGCCGATAATAAAACTCAATGCAATACGTTTCATGCTTTCTTCTCCAATAGGATTATTCAAGCGTTCAGGCGATCCACGCCGGAAGCGGACTTCCGGCCAACGCTTAGATAAATAACGAGTGCAACGATGACGGCGAGAAAAACGCAACTGGTCGCGACTGTTCCAAATCCTGCGCCGCCATACTGTCGAGGCTGCGATAAAAGGTCTCCTAACGACGCCCCCAGCGGACGCGTGAGCACATAGGCAATCCAGAACGCCAACACGCGATTCAACCCAAGACGCGCGGCAATCGCGGTCACGGCGATGGCGCCGCTGAAAATGAACACGCCCACGCTGAAGCCCCATCCCAGTGCTTCGGTGGCGAGGTCGCCAGCGGCGGTGCCGAGTGCGAATGTGCAGAGAATCGCGGCCCAATAAAACCGCTCGCGCCGCGATGTATCGATCGAGCGGATCGACAACGTGCCTTCCGTGCGATGCCAGAGCCAGAACATGAGCGCGAGCAGCATCGAGAAAACGCCGGTGCTCACGTAGAGACTCACGCCTGCGCCATCGGTGAGCGCATCCGTGATCTGCGTGCCGACGATGCTTACGAGCACGACTGTGAGCCAGTAAAGCCACGGCACGTAGCGTCGTTCGCGCAACTGCATCACTAACGCTCCTATCAACAGTGCGCTGGTGATGGCGTCGGTCGCGAGCGTGCCCAGGCCTACATTGACCGCGAGATAATCCGCGCCGGTTTCGCCGACTGTCGTCGAAAGTATTTTTATTAGCCAGAAGACTAAGGTGACTTCAGGGACCTTGTTGATGGTCCGTATCAGTTTTTGGGCGGATGGCATGGCGGTTCTCTCGGGTCATGTCGGTTGAGAGGACACTTTCGGGGTTTGTACTTAGCTGGCGCTTAGGGCTCTGTTTTGTCGGTTTGTCGTGGAAGGGGCTTCTGTTGTTTGTGTTGTTTATTCAGTAGCCGCCTCCCCGGCGGGGGGGTAACTTTCTTTGCTGCTGCAAAGAAAGTCACCAAAGAAAGCAGCTTTTTACCCCATGCTCGCTGGCTGGAGAGGGTTGGTCTGGATTAACGGATGCAGTGGCCGCAATAGGACTATCCACGCATAACAAATCGCTTAGGCAACCTGGCGATTACGCGCTCGAAGAATCAACGCTCAGTGGACCGCATTCATTCATTCGGCCATGCGCTACGCGCGCCGAGAACGTAAGAACGGAATCCCGCAGTCTATAAGCGCCCAGCCACATCACGCTTCTCCGTAAGATTGCTATTCGGCCCTACCTTGGTTAGTGCTCCGACTAAAAGGTGACTTGCGTTGGTGTGCGTGCTTTGCCCAGAAGCGCTTATTAAGGTTGGGCCGAATAACGACATAGCGGTGAGGTGTGAGGTGGCTGGGCGCTTATAGGCTGCGGGATTCCGTTCTTAAGCTCTCGGCGCGCGTAGCGCATGGCCGAAAGAATGAATGCGGTCCACAAAGTCAAAAGAATTCGAGCGCGTAATCGCCAGGTTGCCCACACGCTTAACGAACCGTGGGACATCCTATTGCGGCCACTGTATCGTTAATTCAGACCACCCTTTCCAGCCAGCGTGCTTGGGGGTAAAAGCTGCTTTCTTTGGTGACTTTCTTTGCAGCAGCAAAGAAAGTTACCCCCCCGCCGGGGAGCCGGCTACTGAATATAAAGCCCAAAAACGAGAAGCCCCTTGCACGCAAGAAAGAACAACAAAATCATCTCGGCAACGAAAGAAAAAAGACACTGTCCGTCAAGCTAAGCGCTGCTGTCCATACGCCATGACATCCCCTTCCACGTGTACACACACCGTCTCGTCGATACGCGGCGCACAATGCCCCTGAACACACGCGGTAATCGAAAAATCGTCAGCATGCCTGAGCTTAAGCGTAACGATGGCATCGCGGCCATTAAAGGTGACATCAAGCACATGTGCGGTGACCGCATCCAAAACGCGCGAATCATTCGGCGACAAGCGAATTTGCTCAGGGCGGATCATCACATCGACCGCACCCTCGGAGGTGTGCTGCATCAGCCTGAGGTTACCGAGCGCGCAGCGTACAAATACCCCTTGCGCGACACCGCCCAGCAACACCGCATCGCCGACAAATTCAGCCAACTCGCGCGTGGCAGGCCGTCGATAAATCTCCTGCGCAGACGCGCTTTGCACAAGACGTCCATCGAGCAGCACGGCCACGCGTTGACCCATTGAAAGCGCTTCGGCCTGATCGTGCGTGACGAGCACGGCGGTGGTTCCGGTGTCCGCCAATGCACGGGCCACCGCACGGCGCGTATCGTTACGTAAAGCGGCATCCAACGCGGAAAACGGTTCATCGAGCAGGACAAGATCGGGCGAGGGCGCAAGGGCGCGGGCCAATGCCACACGTTGCTGCTGACCGCCCGACAACTGTTGCGGCGCACGCTTCGCATAATCCAGCGGCAGGCCCACCAGTTCCAGTAATTCATCCACACGATGCCGCGCTCGTCGCGCCGCACGCGGCAATCCGAACACGATGTTCTCCGCGACCGAAAGATGCGGAAACAACGCGCCTTCCTGCGGCACATAACCAATCCGCCGATGCTCCGGCGGCACATGCACGCCCGGCGCTTCGACACGCCGCCCGTCCATGTCGATGGTGCCCGCATCCGCACGCTCGAAGCCGCAGATCAGGCGCAGCAGCGTGGTCTTGCCGCTGCCCGATGGCCCGAGCAACGAGAACAGCGTGCCGCGCGCCACCGTGAGATCGACGCCATGCAAGACAGGATGACCGTCATACGCCTTGCGAAGACCCGAAACGTGAAGTTCGCTCATGGATTCACACCGCGCGAATCGGCCAACGCGGAGCGGCCGAGCAGCACGAACAACAGACCCGTCGCGCAGAAGGAGAGGGCGGTCAGCAACGCGGCGTACGGCGCGGCGGCGGCGAAGGCGAGCGTCGATGTATCCGACCAGACTTGCGTCGCAAGCGTGTGCGTGTCGAGCGGTGCGAGCAGGAGCGTGGCGTTGAGTTCGGTGACCACAGAGATGAAGACCATCGCGGCGGCCGCGCCGAAGCCCGGTCCCGCGAGCGGCAGCATCACGCGATTAAAGGTTTGCATGTGATTCAGTCCGAGCGAACGCGCGGTGTCTTCGAGTCGAGGTTGCGCCTGCATCAGCGCGGCTCTCACGCTGACCAGCGCGAGCGGCAAAAACAGGATGGCGTAAGCGGCGATCAGCAACGTGAGCCCTTGATACAAGGGCTGCAACGCGCGCACGGACAATGACACGATGGCAAGCGCGATGACAAGTCCCGGCACGCCCTGCGCGAGAAATACGGTGCGCTCCATCGCGGTCGCGATGCGTCCCGGATAGCGCGCCAGCAGCAGCGCGAGCGGAAAGGCGAGCACCACGGTGACGAGCGCAGCAAGCAGGCCGAAGCCGACCGACGACATCGTCGCATTCCAAAGCAGTTGTGGCGAAACTTCCGCAGGCGTCACAGCCGCTGCGCCTTCCTGCGTGAGCCAATACCCGATCATGCCGAGCGGCACGCCCAACGTGACGATGGCAAGCGACACGAAGCCCACAAGTACGGGCCAACGCGAAAGGCCGAGTTCATAGCGCAAGGCCGCACGTCGCGCGCCGCGATCGACACGTTCATAACGCGCCTTCCCACGTAAGCGAAATTCAAGTGCAAGCACGATCAGACACAGCAGCAGCAACACACACGCGACGAGCGATGCCCCGCCGTTATCGAAACTCGTGCGATATTCCGCGTAAATCTCGGTCGTGAACGTGCGATAACGCAGCATCTGAAACGCGCCGAACTCGGACAGCACGCCGAGCGCGACGAGCAACATGCCGCCGAAAAGCGCAGGCCGCAATTGCGGCAGCACGACGCGCATAAACACAGCCCATCTTCCGCAACCGAGCGCACGCGCGCTTTCTTCGAGCGCCGGGTCCATGCCGCGCAATGCCGCCGCAACCGGCAGATAAACCAGTGGAAAATAAGCCGACGTAATGACGAGCAACGCGCCCGCGAAGTCCTGCAAATCGAGGCTGATGGACACCCACGCATAGCTCGAAACGAACGCAGGCATGGCGAGCGGCGCGGCGCATAACATGGCCCACATGCGTCGTCCCGGCAGATGCGTACGCTCGATAAACCACGCGCAAGCCGTGCCGATAAGCGCTGATACCACCGTCGCGCTCGCCGTGATCATGAGCGTGTTGATGAACAACTCGCCGACGAGCGGACGAATCAACAACTCGATAGCGTCATCCCAACCCGACGCGCTCGCGCGATACATCGTGAAGACGATCGGCGCGAGCACAAGCAGCACGCCGAGCGATGCACTTGCGAACAACATACGTGGCGCATGGCGCACGACACGAACGGAAGCCGCGTCTATGCGCGGCTCGATGACATCGCTCACTTCGGGCGTGTTCAGATCAGTCCGGCTTGACGCAGGAGCTTGCCGGCCTGACTGTCGTCGCCGAGTTGTTCGAGCGTGAGCGACGGCGGCTGCAACTCATTAAATGGCTTGAGCAGCGGATCAGGCGCGACGCCCGCATGCAGCGGATATTCGAAGCTCACATGGCTCTTCGCCATCAACGCCTGCGCGCGTTCGCTGACGAGATACTTGAGGAACTGCTGCGCGCCATCCACGTTATGCGCGTTCTTCATGATCGCCGCGCCCGAGACGTTCACGAGACCGCCGACATCGCCATTGCCGTAGTGATAGATCGCGCTGCGCGTGTTCTTGTCGCCGAGTTCGGCATGCAGACGCGCCCAGTAATAGTTATTGATGACGCCCGTCACCACACCGCCGCGATTCACCGCCGCCACCACGCCTTCGTCGTCATCGAAAATCTGCGCGTTGGTCTTGAGGCCCTTGAGCCATTGCAGCGTCTGGTCCTGGCCTTTCAGCGCGAGCACGGCGCTGACGAGCGGGAGAAAATCCGCATCGCTCGGTGCAATGCCGATCTTGCCCTTCCATTCCGGTTTCGCGAGATCGAACAACGAAGGCGGTAGTTGGGATGCCTGAATTTTGCCCGTGTTGTAGGCAAGCACGCTTTCACGCGCCGTCACGCCGACCCACTGACCCGAAGGCGAACTGAAGCGCGTCGGCACGGTTGTCAGCGTGGCCGGATCGACCTTGGTGAGCAAGCCCTTTTCTTCGAGCAACATCAGTTCGGGCGAGTTCTCCGTGAAGTACACATCCGCTGGCGTATTCGCCCCTTCGGCGACGAGCTGCGCCGCGAGCGCCGGACCTTCGCCGTTGCGAATCTTCACCGAGATGCCGCTCTGCTGCTCGAAGTCCTTCGCGAGCATGTTGACCACTTGTTCGTGCTGCGCGCTATAAAGCGTGATCGATGCCGCCTGCGCATGCACCGCCGCGATCGACAACGACAACATCACCACCTGCGACACGCGGCGCATTACGACGAACCGTGACTGAGCCATCGGGCTATTCCTCTTGACGTTATGGTTTTGAGCGCATTTTGAGCGCCTTATGCTTCGAACAATTCCGCGCCGATATACGAGCCTTCCTTCGCACCCGGCGGCACCGCGAACACGGCGCTGCCGACATGCGTGGTGAACTGATTCATCATGTCGAACTTGGCGAGCTTCGCGTTGATCGGAATGAAGCCGGTGCGCGGGTCCGACTGATGCGCGATAAAGATTAGTCCTGCGTCGTATTCGGTTTCCTGACGCCATGGCGGCCAGCGTTCCACATAGAAGTTCGTGCCGTCGTTGTACGAATAGGAGCGACGCAGAATCTGCATGCCGCTGTTCGTCAAATGATTCGAGAGCCGCACATGCGAGTTCTCCGCGATCACCGGATTGCCGTCTTTGTCCGCTGCATCGAAATCCACGGCATCGAATTCTTTCTGCTTGCCGATGGGCGCGCCCGTGTACTTGTGCCGCCCGAACACCTGCTCCTGAAAGCCAAGTTCCATCGTGTCCCAATGTTCGAGCGTGATGCGGATGCGTCGCACGACCGTGTACGTGCCGCCGTTCATCCACGGTGCATCGGCGCCATCGGCCCAGACGAATTGCTTCATGAGCGGCGGTTGCGCCGTGGACGGATTGTTGGTGCCGTCCTTGAAGCCCATGAGATTGCGCGGCGTCTGTCCCTTCGGGCCGGACAGAAAACCCGCCTGACCCCAGCGCATGGTCGTCACATTGGCGAGCGTGCCCATGCGCGCGAGTTGGCGCACCGCATGGAAGGCGACTTGCGCATCGTTCGCGCAGGCTTGGATCATGAGATCGCCGCCGGTTTTTTCGGGCACCAGTTGATCGCCATTGAAGCGCGGCAGATCGACCAGCGCCGCAGGCCGTTTCGATGCAAGTCCGAAGCGGTCCTTACCATCGCTCGTCTTGAAGAGGCCGGGACCGAAGCCAAATGTGATGGTCAAAGCGGACGCACCGATGCCGAGGACATCCGCCGAATCGCCCGCGGATTTATCGTCGGGCGTGTTCAGCGCGGCGGCCGTGTCGCCACGCGTCATGCGCGCGGCGGCGAGCGTCCAGTCGCGCAACAGCGCCACGAGTTCATCGCGCTTGTCGGTCTTCACATCGAACGCGGCCATGTACGTGTGGCTCTGCTGCGGCGTCACGATGCCGGCCTGATGCGCGCCGTAAAACGGTTCGGTCTGCCGAAGAGCGTCGTCGGCAGGCGTGCGCGTGAGCGCGGCCCGCGCGACGCCCGCCGTGCTTGTCAGTCCCGCTGCCGCGCTTACCTTGAGGAAACCGCGACGGCCGGGCCGGCGTGGCTTCGATTGATCGTCATTCATGTTGCTGACTTCCTTCGCTTGCCTGACCTCTCGTTACTTCGCGATCACGAGCGTGTTGACATCGTCCTGCACATAATAAAACCCGTCGCCTTCCGGCGTCATGACGATGCCGAACAAGTCGCCGTTGCCGGGCGGGCTTTGCGCCTTGTCGGTATCGATCCAGCGTGCATAGAGTTGCTTGCCGGTCTCGGGAACTATTTCGACCACCTGACCATTCAGCGCGTTGGTCACGAGCAGATGCCCGTTCGGTGCGGTAACCATCGCGAGCGGGCGATGCAGCAGGCCATCGGCGGTCAGTTGACGGCCCACGCCTGCGCTCGTATCGCGCGTGAGCGGGTCATCGATTTCGGTGATGCGGTTGCCAATGGCATCCGATACGTACAGCAGCTTTTGATCGCCTGACAGCGCGAGGCCGGTCGGCCCGACGAGGAACACGCCTTTATCGGCCTGCGCGCCGAAGCCGCTGCCGACGACCGTTTCCTTCTTCACCACCGGCGCTTGTCCTTCGGCGATGTCGAGATCCATGCGCAGCACGGTGGCCTGCTTGAACACGGGCGGATTGCCGTTTGCATCGCCCACACCGAAACCGGCCATGCTGATGAACAACGTCGCGCTCGAACCGTTGTCCGCGACGGCCATGTTGCCCCACGGATCGTTGATGTTCGGGCTCGACCACACCTTCGCGATCTTGCCGTGCGAATCGAGCACGATAAGACAGCCCGCGCCCTTGGTGCCGGTCGTGCCGTCATTGCTCGGCGTGCTGCCCACGATCACCCAGCCGGACTTGAGCATGGTCATCGCCGTGGAAAGACCCACGCCACCGGGACATTCCTTCAGATCGCGCGGAATCTGCGCGAACAGCGTCATTTCCTTCGTGTCGGGATGGTAATTGACGATGGTGCTGCCCGTGCCCTGCAAATTCGCCGCGTTGTTGAAGTTGTCGATCAGCACATCGCCCTGCTTGATGCTGCCCGACGAAACCGGTGCGACGAAAAGTGCGTAGGGGTTCTGGTCCCCGTTGTCCGGCACCGTGTTGATGAGCGTGGTGTTCCGGTGCAGCGTTTCGAGGAAGCCTTGCGCCTCGGCATGCGCCGCGCACGGTGCGATGAGCGTCGTCAACGTGGCAAGCGCGGCGAACAGGGATTTCGTCGAGTTGAAGACTGCGCGCGTTCTATGAAGTGCCGTCATGATCTTGTATGTGCTGTGTCGTGGTTTATCGCGCGTTCGATGGGCTTAGAACGTGAGGTTCGCCCGCACGCCGATCACGAAGGTATTGCGCAAGGGCGCAGTCGGATCGTTCGGATTCTGGCCGGCGCCTGCGTTGAAGGTGTATTGCGCATCCGCCTGCATGGACCACCACGGCGTGACCTGATACACATAGGTCGCTTCCAGCGTCGTTTCCTGCGTTCTCACGCCATAAGGCGTGCCGAGAAAAGCGCGCGAATCCAGATCGAAATCGTGAACGTGATTGCCGACCTTGATATACGTGACCGCCAGCCCGGCGCTGTCGTTGTCGCGCCCCTTGAACGGCGCCTTCATGACGATGCCGAAGTTCGCCGCGAAGCTCACGAGGTTGCGGTCGCCCGGTGCGCCCATCAAGCGCGTGAACACGCCGATGCTGCGAGGCTCGTCGGGATCGGGACGCCAGATCATCTGATCGGCCACGGCATAGAAGCTGTAATTACCGTGATGCGATTGCGCGGTGCCCGACGTTCCGGGGTCCGCTTGCGACAGACCCGTGTTGTCGAAGCGCTGATCGTCGAAGCGGTTGTTGTTGTACCAGACGCCCAGCTTGTACGTGCCGGGCAGCTTGTTGCTGTTCATGCCGACCATCTCGCCATCGGACGGCTGGTTGATCGCATACTGCACTTCGCCGATGAACAGCGTGCCGTTGTGCAGATTAAAGTTCGTACCGCTTAGATTGTTCGGGTTGTTGCCGAGCGGGTCGCCATCGAACACGCCGGCAAGGGCCGTGATGGACGGCGTGATCTGTCCGCGCACGCGCACGCCGAGCGCCGACAGCGGATAAGCGGGACCGCCCGAAGGCATGTCGTAGGACGGCAGCGCGGGCCAGCCGAACATCGTGTTGATGAAGGTGGCCGCGTACGTGCTCGTGATGAATTCCTGATCGATACTTTGCTGACCGACCTTCACGTCCACGCGCTTGTTCAGGAACGACTGCTGATACCACAACTCCCACAGGCGCGTGGTGGCGTCCGCCTCGATGCCGCTGGCCGTGTTCAGCGTGCCGAGCTTGTCGGCGCTTAAGTTACGGCCATGAATCTGCAATGCGCTTGCGTTGAACAAACCGCCCTGCAAACCGAATGCCTTTTGCGTATCGACCTGAACCGTTGCCGTGGTGAGGCCGTCGTAATCGCCGCCGCGGCTCAGGCCGCCGCGCACGTTCGCCAGATATTCGCTCGTTTCAGTCAATTGAAACGAAATACCGTATTTGCCGAGCCACGGGCGCAGACCGCCCATGTCGCCAAGCATGTTCTGACGCGTCCAGAAACCCGTGAAGAAATTGCCGGGCTGCGCGGTGATGTTCAAATCGGCTTCCGGTGCTTCAGGTGTGGCATCCGGACTGGCGGCCGCGTATGCGCCGCTCACAAGCGAACCCCACGCGATCGCGGTCGAACAAATCAGTCGCGCGGCGACCGGACGATTGCGCGACGACACTCGTCGCCTTCCCTGAGTTGAGAGCCGAAACATTTTCATTGAAGTCCTAATTATTCTGTCAGGTCTGTCGAATTTCGAACCGCCTCGATGGTTCCGATATCGCCGTCGGCCTGAATCCTCATGCGTCTCTATCAAGTCTTCTTGACTCGGATGCGATCGTAGCCGGGACGTTACTTCCAGTCAATTAAAAATGAGAACGATTCTCTATAAGCCTTACGGACGACTATCTTCAGATTTCGTTAAAGATTACGAATGTAATTTAAGGAAGGAAATTGCTAAGTAAAGACACGTTTAAATACGCGGATTTCTTAGCTAAGGCGCGCTTACCAGCCTCTTTGCGTTGGTCTGGTAAAGCCAAAGGCATCGACGGTTTCGATGCGATGTTCCGTCATGGCGACGCTGCAAAGGCCACCGGGCATTGGCAACGCGAGGGAATAGTGAGGAAGGGGCGCATCGTGGTCGATCCGCTCGCCGCTGATACGCGAGGCTTCGGCCCACAGCGCGTCGCCCGTTGCGGACGTGCGCTCGTTCGGCATCACGGTGAGACCGACGCCGACCTTGCACGCCGTCGCGACCATCACAATCCAGATGCCCGAATAAGCGATATCGACGCCGACCATGCCGAAGTCACCGCACGCCACCGTGATGCGCTCGCCCGGACGCTCGACGAGTTCGATATCCGAAGGCGCGCAGGCGAACATCTGCGAGAGCACGAGCCTGAGCGTCGCACGCGCTATACCGAAGCGCCTGCCGATCGATACCTGCGGATGATTGCGCACGCGCTTGCGCTCGGCAGCCGTCAGCCAGTGCCCGACATTCGATGCGGACGCGAGCCGCGATTCGGTCGGCATCAGCCACGCAAAGGCGTGACCTTGCGCGGGCGGCGCCTTGACGACGAAGCTCGATTTGGAAAGATCGTGATGCCGCCATTCAACGGCATTGAGCACGGTCGGCTCATCGCAATCCAGAGTCATAGGGCGCACGCTAAGAAATAAGCAAATTGTGCGCGTTGGTTGCTTAGGAAACGCTTAAGCGTTCGCTAAGAAATTCGCCTTGCTTTATCGCTAAACATATGACGTGGACAGTTACAATGAATTGGTCTTGTGACCCGTTCATACAAAGGGAATGACGTGCGCCTGCTTCTGGTTGAAGACGACGAGATGATCGCGGAATCGGTGGCGGCGGCATTGCGTCGCGCCGATTACACGGTGGACTGGGCGCGCGATGGCCGCGAAGCAGAGCTTTCGCTCGATAACGACGTCTACGATCTCGTTCTTCTGGATTTGTCGCTGCCGCGACGCGACGGTCTGGACGTGCTCGGCGCATATCGTGGCCGTGGCGGCGATGCGCCCGTGCTCATCATCACCGCGCGCGATGCCGTGGATGACCGCATCCGCGGACTCGATACCGGTGCCGACGACTATCTCCTCAAGCCTTTCGATCTCGCCGAACTCGCGGCACGTGTGCGCGCGTTGCTGCGACGTCGCACGGGCAAGAAGCATCCTGTGTATTCGCATGGCGAGTTGACGTTGGACCCGGCCGCGCACGAAGCGGCCAAGGGCGGCGTGCAACTCGGTCTGGTGCCACGCGAATTCGCCTTGCTACAAGCGTTGATCGAAGAACCCACGCGCGTGTTTCGCCGCGCCGAACTCGAAGAAAAACTCTATGGATGGGGCGAGGAAATCGGCAGCAATGCAATCGAAGTCCATGTGCACAGCCTGCGGCGCAAGATCGGCGCGGATGAAATCGTGACCGTGCGCGGCGTGGGCTATCGCCTCAAGAGACTGGCATGACATCCATTCGCCGCTGGCTGCTGGGCTGGCTCATTTGCGGGCTCGGCGTGGCGTGCCTCGTCGCCGGATACGGCATTTTCAGTCTCGCGCAGGTCGAGGCGGGCGAACTCTTCGATTACGAACTGCGCACGGTCGCGCTGTCGCTACCGGTGAGCATCGGGGCATCGGAAGCGGCGAAAGAACGTGCGCCAGAATTGCGCGGCATCGACGACGACCGGCTGGTCATCGACATATGGGATCGCACCGGGCGGCTCATTTATCACTCGCCGCATGAGCCGGAATTGCCCCGTTTCGGCGATGGCTATCGTTCCATGCAACGCGAAGGACTGCGCTGGCGGGCTTTCGGCACCACCGAAGCCACGCGCTTCGTGCAGGTCGCGCAACCCGAGAGCGTGCGTGAGGAGCTTGCCGCGAGCCTCGCCATGCGCACTCTGGTGCCGCTCGCGATATTGATCCCCGCGCTGCTGGTGATCGTGCTGCTGATCGTATCGCGCGGATTGTCGCCGGTGCGCATGGTGTCGCGCACGCTGGCCGCGCGTTCGCCGGAATCGCTCGAACCCATTACTTTCGATGCGCCCGTTCCCATCGAACTTCTGCCGCTCGTGCAGGCTTTGAACGATCTGCTTGCACGCGTGAACGAATCTTCGGAGGCACAACGCGCGTTCGTCGCGGACGCGGCGCACGAACTGCGCACGCCGCTCACCGCGCTCAAGCTGCAGATTCAAGGCGCAATCGGCGATGGCTCGCTGTATATCGATGCAGCCACGCGCGAGAAGATCGACGGACGGTTGAATCGCGTAATCCACTTATCGCAGCAACTTTTGAGCATGGCACGCGAGGATGCCGCGCGCGATGCCGCAATGGTGCAAACGAGCCTGCGTCGTTTGTGCGAATTGCGCGTGAGCGATTTCTCGCTGCTGGCGGAAGAAAAGTGCCTTGATTTAGGGCTTGAAATAGAAAACGAGCGCGACGAAAACGACGCGTTCCTGATTCACGGCGACCCGCATGCACTCGCCGTTCTCCTGAATAATTTGCTCGACAACGCGATTCGTCATACACCACGAAACGGCCGGGTCGATGTGATTCTCGCGCGTGAATCAGCAAGTATTTCTTTAAACGTGCTCGACACGGGCGCGGGCATTCCCGAAGACGAAATCGAGCGTGTGAGCGACCGTTTCTATCGCGTCGCTGGCACGACCGGGCATGGAAGCGGGTTAGGGCTTGCCATTGCATCGCGCATTGCGCAGCGGCATCACGCCACGCTCGACATCGCGAATCGCCGCGACGCGCGCGGACTTCGCGTGTCGATTCGCGGATTGGGCGCGCTCACTCGCGACGCCATCGGACTTCAGGAAGCTGCCCGCTGAAAATTCGCGGCGAAGGTCTTTTTCCTAAGGGTCTCATAAGTATCGGACCACTATTCTGGGGCTATCAACATTCCAGCCTCGAGTGAGCCCGATGATCGATTCGCCCCGCTCCCTGGCCATCGCTTCTACACGGCGATGAGCACACGGAGACCCATGATGAGGATATTGCTTGTCGAAGACGACCCGATGATCGGGGAGTCGGTTCAGGACGCGCTGCGCGACAGCAGCTACGCGGTCGATCTTGTGCAGAGCGGCAAGACGGCACTCCTGAGCATTTCGTTGCATGCCTACGATGCCATTCTTCTCGATCTCGGCCTGCCCGGAACGGATGGACTGGACGTGCTGCGCACCGTGCGGCGCGGCGGCGGCCATGTGCCCGTCATCATCATCACGGCGCGCGATTCCGTGGAAGACCGCATACGCGGTCTCGACGAAGGCGCGGACGATTACCTCATCAAGCCGTTCGATCTGTCGGAACTGAAGGCGCGCATGCGCGCGGTCATTCGCCGGCGCGGCGGTCAGTCGGCGCCGGTGCTGTCCAACGGCACGCTCTCGCTCGATCCCGCCACGCGCGAAGCCAGCGCGCAGGATGTGAAAGTGCGTCTGTCGGGGCGCGAGTTTTCGCTCTTGCAGGCGCTGCTCATTCGTCCGGGCGCGATTCTCTCGCGCGCCGATCTCGAAGGCCATATCTACGGCTGGAACGAGGAAGTGGAGAGCAACGCCGTCGAATTCCTGATTCATTCGCTGCGCAAGAAGCTCGGCGCGACGGCCATTAGAAATGTGCGCGGCGTCGGCTGGATGGTGTCGAAGCAGACATGACGCGCTCGTTGCAGTTCAGGCTGTCCGCGTGGCTGTCCGCCGCGATCGTCGGTATCGCGGCGCTGGGAAGCGTGATCGCGTTCAAGACCGCGTTTCATGAGGCAAACGAAGTGCAGGACGGACAGCTTCTGCAAGTGCTCGCGCTCATCACGCCGCGCACGCTAGATGCAATGGAGTACGAAGCGCTCGAACGCGTGAAGGGCGCGGATGCGGAGTCGAAGCTCATCGTTCAGACGATCGATGAAGTCAGACCGCTCATGCTTGCGCGCGATCTCCCGGACGGTCTGCAAAATGCCGACGTGAACGATCAGCCGTGGCGGCTCGCCGTGCGCACGCTGGATAACGGCAAGCGCGTGGTCGTGGCTCAGATGACCGTCGGACGCGATGAAATCGCCCGCAACAGCGCGCTCGCCACGGTCATGCCCTTGCTGGCGCTGGTCGTCGTGCTGCTCGCCGCCTTGCATGTGATCGTGCGACGTATGTTCAGGCCGCTCACGGCGCTGTCGGCGAGTCTCGATAAGCGGCCCGAGCACGATCTCTCCGCGCTGTCCGACGAAGCGTTGCCCGGAGAGATAAAGCCGTTCGTCATCGCGATCAACCGGCTGCTTGCGCGCGTGGAAGCGTCCGTTGCCGTGCAGCGCCGTTTCGTGGCCGATGCCGCGCACGAACTGCGTTCGCCGCTGACCGCGCTTTCCTTGCAAGCCGAGCGTCTGGATGCCACTGAATTGCCCGGCCCCGCGCGTGAGCGGCTCGATGCTTTGCGTCGCGGTCTTCGTCGCACGACTGTTTTGCTTGCTCAACTGCTGACCTTTGCGCGCGTGCAAGACCGCAGTCCCGAACGGCTTGCGGAACTGCATGCAGGCGAGTTGTTCCGCAGCGTGCTCGAAGACCTCATGCCGCTCGCGGAGGCGAAGGATATCGATATCGGCGTATCGACGCGCGAAGATATCGTGCTGAATGCGCCTCGCGACGATCTCGCCATCCTGCTGAGGAATCTCGTCGATAACGCGATCCGTTATACGCCGCATGGTGGCCGCGTAGATCTGTCGAGCGGCATGACGGACGGCGTGCCGTGGCTGCGGATTGCGGATACCGGGCCGGGCATCGCGCCCGCCGAACGTGCGCGCGTATTCGATCCGTTCTACAGAATATTGGGCAGCGGCGCGGAAGGATCGGGGTTGGGCTTGTCTATTGTCAATACGATTGCGGCGCGGATGCACGCGCGTGTCGAACTGGCGGATGCCCGGCCTCATGGTCTCGAAGCGACCGTTACGTTCGCTGCCTGAAAATGCCAAAAGCCCCGGGCGTATGCGCGGGGCTTCTTTCATTGCAAAGACATCAAAGGCAACTGTCGAACGTGAGCTTCAGATACTCATAGCTCTTGCGCGTGGCCGCGGCGACTTCCGCGACTTGCGCAGGCGTCGGGTTATTGCCCAGCACCGTCGCGATGATTTCCAGCGCTTCCCACGGATGCTCGTCGTCGTAGTGCGAATGCAGCTTCAGCCACTTCATGGCCTTGGCGCGAATCTCATCCGGGAAGGTCTTTTCGTAGGTATCGTCTGCGCAGATGAAGCACGAGATTTCACCGGTCGCGCCTTCGATTGCGTAGTTGGTTGCTGCCATGGCAACGGCGAGCGAATCACGCACGACGGTATGACCCGCCCAGTGCGAGAGCGCATGCGTGGCCGACGGTGCGCCGCGACCCGTATGCAGATCGCTCAACGAAACATCGTGCGCCGCGCTCCAGTTGACCCAGTGTTCCGCATGATTCTGCTCGACGCGGATATTGCGCACGAGATAACGGCGCGCCATGTCTTCGCCGCGCGAATGACCATAGCGTGCCTTTTGCAGCGTCATCGCCATGAACTGCGGAAACTGTTCGATGGTCGGCCACAGACCGACGAGGAACGGCCGCGCGACCTTGTATTCGAGCGTGCCGGCACGCATCGCAAGGAAGATCGGGTGATGCACGAGAGAGCTTTTTAACTCGTCGTTCTCTGCGACGATGTCCTGCGCCCAGAGAGGGTAACTGGTGACATCCATGAGTCCGCCTTCGCGGATGAATTCAGCGTTCATTGGCCTCGCTCCTTGGTGGGAGCGCTTAATGTAGCGGTACGAACGGTCAGACCTTTGTTATTGATCGCACTAAACGTAATGAATAAAAATACCAATGCAGCGGGCGAAATAGCAGACAAAAAAGTTTTGAAATGCTTGGGCTTTTTGTTGGCGTTTTTAGCGCTAAAGACTGAAGAGTACGTTTGCGCCAATGACCTAAATTTTCAAGTTTCCACGCCGTTATTCAGTAGGGCGATCAGTGCGCCAGCGATCAATCAACTGTAAAAAGGGGCGGCGAAACAAGCCGCGACAAGGCATCGGAATTGAAAAGCTCGAAATCTCGTTACCTTCACGTGTTCGATGGCAATGACAAGGTAGGCATGCTCGCGCTGGAATCGCGAGAGAGTCCGGTCACTTTTTCCTACGACCCTGCGTGGCTTGCGCGCGGCGAGGCTGCGTACGCTATTTCTCCGCATCTACCGATGTCGGACGAATGTGTTCCGACGCTGGCTATGTCTCGTTTTCTGGCCAATCTGCTGCCCGAGGGGCGCGCTCTGGATGCAGCGGCCAACCTGTACCGGCTTGTGAGGAACGACCTCTTTGGCCTGATCGCCAAACTGGGCCGCGAGTCGGCAGGTGCGTTGACCATCTCCGAATCCGACGAGCCTTTGCCGCCATCGGAGGACGAGGCTGTTCGGATATCCGATGAAGAACTGAGCGAGCGCATCAAAAAGGATACGACGCCGCACTTCGCGATTTGGCACAAACGTTTCTGCGCGTCGCTTGCCGGAAAAGAAGACAAGCTTCCGGTTCGGATCGAGGCGGATGCCATTTTTCTTGCCGATGGTCCACGCTGGTCGACGCACATCCTGAAGCCCGAGCATCAGCTTGCAGTCGGCGCCCATCTGGTCGCTAACGAGCATTACTGCATGACCTTGGCGAAGGCTTTGGGCCTCGCCGCGGCAGCGGTTTCGATTCGCCGCGTTCCTGAGCCGGTACTCGTCGTCGAACGATTCGATCGTTGCCGGGAAGGCGACGCTATCACGCGACGGCATATCATCGACGGCTGTCAGGCGCTCGATCTGCCACCGGGTTTCAAATACGAACGTGTTATCGACGATGCCGACGCACCCGAGCCCACCTATACGCGGATCGGCGTGAGTCTGCGCGGTCTTCTTTCCTGCGGCTTAGGCGAACAAAGCGAGTTGGCGCGCTGGCAGTTGGTCAGTTGGTCCTTATTCAACTTCGTGATCGGCAACAGCGACGCGCACGGCAAGAACGTGTCCTTTCATGTTTCCGGCAGCGGTCTGAGCGTGGCGCCGTGCTATGACCTCCTAAGCGTGGCGGTGTATGGCGAAGCCATGACCGGTTCGATGGCAATGGCATTCGGCGACCAGTTCGATGCCTCGTTGCTCACCGCTCGCGATATGCGAGCGCTGGCCCGGCAGGCTGGTTTTACCGCGGAGGCTGTCGCGCTGGAAATGGCGTTGCTGAGTCGCAAGGCGGTGGAACTCGCGCCCGCGCTGGCAGACTCGGCGGATTATGTCGGCGCGGAAAGAAGCATGGTTCGGGAGATCGCATCGCTTGTCGTGCGCCGCGCGCGACGGCTCGAAGAAATGGCCGACGAACTGATGGCCGTGCGGCTTGCATCGTGATCAATGCGGCGGCAGCCTCCCGTTGGGCGGCGCCACATAGAGTTGCGACGGGACGATGAAGTACTGAGCGTTACTCGATGCGTTGAGCGTACCCACGGCGACGATCGGCTTGCCGACCGGCGGCACGAGTCCGGCGATTCCCAGTCGAGTTACGCTGATACGCCCTTGCGGGTCGTTTGAGAAACGTTTGTCGATCACACACAGGGGCGGGTCCACGGAAATTATCCAAACCTTTTTTGGATGACCGTCTGACATTTTGATGTTTTCTGATGAGGCGCGGCCGTAGAGGGTAATCGACGCGCCTGGCGGGTAGCACATCTGAGCATGCGCTGTCGCGAACGCTGTAAGCAGTGTCGATGCAAACAGCCAGCGCTTGATGGAGGGCATCGCTTTTTTCCCTTTCTCGTGCGGGTGGGAGGAGGTTAGCACGATGTTAGGGTGGCTAACGAACTGCTGCGCTATGGGATGCTCGATTTACGTTTATTTGCTGATACTGGTGTTATATGTCGTGCAAAGGGCTGCTTTTGTTTGGGATGTTTATTCAGTAGCCGCCTCCCCGGCGGGGGGGTAACTTTCTTTGCTGCGGCAAAGAAAGTCACCAAAGAAAGCAGCTTTTTACCCCATGCACGCTGGCTGGAAAGTGTTGGTCTGGATTAACCGATGCATTGGCCGCAATAGGACTTTCCACGTATAACAAGCCGCTTAGGCAACCTCGCGATCACGCGCTCGAACAATCAAAGCTCAGTGGACCGCATTCATTCTTTCGGCCATGCGCTGCGCGCGCCGAGAACGTAAGAACGGAACCCCGCAGCGTATCAGCGCCCAGCCACAGCACACCGCATCGCACCTCTCCCATTGGGCCCAACCTTGGTAAGCGCTTCTGGGCAAAGCGCACCCACCAACGCAAATCACTTTTTTAGTCGGAGCACTAACCAAGGTAGGACCGAATAGCAATCTAGCGGGGAAGCGTGATGTGGCTGGGCGCTTATAGACTGCGGGATTCCGTTCTTACGCTCTCGGCGCGCGCAGCGCATGGCCGAAAGAATGAATGCGGTCCACTAACGCTAAAGGATTCGAGTGCGCAATCGCCAGGTTGCCCAAGCGGCTCGCTATGTGTGGCAAGTCCTATTGCGGCCACTGTATCTGTTAATCCAGACCAACCCTTTCCCGCCATCGTGCATGGGGTAAAAAGCTGCTTTCTTTGGTGACTTTCTTTGCAGCAGCAAAGAAAGTTACCCCCCCGCCGGGGAGGCGGCTACTGCAATAAAAGCCCAACAAACAGCAGCCCCTTGCACGACAAACAAAAACAAACACCAACACCGTCTGTCACTTCAAGCGCTGCTGTCTTCTCCTACGCCAAACCTCAAACAATCCCCGTCGCGTAATAAACCCCAATCACAAAAAACACCGCCATCGTCTTAATAACCGTCACCGCGAAAATATCCCGATACGACTCCCGATGCGTCAACCCCGTCACCGCGAGCAGCGTAATCACCGCGCCGTTATGCGGCAACGTATCCATCCCGCCACTCGCCATCGCGACCACGCGATGCAGCACTTCCAGCGGAATATGCGCCGCATTCGCCCCCGCGATGAACGTATCCGACATCGCCGCCAGCGCGATACTCATCCCGCCCGAAGCCGACCCGGTAATGCCCGCGAGCGAACTCACCGAGATGGCCGCATTCACGAGCGGATTCGGGATGCTCTTCAACGCATCCGAGACCACGAGAAAGCCCGGCAGCGCGGCGATCACGCCGCCGAAACCGTATTCGGACGCGGTGTTCATCGCTGCAAGCAAAGCGCCCGCCACGGCCACGCGCGTGCCGGTCGCGAAGCGCGCCTTCACGCGCGAGAACGCCGTCAGCAACACCAGCACGATACCCAGCAACAACGCGCCCTCGACCGCCCAGATCGCGACCACCGTTTTCACGGCCGTTGTCACCGGCGCGTGAACGCCCGGCAGCACTTCGGGCGGCACGGTGTAGCTCGCGCCGTACCACGTCGGGATCCACTTGGTCAGCGCGAAGTTGGCGACGCCCACGAGAATCAGCGGCGCAATCGCCAGCGCCGGATTCGGTAGTTTCGCGGACTCGACATGCTCCGGCTCGTTCACCAGCGACGTGCCATAACCTTCGCCGGTCGCCATCGCGCGGCGGCGTCGCCATTCGAGAAACGAAAGCCCGACCACGATGATGAACACCGAGCCAATGACCCCCAGCCACGGCGCGGCCCAGCCGGTCGTCTTGAAGAACGTCGTCGGGATGATGTTCTGAATCTGCGGCGTGCCCGGCAGCGAATCCATCGTGAAGGAGAACGCGCCCAGCGCAATCGCGCCCGGCATCAATCGCTTGGGGATATTGCTCTGGCGATACATCTCCGCCGCGAACGGATAGACCGCGAACACGACGACGAACAGCGACACGCCGCCATAGGTGAGCAACGCGCACACCGCGACGATCACCGCATTCACGCGCGACTTGCCGATATAGCGAATGGCCGCGACGACGATGGCTTCCGAAAAGCCCGACAGTTCGATGACCTTACCGAACACCGCGCCCAGCAGGAACACCGGGAAATAGAGCTTCACGAAGCCGACCATCTTCTCCATGAAGATGCCGGAAAACACCGGCGCGACGGCGGCGGGATCGGTGAGCAGGACCGCCGCGAGCGCGGCGATCGGCGCGAACAGGATGACGCTGTAGCCGCGATAGGCGGCGAGCATCAGGAACGCCAGGGCGGCGAGCACGATGATGAACGACATTGAGTCTCCAGATGGTTGTTGTTGCGAGCCTCTTGTAAAGGCCCTCGACGCGAAGATAACGCGACGCGCGGGCGAATGCAGCTTTCGTGCCAAAGCGCCGTGCGTCAAGGCTGGTGCGGCCTCGGTGCATTATCGCTGTGCTTCGTTTCGCGAGGATGTCTCCGAACCGAGACGTGCCGCTTGTTCAGGATGCCGCAAAAGCTCGTAAGGACAACACGTTACCCGGAGTCTCGTTGATGAGATAATCGATCTCAATAAAGAGACAACGGAGACAAGGCAGCATGCGCAACGACTGGATCAACGTGCCCGCGGACTACAGCGACGTCATGCGCCGCGCGATGGAATCGCTCTTCAAGACCTTCGAGAACCTGAGCGAAGGCACCTTTATCGTCGATGCGGACGCGCGCGTCGTGTGGATCAACAAACGCTACGCGGCCCGCTTCGGGTTCGCCGATCCGGCCGAGGCCATCGGACTCGATTGCGAAGCAGTCATCCCCAATAGCCTGATGCGCGAAGTCGTCGCGACCGGCAAGCCCATCTTGCTCGATGTGCTGGAAACGGACCGCGAACCGCTCGTGGTCACGCGGCTGCCGCTGCGCGACGATCGCGGTGAGACGGTCGGCGCAATCGGCTTCGCGCTGTTCGACGAGATGAAAGCGCTTACGCCGCTGTTCGCGCATTACTCGCGCGTGCAGCAGGAATTGATTGCCACGCGGCAATCACTCGCGCAGGCGCGACGCGCCAAATACACCTTCGCGAGTTTCGTCGGCACGAGTGCGGCAAGTCTCGAAGTGAAGCGGCAGGCGCGCCGCGCGGCGCTCGTCGATTCGCCGGTGCTGCTGCTCGGCGAAACCGGCACCGGCAAGGAACTGCTCGCCCACGCGATTCACGGTGCATCGACGCGCGCGGCGAAACCGCTCGTCACCGTGAATGTCGCCGCGATTCCCGACACGCTGCTCGAAGTGGAATTCTTCGGGGCCGCGCCGGGCGCGTACACGGGCGCCGAACGCAAGGGGCGCATCGGCAAGTTCGAACTGGCGCATGGCGGCACGCTGTTTCTCGATGAAATCGGCGATATGCCGATGCCGCTTCAGGGCAAATTGCTGCGCGTGTTGCAGGAGAAGGAGTTCGAGCCGCTCGGGTCGAACCGCATCGTGAGGGCGGAGGTGCGGATCATCGCGGCGACGTCCGCTGATTTGCCCGCGCTGGTCGCGGCGGGACGGTTTCGCGCGGACCTGTTTTATCGGCTCAATGTGCTGACCATTCATGCGCCGCCCTTGCGTGAACGTCTGTCCGATATCGAAGCGCTCGCCTACGCGATCCTCGAAGACCTCGCGGGCGAAACGCGCGCGGGCCGCGTCAGTCAGTTCGTATTGAACGACGACGCGCTGCGCCTGCTTACCTCGTACGCGTGGCCGGGCAACGTCCGCGAGTTGCGCAATACCCTGGAGCGCGCGTTGATGCTGTCCGACAGCGATCGCATCGATGCCAACGCGCTGCGTAATTTTCTCGATGCGGGGCGTATCGCGCCATCGTCTGCTCAAGCCGATGCTGCGCCGCTCCAATACGCCGATGCCATGACCGGCTTCGAACGCCGCTTCCTCATCGATGCCCTGAACGCGAGCGGTGGCCGCGTCGCGGATGCGGCGAAGAATATCGGCATCGGACGAGCGACGTTGTACAAGAAAATCGTCGCGCTGGGCATCGCCGTATAAGGGTCTTTTGTCAGATTGTGTTAAGTCGCGCGCAGGCTTGCGCGGGTGAAATCGGTGTGTCGGGATTGCGTGGCATACTCGCGAAATCGCGCGCTGAATCAAGCGCATAGCCTAAAGAAAAAGCCAAAACTCAGGGGTGTGGGATGAAATTCGGCAAAGCCGTCGTTCTGTTCGGAATGCTCACGTTGAGCGTGTTTTCACTCGGCGGATGCAGCAGCGCGCCGCCGCTCTTTTCCGCCGACGGACGCCCGACGCAACAGATCACGTGCCCGGCCTACGGCGGCTGGACCAACTGCACGGACAACGCGAAGGCCATGTGTCCGGCAGGCTATGATCTGATCGATCAATCCACCGGCAACAATCAGAACACCTTGCTGGTCGCGTGCAGGGCAGGCGCGAGCCAATAAGCGGCCGGTCAGCTTCCACGAGGATCAACCGATGACACCAGGCGGATTCGATTCCGCGCGGCTCGCCGATGCGCGCGCCGCCATGCAACGCTTCGTGGATGCGGGCGAAGTCTCCGGCATCGTCACGCTGTTATGGCGCAACGATGAAATCGCCCAGTTCGATGCGCTCGGCGTGCGCGACCTCGACAGCCGCGCACCGATGACGCGCGACACGCTGTTCCGCATCGCCTCGATGACCAAGCCGGTGACGAGCGTCGCCGCGCTCATGCTCGTGGAGGAAGGGCGCATCGCGCTGGAATCGCCGGTGGCGAAGTGGCTGCCGGAGCTGGCGAATCCGCGCGTGTTGATCGCCCCGGATGGGCCGCTGTCGCAGACCGAACCGGCGCGTTCGCCTATCACGCTGCTCGATCTGATGACGCATCGCGCGGGGTTCGCGTATCACTTCACGGCGGCGGGCGAACTCGCGGCGACGTATGAAGGCATCTTCAATGGTTTCGATGTGCGGGTCGATCCATCGCTATGGCTCGCGCATGTCGCCGAACTGCCGTTGATATTCCATCCCGGCGAGCGCTGGCATTACGGTGTTGCGACGGACGTGCTCGGTGCGCTGGTGCAGCGCGTGTCTGGCATGTCGCTCGGTGAGTTCTTCCGCACGCGTATTTTCGAACCGCTCGGCATGGTGGATACGGGCTTCTTCGTGTCGGCGGAACAGGCATCGCGCTTGTCGACTTCGTATGCGGCGGGCGCGGATGGAAAGCTGGTCGTCGAGGATCATCCATCTTCCAGCCGATGGCTGGATGCATCGCGCTTCCAAAGTGGTGGCGGCGGTCTCGTGTCCACCGCCGACGATTACCTGCGCTTCGCCCGCATGCTGCTCGGACGCGGACGTTTGCAAGGCACAGGACGCATGGAAGGCCCGCGGCTTTTGTCGCACAAATCCGTCGACTTGATGCGCTCGAATTTCCTCACGCCTGCGCAACGCCAGTTTCCGGCGTTCGGCTATCCGGTGTGGCGCGCGCAAGGGTTTGGACTAGGCGTTGCGATCATCGATGAACCCGCGCAGCAACTGCCCGCAGGCTATCGCTCGGCGGGCTCGTTCGCGTGGCCGGGCGCGCTTGGTACGGCATGGTTCGCGGACCCAGTGGAGAACATGATCGCCATCATGCTGATTCAGCGGCGCGCGGAAGAACCGTTTCCCATCGCGAAGGAATACGAGCGGCTGATCTATGCGGCCATCGACGATTGACGATAATCAGCCGTGCTGCGTTTCCCGCAGCAAGGTCACGTCATAGCCGAGCGCGCGTGTGCGTTCCAGCAGCGTGCGGCGCAACGTTGGCGACGGTTTCCGCTCGCGCGTGAGAATCCACAGATAACGCCCGGTCGGCTCGCCGACGATGGACCACGCGTAGTCGTCGGCGTGATCGAGAATCCAGTAATCGCCGATATAGAACGGCCCGAAGAACGACACTTTCAGCTTCGCGCCGTTCGAACCGGGGACGATCTTCGCGCGCCCTTCCGCCGATCGCCACGGGCCGTTCAGGCCGCCTTGCCTGCATCCGTTGATGACGGAGATGAGCCCGTCTTCGCGCTTTGCATAGTTCGCGGTTACGGCTTCGCAGCCGCGCTCGAAGCGGTTCTCATAGCGGGCGAACTCATGCCAGTGACCGAGGTAGCGTTCCAAATCGACGGCCTTCGATGGTTCGGGCACCTGTTCGTTGCCGCTCTTGCGCGCGCTGCTGGAAGCCCACACCAGCAAGGCGCCGATTCCGCCGATGGCGACAAGCGCCGCAGCGCCGTAAGCCCAGGGACGTCTGATATTCATGTCGTGTCGATGTTCGATCGTGAGGTGGCCGGGAAGAGAAGTCAGCAAGCTTCGTTCCGTTGGTTTTCGGTCCCGAAAAGCCTCACCTTTGGATGCTCGCAATAGCGCACGGTGCGGTCAGCGTCGAAACGCCGAAGCCTGCCAAGTCATTGTTAATGCTCGCTTTCTGCCGTTATTGCTTGAAAGCGTTAAGCACCAAAACGCGCCATGCACGAGCGTTTCACCGAACTCCCGAATTTCCTCACCTGATGTCATTGCACGCTGGTTTTCGTGTCTTCGCGATGACTTCGAGCACTTCTTGCGCAATTTTCACCCGCACAACTAAATTCCTTTGCGAACAAAGCGTTGCATCGCAAAAGCGACAAAATGCGCGAAGGTTTTGGTGTGCCAAGCGTGAGCAGCCTTTGCCGCTCGGGGCTCACCGTTGGCGTGATCCCGGAAGCGCTCACCTTTATGTCCCGAAGAAGCTCACCTCTCTAACGCCGCGCTGTTCTTTATCTTTTTTGCGCTTTCGAAGCGATCGGGTTCCGAGCTTGTTCATCGCGACGCTTGGGCGCGTGGCCGTGTCGCTGACCGTGATGCTCCAACCGGATCGTCGACGAAAAAACGCCCGGCGCGGGGACGTCGGGCGAAACCACCTTCTGTTCGATGGTGGAGGAGGGACTGCACGTACTGCTGTCTTTAATTTGCTGCGAACTTACTCTGTTGGGTGGCGACTGCTGCCGATCACTGCGTCGCGCGGACGTTGGCGCTCTGCGCTTTGGCGTGACGTTCCTGATACGGACGCAGTTGCGGATAGCTCAGCGAATTGACCGGTTCGAGGTCGCCTGCGCGGCGCGCGCTCGCCAGTTCCGCCTTCACTTCAGCGCGGGATTTCACGACATCTGTTTGCGCGAAAGCAGGCGCGGTAGCCAGCAGCGCCGAGAGAACGAGACCGCCGATCAACGTGTTTTTCATGGTGCTGCTCCTGAGTTTCGTTGCGTCGGGCGACGCTTGAAACGAAGTCTAAGAGCATTCCTATTGGACAAAAATACCGATTGAACCAACACATTGTTGTCCAGACTGGTTGAATCCTGGCCCGATTTCCGCGTCGCGCAAGCGCTTGCGAAGACCAACGCGACCCCATTAAAACAGACGAAACATGCACGAAGTCTGCGCGTTTGTTTCGTCGACGAATCAAAAATTGATTTCGAAAATGGTCAAACTGAAGTTATCCACAATTTATGTGGATAAATATGGGGATAAGCAGCCGCGAATCGCGTCACCATGCGGCACGGAGTGGTTTGACGTTTTGTAGGCATCAACAATAATCAGACAAATCTGGCAGCGCGTGACGCGGCGTATCGGATGCCCCTATCATGTCCCTCGCACGTCGTCCGGCGGATGACGCTGCTCGCCGGTTTCGCGTTTTCATCCACGTGGGAGAAAGTTTCATGACCTACAAGATTGCGGTCGTGGTCGGAAGTCTGCGCAAGGGTTCGTTCAACAAGCAACTGGCGCACGCGCTCGAAACCCTCGCGCCGGAGGATTTTTCATTCGAGCATCTGGAAATCGGCAACTTGCCGCTTTATAGCCAGGATTACGACGCCGACTATCCCGAAGTCGCGCGCACGCTCAAGCAAAAGATCACCGAGGCGGACGCGTTGCTGTTCGTGACGCCCGAGTACAACCGCTCGATTCCGGGCGTGCTGAAGAATGCGCTCGACTGGGGTTCGCGGCCGTGGGGCCAAAGCGCGTGGGGCGGCAAGCCGGGCGCGGTGATCGGCACGTCCATCGGTGCGTTGGGGACGGCGCTGGCGCAATCGCATCTGCGGGGCGTGTGCGCGTATCTGGATATCGCGTTGCTCGGTCAGCCGGAAATGTTCATCAAGCATGATGAAAAACGAATCGATGCGGATGGCAACATCGTGAGCGAGGACACGCGCGCGTTCCTGCAAGGCTTCATGGATCGCTATGTCGCGTGGGTGCGCAAGCTCGCAGGCTGACGCAAAAAAGGCCCGTGCCAACCTACGCACGGGCCCTTCAAAACTAAACAAGCATTAAACGTGATGATGTCCGGTCACGCGATCCCAGCCGTGACGCACCGCCGCCTTGAAGCGCTCCCACGTATCGCCTTCAGGGTGACGCGTGTCCCAGTCGCGGCGCATTTCATACTCCATCTGATCGTCCCACGCGCGGCTGCGATAACGGTCGTCGTTGCCCAACATCGCGCCATAGCGATACGCGCCCTGATAGTCCTCATACGGCTCGCCGGTCGCGGAATACTTGGCGTCGTAATCGGCGCGGAAGTCTTCCTCGTATTCCATGTATTCGTTCGGCGTGGATTGCGGACCTGACGGACCGACAGGACCATCTGCCTGCGTGCCTGCCGACGCGCGTACCGAGTCAGGCGTCGAACCCATCGACTGCATGGACTGCGATTGCGACTGCATGCCCGACGCGCCTTGATACGGCTTTGCGGCTTCATCGAGCGGGCCGAGCGGTTCGGTCAGCGGATCGCTCACGGGACGCCATTCGGCTGCGTTATCGGCACGCACGCCCGGCACCGAGCCCAGCGTGCCGCTTTCCTGACGCATGCGTGCTTCGTGTTCGTTCAGCATGCCGGTGGATGCCGTATCGGTCGCGGGACGCAGCGCGTCACGGCCGGCGAGGGCATCGCGTTCGGAGAGCGACTCAGCCGGCAAATCGGCGCGCGACGAAAACTGATCCGCGCCATGTTCCGTGCTGGTCGTCGAATGACGCGGCATCAACGTATCGTCGGCGGGATCGCTGATGTAATCGCGCGAGGAAAGCGCCGTCGGGTCACGACGTGCAAGCGGGTCGCCCAGCGGAACGGCGAGCGGATCGATCAGCGGCTCGGCGGCCGGATCGCCCATGTCCGAACGCGGATAGGCCCGCGCCCGCGCCGTGTTCACGCTCGGCGTGTTCACCGGATCGCGTCCCGGTACGGCGCTGCCGCGTCCCAGACCGAGTTCGTCGAGCACGGAATGATCGCGCTCGTCCGTGGTGACATCGGTCGTGGCCGTGCCGTGGTTGAGTGACGCCCAACTTGCCGCGCGTTCATCGATATCGATCGCGCCCTGATCGCCGAGCGTCGCGCGTGCGAGATCGGCCTGTTCGATGCTCGGCGTATCGACGGAAACGAGCACCGCGCCACGCCGCACGGCTTCCGAGTAATGCGCGACTTCGGGCGGCGCATCGCGTCCGCCGAACAGCATGCTGAAGAAGCGCTCGATGCTCGCGAGCACGCCCGGCTCCTGATGGGTTTCGACATCGGGCAGGGCGGAAGGCTCGGCGGCGTCATCACGCCGGGGATTGGCCTGGAGTTCGATATCGCTGTGCGGAAAGCCCGCTGCGACCAAAGCCGCGCGCGCGTCCTCGGCCTGCGAGTAAGTGTCGAAAACTCCAATGACGGTATGTCGCATTTACGCCTCCTGAGATGGCGAGATCCGGGGATCGGCAGCGCCCGCCGCCGCTTGTCCGTGGTGTAAATGCCAACCCGCAACGAGCGTGCCGGGTGTCAGGATCAGCGATTCGCCGTGCGCGGCGTATTGTCCGATGCAATCTGCTCGCTGATATCGCGCAGCAGCGAATCGAGCAGCGCGATATCGAAGGGCTTCGACAGCACGCGCGTATTGCCGCGTCGCGCGCGGTCGAGTTCTTCCGCGTAGCCGGTCACGAGAATCACCGGCACGCGCGGCTCGAAGCGCGCCATGTGCTCGGCCAGATCGATGCCGTTGAGCTTGCCGGGCATGTGGATGTCGGAGAGCACGACATCGAAGGGAAAATCGCCGGAGGGCGCGGTGTCGCGCGCGGTTTCGAGCGCGTTCACGGCGGTGTCGGCGTTGAATACGTAGGTGACGCGGTGGCCCATCATCGTGAGGAGCGCCTCGGTGCCGGCGGCGACTTCCTCGTTGTCTTCGACGAGCAATACGCTCAGACCGTCGCCGGACTTGTTCTGCGCGGGCGCGGGCGTCGATGCGGTTTCCGAGGCACTCGCAGGCACAGCGGCGGCGCGTGGCAAGTAAAGCCGCACGGCGGTGCCCGCGCCGATCGCGCTGTCGATGGTGGCAAGGCCGCCCGCGCGCTCGCAGAACGCGAAAACCTGCGGCAAGCCGAGACCCGTTCCCATGCCTTTCGGCTTGGTCGTGAAGAGCGGTTCGAAGGCGCGCCCGAGCACTTCCTGACTCATGCCGATGCCGGTATCTTCAAGAGAAAGCTGCACGAAATCGCCGGTGATTGGAAAGCCGTCTTCATGACGGAAGCACACGTTATCCGCGCGAACGGTGAACGTGCCGCCATTGGGCATCGCGTCGCGCGCATTCACCGCCACGTTGATGAGCGCCAGTTCCAGTTCCGCCGGATCGACGCGGATCGGCCAGATATCCGCCGCCACTTCCACGGTGAGCGCCACCTTCGCGCCGAGCGATGCCCGCAGCAACTCGCGCCCCGCCGGCACCCATTTGCCGATGGCGATGGTCTCGCTCCTCAACGGCTGCTTGCGCGCGACGCCGAGCAATTGCCGCGTGAGCGACTGGCCGCTCTTGAGCGCGCGTTCCATCGCCGTGAGTTCGCGGTCGAGGTCCACCGCGCCGCGCCGTCGCGCAATCTGCACATTGGCCGAGACGATCATCAACAGATTATTGAAGTCGTGCGCCACGCTGCCGACCAGATTGCCGAGCGCTTCCATCTTGCGCGCCTGCCGGTAGGCGGATTCGATGGAGCGGCGCATCGACGCTTCCGCCTGCCAGCGCGCCCACGCTTCTTCCTCCGTGGCGAGTCGTCTCAGCGACTGAAAGATCACGCCCCACAGCACGACACACGGCGCGAAGATCGACAAGGCCAGCACGCTCACATGACGCCACCATTCGGACCACAGCGTGGCGATGGGATAACCGCTCGACACATACACCGGATAGCCGCCCACGCGCCGGAACGCGACGATCTTCAACTGCTGATCGAGTCCCGAGACCATTTCGACGACGCCCGCCTTGCGCCCTTCGTGATACGCCTGACGCAAGGGCGATTCGGGCGCGAGCGACATGCGATCGGCCGGACGCGGCGGAAACCATGCGAGCACTTCGCCATCCTCGCGCGACAGGCCGAGCGACACGGTGGGTGAATCGCCGAGCAATTCGCGATAGAACGCGCTGAAGTAATTCGGCCGCATGGCGATGGACACGATGCCATCGAACTTGCCATCCACCGTGCGCCGGATCACCGCCGTGTTGAACACCGGCTCGCCCGCCACGCGTCCGACCATCACGCGCGAAACCTGTTCGATGCTGCGTTGCGCGCGCAATCCGCCGAAGTCCTCGCGCGCGGCAATAGTGATATCCGGCGTGGGAAACGTGCGGCTGGTGGCGAGCAGCTTGCCGTCCGGTCCGAACACCGACGCCGCCGCGACCTGCGGATAGCCGATGCTCATCGCGCGCAAATGGCGGTGGATGGCTTCGTCGTCGTGACGGATGGCGCTCGTACTCAGCCCGTCGAGCAGATCGACAATGCGTTCGTTCAGCGTGACGTTGAGATCGAAGACCTTGAGCGCGTGTTCTTCGGCGACGCGTGCATTGCGCGCGACCGAATCCGCGGCGGCGGTTTCGCGGGCGTGGTAATCGGTCCACGCCGTCACGACCACATAGACACAAGGCAGCACGATGGCCGCGATCAACAGCGCATACAGGGTCATGCGCTGCGCCGCGAAGTTGCGCTCCGGCACCACCGGAAACGGCGGTTCTTCCTGCCACCGTTCCGCTGCGGGATCGGCGTCTGGCTCCTCTCGATGCGGCGTCATTTTTGGCGGCAGTTGAAATCTTTACGCGTGGCGCATGGGCACCGGTTGGCGCGGAGCCCCGGTAGAAAGGAGCCGAGCCAGTTTAGCCGCCAGTAGCATGCAGGTTTTGTGCCTCTCATAGTTCTTAGGGCGACCTATCGGACAACGTGCATTCAGTAAAAGGTCGTCCGGCGCAAACGTACACCAAGGTACAGAACGTACCATGCAAACATCAGACGAGTAATTTTTGTCCAATTGTCTTACCAATAGTTCAATTCATTTCGCTGTCGGCGTTTTGTCGAGTTGCCTTGAGTTTCCATTGGACCGACAATTGAAATCGTACGATGGTTCGTCGTGCGCAATGATTACGCGCCGTCCAATGCGAACCGGTGCATAAAGATCCGCGCCGCCCGGCCGTAAACAAGACCGAGCCAGCCGAATACGGTTTCGAAGCTCACAAGCCCGAACAAGAACCGCTCACCGATTCCTGCCACCATGCCGTTGCCGATCGTCATTGCCGATGATTCCCTACTCGCGCGCAAAGTGCTGACGCGCGCCTTGCCCGAAGACTGGGACGTCGAGATTTCCTACGCGACCAATGGGCGCGAAGCGTTGGAGTTATATCGCGCGGGGCGCGCCTCCGTGATGTTCCTCGATCTGACCATGCCCGACATGACCGGCTATCAGGTGCTGGATGCGCTCAAGCACGAAGACCTGAACACGTTCGTGATCGTGGTATCAGCCGATGTGCAGCCGATGGCGCAGGAACGCGTGCGCGCGCTCGGCGCGGTGGCGTTCTTGCCCAAGCCGGTGTCGCCCGAGGCGCTGCGCCCCGTTTTGAAGGAGTACGGACTCCATGGCTGATCAAGCTCATCAACCGCAAGCCCTGAACGAAGACCAGCGCGACGCGCTTCAGGAAGTCGCCAACATGGCGATGGGTCAGGCCGCCACGCGTCTGTCGAAGCTGCTCGGCACGTTCATCGAATTGTCGGTGCCGCGCGTGCGCGTGGTCGATGTGTCCGAGGCATCCAACGCGCTGCGCGAGATGACCGGCATCACCGATACCGTGACCGCCGTGCGGCAGGGCTTTCGTTCGGACATCAAGGGCGAGGCCATCGTGCTGTGCAAGAGCGGCAGCGTGGACGATCTGTGCGCGCTCGTCGACGACCCGTACACCAAATCCACCTACGAAGCGACCACGCGCGCCGAACTCATTTTCGATGTCGCCACCGTGCTGATGGGCGCGTGCGTGTCCTGCATCTTCGACAATCTCGGACGCGCGCCGATCTTCTCGCCGCCGGGCATGCTCGGCAACGAACTCGCGCTCGACGAAGTGTTCCAGCCCGCCATGCTCGCGTGGCGCACGGCGCTGCTGCTCGAAGTGAATTTCGCGCTGGAAGATCACAGCTTCCGCGCGCACCTCGTCATGCTGATGGCGGAAGATGCCATCGCGCATCTCAATCAGGCGCTCGACGCGCTGCTGTCCAGCCTCTGACGCGGCATCGATGGAACAGCTCCGGCAGGTCCTGAACGAACTGGTGATCGAACGCGTGGGGTTCGGCATCTTCGTGCTCGACCGCGAACTGAACGTGGTCATGTGGAACCGCTTCATGGCGGACCACAGCCACAGGAGCGCGGAGCAAGTGGTCGGCAAGTCGATCTTCGCGAGCTTTCCGGAGTTGCCGCGCGTGTGGTTCACGCGCAAGGTCGAAAGCGTGTTTCAGTTGGGCAGCTTCGCCTTCAGTTCGTGGGAGCAGCGGCCTTATCTGTTCAAGTTTGATCACGACCGGCCGATCACCGGCGGCGTCGATTTCATGCAGCAGGATTGCACCTTCATGCCGCTCACGCACGAACGTGAAGTGCGCGCCGTCTGCGTGACCATTTCCGATGCCACCCACGCCAGCATGATGCAGCGCGCCCGCGACGAAGCCGTCGCCAAGCTGCGCGAATTCGCGGACCGCGACGGGCTGACGGGCATCGCCAACCGGCGCTACTTCGATCTGCGTCTGCGCGATGAATTCATCCGCTGGCAGCGCTACGGCGGCGAACTCGCGTTGCTGCTGTTCGACCTCGACCACTTCAAGCGCATCAACGACGAACTCGGCCATCTGGTCGGCGATGTCGTGCTGCGCGTGATGGCCGAACGCGTGGGCCGTTCCGTGCGCGTGCAGGACGTGTTCGGCCGATTCGGCGGAGAGGAATTCGCGCTCTTGCTGCCTTGCACGCCGTTCGAAGACGCGATGGCGGTCGCGGAAAAAGTGCGCTGCGAGATCGGCGAAACGCCCATCGACGTGCAGGGCGCGCGCGTGCCGGTTACCGCCAGCGTCGGCGTGGCGTGTGCGAAGACGGAGATTACGTCTTCTTTCGAGGCGCTCATCAACGAAGCCGATGCCGCGCTTTACACCGCCAAGCGTCAGGGCCGAAACCGCTCGGTAGGCTTCGCGTAAGCATCGGCCGGGCGCGGCCAAAGCGCGCAGGAATTGGTATACTCTGTGCCGCTCCCGGCGCAGTTTTAAGGCCGGCGCGCGCCGGCTCTTCATCGTTCGGGCTGTCATGTCCGAACACTCGAAATTGCTCCAGCGCCACGCTGTTCCGCGCGCATTCGGGTGTCGCTGCCGGCGCCCGATCTCTTAATGTGCCCTCGACTTTCGTCGTCATGTCTGCCGGGGGCGCCACAGCGGAGTCCGCCTTGGCCGTATCCAACATCATCGCCGACGAATCCAGCGCCGAGGCCGCCAAGGCCTCCTCGGGGAGTTCGTTTTATCTCGCCATGCGCATCCTTCCGGCAGCGCAGCGCGACGCGATGTACCAGATCTACGCTTTCTGCCGCGCGGTGGACGATATCGCCGACGAAGGCACGCTGCCGCGCCGCGAACGCGCCGTTGCGCTCGACCGCTGGCGCGAGGACATCGACGCGTGCTATCGCGGCACGCCCAAGCCCTCGCTCGAAGCGCTCACGCGCCACATTCAGGCGTTCCAGCTTTCCCGCGACGACTTCCAGGCCGTGATCGACGGCATGGCGATGGACGCCGCCGCCGATATCGTCGCGCCCGACGAAGCCACGCTCGATTTGTACTGCGACCGCGTGGCGAGCGCGGTGGGGCGGCTATCGGTGAGGATATTCGGGATGTACGAAGACGCCGGACGCCGGCTCGCGCATCATCTCGGCCGCGCGCTTCAACTCACCAACATCCTGCGCGATATCGACGAAGACGCGGGCATCGGCCGCGTGTATCTGCCGCGCGAACTGCTGGCGCGCGAAGGCATTTCTACGACCGACGCGGCCAGCATCGTTGCCGATGCGCGGCTGCCGCGCGTGTGCGCCACGCTCGCCGAGCGCGCGAAACTCCACTACGCGCAGTCCGACGCGATCATGGCCGCATCGCCGCGCGTTCAGGTGCGCGCGCCGCGCATCATGTCGGCCGCCTACCGCGCCGTGCTCGACGCGAACATGCGACGCGGCTTCGACCTGCCACGCACGCGCGTGCGCGTTTCGCGTGCGCGTCTGCTGTGGATCGTGGCCCGTCATCTGATCTGATGTTCCGGCGGGTCATCGTCGTGGGCGCGGGACTGGCGGGCTTGGCCGCGGCAGTTCAGGCGCAGCGTCGCGGCGCGCGCGTCGTGCTGATCGATGCCGCCGCGCACGCGGGCGGGCGCTGCCGCTCGTATTTCGACGCGCGCCTCGGCGTGACGGTCGATAACGGCAATCATCTTCTGCTGTCCGGCAATCATTCGGCGATGTCGTACCTCCGCGCGATCGGTGCGACGGACACGCTGATCGGCCCGCCGCTTCCCGACTATCCGTTCTTCGATCTCGCGAGCGGCGCGGCGTGGACCATCGGCATGTCGTCGGGCCGTTTGCCGCGCTGGATTTTCGATGACGACGCGCGTCTGCCCGGCACGCAACCCGCCAATTATCTTTCGATGCTGCCGCTCTTTTTCGCCAAGCCGGGCCGCACGGTTGGGCAATCGCTGCGGCATCACGGGCGCGTCTATGACCAGCTCGTGCGTCCGCTCCTGCGCACGATGTTGAACACAGATCCGTCCGAGGCAAGCGCGTCCGTCGCCGCCGGATTGCTGCGCGAAACGCTCGCGGCGGGCGGTCAGGCGTGCCGGCCGCTCATCGCCAAAACGGGGCTGTCGAACGCGTTCGTCGATCCGGCGCTCAGGCATTTGCAGTACGGCGGCGCGGAAATCCGGCTCGGCGCGCGGCTGACGGAAATAGGTCGATCCGGCACAAATTGCGAGGAACGTGTAAGCTCGCTCGCTTTCAGGCACGCGGGCGAAGGCTCGGAAAATCTTGCGCTGACGCTTGATGACGGCGTGGTGCTGGCCGTGACGCCCGACGCCGCGCGCGGTCTGTTGCCGGGTCTGGCCGCGCCGGACGCATTCCGCGCGATCGTCACCGTGCATTTCGCGGTGGACGTCACCGCCGGTTTCCAGCCGATGACGATGCTCGTGAACGGCATCGCCGACTGGCTGTTCGCGGCGGACCGGCGCGTGTCCGTGACGCTCGCCGCCGCCGATGCGCACCTCGCGACGCCGCACGAGGAACTCGCGCGCGCCGTCTGGCAAGAAGCGGCGAAGGCGCTGCGCATGCCGGCCGCGCCCGTGCCGCCGTGGCAAGTGATCGCGGAACAACACGCGACTTTTGCCGCGATACCCTCGCAGGAAGGCTTGCGCGCCGCCACGCGCACGCGCTGGAACAATCTCACGCTCGCGGGCGACTGGACGGCTACCGGTCTGTCCGCGACGATCGAAGGCGCGATCCGTTCGGGCCAAAAGGCCGCGGATGCGCTGATGAACCCATCGATGGAACGCAGATGAACGACTTGTCCCTGCCAGATGCGCACGCGCCGGAGTCGCCGGCGCCGAACAGCGCGCTGGATCACGCTGTCAAGGAAGCCACGAACGCGCTGCTCGCGGATCAGTCGCCGCAAGGCTACTGGCTGTACGAACTCGAAGCCGATGCAACCATTCCGGCCGAATACGTGTTGCTCGTCCACTATCTCGGCGAGGAAGCCAACCTCGAACTCGAAGCGAAGATCGGCCGCTATCTGCGCCGCATCCAGCGTGAAGATGGCGGCTGGCCGCTTTTCACCGATGGCGCGATGGACATCTCCGCCACCGTCAAGGCATATTTCGCGCTGAAAATGATCGGCGATTCGCCCGATGCCGACCACATGCAGCGCGCGCGCGGCGCCATTCTCGCGGCAGGCGGCGCGGAAAAGTCCAACGTATTCACGCGCATCCTGCTCGCGCTGTTCGGCGTGGTGTCGTGGCGCGCCGTGCCGATGATGCCCGTCGAAGTCATGCAGTTGCCGGTGTGGTTTCCGTTCCATCTGTCGAAGGTGTCGTACTGGGCGCGCACGGTCATCGTGCCGCTGCTCGTGCTCAACGCCAGAAGGCCACGCGCGCGCAATCCGCGTGGCGTGCGCATCGACGAACTGTTTCGCGAGCCGCCCGTGAACGCCGGCATGCCCGCGCGCGCGGGGCATCAGAGCCGCGGCTGGTTCACGTTTTTTCGCGCGGTCGATTCCCTGTTGCGTCTGACGGATGGCGCGTTTCCCAAGGCGGGCCGCGAGCGCGCCATCAAGGAAGCCGTGCGTTTCGTCGATGAACGCCTCAACGGCGAAGACGGCCTCGGCGCGATTTTCCCGGCGATGGCCAATTCCGTGATGATGTACGACGTGCTCGGCTATCCGCCGGAGCATCCGAGCCGCGCCATCGCGCGCCAGTCGCTGGACAAGCTGCTGGTGATCGACGAAGCGCCGGACGGCGAGGCGTATTGCCAGCCGTGCCTTTCGCCGGTGTGGGATACCTCGCTCGTCGCGCATGCGTTGCTGGAAACCGGCATGCCGAAGGCGCGCGCGGCGGTCACGCGCGGGCTCGAATGGCTCGCGCCCCTGCAGATTCTCGACGCGCGCGGCGACTGGGTGCTGCGTCGTCCGAACGTGCGGCCGGGCGGCTGGGCGTTCCAGTTCGCCAACCCGCATTACCCGGATGTGGACGATACCGCTGTCGTCGCCATGGCGATGGAACGCGCCGATCGTGAAAACGGCACCGCGATGTACGGCGAGGCCGTGTCGCGCGCGCGCGAGTGGGTCGTCGGAATGCAGAGCAGCGACGGCGGGTGGGGCGCGTTCGAGCCGGAAAACACGCATCACTTCCTCGACAACATTCCGTTCTCGGACCACGGCGCATTGCTCGACCCGCCGACCGTCGATGTCTCCGCCCGCTGCCTGTCGATGCTCGCGCAACTCGGCGAGACGCCCGCGAACAGCGAGCCGGCGCGCCGCGCGTTCGATTTCATCGTGCGCGATCAGGAGCGCGACGGAAGCTGGTATGGGCGCTGGGGCATGAACTACGTGTATGGCACGTGGTCGGCGCTGTGCGCGCTGAACGCGGCGGGCGTCGGACCGGCGGACTCGCGCATGAAGCGCGGCGCGGACTGGCTCGTGAGCATCCAGAACGCGGATGGCGGCTGGGGCGAAGCGGGTGAGAGCTACAAGCTCGACTATCGCGGTTACGAGCAGGCGGCGAGCACGGCATCGCAGACGGCGTGGGCGGTGCTCGGGCTGATGGCGGCGGGACGTGTGGGCGATGTCGCGGTGGAACGCGGCATCGACTATCTGATCCGCACGCAACAGCCGCATGGCCTGTGGGACGAAACGCGCTTCACCGCGACGGGTTTTCCGCGCGTGTTCTATCTGCGTTATCACGGCTATCGCAAGTTTTTCCCGCTGTGGGCGCTCGCGCGTTATCGCAACATGACGCGCGAAGGTGAGACGCGCGTGACGGCGGGCATGTGAGCACGCCTTTCGTGCGCTCCGTCGAGATGACCGCCGGTCTGCCGGTGATCGCCGTGACGGGCATGGCGTTCGAGGCGAAGATCGCGCGCGGGCGCGGCGTCGAAGCCGTGTTCGCGGCGCGCGCGGACTGGCTGGAGCGCGCGTTGTCGGATGCGTTGACGCGGGGTTGCTCGGGCATCGTGAGCTTCGGCACGGCGGGCGGACTTGCGCCGGATTTGCAGCCGGGCGCGTTGATCGTCGCGGATACGGTGTGCGGGCCGTTCGGGCCGATCAGGACCGATGCCGCGTGGTCGGCGCGCATCGTCGAAGCGTTTTCGGGCACGCCGCTCGAACGCATCACGCGGCGCGGCACGATGGCGGGCGTCACCGCGCCGGTCAAGAGCGAGGCGGAGAAACGCTCGCTGCATTCATCGACGGATGCGCTGGCGGTGGATATGGAATCGCATATTGCGGGGGCCATCGCGACGGCGCGCGGGTTGCCGTTTGCGGTCTGCCGCGCCGTGGTGGATCCGGCGTGGCGCACGTTGCCGCCCGCTGCCACGGCAGGATTGCGCGACGACGGCACGACCGCGCTCGGGCCGATTCTGCGGGAATTGCTGCGCCAGCCATCGCAACTCGGCGCGATGCTTCGCCTTGCCGCCGATGCCCGCGCGGCGCGGGCCACGCTCATTCAGGCGCGGCATGCGCTGGAAGTGTCGCGGGGTCTCGTCTTTTCTTGATGTCGTCTCTTGTGTACTGCGGGTTAACCCTCATCTCGTTATAATCAGGGAAAACCCTAGGTCGTTTTGTTCCGTTCGGAGCAGGCGGTCAAGCAGAGTGAGGACACATCAAATGAATTTTCATACCCGCAAATGGGTCAAGCCGGAAGACTTGAACCCCAATGGCACCTTGTTCGGCGGCAGCCTGCTGCGCTGGATCGACGAGGAAGCCGCCATCTACGCCATCTCGCAACTGAACAATCAGTTCGTCGTGACCAAGTTCATGTCGGAAATCAACTTCGTGAGTTCGGCGCGGCAGGGCGACATCATCGAATTGGGCATTACCGCGACGCATTTCGGCCGTACGTCGATCACGCTGCGTGCGGAAGTGCGCAACAAGATCACGCGCAAGAGCATTCTGACCGTCGAGAAGATGGTGTTCGTTAATCTGGATAAGCAAGGCGATCCGGCGCCGCATGGGCGCACGCAGATTCGTTACGCGGATGAGATTTTTGAGGCGTATCGGACGGATATGGGCGCGGTGGAAGCGCCGAAGTTGTCGGGGGAGGATTTGGTGGTGAGCGATTTGGAAGAAGCGCATTGATGGCTTCGGGTGATGTGTTGCCGTTTTGTCGTTTTGTCGTGCAGAGCGCTGCTCTTGTTTGGGACTTTATTGCAGTAGCCGCCTCCCCGGCGGGGGGGTAACTTTCTTTGCTGCTGCAAAGAAAGTCACCAAAGAAAGCAGCTTTTACCCCATGCACGATGGCTGGAGAGGGTTGGTCTGGATTGACGGATGCAGTGGCCGCAATAGGACGTTCAACGCATAACGAGTCGCTTAGGCAACCTCGCGATTTCGCGCTTGAGTAATCAACGCTTAGTGGACCGCGCTCATTCTTTCGGCCATGCGCTGCGCGCGCCGAGAACGTAAGAACGGAATCCCGCAGCCTATCAGCGCCCAGCCACCTCACGCTTCCCCGCAAGATTGCTATTCGGTCCTACCTTGGTGAGTGCTCCGACTAAAGGTGACTTGCGTTGGTGTGCGAGCTTTGCCTAGAAGCGCTTACCAAGGTAGGACCGAATGACGACATAACGGCGAGGTGTGAGGAGGCTGGGCGCTCATACGCTGCGGGATTCCGTTCTAAAGCTCTCGGCGCGCGAAGCGCATGGCCGAAAGAATGAATGCGGTCCACTAAGACCCAAGGATTCGAGCGCGAAATCGTTAGGTTGCCCACATGTTTAACGAACCGTGGAACATCCTATTGCGGCCAACTGTATCGTTAATTCAGACCACCCTTTCCAGCCAGCGTGCGGAGGGGTAAAAGCTGCTTTCTTTGGTGACTTTCTTTGCAGCAGCAAAGAAAGTTACCCCCCCGCCGGGGAGGCGGCTACTGCAATAAATGCCCAAACAACAGCAGCCCCTTGCACTCACGCAAGAAAGAACAACAAACACTATTTCTCAGTTCGAGAACTGCTATTTCCCCGCCCCCGGATCCTCATAAAGCGGCAACCCATTCGCCTTACTCGAACTCGGCGAAGCATTAGCACCACCTGCCCCCGGATCCGAATAATTCGGCAACCCCTGCTCCGAAGAACTCCCACCCGTCGCCCCCGGCGGCGCACTCGCCGCATCCGGCGCCGATGCCCCTTCATCCCCATAATCCGGCAACGTCGAAGCCCCTCCACCCGTCAACAAAAACTGCCGCCGCTGAATATACGCATCCCGAACGAACGCGTATTTATCGAGCGCCGCTTGCGAAAGCAGATTTGTCGCGCCGATCAAATCAGCCCGCTCGCTGACGAAATTCACGCCATACAGCGGCCAGCGGATATCGGCATCCGTGTAGCTGATCGGATTCACGCGCCAGTCCACCGCCCACATGGTGGCATCGCGGAAAGAACTCGGACCGAGCAACGGCAGCACGAGATACGGACCGGACGGGACGCCGTAATGCCCGAGCGTCAGCCCAAAATCCTGATGATGCTTCGGCAACCCCGCAGGCGACGCAATGTCGATCAACCCGCCCAGACCGAACACCGAATTCATCGCGATCCGCATCAAATCCTGCGTCGCATCGGTGATCTTCAACTGCACGAGGTCGTTGGCGAAGTTGCTGAAGTCGCCGAGATTCGAGAAGAAATTGCTGACGGCGGTGCGGAACGGACTCGGCGTGTAGTCCACGTAGAACTGCGCAACCGGCTTGGCGATGTAGGTATCGAGGGTATCGTTGAACTTGAAGACGGTGCGGTTCATCGGCTCGAGCGGATCTTTCGGATTGCGGTCCGGTCCGGTCGCGCAGCCCGCGCTTGCGAGCAGGCAGGCAACGGCTGCGATCGTGGTCGCTTGGCGTCGGGCGTCCGCGGCAAAAACCATCGTCATTCTTCGATTCCTCTTAGGTTGTCATGCCTTTGCGCCGCCCGCAGCTTCGCCCGGTCGGCGGCGCGCACGCGGCGCGGCTTGCCCATCAAAACTGGCTGGAACACGACCGCGCCGACCAGCGTGCAGAACAGCGACAGCGCCAGCAGCCGCCCCATGCTGGACGTGCCCGGATGATGCGAAAACCACAGGCTGCCGAAGGCCGTCGCGGTAGTGGCGGCGCTGAACATCACGGCGTGGGTGAGACTCGATTGCAGCAGGCGCGTCTGGCCCGAGCGCCACGCCATCACGAAATAGATCTTGAAGGCGACGCCCACGCCGAGCATCAACGGCAACGCGATGATGTTCGCGAAGTTGAGCGGCATGCGGAACACGACGCACAACTCCAGCGTGACGATCGCGGAGACGAGCAACGGTACCAAAGTTCTTAAAACATCGCCGAAACGACGCAGCGCGATCCACAGCAAAATGGTGATGGCGACGAGCGAATAAATCGCCGCTTGCTGGAACGCCTTGATGATGGTCTCCGCCGAATGCCGCACCGAAATGGGCCCGCCGATGGCGTTCGGCTCGACGCGCTGCACGGCATCGGCGAAATGGGCGAGCAGCGTGTCGTCGCCGGGATCGACACCGGGCGGCGTCTTCGGCGACACCGTGACGAGCGCCTGACCCTTCGCGTTGACGAGGTTGTCGGCGAGCCCCGGCGGCAGCGTCGCGCGCGTGATCTCGGTGGGCGTGAGCAGCGCGCGCAACTGCGCCAGCGCGATGCGCAGCGGATCGGACATCGCGTGCTCGGCGCGGTCGCGGGTGGCGGCATCGGCTTGAGCGAGTTTGGCGAGCGTTTGCGACAGATGCTTCGCCTCGTTCGCGCCTGCGCCGGGATGATCGTCGGCGGCGAGCGACAGCGCATTCGACGCGCGCTTGAGCGTGGCGACGCGCACCTGATCCGTCACGGGCGAGGCAACCTGCTGATCGAGCGCGGGCAAAAGCAGGTCGGCGGCGGTCTTGATGAGCGCGAGCTTTTGCGGCTGATCGGCGGGAATGAGCGAGGACAGCGTGGTCGCGCTTTCGACTTGCGGCAGCTTGCGCAACTGGTCCGCGATTCGGTCGGCATCGGCGAGATTCGGCGCGAGCACGGAGACGTCGTTCACCGCGGCTTCGGGCGAATCCTTCAACGCCGCGAGCGTTTCCATCGACTCCGTGTGCGGGTCTTTCAGATGCAGCGGGTTGAAGTCGAAGCGCAATTGCGTGAGCAGCGGCAGTGCGCCGATCACCACCACCAGCGTGCCGATCAGCACCGGCTTGCGATGCCGGTCGAGGAATTCATCGACGGGGGCGAGCACGGGAAAGCCCGGCGAATGTGCTTCGCCCGGCGGCGCGAACACCTTGATGAGCGCGGGCAGCAAGGTCATGTTGGTCAGATACGCGACGAACATGCCGACGCCCGCGATCAGCCCGAGTTCCGACACGCCGCGATACGCCGTCGGCAGGAACGAGAAGAAGCTCGCGGCGGTCGCGGCGGCGGCAAGCGTAAGCGGCACCGCGACGTGGCGCGCGGTTTCCGCCAGCGAGACATCGAGCCGATGGTGCTTGTGCCGCTCCTCGCGATACTTCACGCCGAACTGAATGCCGAAGTCCACGCCGAGCCCGACGAACAGCACCATGAACGCGACAGAGATCATGTTGAGCGCGTGGACCATCATCAGCCCGAGCGCGGCGGTGATCGCCAGTCCCACGAACAGCGTGATGAAGACCGCGACGATCATGCGCTTGGAGCGCAGCGCGACCCACAGAATCATCAGCACGACGAGGAAAGTGAGGATGCCGTTGAGCGCCGCGCCGTCCTGCACGGAGGCGAATTCCTCGTCGGCGAGCGGTTGCGCGCCGGTCAGATGCACGCTCGCGCCGTATTTCTTCGCAAGGCCGAGTTCGCCGAACCGCGCGCGGATTTCATCCGACGCACCCGCCGCCGCCTTCAGCGCGTTGAAGTTGAGTTCGGGGATGACGGTGACGAACGCGCGTCCGGGTTGATCGCCCTTGGACGAATCCGCGACATCGCGCCAGGAGAACGCAGCCGGTTGATTGGCGAGCACGCGGTCGAGCACATCCGCGCTGTGGCCGAGCAGATTCGACATCTTGCCGAGCGTGATCTGGCCGGTGAGCAGCGGCACGTTGAGCGTGGTGTTCAACGTCTGCGCGAGGCCGGTAAGCGAGGGATCGTGCGCCAGCGTGTTGATGAGCGGCCGCGCCTGCGCAAGCTGCTTCGTGGTCTGATCCACCTTGTCCGTGGACAGATAAAGAAGGCCGTTGTGCTCGAAGAAAGCGCCGCCTTCCGGTTGCGCCACGGACTTGAACTGTTCCGGTTCCTTCGCCAACGCAGCGGCCAGTTCGCTCGCGGCGGCGCTGGCGAATTCCGGCGCGGGCGCTTCGACCACGATCAGCAGCGTCGCACCGCGATTGGGAAAGGCATCGTCGATGGCCTTGTCGCGCGCGGCCCATTCTGGCTCGTTCTCGATCAGTTGGCTGACATCGGTGCTGATGCGAAAGTGCTGAACGACATAAATCGTGCTCAGCACGCCGAGCAGCAGTGAAATGACGATAATCCACACCGGCTTGCGAATGGCCAGCGTGACGAAGCGTGTAATGTTGGACGTCAGCATGAAGACGCTACCTGTGTGTCCTGTTATTTTTGCGCACCGCCGCATGATCCAGCGCGATGCGCGTGATGCCGACAGCCGACCTTCGCATCGCCCGCGAAAGGCGCGAGGGATGCCGCGCAAGTATAACGGGCGGGCGCTTCGGGCATCGGCACGCGATGTCGTGAACTGTCATACGCGCGCGCTGTCGATATACTGCCGAATGCCCGGTTTGCTCCTCGTTGCGATCCTTCGCACGGCCGACGACCATCAAAGAATAGAGAACGGTTGCCATGAAACGCTATTTGTCCATTTGTTTTGCTGTCCTCCTCGCTGCGCTGTCCTTCTCCGGCGAGGCGCTCGCGCAAACGAGCCCCGACGCGGTGGTGAAGAACGCCGTCGAAGGCACCGTGAACGCCATGAAGGCCGACCCGCAAGCGCGCGGCGGCGACATGGCGAAGATCACGCAACTCGTTCAGACGCGCTTCCTGCCCGCCACGGACTTTCAGCGCACGACGCGCATCGCGGTAGGCAAGGCGTGGGCCAGCGCCACGCCCGACCAGCAAAAACAGCTTTACGAACAATTTCAGACGCTGCTCACGCGCACCTATGCGGCCTCGCTTTCGCAACTGCGCGATCAGGACGTGAAGTTCAGCTTCGAGTCGCCCAACGTGGATGCCAACGCGAAAGACATCGTCGTGCAGTCGCATGTGGTGTCCTCGGGCGGCGACAACCCGGTGCGCTATCGCCTCGAAAAAGGCCCGCAAGGCTGGAAAATCTACGACATCGACATGATGGGCGCGTGGCTCATCCAGGTCTATCAGCAGCAGTTCGCCGGACAGTTGCAGAAGGGCGGCGTCGATGCGCTCATCAAGTATCTCGCCGATCACAACGCGCGTTCGGAAGGCTGAAAACGGCGGACTTAAAATCAGTTCCGGCGATGTTCCACCGCGAACTTGATGAGTTCGGCCTGACCGTCGATATCCAGCTTGCGCTTCATGTTCAGCCGGTGCGTCTCCACCGTGCGCACCGACAAGCCATGCTGCTGCGCGATCTGCTTGCTCGATAAACCCTCCGCCAGCGCGTCCAGAATATCCAGTTCGCGCGGCGTGAGGCGATCGATGGGCGTCTGCATCGATTGTGCCTGGATCATGCGCACGGCCAGTCCCGCGCTGAAGAACGTCTTGCCCGCGAGCACCGCATCGATGGCGTGAATGATCTCGGTCGCAGGCGAATCCTTCAGCACATAACCGCTCGCGCCCGCGCGCACCGCTTGCGTCACGTATTCCAAGTTGTCGTGCATCGACAGCATCAGCACGCGAATGCCCGGAAAGCGCTCGTGAAAGAGCGCTGCCAGTTGAATGCCGCTCATGCCCGCCATGCCCACGTCCATCAATGCGAGATCGGGCGGATGCTCGGTGCCCGCGAGCGCGAGCGCTTCGTTCGCGTTGCCCGCTTCGCCGATCACGCGCAGATGCGGCATGGCTTCGAGCCGCGCGCGTAGGCCGTCGCGCACGAGCGGATGATCGTCCACGAGGATGATGCGGGCGGGTTCAGTGTTCATGGGTCATTCCGGTGTTGGGTGCCGCGAGTGGCAAAGGCACGCTAGCCGCAATCGATGTACGTCCCACTTGCGATTCAATTCGAAGCCCACCGCCGAGCGTATCCAACCGCTCACGCATGTTGCGCAGTCCGATGCCGCTCGCGGGATCGGCGAGCACGGCGGGCACATCGAAGCCTCGCCCATTGTCGATGATGCGCAAGCTCACCGCATGCGGCGCGATGTCGAGCATGAGCGTCGCGCGCGTGGCGTGCGCGTGCCGCGCGATGTTGGCGAGCGCTTCCTGCGCGATGCGGAACAGCACGGTGTTGACCGTATCCGGCAGACTCGCGCTCTGCGATGCACTCGGCTTGCCATCCGCCGTCGCTTCGAACGTCACTTCGATACCGTCCTGTCCGTCGAGTTCGCGCGCGAGTTGTTCGAGCGCGGCGGCAAGGCCCAGATCGTCGAGCATGGCGGGACGCAGCGCATGCGAGATGCGCCGCACTTCGCGCAAGGTGCCGGACAGCCGCCCGAGACTCGTGGCGAGCGCGGCTTCGGCATCCGGTTCGCGAGTCGTCGCGCGTTCGAAGCGCAACAACGCGGATTCGAGCAACAGCTTCACCGACACCAACATCTGACTGATGCCGTCATGCAGTTCGCGCGACAGCCGCGCGCGTTCCTGTTCCTGCGATTCCACCACTTGCCGCGCGAGCCGTTTGAGCTTCACGTCCGCGCTGCGATGCTCGCTGATGTTGAGCACCGCCGCGCACAGCGTGATGCTTGCCAGCGCCGCCAGCGCGATTGCGCCGATCCACATCACCGTGCGTTCGATGTTCGCGGCAGCCTGCGCATCGATGCGCCCGAGCGCCGTTTCCACGTCTTCCAGATAGATGCCCGTGCCGATCATCCAGCCCCATCGTTCGAGCGGGACGACATAGCCGAGCTTGGGCGCGAGCTTGCCCGTGGACGGACGCCGCCAGACATAACGCACATACCCGCCGCCCTTCGATGCCTGTCCGATCAACGCTTGAATGGTCAGCGCGCCGTTCGGGTCGCGCATGAGCCAGAGATCGCGCCCGACGAGTTCCGGCTGGCGCGGATGCATGAGCGACGTGCCGTGCATCGTATAGACGAAAAAGTAGCCGTCCTGACCGAAATCGAGCCGTTGCAATGCATCGAGCGCGAGTTGTTGACGCTCCTGATCGCTGTGCGGGTCGCTTGCCGGAGCATCGTAATAAGGCGCGATGGCGCTGCGGGCGATCTCCACGTAATGCCGCAATTCGAGCTCTTTGCTCGACATGTACGCGGTCTGCGTGGTGGCGTGCTGCGCATCGGCAAGGCTCTCGGCCTGTCGCCGCACGCCATATTCGATACCGCCGATCGCCAGCGCGAACGGCACGATCGCCAGCAGGAAGATCTTGACCTTGAGATTCATCGATGAGGGTTTGCCGCTACGTGAAGCTACGTAGCGCGCATACGTAGTGTTGCGCTTGTGAGCCTTGCAGCGAAAGCGAATACTACCGCCCAATGCGTCCCTTGCGGCGCTGAATCGCCCCATTGGGGTTTATAACTAAGGAGACACCATGAATCGGGCTTCCGGATTCCTGGTCTGGATCGCGCTCGCGCTGGTGGGCGCGTTCGCATTCGGCACCATCGCGCTCGCGCACGGCGAGCGGATCAGCGCACTGTGGATCGTCATCGCGGCGGTCTGCGTTTATCTCATCGCTTACCGTTTTTATTCGCGCTTCATCGCGGGCACGGTGCTCAAGCTCGATGGTTTGCGCATGACGCCCGCCGTGCGTCACAACGATGGCCTCGACTACGTGCCGACCAACAAGTACGTGCTGTTCGGCCATCACTTCGCGGCGATTGCTGGCGCGGGTCCGCTGGTCGGGCCGGTGCTTGCCGCGCAGATGGGCTACACGCCCGGCATGCTGTGGATTCTCGCGGGCGTGGTGTTCGCGGGCGCGGTGCAGGACTTCGTGATCCTGTTCATCTCCACGCGCCGCGATGGCCGCTCGCTCGGCGATCTCATCAAGATGGAACTCGGCACGGTGCCGGGTGTGATCGCGCTGTTCGGCGCGTTCCTCATCATGGTCATCATTCTCGCGGTGCTGGCGCTGATCGTCGTGAAGGCGCTGACGAATTCGCCGTGGGGCACGTTCACGGTGGCGGCGACCATTCCGATTGCGCTGTTCATGGGCCTGTACACGCGCTATATCCGTCCGGGACGCATCGGCGAAGTGTCGATCATCGGCTTCGTGCTGCTGATGCTGGCGATCACCTTTGGCGGTCAGGTCGCGGCATCGCCCGCTATCGCGCCGTTCTTCACCTTCACCGGCGTGCAATTGGTCTGGATTCTGATCGGCTATGGCTTCGTGGCGTCCGTGCTGCCGGTCTGGCTGCTGCTCGCGCCGCGCGATTATCTGTCCACCTTCCTCAAGATCGGCACGATTCTCGGACTGGCCATCGGCATTCTCGTGGTCGCGCCGGAACTCAAGATGCCGGCCTTCACGAAGTTCGTCGATGGCTCGGGTCCGGTGTGGGCGGGCAATCTGTTCCCGTTCCTGTTCATCACGATTGCGTGCGGCGCGGTGTCGGGTTTTCATGCGCTGATCGCATCGGGCACCACGCCCAAGATGCTCGACAACGAAGCGAACATGCGCCTGATCGGCTACGGCGCGATGCTGATGGAATCGTTCGTCGCGATCATGGCGCTGGTCGCCGCGTGCGTGATCGAGCCGGGCGTGTACTTCGCGATGAACAGCCCCGCCGCCTTGCTCGGCTCGACGCCGGATGCGGTCGCGCAGACGGTATCGAGTTGGGGCTTCATGCTCACGCCGGACATGCTGACGTCCACGGCGAAGGCGGTCGGCGAGACGACCATCGTCGCGCGCGCGGGCGGTGCGCCGACGCTGGCCGTGGGCATGGCGCAGATTCTGCATCAGGTCATCGGCGGCCCGGCGATGATGGCGTTCTGGTATCACTTCGCCATTCTGTTCGAGGCGCTGTTCATCCTCACCGCTGTCGATGCAGGCACGCGCGCGGGGCGCTTCATGCTTCAGGATTTGCTCGGCACGTTTCATCCGGCGTTGCGTCGGACTGAATCGCTGCCGGCGAATTTGACCGCGACGGGTTTGTGCGTGGCGGCGTGGGGCTATTTTCTTTATCAAGGCGTGGTCGATCCGTTTGGCGGCATCAACACGCTGTGGCCGTTGTTCGGCATCTCGAACCAGATGTTGGCAGGCATCGCGCTCATGCTCGGGACGGTGGTGCTGTTCAAGATGAAGCGCGAGCGTTACGCGTGGGTCACGCTGCTGCCGACCGCATGGCTGCTGCTTTGCACGCTGACCGCAGGCTGGCAGAAAATTTTCGATGCGAATCCGAAGGTGGGCTTCCTCTCGCACGCCGCGAAGCTCAAGGATTCGTTCGATGCAGGCAAGGTGATGGCGCCCGCGAAATCGCTGGCGGAGATGCAGCGCATCATCTTCAACGATTATGTGGATGCCGCGCTGTCGGGTTTGTTCATGCTGGTGGTGGTGAGCATCGCGATATTTGGCGTGTTGACGGTGCTGCGTGCGCGGCGCGAATCGCGTCCGACGGTCGTCGAAACTCCGTTCGAAGCGATGCCTTCGGGCGCGTCTGCGGCCATGCGTTCGGGTCATTGAGGAGCATGCGATGTTCGACGATCTTCGACAAGCGGGCCGCTATCTCGGCCAAACGATGCGTCTGATGGTCGGCATCCCCGATTACGATGCCTACGTCACGCATATGCAGACCACGCATCCCGATAAGCCGATGATGAGTTATGCGGAGTTTTTTCGGGAACGGCAGGAAGCGAGGTATGGGAGTGGGGCGGGGAAGTGTTGTTGATTGGGGATTGAGGGAACGCGTCCGTTAGGGCGCGTTTTTTCTTTGGCAAAGGGGTGACCAAATTTGACCGAACGGGATGACTTCAGAAGAATTTAGTAAGGGATACTCGATTGAAAGAGCGGTAACTCATTCATTCGGGAGAACATCATCGTGACCAGTCATACGAAATCACAGCGCGAAGTTCCGCAGACGGGCGATCATGTACCGTCGCCATTGGAGGTACTTCGCGGAAGCGTGCTGTTTTACGAACGCCCGTTGGACCCGGTCGGCGAGGATGACTGGAAGATGTTGGACGAGGCCTACGAGCGTCCAACGCCAGAAACAAGTGACGATCTCTGATCCACAAACAAAAAAGGGCGGACGACCTCTCGGTCATCCGCCCTTTTCAGCACCTAAACCCTCAATGCGCCGCCACCGTCTTAGCGCCCTTATCCTTCTTCATCCGCCCGATCTCTTCCAGCTTGATCTCCACATGCTTGGAGAACACAAAATCCGCCGGCCGTTGCTTATCCATCGGCAATTCCTTGGCAAACGCGCCCGTCGTGCGCGGCCCTGACAGCGCGATCTTCGCGGCCTTCAGCGGATGCGCCACCGTATCCATCACCGCCGTTGCTTCGAAGCCGCAATGGACCATGCAGTCCGCGCACTTCTCGTACTTGCCGGTGCCGTACTTGTCCCACTCGGTGGTTTCCATCAGTTCCTTGAAGGTCTTCACGTAACCTTCGCCGACCAGATAGCACGGCTTCTGCCAGCCGAACACCGTGCGCGCCGGGTTGCCCCACGGCGTGCATTGATACGTCTGGTTGCCCGCCAGAAAATCCAGGAACAAGGTGGACTGGCTGAACGACCAGTTCTTGCCGTTGTTGCCGCGCTTGAAGATCTCACGGAACAGGTTCTTGGTCTTTTCGCGATTCAAGAAGTGCTGCTGATCCGGCGCGCGCTCATACGCGTAACCCGGCGATACCGTGATGCCATCCACGCCAATCGGACCGAGCGTGTCGAAGAAATCTGCCACGCGATCGGGTTGTGCATCGTTGAAGAGCGTGCAGTTGATGTTCACGCGGAACCCACGACGCTTCGCTTCCTTGATGGCCGCGACCGCCTTGTCATACGTGCCCGGTTGCGACACCGAATGGTCGTGCGCTTCGCGGTCGCCATCGAGGTGAACGGACCAGACGAAGTACGGGCTCGGCTCGTAGTCGTCCATCTTCTTTTCCATCAGCAGCGCGTTCGTGCAGAGATACACGAACTTCTTGCGCGCCATGATGCCCTTGACGATCTGCGGCATTTCCTTGTGCAGCAGAGGTTCGCCGCCCGCGATGGAAACGACCGGCGCGCCGCATTCGTCCACCGCGCCGAGACACTCTTCCAGCGACAGGCGCTGGTTGAGGATCGGGTCCGGATAGTCGATCTTGCCGCAGCCGTTACACGCCAGATTGCAGCGGAACAGCGGTTCGAGCATGAGCGCCAGCGGATAGCGCTTGGTGCGCGTCAAGTGCTGCTTGAAGATGTATGCGCCTACGCGCGCCTTTTGAAGCATCGGAATAGACAATTTGCCTGTTCTCCTTATTCTTCGCGAACGGCTGCCGCCGTGACTGCCGCGCCCTGAACGGCGGCGAGCGGCTGCATGAGTTTCGCGGGGAGTTTGAATTCGACCTTTTCCTCGCGGCCGGCCATGGTCGTCACTTCGACGGGGCCAAGGGCGCGCAGGGCATCGATCACATGTTCGACCATTTCCTCGGGCGCCGATGCGCCCGCCGTGATGCCGACGGTCCGCGCATTCGCGAACCACTCGGCCTTGAGTTCCGAACCATCCGCGACGAGATAACTCGGCACGCCGCTCTCGGCGCCGATCTCGCGCAGCCGGTTCGAATTGGAACTGTTGGTGGCGCCGACCACGAGCAGCACATCCACATGCGTGCTCAACTCGCGCACGGCGGCCTGCCGGTTTTGCGTCGCATAGCAGATATCGCGCGTATCCGGTCCGACGATATCGGTAAAGCGCCGCTGCAAGGCATCGATGATGCCGCGCGTGTCGTCCACCGACAGCGTGGTCTGCGTGACATACGCGACCGGCGTATCGACCGGCAGCGCGAGCGTCTCGACTTCCGCTTCGCTCTGCACCAGCACGACCTTGCCGGGAATCTGACCGACCGTGCCTTCCACTTCGGGATGCCCCGCATGACCGATCAGAATCAGCGTGCGCCCCTGCGCCACGTACTGCCGTCCCTGCACATGAACCTTGGTGACGAGCGGACAGGTGGCATCCAGCACATCGAGCCCGCGCGTCTGCGCATCCTGTTCAACGCTTTTGGCGACGCCATGCGCGCTGAAAATGGCGACCGCGCCGTGCGGCACCTCGTCCAGTTCCTCGACGAAGCGCGCGCCCTTGCCGCGCAGATTATCCACGACGTGCCGGTTATGCACGATCTCATGGCGCACATACACGGGTGCGCCGTTACGTTCGAGCGCGCGATCGACGATCTCGATCGCACGGACCACGCCCGCACAAAAGCCGCGGGGTTGAGCAAGGATGATACGCATATTCGAACGAACTCCGACTGGCGCGGGTTTCGGGTAAGCGGGGGCGAAGCTCGCGCATTTGCGTACTTCCTGCGATCTCACTTCGCGGCGTCGCCTGTTATTTACGATTGAATTACGAAGTACCACAACGCGTATCGAACGAACCCGGAAAAAACCACCGAATAACCGTCTGGACGCCTGACTTGACCGCGTATTCTATCGCGTTCCCTTTTTGGGTGCTTGCAGCACAGCGCCGTGGGAAGCGCCATCGTGCAGGTAAATACGGCGAGTGGAAGAACCCATTAAACTCTTGGGTTCTCGAAGGCGCGTATCCGGCGGCTTTCCTTGCGCGATGCCTTCAGGCAGGTTTCGTTTGCGCAGGATGAGAAGCCTGCATCGTATTTTTCTTGCAACGTCTGGCGCGCCGCGCGCGGCATCGTTCACGTTCATCGTTCTTCACTTCATGCTACTGATCGCCTGGCTTTCACTGTTGATCTGGGTCGTGCTGCTCGTCGGGCGCGGCGGATTCTGGCGCGCGCGGCCCGCGCCGGCGTTATCGGCCACGACCATTCACGCGCTCGGCCGTGCGGAGATCGCGCGGCACGGCGCATGGCCGGGTCTGGTCGCCGTGGTGCCCGCGCGTAACGAGGCCGAAGTGATCGGCCGTGCGGTCGGCTCGCTGCTGAGGCAGGACTACGAAGGCGCGTTCCATGTGATCGTCGTCGATGATCACAGCACCGACGGCACCGCCGCCGCCGCACTTGGCGCCGCGCGCGATCTCGGGCTGGAGGATCGCCTGACCGTGCTGACCGCGAAGCCGCTGCCGCCGGGCTGGTCGGGCAAGGTCTGGGCGCAGTCGCAGGGCATCGGCGCGATCGATACGCTCGGTCTGCCCGCCGAATTCCTGTTCCTCACGGATGCCGACATCCACCATCCCGTCGATGCCGCCACGCAACTCGTCGCGCGCACCATCATGGAAGACCGCGATCTCGTGTCGCTGATGGTGCGTCTGCGTTGCGATTCGCCGTGGGAAAAGGCGCTGATTCCGGCGTTCGTGTTCTTCTTCGCCATGCTGTATCCGTTCGCATGGGTGAACGACACGAAGAAGGTCACCGCAGGCGCGGCAGGCGGTTGCATGCTCGTGCGCCGGACGGCGCTTGCTCAGGCGGGGGGCATTGAATCGATCCGGCAGGAATTGATCGATGACTGCAGTCTCGCGCAACGCATCAAGCATCGCGCAGGAAAGAACGATGCGCGGCCCATTCGCCTCGATCTGGCGGATCAGAGCGAATCGCTGCGTCCTTATGATTCGTGGCGCGAGATTTGGAACATGATTGCGCGTACGGCGTTCACGCAGTTGCGTTATTCCGCGTTGCTGTTGGCGGGGACGGTGATCGGCATGGCGGTGATCTATCTGGCGCCGCCTTTGTTCGCGCTGATCTTGGGCGCGCGTGCGTGGCCCGCTTGGATTGCTTGGGCGCTGATGTGTATCGCGTATGCGCCGATGTTGCGGTATTACCGGAGGTCGCTGCTTTGGGCGCCGTTGTTGCCGCTTGTTGCGCTGTTCTATGTCAGCGCGACGGTTGGGTCGGCGGCGCGGTATTGGAGTGGTAAGGGCGGGCAGTGGAAGGCGCGGGTGCAGGCGCCGACGCGGGGGGAGTCTTGATTTGAGCGGTGCTCGACGGTGTTGGTGTTTGTTTTTTCTGTCGTGCAAGGGGCTTCTGTTTGTTGGGCTTTTATTGCAGTAGCCGCCTCCCCGGCGGGGGGGTAACTTTCTTTGCTGCTGCAAAGAAAGTCACCAAAGAAAGCAGCTTTTTACCCCATGCACGCTGGCTGGAAAGGGTTGGTCTGGATTAATGGATGCAGTGGCCGCTATAGGACTATCCACGCATAACTTGCCGCTTAGGCAACCTCGCGATTGCGCGCTCGATTACTCAAGTCTAAGTGGACCGCATTCATTCATTCGGCCATGCGCTACGCGCGCCGAGAGCTTTAGTACGGAATCCCGCAGCCTATTAGCGCCCAGCCACATCACGCTTATTCGCAAGATTGCTATTTGGCCCTACCCTGGTTAGCACTTGAGGCAAAGGCAAACGTTGGCGTGCGCCGCTTCACGGAAGTGCTAATCGTGGTAGGGCCCAATGGGAAGGGTGCGATGTGGCTTGAAGTGGCTGGGCGCTTATACGCTGCGGGGTTCCGTTCTAAAGCTCTCGGCGCGCGAAGCGCATGGCCGAAAGAATGAATGCGGTCCACTAAGACTCAAGGATTCGAGCGCGAAATCGTTAGGTTGCCTTCGCGCTTAACCAACCGAGGGACATCCTAATGCGGCCACTGTATGGTTAATTCAGACCACACTTTCCAGCCAGCGTGCGGAGGGGTAAAAAGCTGCTTTCTTTGGTGACTTTCTTTGCAGCAGCAAAGAAAGTTACCCCCCGCCGGGGAGGCGGCTACTGAAAAAGCAGCACAAACAGAAGAAGCCCTTGCACCACAAAACAACAACAATCACTTCCGCGTAAGCAACGTATAAAGCTCAACAACCTGATTCGGCGTAAACGTAAACGGCACCCACCCATGCCCGTTATGCCGCAGAATCAGCAAACGATCCCCATTGGCCTGCTTCTGCGATGCCATCACAGGATTCAACGTCGCCGCGAACCGCCATCCCGGCGCGATGCCGCCAGGCTGATCCACCGACATCGATGCACGCACGTTCGCCAGTTCCTCGATCAGTTCCGACACGCCTTCCGCGCTCAACAGCGTGGTCTTGCCCCCGATGGTCATCTGAATGACATCGCGCTCGGGCCGCGAGACTTCGAGCCGCAACGGTCCTTCAGGCTCCGAAGGCGCGCTCGCCGAGATGGCGGCCTCCTCGCTCACATCGAGCGGAGCGGGCTCATGCACGGGCACTTCCTCGTCGATCGCACGCGCGCGATTCGGCAGCGGAGCGGGCTGCGGCTCTTTCTGGGCGGACGAAGGGGAGTCGGCATCCTCGCCGGAAGCTGCCCTGATAAGCGCATCGAGGCCGGACTCGAGCGCGCCAAGCTGATCGTGTAGATTCATTCGAGTGTGTCTTTGACTTGCGCTTGCAAACACTTGCAAACGGCAGCGAGAACAGGATTTTACCTTTTCGGACTTTCCCGCGACCGGCACACGTTGTAACCAAATGCATTGCGTCACACGAAACCGCAACGTATGAGCCGACTGTGAGCCGAAAAGCAAAACCGGCATCCAGAGGATGCCGGTTTGGGGTGCAGCGCGCGTCTAAACGCTTTACTTCACGCTATCCAGCGCCGCGTTGAGCGTCTTGCTCGGACGCATGACGGCTTCGAGCTTCGCTTCATCCGGCTTGTAATAGCCGCCGATGTCCGCTTCCTTGCCCTGCACGGCCGCGAGTTCATCGATGATCTTCTGCTCGTTGTCCGCCAGCGTCTTGGCGAGCGGCGCGAAGCGTTCCGCCAGTTCGCGATCTTCCGTTTGCTGCGCGAGTTCCTGCGCCCAGTACATCGCGAGATAGAACTGGCTGCCGCGATTGTCCAGCGCCCCGGTCTTCGGCGACGGGCTCTTGTTGTTGTCGAGCAGCTTGCCGGTGGCGGCATCCAGCGCCTTCGCCACGAGCTTCGCGCGCGCATTGTCGTTCTTGATGCCGAGTTCTTCCAGCGACACCGCCAGCGCCAGGAACTCGCCGAGCGAATCCCAACGCAAGTGGTTTTCCTGCACGAGCTGCTGCACGTGCTTCGGCGCCGAGCCGCCCGCGCCCGTTTCATACAAACCGCCGCCCGCCATCAGCGGAACGATCGACAGCATCTTCGCGCTGGTGCCGAGTTCCATGATCGGGAACAGGTCGGTCAGGTAATCGCGCAGGATATTGCCCGTCACCGAGATCGTGTCCATGCCGCGAATGACGCGTTCCAGCGTGAAACGCATGGCGCGGACCTGCGACATGATGTGCAGTTCCAGACCCTGGGTATCGTAATCCTTGAGATACGTTTCGACCTTCTTGATGAGTTCGGCTTCGTGCGGACGATACGGGTCGAGCCAGAACACCGCCGGCATGCCCGAGTTCTTCGCGCGCGTGACGGCGAGCTTGATCCAGTCGCGGATCGGCGCATCCTTCACGAGACACATGCGCCAGATATCGCCCTGCTGCACTTCCTGCGTGAGCGATTCGATCACTTCGTTCGTCGCGTTATCGACAATACGCGCCGTGCCGTCCTGCGCAATCTCGTAGGTCTTGTCGTGCGAGCCGTACTCTTCGGCCTTCTGCGCCATCAGGCCGACGTTCGGCACCGTGCCCATGGTCTTCGGATCGAACGCGCCGTTGGTCTTGCAGAAGTTGATGATCTCCTGATAGATGCGCGCGAACGTGCTTTCCGGAATCAGGCACTTCGTGTCTTGCGGACGGCCATCGGCGCCCCACATCTTGCCGCCGGCGCGGATCATCGCGGGCATGGAGGCATCGACGATCACGTCGTTCGGTGCGTGCAGGTTCGAGATGCCCTTGGCCGAATCCACCATCGCCAGAGCCGGGCGATGTTCATGGCACGCGTGCATGTCGCGGATGACTTCATCGCGCTGCGATTCCGGCAGCGTTTCGATCTTCGAGTACAGATCGGACAGCCCGTTGTTCACATTCACGCCGAGTTGCTCGAAGAGCTTCGCGTGCTTGACGAACGCGTCCTTGTAGAACACCTTCACCGCGTGACCGAAGACGATCGGGTGCGAGACCTTCATCATGGTCGCCTTGACGTGCAGCGACAGCATGACGCCGGTCTTGAACGCGTCTTCCATCTGGTCTTCGTAGAACTCCACGAGCGCCTTCTTGCTCATGAACATGCTGTCCACGATCTCGCCTTCCTGCAGCTTAACCTTCGGCTTGAGCACGATGGTTTCGCCCGACTTCGTGACGAGTTCCATGCGCACTTCACGCGCTTTATCGTTCGTGATGGATTTCTCGCCGTGATAGAAGTCGCCATGCTTCATGTGCGCCACGTGCGTGCGCGAAGCCATGCTCCACTCGCCCATGCTGTGCGGATGCTTCTTCGCGAAGTTCTTGACCGCGAGCGGCGCGCGGCGGTCCGAATTGCCTTCGCGCAGCACCGGGTTCACCGCCGAACCGAGACACTTGGAATAGCGCTGACGAATGGATTTTTCCTCGTCGTTCTTGGGCTCTTCCGGATAGTCGGGCACCTTGAAGCCCTTGCTTTGCAGTTCCTTGATGGCGGCGACCAACTGCGGCTGCGACGCGCTGATATTCGGCAGCTTGATGATGTTGGTATCGGCGTCCTGCGTGAGTTCGCCCAGATGCGCGAGGTTGTCGGGCACTTTTTGCGCGTCCGTCAGGAACTCGGCGAATTCGCCCAGAATGCGGCCGGCGACGGAAATATCGCTGGTGGTGATATTGACGCCCGCGGGCGTCACGAAGGTACGGATGATCGGCAGAAAGGCGCTGGTCGCGAGCAGCGGAGCTTCGTCGGTCAGGGTGTAGATGATGGTGGGTTGCTGATTACTCATCGCTTGTCTCGACATCCGAAAACAGGTTGGAAAGAACCGCCGGCCTTGACCGCCCCTCCGGCAACAAACCGCTATTCTGCCTGATTTTGCGGGGCAGGCGTGCGAAAGCGGGCGCTGGTTGCGGGGTGAAACGGGGGTTTTTCTTGTTGGATCAGGGAGTTAGATTTTTTTGGGTCTTATAGAAGAGTTGGGGTTTTTGAAATGATGCACGACCGGCATCACCGCTTGAGATACCCATTCCCCCCAAACCACCCCAACGCATCCTTCAACCCCTCGATATAAGGCCGCGCCCCATACCCCAACTCCCGTGTCGCCTTCTCCGACGTAAACCACATCTTGTTCTTCGACATCTTCAACGCATCCCGCGTCACCATGGGTTCGCGACCGCTGAATCGCGCAAACCATTCCGCCCCGAGCGCCACCGGATAAAGCGGCCCGCGCGGCAACCGAATGGTCGGCGGCTTGCGCCCGACAATCCCCGCGATATCCGCCAGCATCTGCTGCAAGGACAAATTCTCGCCGCCAAGGATGTACCGCTGCCCGACAACCCCGCGCTCCAGCGCCAGAAAATGCCCACGCGCGACATCATCGACATGGACGAGATTGAGGCCCGTATCCACGAACGCGGGAATCTTGCCCGTCGCGGCTTCCACGATGATGCGCCCCGTCGGCGTCGGCCGCACATCGCGCGGGCCGATTGGCGTCGACGGATTCACGATCACCGCCGGCAAGCCGTCCTGCGCGACCATGCGCTCCACCGCGCGCTCGGCCAGCACCTTGCTGCGCTTGTACGCGCCGATGGTGTTCGCGGCATCCGCAGGCTTGGTTTCATCGATGATCGCGCCCGAACTCGTCACCTTCAGCGTCGCCACGCTGCTCGTATATACGATCCGCTCGACGCCTTCGGCCAGCGCCGCGCGCATGGTCGCCTCGGTGCCGAGCAGGTTCGCGCGCTCGATCTCGCTCGGGTCCGGCGCCCAGATTCGATAGTCCGCCGCGACGTGAAACAGGATGCGCACGCCCTTGAGCGCGGCGCGCATCGATGCCTCGTCGCGCATGTCGCCGACGACGATCTCGGCATCCAATGACTCCACGTTCTTGCGCGGACTGGTCGCGCGCACGAGCAGACGCACATCGAAACCACGCTCGATGGCAAGCCGCGCCACCGCCGAGCCGACGAAACCGGAGGCGCCCGTGACGAGCACGCGAGCGCCGGAAAAATCAGTCATTCTTACCTCGATATAAAGGCTTGCGCGGCCTTATTTCGTCAACATTGCCGCGCTTCCGGAACTTCGTCAAAAGGCCGCCGAGCCCGATATGACAAGGGCTCGCGGCTCGTGATATGGTCGCTGACTGCCGCGCGAGCGCCCGCGCGGACGTCGAACAATAAACCTGGTAAACGATGCCTCAAGACACTCGAAACCGCGCTTCGTGGATCTATCTCGCCATTGCGATCGCCCTGTCGGTCGTCTTCGCCATCGACCTGCTGACGCCCACGCGCATCGCGATCTGGGTGTTCTACATGCTGCCGGTCGCGCTGTGCGTGTGGGTCGGAAAACCCATCGTGCCCATTTTCACGGCAGTCGTCTCGGCGGTGCTGATCGTCGCGGGCTACGTGCTCTCGCATTCCGACAGCCTCGCCAACCCCGAAGTGTTGCAGATCAATCGCGCGATGGGCATCGTCGTGATGTTCGTGCTCGCAGCAGTCGCGCATCTGTATATCAAATCGCGGCTGGCGGTTCAACGGATTGCGTGGCTTCAGCAGGGCGTCGTGCAGATGAGCCAGCAGTTGCGCGGCGAGCAGTCGCCCGCGTCCATCGGCGTGAGCGTGCTGCGCTCGCTGGTGCCGTTTCTGAACGCGAAGGTCGGCGTGGTCTATTCGCTCGAAGACGATGCGTTGGCGCGCGTCGCATCGTGGGCCTTGCCGGATGAAGATGGCGCGCCGAAGCGCATCGCGCGCGGCGAAGGGCTCGCGGGACAGGCGGTGGTAGAGAAGCGCATCCTCGAATTGCGCGATGCCTCGCCGCATTATCTGAAGGCCGGTTCGGCGCTCGGCGCGGTCACGGCCTCGCGCGTGCTGATCGCCCCGGTGCAGGCGGATGGCGAAGTGACCGGCGTCGTCGAACTCGGTTTTGTTGGCGATGAAGGCCAGTTCGACGATGCGCGCGCCGTGCTGGAGAACGCATCGGAAAGCATCGGCATGGCGCTGCGTTCGGCGCGTTATCGCATGCGGCTTGTCGAGTTGCTCGAAGAAACGCAGCGGCAAAGCGAGGAATTGCAGGTGCAGCAGGAAGAACTGCGCGTGTCGAACGAGGAACTCGAAGAACGCGGACGCGCGTTGCAGGACTCGCAGGCGCGGCTCGAACAGCAGCAGGCGGAACTCGAACAGACCAACGTGCAGTTGGAAGAGCATTCGCAGAATCTGGAACGGCAGAAGTCGGAACTGCTTCACGCGCAACAGGAACTCAAGACCAACGCGTTGCAGATGGAACGCGCGAGCCAGTACAAGTCCGAGTTTCTCGCCAATATGTCGCACGAATTGCGCACGCCGCTGAACAGTTCGCTGATCCTCGCCAAGCTGCTTCAGGACAACAAGCAAGGCAATCTCTCCGACGAACAAGTGCGCTATGCGGCGACCATTCATTCGTCGAACAGCGATCTGCTTTCGCTCATCAACGATATTCTCGATCTTTCGAAAGTCGAAGCAGGGCAAATGGATGTGCAGTTCGCACCCGCCGCCGTCGATTCGATTCTCCAGACGCTCCGGCAGAGTTTCGCGCCGGTGGCCGAGAACAAGGGCGTGGAGTTCATCACGTCGCATGCGGATGATGTGCCGAAATACTTCGTCACCGACACGCAACGCCTGCTGCAAGTGCTGCGCAACCTGCTATCGAACGCCTTCAAGTTCACCGAACGCGGCAGCGTGACGGTCGCCGTCGTGCGCGCCGGCGACGATACGCTGCGCTTCGAGGTGCGCGATACGGGCATCGGCATCGCGCGCGAAAAGCAGGAGATGATCTTTCAGGCGTTCCAGCAAGCGGACGGCACCACGAGCCGCAAATATGGCGGCAGCGGTTTGGGTCTGTCGATATCGCGCGAGTTTTCGCGGTTGCTGGGCGGTTCGGTCGCGGTGACGAGCGAGCCGGGGCAGGGCAGCACGTTCTCAGTGACCTTGCCGATCGCGGCGCGCGAAGGCACGGTCACCGCGAAGCTGGAACCGATCGTCGAAATGAAAGAGCCGGTGCGCGAACATGTTCCTGCGCCCATCATTCAAGTCCCGCCTATTGCCGATGATCGCGCCGCGCTCAAGCGCCAGGGCCGCACCATTCTTGTGATCGAGGACGATCAGCCGTTCGCGCGCATTCTCTACGATCTCGCGCACGAACTCGATTTCGACTGCGTGCACGCGGCCAACGCCACGCAAGGCGTGGAACTCGCGCGCACGCTTCAGCCGAGCGGCATTCTGCTCGATGTCGGTCTGCCCGACCAGTCGGGCCTGACCGTGCTCGAATGGCTCAAGCACGATCCGCTCACGCGCCACATTCCCATCCATATCGTCTCCGCGACGGATCACGCCGATGTCGCGCTGCATCTCGGCGCAATCGGCTACACGTTCAAGCCGAGCGCGCGCGAAGACCTCGCGCAGGCCATGCGCAAGCTCGAAGCGCGTTCGTCGCAGGGCATGCGGCGCGTGCTCGTGGTCGAGGACGATCCGACGCTGCGCCAGAGCATTCACGCATTGCTGGCGAGCGAGACGGTGAGCATCGTCGAGGCGGGTTCGATTGCGGAAGCGCTGGACGAAATGCAGCGCGCCGTGTTCGATTGCGTGGTGATGGACCTCGCGCTTCCCGATGGTTCCGGTTATGAATTGCTGGAACGCGTATCGACGAGCAGCGAGCAGGCATCGCCGCCGGTTATCGTCTACACGGGGCGCATGTTGTCGCAGGACGAGGAACAACGTCTGCGCCGATATTCGAAATCGATCATCATCAAAGGTGCGAAGTCGCCCGAACGTCTGCTCGATGAAGTCACGCTCTTTCTTCACAGCGTGGAAAGCGCGCTGCCGCCCGAACAGCAGCGCATGCTGCGCGCGGCGCGTCAGCGCGATGATGTGTTCGAAGGCCGCTCGATCCTGCTCGCCGAAGACGACGTGCGCAATATCTTCGCGTTGTCGCGCGTGATCGAACCGCTCGGCGCGAAGCTCGAAATTGCGCGCAACGGACGCGAGGCGCTCGAAGCGCTGGCGCGTCACGATGACATCGATCTGGTGCTGATGGACATCATGATGCCGGAGATGGACGGCCTCACCGCGATGGCCGAGATTCGCAAGGAGCCGCGGCATGCGCGTTTGCCGATCATCGCGCTGACGGCGAAGGCCATGCAGAGCGACCGCCAGAAGTGCCTCGAAGCGGGCGCGGACGATTACATCTCGAAGCCCATCGACGTGGACAAGCTGGTGTCGCTGTGCCGCGTGTGGCTCAGGCAACGATGAACGCTATGAACGCCATGAACGAAGATAAGCACGAGGACGAAGCGACGTTCGATATCGAACTGAAACTGATCCTCGAAGCGATCTACCTTCGATATCAGCACGACTTCCGGCATTACTCGGTAAGTTCGCTGCGGCGCAGACTGGCGCAGGCGGTGAACGATCTGAACATGCCGACGCTTTCGCATCTTCAGGAAAGGATTCTGCGCGACCCGGAACTCTTCGCGCGGCTCTTTCAATACCTGACGGTGCAAGTCAGCGAGATGTTCCGCGATCCTCATTATTTTCGCGCGATTCGCGAACAGGTCGTGCCGATCTTGCAGACGTATCCGTCGATCAAAGTGTGGGTCGCGGGATGCAGCAGCGGCGAGGAATTGTGGTCGCTCGCGGTGCTGTTCGCGGAAGAAAAGCTCGCGGAACGCACCGTGTTTTATGCGACCGATATCAACGCCGAAGCGCTGCGCGCGGCGGAAAATGGTATTTATCCGCTGGAGCGCGTGGCGGGCTTCAGTCAGAACTATCTGGCGGCGGGCGGCAAGCGTTCGCTGTCGGACTACTATCACGCGGCTTACGGCGCGGCGAAATTCTCGCAAACGCTCAAGTCGCGCGTGGTGTTCGCGGATCACAGTCTCGCGACGGACAGCGTGTTTCTGGAGGCGCATCTGGTGTCGTGCCGCAATGTGCTGATCTATTTCGACCGCGCGTTGCAGGATCGCGCGTTGAATCTGTTCAGCGATTCACTCGTGCGGCGCGGTTTTCTCGGACTCGGCAGCAAGGAAAGCCTGCGCTTTTCGAAGCACGCCGATCGCTTCGCGGACTTCAATCCGCGTGAGCGGCTTTATCAGAAGGTGTAGCCATGATCTTCGCGGCCGACCCTGCTTTCGATGCCGTGGTGATCGGCGCATCGGCGGGCGGCGTCGAGTCGTTGACGCGGCTGTTGCCCGCGTTGCCGCGCGATTTCGCGGCGGCGGTGCTGATTGTCGTGCATGTGCGGCAGGGTCAGCCGAGTTTGTTGCCGGATCTGTTCGCGCAGCGCTGCGCGTTGAAAGTGGTCGAGCCGTTCGACAAGGACGAAATCACGCCGGGCACGATCTACTTCGCGCCGCCCGGTTATCACATGCTGGTGGAAGCGGAAGGCAACACGCCACCGGCGATTGCGCTGTCGGTCGATCCGCCCGTGCGCTTCTCGCGGCCCTCGGTGGATGTACTGTTCGAATCGGCGGCGCATGCTTATGGCGCGCGGCTGCTCGGCATCGTGCTGTCCGGTGCGAACGATGACGGCGGCCACGGCACGCGCGCCATTCGCGAAGCGGGCGGCGTGTGCTGGGCGCAGGAGCCGGAAACGTCCTTCTCGCCCACGATGCCGCTTGCGGCCATTGCGGCGGGCGCGAATGAAGTGCTCACGCTGGACCAGATGGCGATGCGTCTGTCGAACGTGTCGAACTTGTTGAAAGGCACGCAGGATACCGAACGAAATGAATGAGGCAAGGAGTCACCAGATGACGCAACCCATCCACGTGCTGATCGTCGACGACATCCGCAATAACATCACGGCGCTCGAAGCGTCGCTGGCGCGGCCGGACGTGTCGGTGCTGAAGGCCGAATCGGGGCCGGCTGCGCTCGAACTGCTGCTCAAGCACGAGGTCGCCCTCGCGATCCTCGATGTCAACATGCCCGGCATGGACGGCTTCGAACTCGCCGAACTCATGCGCGGCAGCCCGCGCACCGCGCATGTGCCGATCATATTTTTGACGGCGACCGCGCAGGACGCGAGCCGCACGTTTCGCGGTTACGAAGCGGGCGCGGTGGACTTTCTCTACAAGCCTTTCGATTCGCGCATCCTCAATTCGAAGGTGGACGTGTTCATCCAGATGGACCGCCAGAAGCAGCAACTCGCGACGCAACTCGCCACCATGCAGCAATTGCTCGATGCAAACGAAATGCTGATGGCCGTGCTCGGTCACGATCTGCGCACGCCGCTGTCGGCGGTGATCGCGTCCGCCGAATATCTCGCGCGCTTCGTGAAGGACGAGAACGTCGCGAATATCGGCAACCGCATCAAATCGAGCGGCATGCGCATGGTGCGCATGGTGGACCAGTTGCTCAATCTCGCGCGGCTGCGTGGCGGGCGCGTCACGTTGCAGCCGCGCGCGGTGGATGTGACGGCGCTGGCGCAGAACATCGTCGAGGAATATGAGGCGCGCGTGGGACGTGGGCGCATTTTCGTTTTGCGCGATGGCGACACGCTCCTGCAAGGCGATGGCGATTTGATCTCGCAGGTGTTTTCGAATCTGATCGGCAACGCGCTGCAACACGGGCTGGAAGGTTCGTCCATTCAAGTGCGCTTGCAGGGTCGTGTGGACGAGGTGGTCGTCACCGTGCAGAACGCCGGAGAGATTCCGGTCGAAGTGTTGCCGACCATCTTCGCGCCGTATCGTTCGGGAAGAAGGCAAAGCGAATCGAGCGGGCTCGGCCTCGGTTTGTATATCACGCGCGAAATCGCGCAGATGCACGGCGGCGATGTCACGGGCCGCTCGAACGCGCAGGAAGGCACGGTGTTCGAAGTGACGCTGCCGCGCTCGCCGCGTCCGTTCAGTGGCGCGCAGCCGTTTCGTCTGAGTTGAAACGCGTTGGAGCCGCATCGTTACAATGCCGGCTGTGAAGTTCAACCGACAACTCAGAGGAATGCACGATGTCCGGCCCGGATCTGGATAAGCGAATCGAAACTTACTATGTGCACGTGAAAGGCGTGGTGCAGGGCGTGGGCTTCAGGCATCACACCGTGCGGCGCGCGCATGCGCTCGGCGTGCGCGGCTGGGTCGCCAATCTCGATGACGGTTCGGTCGAGGCTATCGTGCAGGGTGCGGCCAATCAGGTCGATCTGATGCTCGAATGGCTGCGACGCGGGCCGCCGCATGCCCGCGTCACCGAGTTCTTCAGCGAAGAGCGTCAGGTCGAGAAGCGCTACGAGCGCTTTGAGCAACACTGACGTTTCAACGCGCCACCAACAGGCTTTCCGCGAACTGCCATTCTTCGTCGCGCCACTGGTGCGTGGATTCGAAACCCGCATCGGCGGCAATCGGCGCGACTTCGGCCGCTTCGTACTTGTGGCTGCTTTCCGTCCAGATCGTTTCGCCTTCGCGGAATTCCACGTTCAAGCCGGCATCGCGCACGCGCACCGACAGCGGCCGCTTCGCGCGCAGATGCATTTCGATGCTGCGTGCATCGGGATTGAAACGCGCGACGTGCTCGAAGGCATCGATCGGAAATTCACCGCCCAATTCGCGGTTGATGCGCGCCAGCAGATTCAGATTGAACGCCGCCGTCACGCCGATGGGATCGTCATACGCGGCGATCAGCGTGGGCAGCGGCTTGATGAGGTCGGTGCCGAGCAGAAGGGCATCGCCGGGCAATAGCATGCCGCGAATCGAGCACAGAAAGCGCGTGGCCGCGAGCCGCGCGAAATTGCCGATGGTGCTGCCCAGAAACAGCACGAGCAAGCGTTCGCCTTCACGACGTTTCGCGCCGACTTCGGCCAGGCCCGCGAGATAGTCGCGTTCATGTCCGACGATCGACACGCGTTCGATATCGCCCAGTTCGCGGTGGCAGAGTTGCAAGGCCGTGCGCGATATTTCAATCGGATGATAGGCAGTCGGCTGTTTCTTGCAGAGCGCTTCGAGAATGCGGCGCGTCTTGCGTCCGCTGCCGCTGCCGAGTTCCGCGACCTTCACATTGCCGGGCAAAGCCGCGACGATATCGGCGGCGTGTTCCTTCAACACGCGTTCCTCCGCGCGTGTCACGCCGTATTCAGGCAACGCGGTGATGACTTCGAACAAGGCCGAGCCGACTTCGTCATACAGATACATCGACGGAAGTTCTTTCTGCGGCTCTTTCGACAAACCAGCACGCACAGCTTCGGCGAAAGCATTCGGAATGTGGGGCGACAAGGCAGGTTGAGTCATGACGTCTCCATCGATGCGGCGTTTTTTTCGCGTGGCCGCTTCTGGCATGCGGCACGGTGTAGGACGTAGCGGCACATGTTGCGCCGGTCCGTCAGCGTCGCCGATCAATGTGACCGGCTCGGGACATCTGAGCTACATCTTGCTATTGGGTTTTGAAACGGCTGGCTGAGGCTTCTTTAGCAAAAAGCGCGCACGTCGCCGAAAAATGTTTGAAGCAGATTGTGAAAAGCAGGTGTGCCACACGTTTAGAATGCGCGGTTCCACACTCTACTTCGAAATCTTCGAGACTGCTTCGATGGATCAGCCTGTATTGGGACGCGGCATCGCGTTGTCGCTCGCCGCATCCGCGCTTTTCGCGCTCATGTCCGGCTATACGAAATGGCTCGCGCCGCTGGATGGGCTCGATATTTTCGCGTGGCGCATCGTATGGACGGCACCGGGCGCGCTCTTGCTCGTGGCCTTGCGTCGCCGTTGGCCGCAGTTATGCGCGCTCGTTTCGATGCTTGTGCGCAGGCCTCGTTTGCTCGTGGCGTTTTCTGTCGCGGCGGGTTTGCTCGGCGTGCAGCTATGGATTTTTCTATGGGCATCGCTCAACGGACGCGCGCTGGAAGTGTCGCTCGGCTATTTCCTTTTGCCGCTTTCGATGGTGCTGCTCGGCCGCTTCTACTATCACGAGAAGCTCGACGCGCTTCAATGGGCGAGCGTGGCAATGGCGATCGTCGGTGTCGCGCATGAACTCATTGCGACGCAGGCGTTCGCGTGGCCGACGATGGTCGTCGTGCTCGGTTATCCGCCGTATTTCGTACTGCGTCGAAAGTTGAACGCCGATCCGCTCGTGGCGTTTGCGGCGGAAATCGTGCTGCTCGTGCCGGTGGCGGTGTGTATGTTGTTCGCGCGTGGATCGTTTGCGCCGATCGCGGATAAGCCGCTTTTATGGGCGGTTTTGTTGCCGGGGCTCGGTGCGTTGAGCACGGTGGCGCTTGCGTCTTATTTGCGTGCGAGCCGCTATTTGCCGATCGCGTTGTTCGGCATTCTCGGTTACGTGGAGCCGGTATTGCTCGTCGGTGTCGCCGTCTTATTGCTAGGCGAACCGTTCAATGCACATCAACTCGGAACGTATGGACCGATCTGGATTGCCGTGGCATTGACCGCTTTGCATAGCGTGCGGCTTTTAGTGCGTGAGCGCGCCAATCGCGCATTGCCCGTCAGCGAACATCATGCAAGCGCGGAACACGAAGTCAGTGCGCAAAGCGCCGAGCGACAAAACTAAAACAGGCGAGCCCAAAGACTCGCCTGAAGAAAACGCACCGGATATTCTTAACGTTTAAGCCCGGTGCGCGATGCGATGACGCCGGCCTCCCCTTACTGCTTCGCCGCGTCTACCTTCGCATCGGCGGCCGACTTGTTCGCGTCGCTTTGCGCCACGACTTTTTGTTTGTCGGCCTTCGCTTGCGCTACGTCGGCATCCTTCGCCGCTTCCTGCTTCTTCTTGTCCGCCTTGGCTTGCGCGGCGTGCTTCTTGGTGTTGGCTTTCGCCTGTGCTTCGGTCTTCTCGTGGTTCGCCTTGATTTGCGCCTTGCTCGCGTCGGTCGAAGCGGTTTGCGCGAATGCGCCGGTGACGAGCAGTGCGGATGCGAGAGCAGCGACGATCTTTTTCATGGATGCAACTCCTTGTTGCTTCGTAGTTGGCGCAACGTAGTTCGCTGCGCTGACCGTCAAAACGCACGCCGATGACGCGGCGTTGACGTGCATCGAGTGACAAAGGGTAACCAGACGCGAGCAAATGAAACGAAGCGCGGGCGGGCCTAACGTCTTGTTACATGTGCGCGGGATAGTTGGGTATCCATATCGATTTATTCGCTAAGCGAGACTTGTAAGTCTTGAAATGCGCGCTTACCAATTGCATCAGTTATTTCTTAGGCTGCCGCTTAAGATCGTTTCATGAACCCGGGAAACGGGAATGGGAGAAGGCCATGAAACGCGCAGCACTCGTCTTGTTGATGATCGGCAGTCTCACGGTGGCCGGTCAGGCATCCGCTCACGGGCGTGGCGGCTATGGCTACGGACACGGGCACGGCGGTGGCTCGAATGGCGGCGCGATTGTCGGCGCGTTGATCGGCGGCGCGGTGCTGGGTGCGCTGGTGAGTTCGGTGGCCAACGCGCAGCCTGTGTATCAGCAGCCTGTGTATCAGCAGCCGGTCTATGCACAGCCCGCCTATGCACAACCCGCGCCGCCCCCGCCGGGCGCTTGCTACGACAGCTACCAACGCGTGTATGTCCAATGCGCGCCCGCAGGCTACGGTTACTAAGCGCCTGGATGCGGCACGTCACTTGCGCTAAGGAGACCACGGACGTCGCGGCATAGTGACCGCCTCGGACGACAGTCAACCTTTGGAGACTTGCAATGAACGCGATCACGAAAAAGCTGGTGATTTCCACCCTGATGCTCGGCCTCGCAGGCGGCGCTTATGCACAAGCGGGCGGCGGCGGTGGAGCGGGTGCAGGCGGTGGCGGCGGTGCTGGCGCAGGCTCAGCAGGTGCAGGCGGTAATGGCGCTGGCGGCGCGGGCGCGGCAGGTTCGGGCGCAGGCAAGGGCGGCGGCGTCGGCATGAATGGCGCGGGCATGGGCGGCACGCCCGACACGACGACCGGCACCGGCGCCAAGAGCGGCATGGGCAATAGCTCGATGCAACCCGGCACGCCGAACAATCAAATGAACTCGAACGGTGTCAATTCGAACAGCGGCACGTCGAATCAGGGTAAGGGTTACTAAAGAATTGAGCAGCCGCGTTTGACGCGCTAGCGCCTGCGGGTGCGATCGCCGCTAAGAAGCATTGCGGCATCCGCCACGCGGTGGCGCGCAGCGAAGCATTGAAGCAGCAACAGAAGGTCTACAGACTTGCGCTGGACGCAATACAAAGGCGCTTACTGGCCCGACGCGGATGAAGCGTTGGCAGGCACTGCCGCCGGTTCGAACGACTTCACGCGCAAACTCACTTTCTCCGCATAGGCATACGAGCCGCCATAGTTCTTGAGCGCGGTATCCATGTCGCCGCGTGCGGATTTCAAATACCCATGAAGGATTTGCGAGCCGGCATCGATATTGTCTTCGGCGTCGAACAAATCGTGGTCACGCACCAGCGTCTTGTGTGCAGACGGCACGACTTGCATCAAGCCCGATGCGTTGTTCGGTCCGACAGCGGAGTCCTTGAAGCGGGATTCGATCGAGATGATGGCGAGCAACAGCGCGGGCGGAAGCGAATAGCGGGAAGCGGAACTCATGACAGCCGCCGCGATGGTCTGCGCCTTCTCGCGCGCCACGCCGAACTTGCGGCTGATCAAATCGGAAATCTTGTGACTGGCCTGCGCGGTTTGTGCGTCTTGCGGCGCATCCTGTGCGAGCGGTTCGCTTGCGGCTTGCGCGCTCTCTTGCGCGAAGGCGGCGTGGGCGAAACTCAGAGAGAGGATGAGAAATAGGAAAATTCGACGCATCGGTCCAAGGCAGGTCAAAAACGAAGTCGCATTATAGGCTCAACAAATTCCCTTGTGGATCATGGACTTGTCTTAAATCTGATGAAAGATTTTACAAATCGGTAGGGATTACGTCCGCTAGAGCTTCACAACATAGTCTGACGCATTGCCATCCCACCGCATTTGTGACAACAAAGTTCGACGCTTACAACGAAAACATGGTGCGACGCAGCAAGCGTTCTCAACCGCGTCAAAGAAAACCCTATGGGCGCCAGGTTACGCGCTTCGTCTATGTCGATGTACACGGCAAATCACGATACAAGGTAAAAAGTACCGATTGCTGCAATATCGTTTTCAATAGGCCGCGTCTCGAGCGTCTACACGAGTAATTGCCAAGCCTGCACGCCGAGGGCCTCCGCCACGGCGCCTAACGTGTCGACCCTGACGGACACGTTTTTGCTTTCAATTTTGTAAACTTGTTTGCGGTCCAGACCGCTGCGGGTCGAGAGCTCTTCTTGGGTCAGTCCACATGCATTTCTAAAGCGCTTTAGATTTTGGGCAACGCAGTCGGCTAAAACCCGCGCGTCGTATGGCGCAGGTCCGACCTCGACATCTGGATTCAATAAAACCGTAGGGTCGAGGTCAAGGGCGATGGAAAGACGGCTGAGGGTCTCTAGGCGAACGCCCGGCGCTTTTTTCTCGATGTGTCCGACGGTATTCGCAGCCAGCCCGGCAGCGCGCGCAAGCGCCACCTGAGAAACGCCAAGGCGATTTCGGTGGGCCACTAGATTCTTCGCGAGGAGGATATTGACGGACGTTAGCGCTGGCATACAGCAGCAAACTGTAATTAAGTGACATATCGCCGTCTATATCCTTAAAACAGGTATCTTTTATTCATTGTGACATGGGGTTTAAAATTCTCATCACATCCCTTACAAGATTGGGACAAAGGGGATGAGTGCGGAAAAATAAATCGTCATATACACCCTTTTTATCGGGGTATACGACACGTGCTGACCGGGCGTTTGACCTCTAAACTCGTTGAGGTCCGGCTGGTCGGCGGCGAATGACCCTTTAGGTTCGCGGCATCTGCTGCGCACCGCGTGCTCGCTCCGTCGTCCCGTCTTGGCGGCCACGGCTCTAGGGGAGCGAGTGGGCCGCGTGATGCGCCCGATACGTTGCGTGGTCAGACATTTCCGCTTCGAGGCATCAAGGTGCCGAACGACATGTGGCTGCGTGCGCCCCGTCACTACGAGACACGGGCCGCTGTCGCGGCTTTGTTTACTGCCAAGTCATGGAGGCCGTGGAGGAAAGGTTGACACTTGACGACCGTGTTCGGGACGCAATTGCTAGGCGGCGAAGTGTCGTCGTTTTGCGCGCTGAGTTGGCGCACTTAGGAAGCCCTTCGCACCTCAGTCGGGTGCTTCGGCGAATGGTGCACAAGGGTTCGTTGGTACGGGTCAGCCGAGGCGTGTACGCTAAAACAAGGTTGAATAAGTTTACTGGCCGAATGGCGCCGGCGGCGCCATTCGAAACAATCGCTGCAGAGACATTGCGCAAGCTCGGCATCGAAGTGACGCACGGTTTGCTAGCAGCCGACTACAACGCTGGTCGAACCACCCAAATTCCGGTCCTTCCTGTCGTCAACACAGGGCGACGTCGTATCAGAAGGCGGATACAAGTCGGTCGCAAGATTCTGTTGTACGAACGCGCTGAAATTACACGACGCATAAGTCGTGGGGGAAATGAGGACAAGGGCGGCGCGATGAGTGACAAGCAGAGGTTGAGTGGTGTTCTCACGGTGGTTCACACCCAAGTCGCGGTTTATTTGGGCGATGGTGGCGGCGATAGTCTCTTTCTCGTGTGTGACGCTGTATCAGAAGTGCAAGGCGTGTCCGTTTGGCATCGGGCTCTTGATGCTCTCGCAAGCCCTTCACCGCGAGGCCCCTATCCTGTTTCGCAAACTTTCATGATTGTCATCCACGACATCGTTACCGATACAACCGGCAAACAGGAATGGTCAACGACTTATCAGCTTTTGGTCTCATGCAAAGGTCGACGCGCCTCAGCAAAACTGGACACGGCGGAATCTGGCAAAACATTCGCAGTCGTTCCCTACATCATAGGTGACGACGTCATAACGATAGCGAGACAAGTTCTCGCGAGAGCAGAATGAGTACTGCTTGCAGTCGAGGTCAAAGTTATCTCGGACCAACTTAGCTAAGGTTGGTCGAGTAGCAGATTAGGGGAGATGATGAACCAGATGCCTTCGCGAGAAGAGCTTCTCACGCTTGACGAATGCGGGAAGACTCTTGACGTGACGGAACAGCAGTTCGCTCAACTACTACAAGATGGCAGCATGTTCGTACTAGATGTCGACAACGTCCCCTTGCTGCCAGCGCTTTTCGTAGACCGAGCTTTGAATCGAAATCGCTTGCTGAAGATTTGCAGAATCATCGTCCCCGCACCGCCTGCAAGTCGACTCGATTTTCTAATTTCACCACACGGAGGACACAGTTCCCGCAGCCCACTTGAGATGCTTGAGGACAGTCAAGACTTTAGAGAATTGCTGAAGGAGGCGATGGCTTGGGCCGCGGCATGGTCGCGCACTACCGTCTCCGTGTATCGAGGCGCGAACGCAACGAGGCCAGACGCTGTCGCGCCACTATACGCAGCGAGTACGGAAGTCGACCCGCGACGTCCCCTGTGGAAGCGCGCTTGGCAAGCCCTCCGAATACATGAGTATGAGTGGCCGTTGGCACCTTATCCACGCGTCCACAGCTTCACAATCTTTGTTGAGCGACAGATGATTGGGGAACCTGCACGAACATTGGAAGCCTGCGTGCAGGTCTCTGTTGACAACGGAACCGTAGCAGTGGAGGTTAAAGCCGTACCTTCCGGGGCTGCGCACTCCGAAACATTTTCGTCCAGAGCGGGCGATGGTTTGGTCGATATCACGAAGCAAGTAATCGACCGCCTCAGGTACATGAGGAACAATTCAATGGGACGTTGACGACAATGGACATGGACGCATTTGTGGCGCAAATCAATCATTTACTCCTTCAGCGCGGACTTTCTATCGAGGCGCTTATCGAGCATGCGGGGAGCGCGGCAGCAGATTATCGACAGGGGCTGACTGACGGCCGCGACCTTGCAGGCTCGACTTTGCATCAGCTTGCAGGCGCGCTTAACGCTGAATGGGTGTTGGTTCCAGCAGAGCATGTCCTTAACGTGCGACGCATGTTAGATGCTGAGGGCGTAAGCCCAGACTATTCCGCACCTGGTGCAGCCGAGCTTTACCTTAAGTCGTTACCGGGCACCAGGGGTGGCGACGATGAATGAGCCCGAGTCGGAAAAGGTCTTATCCGTTGCCGAGGACAGAAGCGGCGTTGGAGCTTCGACGGTTGACTCCGCCCGAAGATTATTTTGCGCATTAGCGGGGCATTGATGTCGCTAAGCCCTCAAAGCTCATGGAAGCGATTGCTGCGAGCAGAGCAACTGTTGCGTGACTGCCCCGCGAAACACATCTCGCCGTCAATGCGAGTGGTGACCGCATTTGATGCTATTTACCTGTGCTGCCTTGACGCCTGGGAGTTCACTTCAAGCGCTGAGCGTGACGAAGTGCGTCCGAACCCGGATGTGGTCTTGGCAGTAGCCGACTTACTTGCCGCATCGGCCGAAAAAATTGGCTTAACCACGGCTGGCAACGACCTGATTTTGCGACTGATGCAGTGGAGTTTCTTCGGCGCTGAGGCAGACATGCCTTGCACGCCTGAGCAAGCAATTGACCTCGCCGAGCAGGTGGCTAGGCGCACACGCTCGCTGCGTTTAGACGGCCAAAGCGACGCAGCTATTCAACATTAGGCAAGCCATGCGAATACAACCACCTGTAACAACATGCCTGACATCACACAGAGAAGTCTCCTCTCTGAATTGAAAGCAAGGTTCGACAACTGGTTCGGAAGATGAGCATGACGACGAACAGCACAGAGGCCGTTGTATTCGCGCACATCGACGGGAAGTGGGAGAACTGCGGCCGACTCATTCTCATAGAGCAGAACGGTGAACTCTGCCACTCCCAGTTTGAATATAGGGAGGGCTATCGCAATTCCAGACGTTCCATAGAGCTCGACCCAGTCCAACTTGCTTTCTCAGACAAGCCTACAAGGCCGCATACGAGGCTGGCTCCGAGAGGTGGCTTGAAATACTTCGGAGCGCTGCGCGACGCAACGCCCGACTCGTGGGGACGCCGCGTAATCGAGTCGGAACTCGGCGGGCAATTGAACGGCCTCCCAGAATCGCAGTACATCTTGCACGCAGGTAGCGAACGGGTGGGGATGATTGATGTGCGACTAACTTTTGGTGACCCACCGTTAGAGCAACGTGACGACTGGTCGAATCTCGGAAATCTCGCTCGGGCTGCAGAACTCATAGAGCAAGGCTTGCCCATCTCCGGCAAACAACGGGACATCTTCGCACAGGGTGTTGGACTGGGCGGTGCGCGACCAAAGGCATCTATCCGCGACGAAAAGGGTATTCTCTGGCTCGCCAAATTCTCAAGTCGCGGAGACCGGTTCGAAATACCCGCAGTTGAATGTGCGACCCTAAGGATGGCTGCGAAAGCAGGTATCCGCGTTCCCGATGTTGAAGTCACTCGTCTTGATGAAGGGTGCATGATGCTTATCCGTCGATTCGACCGTTTCTGGAAACATGCAGAAAGCCCGAGTCTTGATGAAGGAAGCCGGATGTCGAGCGTTCCGGGTGACGAGCGGGTAGAACACCGTACCCCCTTCATTAGCGCGCTAACGCTCATGGGTTGTGATGAGTCAGAGTCTCGAAACGTGAAGTATTCCAAATTGGCGGCGATGATGCTCCGTTACTGTCATCCCGCTGTCGTTCGAAACGACATGCATGAGTTGTATCGGAGAATGATTTTCAACATCGTCACAACGTGTGATGATGACCATCTCCGCAATCATGGGTTCATATGGGATGAAACGATTCGCGGGTGGCGGCTGAGTCCTCTCTACGACGTTGTACGCGACCCAGCATCGCTAGTGAGCGATATCTCCACCTAGGTGTTGGTGCGCAAGGTCGTCTCGCGACAATAGATAATGCGCTAACCGAGCATCGCGCGTTTGGCCTGTCTGAGCATGCCGCTACGGAAGCGATTTCGGAAGTCTGGCAAGTGGTACAAGATTGGCGGCGCCACTATGAAGCGTCAGGTGTTGACAGAAAGGACATCCAAACTATCGCATCAGCTTTTCGCAACCTTGATGAGATGGCGAGCGAAGACGTGCAGCGCGCCTTGCCATGACGCCGCCGCAGCCAGTTCCGCATGGTCGCTACGAGCAAGAAAGAGTAGCTTGAGAAACGAAATAACGACCCCTCGCGCTTTTGTCGAATTGAACGGACAATCCTCTGTTCGGTAGGGCGGTTACATTAGTTTCGTCGGCAAGAATTTTCTCTAACCTAAGCATGACCGGGTGTCCGGTTAAGCGGAGGCAGTTCCACTGAAGTCCTTATCTCGACCCTGCTTTGATTGTACAAGGTCAACCTAGAGCACCTATTATATGTCTGACTGCTCTTACGGTCTTGACAAAACTATGTGTTGTCGCGTTCTTGCATTTGAGCATACGAATTGCCTGTAAGAGTCTGCTGGTTGACCCGAGGCAACGCCATGCCCGTTTGAAGCAGGCGCAACTAATGGAGGTGTGCCATGACTGATACACAAATGCGGGAGGGTGAATTGGCTCTCGCTCCAGCCGAAATCCTCTGTCGATATCTCGACGCACAGATGCAAAGTTTATCTCTGGAAGATGCTGATTACGTGTGGGGTTATGTCACCGAGAGCGAAAACGACAGTCTGAAATCTATCGCGAGACGATTAGAGGCGGAATTAGCGCCGCACAGAATTCATCTGCTGCATCGCAGCGCACTGCGCGCTGTGTCTTTGATAATGGAGAATGAGTTCAACTGCACGTCAGGGTCTCGCGAGATGAGGGCAAAGAACTCGCCCCTATGTGAGTTGACTACGTTAATAGGCGGCATCGAGGAGCAATCCGGCTACTTCAGTACGTTATGGGATGCAGTAGTGTCAATTGTTAGTACTGTTCATTCGATTATGCGGAAGCCGCATGAAGTGGCTTTCTGTGAGCTGACCAAGTACCGTTTCGGCGTAGACATCGACATTGAGCCAGTCGAGTCGGACTATTTGCAGTTTACACTCCGGTTCGTTTCCAGATGCTCGGACAATGACTCAGAGCCAGTCGCGATTGCTCACGAAGAACTTCGCCGCGCTTTGAACTTGCTTGTAACAGGTCTGCTTCGGGCCCGACCAGCAATGCTTGTCAACAATGCCACTGTTCCTTCTGTACTTCCGCCATGGTTGAGTGCGAGGTTTAACGTCATCAATTACGAGAGCGAGAAGAAATTTGTCGCCATGGACGAGAGAGACTTGTTCACTCTCTTCGTAAATTCTGGCTATCAGAGGTACGAGTCAGCAGATGGGCAATGGGTTGTGACCACGGGAGCCGGAAAATTTTACGTCGATGCCTACTGGATAGATTTTCGACGGCCCTACGAACAACATGATGGTTTAAGGGAGCCATTGACTCGCGAAACGGCAGCGGATGTGTGCAGGCGATTCGGACTGTTCAGCCGGTCAATCGCTTCTCGGGAGGCTAAGGCACTTAGCGAAATCAACGCGGCAATCATCAGTCTCCGTTGATACGGCATTGTTGCCTGACCAAGTACCAGCGGCCACGCATTGCATGCACACGGAGCGGACCACGCACTAGCACGAAAAAAGTGTCAAACAATCGACGTCGGAAGGCACAATGGCAATGTGCAACGCCATGGGAACAGATGATTTGGGCGCAGCCAACGAAGTTGTATTGTGAACTTTCGCTCCTCCCATCCAGATGTGTTTCCGCCACAAAGCGTTATCGAGTCTATCCTGGTTGAGCACAGCATCGAAGTCTTGCTTGAGGAAGCTGAAGCTCGCTACAAGGCCTCGGGCATTGTGGCCGGAGATAATCGCGCCACGATTGCTAGACAAATCGAGCAGGACGTCTGACTTGGTTTAGCGTTGACGCAAAAGACACGAGGTTGCTCAACCTTGTCGCAGACCTGACGGGGCGCGGCGACCACCGACATTGGCGGCACACTCTCGATGCACGGGCTTTTCCTTATGAATTGCAACCTATGTCGAAGAAGCAGCACGCACTGTCGTTCGCTTCCACAGGTCGGTGTCAGTTATGCTCGCGCGCCTTTACGCAAGACGACGTGGGTCGTTGCTCTAGGTGCTTCGGTCTTCAGTATTGAACTCAGTGCGATGAAAACGAGAACCGTCCATCGCAATCTCATGTTGTCAGTCGATGCAAACAAAAAGCCCGCATGGAGCGGGCTTCGGTCTTTCGTTAGATTGCGGGTTAGGCGGCCGCGTCCTTCAGCTTCTTCAGCGCGCGAACCTTCAGTTTCACCGTCGCCGGCTTGGCATCAAACCATCGGTCCTGGCCCGTAAATGGGTCCTTGCCGAAGCGGCGCTTCTTTGCTTCCACTTTCTGCGCGTTGATTTTGAGCAAACCGGACAGCGTGAACTCGCCCAAACCCTTCTTGTTCACAGCACCCAGAATCGTGTCTTCGAGAGCGGCCAGCACTGCCTTAGCCTGCTTCGGGTCGACGTCGGCTTGCGTAGCCACATGAGCGATGAGTGACGCCTTGGTGAACGTGTCCTTCACCGGCTTGAGCGTGGCGCTCGCAGCAGTCTTCTTCGCCGAAGCGGTCTTGGTTGCAGCAACCTTCTTGGGTGCGGCGGCCTTTTTCGCAGCCACAACCTTCTTCGCGACTACGGCCTTTTTGGCCGGTGCAGCAGTTTTCGTAGCAGCAGCTTTCTTCGTTGCCATTGAGGCTCTCTTGAAGTTGAACGCTGCTTAAGACGAAGCACCTCGGGTGTAGGATGCACTCGACACATGCGTCGTCTTAAGCTGTCGAGTAGCGTAGCAACGGTTCATCCAATTGACAACAGGAATACCGGTTAAAACAAGGGTTTCTTTCGATTCTTGGGCATGTTAGCGACGTGAGTCTCTGCTACCGGATTGTTTCATTGCTAGATAATTGCGTAGTCCGGCTCTCGACTTCATTTTCGATGCCGTCGATTGAGCGATAGGCTATCGAGGCGTCGTGTGAGCAATATTGGAGGAGCCCGTCGGGCCCTAGTTAAGGGCCGACTCTTCCTGTTGCCGCCATTTCATTTAGCGCAATCTTTTGGTCGGCGTACCACCGAGCCAAACATTCCCGGTCATGGCACGTTTCCTCGCGATAATTCCATTGAGCGCGAGTGCGCTCACGGAAAGCTGTCTGGTCTGACACCGCAGCTTTTGCCTTTGCGTAGCCCGCGGCCAGCTCAATGTCAGCCTCGGCAAGCTGCGCATCGCCGCAAATTAGGTGCTCTGCGTCCGAGTGCGCTTTCGCGCAATCGAAGCTGGTCGGAAAGGTTGGCGGGACTGCGGTTGTAGTCACGCCTTCGGGAGCCGGCGCTGTGCCTGTTGTTTGCATAGAGTCGGCGAGCTGCTGCTGCTTCCAGTTAGCCAGTGGGGTTTGTTCAATGGCCGCGTCTTTCCATTGGTAGGTCGTGAAGACCGGAGTGTTACTGGGCGTATGCATCATAATAAGTACGCCCTTACCAGTAGTCTCGTTGATGGCAAACGCGGCCTTCTCGGAATTGCACTCGTGAGCCATGCATCCCTCGCCGACAAGAAAGCCGTCCTTTGATTCAATTCCGGCTTGATTGACAACAGTCAGCCGTTCGGCAATCTTCTTCCAATCGGCGCGCGCCACTCCGCGGAAGGCTGCTTTGAAACGATGGTCGTTCACGACGTTGTACGGATACTTTCCGACCATCCATGCGAAGGCGCTGTTTGTCTGATTAGCATCATCTCCGAAGGTATGTGACGTCACAGTCGCGGCAGGGGCTGATTCGTTAGCCGTAACGTCGGAAGCGGCGTCCTGGGTAGGCTGCGAGACGTGCGCGGACGCAGCGACTAGCATTGCAACGAGCGTTACGCTGGCGAACCCAATGGCTTTTATTTTGACGTTTTCGCCGACAGCGCGAAGTTGCGGGCGTGGAGAAATTTCTGTCGTCAGCAACGTATCGAATCGTTGCTCTGCAGCTTCGATTTCTGTCAGTGCCGCGTCTCGCCCGCGAAAATATTTCGTCGCGTTGGTTGCACCGTAAATGAGCGCTAACGCTGTCAAACCAAGGCCGGCTCCGATGCTGATTGCGTACGTCAGAAAGGCGCCCAGGAGGCCGACAATGAAGGCGCCTGTAAGGGAGGGCGCGGAGGGATAACTGCGAACAGCACTGAGCAGAGCGGACGCGGCCTCGCCGAGCTCCCCCTGTGAGCCATGATTCTCCGCGCACAGCTTTTCGATTTGGTACACCGCTCGCATCGCTTTCTCTTTCTCTGCGAGCGAGATTGAACCGATATCGACCGCGAGGCGGATGGCGCTTGTCGTCGCCTCAAATTTGTGCGACAGAGAGTTTAGGAAAGCCTGATGGTCCTCCAGGGTCACGGCGTCGCCCAGGTCCTCCGCAAGGACGTGGACCCCATGCGAGAGGAAGTAGTTGACCAGCGCAGTGGCAGTGCGATTCTGCACCTTCTCAACAAAGTCGCGAGTCGCTTGCTCGCGCTTCGAAAGCCGTTCGTATCCGTCAGCGTCCATACTTCGACTCCCGGCTACGACCGAATTGACTGTCCGTGACGTGTGCCTAGCGCTTTTGAGATTGTGGGTATAGCGTATTCCTGTGCCGGGAATGCTCGCCGTGACGCGGCCTCGTGTGTTGTACGTGAAGCCTCCGCCGCCGATGGACGTGCTTACGCCGCTTTTGCTGAAATTGATGCGAATTCCTGGCGCGACCTTGATACTTTTTCTAAATCCCCAACCCATCTTGTCCCCTCGTTGTTTTCTTTGAGTCGATGACTGCTTTTCCCTTCGGCAGTGCCACTGTAATACGTGGACAGTGCGTCAGGCATGTAAGCACCGGCCCCGGCTCGGTGTCACACATACTGGCGGTGTGGTCGATACGACGAGCTAGCCGGATAAATCGCAAAACGCCTCAGCAGTTAACGGCCAATGCTCGGCAAACTTGAGTTTGCAAACCGCTCAAGTTTTCGTTCTTGAGGACGTAATGAGAAGTGCGTCTGTGTCGTTTCTACGCGATGGCGCCGACAAAAATCACCCACAAAGAGTGCGCACGCGCGCGCGCCGTTGGACCTGAGAACAAGAAATCATGAAAGCAAGAGCAGTCCTCGCAATCGCCTGCGCCGCCTTATCGCCCTGTGCGTTCGCGAGCAGTCCATTTTCAGCAGTGTTCTCTGATACGACCACGCTGTTCTTCATTTTGTTGAACGTTGGCCTCACCGCTTACTTCCTTTTTTACAGGTTCAACCGCTTTTCGGTTGTGCACGGCCCGGAAATTCTGACGACAGTTGGTATCTTGGGCTGTTTCCTTGGCATCGCGCTCGCACTTCTTCACTTTGACGCGTCGAACGTCTCCGAGAGCGTCCCGCACCTGCTGGAAGGGGTGAAGACAGCTTTTTGGGCATCGGTGAGCGGCGTGGCCGGCTCTTTGATGATTCGTGCTCGACACGCTGTTCAGAAAACTCCGATTCCCCAAGTTGACGGTGCACCGAAATCGGCGACGCTGGACGATGTCGTAGCGGCGACCCAGGCTCTTCAACGGAGTCTGTCGGGAAACGAAGAGGGCAGCCTTCTTACTCAAATGAAGTTGATGCGCCAAGAGCAAGGCGATGAGCTAAAACAACTACGGACATCCTTCGACACGTTCGCCAAGCGCATGTCTGAGGATGGCTCGAAGGCGTTGATTGAAGCGCTGAAGGAAGTGATTCGAGACTTCAACACGCAAATCAATGAACAATTCGGCGAGAACTTCAAGCATCTCAATTCTGCGGTCGAGAAACTTGTTGTGTGGCAGCAGCAGTACAAGGAAGAGCTGGACAAGCTGCAGGCTCTTCAAAAATCGTCAGCAGATGACCTTCGCAACGCTTCGTCGGGCCTAGCTCTGTTTATCGACCGAGCGTCTGGCTTCGCAAGTACGGCAGAAGCGTTAGAACAAACTCTCAAGGGACTTGCGCAACAGCATCAACTGATAAACCAGTCGCAGCGGTCCATGGCTGAAGTCCTCTCACAGATGAAGGATGTCACGCCTACATTCTCGCGCAAGGTCGACGAGATGACTGAAGCTATGAAGCAAGGCGTAGCCAAAGTGCACTCCGACACGTCGGACGTAGTGAAGACGTTTGGGACGCAATTGCAGACATCATCGACTGAGCTCAAGCAATTGCTCGCGGAGACTCTCAAAAAGTCCCAAACGGAAGTGAACGACAACCTGACTCGGTCGATGGAATCCATTCGACAGAGTGTTGTAGCGTTGGACAAGGGGCTGCAGGAAGAACTCTCGAAGAGCCTCGAGTCGCTCGGACGGCAACTTGGGTCTCTTTCCGAGAAGTTTGTGTCCGACTACACGCCGTTGACGGAACGCCTGCGGGAAGTCGTCCGAATCGCTAAGACGGCTTAAGGGGCTTGCCATGGAAATCGAGCAAAGTAACCAGTCTTACTGGATTCCGATGGCGGACCTGATGACCGGCATGATGATGGTTTTCATGTTACTGACCGCCGCCTTCATGCTTCGGGTGGAGCAAACCACTACGCTTGTGGTCAAAGAATACGAGACCACGAAGCGCGATATGCAGCTTGCTCTGCAGAAGGAGTTTGCGAAGGATTTGAAGCAATGGAACGCTGAGATTCTTGGCGACATGACCATCAGGTTCAATGACCCGACCGTCCTGTTCGCTACTGGCTCGTCGGAGCTTCGGCCAAAGTTCAAAGAGGTTTTGGGACAGTTCTTTCCTCGTTACGTGAAATTGCTGACGTCGCAGCAATACAAGGATGCGGTCAAGGAAATTCGGATAGAGGGGCATACCAGTGCGGCGTGGACCGGGGCCACCGACGAAAAGGTAGCGTACTTCCGGAACATGGAACTGTCTCAAGCACGCACTCGAAGCACCCTCGAGTACTTGCTTTCGCTCAGTGCCCTTCGCGACAACGAGAAGTGGCTGGTCCAACACGTCACAGCAAACGGGTTGTCGTCATCGCGTCCGCTGTCATCGGACGAGCAGACCGCAAAGGCGCAGCTTGCAAATCAGCGAGTGGAGTTCCGCATTGTAACCAACGCTAGCGAGAAGATGGACGCTATCGCCGAGAAGCTGCAAAAGCAATGAGCTCCCGATTCCCAGATTTCCTCGCGTGGGGAACGCTAAATACTCTTCGCCTCAAGATGGGCGCCCCGTTGATTGAACGCTTCGGGGCGCCGGGGCGCATCAAAGAGATTGAACTACCAATTATCGAGCGGCTCGTAGACGGCGGTATAGACGTGAGCGTCGACCAAATCGAGGTTCTCGATGACGGCACTCTTGCGTATAAAGGCTACCGCGTACTCGTCTACATCCGAGACGTATCAAATCTTGGCCATCGGGAGGAGATGCCAAGGTATCACCTCGCGCATTGCCATACCCTCGATAAGATGTCCCGGAATAAGAGATTCGAACGCTATGTTGTCGCGAACTCTGACTCAGGCTTGTTTCAAGTCAACGTCATCGACGGTACAGTGCGAACTCAGCTCGTTGCACTCAATGTATGTCAGAACTGTCTAGCTCATATTTCCTGGCAAGGCTTTGACATGCAACTGCCTCGGCCGCAGCGGCTCGGCGCAGTCGCCGGCTTTAAGTTACCCGATTTTTTTACGGCGTATCCTCGCGACTTGATGTTGAATAAGCCAGGTCACACTTCGGATAGCGCACCGCTGAACCGCTACACGAAAGATTGGATTGACATATCTGCACGAGCAAGACAGCTTCGAGGTTACGCCTGCGGGAAATGCTATGTTGTGCTCAAGGGAAGTGGGGCGAGATACCTTCATGTCCATCATCGAAACGGGCAGAAGAACGACAATCGAGACGAGAATCTCGAAGTTCTTTGTATTGCATGCCACGCAGAAGAACCCCTTCACGTACACATGAAGCGGCTTCCCGATTACCGTCTCTTCATGGAGACCTACGGCGCGCAGCGCTAGCTGACGGTACCCTCCGTACGAGCTGCTCCGATAGGGGGCAGCTAGAGAGCATTCATGCTTGCAACCGAGCGGCAGGCAAGACGCCTCGCACCGTTCCTGCAATCAAGTCGGCGCTCGTGTCGCTGATTGGCTCTGCGCCCACAATCGATAGGCCCACAGGAGCCTTCTGGAAGGACGATACGAGCGCAATTTCGGTGAGCACTTACGACACCAAGCGCAAGTTCTATGCTGAGGGCGGCTACAGCACGATGAGCCTCATCGCCAAGATGACGAAAGTGTGGGAGCAGCAACGCGAGATTGCTTTGGACATTAACTAAACAGACCCGACTTACCCGCAGCCAAATGTTTCCGCCCGCTCGGGCCGGCTGTTGTTCGGCCTGCTCAGGCAGGAGTGACCTCCGCGATACGCGCGGTAGCCACGAGCGCGCGAGAGCTTTTTGCCTCCGTTTGCGCCGGCCAGAGGGCTAATGATTCAGCCGCGCGCTTGCGCCCAGCGTCGGTGATTCGAAACGACTTCTCTTTGGCGTGAGCCTCAAGTAAGCCCGCCTGAACCAGCAGTTGCAGGGAGCAATGGAGCCGGTCGGTCAAGATTGGCGGAGTTGTGAAGCTAGCCTCGTTTTCCAAGTCCCGTTCCAGGCCGTCATCGCCGGGAAGAATCCGGTAGCGGTCTCGAGGGTTACTCGTTTCAGCCTCCGAACGCTCACGGACAACCGAAAAATGTAGATTGACAACGAAGTCGCGAATCACCATCGCGACGAACTCCGTCACGAGCTTATTAGCGTAACGCCGAGCAAGGCTAGCCAAGTCGGCGGGTGACAGTCGGTCTTTCGAATTTTCTCGCAAGTAGGGCCCTTCTTCCGGCCAATTATCGGCTTCTGCGGCGCAGTACGTAAGCGCAACCACGATGAGCCGGACGGTTTTTTTAGCCTTCTCCAGTGTTTTGAACGTCGACGCCTTGCGAAGTTCTTCGAACAGGAGCGGCAAGCCCTTCATTGGAACGACCTGCGAGGCGTGCCCGGTTCCAGCCATACCTGCGGCGTACAAGGTGTCTGCGTCCCCTTGGGCGGTCCGCCACGCGTCGACCCATGTGCCGACGGTCAACGCCATTCCCGGTTCGTCGAGCGCGATATTTGCGGCCAACGTTGCCACGTCTCCAATGCGTCGCGGGTCCTGTCGAGTCATCAGGTGTTGCACCTGATACTCGGTCAAACGCAGCAGCGTCTCTAGGACGAGTTTGATGTACTGGCGAACCTGAAGGCTCGCCCATAACCCCCGAGCATCAGGCACGTCAGTCAGGTCAACCGGACTGCCGTCAGGGCCGAAGCCGCTTCCCATCGCGTGTCTAATGATGTCTACTGGCACGAAACCGGCCTCCGTCGCGAAGCTACCCTCAGAGGCAACAAGCGCCCGCATGGCAAGCGTCAGCCCTTTGTGGCGCATATCCCAGAGTTTATCGATAGGGAACTGACCCGGCGACGGAAGGTACTGCGACAGAAAAGCCTGCTGTTCCGCTGGGTGAGCCGAGTCGAGTCTCAGGAGAGGGTAAAAGCTGGATACGCGCTCACTCGAGATTTTCACCTGACGTGGGTCTGCAAGCCACTCAATCTGCGCCCGGGCGCCAGCAACGTCATCACTATGCGCGACCACATTTGCAAGATGCTGGGCGAATCCAGCTGCCAGGTCCCGTCCTGCACTGCTGAGCATGAAGGCACCGGGAATGGCTTTCGTGTCGAGCTGGAGAAACTGAAGGCCATTCACGAGGCTTGGGCGATACTGAGGCGCGGTGAGAAGGTACGCGCCTCGCGCGGTGTTCACTGGGCGGCCCTTTTCTCTAAGCTTTTCCTGCTCATCGCTGAGAATTTCACTCAGCCGCAGAGTTGCCAACTGGCCAGCTGTCGGCCAATTCCGGTCGGTGCCTGGCAAGCCGCCGCGGTGCTCACGATTGCACCACACAAGCAACAAGTCCATCTTCTCAAGAGCGGCGGTACAGAGTTCACGCGCATCCTCGACGTCCTTCGCGCTCTCCTTGGCAATAAGCCTTGCTTCCCGCAGTGCCCAGCAAAGTGCCGAATAGACTCTGATGGAGTTCGCAACGTTGTTGATTCCCGGCAGAAGAGTGCGATAGAGCGACATGTTCGCGCTCTGCAGACCCAATGGGTCGATTTTCAGCGCGGACTTGGCCGGAGTCGTGAAAACGGGCGCCTTATGCATTATTGCGGCTCCAGTCGGCGTAGATAGACGAGGCGACGTTGTAACGAGTCAGCTCAGTTGCTCTCAGTCCCGCAAAAACCGGTTTTTTGCAGTGGTCGTGAATGGTCACGCGTCGCGTTTTCAATGCGGTCACCTCCCCGATATTGCGCACGGCAGTACGGCAGTTGGGACAGGACGCGACGTTAGTCAGCGGTATCTCCTGCGGTATCAGCCCGAACGCCGTATTTTTCTTGTCGAGTTTGCCCGCTCTGAGCTCTTGTAGTCGCTCGAGCACCTTCTGGTAACGGGGGTTTGGGAGGCCTTGGGCCGCATTCCCGAACACTGAACCGAGCATTAGCTCAAGTTCTTCCCGAAGCGTCAGACTCGCCACGATTTGCGCGACATGCGCCGTTACCCGGCTTGTTGCGCCGGCTTCCCGCACCAACTCGAATGCATCAAGGTTCAGTCCCAGAGCGACTGCGTCTTCCCATTCCTTCACCGGCACTTCGCGTTGCGCGAAATCTTCAATCTGTTCCTTGATAGCACCGAGCGCAAGCGTTGGGGACACATCGTAGGCGCAACAGGCAAAGGTGCAGAGAACGGGAAGCAAGCGCTCGCGGTTGTCGACGTCGTAGTCGTAAGCGCTGTATTGAGCCAACCAGGCCCCCATCCCGTACGGGTCAACTGGCACGAACGCCTGTGGTGATGCACTCGGAGCGGGGGGTGGGGCGCCCCCGGCTTTCATAGAAACAACTCCTTCGGCAAGCGCGTCCGTTGCAGACATAGCGACCGCTCCCGAAACCATTGGCCCCGTTGCATCTTTGGCCAGCACCGCCGGGAGCTTCTCCAGCATCGCGTCGATGGCGTTTTGCTCTTTTGCGGTGCCTTCTTCGACGGTGTCCGCAAGGGCTGTTCTATTGCTACCGTACTCCTGCTCAGGCGTGATGATGTCCAGTTGACCGAGTGCGCGTCCAACCGGGCCAAAACGTGTCTGCCGGATATTGTCATTGAGGCTTCGAAAGGCTGCTGCCATGCTCTCCTCGGCAAGCTGAGGAGCGACAGTCAAAGCTGGCTCGTCCCCGTTTCGCCAGTCTTGGTACGAGCGGAGTTCCTTGAGCTTGCGCTGTTCTTCGCGATAATTGATTCCCTGAGGTTTCGCCGGGGTTAGGTCCTTGACATCGCCCTTGCCGTTGGTCGTCGCTTCAGGCTTGCGATGAAGAACCCCTGTCATCCAGTTGAGCACAGGGCGCAAGTCACGGTCGTTTCCTGTGCCGCTACGGATTCGTGAAGCCGCGCGTGCGAGTTCTTTTTCCCATGGCCTTGCTGCGAGTTCGCTCTCGACGTTGAGCCAGCCGGTGACCGTGAAGTCGCCCGTCCTCAGAAGAAGTCGACGCGCGCCCTCACATGAGCCTCGGCTTACCCGTGCAGTCTTGAACGAACCGTCCGGCTCAAGCGCCACGCCCGCGAGCGTGTGTTCGACTTCGGAGTCGCACCAAATCTCCAAGCTCACGGTGTCTTCGCTCGGGCGCGGTGATACCGTCCCGGTAATGATGCCATCCGACTGCCACTGGGCGTCAAGCGCGGGAGACTTGCGGCCAATCTCAGGGGACTTGAACTTGCACGCTTCGTATTTGACGGCTGCCAGTTCTTCTTCGCTCAACGTCTTCCATTTGAAAGCCGGCGTGTCCAACTTCCGGACAAGAGAAACCTCGACGTTTTCCAGCCCGAACAGACTTTGATTCGTCGCATTGACTGACCCGGTCATGACCATGCAGCCGCGCGGCGAACGAACTTCGAACACCTTGGCATGCGCAAATCCGTACTTACGGGTTTCAGCTGGCACGACGTAACATGTGTTATCAGGCAGCGCGTTCACCTTTTCCAAAGGGATGACGTAGCCCGCTTTGCCCTGACGTACTCCAAGCGAGAGCTCGGACGTTCCGCACAGGCGTGCGAGCTCGCAGGTGGCGTTCGCAGAAGGGTCGAGATAGGGCCCAAAAACAGTCAAGCCCGCCGCGTCCGGAAGATGCTGACGAACCAAGGTGCCGAATTGCTCGCCTGCGGTGTCGACTAACGTATGCACAAGCCAGACGGACGGATTTTCTCGAGCGGTCGGCGGTGCATCTTTAGCCACCTTGGACGCGCGTTCCGCGTAATACCGGAGATTGGCGACCGCTTTCGCGGACAAGCCGGGGCTAGAGGCGAACAGACTGGCGAATTCCGCAAAAGCCTCGAACACGAGCGGATTCGCTTGCGCGTTGACGGAATCAAGCACTTCGAGGTTGGCGTTTTGCCCGCTTGTCGTCAGATTGCCGCTACCCACGACCAAAACGTCATCGCCAGAACCTCGTTCGAGGTAGGCGATTTTCGGGTGGAAGAACCCGCCTGAGTCCTGGTGGACAGGGATGATTCGGTAGGCGTTGCCAGCATAGAGGCTCGTCGACTCGTCGGTCGATTTGCAGGCTTCCCGTGAGTCGACCAGCAAATCAACCTTTCCACAGCCTGACACCTTGAGCAACGGAAGGCAAAACGACTCGAACCAGTTGACGCTCAGGGTGAACGTGGTGAACAGCGCGCGGCGCGGGCGCACGGCGTCGATGATTGCCTGAAGTCTGGTCTGCATTCACGCTCCCCCGAGTGACGTTCGCTGAGGCGACGCCTTTAATGGTCGGGAGATTTTAGACGCCCTCTGCCTAGTCGTCATCTTGTCGCCACGTTGAAATGTGGCAGACCAATCGGTTCGTTTGACGAAAGCCCCATACGGAGGAGAGGGCGGGCGCGAGGAACGCTACAACTGGATGGGGCGCCGAATTTTCGGCTGACGCTGGCCTGCTGCCATGGAGAGGTTTGCACCCTTCTCGATAAGACGAAGCTTTGCAATTTGATGGTGGTAGCCGGCAAAAGCGGCGGCGACTGCGGGGTCTTGGAACGCGCTCACAATCTGCGCGTCGGCCGGCGGTGTCACGCATCCGGCCGGAATTGAATGAGACCAGCCACGCGCAGCGCGGAAACCCACGACAATCTGGGAAAACGTCATCCATGCGTGGTCGAGGTGTGCTTCATCGAACGAAAGCAGCTTTCCCGTGATTTCACAGGGTACTCTGTCGAGCGCGTCCCCATAGAGCTCGAACGCACTTTTCTTCGCGGCTAGGAGTGCAGCTTGGACTGCTGTACGACAGGCTCCCGTGAACTGCTGAGCATCACTCATCGGAACGGCCTTAACCGCCCAGATGTAGCTGATATCGGTGGCAGAGCCGTCTGTCCGGATAACCCAGAACCCCGGCGTCGAGAAACCATCGCTGACATTACGGCGGCGTTCGAAATGGTCAATACCGCTTCCTGCTTTCGCCGGCCCGTCTTGAATGGCGAGGTCAAATCGCTCAACAAGCGCGGATAGGTCGTCGTGGTCGCTTGCGTTGTCGATAGCCTGCTTGTCTTCATAACGCGCAAGCATTGCCTTGAAATGCGCCAATGCTGCTGCTTGCGTAGGCCACGATTTGCCGTTGGAAAGTGTGACGGGTTTTGCCATCGGAACGCTCCGCGGTGAGAAGCTAGCAGTTTCATGCAGCATAGCCGTCTTGTACAGAGTCCGACCATGGCCCAATACCCCTCCAAGAGGGCTACAGACACCTCAGACGGCTTATCGAATCGAACCTTTTGGGTGCGGGGGCGCTTTCACAAGCGCTCGACTTCAGGAAAAGCGCGCGTTCATTCGGTCTGGCTTGCCCCCGAGAGCATCGAGTCCACCGAATTCCTAAAGGTTCGCCGATGCGGTGCTACAGCTTGCACCGGCAGGGTATCGTGCTCGGTGGACAGACCATTCACTTTCTTCACCGCGGTGCCGATTGCCAGAAACTCAAGGATACCGCTCGACAGTTCGTTGACGACGACGTCCGTGCCGTAGACCGCTTCCGCGCCCGCGGCCTTCGCCTCGCTCTCCAGCATGTCCAGCGCATGCTCCCGCGCTTCATAGATGAGTTTCGTGAGCTCGGGAAGCTCACCCTTTTTCAGGCTCTGAAACCACGTTTTGACGCCGGTCGCTACGCCCAAGGCATACACAGCCGCGCCCATGACGATTTTCACCGGCGCCATGCCCATCCGCGTGAGAGACCAGAGCTCATCGCTTGTGAGGTCGCAGCTAACCGGCGTGCGCACGCTCAGCGCGGGGTGGTGAGCAGCCGTTCCGGTCATGAGCATCTCGTGGAAACCAAGGAACGGCAACATATCTGTCTCGACGCCGATGACGGCGTTCGCGCCCGCGGCGCCAGCGTCCGCAGCGAGGCGCTCCAGCGCCAGATGCCGCGTCTTGTTCAGAATACCGCTGATTTCAGGGAGTTCGCCGCGGAACAGGGAGCGCAAGCCTGCTGTGATGCCGCCTCCGACGCCCATGGAGTAGGCGACGTTGCCGAAAGCGAACTTTTTCGGCTGATAGCCGGCGTCCAGCGCGCAGTACAGCTCCTTTGCATCAAAGGAGGTTGTGAATGGCTCATTGCTCGATTCGTGGTGTACGGCAGAACCCAGTGCGAGAAACTCCAAGTGGCCGTCGAATATTTCAACCGTCGAGCGCACACCGGCTATGCCGTTGGCGTCCGTTTGAGCGCCTTCGGCCAGCAACCGGTTGAGGGCATCGTCACGACCATCTTTGATGAGCGATGTGACGTCAGGGCTTTCGCCGCCGGCGAGGTTTCGCACGCTCGAGTTGAGCGAGCCGAGCAGACCTCGAGACTGCACGCTGTTGCCAACCAACAACTGACCCGGGCGGAAGCCTTTCTTTTGCAGGCAGTAGATGTCGTGTCCACCAAGGCCGCTGATGACAATAGAGCGGTCGCGTGCCGTGTGTACTTGTGTCATTGAGTCGGGTCGGCGCAAACCGCCCTGTATATGCGATTTTTGAATGCAAAGCGACCAAACGACTTCGTTTGGCAAGTACGTTGCGTCGCCATGAAGCGTACCGCACCGTTGTCGACCGGAATGACCCATCTGCCGCGATTCTTCGCCATTTGGCAGGAGCGTCCGGCCAACCGCGTGCCAGGGCGAGGCGCGGTTCTCCGCTCAACTTTTGATGTTTATTAGTCGACGTCAGGGTCCCCGAGCGCCGTCGCCCGGCACCAAACGTCAACGAGGACAGGCGAGCCGCCGTGTGACGACGTGAACTCACGAATCCGCACCTGCGTTTGTGCGTACCACGAGTCGAATTCCGCTTCCGGCGCAAACGCGAGCGTCTCGTCACCCAGAAGCGCCGACACGCGCACGAGCGCCGGTGCGTTCAGGGTCGTGTGCGCACGCTGTTCGATGAGCTGTCGAATGTCGGCCGGCACCTTGATGCGCAGCCACTTCACGAAAAGGTCGACCAGCTTGTAGGTCTGACGGCGACTCAACGGGAAGTCCGCATGCGCTTTCGATTTCCAGAACTCGGACAGTGAGGTAACAAGCGACTCGTGCCATTTCTCGAAAACGTCCTCGCCCGTGAACAGCGTATCCAGTGCGCCGCGGTTCTTAAGCGCAATCAGGGCTTTCAATGAGTCGTTGGCCCACGCATTGAAAATGTCGTAGGCGGACGGCTTCCAGTTCTTGGGACCCGAAGGGTTGCCTTGAAACGCGCCGGCGGTCGCGCCAAAGAGCGTTTTCTCGCGATGAACGGCGTTGAAGTCTTCGCGACTGTTGTCAATGGCGCGCTGATAGTCTCGAACCAGCGGTGCCGTACCCATCTCTTCCAATGCAGGCGTCAAGTGTGAGCTCTCTTGTTTGTGTTTTGTAAGCTTCTCGGTTTCGAGAAGGGCACAACGACATGGCGCGGCCGACCTGAACGACGTGGCGCAGCAGGGGTACTTAAGTCCCGCCTCGCGAATGTCGTTAACACGGCATCGTGTGCCAGGCGACATTATCTCGCAAGAGAGCCCATAGACTGTCCCTTGTTTGCGTACGATGACGGCTCGAGCGGTGCAATAAGGAGAAAAAATGCTGCGACTGGACGGGGAGAGGGTTTATTCGGCGTCGGACTTGGTGTCGTTTCTTGAGTGCGAGCACAGCACAACGCTTGCCCTGACCGACATGGTGACGCCCTTGCAACGCAATCCGGAGGACGAGCAACTCGTGCTCGTACAGGAGCGCGGCATCCAGCACGAGAAGGCCTATCTCGAAACCCTCATTGCAGAAGGCAAGAGTGTCGTCGATATCAATGCGATTGCTGGCAAGGACATCCGCTCGCGCGTCGCCGCCACGCTCACCGCGATGAAGGAGGGGTTCGACGTTGTCTACCAGGCAGCCTTCCTCGACGACAACCTCCTCGGATACGCAGACTTTCTGGTCAAGGTGCCGATGCCGTCGAGCCTCGGTGCCCACAGCTATGAAGCAGTCGACACCAAGCTTGCGCTGTCTTCACGCGGCAAGTTTCTCGTGCAGCTCGCGTTCTACTCCCACTTGCTCGCACGTGCACAAGGCGTCTACCCGGAACGCATGGCGGTGCGCCTTGGCTCCAACGAGACGAAGACCTACCGCTGCGCTGATTTCCGCTTCTACTTCGATACAGCGCTCTCGCGTTTCCTCGCCCGGGTGAGCATCGCGAAGGCGGCGGACGCGGCGGCCGCAGCCGTCGACAGCTACCCCGACCCGTGCGACAAGTGCTCGCAGTGCCACTGGAGCAATCTGTGCGACGAGCGCCGGACGGCGGATGACCACCTGTCGCAGGTGGCGGGCATCACCCGGGTGCAGGTTCGCAAGCTGACTGATTCGGGCGTGCACACCCTCGAACTGCTGGCCGAAATGCCGGCCGAGACTCGAGTGCCGAAAATTGCGGACGAGACGCTCGCGCGTTTGCGCTCGCAGGCCGAACTGCAGCACCTCTTTCGAAAGGACAACGAGCGGCGTCTCGTACTGCTCGAGAAGGATGAGGACGACGCGCGCCGCCGCGGGTTCGAGCGCCTGCCCGAGCCGAACCCGGGTGACATGTTTTTCGACATGGAAGGCAATCCGCTCGAGACGGGCGGGCTGGAATATCTCTTCGGCGTCTGGGAGGTCGACACCGGTAAGGGCGTGTTCCGTGACTTCTGGGCGCATAACCGCGTTGAGGAAAAGCTCGCATTCGAGCAGTTCATGGATTACGTGGACGCCCGACTGAAGCTCTATCCGGATGCGCACATCTACCATTACGCCCCGTATGAACAAACGGCGCTCAAAAAGCTGATGTCCGTGCATGGCACGCGCGAAGCCTCTGTCGACAACCTTCTGCGCAAGGGCAAGCTCATCGACCTCTACGCGGTCGTCAGGGAAGCATTGCGCGTGTCGGAGCCCAGCTATTCGATTAAGTACATCGAGCGGTTCTATCGCGGTGTGCGGGCAGGGGATGTCACAAACGCTGGCGCCAGTATCGTGTTCTACGAACGTTGGAAGGCGCTCGTGAAAGAGGGCGGAAAAGAAGCCGAGGCCGCAAAGCTGCTGCAGGACATCGCTGACTACAATCGCGACGACGTGGAATCAACTTTCCAGCTTCGCGAATGGCTGCTGTCGCTCAGACCGACTGGAATGGTGTGGGCAACGGGTGCCGCGCCTGATGACGAAGCAGGCGAGAAGAGGAAAGAAAATCCTGACCGGCTCCGCACCGGGAAGCTTGTCGAGTCCATCCTGAAAATGCTGCCGGAGAAAGAGCAGAACTGGACCGAGGTTGACCGCTACCGGGCGTTGGTCGCGCACATGGTCTTCTACCACCGCCGCGAAGCCAAGCCCGACTGGTGGGCGATGTTCAATCGAATGGAAATGACCGACGCCGAACTCATCGAAGACGCCGAGAGTCTCGGTGGCATGGTGCGTGACCCCGACCGTCCGCCCATTCAAGTGAAACGGTCGAAGCGCTACTTCTACACCGCGCCCGCGCAAGAGACCAAGTTGCGCACGGGCGCACCGGCGACCGACGCGCGTACCGGGAAAAGCCTGTCAAATTTCGAAGTGGACATGCACTCGCTCAGCGTGTCATTCACGACGGCTACCGGCGTGGAGCCTGAGAAGGTCATTGCGGCCGGGCCAGGGCAACCGGTCTCGACCAAGTATCACGAGGCGGCGCTCGAGCATTTCGCCGCGTGCATGCTCTCGAAGGGTGATTCGTACCATGCGGTGGAGGCGCTGCTGTGCCGTGAGAATCCTCGCATCAAGGGTGTTGCTCAAGGCGCGCCGCTTGTAGACGACCGGGTTGAGCTCCTGCCTCAGGTCATCCGGGTCGTGGGCAACATGGATGAGACCTGCTTGTTTCTGCAGGGCCCTCCGGGTGCTGGCAAGACCTATACCGGTTCGCACGTTATCGTCGAACTCCTGAAACGGGGCAATCGGGTGGGCGTTACCTCCAACAGTCATCACGCCATCAACAACTTGCTGCGAGCAGTGGAGAAGCGAGCCGAGGCGACGAAGGTGGAATTCTTCGGGATGAAGAAGTCCACCGGTGGCGACAGTGAGCTTGGCGGCAGCATGATTGTCGATGTGCGGGATGAAGATGATATTTTCCTCGGGCAGCCGGACCTGGTCGCAGGAACATCGTGGCTTTTTGCGAAAGAGGAAATGCGCGACACGCTCGATTACATCTTCGTCGACGAAGCCGGGCAACTGGCGCTCGCGAACCTCGTCGTTGTCGGCATGAGCGCGAAAAACATCGTTCTTCTCGGCGACCAGATGCAGCTCGGGCAGCCCAGCAAAGGTATGCACCCGGGTCGTTCTGGCGATTCGACGCTGGACTATCTTCTGGACGGTGCCGCGACCATTCCCGCAGAAAAGGGCATTTTCCTCGGCACGACCTACCGCATGCACCCGGACGTCTGCGAGTTCATCTCGGACGCGGTGTACGACAGCCGCCTGAAGCCATCTGGTGACACGGTGCGGCGCGTGGTTCACGGTTCGTTCGACGGCGCGGCGCCTGCGGCCCTGACCGGCATTCGCTACGTGCCGGTGCAGCACGACGGCAATGCTCAGTCGAGCGCGGAAGAGGTCGAGAAGGTGAAAGCCCTTTTTGAGGAGTTGCTTCGGGGCACACGCGATGAGGAGGGCAGCATGGTGCCGATGACGCTCGACGATATCCTCGTGGTCGCGCCCTACAACGTGCAAGTCAACGAGCTTAAGCGCGCACTGCCGGCCGGCGCGCGAGTGGGTACGGTCGACAAGTTTCAGGGACAGGAAGCTCACGTGGTCATTCTGTCCATGACCACATCCAACGCTGACTACCTGCCCCGCGATATCGAGTTTCTGTTCTCCAAGAACAGGCTGAACGTTGCGGTCTCCCGCGCGAAGGCGCTGGCTGTGGTCGTCGCAAGCCCGGACCTGCTCTGCGTGCCTTGTTCGAAACCCGAGCAAATGGCGCTTGTGAACACGCTCTGTGCGCTGGTGCATTACTCCAACCGTCAACTGTCTCGCGGCGGGGCAACCGAGGCCCTCGACCTAGCGTAGTGTGAATGCCAAAACGGGACATAAAATGTCCCGTCTTTCATGCATCCTTGTGCTCCCCCCGACTTCCGGAGCCAGTATTGTACGAACGCTTTCTCCAGTTGCTAGCCGAGCTCAAGCTCCCGTCCTGCGGTGACGGACACTTCGAGGTCTTCTTCGCCGAGTTGCAGGCGCGTATCGAGCGCAAAGCGCTTCTGCTTCAGTCGTTGCTGCCCGGCCTGTCGGCGGCAAGCAGTCTAGAAGCCTTGAGCCGCGCGAGCGTCATGCCGAGCTGGTTGCGCACGCTCGAGACGTTCCAGCGCATCGACTCGCAAGCTGAGCTTGAAGAGTCCGCGTGGGAGCTGATTGACGTACTGCCTGTGTGTTTCGAGCCTGCGCCGGAAGAGCTGCCGTTATCTGTCGTGCAGCGCGTTTGCGTGCGCACGTTTGCGACGCGATTGCAGGAAGCGCTGCGCCTGGATGCTCCGCACGCGTTTCAGCTCGTTGCAGCGCTCTTCGGCGCGAGCGACTGGGCGGCGTTTGGTGGTCACAGGCCATTTTTGCCCACAGCTGAGACGCTGTACACGAATCGCACCACCTCCGCGCCTCCTGACGCCGCGGCAAGCGCACCAGAGTATGCCGTTCTCGAGCCCTGCGCCGCTGCGCAGCAAGCCGACGAAGAGTTCGAGGCACTCACGCTTCTTCGTCAGCCAGTCTTTCAGCTTGACCATGCTCAGAGCGAGAGTGTCGACCAGCCGTCTTTGCTGTGCGCCGCGTCGGTTGCCGCGATTCTGCGAGTCGAAAACGGCGATTTTGAAAACGCTGAGTGGAAGACGCGTCTCGCGCTCGAAGCGCTCGACGCGGTGTACCCGTCTGACTGGCGGCTGCCGCTTGCGCCCGACAGCAAAACGCATCTCTACTACGTGCGCCTGCGAGCCGCTCGATACTGCGCCTTACTGCATTCCGGCAATGCCGACGACGCGTATGCCGAATGGGATGTCCTGATGGCAAGGGGCCGCGCCTACCGAAAGGAAATTATGCGAATTACGCAGGAGCTCGCGCCAAAAGGGGCGAAGCCGCAACACAGGTCGGCGTTGCGGCTCGTCAGTTAGTGAGCTCCGCCTGCGTCCGACGCGGCCCACACCTCTTGCGCGTACGTTTCTGCCCAGTCAAGCGCCGACGCTACCGCGGCCTCATATGTCTCAGCGAAAAACCACTCGCTGCGAACCCGCGCCCAAGAGAAATGAAGCTCCCCACCATCGACGACGATGAATTCAGGCTGCCGGGCGTTGATGAGCCAGCCGAAAGGGCCATCGGCCTCCTGAATGGAATCCAGAAGCAGTTTTCCTAGGGAGGGGCCGTCGACGGTATAGGTCGGTTGAAACCACAACCGTCCGTGCAGGAGCGATTTCAGCGCTTCGAAATCGGACATCATCGCCGCCCGGAGGGATTCGGGCAGATTATCGTGGGTCGCCATCGTGTCGAGATGGACGATGTGCTCCAGTCGGAGAGACAGTCATTTGAAGTCGTGACTCAGTTCGCAGGATAAGCTCAACCGTTCCTCGATTAGTGACGTAGAAGGTTCGAGCATAGCCCGCACAGAGGACATTTCCCGGTCCTTTGTGGGTATGGCCGGTAGAGAACAGTCTGATAGCGACCACAGTGTTGCTTTTGCGGCGCAATGAGGGCTGAGCCCCTTACAAGGTAACCGACCGCTGCCTAAAATTGCAGCCACTACAAAGAGACCCAAGCGAGCGTCGAACGGTCTCAGTCATATTCGGGGATGGAAAAGTGAAGAAGCTGCAATTGGCTGACACGATGGGTTTGCGCTTTGATGGTCCGTGTATGCTCGACATTCAGCGCACGACGAAAGAAGGCGTGCCGGTTTATCCTTATTTGTGCGAGAAGGAAGGTGCTCCCGGGATACCCGTATTCGATGTCTCATTATCAGGAAACAGCGATGAGTATGAGGGTGTCGACTTGCCGGGATTGCTGAGACTTTTCAAAGATGGTGCTTTCAATCGGAAGGCGCAAATCAGGATGAAGCCTTTAACAGGCGGGCATCGAAGCGGAAAGGCGCCAGAGCTCGGAACCATCTCTGCGCACTTTCGCTCGCTCGTGGCCGCCCTTGATGCACCACAACCTCCCAAAGTGACTTCAAGTACGAGCACTCCCCGTGATGCCGACCAAGGTCGCTCCGCTATTGACGACCTATCATCGTTCGAAGAAGAGTCATCTGGCGACCGCGCGCTGACTGTTCGCCATGAATATCTCCGTGACCCACAGGAGCGGAAAAAGGTTATCGATTTCGCCAAAGGACACTGTTAGTACTGCCGCAAGCCAGGATTCGTGAAGGCCAACGGCGAGCGGTATCTTGAAGCCCATCACGTGATTTCACTTTCCGACAACGGTGATGACTCAGTCGAAAACGTGATTGCGGTGTGCCCAGAGCATCACCGCGAAGCTCACTTCGGCGTCAACGGAGAGGCGCTGGAGCGTGACTTCATGAAAGTCATCGGGCGACGTCGAGGCAAGCTGTAACCAGTCCCGCTGGTGCGGCTGGACGGCCGCGCTGGAGCTATCGCCAGGACGTCATCGACGTGTCCAGGCGCACTCCGAGGGGCGGTCTGCAACGGGAAAAACGGTGAACAGCGACACAATGCCCAGTGCCTTGAGCTTGCCCGCGGTTATACACCACGCGTTCAACACGTCTCGCTTGTTGAAGTAGCGCACCCGCAAGCTGCCATCAGCGTACGTTATCCAAAGGGCCATTGGCTTGTTTCTCGTCTTCGCGGTCTTCATCTTTTCCTTTGCGTATGGAAGGCGTAGTGGCGACCGGTCTCAAAAGTCCTCGGCCCACTTCTCCCAAAAACCGGGCGCGTCGTGGTGCGCATTCTTCATCGCGCGGTCGAGCGGCACTGCCCAGAACATCGCGTCGCTAAACCGCATTCTTCCGTCTTCGTGCTCGAGAAATTGCTGGACCTTCTTGAACTCAGGGTCGTTCTCGTCGAACGGAACGTCGACGTAAATCTGACCGGCGTACGAGCGCATGATGTTCTCGTTGGCGAAGTCCCCGCATGGCTTCCAGCCGACCCTGTTGGCAGCCAGCCACTCAATGATTGCCTTGCGAACATCGATATCTTCATACGACACAGGGTCGTCGAAACGCTCGGCCGGCGGGAATGCGATGAAGAGGACGTCGCGTTGTTTTTCTCGCGCAATCGCGTCGATGAACTGCAGGAGCATGGGCATGGAATTACTCCGCTTACTTCGACAGGCCGCACATCGCCTTGCCGTCAGCAGTCAGCCGAGGCGTCACCCCGTCGCGAACCCGGATGTACTGGCAGCCAGTCTCGACGTCGCGGTAGACATGAACCCAGTCGTCGGTCTTGACCTTCAGCTCCTCAAAGACTTTTGGGCCTTTGAGGGGAGGGTCGAATACGCCTAAGATGTAAAGCATTGCAAACATGAACGCGATTGACGCGAACATGAACCCTAGCGAACCCTTCAGCATCGACCGACTCCCCTGTTTTGTTATTTGATGAGCCTCAAATTATCCATAAGCAAGAGACATTTTATGTCCCGATATGACGTCGGTGGATGAGCGCGTCGACGAGATGATTTCACGCAAGGTGGCTGGCTTGAGAGCTCCGCGCCGCACTCGGCGTCCCGCTGTGGGATAAGGCGTCCGCGAGTTCGAACATAAAGGACGTAGGCCGTACGCATTGCCCCGTTTCGCGAAACGCAAGATACTCGCGTGGCAAAAACAACACGCCGTCAAAGACTTGTGAGCATCGCAAGATGGTCGTCCGGCCATGCTTCCAAGTATTCCTTCACCAGTTCCTCGACTTCGGACCACGCTTCGGCCTCTTCACCAAGACGACCGTACGCGCCTGTTTCCAGAACAGCCACCAGACATTGCAGGCAATCCAGCGCTCGCCGCGTCCGTTCACTCATTGCCGGCGACAACGAAAGCTCGCGCGCGACCACTTCGACGTCGCTGGTCGCAATTGAAAGTAGGCCTGTCATCAATTCGACGGTGGCGTTCGATGCGGGAGCGTCAAGCGGCCGATGGCGGGAGGGATTTAGACGATACGTATTCATTCCGCGTCTAGGGCAGCGATTTATTCAGGATGCTGCGGGCCGCGATGATTCGCTTAGTACGAGTGCCTTGGTCATGCAGACGGCAGTCGAAGGACAGATTAAGCGGAACTGTGCAGTAGTTCGCAACGCCGTGGGGGCAGACTCTCGCTTCGCAACCCGATAGCCCGCAGTGGCAAATAGCTGCTCGGCGCTTGTGGTCAAAAGCCACAACTCGGAGACACCTTGAACGCAGCAAGACCTCTCGATTGTGCTCAGAAGCAGCCGTCCGAGTCCTTTCCTTTCGCGCGACACTTCTACGGCGAGAGAGCGAACAAGCCCTGCTTGGTCGAAACGCTGTACGCCGACGCATCCGACGACGTCTCGGTCGACATCAGCAACGAGAAATCCCGCCATCAAATCTGCGCCCAAATCCGACGTCGGCAGGCCCCGTTGCGTGAGCAGGGCTCGGATTGCAGCCAAGTCGTGATTTCTCGCTTGCCGGAGTCTCATGAGCCACCATTAGAGAGATGTCTTCTGCGGAGACTTTTGCTCTGCTTTTGACGCGCGTACCGCGAGCCAGAACGAGACCGCGGATAGCGCTGACACCCCGAGTACCGTCCATTCGACGGCCAGGTAGCCGCGCGAGATGCCCCAAATTGTCGCGCCGGCAATCGGCGCGATGCCTTTCGCAATATTGGACGGCAACGAAAGCATACCGCTCATGGTGCCATAGCCCGCCAGACTTTTACTCGACTTCGCTCTCGTCTGTGTCGCCGTTTTCGGAATCTCGCTCATGGCTCATCGCGGCTTCGGTGAGCGCGGCGATGGCCGCCGGCGCTTTTTCTTTTCGTTCGCTGTAGCGGTCGGTCAAGTAATCGGAGTGGTCGCGGATGAGAAGCGTGAACTTGAACAGCTCTTCCATGACGTCCACAACGCGGTCGTAGTACGCCGAAGGCTTCATCCGGCCGCTTTCGTCAAACTCTTGAAACGCTTTTGCGACCGAGCTTTGATTCGGGATGGTCACCATCCTCATCCATCGTCCAAGCACGCGCAGTGCGTTGACTGAGTTGAACGATTGGCTTCCTCCAGACACCTGCATCACGGCAAGCGTGCGTCCCTGCGTTGGGCGGACGCTGCCCGTTTCAAGCGGCAGCCAGTCAATCTGATTCTTAAAGACGCCCGTCAGGGCTCCGTGCCGCTCCGGACTGCACCAGACCTGGCCTTCCGACCAGATGGAGAGCTCGCGGAGTTCCGCGACCTTCGGGTGGTCAACGGGAACGCTATCTGCCAGTGGCAAGCCGGCCGGGTCGAACACTCGCGTCTCCGCGCCGAAGCTTTGCAGGATGCGCTCGGCCTCCAGCGTGAGCAGCTTGCTGTACGAAGTTGGCCGCAACGAGCCATACAGCAGCAGGAAGCGTGGCGGGTGCACCGATACCTTGTGCGGTTCGAGCTTCTTCAGGTCAGGTGTGTCGAGAACCGATGCAACGATATTGGGGAGCGTGAAATCCATCAGCGCACCCTCTGGCCTGCGGCATCGACGATTTTCTGACCATCTTCCTTCGTGAATTCGCCGCGCTGTTCCGACGGGAGAATGTCCAGTACGGTTTCCGACGGGCGGCAAAGCCGAACGCCGAGCGGCGTAAGAACGAAGGGGCGGTTGATGAGGATGGGATGCACCATCATGGCATCAAGCAATTGCTCATCAGTCAGCGCGTCGCTATCGAGTCCAAGCTCGGCATACGGCGTGCCCTTTTCACGAATCGCGGCGCGTACCGTTAAGCCTGCAGTTGCAATCATCGATTTCAACTGCTCGCGGGTCGGCGGTTGTTCGAGGTATTCGATGATTTCGGGCTCGATTCCAGCATTCCGAATCATGGCCAACACGTTTCTTGACGTGCCACATGCAGGGTTGTGATAGATGGTGACGTTCATGATTTGCTCTTAAAGCGTTCGTGTTTCGTACCAGTACTGCGTGCGGTTGACTACCGCGACGACCAGCAGCATCACAGGCACCTCAATCAGCACGCCCACGACAGTGGCGAGCGCTGCTCCGGACTGAAATCCGAACAGGCTGATGGCTGTGGCTACGGCCAGCTCGAAGAAGTTGCTCGCCCCAATCAGGCTTGACGGTCCCGCGACGCAGTGCGCGACGCCGAGTTGACGATTCAGAAGGTACGCGAGACCGGAGTTGAGGAAGACCTGGATGAGAATCGGCACCGCGAGCATCGCGATGACCAACGGCTCCTTGACGATTGCCTGACCTTGGAAGGCGAAGAGCAGTACCAGCGTCGCGAGTAGCGCACAGATGGAATACGGGCCGAGCCGACCGACTACATGCTTGAAATGCGCCTCTCCGTGAGCACGCAACTGTCGGCGCAAGACCTGAGCAATGACGACCGGAATGACGATGTACAGCCCGACCGACGTTATTAGCGTGTCCCACGGAACCGTGATTGCGGACAGCCCGAGCAGCAATGCCACCAGCGGAGCGAAGGCGACAATCATGATGGCGTCATTCAAGGCCACCTGAGACAGCGTGAAGTACGGGTCACCCTTGCAGAGCTGCGACCAGACAAAGACCATTGCGGTACAGGGCGCCGCTGCCAGCAAAATGAGACCTGCGACATAGCTATCGAGTTGGCTGGAAGGCAGATACGGTGCGAAGACGTGACGTACGAAAATCCAGCCAAGAATCGCCATTGAGAACGGCTTGATGAGCCAGTTCACGACGAGGGTCACGCCGATGCCACGCCAGTGTTCGCGAACTTGCGACATGGCACCGAAGTCGATTTTCAGCAGCATGGGCACAATCATGACCCAGATGAGAATGCCCACCGGGATGTTGACATGCGCAAGCTCCAAGCGTCCGATGGCTTCGAACACTGCTGGCAACCAATGACCCAGCGCAATCCCCGCAACGATACAGAGCGCAACCCACACCGTTAGATAGCGCTCGAAGAAGCCGATGGCGGGAGTTGTGCGCGCGTCGGCCGAACCATTCAGGCTGCTCAAGCTCGACTCCGAAATGAGATGGTCGAAGGAGCAGGCGAGCAGCATGCGGGCGACTCGGGCTGAACGTCATGGCGCGACTGGCCGTAAGTCGGAGCGGCTTCGAGCGCCAGGAACGTTTCCCACGCAACGCCTTGCGGGTCGATGGTCCAGGACTTGTCGGATTTCGCGTAGCAGCAGGTGGTAGCCGTCTGGTCAATCGTCGGCAGTTCGGCCGAACTAAAACGGGCTCGCATCTCGGCGAGCTCACCTGCTGTCTCAACTTGAATGCCCAAATGGTCTATGCCCGGCTTCACGCCTCGCTTCGAAATCGCAAAATTCACGCGCGGGTCGTCGAGCACCCATTTGCGATAGTCGTCTTTCTCGACGGTCGGAGCGACGCCGCCGAACATCGCCGAGTAGAACTGGGTGCTTACGTCCAAGTCTTCTACGCTTATGTGGATATGCATGCGTTTCATTTGGTGTCTCCGCAGCACTGCGGCGCAGGAGCGACAGTGCACGCGTCACCGGCGCAGCAATTCTCGGTTAAGTAGCCAATCAGCCCGTTCATACACTCGAAATTAGCCGAGTAGAAGATGAACCTGCCCTCTTGCCGCCCCCGGACCAAATCTGCATGGGTGAGGTCCTTCAGGTGGAAGCTGAGGCCCGACGGCGAGATGTCGAGCTGCTGAGCGATTTCACCCGCTGCCATCCCACTCGGCCCAGCAACAACCAACGCGCGAAATATGGCAAGGCGCGAGTCATGAGCGAGCGCGCCCAGCGCGCGTACGACGAGGTTGGTGTCCATGACGTGAATGGTACGCTCGTATATTCAATATTTCAAGAAATATTGAAACGACGATTTGCACATCGAATGGCAAGCGTATTCGTTCGTCATGGTGGAATTTAATGAGCGGAGGCCTGGCCCCAGTTGTGTCGACCGGCGCTAAATCTAGTGGCAATCGAGTTGACGCCTCACTCACTGCCGGTGCCAAGTAAGTCTGTGCCCACATCGGTCTGCCTCAAGTATTGGGTTCGCTTTGCCGTTACCAGAGTCGGACAATAACGATTTGAGAGCAAGATGGCGCAGCAGTACGACGCAGAGATTGGCCGCACGCTTGGCTGGGACTTGGCATCCTACGGATGGACACCACGGGACGACGCACCTGCTCATGTCCTTGAAGGGCACGCGGAGGGCAAAGCCCGATTCGGAACGAACACCAAGCGCCCGACGCGCTTTGAACGTAAATGGCTGCAGCTTCGCCAGAACGCCCTGCGACGCGGAAAGGTCGTCGATAAGGCGATTACACCGACCTTCATCGAGGTCATCGACTATCCGACATGTCCGGTGACCCTCGTCGAGTTAACTCACAGCACTGGCGCAGATACCGACTGGTCGGTGGACCGTGTGAACAATGACGGCGCATATGCTGACGGCAACTTGATTGTGATGAGTGTCCGCGCCAATAAAGCAAAGGGCAACAGGAGCCTGCGAGATATCAAGGAGCGCCTCGCTGCTGAAGAGCCGCTGCCAGGACTCACTATTCGCGAGACATTCAGATTGCTCAGCCTGATGGAAAAGCCGTGCAGTTCTCCAACAGCGCAAGAGCCTCGGAATACGCTTTTCACGCGGTTATGTTTCGGCACCGCCCGTACTAACTACCAGAATCTCCAGCACATTCTGGTTATGTGCACCACAGTAGATTCCAGCAAACGCAATGCAATGTTTCGGACCCTTTCCGATGCGCATGCGGATGCACGCACGAGCGCCAGCCTCCTCAAACTTGCATACGAGAAGCTGGCGAAGCGAATGCAGGTCGTTGATTACATGTACGACGCGTGTAGCGATGAAGCATTTCAGACGCTGCTTCAGCGATGGGTCGAGACCATTCCGAGTACCCGCAGAAAGGCGTTTGACGCCAAGCTCGAGGCTATGACGGGCGGCCGAGGCGTACCTAAAGAGGTATTGCGGACATGGGCTTTGGAGTCAAAGGGACGGTTTGCGAACTGGTGATGGCCGGCTTGCAATCGCCCAGTACGGCACGCGTTGTCGGTGAGTTCTTCCCGGGACCTGCAGTCGCGTTGCTACTATCGCAACCGGCTAGCTTCGGCCTAGACGCACTCACTCCGCGAGCACTGCGAACGCAACGGCGTCATTCGCGCGGTCGCACGACTACCGACAGGCAGTGGTCCCGCAGTGCACCTCGCACCATGAGTCGCCTGGTCGATTTCCCGTTCTGCGCGCCGCACCTGCCACTCCCCAACTAGCTCTCGGAGGACAAGTGGCAGCGACCGACCAAAAGAAAACTGGCGAGTAGCGCGATTACTGTATATATATACAGTAATCGCGCTACCGTTGTGATAACGCTTCAAGCAGTGCGACCGTCCGCCTTGCGTTATCCAGTGCGCCTTCCAGCCCTAGCTCGGAATGTGAGTTGTCACTAACAAAGCTCGCGAGGCGCGCGAGGCAGTAGTTAATCAAATGTGTCGGGGCGCCCAATTTCTCCGACTCGTATCTAGAAAGGGTCGATTTGTGGACGCCAGTCGCCGCTGCAAATTCGGCTTGGGTGCTATCGCCTCGTGCCCATCGCAGGAGTTCGCCTTGGCTTCGAGGAGGGAACATAAGTGAACATGCTGTAATCGCAATGAAGTTGCTATAATAGCAACATTCTATTCGTCCGGGGTCTATACTTCGGTTTGAGACTTTTGAGGTTCCAATGGCCCGTTCTGACCAAGTGAAAGCACTACTGCGCGCATATGCTGGTGACAACCACGAGCATTTCTACGCAGTTGCTATGCAGATGGCTGCAGACGAGGCTCATCGCGGCCATACCAAGTTGGCGGCGGAACTGCGTGACCTTGTCGATGCCGCGAAAGCTGGCAAGAAGCCAGGTCTGTCGTCAGTGCAAAGCAAGGGTGCCCAACGGCCGACTCCGCTTGCGCAGCCGAAGGGAGAACTGTCCGAGCTCCTGACCGTGCAGTATCCGCACGAGCACTTGCAACAGATGGTGTTGTCTGACGCCGTGCGTGGGAAGCTGGACCGCGTCCTTCGCGAGCAACGCCATCACGAGCAATTGCGCAGCCATGGATTGAGCCCGCGTCGGAAGCTGCTTCTTGTCGGGCCGCCGGGTACGGGTAAGACGATGACCGCTGCCGTTTTGGCTGGCGAGCTTCGTCTGCCGTTGTTCACCGCACGATTCGACAGCCTCATCACCAAGTTCATGGGCGAAAGCGCCTCCAAACTCCGGCTCGTATTTGAGGCGCTCAAGTCAACCCGCGGCGTCTACTTTTTCGATGAGTTCGATTCGCTGGGTCTGCAGCGAGGCAGCCAGCATGACGTGGCTGAGATGCGTCGCACATTGAATATGTTCTTGCAGCTCATAGAACAGGACGCGTCGGACAGCCTTCTGATTGCTGCGACCAATCACGGCAAAGACCTCGACAAGGCTCTTTTCCGGCGATTCGACGACGTCATCAAGTACGAGGCGCCGGACGAGCGTCAGATTGAAACGCTGCTGAGAAACAGCTTGGGTACCTTCAGAACGTCAGGCATCGACTATCGTCATCTCGCGCATGTTGGCAAAGGTGAATCACACGCTGACATAGTAAAAGCATGTCTCGATGCTTTGAAAGACGCGATTATGGAGGGCGAGAAAACCGTAAATGAGGCGAGCGTCATTCGCCATTTGGAAGAGCGCGCTCAAGGCAACAACATACACTCCTAAAATTAACGTCCCGGTCGAAAGATTCGAGAACTCTTGCGGTAGACTCTCAGGCGAATAAAACTAAAGAAGAGCCTGAGAAAATGGCGGACGAACTGAAGAGTCACCTGTCCATCGATGGATTCGTGAGGACGCTTGAATTTCGCTCGCCCCTGTCCGTCCAGCGCGAAAATGCGCCGCAAAGGGACCGGGGGACGCACGGCCAACGTCTGTTGGCTCAGATTCAAGAGATTGCCGGCAGCGTTGTCGAACTCGAGGAAACCCGGGAAGCCTTGGGGTTGCCCGAGAGGCGCGGCATGTCTATCGCCGTCGAGTTCAGTCCTCGTGGGTCATTCGATTATGGAAAAGTGGAGTGGAAGTCAGCAGGCATCGAGCTACTGACAGTTCTGGCTCACACGAACTCCGACGTTGCCGTATTGCACGTTCCGGATGGCAAACTCTCTGCGTTCGTAAAACGCGTCACCGAATATCTCGAGAAGGATAATCGCAACGGTACGGCTCCCCAGCATGCCGCGCTCGTAAATGCGATTGAGAATATTCGCCGGGCTGCATTCACAGAGTTATGGACCGACGCTGCTGACCCACCCTTGGACGATGAACCCCGTTGGTTCCAAATTTGGCTGAGACACGTTGGCGGCAAAGTCGCTGACGTCGTGACGGAGTTTCGGGAGGAGGCCGGAAAGCTCGGCATTCATGTCGAGCCGGGCCACGTCAGGTTCCCTGGCCGCGTGGTCGTCGCAGCGCACGCGACCCGGGCCGCCATCGAGCAGGGTGTCAACCTGCTGGACCTTATTGCCGAAATCCGGTTTGTCGAGGAGAACGCAGAGTTCTTCCTCAGCGACCTGACGCCGGCAGAGCAGGCGGACTGGGTCGAAAACCTTCTTGAACGAACCACTTTCTTCGTCGGCGAGGACGTGCCGCATATATGCCTCCTCGACACCGGCGTGAACAATGGACATCCCCTGCTCGAGCCGGCCTTAGATGAAGCGGACCTTCATGCCTACAAACCGGACTGGGAGACGCATGACCACGCCGGCCATGGGAGTGAGATGGCTGGCATCGCGCTCTACGGAGACCTGACCGCGGCCTTGCAAACGGCAGATGAACTGGAAATCCCGCATCGGCTCGAGTCGGTCAAGATTTTGCCGCCTGACGGGGAAACGGAGCCTCACCTCTGGGGCGCTGTTACTGCGGACTCCGTTGCTCGGGTCGAGGTCGATACCCCTGACAGGTCAAGGGTGTTCGCGATGATGACGACCTCGGTTGGCCATCTCCTCGGTGCGCCCTCAGAATGGTCCGCGACGGTCGACCAACTCGCCTTTGGTCGCGCTCCCGTCGATGTAACCGGGTCTTCTGAAGAGGAAGACGAGGACGCCGTCCGCGTCCCCAGACTCTTCGTTCTGTCTGCTGGCAACGTTCAGTGGGCCGAGTGGGACAACTATCCGGAAAGCAATGCAATGAGCCCCATCCAGAATCCGGGGCAGGCGTGGAATGCGCTCACAGTCGGCGCGGCAACTTTGCTGACAGTTACTGATGCGAAAAAGCATGCGACTCTAGAAGCAATCGCCGAAGCAGGTTTGCTCTCGCCAGCGTCGACCACCTCGGTGTTATGGAGCAATACGCCTTGGCCATTCAAGCCGGACGTCGTTGCTGAAGGCGGCAATGGGTCGCTCGATGGCGGCATCCACGTAACGGTAGGTCCGGAGTCACTTCGCCTTTTGACGACTTCGAACACTCCAGCGACCAACCTGTTCGCTGATACCGGAGACACGAGCGCCGCGGCCGCTGAGGTAGCACGGATTTGTGCACACGTTCGCGCACGGTATCCGGAATACTGGCCGGAGACGATTCGAGCGCTTGTCGCTCATGGCGCTGAGCACACCCCTGGCATGCGGGGGACACTGCCACAAGAACCGAAGAAGCTCGACAAGGACAGGCTTCTGCGCACCTTTGGATATGGGCTGGTGACGCCGGCGCAATCAGAATATTCGACTGCACACCGGCCGACACTGGTAGTTCAGCGGCAGTTCAATCCCTATTACCGCAAGCCGGGAGGTTCGATTGTGTTGGGCGAGATGCAGTTGCACGACATGCCGTGGCCAATGGACGAATTATTGCAGCTTGGTGAAGTTCCGGTCGAACTTCGCGTCACGCTTTCGTATTTTGTTGAACCGAACCCGAGTTCGCGCGGCTGGCTCAGCAAGTTCCGCTACCAGTCCTACGCGCTTCGCTTTGCGGTCAGAGGTGCAACCGAGGACGAGGTTCAGTTCAAGGCTCGCATCAACAGGCTCGAGCGGGCACAGACCGAAGACAGCGGTTTTGGCGACCCAGACGTTGCCAACTGGAAATATGGCGCACAGTTGCGCGCCCGAGGCTCCCTCCATTCGGACACGTGGACCGGGACAGCAGCCCAACTCGCTACGAAATCCCAGATTGCAGTGTTCCCCGTTGGCGGCTGGTGGAAGGACTGGAAGGAAGCACGGCAATGGGATAGCGAGGCGCGCTATGCCCTAGTCGTCTCATTGAAGGTCGCAGATGACATCGAAACAGACATCTATGCCCCTATAGCATCTCTAATTGAGGCAGCCGTTGAGGTCGACGTCGGTACTTCAAGCGGCGAAGACCTGCTCTAGCAAATGTTGCCATAGCGAAAGAGCCGCCAGCACGGTATGCACTCTAACAAGGTCGCCGATGGGGCTATATTTAGCCACCTATTGAAGCGCAGTACCAACTGCGCCCCGCTCAATTTTCTGCTGTAATTCCATCACTGCATGCTTATAAGTTACACCTCCAATAACGGCCGCTATGAGTTCGTCAAAGACGGAGACAATGCTCATGCTCGGCGTAATACTTACACTCTCATTGTTGGCAAGAACGGCACTGGCAAGAGTCGCCTGTTGAGGGCTGTTGTGCTCGGCTTGATGGGAAATCGGATGAGCGAGGAGCAGTTGGACCGGGGCGATAGAAGTCAATTTCGCCAGTCTCCTTTCGAGCTTGATATCGACTTTGAGCCAGAACAAATAATTTGCGTTTCCACAAGTTCATTTGACAGATTTCCTCTGTTGCGAAGAGGCCAGACAGTTCCCGGATACAGCTACCTTGGGTTGCGGGGGCTCTCAAGCGCTAATCCGAGCATGTCGTACCTATCCAAAATCGCAAATACTTTGGTGGACTCCGTCCAACGTGACAAAAACCGAGCCGCTGCGATTGCTGGAGTTTTAGAATATCTTGGCTACGAGCCGTCGATTTCACTGTTTTGGTCGCTTATTCCCCATCGCTTAATCGAGGATATGAGCAACGCGGAAAGTCCAAGTGAATTCGCTCGAGAGGTCATGCGTCGCAGTTCGATAAATTTCGGCAATGAAACAGCCATTCACTATCAACGAATTATCGATGCAGCTAACTACCAATTGCGCGAGGGGCTCAACATAGCGCGTGGTACACCAAAAGGTAAACGAGCGCGGATGTATGAACTCCGACTGGAAGGGCGCGGACTCATCTTCGATGACCGAACGGATTTGAGTTTGGACGACATTCTGTTGCTCATAGACACAGGCTTACTGAGACTTCGCCAAGTCGAACTGCGCAAGAAAGGCGCAAATGAAAGTCTTCTAATTGGTGATGCGAGCTCTGGCGAACAAGCGGTAGTACTGAGTCTTCTAGGAATCGGTAGCCAAATTCAGGACAGGAGTCTTGTCTGCATCGATGAGCCTGAAATTTGCCTGCATCCGGAGTGGCAGGAGAAATTCATACAACTTCTGTACTCCACATTCCAGCACCTGGAAGGCTGCCATTTTGTGGTTGCGACGCACTCGCCCCAAATCATTGCAAATTTGCCATCGGGCGATTGCCACGTCATGTCGATGGAGACCGGAGTCGCCTCCGACGCATCTGCGTTTTCGCGCAAGTCAATAGACTACCAACTCGCAGAAGTATTCGGAGCTCCGGGCGTCCGCAACGAGTATTTGAGCCGAATTGCCCTAAGCCTATTCGCATCCGTGTCCAAGGTTCGCAAGTTCGATGCAGAAGCCCTCAGGACCTTGAAATCACTCGAGGACGTTGTCGACCTCCTCCAGAAAGACGACCCAGTCTACGACCTCATCATGGCGCTACAGGAGATGCGAAAGAGCTATGCCTGACATCGCAAACCCCGTCGCCTACACCGATGACCTGGACAGGCTGGTGCAGTCAAAGCAAGTTGACGCGACGTTCACGCATCAGGATTGGGGTCACGATGACCTTGCACCGCTTCGCACACATGTACGCACGCACTATCGACGTGAACAGCGAGCGATATGCTCATTTTGCCGCGGTCCCCTTGGCCTGCAGGCCGCAGAGAACTGCCAGGTGGAGCATATTGTCCCCAAGTCTATCCGGCCCGAGTTCATGTTTGAACCCAAGAACCTGTGCGTGATATGTGCCGACTGTAATGTCATCAAGCGCGACCAGGAGGTAACGGATACCATCCCCAATACGGTGGCGCCCAGGCGGGCTCAACGCGTCTACCCGCGCTCATCAACGGCCTTTTTGATAGTTCATCCACATTTCGATAGGTACAGTGACCACATTCTGATTCACCAGGGCTTCTACATCGACAGGTCGCCCAAAGGTAACTTCACCATCGGAGCATGCAGATTGAATCGGCGGCTGCACGAGTTCGGATGGGACGAAAATATCGTTGAAAGACCAGCGCTTATGGAAGCGGCCCAGCAATATGTCGATTCAGAACCGGGAGTCGAGAGACTTGCCGCGCTCCAGCGTCTCCGGGAGGAAGTACTGCCGTGATGACGAGCCGAGACCATATATCAGAAGCTTTTGTGCTGTAGGCGCAATGACGGCTCATCACAGCGGTATCTGTCGTTGAACACGCTCCAGATACCAAAGGTGACAATGTCGAGCTAACGGCCGGAGGCATCTTGTTATTAGATGCTGTTCGTCCGTAGCACGGCAGGTATCGAAGCCAGAGCGTAATCGAGTTGCGAAAGGGACGGTCGGCTTGGATATCGAATTCGATTCGGCCAAGTTGCCGAGGCCCGACGCAAATGTTCGCCTTTCTAAAGCAGTCGCCCCAAGCACGGTACTTTCTCGCGATTCGTCGCTGAGAATCCTCAACAAGACGAAGAGCAGACCGCTTGAACCTCCCAGAAACGCCGTGATGGAAACCGCCCGATTCCACAACCCATTTCCCGGCAGGCACGTGCCGCTGAAGATTTCGGGGCTAATGCAGCTTTGCCCGACAGTTTTGCACAGGCTCATGGGTGCAGCGCACAGTACAATTCACGCTGAGAGCGGAACGGCAGCGCTTTTCAAAGCGGCGAACCGTGCGCTGAAGACAAAAAACTATTCGCTAAAGCTCTTGCGTCGACTGTCCGACGTCATCCCGACAGAACACGAACATTCCGCTGTGTTCAGAGCCGCGCTGGCCGGGGACGTTGATGCACAAAGGATTGTCGACGGCATGGGCTCTTGGGAGTCGCTGTACCCACAGGTCGATGGCAAAACCCGCTACCGCACGATGGCGCGCGTTGCAATTGAACGGGCGGCCACGCGCCCTCATATTCTTGCATCAGAGTTGCGATACGGTGAAGCGGTCGATTACATGCTTCGCGACCCGTTACTGTCTCTATTTCTATGGGACGAGGCCGCGAAGGTGTTTCGACGCGCCACAGAGTTCGAAAAGCTTCGCATTGCGCAGTCGTCGCTCGTGCTCGAGACCGAATTGAGCGCGCTAGCGGCACTCGACGTGGAACTGTGTAGCGAAGGCGTTGAGGATACTGACTCGATGTTCCGGTCCCTGCTCCCAAGCAGCGCGACGGCCAAGGCTAACCCTGCAAGACTTCTCTTCTTGTGGTTCAAAGCGGAATTTGGCCTAAAGAGCATTGATAGCATACTTTCTCATCCTCGCCTGCTCGAGCTCGAACTGGCCGAGGCAACAGTTAAACGCTGGAGCAGCGGCTCGCATTGCATCTCTGAAGAGATGTTTGGTCAAATGGTCTCCGCACTCACAGGCAACGAAGCCCACGTACCAGCGCTCTCGCGGCACTGGGCGGCCCAGGTGCTTAACCTGATTGGATATCTTGGTCAGCATTGCTCGACCCATGCGCGAGCGCTGGCCGCCACGGATTTCCCGAGAGCGGCCGCGCCTTGGCCGGAGTACCCGTTCGGATATCCGTCGTTCGAAGAATGGTGTAAGGCGCGATATCCGTTCTGGCTTGAGTACCACGGCCGAGAGATTCAAAGGTTTGAAGCTAGCAAGGGGGCCACCCCGTCGAAAAACTGACGTCGGCGCGATGGCGTCCCACATGAGCGTTACTTCCCGGGATTCGCATTACCTCGGTTGCCGCCAGAGATTCCTCGCGGAACAGTGCTCGGCCAGTTGCCGCCGTAGAACTCGTTGGGTGCGCGTCCGCGACCGGGGCTTCCCGCGCGACTACCGCCTTGGCCTTGACTGCTGCCCTTACCTCCGACACTTGCTCCCTTTCCACCGTTACCTTTGCTCATCGTATGCCCCTTCGTTTGGTGCCGGGCCTATTCCCGACAGGCACAGTATCGGGCCGCAAGCAGGGGGAGTCAGTATCAGGTTTTGGACAAAAGCGCTAACTAAGGAAGAGCCCTCACTGAGCTCAGCGCTATGCAAAAAATGACGTTTGGACGTAGATGATTGAGGATTTGAACGATGATGCTTTCCGCGATTTCCATTCTGCCCGTGGAATTAGTTTAGGCCTTGCGGCCGGGTACGAACACACGTTCTTTACAAAGTAACCACGCTCGCCGAGAAGGGATATCGAGGCGCGTATGTTTCGGCTTGAGGCAAAGAGGCCGCCCTCCTTGAACCGCGACTCTCTCACCGTTGCTAGCTGGGAGGCGTTCCTCGCAGATAGTGGGAAAGGCGAAAGACGTGGGCCGAGCTCATCTAAGATGACCCACGATACGGTCTGGCGTTCCGAGATGCGGGTTATTCCGAGCTTTCAGAGCGTGATAAGCACGCTAGGATAGCCTCTAACAAATACGGCAGATGGGCGACTCCACCTTACGCGGAAACGCAATGAGCGACGAACTTAGTGACGACAAGGCAAATTCCATTCAGGTAATAGCGCGGGCGGGCAAGATTTTGAACGTTCTTAGCGACAAGCCAGAAGGCATGCGTTTGGCCGAGATATCGCGGATAGTCAATCTCCCGCGGTCGACGGTCCAGCGTATCGTGTCAGCATTAAGCCAAGAGGAACTCGTGCGGGCTGACCGTGGAGAAGGTGTGAGACTGGGTCCGGCCCTAATGCGGATGATTGGGCGCGTCCACACAGACGTCGTTGCGACGACACGACCCCACTTGGAATTGCTCTCTAAGCAGTTGCAGGAGACCGTCGTCCTCTGTCGCATAAGCGGTCAACGTCTCGCTTACGTGCATGCGGTCGTCGCAGAACACGTGCTGAGGGTGACGCCAGGAGTTGGTGGCGACCTTCCACTTCACTGCACAAGCGGGGGCCGTGCGCTCTTGGCACTCAATGCCAACTCGGATAACGAGATTTCGCTTGGTGGTGTATTTGAGAAAGTGACGGACGCGACAGTGACCGATGCGACTCAATTCGCTCGTATCATCGCTGAGACGCGCGAAACGGGTTTCGGCTGGGAGTCGGAGGAATCCATCGCGGGCGTATCTTCAATGGCGGTCGCCATCGACACGGTACACGGTCAGTATGCCGTTGCAGTCGTAGCTCCAACAGCTCGCGCGCTTCCGCGAAAGCACGAAATGGCCGAACGTTTGCTCAAACTAAAAGCCGACTTGCAGGTCGAGTTAGGCGATAGAAGCATCGACAGCTAAATCAATTTAACTGGGTTAAACAGTTCCTTTTCGCCAACTTGTTTCTTAGTACACCTATGGAACATCATGTGAACTTGCTCGGAGGTGGAGGAGCCGCGAGTGTCGCTGATGTAATCGCCCTCAATTTACGGAGACTGAAAATGCAAATCGCCGAGACTATGAATGCAATGCGACTACACCTGCCCGGAGGAAGTTTCGAACTCGACGCGATAGCAAAACCTCGGGTTGAGAGGGCAACTGACGTCGTTGTCCAAGTAAAAGCGTCTGGAATCGTGCCGAATCTACGCAATGTCATGCGCAGCTACGGTGAACGCGCTTACCTTACCGTGCCTGATTTGCCCGCAATTTACGGACTCGACACCGCTGGTGTAATTGTGGAGGTGGGTGACGATGTCACAGGCTTTGCTGTTGGGGACCGGGTGTATGTCAACCCAGGACGCTCATGCGGTACATGCCACGCCTGTCGCGTTGGAGACCGCATCAGCTGTCAAGCCTTCACATTCCAGGGCTACTTCGGTTTCGGGCCGCGGTCGAAGGAAATCTACCGTCGTTATCCGTACGGCGGGCTGTGTCAGTTTGTAACTGCTCCGGCTGACGGCCTGGTCAAGCTGCCAGAACAGGTCAGCTTCGAGCAAGCCGCACGGTTTGGCTATTTGGGAACGGCTTATTCAGGTTTGCGCAAAGCAGGTGTAGGAGCGGGACGAACGCTTCTGGTTTGTGGTGGCACTGGAACCCTTGGCCTATGTGCCGTTCAGATTGCTCGAGCGATGGGTGCCACAAAAGTCCTGTGCGTCGCACGCAATGAGGCAACTCTTGCTCGTGTGCGAGCGCTTGACCCAGCGAGAGTCCGCACGTTTTCCTACGGCTCGACCTCGTTGAAAGATTGGGTACTATCGGAAACGGAGCAGAACGGAGTCGATGCGGTAGTAGATGCCATCGGTCCTGGTGCGTCGCATCAAATCACGCACGACTGTATAGCCTCGCTGCGGCGAGGCGGAAGGCTCGTTGAGATTGGTGCCATGTCTGACCCGATGCCAGTCAATATGCACGAGCTCATGTGCGCCCGGGTAAGCCTGATTGGCTCGCTTTGGTTCTCTGTAGCTGAGGGACAAGACTTAGCCGCCATGGTCGCGGCGGGGACGCTAGACCTCAGCGTGTTTGAGCACCACTCGTATACCCTAGAGCAGGCTAACGAGGCACTCGCCGACGCAGAACGTCGAGTAGGTGGCTTCGTGAACGTCGTAGTCTCTCAGTAAGCCGCTCAGTGGCGACGCGGTGTCGTTGACCATTACCCAGCACTGGGAATTCGCACCAGGGAATCGACCGAGAAACCTCGTTGGATAACTGGTATAGACGGATTGCATAACTGAAGCAATCTAGCCTGCGGTACCTTAATCTCGACGCAGATATGCGAGGGTTTGAACCGCCAGCCATGTTCACTTGGGCGAGTTTGCTTCAGGAATATAGCCCGCCGTGTCGTCTGGCCATCTGCTTATCCACATGCGTACTTCAAGCGGAACTGAAGGACCTCGTCATAGATTTAGCAGTACATAAAATACTCAACGGAGACAAGATATGAAGACGATGCGTGCTGCGCGTTTGCACAAGGTTGGAGAAGCCTTTCAGGTTGACGAAATTCCGATGCCCGAACCGCGTCCCACAGATGTTCTCGTCAAGGTTCAAGCATGCGGGGTCGTACCCAACCTGCACAACGTTGTCGCGTACTATCCCGAGTGGTTCCCGTTTCTCCCTCTTCCCAAGTTGCCGGCAATCTATGGACTTGACGCCGCAGGTATCGTGGAACAGGTTGGAAGCCATGTTGTCGGCATCAAACCGGGTGACCGCGTGTATGTCAATCCAGGCCTGTCTTGCGGTAGCTGCCCCGCGTGTCGCAGGCGCGACAACACGAATTGTCCGGCTTATACGTTCCAAGGCTACTTCGGTTTTGGCCCGGGCTCGCAGCGCATCTTTGAAGATTATCCCTACGGTGGATTTGGAGAATTTCTCACCGCCCCGGCGACCAACCTCGTGAAGTTGCCGGAGGCGATTTCATTCGAGCAAGGTGCGCGTTTCGGCTATATCGGCACCGCCTACGCCGGACTTCGTCGCGCGTCGCTTGAAGCTGGTCAGACGCTCATCATCGACGGTGCCACCGGTACGCTTGGCCTGGGGGGTACGATTTGCGCGCTCGCGATGGGCGCCAGAACTATATTTGCCACCGGACGAAACCGAGAGCTTCTCGCGCAACTCAAAGAGCTCGCTCCCGAGCGCATTCATCCTGTGCCGCTTGGCGAGCGCAGCGTACATGACGTAGTCATGGAGGCGACTGACGGTTTTGGCGTTGATGCGGTACTTCAATGCCTTGGACCGAATGCGCCGGTCGCGAACGTCCTCGATTCGTTCTCAGCCATGCGGCGCGGCGGCAAGATGGTTTCCGTCGGCGGTGTTTCCGACCCGATTCCGCTTGAACCGTTCCCACTGATGTGCCAGCAAAAGTCTCTTATCGGTTCTCTCTGGTTCACGCCGGAGGAAGGCGAAAACATGGCCGCGATGGCGGACTCGGGCGCCCTCAATCTCTCGGTATTCGAGCATGAAGTGTTTCCTCTTGAAAAAATCAACGAGGCGCTCGATGCAGTGAACAACCGGCACGGCGGATTTACGAACGTTGTAATCAACCCAACGCTCATCTAGTCCGAGGTGTACCATGAATCGACGTGTCGTAACAGGACGCGATGAGGGCGGCGCTTCGACCTTCCTGAGTGACGGTCCGTCCCCTTGGAGTGCGTCGTTTAGCTCGGTCCCAGGCTTCGAGGTTTCAATGCTCTGGTCGACGGGCGGTCCGACGCCCTCTGCCTCTGCAACGTTCTCAGATACGGGTAGTTGGCCTGGGTCATGGGTGCCACCAACAGGCGGAAGCCGAGTCCTGCTCGTGGACTTTCCACCCGACAGCGTGTTTTTCTCTGAGAGCTTTGATGGCGCAGCAGCGCATCGAGAGCAGATGGAGAAACTGCCTGGATTGGCGGAGTGCTTCGAAGCCGAGAATCCTGGTATGCACACGACCCCGACGCTCGACTACGGGGTTGTCCTTTCCGGTCCCATTCACCTTGAGCTCGACAACGGCGAGACGCGAGAACTTCAAGCACATGACGTAGTAGTTCAGCGCGGCACGCGCCACGCGTGGCGCAATCCTGGAAAAGAGAAGGCGACCGTTCTCTTTGTGCTGTTAGGTTCTGCGTCACCAGCATAAGCACGATAGGTCCCCGGACCGGCTACGTCTGGGGATGCAGCAGTCAGCACCCACGCTGTTAAGACCAGTTCGACCATCAAAAGATGCTCACTCCTTTGGAGCGTGAGCGGGGCGCGCTTGCGCCTTTATAAGACGGAGACACAGTGAAAAAGCGAATACTCATAGCCGCTCTTGCGGTGGTCCCTTTGCATTCGTACGCGCAAAGTTCAGTAACTCTTTTTGGGCTTCTTGATGAGGGCGTGACTTACGTCAGTAACGCGGGCGGCCACTCGCTCGTACAGATGGCATCAGGCATTCAAGCACCAAACCTGCTCGGCATTCGCGGGACCGAGGATTTGGGCGGCGGCTACTACGCCTTTTTCGTGATGGATTCACAACCTGACATCAATACCGGCAAGCAAAACGGCGGAGCATTTACTGGTCGCGAGTCGTATGTCGGCATCTCGTCTCCGTATGGAACACTCTCGTTGGGCCGGCAATTCGACTACATGTTCGATAACTTGTCAGTAGCCCGCTGGGGGCACCAAATCCCCTTCGTCAGCCTTTATCAGTTGCCCGGAGGACCCTTCGCGAAGCTGGGCGCCCCCTTGGGGACGTTCGATTACACTCGAATCGCAGGCGGCGAGGCAACACCGAACGCTATCAAATTTACCTCTAAAACCTATGGAGGTATTGATGTCGGCGCGATGTACGGATTCAGCAATCTACCTGGTCAAACAGGAAGCAACAATCTGATGAGCTTTGGGGCGAACTACAGCAATGGTCCGCTGCGCCTGAATTCGGCGTACACCTACTCAAAGGAAGACGGCATCAACGAGGGACACTCTGGCATCCGGAACTTCGGCTTTGGAGGACGATATGACTTTGGCGTCGTAGGACTCGACCTGTTGTATACGAACACGCGCAATACATTCACCAATGCGCATGTCGACAGTTTCGAAGCTGGCGGTCTCATAACATTCGCGCCTGACCTCTTCCTGTACGCCAATTACATCTACGCGAAGGGAAACCAGCAGGTCGACAACAGCCATTCGAATCAAGCCGGCGTCACACTCGACTACCTCCTCTCGAAGCGGACCGACGTCTATATGAACGCGCTTTATCAACGAGCAAGCGGCACAGGTGCAGTGGCCTCTATCAACGGGACATTCGTGACGTCATCGAGCCAAAATCAGAGTGTGTTTCGACTCGGCGTGCGTACTTTGTTCTAACAGCCTGTTGAAATACCCTCCTCCCGAGTCATCCATACGCAAGGCAGAAACGTTGATCTAAAGAATCGAACGACACAGAGACCAAAGCGATGCGCGGCCCCGACGGCTATACCGAATCGATGTTTACGATGTCCAGACTGGACGATTTCGTTCCGGCCAATCATCCGCTGCGACCCATTCGCTTGTGGCTGAACGAGGCGCTCACGCGCATGGACGCGGTGTTTTCGCGCATGTACGAGAGCGAGGCCAAGGGCGGTCGCCCGAGCATCGCGCCGGAGAAACTGATACGCGCGCTGTTGTTGCAGGTGCTGTATTCGATTCGCAGCGAACGCATGCTGATGGAGCAAATCTCTTACAACATGCTGTTTCGATGGTTCGTCGGACTGGCGATGGACGATGCGGTCTGGGACCACTCCACCTTCAGCAAGAACCGCGACCGGCTGATGGTCCACGATGTCATGGTCAGCCTGTTCAACGAGACTGTCGAGACGGCGCGCGGGCGAGGTCACCTGTCGGGCGAGCATTTCAGCGTCGACGGCACGCTCATTCAGGCGTGGGCGGGGCACAAGAGTTTCGTGCCCAAGACGAAACCGGATGACGATTCGCCGCCTGAGGGCGGAGACGGCTCGCAGGAGAACTGGCGCGGCGAGAAACGCAGCAACGACACACACGAATCCAGCACGGACAATCAGGCACGACTGTTCCGCAAGAGTCGTGGCACGGGCGCGGTGCTTTGCTACATGGGTCACGTGCTGACCGATAACCGGCATGGTCTCGTGGTCAACGCGCAGGTCACGCAGGCCAGCGGCACGGCCGAACGCGACGCTGCCGCGCAGATGCTTGCGGATGCTGCGCAATGTGCCGGTACGACCATAACGGTCGGTGCCGACAAGAACTACGATACGGCTGGCTTCGTGGCGACGTGTCGCGCGAACAACGTGACACCGCACGTGGCGCAAAACGATGCACGCGCGGGCGGTTCCGCGATCGACGCTCGAACCACGCGATGGCCCGGCTATGCAATGAGTCAGTGCAAACGCAAATGCATCGAGCAGGTGTTCGGATGGGGCAAGACCGTCGGGCGGATTCGGCAGGCGATGTATCGAGGTCTGAAGCGAGTCGACCAACTTTTTCTGCTGACTCAGGTGGCGTACAACTTGACCCGCATGCGAACGCTTGCTGCTCGGGCAGCTTGAAAACGTAAGCGAGAAGCAAAGCGGCATTGGCAGCAGATGAATCAAAGAAAAGTTGGCGTCAATTCATTTGAAACACTGCATCGTGCTAGCTCTTGCGGATAAACGAGCGCGCGTTCATTCAGGGATATTTCAACGGGCTGCTAAAACACCTCGGATATGGGTGGACGCTCTACGTCTACCCGTACCGCCCCATCCGAGATGGTGATTTCTAAGTTTCTTCGGAGAGTTCGACGGTTTGTGCTTCGGCGGTCTTTTTCAGTCGCTCGGCTCCAAGCCAAATACCGCTTTCTACGATTTCGTCGACGAATTTGAAGACAAGTCGTTGGCCTTCACGAACAGCTTGCGAGTGAGAGCGCGCCGTGTTTTCGCACAGTGCCCAAGTCATATAAGCGCCGCGAATCGGACTCCAGGATAGCGACTCTTCCCAATAGGGGTTGCCGCTTACCGCGCAGCACGGTGTGATGGTGTCTGCGACGCCCTGTCGCGCAAGCTCCATGGAAAGATGCATCGCATCGATTTCAAAGAGCGTCTTGAACTCAAACCCGCGCCGTGAAAGCGAGTTTTCTATTGTCGTGCGGATTACGTTCGGCCGTGCTGGCAAAGCAAGCTTCAGCCTATCCAGCTTTGAGAATGCCACCGGCTTGTCAGGCTGCAGTCCGCCGTCCTTCTTACCAACGAGGATGAGCGGTTCTCGAATCAGCGGCGTGTGGATGTACCCCTGTGGTGGCGACCCTTCAAACGGGACAATCGCGAGGTCGAGCATGCCTGAGTGCATGACCTCACGCAGTTCATGGCTCGCCCCCTCGTGTACGCGCAAGGAAACGCCTGGGTACTCCGCTACCAAACGAGGAATGTATTTCGATGTGAATAGGTAACGCCAGGAAGGCGCCATGCCAATAGAAAGCTGGCCGGCAGCCCGGTCCCCAACCTGCTCGACCAGGCTTGTCAATTGTCGAAGGATGGGTCGCGCGCGCTCGAGTAGCAGCGTTCCCGCCTCTGTAAGCATGACGCCTCCCCCTGTTCGGGTGAAAAGCTTGGCGCGAATCTGATGTTCGAGCAGTGCAATGTGCCTAGACAGTGCTGGCTGAGAAAGCCGAAGGTCCGTGGCGGCTTTGTTGATGCTCCCCAGCTCGGCAACCCGCAGGAAGTATTCGATAAGGCGCGAGTCCACATCGGTCTCCGTTAGGCTCAATGTGGGTAACCTTGAGCTCTGTTATCCGTTAAATGATTATAGGTCGGACTTGCGTAGACCTCTTAGTTGGGGTTTGCACTGATGCTCGAATGTCGGTGGTTTTTGTAGCGAAAGTGAATGCAAGCCATTGAATTATATCATTAAATAATCGTGTTATAAGGGTTAACATCCATATGTTAATAATGGATGTCCTTTATAGAAAACTCGCATTAGTCGAATAACAAGCGGCTCGCTACTATTTGTTCAAGGTTTTCGCAGGACCAGCAGGGAAAAGCGGTCCCTCGTATAGCCAGCCGCCGAGCTGGCGTTGCAAACAACATGAATAAGGAGACAAGCCGTGACACTGGCTGTGCTTTGCGCATCTCACACGCCGCTGATGAAAGACGGCATCGCTGACCAAGAAGTTCGCACAGGTGTAAAGCAAGCGTTCAGCGCTCTTGCACAGCGAGCGGAAGAATTCGCGCCCGACCTTCTTATTCAGTTTGCTCCCGACCACTTCAATGGCTTCTTTTATGAGGTCATGCCGAGCTTCTGCGTTGGTATCAACGCCACCTCGCTCGGTGACTGGGACACCTCGGCCGGCCCGCTTCCGGTGGTGTCGGATGACGCTCTTCAGTTAAGCGAAACACTCCTTAACGACGGTCTGGATGTCGCTGTCTCCTACCGCATGGAAGTGGACCACGGCTTTGTGCAGATTTGGGAGCGCATGTTCGGAAATTTCAGTCGCTTCCCGACGATTCCAATCTTTATCAACTGCGCTGCCCCTCCGTTGCCTTCCTTCAAGCGAGCCCGTTTGCTTGGCGAAGCGGTTGGACGTTGGGCAGCCGCGTCCGGTAAGCGTGTCCTCATTTCGGCCTCGGGCGGGCTTTCGCATGACCCACCCACTCCGAGCATTTTGACTGCGCCTGACGAGGTTAAGGAACGACTCATCAGTGGCAGGCATCCCTCCGACGAAGTGCAACGGGCCCGCGTCGAACGAGTGTTGGCTGCGGGCGCCCGAGCCGTTCACGGCACACCTGAGATTTTGCCGGTAGACCCCGACTGGGATGCAGCCTTCATCGAGAAGCTCCAGCGTGGCGACCTCGAAGCATTCGACTCGATTCATATGAAAGACGTTCGAGCGAAGGCTGGTCGCGGCGGTCCCGAGGTTCTTGCATGGGTGGCGGCATTTGCCGCGCTCTCGACACAAGGTAAGTATCAGGCCGACCTCATTTATTACGAAGCCATCCAAGGCTGGATTGCAGGAATGGCAATGATGTTCGCAGAACCGAAAGCAGACCGCGCATAGCGCAGGTACATACACAGGAGATTACGAAATGGGCATTCGTACAGGCCAACAGTTCATCGACGGGTTGAAGAACAGTCCGCGTGACGTTTGGGTTCGTGGAGAGCGCGTCACCGACGTCACAACGCATCCTGCGTTCAAGGGAGCGGTAGAGCAACTTGCAGCGCTTTACGACACTCAGCACGACCCGGAACTCCAGGACAAGGTGACGTATATCGTTCCCGAGACAGGAGAGCGCGCAGGTTTGGCGTTCATGCCCGCAAAGTCCGCCGATGACTTGCGCAAACGCCGCGAAGCCTACCGCATCTGGGCAGAGACTAATTTTGGGTTGATGGGCCGCTCGCCTGACTTCATGAACGTCACACTGCTGGCGTTCTGGGAAGCTCAAAAGGACTTCGCCAAAGGCGGCGAGCAATTTGGCGAGAACATCGTGAAGTACTACGAGTACATCCGCGATAACGACCTGTTTCTGAGCCATGCCCTGATTACGCCTCAGAACGACCGCTCGAAGCAGTCCTCAGAGCAAGCCAACATGCACTTGCGCGTTGTCAAGGAAACAGAGGACGGTATCTACGTGAGCGGCGCACGCATGATTGCGACGCTCGGCCCCGTATCCGACGAAATGATTATGTACAACCTGCCGCAGTTCAAGGCAGGCGATGAAGACCACGCGCTCATCTTCGCGGTTCCTACGGACATCAAGGGTTTGCGCCAGATTGCACGAGACCCGTACTTCGTCGAGCACCACGATAGTTACGACCACCCATTGTCGACTCGATTCGAAGAGAACGACTCCCTTCTCATTTTCGACAACGTGTTCGTTCAATGGGAGCGCGTCTTCTGCTATCGCCAGGTCGAGTTGTCGAATCAGCTCTATTCGCACACGGCATTGCGCAACCACACCGCGCATCAAACAAATACGCGCGCCCTCGTCAAGATGCAGTTCTCGGTGGGGCTCGCTATCGCAGTAGCGAAGTCCATCAAAGCGGACCAATTCCTGCACGTTCAGCAAATGCTAGGCGAATTGCTCGGCTACGTCGAGCAAGTCAAGAGCGCGCTGGTGCGTTCGGAATACGAGGCTGAACCCTCTGAAGTCGGTACGGTGCGTCCTTCGCTCGCGCCGCTGCAAGCCATTCGCACTATGTTGCCGTATGCCTACCCATGTGTAGTCGAAGTGCTCCAAACCATTGGCGCGGGCGGCTTCATGCTGATGCCAAGCGGCGCTGATTTCCGCGCACCGGAACTCGCCGATGACATGGCGCTGTATTACCAAGGCGCCGGCGGCATGCCGTCTGTCGAGCGTGTGAAGCTCTTCAAGCTCGCGTGGGATTTGGCCGGAGAAGCGTTTGGTCAGCGGCTCGTCCAATACGAGCGCTATTACGCAGGCGACCCCGTCCGCAATCTCGCTATGAACTACTTCGCGGGAAGCCGTGACGCGGACATGCAGCGCCTAGTCGACAAGGCGCTCGGGCTTGCAGGCGACCCCGCGGAGACATTGGGTGAACAGGCGCCATCAAGCGCTGAACTCGAAGCCGAAGTGAACTGACTTCGAATCGACTGGTATTTCGCCGGTGCGATACAGGAGATAAAGATGTCGGAACCCAGCAATCAAGCGCACGGATTGTGTTTGACAGAGGCGGATGGCGTTGCGTTTCGCCACGCACTTGGTCACTTCGCAACGGGCATTACGGTGATGTCGACGCGGGACGCGGAGGGTCGGCCCTATGGCGCGACGGTTAGCTCGTTCTCGTCGTTGTCACTCGAGCCGCCCCTCATTCAATGGAGTCTCACGACTCGTTCGTACTCGTATCCCATCTTCAGTCAGGCCGGTCATTTCGCGGTGAACATCCTGGCGTCGGACCAAGAAGATGTCTCGCGTACGTTTTGCAAGCCGGTTGACCGCTTCTCGCTGGTCGAGTCTCACGGAGGTATTGAGCGACTGCCTCTCGTGTCAGGTTGCCTCGGCTGGATTGAGTGCCGTTTGGAACGACAGGTTGAAGCCGGCGACCACACAATTTTTATCGGTCGCGTGCTGAACGCGCGAGTCTCGAACAAGTCGCCGTTACTCCATTGGCGCGGGTCGTATCACCCTCTCGAAGTGGACGCAGTGTCCTGACCTTAGCGAATCTCTTGAAGGAACGTTATGTCTGATGCAACCCTTGAGCAGCCCGTTGCTGGTGCTGCAGACGTCGAAGCTCTCGCAGCGGAACTCCGTCGATGCTTCGAAACTGGCGAGACAGTCGCGCCGCTGCGCGACCGTGTGGCAAAGAATGATGTTGATACCGCCTACGCCATTCAAGACGCGAATACCCGTTTTTACGAATCGCAGGGTCGCCGTCTCGTCGGGCGAAAAATCGGTTTGACATCGAAGGTCGTTCAAGCGCAACTCGGCGTCGACCAACCCGACTTCGGGATGCTGTTTGCCGACATGGCGGCGGGCGAAGGTGAGCCCATTGCAGTTAGTCGGCTCCACCAGCCGAAAGTGGAAGCAGAGGTCGCTCTCATTTTGGGTGAGGACCTTAATCTGGAATCGCCGACGGTTGCCGACCTTATTCGCGCCACAAAATACGTGGTTCCGGCACTCGAGATTGTCGGTAGTCGCGTTTCGAAATGGGACATTCGCATCTTTGACACCGTCGCAGACAACGCCTCTTCGGGGATGTATGTCCTGGGTGGGCCTGCTCGTCGAATAGACGACCTCGACCTGCGCGGGCTTCAGATGACGATGACGCGCGAGCGTGCTGAGGAAGGCGCCAGTACAGGCCCGAACGTAGTCTCGACCGGCAGCGGCGCGGCATGTCTCGGGCATCCCCTCAACGCTGCAGTGTGGCTCGCCGGTGAGGTTGCTCGTCGCGGACGCCCACTGAAGGCCGGCGATGTTGTGCTTACCGGCGCGTTGGGACCAATGGTGCCAGTTACCGCCGGCGACACCTTTGTAGCTCAGATGTCGGGACTTGGCGAAGTCACGGCGAAATTCGTTTAACGAGGTCTTCTCATGTCTAAAACCAAAGTAGCCATCATCGGTTCCGGCAACATCGGCACGGATTTGATGATTAAAGTTCTTCGCCTCTCCGACGTGCTCGAGATGGGTGCGTTCGTCGGAATCGACCCGGAATCGGACGGCCTGAAGCGTGCTGCGCGAATGGGTGTTCCGACCACGGCCGAAGGCATTGACGGCCTCGTCAAGATGCCGAACTTCAATGAAATCCAGGTCGTCTTCGACGCGACCTCTGCCGGGGCGCACAAGAAGCACGATGCTGTTCTGCAGTCGCACGGCAAGCGCGTTATCGACTTAACACCTGCGGCAATCGGCCCGTACACGGTGCCTTGCGTCAACGGGGAAGCGAATCTCGATGCGCCGAACGTCAACATGGTGACCTGCGGTGGACAAGCGACGATTCCTATCGTTGCTGCAGTTAGCTCTGTCGCAACGGTTCACTATGCAGAAATCGTGGCGTCCATCTCTTCGCGTTCGGCTGGCCCCGGCACGCGTGCAAATATCGACGAATTCACTGAAACGACGTCGCAAGCTATCGAGCGCGTGGGCGGTGCCAGGCGCGGTAAAGCGGTCATCGTTTTGAACCCGGCTGAGCCGCCGCTCATCATGCGCGACACGGTGTACTGCCTTTGCGAAGGCGCGGACGAAGACACGATTGAGGCTTCGATTCAAGCTACGGTCGAGAAAGTACGGGCTTACGTGCCGGGTTACCGCCTGAAGCAAAACGTTCAGTTTCACCGTTACACGAAGGACAACCCGCTCTTTATCCCAGAGATGGACCAGACCTTCGTCGGGATGAAAGTCACGGTCTTCCTCGAGGTCGAAGGCGCTGCCCATTATCTGCCGGCTTACGCGGGCAATCTCGACATCATGACCTCTGCGGCGCTTTCGACCGCAGAGCGCATCGTGCGCCGCCAGTCGCATGAGAACAGCAAAGCGGAGGCGCTGTGAGCAACGAAATCAATTCCAAGCTGTATATCCAGGACGTGACTCTGCGCGATGGCATGCACGCCATACGTCATCAGTACAGCCTGGACCATGTTCGAACGATTGCTAAAGCGCTCGACTTGGCAAAAGTCGACGCAATCGAAGTCGCGCACGGCGATGGTCTGGCCGGCTCCAGCTTTAATTACGGCTTCGGTTCCAATACCGACTGGGCGTGGATTGAAGCAGTCGCCGAAGTCATCCAGCACTCGAAGCTCACGACGCTTCTGATTCCCGGAATCGGGACCGCACATGACCTGAAGCGTGCCTACGAAATCGGCGTTCGCTCGGTACGCGTTGCGACGCATTGCACCGAAGCTGACGTGTCGAAACAGCACATCGAATACGCGCGCTCGTTGGGCATGGACGTCTCGGGCTTCCTGATGATGTCGCATATGGCCGCGCCCGAAAAGCTGGCCGAGCAAGCGAAGCTGATGGAGTCGTACGGCGCTCACTGCGTCTACGTGACGGACTCCGGCGGAGCGATGACGATGGATGACACGGCTGCGCGCTTCCAGGCATACGACAAGGTCCTCAAACCCGAGACGCAACGCGGAATTCATGCCCACCACAACCTTTCTCTCGGCGTTGCCAACTCGATTGTCGCTGTTCAGAACGGTGCAATTCGTGTGGACGCTAGTTTGACCGGAATGGGCGCTGGCGCTGGCAACGCTCCCCTCGAAGTATTTATCGCTGCCGCTGACGCCCATGGCTGGAGCCACGGCACGGACCTCTATGCACTCATGGACGCGGCGGAGGAAATCGTACGCCCGCTTCAGGACCGTCCAGTTCGCGTTGACCGCGAAACGCTGAGTCTCGGATACGCCGGTGTGTACTCGAGCTTCCTTCGGCACGCAGAGGCAGCCGCTAAAGAATACGGCCTCGACACCCGAACGATTCTCATTGAACTGGGTCGCCGAAAGATGGTGGGTGGCCAAGAAGACATGATTGTTGACGTTGCGCTCGACCTCGTTCGTCAGAAGCAGGAGGCAGCGGCCTAACCGCCCGTCGCGAAGAGAGCGCCTGGCCTCGGGGCCAGGCGTACAGAACAAAAGAAGAAATAAAGAGATTCCGTTTGGAGGAAGACATGAGCAGCATGCTGAGTTCGAAATACGTTCCAGATGGCGTGAAGCGCGCGGCGTACCGAAAAATCTGGTGGCACATCATTCCGTTGCTTTTTGTTTGTTACGGCGTTGCATTCATCGACCGTATCAACATCGGCTTTACCAAGCTCCAGATGAGTGAATCGCTCCATATCGATGCCACCTGGTACGGCATTGCAGCGGGCGCATTCTTTATCACTTACGCACTATGCGAAATTCCGAGCAACCTGTTTCTTTCCAAATGGGGTGCCCGAAAGACGTTTGTCCGAATCATGTTCTTGTGGGGATTGGCCACAGCCGGGACCGCCTTCATTTCAAGCGTCGGTCACCTCATCACTTTGCGTCTCTTAGTTGGTGCTTTTGAAGCGGGCTTCCTTCCTGGCATCGTGCTTTATCTGACGTACTGGTTTCCTGCAGCTATGCGTGCTCGTGTGACGGCCGTCATTTTCGTTGCGAACGCCGCCGCCGGTGCAATTGCTGCGCCAATTACGGGTTGGATTCTTTCTGCACTCAACGGTGTATGGGGCCTCGCTGGATGGAAGTGGGTTTTCATCGTCGAAGGCCTGCCCGCATGTGCGCTCGGGATTGTCACGTTCTTCGTCCTCCGTGACCGGCCCGATGACGCAGAGTGGCTCAGCGACGAAGAGAAAGCGGCTGTAAAGGCAGACCTCGCATCGGAGGTGGTCGTTCAAGCTGACCATTCTGCAGGTCTCGTTCGCCAGATTCTCGCAAACCCATTGAACTACTTGGTCGCATTCCTTTTCTTCACGGCTATCTGCAGCAACTACCTGCTGTTCTTTTGGTTGCCGACCATTGTCAAAGAAAGCGGCGTTGCATCGCTGGTCAATGTTGGTCTGCTGACGGCGATTCCGCTGGGTATGGGCTTCGTCGGGGCTGTCGTCCTCAGCTGGAGCTCTGACAGGCTGAAGGAGCGCCGCTGGCATCTTGTTCTGTGCTTCTGTCTGATTGCTCTCGGGCTGGTTGCGGCGATGTCAACGCAAAACTTGACGTTGATGCTGACCTCTTTCGCCGTGACGAGCTTCGCCACAGGCGCTAGCGGTCCGTTGATTTGGTCGATTCCCCCCGGCTACCTCAGCCAGAAAGCAGCACCGGTCGCGCTGGCCTTCATTAGCACCCTTGGGAACATCGGCGCATTCGCGAGCCCGCCGCTGCTCGGCTACATCAAGACGGTAACAGGAAGCTTGTATGGCGGCGTGATTGCCATCGCAATCCTTTCCGCCATCGGCGCGCTCTGCATCGCCTTCGCGTTTCCGGAGCGGGCCGTCCGAGTACGAGACAAGCACGTGGACGGTCTCGGACAGGTGTAACGACACGGGCTTCGTTGTATGAGTCCAGAAACGAAGCTCAGGTTAGCTGATGACGGCACATCCGCGCTGTTAGCGTGCGTGCAACCAGTGGCAAGTGGCCATGGATGCAGTTTTAAGAACTTTTAAGGCGTACAGGAAGAGACTATGGACACCACCACTGAATTCGATACCGACGTGATTATTGTTGGCTCGGGCCCGATGGGCGCCACAACCGCGCTAGCCTTAGCGACTTACGGGATTCGTTCGCACATCATTTCGCGCTGGAACTGGTTGGCCGACACCCCGCGAGCCCACATCACCAATCAGCGAACCATGGAGGTCTACCGGGACCTCGACATCGAAGAGGACGTTGTCCGCAACTCGACGCCTTGGGACCAGATGGGCGACAGCCTGTTCACCACGTCGTTGGCAGGAGAGGAGCTCATTCGGCATCGTGCTTGGGGAACTGGCGAGGAGCGCCATGGTGATTACGTGAAGGGAAGTCCCTGTCCGCTGGTTGACATCACTCAGCCGAATATGGAACCAATTCTGCTGAACAACGCTGCAAAGCGCGGAGCCGGATTTTCTTCGAACACCGAGTATCTGGGTCACACGCAGGATGCGGATGGCGTAACGGCGCAGTTGCAGGACCGTCTGAGTGGCCGCGAATACACGATGCGCGCCAAGTATCTGGTTGGTGCCGACGGTGCGCGCTCTAAGGTGCTCGAAGAGCTGGACCTGAAAGTTGAAGGCGAAATGGCGCGTGCCGGGACGGCGTACGTCATCTTCAATGCAGACCTCTCGCAGTATGTGAAGCATCGCCCGAGCATCCTGCACTGGATTGTTAGCCCGCACGCCAGCTTCGGCGAAATCGGTCTGGGGCTCCTGCGCGCGGTCAAGCCCTGGACGCAATGGATTGCAGGTTGGGGGTTCGATATTTCGAAGGGCGACCCGGATTTAAGCGAGGAAACTGTCCTCGAAAAGATTCGAGTCCTCGTCGGTGACCCCGACGTGGAAGTCGAAATTGTTCGAAAGTCGGTCTGGTACGTCAATCAAGCATATGCCACTTCCTATTCCCGCGGCCGCGCATTCTGCGGCGGCGATGCTACCCACCGGCATCCACCCTCAAGCGGCCTTGGCCTGAACACTTGCGTGCAAGACGCTTTCAACTTGGCGTGGAAGTTAGCCTATGTGTTGAACGGCTACGCAACTCCGCAGTTGCTTGAGACCTACTCGGATGAGCGAGCACCGGTCGGAAAGCAAATTGTGCTCCGAGCCAATCAGTCCCGGAAGGACTACGCCCCCATCAAAGCAGTATTCAGCGTCGAAGGAACAGAGAACCCGGTCGCTGCGGGTATCGCCCGATTCAAAGACCCTGGTCCTGAGGGCATGAAAGCGCGCGCTGCCGCACAGGAGGCGCTCGAATTGAAGAACAAAGAATTCAACGCTCAAGGAGTCGAAATGAACCAGCGGTATTCGTCGAGCGCCGTTGTCGACGATGGGTCAGCGCCGGAGGCGTGGGCGCGAGACCCCGAGCTTTATCTGCAGCCGACGACGCGCCCAGGCGCGAAGTTGCCGCATGCATGGCTCGTGAATAAGTCTGGCGACCGTATCTCGACCCTCGATGTCGTGGGCAAAGGAAAGTTCACCCTTTTGACTGGCCTTGGCGGCACGGCATGGGCTGACGCTGTTGCGAAGCTGGACCTTCCCTTCCTCAAGACCGTCGTCGTCGGCTCTGAGCGCTACCAAGACCCGTACTGCGATTGGCAGCGTCAGCGTGATATCGAGGAAGCCGGAGCGCTGCTAGTGCGTCCGGACGGATATGTTGCCTGGCGTCAAAGCGCGAACGTCTTCGATAACTCTGAAGCATCGCAGTTGCTGCGCAGTGCTCTCGAGGCCGTTCTGGGCAAAGCGTAAATCTTCACCTCGAGATTGTGACGCGCACGCTGGCGTTTCACATTCCCGACTCCACTAATCCTGTAAAGCAGAGGAAACGAGAATGAGCACCCAAACCGGATTGACCGAAGCAGGTACGAGCAAGTTCGCCCGAATCAAGGAGGGTGACCTCGACCTTCAGATTCACTACAACGACATGGGCAAAGGTCCTCAGACCGTGGTGATGCTGCACGGCTCAGGCCCTGGCGCGAGCGGTTGGGCGAACTTCAATCGCAATCTTGAGCCGCTGGTTGGTGAAGGCTATCGTGTCATCCTGATGGACTGCCCAGGCTGGAGCAAGAGCGACCCGATTGTGAACAAAGGCTCGCGCTCGGAGCTGAACGCCAAGGCACTAAAAGGCCTGCTCGACGTGCTCGACATCCAGAGCCCGGTCCATATCATCGGCAACTCGATGGGCGGACACAGCGCCGTCGCGTTTGCTTTGGCAAATCCCAGCCGCGTTGGCAAGCTCGTCTTGATGGGTGGCGGCACCGGAGGCCCGAGCCAGTTTGTGCCGATGCCGACTGAAGGCATCAAGCTGCTGAACGGGCTCTATCGTGAGCCGACCATCGAAAATCTGAAGCGCATGATGAATGTGTTCGTGTTCGACACGAGCAACCTTACCGAGGACCTGTTCAAAACGCGCCTGGACAACATGCTTTCGCGTAAGGAACACCTCGAAAATTTCGCGAAGAGCCTCGATGCAAATCCGAAGCAGTTTCCGGACGTGGGCCATCGTCTTGCCGAAATCAAAGCGCCAACGCTGGTGATTTGGGGCCGCGACGACCGATTCGTTCCGCTGGACGTAGGTCTGCGTCTCGTGTGGGGCTTGCCGAACGCCGACCTGCATGTGTTCAGCCGCTGCGGGCACTGGGCGCAGTGGGAACACGCGGACAAATTCAACCGTATGGTGTCCGACTTCTTCGCGAACTGATATCGGCGGCGTTACAAGCCCGATGTTCCTCACAGAAGACCGGGTCGCGGTCCGCATTTCAAAACCTTTAACACACACTAGCCCCTTTCAGCACCACGGCTGCTCGATGCAGTCGTGGGCTCGCTTGCGTTAGGTCATTAAAAGTGTCAGTCGAGGAGATTCCACGTCGATTAAACCGACAGTGATTTGAATAGCATCCAGACCCTCTCGAACGCTGGACTAACTAGAAGAAGTATTTGGAGACTCTAAGTCATGAAGAAGACCGTCGTTGCCGCGGGTTGCCTTGCCGCGTTTACCAATTGCGCTCATGCTCAAAGCAGCGTCACGCTGTACGGCATTATCGATGAGGGATTTAACTGGACGTCCAATTCTGGCGGTAAAAGCCTGTACAACCTCTCAAGCGGCGTTATGCAAGGTAGCCGGTGGGGCTTGCGTGGGGCGGAAGACCTTGGTGGTGGCCTGAAAGCGATTTTCGTGCTGGAGAACGGCTTTGACGTCAACAACGGCTCGCTCGGCCAGAAGAATCGCGGAAGCACTCAGGGGTTGATGTTCGGGCGTCAGGCATATGTCGGTCTCTCGAGCCCCTACGGAACGATGACCCTTGGCCGTCAGTACGACTCCGTCGTGGATTATGTTGGTCCGCTCGAAGTGGGGACGCAGTGGGGAGGGTACATCGCCGCGCACCCCGGCGACCTCGACAATCTCAATAACGCTTACCGCGTCAATAACGCTATCAAATTCACCAGCGCGGACTACAGCGGCCTACGATTCGGTGGTGTCTACAGCCTTGGCGGCATTGCGGGAGAGACGACGCGAAATCAACTGTGGTCGGTTGGGGCAGGTTACACGCGTGGCCCACTCGTCCTCGGCGCAGCGTACCTGAACGCGCGGAACCCGAACGTTGGCTTCTTTGGCGACAATGGGGCGAGTACCGCACCTGCGGCGAATGCGAACTTCATCTCGTCGCCAGTCTACAGTGGCTACGCGTCTGCGCACACCTATCAAGTCATCGGCGCTGGTGGAGCGTACACGTTCGGTGCCGCAACAGTCGGCGCGACCTACTCTAACGTGCAGTTTAAAAGCTTGGGCGACACAGTTACGTCAGGCCCGAATCCGCGCGGATACACCGGGAACGCTACGTTCAACAATGCGGAAGTAAGCTTCAAGTATCAGGCCACGCCGGCATTGGTGCTGGGGGCTGCATTCGATTACACGAAAGGTGGCAGTGTCTCCACCGCTACGAGCTCGACAGGTGGAGCAAAGTATTACCAAGGCGTCCTCGGGGTTGACTACTTCCTGTCGAAGCGAACGGACGTCTACGTAATCGGCGTCTATCAAAAGGCCTCTGGCACGGATTCAACGGGCGCCACTGCGGTTGCCGCGATTAACAACCTGACGCCTTCCACTAGCGACCGCCAGACGACGGTTCGCGCGGGCATCAGACATAAGTTCTAAGCCGCAACAAGTCGCTAATGGCAGTCGAGCGCGTTGCTTTTTCTCTGTCTCGACTGCCTGCGGCAACGCCCTGACTGTAAGTCCCCCGACGAAACTTTCGCATGGCGGTCCTATCGTGAAATCAGTTATTACATGCGCGTGCCTGGTCGCAACATTCATCGGTCTATCGTCCTGTTCAAGCACCAAGCCGGCGTCAAGCTCAGTACCAGCTCGCATCGGCTTCGTGGCCGGTGCGGGTGGCTTCCAGAAGATGGCCGTTACAAATCAGGCATTTTTCGACACGCTAGCCGAGGCGGGTTACACGAATGGCGGCAAGCTTGATGTCGTGTTCCGAACGGCTGATGGAGACATGGCGCGGATGCCAGCGTTGGTTCGAGAGGTCCTCGACCAGAATGTGAGTATCCTGGTCGTCTCCTCTTCTCCTGGTTGTGCCGCTGCGAAGGCCGCGACCACGACGGTTCCCGTACTCTGTATTTCTGTTCAAGATGACCCTGTAAAAGCTGGTCTCACGCGAGAGGTCGCGAAAGCAGATGGAAATATCGTTGGTGTCTATAGCTACCTACCCGACGGTATCTCACAGCAGATGGATTGGCTCGGTCGGTTTCGACCCGGAGTCAAGACATTCGGTGTGTTGTTCAACCCAGAAAATGCAACACACATCCGCCTACTTTCGGAGTGGTCAGAGCTCGCCAACCAACGCGGCCTAGAGCTCGTGAAGATGCCTGTTGTCAAAGCGGCCGACATCGAGCCTGCAATCAAGTCGGCAGTCGCCCAGCACTGTCAGATTGCGATTGGCCTCCTTGGCGCAGACACCTACGCATTGAGAAAAGAAATCGCCGACGCCGCCCGAGCACAAAACTTTCCGATTGCAATGGATACCCCCGGCGGGTACACGCAGCTTGGAGGTGTCGCGGTAATCGGCGTGGATATCGTGCCGCTCTACCGAAGGGGTGCGCGCGAGTTGATGTTGCCAATGCTTAGAGGGACGTCTCCATCGCAACTCTCATGGCTTGGCCCTGACCGGGTCTCGGTGACTGTGAACCGGGAAGCGGCGCAGCGCTTCGGCATCGCCGTCCCGAGTGGCGTCGATTCCGTTCGGTGACCGTAGGCGGCGAGAACCATGAAAATTCTCATTATCGGCGCTGGTGCAGTGGGTACGTACTTCGGCGCAGCGCTTGCGATTGCGGGCCATCACGTGACCTTTGGTGTTCGCGACGTCAGCAAAAGCAGAATTGACCGCGAGGGCTTGCTGTTGACAGGTCCTCGCGGCGAATTTTCTGTTCGAGGCGTCTCACATACTTCGGACCCGAGCGCGGCCATGAGCATGGACATCGTGCTGTCTACGGTGAAACTATACGACGCAGCATCGAGCGCTCGCCAATGGCGCGTGTCATTAGAGTCAGCCGGTGTCGCAATCTGCCTGCAAAACGGAGTGGATGGCGCTGAACGGATGCTTGTCTCTGCGCCGGAGTCGAACGCAATTGGAGGCATCGCGTTCGTATCCGGAAGCTCAAACTCGCCAGGCAGAGTGAAATACCTCTCGAACATGTCGTCGTTGACCGTGGGAACGACGACCATAGAGAAGAACGCGACATTGAAGGCCTTCGTCGAAAGCTTCGCCAGTGTGCACAATCCGTTGAACGTGCGAATCGAGCAGACAGAAGACATCGCGCTTGCTCAATGGCGAAAGTTTCTTGCGTTGGCGACTAATGCTGCCTTGACTTGCCTCGTGCGACTCGGCGCGGGAGCCATTTACCACGACCCGACACTGATAGAGCTCGCTCAAAGGTCAATCAGAGAGATTTTCGATGTGGGTCGCGCCGAGGGCGTGCCATTGTCATACGCTGACAAGGAATCCGCGCTCGCGATGCTCCAAGGTCTACCAGCCGATATGGTCGCCTCGATGCATCACGATTTGCTCTCGGGCCGTCGACTCGAACTGGACGGTCTTAGTGGGCACATCTGTCAGCGAGGACGCGTCCACAATATCCCTACGCCCTTTCACGATTTCGCTTACGGCTGCCTGAAGCCGCACATGAATGGCGGCAGTACAGGCTTGTTCTGACCGCGACAATTCTCCGATGCTCGTTTGCCGGTGCTCTGCTATATTCAATTGCGAAGTCTGGCGATGGTCGATGTTGATTCGGCCGACCAAAGAGGAGTGGTATGAGGGGAAAGAGCGAAGCGCGAACGGCTGTGAGTATCGATGAGTCGCAGGAGACAGAACAGAGCGTGCAATACGGCTTCCTACGTTCTAATTTTCCGTTCTCAATCCGATTGCTACGCGGCTTTGTGCGCCGTGAAAGCCAGCGTATCTTCGACGAGGTTGGCATCCTACCGGGCGATGCGAGCGTGGTCGCAATCCTTGCTCTCAACCCCGGTATAACTCAAACGAAGCTATGTGATTCGTTGCTTCTCAAAAAATCACAACTTGCGGTCATTCTTCGCGGAATGAGTGAGCAGGGGCTCGTTGTCCGCAAGGAGTCATCTGAGGACCGCCGCATCAATAACCTGCGTCTTACCAAAAAAGGCGAGAAGCTCTGGGAAAAATTGCGTCAGCGTATCGACGAACACAATGAACTCATCTTGTCTCCTTTGTCCGAAGGAGAGAAGCAGACGCTCAATAGACTCTTCGAGAAAATTATTGGCGGATTCGAGGCACGAGGTTTGTCCGGCGACATGCCAGCACTCGCCGACGACTAAAGATATTGGCCGTGCGTACACGGCCATTTCACGCGTTAAACCGCTGGCGACAACCTAAGTGGAGTCGATGAAGGTCCGAACTCGACCCAGTCTGTCATCTTCACGTCGCCTGCGAGCTCAAATCCGCCGGTCATACGAAGCAGAGCGCCGATTCCGATTCTAAGTTCAAGACGGGCAAGGGACGACGCAGGACACTGATGCGCTCCGCGCCCGAAAGCGATGTGACGATTCGGCTGTCGGAACATATCGAACTCGTGCGGGTTAGGAAATACGTCTTCGTCGCGATTTGCCGACGGGAAAATCATCGTGATGGCTTCACCCGCTTTGATGTTTCTGCCGCCGATTTCGACATCGTGCTTGGCAGTCCGTGCAAACACCCTGTACGGGGCGTACATACGAAGAAATTCTTCGATAGCTCGCGGAAGCAATTCAGGCATCGACCGAAGCTTTGTCTGGAGCTCTTGGTCGCGAGCAAGGTGAACCGCAATGCTCCCGAGAACGGCGCCAGGAGCGGCTTGGGCGGCGGACAAGAACTGCCTGATGCTTGCCACGACAAGTTGCTCAGGGATGGCCTTGCCTCTCTCGCCAGCGAGAAGCAATGCGGAAACGAGGTCCTCGTCGGGGTTCAACAAAGCTTGCTTTCGTCCTTCCACGATTTCGCGAGCGATGGCATACAGGTCTGTGCTCGCCTGAATCATTTCCTCCTGATTCATTGACGTAGTTGCACGGTAGTAACGCACCCCAACCGAGCGAGCGCGAAGCATCATCTCAAGCGGTAGCGAGAGTATTTCCCCAAAGGCTTGAGCGGCGAAGTATTCGGCGAAGTCTTTGGTGAAATCCGCATGACCTTGCAGAACCAACGGCTGGAGCAGCTCGTGGGCATAGCTCTGAAGCGAGGCTTCCAGCTTGTCGATGCGCGACTTCCTGAAGATGCGGTTTATGGGCTCGCGGAAGGTGCTGTGTTCAGGCGGGTCGAAATGCAAAGGCGGCCGCGGCCCGTCTTTGCGAGTGACGCGCGGGACGATGTTCTGTTCTGCCGTGCTGAACGATGCAGTGTCTTCCTGCAGTCGGATGACGTCGTCGTACTTAAACAACGCCCAGAACCCCCCAAACTCACTACTGTGTGCCACAGGACACTTGGCACGCATCTCGGTGTAGTAGGCGTGCGAGTTGTCAAAGGTCTCCTCGTAGAGAGGATTAAATTCCGATTCAATTTCGCCTTCTTGCACGACGTCCCTCCAATCTCGACGTACCTCGGACTGCGACGTTGAGCGTCATCATCCCAAGCAGTTTTCATCCGTTAATCCGCTGCGCACGTTCACCGTGCTCCACTGTGCGGCTCCTGCGTCAGGGCCTTCCCGGATATGTCAAAAATGGATTCGCGTCATCCAGTTTCGACATTAGCTAAGCACCTGTCGTTGGTCCTAGTATAGCAATCGTTAAGAATGTTAACGAATTTATTTGAGTCGATTCCTGCTCTCTCCTGGCGATGGCTTATCTCCAAGAGAAGCCGGGAAATCCCGCGGTTTGATGAAAAGAAAAACATATGTCGGAGACACTTAATGAGAAAGAAAGCGGTGGCAATCTTGGCTTGTGCAATGTCTGGAAGCTTTGCTCATGCGCAGAGCAGCGTGACCTTGTACGGCGCAATTGATGCCGGCCTTACCTACACATCAAACCAAGGTGGCCACAGCAATACATTCTTTCAATCCGGTGTGAACAACCCAGACCCTTGGGGTCTGAAAGGCGTTGAAGACCTCGGTGGAGGAACCAAGGCAATATTCAAGCTCGAGGGGTACTACAACTTGGGCACCGGTGCCACCAATGGAGGCGGCATATTCGCGCACCAGGCGTGGGTGGGTCTTCAAAACGATAACTGGGGTACGGTGACCGCCGGCGACCAGTACGATTTCATGCTTACATCCTTGGCCTCTCGTCGCTGGGGGCCGATGATTCTCTATGTCTCGCCGTTTATGACGCAGGCCGGACCATTTGCGAACCTTAAGGCTCCGGGGCCTTTCGGGATGTTTGACTTTGACCGTACCGCCGGGACTGTTCGCATGAACAATTCCGTCATGTATCAGAGTCCTGTCATCAACGGCCTTACAGCGGGCGCAATGTATGGCTTTGGAGGTCAGCCCGGTTCCTTCGGGTTGAACAGCTCACAAAGTTTCGGCATTGACTACGCCAACGGTCCTCTGGCGCTCGACGCGGCGTACACCTATCAAAAATACCCCACTATCGCCAACGGTAGTAAGGGGATTCGAAACTATGGCTTCGGCGGACGCTATGCCATCGGAAAGAATTTCGTCGACGCGCTGTGTACGAACACGGCAAACACCGACAACGGCGCGCGCATTGATGTTTATGAAATCGGCGGCCTCATACCCATGGGTGCGGCGCTGAACCTTCACCTCGAGTACCAATTCATGCAAGGTAACAAGGTGCTCAATGAAAATAAGGCGCATCAAGTTGGCGCCACGCTCGACTATTCCATCACCACCCGCACGGGTGTGTACGCGAGCGTTCTGTATCAACATGCAAGCGGTGACGGTGCAGCCAACGCGTACATCATTGGCATGCTTGGTCCGTCGTCTTCGGGAAATCAGACAGCCGTTCGTATCGGTCTGAGAACGCGCTTTTGATTCTCGTTCAGAGCCCTCATTGGCGCTCGAACGGCGAGCAACATTTGAATATGGTTGGACAGGAGACTGGAATGACACTCGAGGCATCCACACTTCGGAAGTTGCGACTTCGTATCGTCTACTTCGTGTTTGTGCTTTATATGCTTTTTGCACTCGACCGGGTGAATATTAGCTTCGCCGCACTTCAGATGAACAATCATCTCGGATTCGATGCGAAGACCTATGGTTTGGGCGTGAGCTTGTTTTACGTAAGCTATCTTGCCTTGCAGTTACCGAGCGCCATGCTTATCCGCAAGCTAGGTATCAAGGTGTGGCTCGGTGGTTCCCTTGTGCTATGGGGACTCCCTTCCGCGGCGCTCGCGTTCACGAACAGCAAAGAGATGTTCTATGTCTTGCGCTTCATCCTTGGGGCGGCTGAAGCCGGCTTCGGCACCGCCATCATCTATTACCTGAACAACTGGTTTCCCAAGCGATATCGCGGTACGGCAATTTCCAGCACATTCCTCGCTGCTCCCGTGTCAGTTGTCATAGGTGCACCGCTTTCTGGTTGGTTCCTCTCGTTCAATGGAGCAGGGCTCGCCGGATGGCAGTGGATGTTTCTTCTCGAGGGAATTCCGACCATCCTGCTTGGCATCATTTCCCTCTTTTATATATCGGAGAGTCCTGCTGCCGCTCGATGGCTCACCGAGCACGAGCGAGAGTGGCTGGCCGGTGAAATCGAACGGGAGCACAACTCAGTGCGTACTGCCGGCGGTATCGAGTCACTTCGCTCCGTCTTCCTTAGTGCCCGCGTATGGGCTGCTGCAGGGGCGCTTTTTTCTCTCATTCTGGGCTTTACGGGCATGCTCTATTGGCTGCCGCTCGTCCTGAAGCAGGTCTCGAAGCAAACAGATTTTGGCGTCAGCGTATTGAGTGCGATTCCGTGGTTGGCAATGGGCCTGGGCATGTATTTCAACGCTCGACACTCTGACCGGCAGCAGGAAAGGCTCTGGCACGTCGGCGGTGGCATGTTTGCAGCCGCGGTTGGACTTGTTATAGGTGCCGGGGCACCTGCGCCATACAACATGCTAGGTCTCCTGATTGCAGGGTGCGGAATCGGCGCGGCACAGGGCATCTTCTGGACTATTCCTCTTGGATTCTTGAGCGGTTCTGCCGTTGCGGCGGGGCTGGCACTTATCAACCTTGTCGGGAACAGCGCGGGTCTCGTCGGGCCAAACGTCATCGGCTGGTTACGTCAGGCCAGTGGTTCATTCGTGCAACCGACTCTTTTCCTTGCGGCGGCGATGGCTGTGGGCTTCGTCTTGTTGCTTCCACTGAGAAAGGCGCTTGGGACCACGGTAGTTCCGGAGGCCGGACGATGAGTCTCGTGAGAAACAGCGACGACGACGACCTTGTGCTCGTGGCGGTGGGCGATGTGGGACCTTGTCGAGACGACCCCAGAAGCATTTTTGAGGATGTGCGTGAAGACATGCGCGGAGTCGACATCGGATTTTGCCAACTCGAGGTCAACTTGTCCGAGCGCGGTCAAAGACTTCCTCAGGTTCGGCATACGACGAAAGCGAGCCCTGATACAGCCGATGCCATGCGCGAGTGTGGCTTCAATGTTGTGTCCGTCGCCGGCAATCACTGCATGGATTGGGGGCGCGATGCTTTCGACGATACCGTCGCGGCTTTGCGCAATGCTGGCATTCACCCCGTAGGCGCCGGTGCGAACATCGAGGAAGCTCGCAAGCCTGTCATCGTCGATTGCAAGGGAACGCGGGTTGCCTTCTTGGCCTACTGCAGCATATTGCCCGAGGCTTTTTGGGCGGACGAGAACCGCGCTGGATGCACACCTATGCGGGCTTGGACCGTTTACGAGCAAATCGAGAAAGACCAACCCGGGACACCACCAAGAATCCATACTTATGCGAATCGCGATGACCTTACGGCGATGCGAGCAGACATCCGCGCTGCCCGCGAGCTCGCCGATGTCGTCGTAGTATCGATGCATTGGGGGATTCACTTCATTCCATTCACGATTGCGGACTATCAGCGAGAGGTAGCACATGCGGCAATCGATGAGGGCGCCGACATTATCCTTGGGCATCACACGCACATTTTGAAGGGCGTAGAGGTGTATCGCGACAAGCCGATTTTCTACAGCCTTTGCAATTTCGCGCTCGACGTTCCACTGTCACCAAAGATGATGGCAAGCAAGGCTTTCAAGGAAATCCAGTCCCTTAACCCTGAATGGAACCCGGACCCGAACAGCTCTTACACCTTCCCGCCCGATTCGCAATTGACCATAGCGGTTCGGGTTTTCATTCGAGAGCGAAAGGTGCTCGAGATATCGGTGTTGCCGGTTTTCATCAGCACGCACTCTCGACCGAGCTTCCTGGTGGCAGCAGACCCACGCTTCCATCAAGTAGTGGACTATCTGAAGCGCGCGAATGCTTTCGCAGGGTTCGACGACGTGGCGTTCGAGCTGCGGGAGGGGCGTCTCCAACTGACACGAGAGCAGGACCATTCTGGCTCTAGAAGCAAATCGGAGGCCGCCAATGGATGAGTCTGTCATCCTTGCTGGTCACGTTGCGGCGACCCGTTTTAAAGTACTTCCGTTGGAGGCAGTACGTGCAGCGGAGTTGAGCTTGCTTGACGCTATCGGCGTTATGTTTGCAGCAACGGGACTTACCGAAGCTTGTCGGTCCTTTTCCAATTTGGCACGCGCCTCGGGCGGTCGCCCTCACAGCGTGTTGCTGGATTCAGGCGCGCGAGTGCCGGCGGCGGCCGCCGCATTGGCAAATGGCGCACTCGCGCATGCGGTGGACTTCGAGGACACACACGACCGTGCAGTACTCCACCCCAACGCGGCGGTCATTCCAGCTGCGATGGCGGTCAGCGGAATGCTTGAAGGCGCTTCCGGCAAAGACCTCCTGACTGCAATCGCGGTCGGTGCAGACGTCGTCTGCCGCTTGGGCCTTGCTCTGAGAACGAATCCGCATGACAAGGGTTGGTATCACCCTCCCATGCTCGGTGCTTTCGGGGCCGCTGCCGCTGCTGCGAGTCTGCTTCGACTGACACAAGAGCAAGTCGTCGCCGCTTTCTCACTTGCGATGAGTCAGTCAGTCCTCACCTCGCAGTTCGAGTCTGATGCCGCATCATCCATCCGTGCGGTCAGAGACGGATTTGCTGCACAGGCCGGAGTGGTCGCTGCGCTTCTGGCACGAGACGGAATTAACGGATTCGCTGAGCCATTCGAGGGGCGCGCAGGATGGTTTGCCATGTACGCCGATGGCCAATTCGCCGGTGATTGCATACGGCATGCTCTAAGTGAGCGTTTCGAGGGAGCGTACGTGAGCTATAAGCTCTGGCCGTCTTGCCGCGGTACGCATCCCTTCATCGAAGCAGCACTGAAGCTTCGCGAAGAAGGCGTGTCACCTGACCGCGTGGAGCACATCGAGATAACGGCTTCGCCGTTGACCAAGATGCTGTGCGAGCCCTTCGAGCAAAAGCAAAGACCTGCTACCGCAATCGACGCGAAGTTCAGCATCCCCTTCACGACTGCAGCCGCCTTGATAACTGGCCGAGTTGGCCTTGACACCTTCGCGACCGAGCGACTCGGCGACAACCAGGTTCTGTCTTTGACGAAGAAGATGAGCTATCGGATTGATACGAGCAGAGACTTCAAAGCAACGCTAAGCGGCACAGTCCGAGTTGTCGAGTTGGATGGACGCACATCGTCCGTGAGTATCGTGCGTCCGCGTGGGAGCGTTGAGTGTCCAATGACCGAGGCCGAATTGCGGGAAAAGTTCTACGACTGCTGTACCTACCATGCCGTGCCAATTACGCGCCCCAAGGCTCAGAAAATCGCTGACACGGTGCTGAATGTTCGAAAGCTTGATAAGTTGGAACCGTTGTGGGAATGCTTTACCCGAGCGCAGTGACTTGGTGCCGTCGAGGCACTTGCTGGACCATAAATAGGGAGACGAAGATGAATGGACATAGACTGGCAGTCGCGCTGGCGCTCATGACTGGCGCCACCATCGCCGCAGCACAGCCGCCCCAAAATCCGAAGCCACCGAGGCAGGCGGGCGCAAGCGCTGCTCATAGCGACACTCAAGGCTGGACACCAGGAGCGCCACTTCCGCCGTCTCGAAAAGCAAATATTCACCATCCGAAGTTCGGGAAAAAGCCCAAGGCTGCATCTGCAGCAGATTCGAACTGACATTGGCGGTCGGTGAGTCGCGAGAGGGGCCCATGTGGCCCCTTTCGCGCGCTCGTCTGCGCAGAAGATTTAGTTGTGTTGGCTATTAAGACAAAAAGAGCCTAGTCCTGGATAAAGAGCTCTGTTTGAAACCTAAAGAAAGAGCTTTTTAAAAAGTGTTAGATAGTGAAGTGCGAGTTGGGCGACAGAACTTTGATTGAACGCGTCGCCCGCGTCAGCGCAACATACCAGTGCTGACGTGAAGTGCACGCATCCGGGGTGACAACTACATGGTCGAACTCTAAACCCTTCACAAGCAACGTGCTCCCCACCGAGCGATATCGAATGATTCGGCCTCTTTCTCGACGAGAGTTTGCTATGTGGAAAGCAGCATCGTCCAAGTGCACGTCCGGATGGTCGATGCAGTGGTGGAGTGCGGCTGCTACGCAATACGAAAGCTCGGGGCGGACCACGGTGACTCCTGGCTCTCGTTCTATACAGGTAAGGAAGTCGGCGACGCTGGCGAGAGAGTTTGCCCGAGCAATGGCGCAAAGCGCCAATTCCGCAGGTGTTGCTGGAACTCTCACGCGGGCTGGATTGTTTAGCAAACTTTCAACTCGTCTCCTTTTGCCTGCGACGTCAGTGCCCGCGTAGACGGTACCAGCGAGTTCCAACACTGCCTGCATGCGACGCGCACCCTCGAGGTTACGAAGCGCTAAATAGAATTCCCGCTCGGTGCGGCCGCCGACAGGCTCGACCGTCGTAGCGCCAATGGATTTGGCGAGGTCGGCACGCTGGGTGTCGCTCACGCTAGAGTGAATGACGCTCAACGTGTGACCGTCGTCCATGCGCACCGCGCAGTGAGTCGCAAGCTCGTGAGCCGCAGACCGTTGCGGAGCTTGCCTCCACGTCAGGCATTCGGGCGCGCCAGTGAAATCGAACCTTCCGGCCCGGAATTCATCTCGGCTTCTGATGAGCCAAGCGCCCAAATCGGGATTTCCTGCGGCTATCCAGCGATAAGGCATAGCAAGCCTTCCCGCCAAGGGAAATCGGGCGAGAGTGTCCGCATCCCAGTCCGCCAGTTCGCCCGGACGGAAACCAAAGATAGCTTGGAGCGGGTCGCCGAAGACGTAGCACCGCAGCGTTAGAGCTAAGGCGCAGACAAGACGATGGTGGTCGCGTGTGCAGTCTTGATACTCGTCCACGAGTACGCCTGTATATGACGCACGCAGGACGCTTGTAATGGCGCCACTCTCGACGAGGTGAGCCGCTGCCTGGATGACCGCGCTCCAATCGCGACCGGCGGCGGTCCACGCCTGCGGCAGCCCAGAGCCTATCGGGTATGCCATTGCATATCTGTGGGCCCATGCCGACAAGGTGTCTACATGCCATTTGTCGGCGGGCACCGCAAGGCGGCGCAGTCGCTTTCGAATAGCATCGACGCCGGCTACGGTGTGAGTCAGGACTAGCCATCGTCCCGGCACGTGCCGCGCGACGAGCGCAATCTGCTCGGTTTTCCCGGTACCCGCAGGCGCCTCAATCGCGCCGCTTCGCGATGCCATCATCTGGGCAACTGCAGCTTCAAGCATCGGCTTCTAACCAGGTGAAGATTCGGACGAGGTGGTCATCGGTTGTGCCACCGCCGATAAGGGACCACGGCGCGAGTAAGGTCTTCCCAATATCGAAACACAGGTCATAGTCCCGCTTCACCCATTTCTTCGAATGTGCCAGCGCGCCGAGTTGCCGAAGCATGCCTGCGTCATTTAGACGCCCCTCAATTTGGTCCAACGATGCAAACTGAGTTCTCGTCATCGTGGATGTCTCGCCAATGATGCGCGCCTCGCCGTTTTCACGTGCGGCGAGCCGAAGAAGCGACAGACGAGTCTCGATTGACGTTCCGAGGAACAGCTCCTGTTCAGTGCAACGGTCATCACCCCACTCGAAACGGCTAACGCCGACCGCATTGAGGGCGGCCTGTTGAGCAGCATTCGGCGGGGCGTCACTGTCGGTGAGCAATCCCGTGCGATAGCCCAGTCGGCGGAAATGCACGGCAACCTCCGGAGCCGACGAACCGCCTCCGTCGACAAGTGCTACGTTGTTTGCCTGGAATGGTCTTTCGGCACCTTCCGCGTAACCCTTCAAAAGTGCAATTTCAGTCTGCCCTTCACACACGAGGACGGAGCGGGCAAGTAGCGCTTCGCCCTTGTCACGGACATACTGTTTTGCCGCCAGTGCCGGGGTGTCACTGCTGCTGGCAGACGAGACGGAGACCTTGCCGCTAAGAGCATCTCGCCGACACACGAAGACTTCGGCGAACCGAACCTCTCGCAACGTTGTCGTCGAATGGGTCGTCAGAAATACTTGGCCGCTCGCTTCTACGCGCTTGCGGAGGTGGCTAGTGAGCAAAGAGATTCGATGTGGCTCAAGTCCAAATTCGAGTTCGTCGACCAGGAACAGATGTCGCCCCGCCGAATCTGCACTCTGGAGCGCCGCTACTGCGAGGCGCGACGAGCCTGTGCCCATGCATCGAAGCGGCACATTTCCATCGTGAAGGGCAATTCCGCTCGCGTTCGTCGAAAAGCTCGTGTGGTCAAGGTTCGCCGCCAGCTGACTGCGAACTTCCACGCCAAGGCGGGAGATGTCCGGCGCGACGGATTCGATTGTGTCCTTGAAAGTCTGTGCGCTCCGGCGAGCAAACGCGTCGCGTGCGTCGCGCAGCAACTCGTTCAAAACTGCCGGCAGGCGCTCAGGATGCTCGCCGACCCGCGACAGCGCTGAACCTCGCCCCCACGACAGGTGTCGGTCGGCGTACACCCCGAGGCGGGCCGGAGCCATCTGCTTTCGGTCGGCGAACTGGATTCGTCTTGTCTTGTCGGCCGGGTCGTGGTGATGCGGTATATACCAGACGGGCTCGAGAGTCTCATCAACTTCGAGCTTGAGCATCAGCGCCGGACGAAATCCTTCAGCTTCTGCCGGCTCCGCCCGCCAGCCCCTTGTATCAGGGTTCCATCCACAGAGCGTGAGCCCGTACTTGTTATCACGCAGGAAGGCCTCGGGCAGGTCCGCCACGATTGCTGCAATACGGATATGGTTTGCCGGCGCGGCGTCGTAGAAATCCAGGTCGTCGAACGACACATTGTGACGCTCGGCAAAGAGCAAATCGATGGCGTCAAGAATCGTCGTCTTCCCGCTGTCACCTGGGCCGATGAGGCCATTGATGCCTGGCTCTGGCGTCCAGGTTAATTCGCTGATACCCCGAAAGTTCTTGATGTAGAGCAATGCGATATGCACGTCGGTCTCTCCGCCGATTCCCGCCGGATGCAGGCTTATGTCGGATTCGACTATATAGGTTTACGTTGCAAAAAACGAACGCAAGAAATTGTGAACATGCGGCCGTGAGCCTGGGTTCGAGCTACCGCCCTGAAGCATCTCGACGTACCGTCGCTGTCGACCGACCTGTAGACTTCGATTTCTCGTTCACCGGTAAGGAGAGTCGTTTTGCTCGACCCAATCATCTCGCTCGCGTTCTCCATGCAGTCCAATCGAGGCGTGTATGCGCTTTTGCTCGGCTCGGGCGTATCCCGGTCATCGAGAATCCCGACCGGTTGGGAAATTGTCCTCGAGCTCGTGAGGAAGGTTGCCCGGCTGGAAGGTGCCAACTGCGAACCGGACCCGGCGGCGTGGTATCTCGCAAGATTCGGCCGCCAACCTGACTACGGCGAACTGCTCGATGCGGCCGGAAGAACACCCAGCGAGCGTCAGGCACTTCTGCGGAGCTACTTCGAGCCGACGGAACAAGAGCGTGAGGACGGTGCGAAGATGCCGACCAAAGCTCACCGAGCCATCGCGAAGCTCGTGCGTGCTGGCTACGTGAGGATTATTGTCACGACGAACTTTGACCGCCTCACAGAACGCGCGCTGGAAGACGAAGGCATTGCACCGATTGTGGTCAGCGGTCCGGACCAGTTGGCAGGGCTTCCTCCGTTCGCGCATCTCGGATGCTGCGTTGTCAAAGTCCACGGCGACTACCTTGATGTGCGCATCAGGAATACCCCGACCGAACTCGACGAGTATGCGCCCGAGATGAACCGATTTCTCGACAGAGTGTTCGACGAGTTTGGATTGGTGACCTGCGGTTGGTCGGCCGATTGGGACACAGCGTTGAGAGCAAGTATCGAGCGTGCACCATCACGCCGTTACTCCATGTATTGGGCCTCTAAAGGCGAACCGAGGCAGGCAGCGCTTGACCTCATTGCGCGACGTTCCGGTCAGGTTCTACAGATTGCCGATGCCGATAGTTTCTTCGATGACCTACACTCGAAAATTGAGTCCATCGAGGAATTCAGCAAACCGCATCCGTTTTCAAAGGACATTGCAATCGCGTCGACAAAGCGCTTCCTCAGTGAACCAAAGCACCGAATCCGCTTCTTTGACCTCATCGACGGTCTAGCTAATGACCTTGCAGTGAAACTTCGCGACGGTCCGTTCGCGGATACGAATACCATGCCCGGGCTAGAGTCGGTGACAGCAAGAGTCGAGTCCTATGACTCTCTTTGCACAAGCCTTGTTGGTGCGGCATTTATTATTGGTCGCTGGGGGACACAAGAGTCCGCCGCCGTGCTGCGTCGAGCTCACGAGCGAATTGCGGCGGTTCGACGTCAGGACGGATACGACATTTGGACGTGCTATCAGCATTACCCCACCACATTGCTCACGTACGCGGCGCTTCTTGGCGCGTCATTGAGCGACAACATGGTTGCGGTGCGCCCACTATTCGATGGCGAAGTGAAACTCTTGAGCTACGACACGCCTGTGGCGGTAGCCCTGCCTCCTGCGCTCTTCGTTCCCGATGGCGGCGAGAAGCTTCTCAAAGGATTCGAGCGGCAGCGTGTTCCGGTCAGCATGAGGTTGCATCAAACCCTCTGGTCAGAGCTAGGTGCCGATTTTACCTCTCAATCAGAGTTCGATTTTCACTTCGATTTTGTAGAAATTCTCGCTGCGCTGGCTTGTCAGCACATCAGGTCGCAGATGGAAGACGGCGATTTAGGGCGGTGGTTCCCGCCGGGTAAGTACGTCAATAGCGCGAAAAATCGCGAGCGAGTTTTTAGTCGAATCAGAGAGAGCCTTAACACCCTTGGCGACAAATCACCCTACGTGCTGACAAAATTGTTTGGAAGCACCGCCACCGCATGCGAGGCTGCAGTTTCCGCTTTGAGTGCCTCATCAGCCAAGAGGATATGGGGATGAATTGAGTGTTCGACGTCGTCAACGCTGAACTTAATCTTTGGCGTTCAGTGAGCGATGTCTTTGATGACATCGCGCACGTTCGCCTTATTGCAGCGTCCCTGGGAAGACATCTGAATTGCTTGCTGGAAGTGGCGAGGACGCTGGCGTGGGTGGAACGATTTTGCCCGTAAGCTCATAGGCGTTCGATGCCTTAGACAAGTCCTTAGTCTTGTCGTCGCCGCGCACCTCAATCGTCGAGACAAGCTGGACGCCTGTGCTTCCGTCTCGTGCCTCCGCAAGAGTGAGCGGGGCAGCTTCAGGTCCCGGCTTGGAATACGCACTTACACTTGACCCGGACGGCAGCTCTTCCACACGACGTAGAAGGTACACGGTATCGACGGAAACTATCTTCACCGTCATAGAAACCGTTGGCTTCACGGCGTTCGCCCCCTGCGTCGAAGTGATTGCCCACTTCTTCTCCAGCTCAGCCGTGATAGGAAAGAGTCCAAGCACTGTCTTGGCCGTGTCATCTGTCACGGTGGTGTTGGACTTTGTAAGAGTGCCTTGGGAATCGAACTCGAAATCTGCAGTAGCCGTTCCAATGAGCGGAACTCTATTTTTAATGTAGTAGACCTTGGGTCCGGTAATCATCTGTAGAGCCCATGTATTGCTCGTTACATCCGGCTCGTTGACTCGGACAAAGGGAGGTGGTGCAAACATCGCGAGCGCATGACTGACCTTTTTCTCAGCCTCTACAAATGTAGTCTCTCTGAGGCCAGCGTCGAGCCTCGTCAGTTCATCACGCAACCGTTTCTGACTTGAGGCTGCTCCATCGATGCGGATAGGTCCTGAGGTAGGTAGCGAGACCTTTTGGGCGTCGCTACTACGGTCGTCAGCTAGTTCGATTTGTAGTTCGAGGTCGTGGTACACACGACGAGTTTCGTGGTTGAGCACGGGCACTTTCACGTAGAACGGAATCCCAGGTTGCGTAACCATTTCGCCGCCATCTTGGGAGGAGACGTCGACCGCGCTGCATGCAGTCAACGTGATGGTTCCGAGCACCACTGTCGTTAAACGGATGCGTTGTGCCATGAGACCTCCGGACGCAGACCGGCAAGGCCGCGATGACCGAAAATATACGAAGAAGAGCTGACAAAATGTGCGCAGTCGAACGTTGCATAGCGCTCCGCCACAGGCTCAATTTGTGAGGCGAACGACAAGCTCGTCGCCAACCTGGACGATTGAGGCCTTGCGTCGCGACGGCCCAAGCGCGGCCACGCCGACGACTGAGCACGCGTCACGTTGGCGCTTGTAGCTGGAGGCGAGATTTTCCGAAATTGCACTCGGTCAACCCTGAAAACATCTGCTGATTGGCTTCCTCTCTAGTCCCAAGAAATTTTTTTGAGCAAAACTCCAGCGCCGCTCGCAGTCAGGCAGCCGACGAGGAAAGCTCTATGCGTGATGTCAGGGGACCCCTCCGGTCATCGCTTGCAAAACGCTGAAGTCTCGTTCAGCATTGCTGGACGGTTCGACCATACAGCGGAGTTGCAACATGAGCGATGATGAAGCTACTGTGTCAGAACAATGGCAACTGAAGGGTGCGGAAGTCGATGTCCAGACCGTTCTCGACGAACTGCGCGAGGCCTATCCGGATGTCCACTTCGAGGCGGAGCCTGCCGAGGAGGAGGACGATGAGGCGTTGACCTCCCGCAAGCCGCTCCGTGACCTCAATGTAGTGGACATCATCATCACGGCTGTTATCACAAAAGCGGCTCAGGAAACTCTGCTATATGCCTACAACAAGCTGAAGGAGCTTGCGCAAGACAAGTCTATAGAGGTCGAGGAGAAAACGGACGAAGAGGAAGGCTAGAACCACAAGCCCTGTAGGTAATTCCCAGCGGGCGCCGGGCTGTCTCGACGGGCCTAACTCGATTGAAGAGCGATTCAGAGAGCGAGCGCCCAAACGCGCCGCATGCTATGGCATACAAACCGTCGCCGCTAATCGCCCGAGCGTCGCTCCGGTCCGCTACTGGAGACGGCTTTTATTCGCCGCATTCGCAGTATCTTGGCTTTAATAAGGAAAAAATCAGCCGCTGGGTGCAAAATGTTAAGGGTGGACTGAAAGACCAACCTCCAGGTGTGAAAGAGGTTGAATCCGTAATTCAGCACGAGCTCGCTCACTGGATTCAAGGCCATGGGACCAGTATCGGTGCCTTTCTCTCGACACTGCGCGGTCGGCAACTAGACTTATTCAAGCGCTTTCCTCGTGCTGCTGGCGCCGAGTTGATTCACCGACTGTTCAGTCGGCGATTTGCGCCCGATGCCGCGCTGCCCCTCATCAGGACGTCAAAGTCTGTGCTCGCGAACGAGCCGGAATATGAGCGTCACGAGGTGTTCCTAGGCTTTAGAAGTCAATGGTGGAGTCTGCAACTCGCACAGTCCGTTTTCGAGCAGCCCACGGAAATCGTGAAGAAACGGCTGCGGGTTGGCGAAGCTCTAAGAGTCGCATTCGCTGATTCGACCGCGGATGAGTGGGGGCTATCTTCGTTGAACAGCTCCGACGCTGAGGAAACGAAACTCCAAGGGGTCTTATCACAGCAAATTAGTACAAACGACTTGCTTGAAGGATTCGCCTCGGCCAACCAACTCCTGTATTACTGCCTGTACCAGAAGATTGAACGAGGCGAGTGGCTGCAGCAGCGCATAAAGAAGACCATCCGGTCAATCTCTACGACACACTATGGGACAGGGATTAGGCATCTAGCTTCGGTGTCTTCATCGGCGAAGGGAGACATGATTAGCGGCATGGCCGTCTTTTGTGCAATCGCCGATTTGTCGTTACATCCGTCCTTCGAAGAAATCCACAATGCGGCCGCGCAAGGAGGGCTTATTGCGGACGCATTTGAGCGAGTGTATCCGCCATCGAGGTTCGTCGCGCTCTGCGAAGCCGCCGCTGGCCTTCCGCAGTTGTCCGTCAGAGCGACGCACGACGAGATTGAATCCTTTCAATCGGAGGTGATTCGCCGCGCTGGGATGACCATCGCGAACGAACAGCCGAAAGACCGCAGCGGGCTTCCGTCGATGCACGACCTGACATACAAAGGGGAAATTTTGGCCAAGTACACTTTGGCCGACGTAGAGAGTGCCTGGCAGAACAACGCGATGGAGTTGCGAAGAAAACTGCCAGCGTTGTTTGTTCTACCCTCTCCGCAGTATTTGCTCGACCGCGACTGGCTCACTGAAGTGCGCAAAGACCGCGAAAAGAGTTCTATCGTCCTTCCACCGCTGTGGTCAGATACAGAGAAACACATCTACTTTCACCTTAACCACTCGTCGTCCCACTGCCTAATCTTCTGGTCGCTCGTCGCGAACATCACGCATAGCTTATTGTGCGGCCACCAGCATGTGGACCTTTCCGGCTTTCCAGAGGACGTCCAAGAGAGCGGAATCATGGAGGACGCTCGCTCGGCAATATTTAGGCACTGCGGATTTGACACTGCTCCCCCTGTGACATAGACCGTTTCTAACGGAGTGCCGTACCGGTATCGGGTTGCGGAGAGAGGATGGTGTAAACGCGGCAGCGAACCGCCGTGGCGATGGAGCCTGCCTAAGTCACCAAAGGAGTCTCGAAGTTTCGGACTCGTGGGCGCAACGTCGAATGTAGCCCCATCAACGAAGTAAGCTGGCCCGTACCCAAACTCGGACACGAAAACCTCGGGGCCGTTCTGTTTGAGCTTCGGTTGGCTACGAAGTACACGCTCGCCATTGCCGTTGGCCATCACCTCAAAGCCAGCGGTACGGACAGAGAAACTATCTCCGGTGAAAGTCATGCGATGCGCCGATGGCTCGAGCATATCGAAGTGCTACCCGATAGCCGCCTCCTCGGCGCATGACCTGGACGAGGGTCTTCGTTCCGAGACTCTCGAAACGATAGTTCAATTCGAATAGCGCATGCCACGGTAGGTTGAGAGGCCTCATTGCTCTCGTTACTCGCGCGAGTCGATGCCGCGTCCGCCCTGGTTGAAGAAAAACTTCGGGATAGTAATTCGCCCGGCCAACCCTTACTCTAACTATGAGGTCTCGACACACCCTGTATCGAAGTTCCTTACGCGAGAGGCCTGCGCGCTTCGAAAACGCTGACGTTGTGAGCAGTCGCCCGGTGCGAACAAGTCGACGTCGCGCTCGGCGGACGAGTCGCATGGCTTCCGAGTCGGGCGTGTCTGCAAGGTCTTCCATGACATTCTTCGCGAGTTGATAGAAGCCTGAGGTTCGACCGTTGATTGGTAGCTCATGGCTGGTTGCTCCGCCGAGGCTCTCGGCTCAGTTTCGAGAGCATTCCGAACACGGCGTCCGCTACTTCGGTCACCGTAGCCCGCTTTGTGGACAGCTCGAATTTGTGAGCAACAGGAAGCTCGTCGCTCCCTGCGGTCCCCACTGTCACTGCAAGGACGCGGCCATCAAGGTGGCAGACGAGTCTCGCCTCGGGCACTGTGTCAGTTTGCCCCGCCGCCTGCCGCTCGACGATGACGACCATCGTCTTTCGTGCGTGGGGAATCGTATGAGGGAGTTGGTAGCCCGGACTATGAATGGCGCTGAGCGCCCGTGTCCACAACGGGCGCCGCGGGTCTATCTCCGCCGCACATTCATACAGTGGCTCTGCGGTTGAGGAATGCGTGGACCAATTGCCGCCGTAGAACTTGACCGCAGTCCGGCTGAACTCGCTTGCCCAAGCCTTCGCAAATCGGCGGAGGTGTTTGTAATTGACATCGTCTTCAAGCATGTCGACTGGCACGTTGTCGCCGAGCGCCCCGCACTCTCGCGTCAGAAGGTCAAGGCGCGATTCAGGCGGCGCCGGCACGATTATCTTGGCGATGTGCCAGAGCCGCTTCAGGTTCAACTTCGCGTCACAGAAAATCGCCGGGTAGACCGATTGACCGTCGACATCGAGCGTGAACAAGCGCCCATCGGTGAGCATAGCCGCCAGCCGCTTCTTGCTCACTCCTGGCGTCGCTCGGAAGTTCGCCTCGGAAAGGAGCTCTCCGTTCGCGAGCATCTGGCGACGTTGCTGAGCCGCCTTCTCTCGAACCCTCTCCATCGAGAGGAGACCTCTCGGAGCCGGATTTTCGAACACGTCAAAGTTCTCGTCGGCAATGAGCAAGACAACTCGTTCGACAAACGCTTCATCAGTGGCTTCGTCGAAGTTCGTTGACGGCCCCACGCCTGAATGGAAAAAGTCGTCGACGGCGCCGTGCTCTCGATGTTGGCGCTCATGCATCCATGGCAGTCTGGGCACAATGACGGTGCGAAGAATCTCGGCGCCGGTTGCATCGCGTTGTGCTGGCAGCAGCAGCAGGGTCGCGCTCGGCGCCGCACGGCTGAGTTGTTCGAGCAGTTCTCTGACATTCATGTTTGTTGCTCACGCATAGGCCTACACGAATCAGAGGCGGCCGAGGCTTTCGCATGCCGCCGCGCAGCCACGCGCAATGACGGAAAGGTGCTCATTGCCCCTCGTTATCCTCCCGCCATGGATGGACCGGTCGCGGAGGAAGCTCTTCTCGCCCAACCATGGCGACGATGATTCCGCGTGCGACGAGGTCCCACACACTGCCGGCATGACGGGGGTAGTCGCTCAACTGCCCGAGCCACTTTGGCTCATCGGAGCCTTCCTTTACTTCAATGAGATAGTGTCCATAGGCGCTGTCGCCGCCCACGTTGACGATGCGCGTCTCACCTAGAGTGCGACGACCTTTCGCGCTTCCACCAGGAAGCAGCTCAACGGTAATCAGAAGCACAGTTTCCTCCTGTCCGATTCCACTTCGAGCAACGTTCAACGCCAATGCATCTCCTGTAGGCCAAACCGAAGCTCCCCAAGCACAGGTTGTGATGCGATTCCCCAAACCGGGTCTGTTCGCACGAGTCGGTCTCGGCACCATGTTGGCCATCCCTCGTCGTCGTCATCAAGCGCGAGCCAGCATCTCGGTCTTCGTCTGCACACGTCGCTCCATATCTGCAGTCCCCGAGGCGTGTCTCGAAACTCCATCGCGTTCATCTTGCTGTGGAATGTCGCACCGACTACTCGCCCCGCCAGCCCAGGTCCCAATCGGCTCGCCAGATAGCGAACGCTCCCTTTGTAGTGGACGACCCATGACGTCGAAAGAACGATTCGGAGCTTCGGGTATGGCGCGAGTTCTCGCTCAAGAAGCGGGCAACACTCGAAAAGCGCGTGCCCTGGTTGGTTCATTAGGCAAGGCCCGAGGCCTCGAAGCCAATACACCGAATGAGGCTGGACCGCACCATCGAAATCGAGGTAGAGCACGTTCCCTCCCATCTGCCGCGGTGAGACGCGGTAGAGCTTCCCGGCGGATTTTGCGGCGCTCTCAGGGAACTCGAGCCCCGCATCAGCCAGCAACATACGAAGCGTATCTTTTCGTTCCAGCTCTAGCGGCCCAGTGTTCAGATAGACGCCCCCATCGGCTTGTACGCCCATAATCTCGCGCTTCCCGGACGAGAACACGAGCCTCGGGTTTGACTTGGCGGGAGTGACCGACAGCGTCAGTCGAGACTCGTTGTCCGCCCAACTTCGCAGCCATTGAAGGTTCGAGAGAAGGGCGTCGCCACCCTTATCCTCGTCGACCTTTTTCGGCCGCTGGCTCGACGCAACGAAGTTGAAATACTCGTCTACGCTTCTAGGCGAACCGGCGGCGGCTTTTTGTGTTTTCGCACGTTCGGTGCGTCCGATAACGGTCGGCACGTACGCGACACGGTCGCCACAAGCGAAATGTGTGAGCTCGATACCCACTACTTCACGTACGCCAAGGCGCTCATTCAGGTACTCAATCAAGCGTCGCAGAGTGAGCGGTATTTCGTCGGCAACGAACACAAGTCGACACTCGCCGGAAAGAAGCTTCTCCTGAACCGCACGCTAGAAGTCGACCGCGGAGCGGCCGGCAAGAAAGGTTCGAATTCCGCCTGCCGCGCCCCGTCGATGTAGGCTTTCAAGTCTTCTATTTTCGTCGCTTCAAGTGCGGCCGCGTAGTCAATCATCTGTGCGACTACCAAACGCTTACTCTCTGGATTGCCTGAGAGCTTGTCTTCTACCAGAATTGGCGTGCCTGCTTGGTCGAGGTAGAGATGGTCAGCGAAGATAGTTTGTCCGCGTCCGTCCACAAGTGGAAACTGGTCTTTCACCTCGAACCAGCGTTCCGGGTCCTCGACTGAGTCGGACAGGCTATCTGCGAGCAGGTTCGGATTGGCTGATAGCAGGTCCGTCAGCCGCTGCTCCAGCTCCGGACGGGTACGCGTGAACCTAACTGGCTTCTCGCCGTGGTCCGAGACATACATACTGCGCATAGCATAGTTCCCCGTGGTGAATTTGTATCGACAGCGTAGCGCGGGACTCATTCGGCGGTGTACGGGCGCTAACCCAAGCCCCACCCGCGCTGTGACGCTGCGCGAAGGCGTGCGGGTAACCGACACGCCTTCGCATTAACAGCGTTAAAAGTCCTCGGCCCACTTCTCCCAGAAGCCGGGCGCGTCGTGGTGTGCGTTGTTCACCGCACGGTCGAGTGGCACTGCCCAGAACATCGCGTCGCTGAATCGCATGCTTCCGTCTTCGTGCTCAAGAAATTGCTGGACCTTCTTGAACTCAGGGTCGTTCTCGTCGAACGGAACGTCGACGTAAATCTGCCCAGCGCACGAGCGCATGATGTTCTCATTGGCAAACTCACCACACAGTTTCCAGCCTACCTTGTTGGCTTCGAGCCACTCGATGATTGTCTTTCGAATGTAGATATCTTCGTAGCGCACCGGGTCTTCGAATCGCTCGGCCGGCGGAAACGCGATGAAAAGGACGTCACGCTGCTTTTGTCGGGCAATGGCGTCGATGAACTGCAGGAGCATAGGCATCAGGAGTCTCCGCTTACTTTGACAGGCCGCACATCACCTTGCCGTCAGCAGTTAGACGAAATGTGACGCCATCCCGCACGCGGATGTACTGACAGCCGGTTTCAACGTCGCGGTAGATTTGGACCCAATCGTCGGTTATGACCAACAGTTCCTCGAATACCTTCGGCCCTTTTCTCGGCGGGTCGAATACGCCGGAGATATAGAACATAGCAAACATGAACGCGATGGACATAAACATAAAACTTAGCGGTCCCTTCAGCATCGAGCCACTCCCCTATTTTGTTCTACGCTGGACCCATCGCATTGTCCACGTGTAAGAGACATTCATGTCCCGATATGGCGTCGGCAAGTTAAAACATCGACGAGATGAACCCATGCGAGGTAGCACCCTCGAGAAGCCCGCTTCGGAATGGCGCTTGGCTGGAAAAAGATAGGCGTCCGCGAGTGTGGCGAGAGGTGACGTGTGCAATCCCTGCGCATTGCCACGTTTGCGAAACGAACACACTCGCGTGGCAGAAAACTTCAAGCGTCAAAGATTTGTGAGCATTGCAAGATGGTCGTCCGGCCATGCCTCCAAATAGCTCCGGACGACTCCGACGAGTACAGGCCAGTCTTCGGCGTCCGCCGCAGCACCAGAACGACCGCTCACCCCTCTTTTAAGAATCTCGCTGGCACTCTGCAGGCAATCCAACGCCCGACGCAGGCGTTCGTCCATCGCTGGCGACAACGACAGTTCGCAAGAGACGACTTCGACGTCAGTGATTGCGGTCGCGAGAAGACTTGCGACCAGGTCGGCCGCGACAGATGACTCGCTGTCGAGCGCGAAAACGGGCGGGAGGATGGGAGCTATTGGTTGCATCGCAGATGTAGTCACCGCGATTTATTTCGTTCTCGGCTTGCGCGGTCCTTTCTTCACTTGGCGCCAACGCCATTAGAACAGGACGCCTTCATTGAGGTAGTTCGCCTGAATTTTTGACCACGACTATTTCGACCACGTTGCCGATTGCCGGAGGGTTGCCTATCTTCGTCCGCCTCACGCACGCGCGGAGCTGGTCTAAATGTCCAAGATGCGCGGCACGCCGAACCCAATCGGGCTCACGATAGCAAAGGATTCTATTAAGCATCCGCTGAAATGTGTTCGCTAGCCAACACACGCTCGAGATTTGTCAGCCTATTCTTGGCAACGTTTCGCGCGGGGCCACATAGAGAGAGACCAAACAATTAAACAAACAACTTCAAGCCACCCAGGTACCAGCCTTGGTGGCTTTTTCTTTTGCACCGCACTGCGTTCGAAGGCGAGCCAGGTTACCGTTCCTTGAAGCCACCGGAACTCGGACGGCGTTTCGTTCAGTTCGCCCCAGGACTGCTGTAATGTTCGCAATGTCGTCTGTGACTTGTTTGAAGTCTGTCGGCTTCACGACGTAAGCGCTGATACTCGTTTTCCGATGCAGACTCTTGCGTTTCGGTTTGCGGCTGCCGCAACTTTTGACCGGGGAACGGAAGCGCGACTCACGAAGGAGAAAAAATCACAGCGTTACCTGATTCGAGGCGAGCGAAGGTCCTGACGAAGCGATACGCCTGGCCATCAATCTCGACTTCATTGTTACCCACAGAAGTAGCTGCAAAAATTCCGTCGACCACTGCTTCCGCGAGAGCGCCATGTGGACCGCAGTCGACCTCCGCATCGAACGGATTGCCGACCGTAACGGCACACGTGCCGTTACGGGGTTCCATGATGACCAGGCTCGCATCCAGGTCCAAACACACTTCGAGATACTCTGCTAATGACGACAAGGATGCGTCGTGGGGTCGCGCTCGTTCATGCTGCGACGTGATGGGCATAGGGGAAGTTGTTGTGAGGAGGTTCGACTCGGGCGGAACATTCGAACTACGTTCCTGAGCTTTTTTACCGTCGGTGGACAGTAACACGAAGCATTAGCCTATCTACGACAACATCAAGAGCCCAGACTACTCCGGGTAAGCTCCCTCGATTCCGTTGACGCTAACGAGTCGGCATCTCAGGCCAAACGTATAGGCGGTTGCGTCAGTCGATTCAGCCCGTCTGCTGCCCAGAGCAGTGTCGCCTTTCCTAGACCGTGTATCTCTTGTTGATGACGTCGATAAAGCATCGCGTGGCTGAGTTGAGCCAACCGTCCTTTGATAACTCCGTCCTTGAAAAATCCGAATTTCCCCAGCGTGCCAAAGGCGTCGTAGTTCGCGAGCGACACGAGCGACCCAAAATCGTGATACGCGAATTCTCGTAGTGAGCCGCCGTTCACCCATATGGGTAGCGTTTTCGCCAGGTGCTCTGCCTGCTGCGTGGCGACCTGTGCGGTCGGCGCCAGCGCCCGTTCCGCGCCATTCATGAAAAGGCTGGAGCAATCGCCAAGCGCAAAAATATGGTCGTCGCGGGTTGTTTGCAGCGTCGGACGGGTGACAATTTGATTGGAACGCGACGTTTCCAGTCCTGCCAAGCCGCTCATGAAATCAGGTGCCTTGACCCCAGCTGCCCAAACCATCAAATCGGCCGGAACGAACTCGTCGGCGCCGAAGCAAAAGCCGTTCTCCTTGGCGCCAGTCACGCGCGTTCTCGTGAGCACGTTGAAGCCCATCCTTTTGAGCAATGACTCGCTCGAATCTGAGATGTCCGACGGAAACGCAGAAAGGATGCGCGGGCTGCTCTCGATTAGGGTCAGCTCCAGGCGCTGCCGTACCGTTGGGTCGCCATAGCCAGATGCGATATCGAGAAGCGAACTAAGTTCTGCCGCCAATTCCACGCCGGTGGCGCCACCGCCAACAATTGCGACACGGAACTGCTGGTCGCGCGCAATGCTTCTGAAAAGACGAGTTCGAAGCGTCTCGTTGAATGTTTCCGCTTGTTGCTGACTATCGATGAAATACGCATGGTCCGACACGCCTGAAGTGCCGAAGTCGTTGGCGCGACTGCCAAGGGCGAGCACCAAGACGTCGTAATTGACGGTGCGCGCGTCGACTATCTGCTCGCCATCGGCCGAACGTATCTCCCCAATATGTACCTGCTTCCGTTCCCGGTCGAGGCCGCACATCTCACCAGGTTGGTACGCATAGCCATGCGTGGCTGCGTGAGCGATGAAACTGACTTGCTGCGTGTTCACGTCACGCGTGCCCGCAGCGATTGTATGCAGCATCGGCTTCCAGATGTGCGTCGCGCTCTTATCGACGAGGGTGACTGTCGCGGCGACACCATTGCGAACGTGCCGCCCAAGTTTTGTAGCGAGTAAGAGCCCGGCGATACCGCCGCCGACAATCACGATGCGTACAGGAGGTTTCACGGTTCTAGATTCGATGGTTGTTGGCGATGCCAGTACAGAAGCCTGCCGGAAGCGATGTTTAGAGCAAGCTATGGACCCGCAGCCAAGGCGCCTCAGATGGTCTTTCCTTGCTGGCAAACAAGAAAATACTCATCCGAATGTTCGCGAGGTACAGCAGTTGCTCAAAGTCACAACATCGCCATCGCTGGTCTGATGAACGAGGCAACTTTCCATCTTGGGGGCTACATGGCAGAACACGTTTATAAGCTGCTTGAAATCACAGGTTCATCGCCAGTGTCATCAGATAACGCGGTCGAAATCGCGCTTGAAAAAGCGTCCGGTACGGTGAAAAACATCGAATGGTTACAGGTGACTGAGGCGCGTGGACATACCGAAGGCGGCAAGATTCTGCACTGGCAAGTCACCGTGAAGGTCGGCTTCCGGGTCGACGAGTGACGCTCGCAATCAAGACAAAAGCGCCCGTCAGAATCGCGCAAATTACCTATCTCTAGCGATAAAATTTGGATGAAGAACGCACTCAAGACCACGCTAGCGGCGCTTTTGGTCGCAACCTGCGCAGTACCTGCTGCCGCTATCGCTCGCCCGTACCATCATCACCGATGGCATCACCACCATCATGACAGATGGCACCATTATCATCATCGGCATTAGCCACTTCCTACGTGATTGCCTTTTCAAAGAAGATGCCGTCGTTGAGACCGAGCACAGCGCTACCGGCCGAAACTGGCTCATAGCCCATCCGCCAAAAGAACCGTCTTGTCGCCAATGTCGTCTTCGAAGCGTCAACTACAGTTGTGTGATATCCCGCGTTCGCGGCAATCATTTCGAGTCGAGTCAGCACGCTTCTTCCAATACCAACGCTCGGCAATCGACTGTATATGCATCTTAGCTCTGCAACGCCAAAGTCAAAACGCTTGAATGCGCCGCATCCTACCGGGGCATCCTGCGCTGTCCGTGCAAGGAGGAAGCAGCCTCGCGTGGAACTCACATCCGAATTCAAGAAGCGCGATTGTCCGCCGCTGCCCGTGTATAGGGCCATTGTCGCTGCCAGTTCGTCGAGCAACATGCGTGCGTCGTTTGACCATGGGTCTTCACGTTGAATGAGCACAGCGAGCGAGACGGGGGTCATGTCGTGCCTCAAAGGAGATGATTTGAGCTATCCGAGCAAATTGAGCGCCCGGAACGCCTCGTCGCCGAAATCAACAACTCTAATGCCACGATTGAACGAAAAGAAAGGGCTATCCAAGAAATGGATGGGCCGAGTGGACTTAAGACTCGAACGTTTTCATGACTGCGCTCTGTTTCTATTTAATGCGCTCTCCCCGAAGCTGGTGATTTTGTCTCTATTGGGTCGCTCCCCGTGTCGCAAAATGTCTTTGCAGGAAGTCAGGCGGCCTATTACGTGATGTGCGACTTTATTTCGACGCAGCTTAGGCGATAGGTTGCTGTTTGCGCAGGCAGGCCTTATCCGAGCTCTTGGGTAACTGTGGCGATAGGCGATTCATAGCGAATGCTCTCGGTACGGTATAGCCTACGCACGGGTGATTCCGGCCCGTGGATGCTAATTTCCTCCCGGGTCCGCCAGCATCGAGTCGGTGAATTCGGATATTTCTACCTCAATTTGAAACTGATTACTTTACTTGCACATTCAGTCACAGCGCCACCCTAGACTGTCAAGTACAGCAAAAGATGAAGCCCGCCAGAATCAAAAGTTCAATCCTGGCGGGTCATCGCCTTGGAGCGGCCGTATCGGCTCTGTTCCAAGAATCGCCAATTTCCGATATGACAGCTCTCGCTGTTTTGCGCTCTCTCTAGCTGCGGACTGGCCCTCGGTTGCAGGCAAACGATATATCCATCACATCAATCTGTGCAATAGGTAAAACGCCATACCGCAACACATTTGCAATCGCTCTTGATTGCAATCCTGACCACGCTGCCGATTTAGCCGTTTCGCAGATAAACGCAAAATATCCGCAAGACGGCTAAATTGAAAGGGCTGAATGGCGCACATCATGTTTCCACCTCAAAGGCTCGTCACCGTTAACCAACTGGGTGCACTGTTGGTGTTGCGAAGGAGGGAGCTCAGGCTCACGCAGACGCAAATAGGGCTACGTCTAAGTTTGAGTCAGAACCGCGTTTCTTGGCTTGAGAAAAATGCGGCCCATATCAGCTTCCAGCAGTTGCTGAATTGGACCGCGGCTCTTGAGGTGAAATTAGACCTCTCCGCGCGAGACGCCGATTTGCACAATGAGTCCGACTGGTAACAGCCAGCTTATCGTTGCCGTGGCGACGCTTCGTAGTAGGTACCGTCTATGCTGGTGGTCGAAGGGGCGGTCGACAGATTTTCTTGACCTTGTTCTCGTGACGCTGACGCGATGACCGCACGATGTCTTGCTGTTCTCATTTTGAAATGTCGTCTCGGGAGTATCACAACGCGGATAAAACGCCACGCGAGCGGTGGGACCGTTGCGGCTCGGTGCGACATTTGAAGCCGTGCCGTCAAGTGAACTTAAAACGCCGTACCGTAAGGACGCGAAATGACGAGAGAGATGTTAGGCCATAAGGAGCGGCTCGCGGTTCTAGAACGACGCATCGCTGCGGCAGAGGCGCTCATTGCCAAACACAATAAGCTCGCAGTGACACGTTCACAACGGGAAAACCGGGCGGTATCTACTGTGCTTTCGAGCTGGAAGCAGATACTTGAATCACTCAGGTTTCTTCGTCAGCTCGAAGTGCACCGCAACCAAGACCGTCCTGATTGAGCGCCGTATTCCGTTGGCAAGGACGCTCGTCCACGAGACTACCGAACGACTTTTGTCCACTGCCCGACGCTATTTGACACCACGACGGATTTTCGAATTTGGTCGGAACTTCCGCAGGCCGCAGCGATGCCCTTCAGCGCCAAACCGCTGGCGACAGGACTTCGCATCTGACCGAATGCGTCAGAAATTAAAGCAAGCCCGCGGCCGAAAAGATATCTTCCCCCTGCCACTTTTATGATGCAGAATAAAGAAAATAACTGGCACGAGCCGGACAACCGAGAGAACTGTCACCTTTACGGGGCAGTGAATTGCCACGATGAGACAAGCATATATGTCCGACCCAAATAAAACGAGGGAGTCTCCAATGGTTTCCCTCGAAATCAATCGGCGGTCCGATAGGGTACGACCGTCTTCAAATTACTCAACTATTTTTCGCCCGATGCTTCTTTAAGATTGAGTGCTCTCCTACGCGCGCACGTGTCGCGAATGAACACGATGTGCATCGCGTGAGTCCGTTGTTCACGCATCGCAGCGCTGGCGAAAGCGCGGTCAATACACGTAAATCTTAGCCAGGGGTCTAGTCTTGCTGCGTCAGCTTCGGAGAGCCTCGTCATCTTGACGCGTGCTCACGACTGGCATAACAGACATGTTCTCTGAGATGAGCTCGAGCTAGCTTGGATTGGCGTCCATTTCGCTACCTCGTCGGCTGTCGCGAACATTGTCATCAAGGCCGCTAGTTGAGGTGTACGTGAATATCCGGTCGGAATCGAACGTCAACGCGATTGACGAGCGGGAAATGACTGCTTTTATGCAGTCCACTAACTGTCGCGCGGCTCAGTTCACGGCGGCTGAGCTCGCGACGCACTTCAGTCTGACTCTGTTCGAAGCAAGGGCGTCACTCAACCAATATGCGCGGGATGGACTTGTGAGCTGCTTCACAAGTCAGGCGCAAGGCTGGGAGTGTTGGCTCGCGTCGAGGGACGGAAGATATGCATTTCTGCCACGTCGTGCTCGCGCCGAAGGCTTTGACCTAGAGAGACTGAAGCATCTAGTTGCAACCTATAGAAATGAACGGTTCGACGCGGAATACCAAGAACTTAGTTTGGGTGGTAGGCCTCTACGTGGCATGTCAAATGGCAAGCCTGTGATTGGGGTGAAGACGCGAAGCGAACCTTACAGCATCCCAGGTCACGTCCGATTTCTGGGTGGCTTAGCGACGCTGACCTCGCGCATGCTCGGCTCCCACGACTTCCTTATCATCGCGTTTCGCGAACGTATTCCCGAACGGCTGCAAAACAGGTTGATACTCAGGGGTTTAGGAGAAGGGCATGTTGTTGAATCCCCGAGTCACTCGGTCGATTCCGGCGAATCTCTGGCTCTACACCACCATACGAACCTTCTTAGTCCTCGTGTAATTGCACAGATACGCACTGGGACCTTTAACGTGCTCTCAAAGTTATTAGTCGACTCCCTTCCCAGGGATTTACTTCAAAGTGTTGTCAGTGACGTCGCGGATGCTGACGCGCCGATTCGCTGTTGCGTCTCTCCGTTTTCGTTCGAGGACCTCTGGATAAGCAAGCTCTCGAGTATGCACAGTGGCTGTTGGAGTTTTATCGACGAAACAATAAGCGGAGCACGGGAAAGAGCTAAGCATGCAGTGATGCGCTGAGGAACGGTATGGCGCATGCTTTTTTCGAAGAAGCTCTACCTTCGATTTGTGGTCTGAGCCTTGCACGCTTGAAGAGACTTCGCGATAGCGTGAAACGGGTCAAGCTGAACGTCTGCAGGGGCTTGCTATTCCACGCTGCTGCGCTACGCATCGGTGGCCGAAGGATAGTTCGTTAATCATGGTTCGTAAGCTGCTAAGCATATCTACAAGTCTTAACTAACATTATCGGCCGGGGCAGGCGACGAATGGGCAACGACGTCATTGAGGACTGAACATCTATGCCAAGCGTGCTCGTGGTTGAAGATGACCGAAGAATCCTGATTGCGCTCCAGACCATCATCGAAGGCGCGGGCCACGTCGTTCATATCGCTTCAAATGGACGCGATGCGTTGCATGTTGCACGGACATGCCGGGTCGACGTTGTTGTTTCGGACTTGAAAATGCCTGAAATGGACGGCGTGGAGCTATGTCGCCAGATGGCGTGCGACCCGTCACTATCTAATATCCCCATCATCTTGCAATCAGGGGTCCCCACGCCACCTGCCGAGGTCAAGCTCGCCGCGTTTCTCCTGAAGCCGTTTTCCCCAGCGGCTCTTTTGCTACTTATCGAGTTGCACACAGTTCAGCCTCTGCAACCTTGAGAATTAGCTTGCAAATAAGTCGCCGCCGCTACGGCATAGAATTGACGGTTTCGAAAGATAGGCGCCACGCATCATTCATGAACTTCAAGGTTGAGACATGACGCATATTCCCCCAGACGAGGCCCACTTTGCTGCCTCGTCGGTACCCGTCTTAAGTCCCGATTCGGTGGACGGTTCTGCAGCAGCTCTCTTTGACGCGATTCCAAGTGCGTTGCTTATCCTCCTGCCCGATGAACGCCTCACGGTAGCGGCGGCGACTGATGGATACTTGCAATCGACAAGGTCTAAACGCCAGGACGTGGTAGGGCAACCTCTGTCCGAAATGCTCTCGAAGCGATTCGGGCTGGCGACGGGCGAAGGCCAGAAGGTCTTTGAGGCCTTAGCATCGTCGCTACATACAAAACTAGTCTCCGAGCAAGTTGTACACGAGCAAGCAGAATCTGAAGGTTGCGAATCAAACGATTCGAAAGCGTGGAAAATAAAAAACGTGCCGGTGCTTGTGAAAGGTGCTGTGCTCTGCATCATTCTTTGCATTGAAGGTTTTTCTGATAGGACGCCCGCTATCTCGCAGGGAGAGGCAGCCACGAAAGCTCCTTGCACACTCGCCGTCCCGGATTCTCCAAGCCGTTTTATACCCAAACGAAAGACCGCAATCGTATGGGCCATTCGAACGAAGTTGAGTAGGTCCGCCCTCCGGCAAGATTTTAAGCTGGATGAGGGCGTGTTTAAATTGATTACAGATGCTGTTCCGCAGAGTGTATGGACAGCTCGTCCCGACGGGTACGTCCAGTATTTCAACCGCCAATTTTCAGAATTCGCGGGAACACCTCCAGAAGCCGCTGAAGACGGACTATGGGTAAACTTTGTACATCCCGACGACGTGTCGAAAGCACAGGCGGCGTGGCAGCACAGCGTAGCTACCGAAGAACCTTATGAGACTACATTCCGGGTAAGGCACAGGTCGGGCGAGTATCGGTGGACCCTGGTCCGAGCTTTATCGGTGCGACGGGACAATGAAGTCATCATGTGGGTAGGCACAAACACAGATATACATGACAAAGTTCTAGCGGAGGAGGCGCTTCGCGAAACCAATCGTCGTAAAGACGAATTTCTGGCGATGCTCGCCCATGAACTTCGAAATCCGCTTGTCCCAATCGTAGCTGGCGCGGAGATGCTTTCAAAAGCTCCTACCGATGAGCAACGTGTAACTCAACTGAGCGACATGATTCGACGTCAGATTGCGCACATGACTAGCCTTATAGACGACCTCCTTGATGTCTCAAGGGTCACACGCGGCCTCATAGTTCTAGAAGACTCAATCGTTGATTTGGAAAAGGTTGTACAAGAAGCGGCAGAGCAGACCCGCCCGCTTTTCGATGTGCACCAACATGAGCTAAACCTTCTGATATCAGGCGGTCCACTATGTGTCCGAGGAGACCACACTCGGTTGGTGCAGGCGTTAAGCAATCTACTTAACAACGCAGCGAAGTACACCCCTGACTCAGGAACCATACTGATTGAGGCGAAACGAACTGCGAGCGATGTTGTGGTACGCGTTAAAGACAACGGCGTCGGTATGGCGGCAGATTTACTGCGACGGGCATTTGATTTGTTTGAGCAGGGAGAACGAAGTGCTGCTCGTACGGAGGGTGGCCTCGGCGTTGGACTCGCTCTTTCGCGTAGTCTTATAGAACAACACCAAGGTTCGGTTACAGCGACGAGCGGAGGGCACGGCCGTGGAAGTGAGTTCACAGTGCGCCTACCATGCATTCAAGGTGCTACAGCCACGGACCGACTCACTCAACAAAAAGGGCCATCCACCGCCCACAAGAAGCATCACGTATTGCTAGTTGAAGACAATACAGAAGTGGCAGATGCGATGGCTATGATTTTAGAAATGCTTGGACACAGCGTGGCCATTGAGCATGATGGCGGAGGCGCAATTGAGCGAGCACGTCAAGAGTCGTTTACAACTTTTATTCTCGACATTGGCCTTCCAGACATGGATGGATACGAGTTGGCTCGCCAGCTAAAAGCAATGTCGGGCACAAAGGACGCAGTCTTTGTCGCTCATACAGGTTATGGTCAAAAGGAAGACAAGCAACTTTCGGCGCAGGCCGGATTTTCCCACCATCTTGTCAAACCAGCGGCGTTGGAGGATTTAGAACGAGTCCTCGCCATTTAGCCGCGGCTCAATGAGCAAGGACTAGACCATGTCCGACAGCGTCGGCCTAGACCCTCCGAGAGCGGGTATTTACGAGGCCCGACTAAGCGCAAACAAGATTGTTAGGAAACACGTCATGGCAAACGATGTTGTCGACAAGTATCTGATATCAGAGTCCGACGCTCACGAAAAGGCTTCTTTGCTACAAGAGCTCGCGGGAGGGAAACATGCATTGCGACGCAACCAAGCCCTAGAGGCTGTCGCCTTAGGATGTGGCTTCCGAGAGTGGCGGGAACTCGCCGCGATTCTCGCGAGGCTTGAAGCGGGTGAGGCGTACAACTTCAACATCTCTCCTTGGATGCTGGCTGACGACCAACATGTGGATGAAGATGTACTACACGCCCGTCTGACCAACCAAGTTGCAGCAATACGCCAATGCATAACGTGTTCATCAACGCGCGCCGAAGTGCTAGCGTCACTCTGGGCACTGTCTGGACCGGCCTCCTGTGTTGCTGAGACGTTGGATTCGGACAGGGGTTCGCGTGAGGGCAGGGAAATTCGCGGGTTCGAGCCTCAGTCCGAGCAATCGTCGCCGCTCGGCCCAGACGATGGTTCGGAACACCCTTCGTCAAATCGCAGTAGCGAATCAATCCTCACTCCGTCCTCTTCTGTACTCGTGAGTTACAAACGACGGCGAGTCGTTTCGTCTCGTTGAGCTATGGGCAGAGGTTGGCAACGCCCTTGCGATGGTGGGCGTCGCCTCGTGACCAGCTAAAGCGAGGACAGATAGCTTGTGGGCATGGTTCATCACTACTGAGGCTCAGCCATCAAAGCATTGACAGTAGTTACTCAGACAATCGCACATTGCGCGCGTTTGAAAGGCACCCCTTCCGGACTCATTCGCTCGTCGTAATCGATGCGAGAATTGTTTGCACGCACCGAGGTTTTCTGACGCTCGGTGGGCCGCTGGGAAAATCATGATGAAGTCGAGTCATACTCTACGGTTGCAGTCCAACCCCAGACACGCTTCGTTCCGCAGCGTGTCTTCAGCCGTCCTATTCTAGGACGGCTTTTTTCCCAGCACCTTTAAATGGGTCTGGAATGGCGGTCTCTCGAAGCATGGTCGATGTGACCCAGTCGTCTTCGGACCTCTTGCATAGAGGAAGGTCGAACAATGGCGGCAATAACTTCTAAACGCCCAAAACTTGTAGTGTTTCAATCTAGGCCTGTCGTCATAGCAATGCCAGGAAAGTCCGCCGAGGACTATGCAGTGTACGCGTCATATCGCCCATGTGTGGGAGACAAAAATCGTGGCACTCTGAAAGTCGTCCGCCTTACTGATTCTCGCCTTCTTTTTCCATTTGATGGGGCAGAAACTATTGGTCCCTTCCCATCCGCGGTTGAAGCGAAAAAGGCGGCTGCTGAAAGAGGCCGGTTGATTGTCGAGGCGGACTTACTAAATCCAGAGTTGTGACCTAAGATGCGGCCAAATTCATCAAGGGGCGCTGCGTAAAAGCATTCGGTATAGCAAAGTCCCTAATTGCCTTTTCTTGGCCAAGGTCCTTATCGAACCTCGCTGAGAATCAATGGAAATGGCGCCGACCAGAGGGCGGCGACGCTGAAGCGTCGATGCTCACTGCTCAAGGTAAGCATCTCTGGGGTGGTTAGCTCGGAATGTATGTTGCCTTAAGGCCTCCATTATTTGCAGCATGCAAACACGTGCGCCGGACTTCGGCACGGTTTCTGCGGACCGCAGACGCATCTGTGGGGAATAAGTTGCGCAAACAGGTGACGCCGAGGCGCATGCAATGCGCCATCTGGAGGCGCGGTCTGATTACGGCGGGTACCGAAGACATTGCCTTTGTACAAGTTCACTTCGCGCGACCAGCCATACGCCCGCAGTTCCAAATTGGGCTGGTTCTCCGGTGGCGAGGAAGCAATCGCAATAAGACATATAGGCTCGACGTAGCGGCAAATCGAGCGGAAACCGCTTTTTGTGTCGCTTGTGTGGCGCTCAACAGTCGGATGAATCATTATTCGGCACGACGCATGCGCGGCGAAGCAAGCGTCACATTTCTGTCCAGCCCTTGCGTGGGTACAGGGGCAAAGCGACGGGCACGCGTGTTCAATGGCAGCCGCCTTTTTTGGAGTAGTGGGATGAGTTTGCCGAACGGTGATAGCGAATCGAAGGCTGTTGCGTTGGCCAGTCCGGTCCGACGCCAAGATGATTTGTTTTTTGCAGCCGTAACAACGACCAGAACCCCCATCTTGGTGGCCGACGCCCGGCATCCCGACCAGCCTATCATCTATGCAAACGACGCTTTCCGGAAGATGACAGGTTATAGCGACCCGGAAATTTATGGACGGAACTGTAGGTTTCTGCAAGGCCCTGATACCGACCGGACAGTGTTTTCAAGCCTTCGTACGCTGCTGTCCGAAGGTAAAGAATTCTCTGCAGAAGTCCTAAATTATAGGAAAGACAAAACAACGTTCTGGAATGAACTTTTCATTGCTCCGATTTTCAATGAAGACAACGAGCTTGTGTACTACTTCGCCTCTCAAAGTGATGTCAGCCGCAGGCATGAAGCGGAAGAAGGCCTTCTTCAAGCAAGAAAAATGGAAGCAATGGGGCAGCTGGCGGGCGGCGTTGCCCATGATTTCAACAACTTGCTACAGGTTATGGTCGGCTACGTCGACCTTCTTGAGAAAAGCGTTAAATCGAGCGGCCCCTACAGTGACAAAGTCTCTTTCAGCATTGGAAAAATTCGCGGAGCGGTTAAGGTCGCGTCTTCTTTGACGCAACAGCTACTTGTTTTCGCAAGGAGACAGGTGCTCCTCAAGCGTACAGTCAACCTTAACGAAATCTGTAGTGAGATGCTTGGACTGGCAAGACAGACGCTCGGGGATGAGGTCGAGATTCACACTCAGCTCGCCGAGAATCTCCGTAACTGTCACTTGGACGTTGGTCAGCTCGAAATGGCCGTGCTCAACATCTTGCTGAATGCGCGAGATGCATTGGCCAATCGGTCTGATGCGCAGGTGCTTCTGCGAACTGATGACTTTGATGTTGAACATGTTCGTCCGGATGATAGCTTGCCCCCAGGTAAGTACGTCGCGCTTTCTATCGCTGATAACGGTCCCGGCATGACCCCAGAAGTGATAGCTCAAGCGCTTAAGCCCTTTTTCACGACCAAAGCAGAAGGAAAAGGTACAGGGCTTGGCCTTAGTAGAGCCACAGCCTTCGCGGAGCAATTGGGTGGGACCCTGACTATTGCCTCAACAGACGGACTTGGAACTACGCTCACCTTCTACTTTCCAGCGGTGGAGGAGCATGAAACAGCGAATGAAGACGCCAAGAATGCAATGACACCAACAGGCAACGAGCGGGTGCTTATCGTGGATGACCGCCGTGATGTTGGCGATGTTGCACAGGCGATGCTTGGTGAGCTGGGCTATGCGACTCGACTCGCTCTGAACGCAACGGACGCCTTGACTATCCTCCGAAGCGGGGAAGCATTTGACGTACTCTTCACGGACCATGCGATGCCAGGGGGAATGAGTGGTGTCGGTTTGGCGCGAGAAGCTCGACGTATCAGTCCTGGTCTTCGGGTGCTGCTTGCCACTGGATACGCTGAACCAGATGATGACTTGACTGGGTCAAACGGTGTGTCATTCAAGATTATTCACAAGCCCTATCGGCAAGCCGACCTTGCCCGAGAGATTCGGCAAGTGCTTGACAACGCGCGATGGCAATAAAGATATGCAGCGAGTACAACTGTCCATGTAAATCCGAAAGCTCTTATGGCGTGACATTGCTGCACGTACTTTTGGACGAGACAACGAAAATGCCGTTTCAAAGATTACAACTATGGGGGGAACGCGTTAATGCAACAAGGAAACTTCGCCGCACCTAGCGTCTTCAGTCCGATTGAATCTACGTTCGATGCGATGATGCTTTCACGAGCAGCGTCACACATCGCAAGCACGCTATCCCTAGAAACGTCGCGCGACGCGATGCGTCAAGTGCTCGCTGAGGTAACGAGACGCTATGGGGCAGACGGTGTTACACCGTTTCTTATCAGCATACGGAGTTGGCTCCTCGAAAGGGGTTTCGAGCGTGCGTTTATGCTCGTGCAGCATCAAATCGAGCATGGCGCATTTCCGACGTCTGAGCCTGCCCTGACTAAGAAAAAGCTTTCATTGGCCGTTGCGGCACAGAAAGATATGCGGAACAGGAAATTCATCTGAACCAATTGCGAGCGTCTCAACGGTGCACAAACGCGCATCGGTCCCAGTACTGCTAGCCTAAGAACATAGAATGAAGGCGTTCACATCTGAGAAGTCCAAATGTCGAAATCGACTGATTTGAATGCCAGTGTGAACGGTTTTTCAAGCATAACGCGGAAGGTACTTAAGCGTCTCCAAGTTCCGGCACGGGCAAGTAACTTGTCGTTGCGAAGTCAAATATCCTTCCGGTGGCATCGCTCCACTGCACAGGCATCCGGTTGATGACGTCGTGTACATCATAGAGGGCATCGCCGAGTCTGCGTACGGTGATGAGGCCCCAGGCTTCACATGCTACGAAGCGGCGCAGACCTTCCAAGACAAAGCGGATGCGGTTCACACATACATCCGCAACTGCAACCCTGACAGGCCGCTACGCTTTTTAACCAACTAGGTCCTCGAACCGGGGAAGTCCTACACTATCGATTTTCCACAGAAACCGAATTAGGCCACGAACCGGCTTGTCGAGGAATTGACTATCAAGGTCGGTCAGAAAGACCGAGAAAATTTCGGATGTCACAAGAATGTCGCCATCGAAGTATGGCCGGTGCAGAATGGCGTGCCACAATCAATCGCACACAGAATAATCCGAGTGCTGCTGCCAAATAAACTCAGATATGCTTACAAAAGAAGGGGCGAACGAGTTAGATGTCATCGTTCGACCACGCAGCATGGGCGGATGGCGAATCGAATTGCCCCGAGGCTCGGGGGCCTTTGTCATTGTCGTCGCTCAGCAGTTTTTCGCTGTGGTGATTGCTCGTCAACTGCAGCCAGATGCGCTGGGTCGAATCCTGCCTGCGTTTGAAGATGCTTCCGTTCGAGCTTCGAGCGGCGACAAACAGTCCCCATTCACGAAGCGTTCTCCATGGAGACTTTCAAGCATTCGTCGAAGGGGCGAGCTTAAAAATTTTGATAAGTCGGCATCGACCGAACAAACTGAGAGACTGGCCGAGCGAGCGTAGGCTTCGCTGGCTGTTTGGAGGCACCATGGCTGCAATCAATAACGGCAACTCGCCCCACGTCGTCGTGCGGGAAGAAGCGAGCGGCGTTTGGAGCGTCGCATCACCGCACGCCGAGCGTCCTGGTGACTTGTTCATCACGTTCGCGAGCGACGAAGAAGAGGCCATCTGGCTCGCAGGCCAAATGCATCCAGAGCTTGAGCTCGAAATCGTTCATTAAGACACGATTCGTCCCAGTTACCCGGCAAAGTCATGTTCATCCGGCGCATCAATGTCGCCGCTCAACACTCACGGAGATGGTGGGCATGAAGACCGCCTTCAGCGGCCGTTCCTGCAGCGTTTGTGACCATGCCCTCCAACATGGGTATTTCAGCCTGTCAAAGCGCAGCCAACGAGTCGCGGAAACTTCGGCCGGTGCAGTTGTCTTGGTTTCTGCTGATGACCAGCTCAGCGACTTCTGCGGACATGAATGCGCCGATTACGCGGAAGCGGCCATTACTTCGACCTTGACCTCCGCCTATCCCGCCGGCAGTCAGCCGGTACCCTGTTCGCTATGCCTGCGGCCAGTCGACCGTACGCAACCTCATGTCTCTGTCAGCATGTCAGCGTTCGAAGATGCGTCAGAACCATGGCTCGTCTCTGCTCGAGTCGTCGATGAGCGCGAGCTCGCCGTCTACTGCCGCGGCTGTGCCGAACCCCGAGTTGTCTCCAATGCGTTCGACGAATCGGAGTTCGGCATCGGAGCATGAAGGTTTTTCTCGACGACGAACGCGACACGCCTCAAGGATGGTTACGTGTGTATTTGCCGCAGGAAGCGATAAGATTGCTGGAAACCGGCGCAGTAGATGAAATTAGCCTCGACGTCGACGTCGACCTCGACCTCGACCTCGACCTCGACCTCGACCTCGACCTCGGCGGCGACTCCGTTGGCACCGGCTATGACGTCATCTTGTGGGTAGAAGAGGCTGTCGCGCTTCGCAACTTCAAACCACCAAAAAATCCTCGTGCATTCTGCGAACAGCTCCGCGCGTGAGAAGATGCAGGCAGGTGTGCTCACAATCGAGCGACTTGTCTCAAAGAAAGGAGGCGAGACGGGCTCTTTGCGATAGTTGTTGCACTGGATATAACGTTCAGGTGCAGGATGGGGAAAACAGAGAGCAAAAGCGAAGAAGCTGCCGCTGTGGAGCGCATTGCGATTGCTGCGCGAGAAGTCCAAACCGCTTCGGTGTCACTTGAGGGGCGGTTTAACGACGCGACCACTGCGACCACTCCGACGCTACCCCTCGCTCGTTTGACTGCCGCAATAGCTGAACTCCAGGCTGCGCGGGACGCACTGGACGGCTTGCTTTCTCGGAAACGGATGCATTAGATTCAATCTACGGGTTGGGTTCGTCAAGTTGCGCGCTATGAGTGGAGATGCTCGCGCCATCTCGACGTCGACCACTTGAGGGTGACAGCAAGTTCAATTTAAATGATGCATCGTCCTGCCCTTGGCTATGCGGCGCGATTGAGATGTCGCGCTACCGAGAGCAAGCTCTCGGCGGGCGGTCAAAATCGCGCATAGCGCGTTTCAAGGGGCGACGGCTGGAGCGTTGGTCGGCTTTTGGCCCGCCGCTTTCTGCTCCGCGTTCTGCAGATTCTGCGGGTAGTTTGTTTGATTGCCACCGGGGTTGTATCCGTTTTTCTCCAACTTGCTGAGTTCAGCATTCTTCTTCGCACGGCGTGCTTTGCGGTCAGCCTGCTTTTGCGCTTTCATCTCCTGCTTAGACATCGCGCCACCAGCGGCTGCGCTATCGCTTGCTCCCCCTTGCGCTTGCGACGTTATCGGCAACGAACATAGGCTTAACGCGAGACTCGCCGACACAGCAAAGACTGACAGGTGCTTGGACTTCATGCATTTCTCCCTATAGGTAGTTGAACAGCAAAGCTCGCTCCACTGCAAACTGCATTTCTTTTGACCTGGAACCAGCTTTTCGAAGCGATACGCCCGAACCGTAATCGAAGGGACGCAGAACGGGTACGGGGGTTAACGCGACACGGCTGCCCAGCTACTTCCTTAAGAGCCACCGCACGTCTGCGCAGAGCTTCATTTTCCCTGAAACCGCGAAAGAGATTCTCCCTCGCGCTCTTTGTTCGAGCGAATGGGGAATATAAACTCGGCCAAAATTTCAAAAGAGATGTTCTGCGCGGTGAGCACGAAGGCCACCCTTTTCGTCGCTTGCTCTCACGCATAGGTCGTCCGCAGCATGTGCCTCGCTTTGCACGTGGGTGTATGCAAGGTAGCGATGCTGGTCACAGCAGGTCCGGTGGAAAACTGATGTTTGCCACGCTTAAGAGTGGAGGATAGCGCTGGCACAAACGAAGGACTTCATTCGTTTATACGTAGTACAACTATATTAACGGAGATAGGCATGAAAAAGCTTTTGTTCAGTGTGGTTGCGTTGTCCGCCACGGCCACCGCTACAGCACAAAGCAGCGTCACCCTGTACGGCATCGTGGATAACGGCGTTGTGTACGAGACAAATCAACCCAAGGGCCACGTCTTCGGTGCACAGAGCGGCGGATGGGCGCAGTCCAGATTCGGCCTTAAGGGTGCAGAGGACCTCGGCGGAGGCACGCATGCCATCTTTCAGTTGGAGTCCCGGCTGAACACGATGAACGGCAGCTTTGCAAATGGAAGCTTTTTCGAAGGTCAGGCAACTGTGGGACTTCATAACGATACGTGGGGGCAAATCAAGTTTGGCAACATGGGGTCTGCCGAAATCAGCCAGTATTCTGGCGATGTGGACCCACAGCAAACGAAGAAGTATGCAATTGGCACGCTGGTTCGCGGCCGCATTTTCTCTCAGGCAGCCAACGGCGTCGAATACCTTTCGCCGACCATTGCCGGTTTTACTTTGCAGGGGCAGTACGACCTGACCAATTCTCCCACCTGGAATGCAGGCAATCCGGGAAGCGCGCCAGGGCAGCTTGGTAGTTCCAGTGGTCTTGGCAGCTCCCAGGGGCGCTCGGATGGTGTAAAGCTTTCATATGGGAACAAAGGCCTTTTCTGGCAAGCGACTTATGATGAGGTACGGGATGGCAACGGGCAGTTCAGCAATGTGTATCTTGCCTCTCGCTCCATTCTCTCTGGCCTTACTTACACGTTCGGTCCGGTGACGGCTTACGCCGGCTATCAACACCTCAGCGCGCCGGACGCATCGAATGCAGGATACTTTGGCACGGCGGCGGCCTCGGCGCTTCCGGCGGGAGCAAGTCTGCCCACGAGCGTCAATCACGAGTGGGTTGGCGCGACCTGGCAGACGACACCGGCCTTCGCCATCACGGGCGCGGTGTACCACGCGAACGCCAATAATGGCAATGGAAACGCAACCCTGTACACGTTGGGCGCCAATTATTCGCTATCCAAGCGAACGTTGCTTTACACGGAGCTGGGCTACGTCCGAAACAGTTCATCGTCCAACGTTGGACTCGATAGTGGCCTGTATGGCGCGAACACTAACAACGACCCCGTCAACGGGAGCCCGTCTAGCACGAACCCCAATTTCGGGAAGAGTCAATTCGGTGTAATCGCTGGCCTTGCGACTCAATTCTAAGCGCAACTGAGGCTCCAAGCGCCGTAGACCTGGACTTAAACCCACGTAACTTTCGTTAGCCTGTGCTTGATGCTGCCGGTGGCAGCTCAAGCGCGAAAGCGACTCGCGATGTGTTCGGGAATATTCTCAGGCGTGACCACGACGACGGACGACGAAGGCGAGACGGCAGCAGCAGGTAGCATCCCGTGGAAGTGCAGGATGTGCTCGCACGCACAACGCATATCCTGACGAAGGTCATGGTGCAAGACAGCCTGTATTCTGCCTTCCTGCAATAGGGGCACGTTATCCTTGTCCAAATCGTGTGCAATGAAACAGGCAGGCGGTTTCTTTTGTTTTTCCAGCGCACGGAGAATTGCCTTGTTGCCGCCCCCCATGCAATACACCGCGTCGACGGTTGTTCCGTCGCTGAGGACTTCCCGAACACGCTCTTCGGTATGTTGGTCGAGTCCCTGGCCACCGCTGGCATCGATTAACCGGATTTGCGGATGACGAATCCGCAACGCCCGGCGAAAACTTATCTCACGCTCTTCTTCGCCTCTGAATTGGTCGTCGCTCATAGTAATGAGGACCCGCGCAGGTCGCGAGCCTAACCACTGTCCAAGAAGATAGGCTGCCGTGGCCCCCGCAACTCGGTTGTTCAGGCCAGCGTACGCAATCCGTCCGGAAAGCGGGATATCCGTGATGAGGGTGACGACAGGAATGCCCTGGCGTTGAAGTTCGCCGACAGCCTCAGCTATTTCTGGAACATCACGGGCCTTGAGGAGCACACCGTGGCTGCCCCTGCGCCCAATGGAACGCAAGGCAGCTACGACTTCCGACGTTTTCATCGTTTCGCGTACGGTGAAACGGGGTCTAACAACGGCCGGATGCAACATTGGCAGAGCGGTAAGCAGCGCGCTTTCCATCTCGTCTGTGAAGCGTTGGGGCGCTTCAACGACCATGTCCACAGAAAGCTTTCTTCCCGTCGTGGCTGAATTGAGCTCCTGTTTCTCTAGTTCCTTGATTGCTTGCTCCACGCGCTTGCGGGTATGTTCCCGAACGTGAGCGCGTCCGTTCAAAACCCTGTCGACAGTGGCAGCACCAAGGCCTGATTGAAGCGCGATTTCCTTAATCAAAAAGCGATGGGCCAAGTCGGCCTCCTGAGGCGTCTTGATGCGATTGCTGATGTTTACGGAGAATCTTGTGCAATATTAACGCAGAGACCGACTACAGGCTGAGCCTTGGAGAACGCGCACCAAACGGAGTTATAGTTTTTTTTGCGAAAACCTGTGCTATAGGGCGACATATCAGACAAAAAGGCCGAAAACGCCCTGTGCGCCCTTGAAAAGTACCCAAACTCAGAAATTCTAGTCCAGCATAGGCCAGTATGTTTGATGTGTTTTTGATGCGTTTTTGAGGACCATTGAGGGGATGCCTGACCTATCATTGATGCCAACGCGACGAAGAATTCTAATCAAGATGGTCGCGCACGGTCCCGCCTATCTGGACGAAGCGGGCGGAGACAGGCGTTATGGTGCAATGGCATGGACCAGTTTAAAGAGCTGCAGTTATTCGTCGAGGTGGCGGAAACGGGCAGCATTAGCCGAGCCGCCGAGGCGGTCGACCTATCCATCTCGGCGGCGAGCCGATATTTGATTTCGTTGGAGCAACGCCTCGGCGTTCAGCTGGTACGAAGGACGACGCGCAACCTCTATCTGACTGAAGCAGGCGCTGAGTTCCACAAACGCTGTAAATCCATCCTCGCAGACCTCGGAGAAGCGGAAGCAGTCATCAAGGAGGCAGTGGTGCGCCCGAGCGGGGTGCTTCGGGTTACCGCATCTTTGTCCTTCTGCATGCTCCATATAGCGCCGATGCTTCCTGACTTCACGGCCCGTTACCCCGAGATATCAGTCGAAGTCATCGCGGCCAATCGCTACTACGACATCATTGAGAACGGCGTTGACGTCGCGATTCGCACAAAAGTGCTTGAGCCCGACAGCAACATCACAGTGCGTCGTCTAGCCTCGACGCGACGAATTCTCGCGGCCTCGCCCGGTTATATCGAGGCCAACGGGCGACCTCGCTTTCCCGCAGAACTCGCCAAGCACCGGTTGCTGAACTACCAGCTCGCAGATAACCCGCGCGAGCTCTCCTTCACCCGGGGTCGCGACAGCGTTGTCGTCAAAGTCAAGCCATTGGTCGAGTCCAATGACGGTCAGATATTGCGCGTGGCGGCCCTCGACAGCATGGGTATCCTGGTACAACCCAAATACATCATCTACGAGGACCTCAGGGCCGGCAGGCTCATCCCGGTGCTCGACGAGTGGGACCTACCGAGGTTGACCATCAATATCGCGTTCCAGACGCGCGCTAACCTTCCTGTGAAGGTGCGCTTGTTCATCGATGCTCTCGTCGAGCAGTTCCAGCAGAACGACTACGAGCGTCTTTGGACGGCGTAAGCCTTTGTTCGCCAACTGCCGCGACTTCTTCCCACTCAGCGCGAAAGACTTTCCCTTTATAGCTCTGTTTTGCCAGCTACGGCGAATATAGACTGCATTCAAAGCTACAGAAAAGATTGATGGAGACACGCAAATGCACAGCGAATCACCTGCAGTTCTTTCCTCGTCGCCTTACTTCGAAGAAGCACGCTCGGCCGAGGTCGTCAATGCGCGCATGAGCGAGCAGGCCGACCCCCGTCTTCGCCAAGTGATGTCGGTGCTCGTGAAGCACCTGCATGCTGCAATCAAAGAAATCGAGCCGAGCCACGAAGAGTGGTTCGCCGCCATCCGCTTCCTGACTGAGACGGGGCAGATGTGTACCGATTGGCGTCAAGAATACATTCTCCTCTCGGACATACTCGGCGTGTCGATGCTGGTCGATGCCATCAATCATCGTCGTCCGAGTGGCGCTACGCCGAACACGATTTTGGGGCCCTTCTACGTTCCCAATGCCCCTGAATATGCGAATGGCACGAACATTTGCCTGGACGGAAAGGGTGAATCGATGGTCGTCGAAGGTCGCGTTACCGACATCGATGGAAACCCGATTCCGAACGCCACACTCGAAGTCTGGCAGACCAACGATGACGGTTTCTACGACGTCCAGCAAAAAGGCCTTCAGCCGGACTCGAACCTGAGAGGTGTGTTCCATTCTGAAGCCGATGGCCGCTACTGGTTCAAGTCGGTCAAGCCCCGTCATTATCCGATTCCCTCGGATGGCCCCGTCGGCAAGCTCCTAGGCGCCATGGGGCGCCATCCGAATCGCGCTGCTCACTTGCACTTCATCGTGACGGCGCCTGGATTCGACGCGGTTATTACGCACATCTTCACGCCTGACTGTCCGTATCTACCTGAAGACGCTGTCTTCGGTGTCAAGCGTGAACTCATTGCCGACTTCAAAAAAATTGAAGACTCTGAAGCGGCGAATCGTGTCGGATTGCAATCGCCGTTTTGGTCTGTCTCGTGGGACTTTAGTCTTGCGGCAGCCAGCAAGCCTGCGCGGGTAATCGCGTAATCGTTTGGCCCGCACGAGCGTGCCGTTCAAGCAATCAACGAAATCGAGAGACACAGGAGTACTACACATGAGCGCGAAGAAAGAACTGCTGGCGGCGTACTGGACACTTGCCGGCGACGTCTACCCGTGTGCAACGAACGAAATCAGTCCGTTCCCGTTTCTCGACCGTTGTGAAGCAGCGGCTCGCGCTGGCTGGCGTGGCGTCGGTCTGATTCTCGATGACCTGGAGTACAGCATCCAGAAATATGGCCTTTCGGGCGTAAAGGCGATTCTGGACGACACAGGCATGAAGTATTTCGAACTCGAAATACTGATGGACTGGTACATGGAGGGCGAAGCCCGCGCAAAATCGGACGACTGCCGACGCCGTTTCATCGAACTCGGCGGCGAGTTGGGTATGCGCAACCTGAAAATCGGCGCTAGCCCTTTTGACAAGAATCCTGCCGACTTTGCGCTGATGACAGACGAGTTCGCGCTGCTTTGCCAGGACGTGGCGACAGTGGGAGCGACAGTGGCAATCGAGTTCATGCCCTTCTCGCCGATTCGCAATGTTTCCGATGCACTGAAAGTCGCGGGCGGCGCTGACCAGCAAAACGGCGGTTTGATGGTCGACCACTGGCATGTGGCTCGCGCCAACACGCCATACAGCGAAGTCGCGCAAATCCCCGCGCGATTCATCAAGGGCGTGGAGATGGACGATGTCGGCATGACCGTCAAGGGTTCTTTGTTCGACGATTCCACATTCAACCGCCAACTCTGCGGCGAGGGCGCAGGCGATTGCCGTGCCTTCGTCGAGGCGCTCGACCAGGCCGGTTGCATGCTCCCGTATTACGGCGTGGAACTTATCTCTGAGGTGCATCGAAAGTTTCCGCTCGATGAGATGGCAAAGCGCGCCTACGACACCACGATGGCGCAGTTCTCGGAAAAAAGCGCTGCCGCTGTCTGACACTCAGACGTAAACAAAATCCGAACTCTGGAGACTCACATGATTCGAATCGCTGTTCTCGGTGCAGGCCGCATCGGTCGCATTCACGCTGCAAATGTGGCCGCAAGCCCGAACGCAACCCTCGTCGTCGTTGCAGACCCGGTTGAAAGCGCAGCGAACTCGCTGGCGACCAAGCTGGGTTGCGAAGCATCGACCGACCCGGCAGGCGTGCTAGAGCGCAAGGATATCGACGCGGTTGTCATCGGCACGCCGACGGACACGCACATCACGTTCATGCTCGAAGCGGTCAAGCGTGGCAAGGCCGTGCTCTGCGAGAAACCCATCGACCTCGACATGGAAAAATCACTCGCAGCGGCGAATGAAGTGGAGCGCCAGGGCGGCCGTGTGATGCTTGCGTTCAATCGCCGTTTCGACCCGACCTCACAAGCTTTCCGCAAAGCAATCGATGCGGGCGATGTGGGCGAAGTGCGTCAAGTCATCATTTCGAGCCGGGACCCAGGCATGCCTCCGCGCGACTACGTCGAGCACTCGGGTGGCATCTTCCGCGACATGGTCATTCACGACCTCGATATGGCGCGTTGGCTGTTAGGCGAAGAGCCGGTGGAAGTGATGGCCATTGCCAGCCGCCTCATCGACGAGTCGTTGGAGAAGCTGACCGACTTTGACACGGTGATGCTTCAGTTGCGCACTGCATCGGGCAAGCAATGCCACATCAACTGCTGCCGTGAGGCGGTCTATGGCTATGACCAGCGCATGGAGGTGTCGGGCTCCAAGGGCATGCTCTTACAAGATAACCTTCGGCCGTCAACGATTCGTCGTTGGTCGACGGATGCCACGGATGCACGCGAGCCGCTGCTGAACTTCTTCCTCGAACGCTACGTTGAGGCGTACAAGGCGGAACTCGAAGCCTTCGTCGATGCACTGAACACGAATTCCCCGTTGCCCACGTCGGTTCAGGATGGACTGAAGGCGTTGCGGCTGGCCGATGCGGCGCTCGAGTCTGCGCTGACGGGCAAGGCTGTCAAGGTTTAACTGCGAATCTGGAGGAGATAAGTCATGACGCGAAAAATTGGCCCCAACGAAACGCTCGGCGTGGCATGTCTTGGTATCACGCATCCGCACACGTCAGGGCGAGTCAAGGCGATTCAGCGTCGCAGCGACGCGAAGATGCTCGGCGCATGGGATACGAGCCCGCTTCTGACACCGTTCGTCGATGCGCTCGGCCTCGAAGCCCGCTCGAAGGAAGACATCCTCGCCGACGAGAATGTTCATGTTGTGCTCGTTCATTCGAAGAGCGAGAAGATGGCAGAGCTGACCATCGAAGCACTGGAGGCCGGTAAGGCGGTCCTGTGCGAAAAGCCGGCCGGCCGCAGCTCGGCAGACGCGAAGCGTATCGTCGAAGCGGTCGAGCGAACCGGAGGACTGGTGCAGGTAGGGTACTGCTGGCGCTTCGCACCTTCGGTAGACGCGATGCAGGCGGCGCTCAGGAGCGGTCGCCTCGGTAAAGTCGTTCAGGTGCGCGCGCATGGTGGCTGCTCGCACGATGAGGCGGGTACGCCGCACATGACTCAACCGGGCGACATCGGTGGTGCTGTTTTTGTTATTGGTTGCCACCTCATCGACCGTATCCTCCTGCACTTCGGCTTGCCGCGCTCCGTCAACGCCCGAATCACGAAGTTCCCCAACTTCCATGGCGACGAATCTCGTGAAGACGCGGCAGGCGCCGTGCTGAATTACGAGGACAAGATTGTGTCCGTCGACTTCATGTCGTGGGACGTTCTGTCGTGGACCGAAAGCTGGGACATCACAGCGTACGGGACGGAGGGCATCATGTCATCGCGCTCGCTGCCCTCGAGTTACAAGATTTACGACGCGGGCAAGGGCGACCACCCGGAAGGCTGGACTGAATGGCAGGAAACCAGTTTTCCGGAAATCTGGGCGACGAAGAAAACGGAATACTCACCCGACATCGCTGAAATCGGTAATCCCGTGTATTTCGACCGCGAGTCGACCGCGTTCATCGACGCGCTGCGCAATGGCACGCCTTCGGTTGTTTCCGCGACCCAAGCGTACAACATCAGCCGTGTTATCGAAGCCATGTTCGCTTCGTCCAAAGAAGCAGGCGCTGAGGTCTTAATCGGTTGAAGATTCGAATGGCTGACGCCGTAAGGCGTCAGCTCGTAATTTCAGGCTTTTTACAGCCCAAACATAAATACGGATTCCTAATCAGGAGACAGTGTCATGAAAATCTTGAAGAGTGTTGTGATGGTTCTGGCGGCATCGGCCGCTTTCGCGGCCACGACGGAAACTTCGTTCGCACAGGATAAAGGTGTCGTCGGCATTTCGCTGCCCGACAAGACCGAATCCCGGTGGATTACGGACGGCAAAAGCATGGTGGATGCGCTGAAGGCTAAGGGCTACTCGTCGGACCTGCAGTACGCAAACTATGACGTTCCGACGCAAGTGAACCAGGTCGAAAACATGCTCGCGAAGGGTGTTAAGGCTCTGGTCATCGCACCTATCGATGGCAAGACGTTTTCCGATGCACTGGCGCTCGCGCAAAAGAAGGGCATCAAGGTCATCTCGTACGACCGCCTGATTAGCCAGACGAAGGACGTCGACTATTACGCGACGTTCGACAACTACGGCGTCGGCGTACTGCAAGGACAAAGCATTGTGTCCGCGTGGCAAAAGGCCGGCAGCAAGACGCCCTTCAACATCGAGATTTTCGGAGGCTCGTCTGACGATAACAACGCCCACATGGTCTACGCAGGGGGCATGTCGATTTTGAAGCCCTATATCGACAGCGGCAAGTTTGTGATTCGAAGCAAACAGGTTGCCTTCGAAAAAGTCGCCACGCGCAACTGGGACGGCGCGACCGCCCAAGCGCGGATGGACAACTTGTTGAGCGCCTTCTACGGCAAGGACCATCTCGATGCAGTCTGGGCACCGAACGATGCGCTCGCGATTGGCATCATCTCGTCGCTCAAGGGTGTGGGTTACGGCTCGGGTCAGCAAACAATGCCCATCATCACGGGCCAGGATGCTGACATCCAGAACGTGAAAAGCATCTCCCGGGGTGAGCAGACTTCGACTGTGTTCAAAGATACCCGCAAATTGGCGGGCGTAACCGCCGACATGGTCGACAACGCGCTGACGGGCAAGCAGGTGACCATCAACGATACCAAGAGCTACAACAATGGCGCGAAGATTGTTCCGACCTATCTGGTGAAGCCAGTTCTCGTGGACAAGGCCAACTATCAGGCGGAACTGGTCACGAGTGGTTACTACACGCAGGCTCAAGTCAAGTAAGCAAGCTGAAAGTGGGCGCGTGAGGCAGAGCCTTCCAACGGAACCTCTGCTTCACGCAGGCACGCCCCAAGCGTGACCAATCGGAGGAAGTTGACCATGGAAACCATTCTGGAGATGCGCGGTATTCAGAAAAGCTTTGGTGCAGTCAAGGCTCTGAATAACGTGAATCTGAAAGTCCAAAAAGGTGAGATTCACGCCATCTGCGGCGAAAACGGCGCGGGCAAGTCGACGTTGATGAAAATCTTGAGCGGTGTCTATCCGCATGGCTCCTACGCAGGCGAGGTTTTCTACGACGGACAAGAACGCGCGTTCACCGATATCTCGGATAGCGAAGCGGTGGGCATCATCATCATTCATCAAGAACTCGCCTTGGTGCCCATGCTCTCAATTACCGAGAACATTTTCCTGGGCAATGAACAATCGAAGCACGGCGTCGTCGATTGGCAAGTGTCGCGTTCGAAAGCGAAGGCACTGCTCTCCAAGGTGGGCCTTGCTGACTCTCCCGACGCTGCGGTCGGCACGCTCGGAATCGGCAAGCAGCAGCTCATCGAGATTGCTAAGGCATTGTCGAAAGAAGTTCGTCTGTTGATTCTCGACGAACCCACGGCAAGCTTGAATGAAAAAGATAGCGATACGCTGCTCACGCTGTTGCTCGAACTTAAATCGCGTGGTGTGACGTCAATCATCATCTCGCACAAGCTCAATGAGATTTCGCGCGTGGCGGATGGAATTACCGTTATCCGCGATGGCTCGACGGTCGATGTGCTTGATTGCAGCAAAGAGGCCGTGAGCGAAGACCGCATCATTAAAGCCATGGTCGGCCGCGAGATGTCGGACCGCTATCCGCCGCGCACGCCCGACATCGGCGAAATCATTTTTGAAGTGAAGGATTGGCGCGTCAAGCATCCGACGCAGCGTGACCGTGCCGTTATTAAAGGTGTAAGTCTCAAGGCGCGCAAGGGTGAAATCGTCGGTATCGCCGGGTTGATGGGCTCAGGGCGCACCGAACTTGCCATGAGTGTTTTCGGCAGAACGTACGGCCAGGGCATCACCGGCGATGTTCTGATGCACGGAAAGCAGGTCGATACGTCCTCGGTCAAGAAGGCCATCAAGGCGGGGCTCGCTTACGTAACCGAAGACCGAAAAGGCAACGGGCTACTTCTGGACGACAACATCAAGCGAAATATCACGCTGGCGAACCTCTCCGGTGTTTCGAAGCTTGGCGTCGTCAACGAGCACGAGGAGATAACGGTCGCGGCCGACTTCCTCAAGAAACTTCGAATCCGTGCGCAAGGTGTAACTCACGTCGTAGGCAACTTGTCGGGCGGAAACCAGCAAAAAGTCGTCATCAGCAAATGGCTGTTCTCCGGACCCGAAGTGCTGATTCTCGACGAGCCGACACGCGGTATCGACGTCGGTGCGAAATACGAGATTTACAACATCATCAATCAAGCGGTTGCAGCGGGCAAATGTGTGGTCATGATTTCTTCGGAAATGCCCGAGTTACTGGGTATGTGCGACCGCATCTATGTCATGAATGAAGGCCGGTTCGTCGGCGAATTAACCGCAGAAGAAGCCTCGCAGGAAAGCATCATGCGAGCCATCATGCGAAATGGAGACATTCAAAATGCGTAAGGCACTCTCTCCGGTGGCCGCCGAAGGCGCCGAGGTCAAGAAAAGCGAAATGTTCGAATTGCTCAAGCGTGTCGGCAGCGAATATGGGCTGCTTCTCTCGCTTGTCATCATCATGGTGTTCTTTCAGGTTGCGACCAATGGCGTGTTGATGCAACCGCTCAACCTGACCAACCTGGTGCTTCAGAACAGCTACATCGTCATCATGGCGCTTGGGATGCTGATGGTCATCGTTTCGGGCCATATTGACCTTTCGGTCGGCTCAACGGCGGGTCTTGTAGGTGCGTTGGCCGCCGTGCTCATGGTGCAGTATGAAGTCAACTACGTATGGGCAACCATCATCTGTATCGTAGCGGGGGCGCTGATTGGCGCGGTGCAGGGCTACTGGATTGCGTTCTGGCGCATGCCGTCGTTCATCGTAACGTTGGCTGGCATGCTGGTATTCCGCGGCCTGACGAACCTCGTGCTTCAGGGGCAATCCATCGGTCCGTTTCCCGAGGGCTTCGGCGCGGTGAGTTCGGGTTTCATTCCCGACTTCTTTCACGGTCAGACGCTTCACTTCACCTCAATTCTTCTCGGCGCTTTCGTAGGCGTGCTCTTCTTTGTGATTGAACTCCGGCATCGCGCCGGTGCAGCAAAACACGGCGTGGAAAGCGGCTCGTTCGTCATGTTTGTCACCAAGAATATCGTGCTTACGGCGCTCATCGTCGGGTTCTGTTACGTGCTTGCATCCTATCGCGGCTTGCCGACGGTCCTGGTCATCATGGGCGTGCTGATTGGCGTCTACACCTTCCTGATGAATCGCACAACCATTGGACGTCGTATCTATGCAGTGGGCGGCAACGCGAAGGCAGCACGTCTGTCAGGCGTCAGCGTACCGGCAGTGAGCTTTCTCACCTTCGTCAATATGGGCATTCTCGCCGCGTTGGCCGGCCTGATTTTCGCCGCGCGACTGAATAGCGGCACGCCGAAGGCCGGTACCGGGTTCGAACTCGACGTCATCGCAGCTTGCTTCATCGGCGGTGCATCTGCGTCGGGCGGTGTGGGCAAGGTCGTCGGGGCAGTCGTGGGCGCGTTCATCATGGGCGTGATGAACAACGGCATGTCCATCATGGGTATCGGTGTCGACTATCAGCAGGTCATCAAAGGCATCGTTCTGCTCGCAGCGGTCTTTGTCGATGTGTACAACAAGAACAAGGTGTAATTCAATTATGGTCAAGCACATCGTGATGTGGAACGTTCGAGGCGACACGCCCGAGCAGAAGAAGAAGGCTGCGGAGTTAGTGAAGTCGGCCTTCGAGAGCTTGGCCGGGAAGATTCCCGGACTAACGAAACTCGAAGTAGGTCTCGACGTTAGCGCAGTGGATTACGCCTGCGATGTTGTGCTCTACACCGAATTTGCCAGTCAGGAGTCGTTGGACGCCTATGCCTCGCATCCTGAGCACCTGCGAGTGAAGGAAGTGGTGGGGGATATCCGTATCGCCCGTCACCAAGTCGACTACGTCTGAGCCTGCCGATACAACTGAAGGGACCCGGAAGCCAACCACATGTATGAATTCACCTACACCAACCAGGCATCCCGAGTTGTATTCGGTGCTGGAAGCATGAAAATGATTCAGCAGGAGGTCGAGGCGTTAGGCGCACGCCGGGCGCTTGTGCTGTGCACACCGGAGCAAAATGCCCAGGCCGAGATTGTCTCCGGCCTTCTCGGGCCGTCCAGCGCAGGGGTTTTCGATGGCGCTCAAATGCATGTCCCCATTGAGAATGCTCGACGTGCGCGCGAGCACGCCAAGGAGGTCGGCGCTGATTGCGCTGTCGCAATTGGTGGCGGGTCCACGATTGGTTTGGGTAAGGCGATTGCATTGGAGTCATCGCTGCCGATTATCGCTATCCCGACCACCTATGCCGGCTCGGAGATGACTCCAATCTATGGCATAACGGAAAACGGGCTTAAGAAGACTGGCCGCGACTCACGGGTTATTCCCAAGACAGTCTTGTACGACCCGGAACTGACCATGGGACTCCCGCTGAAGATGTCGATTGTGAGCGGACTGAATGCCATCGCTCATGCGGCAGAAGGACTCTATGCTCAAGATGGCAATCCCGTGATGTCCCTGATGGCAGAGGAGGGCATTCGCTCGCTTGCCAACGGACTGAGAGGCGTGAACGCCAATGCGAAAGACAAGAAGGCACGTAGCGAATGTCTGTACGGTGCCTGGTTGTGCGGTATGGTGTTGGGCAACGTAGGGATGTCCCTTCATCACAAGCTCTGTCATACCCTCGGAGGTACATTCAACCTGCCTCATGCCGAAACGCATGCGATTGTTCTGCCGCACGCGCTTGCGTACAACAGCCTTGTCGCTGTCGATGCAATGGAACGGATTGCGAGAGCCCTGAACGTCGCCTCCGCACCCGGGGGTCTGTATCGGTTGAACCGAGAGCTTGGTGTTCCACAAGGGTTGCGGGAGATTGGCCTCAACGAAAGCGACTTGGACCGGGCCTGTGAAGTTGCCCTCTCGAATCCCTACTGGAATCCCCGCCCAATTGAAGAGAAGCCGCTTCGAGCACTCCTGCAGCGCGCTTGGGAGGGTGCACTTCCGTCTGCTTGATTTGTTCTTCGGTGCAGTTCTCTTCGTTTCTGCTGACTACCAGCTCAGCGACTTCTGCGGACATGAGTGCGCCGATTACGCGTAAGCGGCCATTACTTCGACTTTGACCTCACCGTGTCCAGATGCCGGCCGCATCGTGCCATGTTCGTCATGCCTCCGCTCCGTCGACCGTTCGAATGGTCACGTCGCTGTCAGCATGGCTGAGTACGAAGACGCCTGGGAGCCGTGCCCCGTCTCTGCTCGAATCGTCGAAGAACGCGAGCTCGCCGTCTACTGCCACGGCTGTGCCGAACCCCGAGTTGCCTCCAAAGCGTTCGATGAATCCGAACTCGGCATTGGAGCATGAAGGTTTTTCTCGACGACGAGCGCGAAACGCCTCAAGGATGGTTCCGAGTGTATTGGCCGCAGGAAGCGATAAGGTTGCTTGAGACCGGCGGGGTCACAGAACTGAGTCTTGACCACGACCTCGGCGACGATGAACGTGGCACAGGATACGACGTGGTTCTCTGGATTGAAGAAGCAGTAGCGCTTCGAGGCTTCCGACCACCGAAAATCGTCGTGCATTCCGCGAACAGTTCCGCGCGTGAGAAGATGCAAGCAGGGGTGCTCGTAATCGAACGTCTTGCCGCCAAACAGCATTCCGGCTCTGCCGGATAACGACCTGAGCGGGAGTGGGGAACCAATCGAAGTAACGGCAGCCAATATGGGACAAGCTGGAAACAAGAGCGAAGAAGCCGCAGCTGTCGAGCGAGTTGCCGCCGCGGCGCGGGAGGTCCAATCTGCTTCTGCGTCGCTCGAGGAACGCTTCAATGCTACGACGGACGCTGCAGCGCCGACGCTACCGCTAGCACGTCTGACTGCCGCTATCGCCGAATTGCAAGCAGCTCGAGATGCGCTCGATGGCCTTCTTGCACGTAAGTCGATGCACTGAGCTAGGCCTTGGTGCCATTCTCGATGAGCACATGGCAGCAACAACGAGCGCCTTCGTTTCACTTGCTATCTGACGGTCCGTCGTCGTAATAGAGTATTTCGCCGCGGCGCTTGAACGCTGCTCTTCAATATCGATAGACTGGATGTGCGTTCATCAGAACGCGCCCACTCGTTCGGCCGCCGCTCTTGGCGGCCTTTCTTTTACCCCTCGGGGTCGCCCAACCGATATGTTAGGTCGATGAGGGAGCGAATGGGTTGATAGGCTGTACGGCCCCTCTGTCGCTGACTCGCTCGAGCACCTGCACGGTCTCCCACCCTGTGACCATGGCCTCCAACCCGCGCAAGACGTTTGTCTCCAACGGTTGAAGCGCCGCATCTCCCTTGAACGCCGAACTGAAGACAGCGCGCCAGCGATACTGAAAGTAAGCGGAGACTTCTTCTATGCGCTCAGGCGTCGCTGAATCCGTGTACATCACTGATTCGGGCGAGAAGACGTCGTAGAAGAGAACGTGCTGATGTTCACTGCTTACCGCGACAGTCGGCTCGTCGCTGACCAGCAGCGACCCAATCAACTGAATCGAGCCTTTCTTGCCTCGCGGCGTTTTGAACACCCAGACACGCTTCGGAAGTCGTTGCGAGAGTTCGACTATTTTTGGGCCGCTGAATCCAAATTCGCCGACCTGGGCGGCCTTCACATTTTGCTCGAAATTCGGCGAGTGATAAAAAATATCCATCCGCTGTCTTCACCTTCCTTGATTGCAGTAGCTGCGACTTCGCAATGTTACCAATCTTGTCGTCTCAGTTTCGTGAAGGCCAAAGCCCTCGGGCTCCTGCTGTACCGGTACGACCGTCTCGAATAAATTAACCGCTTACCTCTAAAGCTCTGCGCACATTGAGTCGATATCCTCTCTGACGCGCCGTCTATTTGTAACGGTGCCAGAACAAAAACCTCGGGAGTCTAAATGAGCGTCGTCGAAGGATTTGAGCGCAAAGCGCTTTTCAACATTACCCGCGCAGTCGCGCTCGTGTGTGTGAGCGTGCCCCTTCTTGCAATCATTGCTATAGCAATCTATGCAGCTTCTGTTTGGAATGACAACGTTCCGACACGGGTCACCCCTGCGGAAATCATTGCTCAAGTTAAGCCGCCTGAGCCTGTTGCCGATGCGCCACGACAGCCTCAAGGTGCGCAGCCCCCGGTCAATCAAGAACCTGAAGCCAGCCCACTGTACGGCTACAAGATTCCGTTCTCTCTTCAGAAATACGTATCCGGTGATAACGCACAAATCATCAAAAATCATCTGGACCATGTGCCGGCAAATGAACGCCAGACTTATTTGGACGAACTTGGCGCAGTAGTCGCAGCGGCAGAGTCCAACAAAGTTGACCCCTTTGCGGCAATCAATGCCTATATGAAGACCAAGGCTGAGCGTTACGATGAAGCGGCTTCAGCGCAAGCTCGTAAGTGGGAAACGCTGAAAATCGCGGCCGCTGCGGCCGGTGCCGGATTACTTCTGATTGCACTGTTTAGTCTGGTGTTGGTGCTTCTCGCTATTGAGCGCAATACCCGAGCTCCTGCACGTTCAAGCGTCGCACCTCGTGTTCGGGAAGAAAGTGCGTTGGAGACGGCATGAAATCGGCACATTTGCGCGCTATGGGCGGCGGTCTGACACTTGCCGCCTTTGTCTCCGCTAGCGCCTTTCTCGCGGGCTGCGGAAAAGAGTCATCCACGCCAACTGCTGCTGCTCCGTCGCAACAATTCCCTGGCTACACCCAAGTGGGACAGTCGGGCGACGCCGCGCAGCTTTGGTTCAACGACAGCGATATTAAGCGAAGCGAAGGTGGATATCTCATCCACACCCTGAAGACGTTCCCGGGCGGTTACGCGCGCTTCGATTCGCTGACGAACTGCCGTGATTCCACGCGCCGTCTTCCGGGCACTCAGTATCGCGACGACGGGACTGCGCTCAAGGAATACCCAGGCAATGACACCCGTGTAGCTGCGAAATCGGAGCCCGGCATGAGCGAGCTTATGACTGCAGCTTGCACAATCGCTTTGACGTCCCGCGCGGTCCACGGGGATTTCGGCCAAGCAGCGGCGCTCGAAGTCCTTTACGGCCCTTACGACGAGCAAAAAAAGGCGGCGCTGTGGACGGATGTGTCTGTCCCGCAAAATCTGCCTTGGGCCCAGAACCTCAGTCTGACGCCAGGCGGCTCTATGAACGTCACCGCTTTGGCGACATTCGATTTCACCGAGGGCGGACAGCAGAAGAAGCTCCTCGTCACAAATGCTGTTCCGGAGAATGGTGGCTGCCACGCATGCACCGGTCTCTTGGGACTGGCGACATTCGTGAAAAACGGCACAGATTGGAAGGTTGAGTCGACCGAGCCCTTCGTTGCATCTATGGGTGCGATGGGCGTAATCGGGGATGACTTCAAATGGGTTCCGGCCGGCGACGATAGCTACGCCCTAATCGTGGCAGGCCACGACATGCATCAAGGGTATCAAACGTCGTCGACTGACATCTTTTTGAGGAAAGGTGCCGATAAGAAATTTGAAACCGTGATTTCCGACTACGACACCGGAAGCTCGGACATGGAGACGGTGGAGGCGAGTACGACCTTCTTGAAAGGGAAGGACCCGCACCACTACGACGTAAAAGTCGTCTACTCGTACTCGATTCCGGAGCAGAAGACGTACATCGCTGACCACGTGTATCAATACGCGAAAGGCAAGTATGTCTTGGTCAAGAAGGATGACCCACCGAGCTTTGCGCACCCGAATGCCCCCGCAGTTGCCAGCACTGACGGTGCCCCCGCGCCCTCGCAGCCAGTCAGCGTCTCCACGCCTGCGGCTGGATGCGCAACCGCTAGTGCTTGCGTCGTCCAGATGTTGAACGCAGCTAGTTCCGAGAATCTGAGCGCTGCGATGGCCGCGGCCACTTCCATGGCATCGCTCGCTAGACCGATGCGTGGAGACCGTGCCGCTGCTCGCAAGCTCAATACGGATGGGCTTGCTGCATTGAATGCGAATAACGCGAGCGATGCAGTGCGGCTGCTGTCTTCCGCGGCAGTGGCGGACCCTAGTGACGAGGAGGTTCAGAGCAATCTGGCCTATGCCTATTCGGTCGCCGGCAGTCTTGACCAGTCGATTAACGCGGCGGGCGTAGCCTTGACGATTAACCCGCGGCGGACGAGCGTTTGGGCTCCCTTGGCTGCGACATTCGCCAAGATGCACGATAGAAAGCACGCTCTCGATGCGATGTGGCTCGCGTATCAGTTCTCTGCCGACAAGCAGAAGACGATGAACTTCCTGAATGACCGGTTGAAGGTGGAAACGGACCCGGCAGTCCTGCAGATGTACACCGATAGCATCGCGTGGTTCTCTGAGAACAGGAGACCGGATAGCCTGTAGGCGGCAACGAGAAAGAGCGTCTGCTCCCTCGTACAGAAGCGCTGGACGTCGAACTCTGATGCTCAGGCTGGGCGTCAGGGTTGACTCGAAAAGCAAAGGGGAGGTTGTGGTGCAACCAAAAATCCAGCAGGTGTGGTGCTCACGGCGCTCCTGGCAATCGCTATCAAGCAGTAGGCCGGGAGGCCGATATACAAGACGTCACACCGTGACAGTCGGTGCTCAAAATGCCGATGAACGACAACTGGGGAAATCAATGAAAAAAATCGTCGCTATCGTCGTAGCTCTGCTTTGCATTGTGAACGTTGCTCACGCTTGCCCGAAGGGCGAACACCCTCACGGCGGCACTGGTTCGCATCATAACGGCGGCTATTGCTCCTGAGTTTTGCGTTTGTTAAAAAGCCCGCTTTTGCGGGTTTTTTACTTTGAGTCCAACCGAACGGAGATGAAGTCCCAGCTCCTGTCTGGATTCTCACTTGGTCCGGCAGCTCGTTGTTCGAGCTCGCCCTTGTCATCATCAACCTTCACGACCCGCTCGAGGCGGTGCGGCAGCGCTACCGCGCGGATGGGGTAGGTGACCCGCCTATCAAATTGCTAATGGCCAAAGGGGTCTACTTTCTCTTTGGCTTCTTCCGGACTGAGGTTGTATTCCGCACGCATCGTCTTTAGCACACCTTCGATGTCGCGCTCAAGACCGACCGCGTTTCCAAAATTGCTCATTTGCCAGTTGCATCCCGTCTTATCAATCTCTTGTAACTGCGGGCGCGGCGCACGAATCTTCACGCCATCCTCCACGACCTCTTGCAGTCGATGAATGCGCCGGTCAACCCCTTGCTGAAATCGAGAAGCACTGAGCGTTTTGCGTAGCAAGTTGCTCGCATTGGTGACGTCATAACTTCACATACCGTGCGTTGATGCGAACCAACACAGGACGCTCGCGCGTTCGCAGTTTCAGCGGCGATGATGTTGCCGCTGCGAGCGGAATGTAGAAACAACCACGTACTTAGCCCTACGTGACCGCACGCCTAAAAGGGCGACCAAAACTGGCCTGTTGCCTTCGCGCGACAGCACTGGCTGCCGTGTGCAGCAAGACATCCTTTCGCTAAAATAGGCAGACAATAAGGAGTTGGGCGAGCCGGGGAAAATCATGCCGTTGCAGCATGCGTTGATAGACACGCAGAACCGCGCTGTCGCGTATAGCGGCGGCAACGGACACGTCCATTTGGCCGGCAAGGGCCGCTCCAAGTCCGTACCAACTTTCTTCCCTATGACCCGGCTTGGAAATCTCTCAGCTCGAAGCTGCGTTTATCCCTGCGGTGCCCAATCTTCCGGCTGACCGGAATGGTTCTTTGATTTATATCGGTCGCGGTCACGCGCGACCGTGTGTGCCAAACTTCTAGAACAAGCAAAAATGAAGACCTTTATACTTCCGAAGACGGGAATACAGGAAACCGAGAAATATGCGGTAGACCGCATTTCAAACGAGTTTCCCCGAGAATGGCGAGCGTATGCTTCCTTGGAGCTGGTGGAAAAGGGCCGGCTCGGAAGGGAGATTGACTTGGTGATAATAACTCACGACCGCGTGCTGATTGTTGAGTTGAAGCGCTGGAACGGTCAAATCAAGTCAGAAAACGGCTACTGGTATCTGAAACGTCCACGGAAAGACGATTACGATAGAATTGACACATCTCCCGTAAAAAAAAATAACGACAAGGCAAAAATCCTTAAAAGCATCCTGGAGAGGACAATCAAGGACGGTCACAACGTTTTTGTCGATAGTCGAGTCGTTCTTTGTGGCAATTCACCTAGCCCAATTCTTGCGGCTGACGAGAAGCCGTTCGTGCTTCAACTGGAGGAGTTTCTCGGCGTTAGCGACAAATCGACCTATCAGCGGTTGCTCCCTCTTGCCGGGGCTTGGGCGAGACCTGACTGGAAATTCCCCTCTCCATTGGAGCGCATACAGGAATTTGACCTTCTCTTCCAGGCTTCGAGTCACATAAAGGCCCGGGATTTCTCATGGCAAAACTATAAGGTCGACGGCGCGGAGATTTTTCGACATCCGAGCAGCGTATATCGAGAATATCGGGCCCTTAATCGAGACGACCCGAACGCCAAAGCACTTCTGAGGCGGTGGGACTTCAAGACCCTCGGGACAGCAGCTTGCACCCGGGAGGATTGGGTCAATATTGCGCAACGTGAAGCCCGCGTGTATAGCTTCGTAAAAAGCAAGACTGATGAGCTTGAGGGGACTTTGCTTCGCCCCCTTGCAGTAATTGCGGCCGACGAGGTCACGAGCGACCATTGCGAATTGTTTGAGCTGCCGCTCAAGCAAAAGAGACTTTTCGAATTCGTCGAGACATATCGTAACAAGCTTTCTGTCAGTGACCGGCTTGCGCTGGCGAAGGTCCTTATTTCGAAAGTATCGGAGCTTCACAAGCTCGGTGTGGCCCACCGTGATATCGGCGACCATTGTGTTTGGCTCGAGCGACCGCAAAGTCTGCGCCTTTCCGGACTTGTCGCGGCATATTTCCCGCAAATGGAAACGCTGTCCAGCCTGCAGGAACAGTTGAGCGCAGTGCAAACAAAGTTGCCAGAAGACTTCTTCGGCGACAAAACTGCAACACCGTTTCATCGCGACGTTTTCATGCTCGGATGTGTGGTTCATCTAATTCTCTTCGGCACATCACCGGAAACCGACGACGGTCTGCCCAAGTGGAACATGCCCGAAGACGAAGATGAACTGCAGCCGCTTGAGGAATGGTTCGGCCGTGCCCTGAACTGGGAAACGAACAACCGCTGGGCGAATGCGAGCGAGATGCTCGACGCTTTGAATGACATTACTTTTCAGGCTATCGAGCCTACCGTTCCGCTATCTGCGTTCGACTACTTTCAATCCAGGACGCGAGTTAAGGACTACGAAGAGCTGGATGAGCCCATTGAGCGGGGCGGCGCTGAACTCGTCAGGGCAGAACTGGACGGCGTCGAATGCCAGCTGAAAGTCTGGTATGGCGTCAAGCCTGATTCGGAGAAGCCGCAACGCAACCAAGCACTACTGCGATTCCTAGAAAAAGCCAAAGCAATTCAAGTCAGTCCGAGCGAACTGCTTCCTAGGGTTCTCGATGTCGGACTGAACAATCGAGGACTGTTGTACGCAAGAGAGTGGCTAGACCTGCCAACCCTTCGCGCGTGGCTGGCTGACGAACACTCGGTGGAAGAGCGGCTAATGTTGTCGGCAGCGCTTGTGGACGGTATAACTCGCCTGCACGCAGCAGGTATCAGCCACGGCGATATTCATCCAGCCAACGTCCTAGTCCGAATACCAGAGGGCGAAGCGGAAAAGCCCGCTGTCGTTTTCATCGACACACCCGACTTCAAAGGTAGTGATGACTCGGTCATCACCACTGCCTATGCGCCAGCGAATTACCAACGACTGTCCGTTGAGGAGCGTGACCGTTATGCGATTGTCATGGTGCTATCGGAAATCGTTCGCGCGACCAGCGAGTCCGTTGAGTCGGGCGACCTCCCGGTTCCAGTGGTCTATGAAGCACTTGCGCAATGTGTCAGGAGTCAACCCGCAATCCTGACACTTGTAAAGGTCGCAGAAGCCATCGAGCAAGCTCTTGCGCCGCCTGCGCCTGACGTGCAAGAGGCAATTTTTGTCACGTTCGCAAATCTTCCACCCGGCATTCAGGCTGGGCCAATGATTTCCGACAACGGTGGCTACTACATCGAAGCGCAAGGGCGTGGCGCTGGACGCGATGACCGATTTCATGTGGTCGGTCCTGGCCTGCAGATTAGGCTTTGGGTGGACAGGGAAACCAAACAGCTCCGCAAGCTCGATGTTGAGAAACTCACGCACGCGTCCTTCCAACGACGGGCGTTCAAAGGCACGCACTTTCCTGGGCAGATTGTCCTCTCACAGGGCGCGGTCAATGACGCAGAGGAACTTATCGGCGCGCTGTACACCGAGTCCGCTCCATGGCAACCCGGCTCTGATTTTGAACAGGGTTCTTCGGCGGAAGCCGACGACGGTGCGGACGAATCCGATGACGCGGCACCGAAACAGCGCACGGCCGTAACGACGAGGGTCATTTGGCAAAACCTTATCGAGGCCGAGGCCGAGGCACTTCCTGAACTGGAAGTTACCGGGCCATCACGGCCGCACCCGCAGCGCGCCGGCATTCTGCTGGTACCCTATCGATGCAATAGTCCCATCGAATACGCTCCCGATGAAGAGGTGGACGTTTTTCAGGACATCGGTGCAGATGAGCCAAGAAAGGTTGCAACGCTCGAGCACAGGCTGTCTAACGGGTCCGAAGTCGCTCTTGCGAATCAACGTCTATCGCTGAGACTTTCGATTGGGTCGAGGCTCACACTGCAAGGAAGACGGGACCGTTCTTCGTACATCCGGCGGCAGGACGCGGTCGAAAGAATTCTGGCACGCCGCTCAGTGATTCCCAACCTCTATGCCTACTTCGAGCGGAGCGCAACAAGTTCTGATGTTGTCCGCTTTTCTGAACCGAAGGACGAAGAGCTGGAGGTCTACGACATCTTCGAAGATGAGGCCAGAATCTTTTCCTTGAATGACGACCAGAAGGCAGCGTTGAAGAAGCTTTGTGCCAACGGCCCCGTCAGTCTCCTTCAAGGTCCTCCCGGAACGGGAAAGACAGCCTTCATCGCGGCATTCATTCACTACGTTGTGAGCAAGCAGGCCGCGCAAAGCGTCTTGCTGGTTAGCCAATCGCATGAGGCGACAAATAACGCGCTCGAGAGAGTCCTCGACCTTTCCGAACGTACTCGGATTCCATTGGAGGTCGTCAGACTGGGAGAGGACGGTGTGCTGTCGGAACCCATCCGGCACGTTGGGGTCTCGGCGGTGCAAGAATCATTTCGTGAGAGATTCCGAAGTGAGATTAAAAGTCGAATCGTCTCGTTGAGTTCGCGTCTTGCACTTAACAAGGATTTCGTAGACGATTACGTTGAAACCATGACGCCACTGTTGCGGCTCTACCAGGAGGTCTCCGCGTTTGCGTCAGAGCTCGAGGCGACAAAAGACGAAGAGGACAAGAGCGCAGTCTCCGATAGGCTGCGAAGCCGTACCGAGGCCTTCATATCTCTGGCGTCTCGAGCAGCGAATATCAATGATTCGGCAGAGCTAGGCGTAATCCTGGCGGTGGTGGAGACCGACCTTACCGCCCGTTATAACGTCAAAAACCCGGCTGCGGTCGAACGACTTGGGCAACTCGTCAGAGTGTCCATCGAATGGGTGCAGGTGCTTGGCTCCGGAAGCGGGAATTTCGCCGAGTTCTTGGCTAAAACCCGCACAGTTGTCGCGGGAACGTGCGTCGGCGTTGGCCGATGGAATCTCGGCGTGTCCAAAAACGCTTACGACTGGGTAATCGTTGACGAAGCTGCAAGAGCTACTCCATCTGAGCTTGCCGTTGCCATGCAGGTGGGTCGCAGGATATTGCTTGTTGGCGACCACTTCCAATTGCCTCCGTTCTTCCGGGATGAACTGCGAGCCGAAATGTCACGCCGGCTTAAGGTCGCCCGCGAGTCCGATGTTTTTGATAGCGATTTCGAGCGTGCGTTCGAATCTGAATATGGCGACCTGGTGGGCGCTGCATTGCTGACGCAGTACAGAATGGCCCCGGCTATCGGTACACTTGTTTCTGAATGTTTTTATAAACCGCGCGGAAAAGTCCTGAAACAGGGGCGGCCCGGGCCAAAGGACTACTACGGCCTACTTCCCGAGGAGCTCAAGGCGCAGGTCCTGTGGGTTGACACGAGCGGCGTCGGTCGCGATGGATACGAGTCCGACTGGGAAAACAACAGAAAGAAAGAGCGCAACAATCCATTTGAGGCGCGCCTAATTGTCGACGTCCTTCGGCGAATCCTGACGTCCGAGCGCTTCGTTGACGAGCTCATAGCAGATGTGAAGCCAGGAGATGCTCCTATCGGCGTCGTCGCAATGTACGCCTCTCAGGTGAAAGAAATTGAGCGCGAGCTAGCACGCGCCGATTGGCTCGGAGCACTTCGTTCACTGGTCAAGGTAGACACCGTCGACAGTTATCAGGGAAAAGAGAACCGCGTCGTACTGTTGTCACTCGTCCGGAATAATCCCAAGGGTCGGGAGGGCTTCCTGCGTAGCCCGAACAGACTGAACGTGGCGATGTCGCGAGCCATGGACCGCCTGATAATCGTGGGTGCGTCGAGCATGTGGCGCGAGAAGAATGAAGAGTCGCCTCTGGCTAAGGTGCTCAAGCACATCGAAGGCGTGCAGGAGCAGGGGATGGTGGAACGATTGGACGCAAGGCGCTTTAAGGAGGCGGTGTAATGGAAAACGCTCAGATAAATCAAATCACCTTCTCGGTGCCCGCGCGACGCTTCGTTATCGACGCGTCCGTTACTGTCGAAGAAAGCCTACCGAAAGTCACAGAGTTTGTGCTGCGTCTAATAAGACTATGCGACGGTCTGTCAAGCGAGGAGATTGCAGCGTATTTTGGCTTCTCGTCGCGTGAGACTCGGCTCATCCTGAGCTCCCTTCAGGACCAGAGCTTGATAGCTTATGAAGGGGAACTCGTCCGACTCACTGAATACGCCGACTCGAAGTTCTACACGGATGACGACCTTCCGCGCTTTTCTGTGGTCAAGTCCCGGACCGACATTGTGGACTTCGACCTGCTCTCGTTCAATCCAATTGAGCGTGGAAGTGAAGGGAAGGCTCCTGGTTTCGCTTTTGCGCTTGATGTGTCTGAAGAGCAGACTGGCGCGAGCGCGAAATTGGCCGAGCAAGCGTACCAGAAGCATTTCCAGAAGATTCTCCGGATGCGGGAGCGGGGTGCGGAGAAGATGGATATTTACAAGATGTCAAACATCCAGAGCAAGCGCTTCCTCGATATGCCGCTACAGGTCTCTTTTTCCCTGCGTGACGATTGCGAGATTGAACGTTCCATTGCGTACAACGACGACGCAGCGGAGGATTTTCGGCTCACAGTGGAAGCCTCAGTTTCCGATGCGCTGAGGAGACCGTTGAGCGCGCAAACCGGCTGGTTAAATGAGTTTGTTGAGCGATTCGATGACAAGGTTATCGGCCAATATCTTTCCCGACAAGGGTTTGACTTTTCTCGTTATCTGAGGGACGTTTTCATCACTAAACGTGTCGCCTACCCGGGGCACACGCAGGCGATTTTGGGCAATCTGTACATGCCGGAGAATCAGACCGTAATCTCGACCTGGCTAAACGCGGCTGTGAGTCAGGCAGAACAGAATACGCCGGCCGGGTTCGTTACTTCCGCCGCGTGGATGATTCCGGACTACAGCTTTTGGGGCCGCACTCTTCTTTTCGATACCTTTTACTGGAAACTGCAAAGTCAGTTGCCGCAGCTATCCAAGCCGAAAAAGAGGGCAGTTGAGCACATCCACATTCTCTGCCCCGGTACTCGTGAGACAACGTGGTCTCTCGAGCCGAGGTTCTGGAGCTCAAGAGAGAAGGGGAGGGACAAACAGGTCCATTTTTTTGATGGCGACGTTATGGGAGCGCGCGTAGAGGTGTTTTTTGTTCCTACAAGGATGGCAGTTGTACTGTTTCATTACTCGCCGCCTGGTAACTCCTCGGCACTGGTCCCTTTCGGCTTCGTGACGAGCGCGCCGGATTTGATAAAGGAAGCGCAGGTATTGCTCATGGATTCAACCGCTAGCGGACACGGCTACGTTGGAAAAGCTCAGTCGCGGCAGAAATCGGAGGAAAGCGACGTGGTCGACACATTCGACGAACACCTTGGTTTTCTGCGGTACTGCAGTGCTTGAAGTAATCAAGCAGGCTATTACTTACCGCGCGGCGATGCTGCAGCGCTGGAAGTAGGCGAATAGAGTCCTAATCGAGGTGGCATCGCTTTCGCTGAGGTTTAGTCGCTCGTCCGCTGCGAACGGACGAGCGATTTTCCGTATTTCACGATTTCTATCAGAAGACGGTTGTGGCCAGCAGGGCCGAATATACGCTCGAAATATCCGCTGGTTTGATTGACGCGCCGTGCTCGAGCAGGGCGTCCAGCACAAAGGAGTGACCCATCCGTCGCGCGGAATTGAGCATGACGTCGCGCTGCGTCATGCCGAGTGCCTCTCATCGCACACCATTCGAATTACTGTATCGCTGCTTTCTATTTCGAGTCAGGATATAGCCGTTTAGCGAGGACAGCCATGCGAGCTTTAGAACTTGTCTCGGACCAGGGGTGTGTTTCATCCGAATGCCAGTCGAAATCAAACGGGTCGTTGGCAAGATAGGTTTCGATGCGTCGGAGTCGTTCGATGTCGAATTCGTCCATCGTCAGCAACCACTCGTCGGACAGGACCTTCTTGACCATTAGCGGAAACAGTACGGAGATGAAGGCCAGGTGCTGCTGGTTCGACCAGACGAATGCCCGTTTGTCGGAACCATGTGCGGACTTTCCGCGAACGGCACAGAAGTCTTTCGCCCACGCGTTAAGCAGCCGCGATTCATGCTGATAGCGGCCGAGCCATTTCTCGACAAGGGGACCATCGGCTCGCAAGAATTCAATGTCTGCGAGCCGCTTCTGCAGTGCGGCAACGAAGGAATCGGCCTTGGAGTTGACTTGCAGAAGCCATCCAAAGGGTGACTTGCACATGACAATTTCGACGTGGCTGGGCACGTCACTCGAATCAGTGTTTGCCTGGTTAAATTCAACTATCGCTTCATATAATCGTTCATGTTTCGCGTCCAGCCAAAGAGCGCCGTCAATAGAGCCTCGTCTAGCAGCCTGTTGAAATACCCCTTAATGAACGTGCGCTCGGTTATTCGGAAAAGCTAGCGCGATGCAGGGTTCCAAATGAATTGACGTCGACTTTCCTTGGTTCAGGTGCTGCCGATGTCGCTTTCCTTAAGGCTTACTCTTTCAAGCTGCCCGAGCAGCAAGCGTCCGCATGCGGGTCAAGTTGTACGCCGCCTGAGTCAGCAGAAAGAGCTGGTCGACTCGCTTCAGACCTCGATACATCGCCTGCCGAATCCTGCCGACGGTCTTGCCCTATCCGAACACCTGCTCGATGCGTTTGCGTTTGCACTGACTGATTGCATAGCCGGGCCATCGCGTGGTTCGAGCGTCAATCGCGGAACCGCCCGCGCGTGCATCGTTTTGCGCCACGTGCGGTGTCACGTTGGTCGCGCGACACGTCGCCACGAAGCCGGCTGTATCGTAGTTCTTGTCGGCACCGACCGTTATGGTCGTACCGGCAAATTGCGCAGCATCCGCAAGCATCTCTGCGGCTGCGTCCCGTTCGGCCGTGCCGTTGGCCTGCGTGACCTGTGCGTTGACCACGAAACCATGCCGATTATCGGTCAGCACGTGACCCATGTAACAAAGCACCGCGCCCGTGCCACGGCTCTTGCGAAACAGGCGCGCCTCAGTGTCCGTGCTGGATTCATGCGTATCGTTGCTGCGTTTCTCGCCGCGCCAGTTCTCCTGCGAACCGCCTCCGCCCTCAGGCGGCGAATTGTCATCCGATTTCGTCTTGGGCACGAAGCTCTTGTGCCCCGCCCACGCCTGAATGAGCGTGCCGTCGACGCTGAAGTGCTCGCCCGACAGGTGACCTTGCACGCGCGCTGTCTCGACAGTCTCGTTGAACAAGCTGACCATGACATCGTGGACCATCAGCCGGTCGCGGTTCTTACTGAAGGTGGAGTGGTCCCAGACCGCATCATCCATCGCCAGTCTGACGAACCATCGAAACAGCATGTTGTAGGAGATTTGCTCCATCAGCATGCGTTCGCTGCGAATCGAATACAGCACCTGCAACAACAGCACGCGTATCAGTTTCTCCGGCGCGATGCTCGGGCGACCGCCCTTGGCCTCGCTCTCGTACATGCGCGAAAACACCTCGTCCATGCGCGTGAGCGCCTCGTTCAGCCACAGGCGAATCGGCCGCAGCGGATGATTGGCCGGAACGAAATCGTCCAGTTTAGACATTGTGAACATCGATTCGGTATAGCCGTCGGGGCCGCGCATCGCTTTGGGTTCAGTGTCGTTCGATTCTTTAAATCAACGTTTCTCCCTTGCGCACGGATGACCCGCGCAGAAGATATTTCAACGGCCTGCTAAAGCTGACCAAGTAGGCGCACGGAATGGACGTGTTAGTGCTGCGGGGCGAAAGTCAGCTTGCTCCCGCTAAGGGAGCACAGGTGCGGCATTGATTTCGACGATGGTTTCCCCTGTCCCAAGCACAGGAGGCGGTATTGAGCTGATTTGCATGGGAGAACCAAAATCCGTCAGAACGGCTGCTTTCAGCATAGTCAGATTGCTGTATTTTTTTCTGGGTTTCAACAGAATACAGCGGAAGGTTGCTCTGTGCGGCCAGTCGCGGCTTTGGGCTCCTAGCCTATGACGTTCGGCATGGCTTCATCCAGAAATTCGAACGCACGACGGAGCGGCTCGGCAGACGTCATGATGGCGCTATCTTGATGGCTACAATGTCGACAGAGAAAGGACAGAGGCGGAAATGGCGAAGGGAGAGCGAGTTGGTGAGGTACTGTCGATGGATGACGTCCGTTCGCTCGCGGATGCGAAATCGCTCGCACGTGGCATAGATTACTTCCGTGACGGTGCCGTGTCTCGCATCGACGAGCGCGGCAATGGTGTTCGCGCAATAGTCAGCGGCTCAAGTGCCTACGATGTCGAACTGCAGGTTGGAATCGACGGAAACGTCGTCTACTCTTGCGATTGCCCTGCCGGTAGTTCAGGAGCGTTCTGCAAGCACTTGGTCGCTGTTTCACTCGCATTGCTTTCAAGCGGTGGCGGAGGAGGAACTGATTTGCCGTCGTCGAAGGCAACTGTCAGTAAAGTCCAGCAGACCTCTCCAGACGAATTGATTGCAGAGTATGTGATGGGGCTTAGCGACGCCGCCGTGCGCGAACTTCTGCTTGAGGCTGCTGAGCGCGACATCGCGCTACAAGACAAGTTACTTCTCGCGGCACGGTCTGCAACCGCCGTAGACTTGCCGAGCATGAAGGCAGCAGTCCTGCAGGCGACACGAGTTTCGCGAAGTCTCGATTGGCGCGAGTCCGGAGCGTTCGGTGAGGGTTTGTTTGCGCTTGCGGACACGCTCCGTTCGTGGCTCGCAGGACCTGCGGCCGCGGAAGTGGTCAAACTCGCTGAATTAGGCATTGCGGAGGCCGAGAAAAGCCTTGAACAGATTGACGATTCAAACGGCGACGTCATGCCCGGAATCGTCAAATTGGCGGCAGTTCATCTTGAGGCCTGTCGTCAAACGTCGCCAGACCCTATCAAACTCGCGGAGCGACTATATCGCTTTCAAGTCGACGGCGCATGGGACACGTTTTACGAAGTAATACCGGCCTACGTTGACCCGTTGGGGGAGAAAGGACTCAGATGCTATCGCGAACTTGTAGAGCACGCGTGGCAGCAACTTCCGGCACTCTCGTCAGAAGACGGGCTGCGACGGTCGTTCGACGGCAAGCGGACTCGTTTGGAGAACGCCAAAATCCGACTCGCAGAGCTCGATGGCGACCTCGACGAACTGATTGCAATTCGCCGGAAAGACCTGTCTGCGCCGTACCGCTATCTTCTGATAGCCGAGCTTTGCGCGGAGAACGAGCGTTACGAGGATGGTCTTGCTTGGGCACAGCAGGGACTCGCTGCCTTTCGAAACTCAGACCGCCGATTGCTTGACTTCTGCGTGCAAGAGTATCTGCGGCGTGGAGATTTCGGGGAAGCCAATCGGTTTGCATGGCTACGGTTCGAACAGAGGCCGGACGCAGAAACATTTGTGGCCCTCATGGCTGTTGCGCAAAAGACGAACAGCATCGACGCGACGCGTGAACGGGGACTTGCGCATCTTTGGCAGCTTGTCGGAAAAGAGGAGGCGGCGGCGGGCAAGACAAAGGTTGCCTCGTATCCTCGTTCTCGCACGACCATCGTCGAAATCTATCTGGCAGCGAAGAACCACGACAAAGCGTGGGAAGTGTCTGCTGGCGGACCCGTTTCAAGCAACCTCTGGTCGACATTGGCAGCAAATCGAGCAAAGACCCATCCTGACGACGCTGTTGCTCTATATCATCGCCTTCTCGCAGTAGCAGCCGAGGAGGGAACGAGAAGGGCTCGCTACGACGACGCCTTCAAGATTGTCCGCAAGATTCAGAGCTTGCGCACAGAGCAGGGTGAGCAAGCCAAATTTGTGGAAGAGTTGGATGGCATCCGCAAGGCGTATGGTGCCAAGAGGAACTTTATAAAGCTACTCGCAAGGATGGGCTGACAATAGCTTTCGAACTCTGGACAGCCCCTGGGTTTGCCCTAATACTGAACTGTTACTGGCGTTGAAGCGCCATGTACCCGCAGCACATCTCCGTTTGGCGTTCTTTGGCGCGGTATGTCATCGAAAGTCGGGACTCGATGCTCTTGCGTCTTTTGTGTGAAGACCGGTACTGCCACTGACTTCAACGCAACGCGCCCCTTTGGACGTGATACCGATGCTTTTGGAGCCAAGCGGTCATTCTTCGCAGCTTTGCGATTCTTAGGATTGTGAGACGACATACCCCCGCGTGCTTCTGGCGGGTCCCACACCTCGACGTAACGCTGGCCCGCACCCGCTGTCGTTGCGCATGCTATCGAAAGAACAGCGAGCAGTGATTTGTGACCCAAATTCTTTCTCCACGAAAAGCGTATTTTTACGAGCTCCCTTGCTTCGCAAGCGCGCCGGATTCTCGCACGCGCGACTCGCTGCCTACAATCGGCGAAGTTACTCTTAGAGGTAGAGACTCTACGGTTGGCGGTAAGCGCTTGGTGGTCGAGTGCACACCTCCGACTTGAAACAGCGCCGCCCCATCCTGTTGCTCCGCAGAATTCCACTGCGAATTTTGCGGAGCATGAGCAACTTGCGCTGAACCGTCGCAGATTCGTTACAAGAGAAAGGATGAAGTCGACATAGGGTAGCCATAGATTGCCCTTAATTGTCATCGGCCTACTCGCCTTTCGGGTGTTGTGGTGTCATAGTGCTGACATCCGTGTCTTATGGAGAAGAAAAGTGCCCACCCTTGAAAGCGTGAAAGCGAAAATCGCAAAACTGCAGGCTCAGGCCGAAGAAATCGTGAAGAAGAAATCCACTGCCGTTATCGCACAAATTCACTCACTGATGCACGAGAACGGACTCACGATGGAAGACATCGGCGCGAAGTTCGGTGCTCGGAAGATTGGTCCGGGCGCAGCAGCGAAGTCGGCGTCGGCTAAGCCTGCAGCAACGGCGAAATACGCTGACCCGAAATCGGGTGCCACATGGTCGGGCCACGGCCGTGCGCCGGCATGGATTGCAAATGCCAAAAACCGAGAGAAGTTCTTAGTTAGCGGTGGTTCGTCAAGCACGACAGTACCTGTAAAGGCGGCAGCGAAACCTGGGAACTACGTTCGGGGACCTCAACCTGCGAAATTCAGAGACCCGAAAAGCGGTGCGGAATGGAGTGGACGCGGAAAAGCACCCAGTTGATTAGCCGGCGCGAAAGACAGGACCAAGTTCCTCATTGACGGTGCCGCTGCCGCAGCGCCCGCTAAAAAGGGTGGCAAGTCGGCAGTGACTGCGACCAAGAAGGCCGCAGTGAAGAAGGGCTCGGCATCGGTGGGTGCGCCAAAACGGGCGGCGAAGACTCCTTCAGTCAAGAAGGCTACGACCGCAAAGACGACTACAGAAAAAGCTCCTACGGCACAGAAGAAAGCAGTTGTGAGCAAGAAGGTTGCTGCGAAGAAGGCGGGGCCAGTGGCCAAGAAATCGACGCAGGCTGCAAGCAAGAAAGCTGCCGTCAAGAAAGTCGCAGCTAAAAAGCTCAATGGCGCCTCGACCGTGGGTGCAGCTCCGGATTCGACATCTGTCGTTCCGAATGTCGCTAGCGAAACGAGCGCAGTAACTACAGTCTGACTGCAGAGTTCAGGTATGGATTCGGCGGCGGTGATAGGAGTGTGATGACCGTCGCCGTTTGCCGAACTCGTGTATCGACTAAAGCCATTTTGGGGAGTGCCGAGTCGCATAAAGATTGGAATTCTCCATGCGTGGTTTGTGTCGCTCATGTCAAAACGACTCGACTGCGGCCCGCCTGTTCGACGCAACGGCTTACACCCCCCTAGGCCGCAGTAGCGTTAGAAAGCCCGCTCACACCCTTGGACGCTTTCTGTGTTTCCGTTCGTTGACGAAGTACGAATTGTGCGTCGGCTAAGCCTGCAGCAACGGCGAAATACGCTGACCCGAAATCGGGTGCCACATGGTCGGGCCACGGCCGTGCGCCGGCATGGATTGCAAATGCCAAAAACCGAGAGAAGTTCTTAGTTAGCGGTGGTTCGTCAAGCACGACAGTACCTGTAAAGGCGGCAGCGAAACCTGGGAACTACGTTCGGGGACCTCAACCTGCGAAATTCAGAGACCCGAAAAGCGGTGCGGAATGGAGTGGACGCGGAAAAGCACCCAGTTGATTAGCCGGCGCGAAAGACAGGACCAAGTTCCTCATTGACGGTGCCGCTGCCGCAGCGCCCGCTAAAAAGGGTGGCAAGTCGGCAGTGACTGCGACCAAGAAGGCCGCAGTGAAGAAGGGCTCGGCATCGGTGGGTGCGCCAAAACGGGCGGCGAAGACTCCTTCAGTCAAGAAGGCTACGACCGCAAAGACGACTACAGAAAAAGCTCCTACGGCACAGAAGAAAGCAGTTGTGAGCAAGAAGGTTGCTGCGAAGAAGGCGGGGCCAGTGGCCAAGAAATCGACGCAGGCTGCAAGCAAGAAAGCTGCCGTCAAGAAAGTCGCAGCTAAAAAGCTCAATGGCGCCTCGACCGTGGGTGCAGCTCCGGATTCGACATCTGTCGTTCCGAATGTCGCTAGCGAAACGAGCGCAGTAACTACAGTCTGACTGCAGAGTTCAGGTATGGATTCGGCGGCGGTGATAGGAGTGTGATGACCGTCGCCGTTTGCCGAACTCGTGTATCGACTAAAGCCATTTTGGGGAGTGCCGAGTCGCATAAAGATTGGAATTCTCCATGCGTGGTTTGTGTCGCTCATGTCAAAACGACTCGACTGCGGCCCGCCTGTTCGACGCAACGGCTTACACCCCCCTAGGCCGCAGTAGCGTTAGAAAGCCCGCTCACACCCTTGGACGCTTTCTGTGTTTCCGTTCGTTGACGAAGTACGAATTGTGCGTCGGCGGTTTCACGAGCACTGCTGCAGCTTCCACGCTTCCCGTAGCTTCGAAGTGTCCCTCGCCGACCAAGGGAAATTCAACATCTTCGCGTTGATTCAGTCGCCGAGCTGTCAAAACTCGCCGGGATGAGACTTCGTTGAAGACAGGCGGCAGCTTCGGGCTTCTCGGAACTCCATCGGAGCAAACGACAGAGGCTCAACTTTGGCGACTCTGAATCAAGGGAGAACGCTTCTCTTGGTTTAGCGTCGTTGCCGCGCACTTACGGCATCCCTTTGCGCATCTCTTAATTTGCTATGTCGGCACGGGCTTCGACAACGATAGTTGGTTAGTAACTAGCGTGAAGATGCGGTGCGATGCGTTGATGGAGGCTGAAACAGGGCGTACGTTAGCGCTTTAAAAACCGTGATAACCGCCCGAATTAACGAATGAATCGGGCATCAACAAAACACAGCGTACTGTTTTACGTTGGGGCTTCGCTTTAGGGTCAAATCTTTTGCGCTTGCAATTAGTGATACTAAATAAAATCTAGAAAAGTCAAGGTATCCGAGCGTTTTTGTAGGATTCAGAAAAAGAATTGAATTCTTGACAGATGCCGAAAATCGGGGATAGATATCTCGTTCGCCCAAGAAAAAAAACCAATTTTCGTCGCCGAGCTAATCTGCCACGCCTAGTCCATCGTCCCCCTTGCCGGGTTGCCAAGCTGAATGCAGCGAACCTAACTGATTTTAGGAAAGGGACCTGCCGCTTTAGACGCCAAAAACGTCGCTTTCTAAGATAGATAGACGCTTGAGTGCTACGCCTAAGATTGGAAATGTACGCGAAAAAACGCTGTGTCAGTGGCTCATTTTAGACTGAGCCGGCACCAATCGTTCCGAATGTCTCTGGCGCGGCATGTCGAAGTCTTGATTTTAGATTTCGACCAAGGCGGTGCTCCGACGAGCGGGCTGACCGCAGCGAGTTAGTCAGAAACAACGCTTGGAAAAGTTTTGCGATTTTGGGGTGCAAGCGAAGTTGCCACCAGAACACTTTTCCCTTAAGACTATCTACCTGAACACTAAGTCGAGGAGAACGATAATGCAGATGATTTGACGCTTGGCATATTAGCTAGTTAACAAAAAACGGGCATCCAGTGGTCAGACTGGCTGCCCGTTACCTTCGGCGCGGCGGCCTTAGGATTACCTATACACATGGGTATCCTCCGTCTGTCGCGCCTCTTTGTCAAGTGCTTCTTGATAGGAGGCAGGCCATGATTTCGTCCAATGAAATACGTCAGTGCACGTGGAATTCCGAGGGTGGAGACGCTGGGAATCGGCACTTATCGAACTTTTTATATTACGAATTCGACACTCCGAAGCCCTGTGTTCAAACTAAAAGCGATAGCGATTGCTATGGAGGGGACGGCTCTAATCAGAGTTACTCATCACCGGTTTCGCAAGTTTGGACTGATGCAATCGGCACTGACTCATCACCGCGGGTGCCCCCAGTTACTCGAACGCTGAGTGTGCGTGGCGGTCGACCGCCAAAAGTGCTTCTTTTGAATTGGCCGGACGAGCAAATGCGCGCAAAGATGCTACGCGAGCGAGTTCATCCCGTAGAAAGCCGGTATTGGAAGACCTCTCCAGACGAAGCGCGATACATTCTTGTTGCGGCGCATGAGCGAGCGTTGTCCCTTCAACTGAAAACTCTCAAGCGGGAGATATCGGCACTCCCGTCGTACCGTCGGATTGCGATTGGGATGGACTGTGCGGCGCAGGACCTGGATTGCATTGCGCCCCTCGCATGGGAAATCCGCCGACTTGTTCGTCCGAACATTCGCATTATCTGTGCAGTCGATGCCCGCGATGATGTCGCATGGGCATTGCATTACGAACTGAGTGCACTGCACATGGAAATCATTTCCGAGGGAATGCCTTGGACGCAGCAGGTTACGAATTGCCCGAGCCGTGCGCAAGAAGACGAATCTCAACTGCTCGAGACGAGATATTCAGGTGCAAACGGTGACCCTCGGCCATTCCAGAATCAGCCTCGAGAGAGGATGACGTCATTGCAAGCCCAACCCAAGGTGTTCAGACTTTTACCGGGTAAGGCCGACTCGCCTCCTACGTCCGCGGGTGCGGAGGTAGCACTTATCGAAGCACGGCAGGTGATAAGTGCAGCGAAAACGCGCGCTGTGCAAGCGCAGAAGTTGGACGTCCAGCCCTCGAAGAGCGGCGAATCTATCGACTTCATGGCGACTCGGGCTGACATGGACCACAGGACTGTTCCTACTGTCAATCGGCGGCACTCTGCTGCGAGCAGCAACAAGGCAGCCTTCAATCACCCGAAGACGTGCAATCCCAGCGACGCAGTCCAAGTCTGGCGAGCAGACAGCGCCGAGATGCTTACTACTGGTAGCCAATGCTCTGTGGGTCTTCGACGCGAGGTTCGCTACGAGAAACGTTCGACTGATATCGCGGAACTCGAACTGCTGCCGCTCAAACCGCCGTCGAAGCTTGACGCACCGCGCTCGCTCGAGCCTTTCGCAGTTAGCGCTGGCACCGTGAGTTGCTTTGATTTTAGGGATATCACGCGCGACGAGGCGATTGAAGAAATCGTACTTTCTGACCAAGACTTCGTCGACAGGGCGTGTAACGCAGCCGCCTATCGCAACTCATTCGCCGTCCAGCGACTTTTGCGTGAACGGCTGCTGCACTAGTCTGCACGCCTCTGATAGGTGCAGGGCGGCTCCTGCCGAGGAGCCTGCCTACCTCGGCGGATAAAACCCGTGACGTTCTACCGACCGCACGGCCCCGGTAGTTATAGCGCCACCAGGCCATCGACTTAGCACAGAATCTCTTAGACGATTCAGTTATTTCAAGACTGTCTTTTGATTAAAAAGGAATGCGAAATGACATCGAGAACTTTGCAGATGAAGAAAGGAACTCGCGACCGAAAGAAGCGAGAGCTGGAAGCCGCAAAAGCAGAAGGGCTGCACATGCGATGGATTGGAACTCGAGACATTCCTGGGGCAGGTATCAAAACGCGAATGACTTGCATGAAGACTAGGCTCAGGGAGGTTCATCTGCTGTCTTCGTGCGAGCACGCCGCGCTGCTTGAGTTATGGTGGGACCAGGATGTTTTGACATTCTACGAGGCAGTAATGTTGCCCCCAGAGGACACTCGCCGAGCCGCGTTGGACGTCGGAGTCGAGCACCCAAGATATGGAGCAGAAGACGAGCCAGTAGTGCTCAGCACAGACCTTGTCGCGATATACGAGCGTGATGGGAAGCTACAGAAAAAGGCCTTTTCAGTGAAGGCGTACATGCCTGGGAGACGAGGAGAATTTACGCCTCGACAACTAATCGAGCAACGCTACTGGGAACGCGAGGGGGTCGAGTTTGAAGCCATCGTGACAAAAGGTATTCATAGCCCTCGCTCGAAGAACCTCAGTTGGCTTCTTCGCGCGGAGAACGACATGAGCGGGCGCGAGCTGTCTACAGACGAGCGGCGTGCACATAAGGAGTTGACTCGGCGGTTGAGAAAAAGATTAGACGTCTGCGTTATCGATGCCTGTTTGCGGGTCGACAAGATACTCTCTTTGCCTCCAGGGTCGGGCGCGCGAGCATTTCGACAGCTCGCAGCGTTGCGCCAGGTCAGTTTCGACTTAGATACAAGGGACCCAGTCCAACTTCCATCGGCGCAAGTGCGCGTCGTGACGTAAGTCGCCACACGGATGGGAGACTCACCATGTCAGCAAAAGCTAACTGCCCGAGTTCGTTGGCGCAAGGCGATGTACTTCAGCTCAAGAGCAATGAGGAAAAGATTTACATCGTCCTAAAGACGGGCGATGGTCAGCGGTGGACACACTTGCTTGATATCGAGTATGAAATACCGGAGGCACGACACAAGGCTAGCCCGTTTGCTTTGAAAACGGAAGAAGTGCTGCGTCGGCTTGCTGACAACGTCGAACACGAGCTCGCCTTGAGGATGTTGCCGAAGCTACCAATAAGCGTAGCTGAGCAGCGCAGACCTGCACGCCATGTCCCGCATCGGAGGTCAGTTCAAAGTATCGACGCAGTAGAGAACCCAACAAAAAATGCCGGGTGGCTGTTAATTGAAAAACTACTGACCTTTGACATTTCGTATCCGAAAGAAGGGGAAAAGCGAAAAGCTGATTTGCACGGACCTCAACACGAGGAGTTGTTGCGTCGCGAGACAAGAGCAAACCGCATTTTGCGTTTCATAAAGATACATCCGTATTCTGAGGCGAGGGTGCGGCGAGTCCTCCGCCGTTTCTGGCAACGAGGTCTAAGCCCTGCGGCCGCAGACTACGATTACCATCATTGTGGTGGCCGCGGGAGGCATAAGAATTTCAAATCGAAACCAGGACGTAAGGCGAGGCAAGGGTGTCTTAGTGGTCCGGTCATGGACCTTGAAGCCCGCCGCCTACTTCAGATTGCGTCAGATTACTACTTTAAGCCGGAGTATAGGAAGGGGAAGCGTCAGCGGAAGTCAATGAAGATGGCAGTTCGTTGGCTAGAGCTAAAGCTCGCAAAAAGACGAGTCTTTGACAAGAACCGGCGTCTTGTCGACTACGAGACCGACTTCCGGACATCATTTACAGCTCGACAGTTGCAATACTTCATTCAGCAGAGGTACTCGTACCAAGAAAGGCGCGCTCACGTAGTCGGCTCGAAGCATTACTTACTCCACGAGCGGCCACTAACGGGACGGCTATCTGATACCAGAGGGCCCGGGGAGCGGTATCACATCGACGCTACCGTAATCGACGTGTACTGCGTGTGCCGACGCATGCGCAGTGTGGCTGTCCCGCGGCCCACGTTGTATCTGGTGGTCGATGATTATTCGAGGACGATTGTTGGTGTGCATCTGACGTTTGACCCTCCAAGCTGGAAAGGGGCAATGGCAGCGTTGTGTAATGCGTTGGATTCGAAGGTAAAGTTTTGTGAAAAGCTTGAAATCGAAATTACTGAAGGAGAGTGGCCACGAGCCCCACTCCCCGAAGAGATTTTCGCAGACCAAGGAGAGATGTCGTCTGTGCATCGCGGCATGCCGATTTCGCTACATTACAGCGTTCAGCTCTCCAATGCGCCGGCTTATCGACCAGACATGCGTAGCATTATGGAGTGCAGATTCCGCATACTTCCGCGGAGCTGGATGCCGTTAGTCCCAGGCGCGGTGGAAAAGGTCAGCTTTGAACGCGGCCAACAGCATCCGGCGCTTCATGCCGCGCTCACGTTTGACGAGTTGTATGCAATCGTAGTTCGCGCAATCCTGGACTACAACCTTCGTGCGGTGACCGGATACCCAACTCCGCCGGAAATGGTTCAGCGTCTGCTTGCTCCAACGCCGATGAACCTTTGGCACTTTGGGATGGAGGTTAATGGTCGCGGCCGCAGCGTTGATGTCGACGAGTTCCGCTTGCGAGTCATGAAGTCAGAAAAGGCAAAGATTGGTCCGCGCGGAATTGAGTTCGCGGGGCTTGAGTACGACTGTCCGCTATCTCTCGTTGAACGCCAAAGTCTTAAACGCGCTGAGAACAAGGACACCTGGGTCGACGTTGTCGGTGACACCACCGACAACTCCCGTATCTTTCTTTTGGGTCTGGGCGAGCCGGTTGAATGTGCTTTAGCCGAGAGTGTCCCGGATTTTCTGCGCGGCCTCTCCCACGAAGAAGTAAGAGCTTACAAAGACTTCGAAAGCTGGAATCGAGGTGTACAGGAGGCTGATGGGAGAAAGAGTACGGCCATTACGGAATACAACATTCGTGAGCTAGCCAGAGATGCTGAGACGAAGACTAAGCAGGAGCTTGTTGAGCGAGGAATGGACCATCCAGACATCTCGAAGCTGGATGAGATGCGAGACTTCGAGCGGCAGATGGGTGACGTTCCAGCTAACCAATCCATGCAAGCAAATGAATGCATAGAAACCGAAAAGATGCAGTCGTTAAAAACGGACGAGCGGCAGAAAAAGAATGTCAGGCGACAAAGAAGGCGCGACTTAAAGGAATTTTTAGCACAGCAGCAGGCGAAGGCGTCCAACGATTTGGATTTAGACCCAGAGGAGGAAACATCAGTCAACGTTAGTTCGATTGCGGAAGAATCAGAAGCCCATGTTCGTAATGTCTTTGACTCTTATTGAAGCGAGGTCATGATGCTTGTAAAAGCTAAACCCGAAAGTGGAAAGTCGTCCATCCGGGCCCGACAGCAGGCGGCGATTCGCCAGTCCGCGCACGCTCTTGATGCAGTCTACATGAAGGAAGGGCTGCTTCCCGAACACGCTGATAACCCGCTCATCTCCAGTCTTGGAAAATACTGGACCATGGACGACATCGCGCGGGAAGTAAGTGTCCCAGTTGGTTTCGAGGAAAGTGAACGAAGCCGTTCGCGCGAGTATCGCATGCACGCTATCTCAAGGCTCGACCATCTCGTCGTTTCACTGCCAGCCCATCTTTCAGTTGTCGATTCTGTTCACCGCATCATCCGTCAACACTACTCTCATCAATCTATCACAGACAACGGATTGGAATCGATGCGGGACAGGTACGCGATGTCGAGCGAGGGGCAACTCAGGGCAGTCTATGAGCACGAGAAAAGCCATGCTTCGTGCTGCGCGTTCTTTGGGTTATCGGGTTCTGGGAAGAGTACCGCAGTCGAGTCGGCCCTGCGCTTGCTTCCGAAGGTCATTCGCCATAAAGAGACGGGAGTTATGCAGGTAGTTCGGATAAAAATAGACTGCCCACGCAACGCTGGCTTGAAGGATACCCTCAAACTCATCATCCTAACGTTTGATGAATTGCTTGGCACCAATTACACCGGCGAACTCTCGATGCGAGCGACGGTGGCTGACTACGCAAACAAAGTCCATCGAATCTCGAAGCGTCATTTTGTGGGAGTAATAGTTCTCGACGAAATCCAAAATGCGCTACATGCTGCTGCGAAGAGTCAGGACCCCTTGTTCGACTTCTTCGTGAATTTCACCAACATCGTGCGAACCCCTGTAATCGTTTGTGGGACGCCCCGAGCCGAACGATTGTTTAGGAAGACATTGCGACTTGCGCGCCGGGTGAGCAGTCAAGGTGTAACGGTTTGGCGAGGCATTCAGAATCCTGCTGACTGGGATAGGTTCTGCAACAAGCTTTCGATGTATCAGTGGCTGCAGAAAGCGCGGCCATTGAGCGAGTCGGAGCGGAAGTACTTGTGGGAACTGACGCAAGGACTTCCCGGTGTCGCAGTCCCTCTGTATCAACTCGCACAGTATGCGGCCATCGAGACGGGCAAGGAACAACTGTCGAACGAGATTTTCAAGATGGTGTTCAATGAGAAGATGTCCGCACTGAAACCTATCTTGGCGGCGATTCGTTCCGGTAAGAAAGCCGCGATGATGAAGTTCGATGATGTACTCGGCGATACGCTTAAAGAAGTGGTTGACGATATGAGAATCACTGCGCAGCACAACTTGTTCTACAACGCGGCAATCAACCACGACCGGATAGAAACCAACTTGGACGCGGTCTCGTGCTTGATTGCTTCAGGCATCCCGGGGGAAATCGCATCCTCGATGGTCGGGCTGCTACAAAAGCAACATCCGAATGCAACACGGGAGCAACTCTGCTACGAGGTCAATGTTATGTACTACAAAACGAAGGACTCTAGGCTGAAATCCGCGAATTCGGGCAAAGTCAAGCCTGAAATGGCTGAAGCGGATGATTGATTCGTTAGGGTAGGCGGCCGACGGTGTCGGCCGTCCCGAGGATGATTTTCCATTCGATGGGAGGTGGACATGGCTGTTGCGCTTCGGTTGCCTCATTCAGACGAGATGCTGGTCGGACCGCTGCTTGAGTACGTTCGAGATGAGCGCGTAAGCAATGTACCCGCTTTCCTAAAGAACCTTTTTGGTTACGAAGTGAACGCGTTTTTCGATATGCCGGGGGGACTGGACCGGTTTTCCGAACAAACCGCTCAATACTGGTCCTGCAGCGCGAAAGCGATTGCGCGGACGCTGACCGCATATCCATACCATACCGCGAGTTGCTCGCCTGCGGTCGCCGCTTCGGTGCTTGAGTTGATGCGCACATCCGCCGGTAACGTCCGAGACCGTCGGAGACTTATGTTCGGGCGCTTTGTTCCAGTTGAGCATTTCTGCTACTGCGACCAATGTGTTTATCAAGACAGGTTAGCGGTAAAACGCGAATACCTTCATCGCTCGCACCAGCTTCCGGGAGTGGTTGTCTGCCATGGTCACGGGTGCGTCTTGAAAACGTCACCGGTCAGTGCAAATCTGCCGTTCCGTCTGATGGGTCTTTCCGACGGACCCTGCATCGCGGGCGCACCTATAGATATAGCGATTCATAACGATGAAGTCACAGCGCGTTGGCAAGATGTCGCACGCCGTTCTGCGGAAGTCCTTATGTCCGCACTGTCAAGCTCGATGTATCGCTCACGAGACGTATATCGCACGCAGTTGAAAGAATTAGGTTACGTCGTGATGTCCGGGAACGTTCAGCTAGACGACCTTTCTCGCAGCGTCGCCGATTACTTTACGACAGGCTATTTGACCAGGATTGGCTTAGGAGGCGGGCATCGTACCTGCGATTGGCTTGCGCCGTTACTCTGCGAAAGGCAGGCTGTCCCGCCGACCCTTGTACACGTCCTGCTCCAATCGTTCATCGGTTCGAGACTTGGGAAGCCTACTGGGAACGATGGACATTTCTAATGTTTCATGCCGGCCAGCTGATAAAGGTTTTGCGGAAGATGCCCGCGACAACTAGCGACGGATACGCGCAGGACTACTCCAAGTTCGCCTTTGAGTGAGAATTTGCGGTAATCGAGTGCGCGTCCGATGGGGTTGGCGATAAGGTGTTCAAACATCGTCGCGGAGTCCGTCAGCTTCTGAAGGGCTTAGTTGAGTGTTGCCAAGGCATCTCGGAGACGTCTTGAGCGTCGCATAGACGACATGGAGGAATTTATGGCTATCGCATTGGAAGCCCTCTACCCCGGAGAAACGGTCCACCACAATGTCTCGCGCTACGTGATAAAGGTAGGCGTGGAGAGTGTTGGTCAGGTATTGAGGCTCACATTTGGGCGCGACACCTGCTACCAGACTCGAGTTTTGCCGAGCGGCATTGACCGCCTTTGCGAGGAAGCTCGAGACTATTGGAATAAGACACCGAATGAAATCATCACGGAGCACACCGGATTCGAGTATTACGTGTTGCTTGCCGACGAGGAGCTGCGAAAAAAGGCTACCGCATTCATATTGGCACCGGCTGGCTCTAAGCAAGCTAGCTTGTGCGTACGTAGGAAGCGTGATTTCGGTAGATATGCGCAGCGATATTGTGATGAGTGTCTCCGGGAGAGCAAAAGGGAGGGCAGAGAGCCCTATCTCCGCGTTGACCATAACCTGCCGGGCGTCTTTGACTGTCCAACCCACAGGTGCGCGCTGCGTACGTTTGACCTTGACCCGAATGAACACATGCGCGCTTCTGCTATTCCGCTCGAAAGATTCGTGTCGGATGCAAACCGCCGTCCTATCCAAGGCTACAGCGACTGCCATAAAAAGGCCGCGATGGACGTCGCACGAAGAACCGCCGACATTGATGCGGCTAGTCGTCAAGAGTTTCTTGCTTATCCGTATGAAGACAAGTTGAAAGCTGCCGAATTGACGAAGGCCGATGGGACCTTGAAGCGCAGAGAATTGTGGCGTGCTGTTGAAGGATACTTTGGGGAGCAATTCTGCTTTGAGACTGGGCTGGAAGAAGGAGCCTTCGTAAGAACGTTCTGGAGGGGATATGAAAATCAAAACATCAGGTGCCCTCGGCCGCTTCGATATATTGCGCTTCAATCGATGTTGGACCAACGAATCTCGCAAGGGGCAGGAGTTGTTCCTCTAATTTTGGAGACCGCCCCAGTGCGCAAGAGCACGATAGCGCTTTGCTGTGAACCGACCATAGTCGCGCGACGCGGTGTGTTGAAGATTACATGTGAGGAAGACTTCAGCGCTCTGGCCGGTGCACATCCATGTAAAGGAGCGCTTCACCGGGAGTCTGACCGCTTTACAAACATCGAAATCAAGCCATCCGCTGACCGGCTCCTTTATTCATGTAGCTGTGGTATCCGAGTCAGCGTCCGACAAGACAGGAACGGAACTGTAACCAAGCTTCTGACGGTTAACTATGGAAAACGATACCGCAATTCTTTCGAGCGGCTTGTTGGAAAGGGGGTTCCGGCAAATGTTGCTGCACGGCAGTTAGGCATAAATGGGGCTGCTGCGCATGGGTGGAAACATAAGCTGCAGGATGGGAATGCTTCCAGTCGCATCTCCCGCAAGATGGTCGCAGCGAAACGAAAAATTTGGGCCGAATTTTTTCATGATTTCCCTGATAAAAGCTTGGAGCAAGCAAAACGGGAGGTGGGTGCCGCGTACAGCTTTTTGTCACGATATGACGGCGCGTGGCTTCGAGGCTTTAACGAGCAGTTGACGCTTCGCCGTCGAGCGCGGACGCTCGCAACAGAAAAGGCGAGATTGAAGGAGGCACGGGGGAAGCTGGACTCGATTGTGCCGCCGATTTGGATAAGCCAAGCGACTTTGCGCCGTACTGCGAAATTGCGTAGTCAACGTGCCGGGCGCGTCGATGTATGGCAGCGGGATGCCGAGCGCTTGTCGGAGTCGCGCGGCCAATTCATCGGACGAACACTCGCCTTCTGGAAGGCAAAGCTTTCTGACAGACGCCCCGTTCCGTATTTGGAGTTCTTAAAGTTTTGTCATCTGACGGATAGCAATCTCTCGCTTGTTCAGCGACGCAGCATTAAGGCCTGGCTCAGAGGGGAATAGCGCAAGTTGAAATTCTTAGACGATTACGCAGCGCCCTTCCCGTTCACTGAGAGGCGCATTGTGGCGGTGCAGCATGAAGTTGCTTTGGCACTATTTTTTTCTTTGGCGCGAACCGCTGCCAGATAAGGTTGCGTCAAACTTTGCGTTTCGCAGTCGGGTCGCGTTGGGAGACAAGCTGGACTGGACTGCAAACTTTGTTTTTTAAAAACGGACCTGCAGTCATCGAGCGTTAAGGCGTTGGGCGTCATTTTGCTGCAGACTTAGATGTCTTGCTTTATCCGCTCGGCCCGTTTCGTTGCGGGAGCCGAAATGCCGGCGCCGGCTTCATCGGAAAGTCGCGCAAACATCGGTAAAGATGCCAGCACCACGAGCGCCGTTGCAAGGAAACCGCATGCGAGTTGCCAGCGCTCGGTTTGCGCGCTGCCTGAAAACAGCATGGTCGCCTGAATGGTTCCGGCCGCGACCGTCACGCCAACGGCTTTCATCAACTGCTGCGCGGTGCCTTGGAACGACGTCGCGGCGGCGAGGCGCGGCTTGGGGACATCGGCGAAGGCGAGCGCGCCCATCGTCGCGAAACTGAGGGAACGGCCGAGACCGCCGATCAACAGCAGCACGAAGATGGCGCTCGCGGGCCACGCTTGCGACATCGTCGAGCAGATGGCGAGCACAGCCGCGAAGCACACGCTGCCGCCGCACAAGACCGCGCGCACGGAGAAACGCCGAAGCGCGAGCGCCGTCATGGGCCGCATGCAGAACGAACCGAGCGCGCTCGCGAAGGTGACCAGACCGCTGGCCGTTGCGCTGTATCCGAAGCCGGTCTGCAAGGTCAACGGCACGAGAAAGGGCAGCGCGCCCGCGCCCGCGCGAAAAAGACTTCCGGCGACGGTGGCCGCGTGGAAAGTCGGAATAGATAAAAGCGAAAAGTCGATGGCCGGGTTCGCGACCTTGCGGCAATGAACCACGGTTACACGAAACAGCAGCAATCCAACCGCCACGCAGACCCACGGCACGCCCGCAGGCAGCACGCCCCGCCCCGCGCTTTCGATGCCGACCATGAACAGCGTGAGCGACGCACCCGACAGCAGCATCCCGCGCAAATCAGGCGGCAGCCGATGCTCCGGCGCCGATGGCGGCAAAAGCTTCCACGTCAACAGCAAGCCGACGATGCCCACCGGCACGTTGACCCAAAAGATGCTTCGCCAGGAAAGCGCATCGGTGAGAAAGCCGCCGAGCGGTGGCCCAAGCAATGGGCCGACAAGCGCGGGCATGGTGAGCCACGTCGTCGCTTGCAGCAGTTCCTCGCGCTTGACGCCGCGAAAAAGGATGAGGCGGCCGACCGGCACCATCATCGCGCCGCCGAGTCCCTGCACGATGCGCGCGGCAATGAGCTGCGGCAAGGTCATCGCCGCCGCGCATGCTATGGAAGCGAGCGTGAACGTGGCGATCGCCCACATGAATACGCGCCGCGCGCCGAAGCGGTCCGCGACCCAGCCGCTTGCCGGAATGAACACGGTCAGCGCGACCAGATACGCGGTGATCGCGCTGCTCAAGTGGATGGGGTCGATGTGAAGATCGCGCGCCATCGTGGGAATGGCGGTGGCGACGATCGTGCCGTCCATGTTCTGCATGAAAAGCGCGCTCGCCACGACTGCGGCGGTGATGCGAAAGTTGCCGCCCTTCACGGCGCGGTGCGCGCCCGCCCGTCGAAGGGTTGATGCAAGGCGTGGTGAAAGGTGAATGAGTGCATATCACCCAGTTTAATCGATGCCTCTCACCATCCGCACTTCAATGAGCGACACGCACCGCGATGTCCATATAGTGGTCGAGCGTCGGCGTCACGCGTGAGGCGTCTTTCGCTTCGTCGTCCCAACGGCGCAAGGACAAGGCTTCTTGTGCGTGCGGTTTGGCAAGAAACGCGTGCGCCTCTTCATCGCTGAAAATGCCGCCCTGCAATTGAAGGCTGCGAACGGAATCGGCGGAAAGGCGCGCGTGGTAGGAGGCATCGATCGCGCATAGGCAACGCTTTGCATCCACATGAAGACGAATGGGTTCGAGCACGGCATCGGAAAAAACGGGCCGCAGAAAAGGCAGCGCGAAGTATTGATGCAAGTCGTCGATGCCGCGTTCGGTCGGCGTTTCGCCCTGCTGATTGAGCAAGTGGCCGAGGTCGTGCAGCAGCGCGGCGGTAATGAGTTCGGGCTGCGCGCCCGCTTGTTCGGCGAGCATCGCCGTTTGCAGCGCGTGCTGGAGTTGACTGACCGGCTCGCCGCTATAGGCAGTTGCGCCGTATCGATCGAAAAGATGCCGGATATCGTCGAGTGAAAGAGCCATGATTCAGGCGATTTACGTTAAACGCGGGATTGTCGCCGCATAGTATGACGAACTGATGGCGCGCTTGAGCCAAAGCGTCCATGCGTTCGATTTTATGTACATGAAAACCCTTATTTTCACGTGTTACGATGCTCGGCGACCGCACTCATAGAACGCATGCATGGCAACGCTATACGAAACGCTCGGCGTGAGCGACCACGCCACCGAAGACGAAATCAAACGCGCTTACCGCAAGGCTGCGATGCGTTCGCATCCCGATCGCAATGTCGGCAATGAGAAGACCGCGCACGCGAAGTTTCAGGAGGTCAAGGAAGCGTATGCCATTCTGTCGGACCCCGCGCAACGCGAGGTCTACGACCGCATTTTCGCGGAGGAGATGGAGCGGCACACGGCGCGCATGAAGCAGGAAGAGGCGGAGCGTGAAGCGCAGGAAACGCGTGAGCGTGAGGCACGCGAGGCGCATTACCGCGAACGCGTGTCGCTGGCCATGCGCTTTGCTTCGCTTGGTCATAATCGCGATGTCGTGTTCGGCGTTTTACTGGGACAGGATTGCGACGATGCGACTGCACGGCAAATAGCCGATAGCGTCGTGGCACTGCATGAATCGCGGCATCCGCCAGAAGTGGTGGAAGAAGCAGAGCCGGAAAAACAAGAAACCGTCGAAGCGGGCGCCACACCTGCCAACCCACTCGGCACGATGTGGTTTCAGTTCCTCAACAACCTGAAGTTCTAAGCCGCCAGCTTCTCACCGCGCATGATATTTGCCGCCTTCAGCGCCGGCGGATACACACACCAGCGGCCATCGTCGTGCCGGAAAAAGAACAACGCACGCGACGATGCGCCTTGCGAAGTCTCCACGCACACATAGCGCCTGCGATCAGAACGCGTGCGGCTGAACTGCGTGACGTGAACCGGAATGCTACCGGGCGCGAGCCATTTCTCGACCTGATAACGAAGGGACTGCTCATACGCGCTTTTCATCTGAGTCTCCACACACGCGGCTTCCATATTTGGGCTAACGGCGGAATTCGCCTGCTGCTTTAAGCCCTGAGCATGGAATAACCATGCCGCATCGCACCACTGTCCTGACAAAGCACTTGAACTTTACGCCCCTCGTCCGTTCGTTGTGCGCATTTTCGCGAAATAGCAACATGCGAAAATAAGCTTTTAAAAAAGGAACCGGTTGCATCAATCGTCGTGCATGGCGGTGCTCGGGTATGTGCGCGAACGGTCATATCAAAAGGCCGTTGCGTGCGCTACCCGTCACTCTTGGTAGAGCGAAATGTGTGCCTGACTGAGTAAGTTTATTTAAAGAGGACGCGCGAAACTCAATTCGTGGCCGTCAGGATCGGTGAGATGAAAATAGCGCTCGTGCCAGGGCGCGTCGCGTGGCGCGAATTGCGGCTCGATACCGCTCGCTTGCGCGCGGCGATAGAACGCATCGACATCCGAAACATAGATGATGACGCGGCCCCACCACCGCACGGGTTCATGCGCTTCTGTCGTGAGATTAAGGAAGGACGGGCCGAAGGCAAATGATGTGAACGGCGCATTTTCGCCGCCATGCACGATGCGAAAACCCAATGCGTGATAGAACCTGACCGCGCGCGCCATGTCGCGCGTGGCGAATGTGATGGCGCTCAGGCTCTCCGGGTAAGCATCTTCTTTGTCGTTCGAGTCCATGCGTTTCGATGTCATCCCGGATGATGTTGATGCGACACGATGTTCAGCACCGAAAGATCGGGATGCGTGCCATCTACGATGCTGCGGCCGATATGCCGCGCATCGTCTACGGCGTCTTGCGGATGCTTGTATTCGTCTTCGCCATCCGCATGAAAATGCACCGCTTCGGTTGCGCCGGGCCTGCACACGTGTCCGATATAAACGTAACGCTCGACCTCACGCGGCGGCGCATGCTCGGGAATGGGCTTGAGCAAAGGCAACACGTGAATCTCGAATCCTTCGTAATCGAAGACCTGCCATTGAGCGGTGTCGGCGGACATGATCGCCTCCTTTGTCGGTGCGCTCACTAAGAACGTTACTCCTGTTGAGGCGCGAGTTCCATCGTTTAACGTGAGAACATACGGGCATTGTGATTCGATCGGAGGCATCGGGCCATGAGCTTCGTTATTCGTCTTTCATTGACGTGCGCGCTTTTAATGATCTCGAGCGCGTCGCTGCATGAAGCACAGGCTGCGGATGCATCGCAATCGATCGCAATGTTGGATTGCACGCTGATCGACGATAACGCCGCCTATAACGACGAAGAAACCAATCGCCTTCAAAAGCAGCGCCTCTCGATGGTAAGCGACGCACTGCGCGACGATCTTCGCGAACGCGCGCTTTTTCACGTCGCCGACAACGCACCCGCAAGCGATCTGATCGCCACGTTGCGCAGCACGCAGGACATGAACGCATGCAACGGCTGCGAATTGCGCGTGGCAAAGCAACTGGGCGTATCGCGAGTGGGCGTGTGCTGGGTGCAAAAAATCAGCAATCTCATTCTGAACATGAACGTGCGCGTGGAAGACTCAGCGAACGGCTCGACGCTCTTTCAGCGCTCTGTCGATATACGCGGCAACACAGACCTCTCATGGAAGCGCGGTGCCAAGGCGCTTGTCGATTTGATCGCAAGCGACCCTTCCGCCACGCGCTAACGGCTAATTCGGGAGTTTTTCCCGTCTCGCGGCATTGTCAGTGCGGTGCGTGTTGGGCTAAGTTCGTCGAAGAACGCAATCAAAAACGAATGAGAGCCGGAGACGAATATGCAAGTTGGAAAGAACGCGGCGCGCATTGCTTGCGCATCGATCATGACCTGCGCGTTGACGGCGCATGCCGCCGCGACGGCCTATGTGACGAGCGAAACCGCCGGTGTCGGCGTGATCGATCTGAATGCAATGACGCTCGCGAAGACCTTCGATCTGGGCAAGGACGGTCCGCGCGGTTTAAGTCTCAACAAAGACGGCACGCGTCTTTATGTGGCCAACAAAACGACGAATGACTTGTCCGAGATCGATACATCGTCAGGCAAGGTCGTGCGGCGTGTGAAGATCGGCAAGAATCCCGAATTCGTGCGTGTGCTCGGCAATACCGCTTACGTGACGTACGAACCCGGTGAAGAAGGCGGCCCGCCCAAGCCCGGCCAACCTGAAAAGAAGGATGACGACGACGCCAACTCGCCACCCGCCGAAATAGCTATAGTCGATTTGAAAGCATTCAAGGTGATGCGTTCCGTGAAAAGCGGCCACGAGACCGAAGGCGTGGAGTTCTCGCATGACGGCAAGCTCATGCTCGTCACCAACGAAGGCGATGATACGGTGTCCATATATCACGTCGGCACGGGTGCGCCCGTACGCGAGGTGAACTTGCCGAAGGGTTCGCGTCCGCGCGGCATCAAGGCGTCGCCTGATGGGAAGCAATACGTCGTGACGCTGGAAAACACCAACAAGTTCGTCGTGCTCGATGCTTCGTCCATGAAGATAGAAAAGACCGTCGATACGAAGATGGGCCCTTATGGCGTGTCATTCGATCCATCCGGCAAGCACGTATTGGTCGCGGCGGCGCGCGACAAGACCCTGCAAGTCTTCGATGGCAAGACCTTCGAACACACGAACGATATCGCAGTGGGTCAACGCTGCTGGCACTTCAGCTTCACGCCCGATGGCTCGAAAATTCTTCTTGCATGCGGGCGTTCCAATGCGGTCTATGTGATCGATGCATCGAGCTATCAGCCCATCAAACAGATCGGCGACTTGCCGCTTGCATGGGGCGTCGTGACATATCCGCCGAGCGCGGGTTCGATCGTGGGACGTTGAGTTTTTGTCGCACGGTCATTTCGTTTTGCGCGGTCCATCGTTGCCAAATAGACCGCATGGCGGGCATGAAAGCGCTGCTAGTATCGGAGCAGGGTCGCTGAAGAGGTCCATCATGCTCACACTGGCAGAGGCTTTTCATGAACTTCTGGACGCGCCCGCGCGCAAGCGAGTGCTGCTCGCGACGCAGGGCGCGCGCGGCAATTGTCACTGGCTGCCCGCATTCATCGGTAAGCAGGGGGAGTTGTGTTGCGAGCGCGGTGAAGACGCGAACATCGAACTCGAAGAAGAAGCTATAGACGCGATGCGTCTCTTCGAATCCGGCTCGTTGTCTTCATGCGCGCTCGTCGCACGGCTGGGAGATTTAGGTGTCGGCGCGCTGGTGATGGGCCCCGAATCGCCCAGCGACGCCATGCGCATGCTGGAGCAACTCAAGGCCAATGCGCTCGGCCGTTTCGTCGAACATTACCTCGCCGAGTTGCAGAAACGCCGCCCGGCGAAGGTGTATCCGTTCAAACCGCGTTGAAATGACGTTAAGCGTTATTCACTTCCACGCGTAACGCATTCCCACCCAGATGCCACGCGGCGCACCGACGCCGAGAAATTGTTCGTTGGTCGTATCCGTGCCGCTGAAGGTATGGTTAGGACCGTTGAAGAAGTTCTCACCGAGAATGGCGAAGTTCGCGTAGCGCTTGTCCAGCAGGTTTTGCAGCTTCGCATAGACCTGCAATTGCTTCGTGATGTTGTACGTCGTATCCAGATCGATCAGGAAATAGCCTGACACGGTGCCGTTCACATCCTGATTGTTCTCGTCGCCGCGCGCGAAGATATTGCTGCGATACGTGAGGTTCGAGCCTACATTCCAGCTCGGCAGCACGTTGTAATCGAGCCGTACTTTGACTGTGTTCGCGGGAATGCCCGGAATGCGGTCGCCTGAATGCACGGTGATGTTGCCATCGCCATCCGCGCTCGAATTGCTGGCGCTGCTTTCCGTCCACGTCGATTGATACGTCGCGTTCACATAGCTGTAGCTCGCGGCCACGCCGAGCGGTCCCCATTGCGTGCGTCCCGCCATTTCGAAGCCTTGCCGCCGCGTCTTGCCCACGTTCTGAAAATAGCCTAGCGTGCTCGCCGCACCCTGACTGCTGATGAACTGAATGTCGTCCGAGAGCGTCGTGCGATAGGCCGCTGCGCTCCATGTCGTCGCGTTGCCCAGACGCCCGCGCGCGCCGATTTCGAACGTGCGCGAGATCACCGGCTTGAGATCCGGGTCCGCGATGAAATCGTTCGGCAGCGAGCACGGCGCGTTCGGGTCCGCGCACGCCAGTTCGATGGCGGTCGGCGAGCGCATGCCTTCGTTGTACGTCGCATAGGCCGTGAAATAGCGCGTCGGATTCCAGTTGAAGCCAATCGCGGGATTGAAGCGCGAGAACGTGTGCTGGCCATCGAGAAGCGGCTGCACGCCGCTTTCATCGCCGATGGTGGCCTTGGACCAGTTATAGCGGCCGGCAAGCGTCATCGACCATTGTTCGTTGAAAGAGAACGTGTTCTCGAAGTAGATGCCCCAGTTCTGGTTACGCGTTTTCGCGTCCGTGCCCGGCACGAACGGACCGGTGCCGATGGTCGCGCGATTGTCCTCGAACGCGGCATCCTGCGTGGCCTGTGAGAAATGCGTGTTGGCGAAATCGCCCGCCGCGCCGAGCACCAATTGATTGTCATAGCCGAACAGCTTGTTGAGCAAGGTCAGTTGCAGGCTCGCGCCGTAACTGTCGGTCACGATCACCGATTGGTCGTTGGTGGCCTGAGCGAGTTCGTCGGGATCATCGCCGTCCGGGTCGAAGTCATCGTTGACGTTGCTGCTCACGTTCTTGTTGCGATAGTGCCGGTAATACACGTTCCCGCTCAACAGAATGTTCGGCGAGAAATAATGCTCGGCGTTGATCGTCAGGTATCCGACCTGATTTTCGTTCGTGTCGGGAAAGGTATAGGCTTGCCTGAAGTTGTCCATGAACGAACGCGGAATGGTTTGCGAACCATTGAGCGTGTTGTCCGCGCCGCGCATTGATACGGACACCGTGGTATCCGCATCCGTATAGCGCAGCTTGCCGAAGGCCTGACGCAGCTTGCTCGAATTGTGGTCCGCCCAGCCGTTGTCGTTCGTCACATTGGCAGTAAAGTAGTAATCCATATGATCGCCGATCACGCCGCCCTGCTCGAATTGCGATGCCTTGCGCCCGAACGAGCCGAAGCTCAGGTCCACGTTGCCGCCCGGATTGTCGCGGCCATTCTTGGTCGTCACGGCGATGGCGCCGCCCAGCGTGTTGAGGCCAAACGTAGGATTCGAGCCGGGAATGATCTGCATCGTCTGGATGGCGGCTTGCGGAATCAAATCCCAGTTCACGACATCGCCGAACGGTTCGTTGATGCGCACGCCATCCATGAACGCGGAAAGCCCTTGCGGCGTGCCGAGCAAGGGCGAGGCCGTGAAGCCGCGATACAAAATATCGGTCTGCGAAGGATTGCCCTGCGCGTCGTTGGTATCCACGCTCGACACGTTCTTCTGCAGATAATCGGTGATGGTCTGCGAATGCTGCGCGTCGATCTGGCGGCCCTTGATGGTCTGCACATTGGCGGGCACTTTTTCGAGCGGCGTGCCCACGCCGGTGAGCGGCGTCATGCCGACCACATTGACCGTCGGCAACTCCACCGCTTGCGGCGCGCTTGCAGCGGTGGCGGGCGCATCCGCCGTTTGCGCCCATGCGGCCACGCTCATGCTCGCGACCGCGCCGCCGAACACGATACGCAATCCGGCTCGGGGTTTGAACGGATGCGCGCCCTGCCTGTTGCGCGGCATGCTTTTCATTGTCTCTCCTCCTATCTTTCGACTCTTGGGATTCTTTATGTCAGTGAAAGACTCGCATAAGAAACCGCGCGTGCACCGGGAGCTTTTCCCGATCGTGCAGGGAAGCGTTCCCAAACGTGCCGGCGGGTTGACGCGAGGTGCTTCGGGCATGCGTAGAATGCTTGCGTGATGCCTTCCGACTCCCTTTCCACCGCAGCCGATCGTCCGCGCGAACGCGTGCCGCACGCGACCGTCTGGCGCGATTTCGTGTGCGTGATCGTGGTCACGCTGATTGCGGGCGCCTTGTTTGCCGAATTCGATTTCAGCGAACTCGCGTACCGATGGACGCGCCGCGTCGAACGCTTTCAGCTCGACGAATTGCCCGCGACGCTGCTCGTGCTTGCCATCGGCTGCGCGTGGTTTGCGTGGCGTCGCTATCAGGAAGCGCAGCACGAGGCGCGGCGGCGGCGCGTGCTCGAAGAAGAAGCGGAACATCTACTGGCAGAGAACCGGCGTCTGGCGAGTCAGGCGATTGCCGCGCAGGAAAGCGAGCGCCGTCATCTCGCGCGCGAATTGCATGACGAACTGGGGCAATACCTCAACGCCATTTCGCTCGATGCGGGGCGCATCCGCGATCTTTCCATCGAACGTGAAGCGGAAATACATCGGTTGTCGCTTGCGCTCATGCAGAGCGCGACGCATGTGTATCGCGAAATCGGCGGCATGATCCGCAAGCTGCGGCCGATTGGTCTGGATGAATTCGGCCTGCCCACCGCGCTCGAACATTGTGTCGATGGCTGGCGCGAGCGCTTGCCGCAAGCGGCCTTCACGCTTGCGATAGAAGGCGATTTCGAAGACCTGAGCGATGCGCTCAACATCACGCTATACCGGCTCGTGCAGGAAGGGCTGACGAACGTATCGAAGTTTGCCCGCGATGCGCGCGTGGAGATTTACCTGGCGCGCGGGCCGGGAGAAATCATCGTCACCATGACGGACGATGGTCCCGGCGTCGATCTGTCGAAGCCACGTCTGGGCGTGGGGCTGATCGGCATGCGCGAACGCGTGGAAGCGCTCGGCGGCGAGTTTCACCTCGCCAGCAAGCCCGGCGAAGGCTTTTTGTTCTGCGCGCGCGTGCCCGCTCAGGCGGGACTACCGTTGGCGCCGAACCCACTGAACGAAGCCTCCGCCGACGAAGCGAAGTCCGCGAAATGAAGCCCTAATCGATTGGCGATCTGCGCGAGTTGCACGCCGTTGTCCGCGCCGAATTTCTGCCTTATTACCGATTGATGGTTCGCCACCGTCTTCTGGCTCAGGCCTAACTTTTCCGCGATGCTCGGCAACGTATAACCCTGCACGAGCAGACGCAACACCTCGAATTCACGCGCGGACAATTGACGTCCCGGCGGTCCGTCCTGAATGGTCGCGCGCAATGCAAGCGCCTGAGAAATGTCGGGACTCAGATAAAGCGTGCGGCGCGCGACGGCACGTACCGCTTCGACAAGCACATCGGGCGCGCTGGCTTTCGTCACATAGCCGCGCGCGCCGGCATCGAGCGCGCGTCGAACGAAGATCGCTTCCTCATGCACGCTGAAGATCAACACATGCGCGTGCGGTTCGCGTGCGAGCATGCGGCGCATCGCCTCGATGCCGCTCGCGCCCGGCAACGCAAGATCCATCACCACCACATCCGGCTGCAACGCGCAGAACTTTTGATAGGCCTCCGATGCATTTGCCGCTTCACCCGCAACCAATACGTCGGGATTCAGCGCGAGCAGTCGCTTGTAACCTTCACGGACGACAGCGTGATCGTCCACCAGCAGCACGGAGATATCGGCGGTCATGGTCTGTCTTCTCCTCGGTCTGAACCTCGTTCGCGTGCTTCTTTCGCGATGCGCCGGGAATTCGCATCGTTACGGAACACGATGGGTTGTTCTTTTGGTTCTACATTGGGTTCTTCACGCGCGGCGGCATGGCGAACCACCTCGATCACGCGTCCGTGATGCGGAGACTTGTCGCACACCGGGTCCGCGTTCGCGGGATCTTGCGTCAACAGATACGCCTGACAGCGGCAACCGCCTAAATCGATGGTCTTTTCATCGCAACTGCGGCACGGTTCCTTCATCCAGCCGAAGCCACGAAAGCGGTTGAAGGCATCGCTCTCGTACCAGATGTCCTTCAACGGTGTGTCGATGACATTGGGAAACGTAAGCCCCGGCAGCGTGCGCGCGGTATGACAAGGCAGCGCCGCGCCGTCCGGCGCAATCCCGAGAAACACCTGTCCCCAGCCGTTCATGCAACGCTTGGGACGCGTTTCGTAGTAATCCGGAACAACGAAGAATATCTTGCAGCGGTCGCCGATTTCCTTTCGATAACGCTCGACCACCGCTTCCGCTTCCTTCAGTTGTTCGCCGGTCGGCATGAGTTGCGCGCGGTTCTCGTGCGCCCAGCCGTAGTACTGCGTGTTCGCGAGTTCCAGATACTCCGCGCCCATCTCCAGCGCCATGTCGATGATGCGTCCGATATGCGGCAAGTTATAGCGATGCAGCACGCAATTAAGCACCATCGGGAAGTCATGCGCCTTGATGAGCGCGGCGACGCGGTTCTTCAGATCGAAGGTCTTGGTATGCGAGAGAAAGTCGTTCAGCTCTTGCGTGGAGTCCTGAAACGAGAGCTGAATGTGATCGAGACCGGCTTGCTTCAATGCAGTGAGGCGCTTGTCCGTCAGCCCGATACCGGACGTGATGAGGTTCGTATAAAAGCCGAGCTTGCGCGCTTCCTCGACAAGCGTTTCGAGATCGTCGCGCAGCAAAGGCTCACCGCCCGAGAAGCCGAGTTGCGCCGCACCGAGCGCGCGCGCCTGACGCAATACGTCGATCCATTGAGCAGTGTCGAGTTCGCGCGAATGGTCCGCGTAATTCGTCGGGTTATAGCAGAACACGCAATGCAGCGGGCATCGATACGTGAGTTCCGCGAGCAGCCACAAGGGCGGCGGAATCGGCACGCCTTCGTGCTCGGGCTTCGCGACAGGGACGGACAGGTCGGTCATCTCGCTACTCCAGCCAGCCTCGCGCACGCGCGCCGGCGATGAACGCGCGCACATCGTCGCCGAGATTGTTCGCGTTGAACGCCTGCTCAAGGTCCGCGACGAGCGCGGGAATATCGCGCGTGCCGTCGCATCGCAAAAGAATCTGCGCGGCGCTTTGATTGAGTTTCACCATGCCTTCGGGATAAAGCAGTACATGGGCTTCCTGCGCGGGTTCCCACTGAAGCCGAAATAAACGCTTGAGCGTGGGACGCAATGAATCGTCGGGTGCTTCGACGGCTTCCTGCACGCGCTTCGTGGAGTCTTGATCGCTCATGACGGAAAAGCCTTTTCGATCGAATCCAGCATGGTCCAAAGAATATCGAGCTTGAATTGCAATATGTCGAGTGCGCGCTGTTGCTCTTCGCGCGTTTTGAAATGCGCGAGCGTGACTTCTAATCCGTGTTCGACATCGCGCTGCGCAAGCGACACGCGGGAGCGGAAGTAATGCAGCCCGTCCGGTTCGATCCACTTGTAATGCTCGGGCCATGTCGCCAGGCGGTCCTTATGGATCTGCGGCGCGAACATCTCTGTCAGCGACGAACACACCGACTCTTGCCACGGCGCGCGGCGCGCGAAATTCACATACGCATCGACGGCGAAGCGCACGCCCGGCGCCACGAGTTTGAGTGACCAGAGATCGTCGCGCGAGAGGCCGACTGCATCGCCCAGACGCGCCCATGCTTCGATCCCGCCGGGCTGATCGTCATAACCGTCGTGATCGAGAATGCGCAGCACCCAGCGGCGGCGTGTCTCGCGGTCGGGGCAATTGGACATGACCGCCGCGTCTTTCAGCGGAATGTTGATCTGATAATAGAAGCGGTTAGCCACCCAGCCGCGAATCTGTTCTTTCGAACAGCCGCCGCTGTTCATCTTCACGTTGAACGGATGATGAATGTGATACGCCGTGCCCTTCGCGCGCAATGCTTCTTCGAACTGCTCGCGCGTCCATGCGGGTCCGGCGTCTTTCAGCGGTGTGAAGATCGGGCCCGTGGTGGGATTGATCATCGTGTCATGCATTGAAGCTGCTCCGTTTCGTGTTCATAGCTCGAACGTCATGCCGTCGTTTGCGACTTCGATGCCGTGCTCCGTCAGCGTGCGACGCTCGGGACCGTCCTCGATAAGGATCGGATTCGTATTGTTGATGTGGATGAGCACCTTGCGCACGTTCGCGCGATCGATCGAATCGAGTACCTCGATCATGCCGCCCGCGCCGCTTTGCGCGAGATGCCCCATATCGCGGCCGGTTTTCTTCGTGAGGCCTAAACGAATCATTTCGTCGTCGGTCCATACGGTGCCATCGACCAGCAAGAGATCGGCTTCGCGCATGGCATCGATTACGTGCGGTTCGAGCGCGCCCAGACCCGGTGCATAGAAAGCGCGCTTGCCTGTAGCGGTATTCGTGAACATGAGGCCGATGTTATCGCCGGTTTCCGGTGCATCGCGATGCGGCGAATAGGGCGGCGCCTTGCTCGATAGTGGCAAGGCATCGACCTTCACGTGTGGAAGTTCAGGCACCGAAACCGACTCACCGTCCAGCGCGATACGACGGTGTTCAACTCCGCAGTAATGCGAAAGAATCTTAGTGATGGGAAAGCCGATGGAAAGATCCTGCCACACCGCATCAGTCGTATAGAGCGGTAACGGCGTGCCGCGCTCACGCAGCATGAGCAGGCCGGTGACGTGATCGATCTGCGCATCCATCGTGATGACAGCGGCGATGCCCGTATCGCGCACGCGTCGCGCGGGCTGAAGTTCAGGGTTCGCCGCGATCTGCGCCAGAATATCCGGCGATGCATTCACGAGCAGCCAGTCCTCGCCGTTCTCGCTCACGGCAATGGAAGACTGCGTGCGCGCCTTTGCGCGAATGGTCCCGCGCCGCACGCCATCGCAATTGCGGCAGTTGCAGTTCCATTGTGGAAAGCCGCCGCCTGCCGATGAACCGAGCACACGTATCTTCACGGCATCATCCTCCGCAAAAGACCGTCACGGTCGATCAACTGATGCTTCATCGCGCCGAGAAAATGCAGCGCGATGACGGCGATCATCATCCACGCGAGATAGCCGTGGATGGTGAAGAAGATATGTCGCAAGCCCTTGTCGTCCCAGCCCCATTGCGGCAGCGGAATGCCCCAGAACTTAGTGCCGAACTTGTTGAACGACGAACCGAGATAGCCGGTCAGCGGCATGCCGATCATGCCCACATATAAAAGAGCCTGCGTGATGCTCGCGGCGGCGCGTTGCCACGTCTGCATCGGCGGGTATGGCGGACGGCCAAGAGCCGACCGTGCCCAGATGCGGAGCAGCACCAGCAGGAAAACCGTGATGCCAAGCGACTTGTGAAAGTTGACGAGCGTCGATTTGAAGGGCTCGCCGCGCGGCAGCGTGCCCATGTAGAAGCCGATGCACAGCATCGCAATGATGACGAGCGCAATCAACCAGTGCAGGGCGATCAAGGGCCGTGCATAACGTTCGTCTGCTGTCGCGAGCGCGCTTGTCGTCGCGCGCGAGCGGGCAGGGTTGCGCGTTGTGCTCATAGGCTCGCTTCTCCGTGCGGCAATTCAAGGCTTAAAAATGCAAAGTCCAATTTTTCTCGTCCATTCATGATTTGACGATCAGCAATTCCCCCCGTCCGTCCACCGCAACATCGCCAGCATGGCGCAGGGGTAATGCGTGTTCGTCGAGCGTTGAAAAAGGCGCGATCTCGCGCGCGAGCATGCGCGTGAAAAGCCGCCAGAACACCTCGAAACCGTGGCCGCCTTCGACGAACGTCGGCCCGATGCGTGAGGGCGTGCGCATCAGCAATACCGTGCCGCGCCGCATGCCATAACCCAAGTGTGCGCCGACTTCGCCGCCCACGCAGACCGTGCCCGCGATCATGCGCGATGCCGCGAACGCCCCGGCATCGCCACCGACCAGCACGGTGCCGCGCCGCATGCGGTCCGCGAGCCGCTCGCCTGCGTGGCCGTGGATCGTGAGCGTGCCGCCTGACATGCCTTCCATGTCGCCGGGCAGCGCACCTGCGGCGAAATCGCCTGCATTGCCTTGAATCGTCATGCGGCCGCCTTGCATCTCGCACGCGGCGAAAAGCCCGGCATTGCCTTGTATGTTCAACGCGCCGCCGGCCATGTTCATTCCCGCGTAATCGCCGGCGTCGCCGTGAATCGTGAGCGTGCCTTCGGTCATGCGTGCGCCGATGCGGTCGAGCCAGCGTGCATCGCCTTCGATGGTGAGCGAAGGTGTTTCAGCGTCTTGCTGCGTGATATCGAAGAAATCGCCCAGCGCGCAGGTCTCGCCTTCACCTTGTAGCACGATATGCGGCAGCGCCTGCGAAGATGAAGCCGCCAACTGCGTGGGCAGTAAATTCGACGCATCTACCCTGAAATAAGGGGTATTTCTTACGCGCAAGGTCGTGGCGTTCATGCGCGGCTCCCGTCGATCTTCGCAGCCAGTTCGTGCAGCTTGAAGTGGTACGGTCCGAGCTTGCCGCCATAGTTTCCGGCGGAGATGCGCAGCACGCCGTTTAACGAAGCTGCTTCGATACCGGCTGTCATGGCTGCGCCGACGTCGGCATCGGTGAGACCGTCGATTACGATTTCAAGCACGCACGCCACATCGGATGTGAGTTCGCTTTTCTTCGACAAGCCTATTAACGTGGGACAAAACGCATCATTGGTCGATGCCGTCGCGCCCGCATACTTCGAGCCGATCTTCGAACCCGAGCGCACCACGCCGCCCGGAAACGGCGTGATGATGTTCGGTAAGCGATGCATCGCGGTGACGGCGGCTTCGGCCGCTTGCAATGCGCCGTCCATATCGCGTGCAAGGAACAACAAGTTGCCGCCGCCGACCGCCTTCACGGTCGCGGTCGTTTCCTCGCAGACGAACTCGCCGTCCATGACCGGTACGCGCCAGTAACGCGTGCCGTCTAGCACTTTCGATATCTGAAAGCCGTCGCCGAAGTAGCGCAGGCCTGCGCCGAGCGGTGCATCGTCGGAGAGCGGCGCGCGGCTCGTCGCGCGGTCGATGCCGCCATACACGGCCGTGGTCGGACACGTCAACACGCATTGACCAACGCGTCGCGCGATTTGCTTCGCCAGTTCCTTCGACGATACCGCGAACATCAACACGGATACGCCCGGTCTGCCGTCGGGTGTTTCATCGCCGGACAGGTCGCGTTCGATGCCCGCTTCGCAGCCGCAATCGATCACCGATGTCGCAAAGCCTGTAAGCGATGTCGCCGCATTCCGCGCCCACGTCGATGTATGCGCGGTGATGATGAGGCGCGTTGCCTTCATCGGAAAGGCTTCAGCGAAGGTATCGTCGATCTGCGTGCCGTTGATCAGCATGTCGCTCACCTCGCTGACGTGGCGAAGCACGCCACGGGCAACAACCGGCCGCCGTTGCAGCACGCGCAGATTTCGTCGTCGCTGATGGCGGCGTTTTCGAAACGGCTGGCGAGATTGGCTTCGGTGAACGCGCGCACACGCTGTTCGATCGCGCGGTCGTAATCCGGCATGACGTAATGAATACCGCCGTTGGGCGTCTTGAGCAAGGTGCGGTCGCGCGCGATTAGTTCGCCATCCTTGAAAACATAAGCGGGCGATGTGAACATGCGCTCGCGGTCGGCGTCGTCGCGATACACGGCGATATCCGCCGCCGCGCCCGCGCCGAGATGGCCGCGATCCGTGAGTCCGAGCAAACGCGCGGGCCCGGCGCGCGTGATGATCGCGATGTCGTACAGCGAGAACTCTCGCGTGATCTCGCTCAAGGCGCTGGCGGTCTTCGCTTCCGCGTGCAACGTGTCGAGTTGCGCGTCGCGAAAGGACTTGTCCATCAAAAGCCGAATGAGATGCGGATAACTTGTGAACGGTGCGCCGTTCGGATGATCGGTCGTCATGGACACGCGCCACGGATCATCCACGAGCAGGAAAATTTCGAGCCCGATGACCCATTGCAGCGCATTCACATAGATTTGCTCGCGATATTTGAATGGCACGATGCCGCAGCCTGCATCGCACTCGATATCGCCGAGTATCCACTTACGCGGATTCGCGAGCGGCGCGTTCTTGAACTGCATCATCGTGTCGCCGGATGCCGTGACCGTTTGCCCGAACATGATCTGACCGACATCGATGGTGACATTGGGCCTTGCATTGACAGCTTCCGCAATCGCTCGGGCTCCTGAAGAAAATTTGCGCGGACCTTCGGTGCCATAGCTATGAAACTGAATATGCGTGAGATGAACGGGCAGGCCTTCGGCGGCATCCATCGTCTTGATGGTCGATTCGATATTGCCCGGCACGCCAAGATTGCTCGCATGCACATGCAGCGGATGCGGCACGCGCAGATCGGTGAGCGCGCGCGTGAGCGTTCTCAATACATCGCGTGGCGTGATGCCGTAATGCACGTGCTTTTCATCGACATCGAGCGAACGTTGATTGAATTTGAACGCCGAGATGCCGCCCGGATTCACGACCTTTACGCCAAGCGCCTTGCTTGCATTGATGGTCCAGCCGACGTAATCGCGCATGCGTTCGAAGTCTTCCTGCGCGGCGAGCATTTGCAGAAAGAGTTCGTCGTTGCCCATCATCACGTAGGCGCCGTGATCGATGATCGGCGTGTCGCCCATTTCCAGATGCGCGTGACGTGCGTTGGAGGCGATCATCGCCGGTTCGAACGCGGCGGTGTAGCCCATTTCCGCATAGCGATAGCCGGTGGCGAAGGTGCCGGGCGTGCAAGTGCCGCACGAAGGCAGCCGCATATAGCGGCCTTCGTTTGGACGCTCGGGCACGGCGCGCGGATCGTTGCGATGATCTTCCGGCAACAGCAGCCGCGAGAGATTCGTCTTGCCGCCGCCGATATGCGAATGCAGATCGATGCCGCCTGCCATCACGATCATGCCATTTGCGTCGAAGTCCTGATCGATGGTTTCGTTGCGCACGTCCTCTGCTGCGACGATGCGGCCATCGCGGATATGAATGTCGCGTTGCTCACCGTTCACCTTGTTCGCGGGATCGTAGAGCGTGCCGCCACGCAGGCGCGTCAAGGTCATGGCGTCCTCCTGCGTTGGCTCAGTTCATCGGCGATGGCGGCGACGGTCGGGAGGCTTGTCGTGCGTGCGGCGGTGAGTGGGGCGACCACGGAGGTATCCATGCGGAACAGATGGGCGTCGTGGTCCATGCCGGGTGTCGCAACGGGGATGAATACCGTCGGGCCTTTGCGTGCGTGCAGCGTCGTGTTCGCGTGGCCGAGGATAATCAGCGGTGTTTCATCATCGAGCGATGCGGGTAGGGGTTCGGGCAGGAAGCTCGATACCCATAGAAGCGCATCGATACGATTTTCTTTGATGAGCGTTTCCGTGCGATAGCGGTGCGCGTCGTGATCGAGCGGCATGCCGTAGGCGATGCGTGTGCGCAATGGAAAGCCCGAGCGCCATGTGATGGTTTGATTGACGGTGAGCGCACCGTCGTCGCCGGTGAGCGCAAGGGCGCCTGCGCGCACAGTGCGGTTCAGCGCTTTCACGATGCGGTGGATTGCTTCTATGGCTAGCGCCGGTTGAGTGGTTTTCAGCGCTGCTGGCTCATAGATCAATGCGGTGTATTTCGCGGCGTTGATGCGGTCGTTCAGGGTCTTTAGCGCGTTCGTTGTTTCGTTTGCTTGCGCCGGGGCTTGGTTGGCTTCGGTTAGTGCGGACCATATCGACAGAATATCGAGTGGGTCGGTGTCTTCCAGTATTGACTCGGTTTCGGCTTTGCGGCCTACGGAGATCAGCTTGACGTCGCGTGAGGGCGAGATCGTGCGTTCGTAGAAGCGCGGGTATTTGTCGGTCGGATTGCAGGCGAAGACGATGATCAGGTCTGCGCGGGAGCGTATCTCCGATAGTGTTGTGAATAGCGCGCCGCGGTCTTGTAGCGCGAAGGTGCTGGCGGCGAGCACGTCGCCGTTTAGGTGGTCGAGGATTGCGTTGCTTGCTGCGGCCAGATCGTATAGGGATCTTGTGCCGGAAACGTCGGTGGTCAGGCCGCTGAAAAGCGGATGTTTTGCGGTTCTTAATATCTGCGAGGCGTGGGTTAACGCTTCGCTTTGGGTTGTTTTTTGGCCGTTTATTTCTGGGCTTCTGGGGTGGGTCGTTTGTGCGTTTAATGCCGCTGTTCGGCGTGGGCACGGGGTCGCGGTTGCCTCAAAGGGTATCGCGATGTCGTCGCATAGCAAGGGGCAGAATGGACAGGTCCAGGGTTTTGCTTCCACTTTTAAGGTGGCGGATTGGTTGGACTCGGGCATGGTCGTGGGGTGGAGCAAGGTCTATGCCGGATTTTTGGGTTTTGGGGTTTGATCTTCGTGCAAGGGGCTTCTCTTGTTTGTTTGGTTTATTCAGTAGCCGCCTCCCCGGCGGGGGGGTAACTTTCTTTGCTGCTGCAAAGAAAGTCACCAAAGAAAGCAGCTTTTTACCCCATGCACGATGGCTGGAGAGGGTTGGTCTGGATTAATGGATACCGTGGCCGCAATAGGACGTTCCACGTATAACAAGCCGCTTAGGCAACCTAGCGATTACGCGCTCGAATCCTTTTACCTAAGTGGACCGCAGTCATGCTTTCGGCCATGCGCTGCGCGCGCCGAGAGCTTGAGAACGGAATCCCGCAGCCTATCAGCGCCCAGCCACCTCACGCTTCCCCGCAAGATTGCTATTTGGCCCTACCTTGATAAGCACTTCGGCGAAAGGCCTAAAGCCAACGATGTGCACGCTCCATCGAAGCGCTAACTGAGGTAGTGCCCAATGGGGCGGGTGCGATGGGGTTTGATGAGGCTGGGCACTTATAGGCTGCGGGATTCCGTTCTTAAGTTCTCGGCGCGCGCAGCGCATGGCCGAAAGAATGAATGCGGACCACTAAAGCCTAAGGATTCGAGCGCGCAATCGCAAGGTTGCCCAAGCGCCTAGCCGACCAAGTGACGTCCTATTGCGGCCACTGTATCGTTAATTCAGATCACCCTCTCCAGCCATCGTGCCTGGGGTAAAAAGCTGCTTTCTTTGGTGACTTTCTTTGCAGCAGCAAAGAAAGTTACCCCCCCGCCGGGGAGGCGGCTACTGCAATAAAGACACAACCAAGAGAAGCCCCTTGCCCGAAGAAACTGCTCCCAAATGAAACACACTGTCACCCAGTGAACACCCCAGTGGAACAGACCCTTCCCAACCAATTACACCACCCCCGCCCGAAACAGAAAGCAAAGAAAGCGATGGCACAGATATTGAGTAAAGGACCGTAGAAGCGCAGCTAAAAAACCAGCCCTTTGTGCAAAGCCGAAGCCACAAGCCACCCTTCAGCCCCACTAAGCTCCCCTTGGAGAAGATCATTTTGATCCCGCACGCCGCCAGCGCCAAAGAAGCGAACATCCTGCGCAAAGGCACAAGCGCGCACATCGCCAAATGTCAAAAGATCCGGCCCGGAAGCACCCCCCACGCGATCAAGCGTCATAACGATAACCCGAGAAGGCCAGAGCGCAGCATCGACCAGCCCCAATCCACGCCCCAACCGAAAATCGAGCGAAAGAATGGGATCGAAGCCCTCGTCGCACGCCTGAGCGATCGCATGAACATCACGCAGAGATTCGGTGCCGAACACCGGCACAACGGTAGCAGCACCATCACCAACAAGCGCCCCAATCCGGCGCAAACAATCCCGCATGGAAGCGAAATCGGCAAACCCGGCATCGAGCCACAAAGAAACCCCAGCGCCAAGCGCATCACAAAGAGCGGCAAGCAAAACCGCATGACCCATACGCCCCAGAATCGCATCGAGATCCGCGACATACAACACATCCGAATGTGTCACCGACATCAACCCCCGCGCGACGGATAAAGGCTCGCTCGTCGCGCACAGCGTCGACCGGACAGGAAGGTAGCGCGAACGCTCACCGCGCACCGCGTGCACCGCATGTCCGTCGAGCAGATCGAGAACGGGTATTACCTGCATGGATGGCTTTCCTTTGACCAAGATCTTCGTATTCGAGTATCTCACCGGCGGCGGCATCGATCCCGATGTTGCGGCAAGCGGCAGCGGCAGTCTCGCCGACCTCTCCGCGCTGATCGTCGAAGGCCGCGTGATGCGCGATGCCATCGCCGCCGACCTGCGCGCGCTGCCAGGCGTCACGGTCAGCATAGCGACGTCGCGCTTCGAACAGCACGCCAACGATGCCACACATCGCCGCGCCGACCCCGGCGAACCCGTCACGCGCTTCGTCGCACGCATGGCGCGCGAGCACGATCATGCCTGCATCATCGCGCCGGAATGCGACGGCCTGTTGCTGCGTCTGCACGATGCAGTCGGCGCGGCACGCTGGCTCGGCTGCGCGAAAGAAGCGATCCGCGCGGCATCCAGCAAGAGCGCGACGGCGGAACGGCTCGCCGCGCACAACATCGCGACCACGCCCGCGCTCGATCCTGAAGACGCGATTGCAAGCATATCGAAGCGATGGGTCGTGAAGCCGGACGACGGCGCAGGCGGCCTCGATACCTATGTCTTCGACGACCTGCACGCCGCGCGCGCCGAATACACAGCCCGCGCAGAAGCAGGCCGAAGCCCCGTGCTTCAGGCGTGGATCGACGGCGAACCGCTGAGCGTGTCGCTGATTTGCGATGCCGAGGGCGCGCGCGTTGTAGCGATCAATCGTCAGCACATCGGCCTGTCGGGTGATGCCGCCATGAAGCAGCGCCCCCGCATCGTTCAATTCGATGGCGTGGAGGTGGATTGCATCGATCGTCACAGTCCGCAAGGGCGTGCGCTCGAACGGCTCGCGCTGCGCGTTGCGCAGGCGTTTCCGGGGCTGCGCGGGTTCGTCGGCATCGACATGGTGTGGCATCCGGCGCGCGGGCCGGTGGTCATCGAAGTGAATCCGCGCGTGACCGTGGCTTATGCGGAATTGTCGAAGCGCGGCGGGCGCAATCTCGCGGCGGACTTGCTCGCGGCGCACGGCGTGTCGGGTTTCGCGAATGATGCCTCGGCTCTGCGCGCCGCCGGAGGATCGGCATGACAAACCAGAAAGCGGAACATGAAAAGCCGACAGTCTTCGGCTGGGACGTCGGCGGCGCGCACGTCAAGGTGTCGATGACGAACCGCGCCGGCACGCTCGCCGATGTCGCGCAATGGGCGTGTCCGTTGTGGCAGGGCATGGCGCATCTCGAACGCGTGATCGACAGCGTGTTCGAACGCTGGCCGCATGCCGCCGATGCATCGGCGCGACATGCCGTCACCATGACCGGCGAGATGGTCGATCTGTTCGCGGACCGCGCGCAAGGCGTGTCGATGCTCGCGCGTCTGCTGGCGGCGCGGCTCGGGCCACGCACGTTGTTCTTCGCGGGCGGCGCGGACGAACCGCTGTGGCTCGCGCGCTCGGCGTGCGCGGAGAACTGGCGGCGCGTGGCATCGGCGAACTGGCTGGCGACGGCGCAATGGGTCGCGGCGTCCTTGCATGATGCAGTACTGATCGATATCGGCAGCACGACTACGGATATCGTGCCGATTGAAGGCGGCAAGGTCGTCGCGCGCGGCAACAATGACGCAGACCGGTTGATGACCGGCGAACTCGTTTATCAGGGCATCGTGCGCACGCCGTTATGCGGGATCGCGCATCGCATTGCGTTTCGCGGCGAAGTGACGGGCGTGATGAACGAATGGTTCGCGACGAGCGCCGATGTCTATCGTCTGACCGGAGAACTGCGCGCCGAACACGATCAGCATGCGAGCGCCGATAACGGTCCTAAAACCGAGGCCGCGAGCCGCGCGCGCATCGCCCGAATGATCGGACGCGATGCCGCCGAAGCCACCGATGCCGAGTGGCGGCTCTTTGCGCACGCCTGGCGCAGCGAGCAGTTGCGCACGCTGGAAACAAACCTCGCACGCATCTGCGCGCAGCATCCGGCGTTGGTCACCGCGCCGATCGTCGGAGCGGGCTGCGGGCGTTTTTTGGCGGCGGCACTCGCGCGGCAAGAGGCGCGCGGCTATGTCGATTTCGCGCGGCTGGCGGGCGTGGCAGGCAGCGAACACGCGGATGCCGAACGCGCCGAATGGGTATCGACGTGTGCGCCGAGCGTGGCCGTCGCGTTGCTCGCATCGATGGCGCAACCGCGTGCAACAGGCAACGGAACGCTTTCTTCAAACGATGCATCGCCGCGCGCCGCGTGATAGCCTGCGAAACATATCGGCGCCGCTGGAATGTCCCGGCGGCCGGACCGGATGAGGACGTGACCATGTGGGTGGTGAAGATCGGCGGCAGCCTGAGTCACGATCCGGGCTTGCGCGAATGGCTCATCAAGCTGTGGGAAGTGGGCGGCGGACGTGTCGTGATCGTGCCGGGTGGCGGCGATTTTGCGGACACGGTGCGGGAGTATCAGCGCGAATGGCGCTTCGACGATCTTGCTGCCCATAACATGTGTTTGCTTGCGATGGCGCAGTACGCCATTCTCATGCAGGGTGTGGTGCCGGAGTTGGTGCTTGCATCGAATGAGGAGCGTATTCGCCGTGCGTTGCGTGATGGGCGCGTGGCCGTGTGGGTGCCGACTGATTTGATGCGTACGACGCCCGATTCCATGACTAACTGGGATACCACATCCGATAGTCTTGCTGCGTGGTTATCGACTTCGCTCAACGCCGAACGTTTGTCGATCGTGAAGTCTTGTGATGTGGAGAAGGATGCTTCGCTTGAAGCGCTTGTTGCTAGTGGGGTGCTTGATTCGCGGTTCACGGCGCATGTGCGTGAGGCGAATTATGTGGTGGAAGTTTTGAATAAGGATGATCTTGCGGGTATGCGGGATCGGTTGCTTAATGTGATGGTTTGAGGTTTTTTTCTGTCGTGCAAGGGGCTGCTGTTGTTTGTTTGGTTTATTCAGTAGCCGCCTCCCCGGCGGGGGGGTAACTTTCTTTGCTGCTGCAAAGAAAGTCACCAAAGAAAGCAGCTTTTACCCCCATGCACGCTGGCTGGAAAGGGTGGTCTGAATTAACGATACAGTGGTCGCAATAGGACTTGCCACGCATAACATGCCGCTTAGGCAACCTGGCGATTGCACGCCCGAGCAATCAACCCTTAGTGGATCGCAGTCATTCATTCGGCCATGCGCTACGCGCGCCGAGAGCTTGAGAACCGAATCCCGCAGCCTATAAGCGCCCAGGCACATCACGCTTCTCCGCAAGATTGCTATTCGGCCCTACCTTGATTAGCACTTCGGTGAAAGGCCTAAGCCAATGATATGCACGTTTCATCGAAGCTCGAACTGAGGTAGGGCTCAATGGGGCGGGTGCGATGTGGCTTGATGAGGCTGGGCACTTATACGCTGCGGGGTTCCGTTCTCAGGTTCTCGGCGCGCGAAGCGCATGGCCGAAAGCATGAATGCGGTCCACTAAGAGAGAATTTTTGGAGCGCGTAATCGCTAGGTTGCCTAAGCGGCTCTATACGTGGAACGTCCTATTGCGGCCACTGCATCGTTTAATCCAGACCAACCCTCTCCAGCCATCGTGCATGGGTTAAAAAGCTGCTTTCTTTGGTGACTTTCTTTGCAGCAGCAAAGAAAGTTACCCCCCCGCCGGGGAGGCGGCTACTGCAATAAAGACACAATCAGCAGCAGCCCCTTGCACGACAGCACAACAACGCCAACTTTTAAACTCAAGCATCCATCACTTCCCGTTCCCCATGCAACGCACGCACCCACCGCGCCACGCGCAGCGGATCCAGCCGCCCCGCACGGCCTTCGCGCTCCCCACACAACGCCCCACGAAACCCAGCAATATCCGGCGCAAGCGCGCGAATCGCATCCAATTGCGCCCATCCCAAAGACCCGGCAAGCGCCGTCATCGTGCCCTTCGCGCGTGCGTCGCGGATGCACCCCGCAAGCGCCACCGCATCGACACAATCGAACAGCGTGCGGCCATCCTTCGACGCCGTATCGAAGACGATACCGACGAAACCAAGCTGCGTCGCCAACGCGGCAAGCGCACAATCCACGCCTACATCCGACAACAACACCGGCACCACGCGCGCGGGCAAATTCGCGAGATGCCGTAGACAAGCCTCAGCCCCCGCCCCCGGCGAGACACCAACCTTCACATAATCCACGCCCGCCGCCGCGACATCGAGCACCCGCGCGGTGATTTCATTGAGCGCGTCATTGGGCAGATCGCCGATGGTCGCACTGATCGGCCGCACCGCATAACGCGCACGCAACGCAAGCACGATACGCGCGATCTCGCCCGACTCGACGCCGCCAAGCGCACCCGCGCCCGGTTCCTTCAGATCGATCAGTTCGGCGCCGGCCTGCGCGGCATCGAATGCTTCGTCGGCCGAGCGGACGCTCGCGAGCAATGCGGTCATCGTGATGCTCCGGAAATGAATCAGGGTTGTGCTCGCGCGTCGGCACGATGCCGCGCGATAGCTTGCAACAGCCATTGCCATGCTTCGCGTTCCGCATCGCCCGCAGTCTTGTCGATGGCAATCTGCAAATACGCGACTTCGCTATCGACCTTTTCCGCCGGCAGCATGAACAAACGACTCACGAGAATCGCGCCTTCGACCACAGCGTTTTGCGCACGATTGAAGCCATGAAAAGGCGCATGCGTTTCGCGATGCACGCATTCCATTCGCAACGTGGGACGCGTGTCGTCATCAAGCACTTCCGTCAGACGCAACTCCGTATGCGCGAGCGTTGTCGCAAGCCGCACGCTCGGTACCGTCGATGCCACGACCGTTGGCCAATCACGCGCAACGCCCGTCACGCAGCCCGCAAAGACACGCACATCGGTCGTGAAATTGACGACCGCGCTTCTCGTGGCAAGCACGTTGTCGAGCGTGGTGGAAGGCCTGAATGGCGCGAGGATGGCAAAGCCGTTCTCAAAACGAACGCCCATCGGCGCGATATGCGGTCGTCCTTCGCGGCTCGATGTCGTGACGATCGTTTCGTGAATCATGGTCCGGTGCGCCTGCCGAACATGAAATGAATCCGCACGAAGCCGCACCGATGATGCGGTTTCGTGCGGGTCTGCCGCTCAGCGCGTGGCGATGTACATCGTGATTTCAAAGCCGAAACGCATATCGGTGAAGCTGGGCGTGGTCCATTGCATGAGCGTGACTCCGTGATTTAAAGGTGTTTCCTGCTGATGCCGAAAGAAGACCGGCCTGTACTTCATGCAAGCGCCGTGCCCGATGAACGGCACGACCGTGCATGCAGGCAGTGTGACAGAAACGCAGCAAAGTGTTCCATCGAGTGTGCGTTGCAGGGCTAAGGGTGAACACCCACTAAGGGATCGCTTAGGGACGCGCAAGTAATTCGTGAATTCCTTTCCATCGATGCCGCGCTTACTCTGAATTCACAGCAGGGCCACGAAGCGCGAACGTCGAACTCACTCACACTGTCGAGGAAACGGAATGAACGACTTCAGCAAGGCCGCCGTCGAGGCGGCGCGCAACCCGTCCGATCCGCGCTCGCGCTATGCGGCCGGCGTCATGAAGTATCGCGAGATGGGTTATTGGCAGCCGGATTACGTGCCTAAGGATACGGATGTCATCGCGCTGTTTCGAATCACGCCGCAAGCGGGCGTTGAGCCGGAGGAAGCGGCGGCGGCTGTTGCGGGTGAATCGTCTACTGCGACGTGGACGGTCGTGTGGACCGATCGGCTGACCGCGTGCGATATGTACCGGGCGAAGGCGTATCGATGCGAACCCGTGCCGAATGCGCGTTCCGACGAGCTGCAATACTTCGCGTATATCGCTTACGACCTCGATCTGTTCGAGGAAGGATCGGTGGCGAATCTCACGGCATCGATCATTGGGAATGTGTTCGGGTTCAAGCCTTTAAAAGCACTGCGGCTGGAAGACATGCGCATTCCGGTGGCGTATCTCAAGACCTTTCAGGGGCCGCCTACCGGAATCATTGTGGAGCGTGAGCGGCTTGATAAGTATGGACGTCCTTTGCTGGGTGCGACGGTGAAGCCCAAGCTGGGTTTGTCGGGCAAGAACTACGGACGCGTTGTGTACGAAGGCTTGAAAGGTGGTCTGGATTTTCTTAAGGATGACGAAAACATCAATTCGCAAGCCTTCATGCATTGGCGTGATCGCTATCTCTTTGCGATGGAAGCCGTGGCGCGCGCGCAGGCCGAAACCGGTGAGATGAAAGGACACTATCTCAACGTGACCGCTGGCACGATGGAGGACATGTATGAACGCGCCGAGTTCGCGAAAGAACTGGGCTCGTGCATCGTGATGATCGATCTCGTGATCGGCTGGACCGCCATTCAGTCGATGTCGAAGTGGGCGCGCAGGAACGACATGATTCTGCATCTGCATCGTGCGGGACATGGCACGTACACGCGGCAGCGCAATCATGGTATTTCGTTTCGCGTGATTGCAAAGTGGCTGCGGATGGCGGGCGTCGATCATGCACATGCGGGCACGGCGGTGGGCAAGCTCGAAGGCGATCCGATGGCGGTTCAGGGCTATTACAACGTGCTGCGCGAAGCGCGCAACGAGCCGGACCTGGCGCGTGGCATCTTCTTCGATCAACCGTGGGCGGGATTGCGCAAGGTGATGCCGGTGGCCTCGGGCGGCATTCACGCGGGACAGATGCATCAGTTGCTCGACCTCTTTGGCGACGATGCGATCCTTCAGTTCGGCGGCGGTACCATCGGGCATCCGCAAGGCATTCAGGCGGGGGCGACGGCCAATCGCGTGGCGCTCGAAGCGATGGTCAAGGCACGTAACGAAGGGCGCGACATAGCGAACGAAGGACTCGATATTCTCGATGCCGCCGCGCGTTCCTGCACGCCGTTGCGTCAGGCGCTCGAAACGTGGCGTGATGTGACGTTCAATTACGCATCGACGGATACGCCTGACTATGCGGTCACGGCAACGCCCGCTTGAATTTAATTTCATAAGGATGACAAATGAACCTGACACAAGGAACATTCTCTTTCCTTCCGCCGTTGACTGACGAGGAAATCTCCTCGCAGATCGGTTACGCGCTGGAGCAGGGCTGGGCGTGCTCGGTCGAATACACCGACGATCCGCATCCGCGCAACACGTATTGGGAAATGTGGGGATTGCCCATGTTCGACCTGCACGATGCAGCCGGCGTGATGATAGAAGTGAACGCATGCCGCAAGACTTATCCGCGTCATTACATCAAGATCAATGCGTTCGATTCGGTGCGCGGTTTTGAGACCATGCGGTTGTCGTTCATCGTCAATCGTCCCGACGACGAGAAAGGATTTCGCCTCGAACGTCAGGATGATCGCAACCGCGTGCAGCGTTATTCCATTCGCACATATGCCACCGACCGGCCCGGCGGCGATCGCTATTGAAACCAACGCGGAGAGACACGATGAATGCCGAAGCCACGCTCGTCGAGGAAGCGCCGCGCACGCACGCGGACCTGCTCGCGCTGTATCGCGATTCGCGCATCGGCGAAGTGCTCGCGGAGTTGGACCGCGATCTTGTCGGACTCGCGCCCGTCAAGACGCGTATTCGCGAGATCGCCGCGCATCTGCTGGTCGAGCGGGCGCGCGACACGCTTGGACTCGCGAGCGGTGCGCCGACGTTGCATATGTGCTTCTCCGGCAATCCGGGCACGGGCAAGACCACGGTCGCGTTACGCATGGCGCAGGTGTTGCATCGGCTCGGCTATATACGACGCAATCACCTTGTCTCGGTGACGCGTGACGATCTGGTGGGGCAGTACATCGGACACACTGCGCCCAAGACGCGTGAAGTGCTCAAGCGTGCGATGGGCGGCGTGTTGTTCATCGACGAAGCCTACTACTTATATCGCCCCGAGAACGAGCGTGATTATGGTCAGGAAGCCATAGAAATCTTGCTTCAGACGATGGAGAACCAGCGCGACGATCTCGTTGTGATACTCGCGGGTTATGAATCGCGCATGGAGACGTTTTTCCGCAGCAATCCCGGCTTTCGCTCGCGGATCGCGCATCACATTGCCTTTCCGGATTACGCGCCCGATGAGCTGATGCAGATCGCCACGCACATGCTGCGCGTCATGCATTACCGCTTCGACGATGAAGCGCGCGACGCGTTCGAAGCGTATCTCGCGCGACGCATTCTTCAGCCGAACTTCGCCAATGCGCGTTCGGTACGCAATGCGCTGGACCGTGCGCGGTTGCGTCAGGCGAACCGCTTGTTCGCGGCGGCGGAAAAAGGCAGCGGCCCCGCAGACGCCGAAGCACTCATGCAACTCGATGCGAGCGACATTCGCGCGAGCCGTGTTTTCACCGAAGCACCAGCGCAAGGAGCGTGAGATGCGTGACGGACGCACGACCTTATCGAAGTTCCTGATCGACACGCTGGACCGCCAGCCGGGCGCGGATGCATCGAGCGGATTATCTGCATTGCTGATCGATGTGGCGGCATCCATCAAAACCATTGCAGCGGCGCTTACACGCGGCGCGCTCGGTGGGCAACACGGTTCCGCGCAAAGCATTAACACGCACGGCGAGGAACAGAAGAAGCTCGACCTCGTGACGAACGACATCTTCTTGCAGCATTGTGAATGGGATGGCCTGCTCGCGGCGATGGTGTCCGAAGAGATGGACCACGTGTACGCGATTCCCGAGCCGTATCCGCGTGGCGAGTATCTGCTCGCATTCGATCCGTTGGATGGCTCGTCGAACATCGATATCAACGGCGTGGTCGGTTCGATCTTCTCCGTGCTGCGCCGCCGTGCCGATGACGAAGGTCCAGCAGACCAGCAAGCCTTCATGCGCACCGGACGCGAACAAGTGGCGGCGGGCTACGCCATCTACGGACCCGCGACGATGCTCGTGCTCTCCGTCGGCAACGGCACGCACGGCTTCACGCTTGAACGCGATGTCGGCAATTTCGTGCTCACGCATTCGGATATCCGCATTCCCGAGGATTCGTGCGAGTTCGCGATCAACGCATCCAACGAACGCTTCTGGGAACCGCCCGTAAGACGCTACGTGCAGGAATGCAAGGACGGCCGCACCGGTTGCCGCGACCAAGACTTCAATATGCGATGGATCGCGTCGATGGTCGCGGAAGTACATCGCATCCTGATGCGCGGCGGCGTGTTCATGTATCCGCGTGACTTCAAGACACCGGAGATGGAAGGGCGCTTACGTTTGCTCTACGAAGCAAATCCGATGAGCTATCTGGTGGAACAGGCAGGCGGTCTCGCAATCACAGGACGCGAACCCATTCTCGATGTCGCACCGGACGCGCTGCATCAACGCGTGCCGGTGATACTCGGTTCGCGCAATGAAGTGGCGCGCATTCATCGCTATCACGGCGAATATGACCGGGGCGAAGACAAACCTTTTTCATCGCCCTTGTTCAAGGAGCGCTCGTTGTTTCTGCCTGAAACGCCCGCTTGAACCATTCACGCTGCGCTACACATAGAACGCCACAGGGAGGCAAGCGCATGTCAGTCAAACATCCGATCGTCGCGGTGACCGGTTCGAGCGGGGCGGGCACGACCACCGTCATGAAGAGTTTCACGCATATTTTCAGGCGTGAAAAGCTCAATGCGCAGATTGTCGAAGGCGATGCGTTTCATCGTTACGATCGCCTCGGCATGCGTGAAGCCATGAAGCAAAGCGAGCGCGATGGCATGCGCGATTTCAGTCACTTCGGTCCGGAAGCGAATTTGCTGGAAGAATTGGAACAGTTGTTCGCGACTTACGGCGCGTGCGGCGGTGGGCAATTTCGCCACTACGTTCATGACGATGCCGAAGCCGCGAAGTATCAACAGGATGCGGGCACGTTCACGCCATGGGAAGACGTCGCGCCTCAAACCGATCTGATGTTCTACGAAGGCCTGCACGGCGGCGCGGTGACCGATCGCGTGGATATCGCGCGCCATGCGGATTTGCTCGTGGGCGTGGTGCCGATCATCAATCTCGAATGGATTCAGAAGCTGCATCGCGATCAGACCATGCGCGGCTATTCGCATGAAGCCGTGGTCGATACGATTCTGCGCCGCATGCCGGACTATGTGAACTATATCTGTCCGCAGTTCTCGCATACGCATGTGAATTTTCAGCGCGTGCCGACGGTGGATACGTCGAATCCGTTCACCGCGCGCGAGATTCCGCATGCGGACGAGAGCTTTGTGGTGATCCGCTTTGCGAAGCCGCGCGGCATCGACTTTCCTTATCTTCTTACGATGCTGCACGACTCGTTCATGTCGCGCCCGAATGTGATCGTGGTGCCGGGCGGAAAGATGGGCCTTGCCATGCAGCTCATCTTCACGCCATTGATTCTTCAGTTGCGCGACCGCAGCGTGCGCGCCTGAATACTTAGGTTTTCTAATCTGTACCGAGGAGGCATCTCATGAGTGCCGTTGCCGAGGCTTTGCCCGAAACACATCATGCGCCGCATGGGCGTCAAATGGCGAATGCGTTGCGCATGCTTGCCGTGGACGCGGTTCAGCAAGCGAACTCAGGTCATCCCGGCATGCCGATGGGCATGGCGGAGATCGCGGTTGCGCTGTGGACGCGTCATCTGAAACATAATGCGGCTGATCCCGACTGGGCTGATCGTGACCGCTTCGTGCTTTCCAATGGACATGGATCGATGTTGCTTTACGCGCTGCTTCATTTGAGTGGCTACGATCTTTCGTTAGACGAACTGAAGCGCTTTCGGCAAATGGGCAGCAAGACGCCGGGACATCCTGAAGTGGGCCTCACGCCCGGCGTGGAAACGACGACAGGGCCGCTCGGGCAGGGACTCGCGAATGCCGTAGGCATGGCGCTCGCTGAAACGCTGTTGGCGCGCGAATTCAATCGGCCTGGGCATGAGATCGTCGATCATCGTACCTATGTGTTTGCAGGCGATGGCTGCATGATGGAAGGTATTTCTCATGAAGCGGCGTCGCTTGCGGGCACTTTGCGGTTGAACAAGCTCACGGTGCTGTATGACGACAACGGCATATCCATCGACGGTCAGGTGGACGGATGGTTCACGGACGATACGCCGCGGCGTTTCGAATCCTACGGTTGGCATGTTGTGCGCGCGGTCGATGGTCACGACGTCGAGGCGGTCTCGCGCGCTTTGAATCAGGCACGCGATGCGGAAAAGCCGACGCTCATCTGTTGCAAGACGGTCATCGGTCAAGGCGCGCCGAACTTGGCCGGCACGCATGAGGTTCACGGCGCACCGCTTGGCCACGACGAATCGCAGGCGACGCGTCGCGCATTGAACTGGACGCATGCGCCGTTTGAGATTCCATCGTCGATTCGTGCCTCTTGGGATGCGCGTGAAGCGGGAGCGGCCGCGCAGAACGATTGGACGTGCCGAATGGATGCATACCGTCGCGCGTTTCCTCACGATGCTTCGGAGTTCGAACGGCGCATGCGTGGTGCATTGCCTGCGAACTGGCGCGATTTGGCTTACGAACTCGTGCGTGACGCGGACCGTGCGCGGCAAAGCATCGCGACGCGCCGGGCGTCTCAACTGGCAATCGAAGGGCTTGCGTGTGCGTTGCCCGAATTGCTCGGCGGTTCGGCGGATTTGACCGGATCGAATCTCACGCGCTGGAAGGATGCGGTGGACGTAGATGCTTCGTCATCGAATAAGGCTAACTACATTCACTTCGGCGTGCGCGAGTTCGGCATGAGCGCGGTGCTCAATGGTGTCGCGTTGCATCGCGGGTATTTGCCGTTTGGCGGCACGTTCCTCACGTTCTCCGATTATTCGCGCAACGCCTTGCGCATGGCCGCGTTGATGAAGACGCTCACGGTGTTCGTCTTCACGCACGATTCCATCGGACTCGGTGAGGACGGGCCGACGCATCAACCGGTGGAACATGCTGCGAGCCTGCGCATGATTCCGGGTCTTGATGTATGGCGTCCATGCGATGCAGTCGAAACCGCGCAGGCGTGGGTCAGTGCCGTTGAACGCGACCGGCCTTCGTGTTTGTTGTTGTCGCGTCAGAACTTGCCGTTTGTCGCGCGCGATGAAGCGCAGATCGATGCAATCGAGCGCGGCGGCTATGTGCTCGCCGATTGGCCGACGCAAAGCGAACCGGGCGAAAGACGCGTGGTGCTGATCGCGACGGGTTCGGAAGTTTCTTTGGCGCTCGCAGCGGTCGATCGGCTAAAGGAAGAAGGCATTCTCGCCCGCGTCGTGTCGATGCCATCCACCACGGTGTTCGATCGTCAATGTCACGCATGGCGCGAACGTGTGTTACCTGAGGACGTGCCGCGCGTGGCAATCGAAGCCGGCGTCAGTGCGTTCTGGCGGCAATACGTGGGATTGAACGGTGGCGTGGTCGGCATCGACCGGTTCGGGGAATCCGCGCCTGCGAGCGAGTTGTTCGCGCATTTCGGCATCACGACCGAAGCACTCGTGGACGAAGCGCGCCGCGTTGCTGCGTGACAAGAATCATCAGGAGAACGACATGGCGTTCATCGCATTGAGGCAATTGTTGGATCACGCGGCGGAGCACGGTTACGGCGTGCCTGCGTTCAATGTCAACAACATGGAGCAGATTCAGGCGATCATGCAGGCGGCGGACGCCACGCATAGCCCGGTGATTCTTCAGGCATCGGCGGGTGCGCGCAAGTATGCAGGCGAGCCTTATTTGAGGCATCTCGTGCTGGCGGCGGTTGAGGCGCATCCGGACATTCCGGTGGTGCTGCATCAGGATCATGGCGCGAGCCCGTCAGTGTGTCAGCAGGCCATTCGTTCGGGCTTTACCTCGGTGATGATGGATGGCTCGCTCATGCCCGATCAGAAAACGCCCGCGGAATACGACTATAACGTGGACGTGAGCCGCCGCGTGGTCGAAGCGGCGCATGCAGTCGGCGTGTCGGTGGAAGGTGAACTGGGTTGTCTCGGTTCGCTGGAAACCGGCCGCGCGGGCGAGGAAGACGGCGTGGGCGCGGAAGGCACGCTCAGTCATGAACGTTTGCTGACCGATCCCGATGAAGCGCGCGCATTCGTCGAGGCCACCGGCATCGATGCACTGGCGATCGCTATCGGCACATCGCATGGTGCGTACAAGTTCAGTCGTCAGCCAACGGGCGATATTCTGGCGATCGACCGCATCGCCGAGATTCATGCGCGCATTCCGAATACGCATCTCGTGATGCATGGGTCATCGTCGGTACCGCAGGAATGGCTGGCGATTATTCGCGAACATGGCGGTGAGATTCCGGCGACGTATGGCGTGCCGGTGGAGGAGATACGTCGCGGGATCGCGAACGGTGTGCGCAAGGTGAATATCGACACCGATATACGTCTGGCGATGAGCGGGGCGATGCGGCGCGCGATGGCATCTGCGAAGTCGGAGTTCGACCCGCGTCATGCGTTGAAGGCGGCGATGGCGGCGGCGCGGGATTTATGTATTGAACGGTTCGAAGCGTTTGGATGTGCGGGGCAGGCGGGGAAGATCAGGCCGGTGGGGATGGAGGCGATGGCGCGGCGGTATCACTGAAGCGAGGCGACGGTGGTAAGGCGAAGGTACTCCTTCAGATCACGATCGACGGTCAGGAACCTCAAGCCTTCGGTAAGCGCCTGCGCCACCAGCAAACGATCGAAAGGATCGCGATGCAAGTCGGACATATCCCGCACCGCCTTCGCATGTTCGAGCAGCACAGGAAGCACGATGAAAGACTGCGTGTCGAGTTCGTCGATGGCAAGCACGGCGTGCGGTTCCAGCTTTCCGGACGCGGCCTTGATCGACATTTCCCAGATGGTGGCCGTGCTGACGAACACCTTGTCTGCATCAGCGATCATCGCTTCGAAAGCGACAGGTAGCCTTCGGTCCGCCGAAACGCTCCAGATAAAGATATGCGTGTCGAGCAGCAAACGCATTATCGACTCTCGGGTGTGGGCGCGGCGTCATACGCGCGTGGCTTGTGAAATGCATCGAAAATTTCTTCGGGCAACGGCTTCACTAGCTCGTCGTTCTGCACGTCTTCGTCGGTATAGCCAATAATGACGGAGCCACACGATTCGGGCTTGCCCGGAACCAGATTGGCAACCGCCCTGACACGATGAAGAAGGGTAGGATACTTGCCGCCGATCGCTACTTCCTTGCCATTGGCGACCATTTCGAGCAGCTTCTCCAAATCCTTTTGCGCTTCTTCGACAGTGAAGATGTACATGAATGCTCCGGATGACTAATAAGAGCGTTCATGCTATCCGAGCTGTCGTTTCTTGCCAATTGGCTTGATGGACTAACCAAAAGAATTAGGAGGGTTCTCAGGTTCAGGTCATTTGTTCTTCGTCACCCCCGGCGCATGCCACACACTCAAATCCTCCTCCTCCCGATCCACCTCGCATCCCCAATCCAGCGCCTGATCCTGATCGAAGCGCTTGCCAAGTTGCCACGCGATCTCCGCACGCGCCAGTTGCACGCCGAGATAAAACGCATGACCGCCATCGTTCTCGACCTTCAGTTCGGGATAGAGCGCGAACGGATCTTTCGCGATGTGATGACCATCGCGGTTATAGACATGAATGCCATCCGCCGACACCTGAACGCGAAAGTTCGGATCACGAACGGAATCGGCAAGCGCGGAGATTTCGCTTGAATCGTACGGAAACGGGCGTTTGGAATGCAGCGCGGACAGATCACCGGAAATGCCTTTGGGCAACATCTGTGCCTCGCGGGCCGCATGCATGACACGTCGCGCGACATCGGCTTCGCGAACTGCGCGCCGCGCATGCAAACTCACGGACGTAGTCAGAACCGCCGCAATGCGCAACTCCGCGGCCATGCCGAGCAACACCGCGTTGATGCCGGTCGTGTCCGCTTCCGTCAACTCGGTCACGTTACCGATGCCCATCATGATCGGCACATCGGGCCTGCGTTCGCGTAACGACACATATCGCGCAATGGATGCCGAAAGTCCAAACGGAATCGGATCGAGAATAGGATCGGCGAGAAAGCTTCGGCCGAGCTTGTCCATCGCATCGATAGCTGCATCCAGCGATGCCATGTCGTGCGGCTCGCGAGGCACCAGAATCGGCGTCGATGCAATTTCATTGGCTATCCATAACGAATCGATGTTCAGACTCATCACATAGTCCGCGCCCGCCCGCCCACCGCGCACGAGTTCGTCATCGAGCATGGAATCGACGCTCACACGAAAGCCTTGCTCCTTGAGCATCGTCACGGCGTCTTCGAGATGCGCAAACGGCGTGGCCGGCAAACAGCCGATATCGATGACATCCGCGCCTTGCCGCCTGTATTCCACGGCACGCGCGAGAATGCCGTTCAGATCGAGACGCGGCGCATCCACGATCTCGGCGAAGATTTCGGTTTCATAGCGCGAGAGATCCAGATGCTTCGCCTCGCGCCCGAAGAACTGCGGCAGGTCTTTCACCTCTTCCGGCCCGCGTTCGACCTTCACGCCGTAGTACGCCGTGAGCATGTCCAGATCGCCCCGGCAACGCCCCGGCACGATCATGCGGCTCGTTCCTTCGGATAACGGAGGAATCACGCGACGACGAATCATGTCGGCAGTCATCAGTCCCGCGACCTGCAAGCCAATTTCGCGCACTTCCCACGTGAACGGCGCACGTGTCGCGGCAGGCGCGATGCTTTCGAGCACTTGCTGCAAGCTGGTTTGCGCAAGCCGCCCGGTCAGGAAGACGATGTGTTCCATGCGAGCTTCAGTTGCGAGAGACGCGCATCGAGGGCGGCGCGCAGTTCGTCGAGCGTGCGAGAGACACTTGTATCGACGAAGCGCGCCAGCCGCTCGACATTCTCGAATTCGATAGGGCGCGGCCGTACTTCGACCCATTCCTTGGGCGCTTGCGTGATGACCACCGGCGCGGTATCGCATGCGAACACGATGGCCGGCACGCACTGCTTGCCCGCTTGCGCGAAGAGGTTGGTAGGCAAGGTATCGGAGATGCCAAACGCGCATTTCGCAACCGTATTGCTTGTCGCGGGCGCGACGACAACCGTGTGATAGTCGCCGTTATAAAGCATGCCCACAGGCACGCTGCTCGCGCTGTTGTCGCGAATCACCTTGAAATGCTCGCGCAGTTTCGCAATGGGCCAGCCATAGAGCGGCAAGACTTCCTCGCCTGCGGACGAGAGAAACAGATCGACGCCCGGCAGTTTCAGCGCAAGCTCGATCGATTCCTCGATCATATGACCGGAGCCGGTCACGCACCACGCGAACCGCGCGTCGGGCTTGAACTCGTCGAGCCGGCGGGCGGGCGTGGGTGCCGTCATGCGTCGTTGGCGGTGGTCGAATCGTGCGAAAGCCGAATATGCAGCCGATGCATCTTGCGATACAACGTGTTCCGGCTGATGCCGAGCACCTTCGCCACATTGCTGACGTTCCAGCGATGTTCGTCGAGCAACAGCAATACGGTCTCGCGTTCACGCACCTGTATTGCGTTGAGCGAGGACGTATCCACTTCATCGGCGAGCGTGGGCGTTGCATTGCCCGTGTTCCGCATGACGGGCTGATTGCCGCTCGCCGCACCGTTGACGATTTCAGCAGGCAGGTGCGCGCAGCGAATCTCAGGCCCGTCGCACAACGCAATCGCCATTTGCAGCACATGCCGCAACTGTCGAATGTTGCCGGGCCATGCATAACTCAAGAGCGCGTGGCGTGCTTCATCGCTCAGGGCAGGCGGATCGTCGGTTTCGCTTTCGAGGATATGACCGATCAGCGCGAGTGCATCGGCGCGTTCGCGCAACGGCGGCAGATTGATCTCGATGCCATTCAGTCGGTAGTACAAATCTTCGCGGAACATCCCGGTCTGCACGAGCTCGACCAGATTGCGGTGACTCGCGCTGATCAACTGGAAGTCTACTTTCACGGTGGTTTCCGCACCGAGCGGCGTGACCTCGTGTTCTTCGAGCACGCGCAGCAGACGCGCCTGCAACGTGAGCGGCATATCGCCGATTTCATCGAGAAAGAGCGTGCCGCCATTGGCCTGCACGATCTTGCCGCGTCGCCCTTCGCGCTGCGCGCCAGTGAATGCGCCCGCACGATATCCGAAGAGTTCGCTCTCGATCAGATTCTCCGGCAGCGATGCACAGTTCACCGCGACGAACGCGCCTGCATTGTTCGGGCTGATGTTATGCAGCGCATTTGCGAACACTTCCTTGCCGGTGCCGGTTTGTCCGCGCAGCACGATCGGAATCTTGCGTTGAATCACGCGCGCGGCAAGCTGAATTTGCGAGGCCATGCGCGGATCGCCGAATTCGAGGTGCGAGAGCTTGTCGAGCCGGCCCGCGCTTGCTGCGGCATCCATTTCTTTGCGCGGCATTTTTGGCGTTGTGCGCGATGCAGGCAAGATCGCGCCATCGTTGAGTACGATTCGTTTTGCATTGCTGACCGCTTCGCGTGGCGACTGCGCGATCAGGAAGAAGCGGCTGTTTGCTCGTGCGCTATACACCGTGACCGGATGAAACGAGCCGCGTATGCTGCGCGCGATCATGTCGTCGAGCGTCGCGTTGAAGGCTTCCTCCACGCGTTTGCCGCACAATTCAGCGGGCGAGCGCAGATCGAGCTGGAACAACGCGCTGCGGCTGGCCGCGAGCACCACGCCGTCATCGCTGACGGCGAGCTTGCCTGCGTGCAGCGTGCCGACGAATTCCGGTCTGCTGTGGAAGTGGACCATGTTCGCGTGGCGATAACGCGCATCGATCAGGCGGTTTTCGATCATCTGACGCGACATGCCGACCAGCACCAGCGAATGCTGCTGCAAGAGCTTGGAGCGGCTCGTCACATCCAATACGCCGATGACTTCGCCGCGTTCGTCGAAGATCGGCGCGGCCGTGCACGTGAGTGACGTATAGCGCGGATAGAAATGTTCGTGCTGACATACCGCGATGCAATCGCGTTCGATCAGGCACGTGCCCATGCCATTGGTGCCGGCTTCCCGTTCGCTCCACAGCGCGCCGACGCGCAGGCCATCGGCGGCCACCGCTTCGCCGAACGGCACCGACGACACCTGATGCACGATCACGCCGTCCGCATCCACGAGCACGACGGCGAGTTCGGGATCCGCGAGTTGCTGATACAGCGTGGTCATTTCCAGTTTCGAGCACGCGATGAGATCGCTGGCTGCTTCGCGCCGCTCGGTGAGTTCGCGCTGCGTGAGCACGGGCGGCATGACGAAGTGTGCCGGGTCGAGGCGGAATTCGGTCAGGCAGCGCATCCACGACTGCGCGACCGAATCGCTGGCGCGCCGTGCGGCCAATGGGTTATGAACGATGTTCAGCACTTCCCGGACATGCGTGTCTACGTCTGCAAGCAACGACATGGGGGCGTGTCTCCGATGCGTCTGTCTCTTGGCCCGTATGCGTTATTGCTGCATGGCGGGCCGACGCTGAATATGTTTGTGTGTTCCGCTCAAGCGCCGCGGCTCTCTCGATGCCTTATTGCTTTTAATCCCCAACGCACTTTCATGGGGCACTGCTTGGTTCTTTCTGCGGGCGCGCCTCGTGGCCGGGTTGATCGATCTGGCCCGGTTCCCAAAAACTTTACATCCGATGGCGGGATGGTTCAATAAGTAGTCGCACAGAGTATGTCGCTTGCGCGCGATTTTTGCTTACTGAGTTTTCTTACTGGCTGGTTTTCAATGGTCAGGCGTTTGTTCTTGGCAAGGAGCGCGCATGGGCGGTAACGATCCGATTTTGAGGAATGGCTTTCCGTCGCCGGTGGCGGCACAGGGGCGTGTGGCAATGGATGTCGTTTTCATCGAGGGTTTGACCGGAGAGACGGTTATCGGGATCGATGAAAGCGAGTTACATGAGCCGCAGCCTGTTCGGCTTGATTTGGCTATTGGCGTTTCTTCTATTCTTGCCTGTCGGACTGACCGGATTGAGGATACGGTTAATTATGCTGCGGTGCGGGAGTCGGTTCTCGTGCTTTTTGCTTCGCATCGGGTGCAGTTGCTTGAGGCGCTTGCCGAATTGGTGGCGCAGCTTGTTATCGCGGATTTTGGGGCGCAGTGGGTTAGGGTTTCGCTTGCCAAGCCAGGGAAGTTTGCTGATGTGGCTTCGGTGGGAGTGGTTATTGAGCGCTCTCGCCGTTTGGGGGATTTTGGGTTTTCGGTTTTGGGGAGGGGGTTTGTGCCGGAGGGTTAAGGGGTTTTGGTCTTCGTGCAAAGGGCCTCTCTTGTTTGTGTTGTTTATTCAGTAGCCGCCTCCCCGGCGGGGGGTAACTTTCTTTGCTGCTGCAAAGAAAGTCACCAAAGAAAGCAGCTTTTTACCCCATGCCCGCTGGCTGGAGAGGGTTGGTCTGGATTAACCAATACAGTGGCCGCAGTAGAACTTGCCACGGATAACTTGCCGCTTAGGCGACCTAGCGATTGCGGGCTCCAACTCTCTAGTCTTAGTGGAGCGCGCTCATTCTTTCGGCCATGCGCTGCGCGCGCCGAGAGCTTTAGAACGGAATCCCGCAGCGTATCAGCGCCCAGGCACATCACACTTCCCCGCAAGATTGCTATTTGGCCCTACCTTGATAAGCACTTCGGCGAAAGGCCTAAAGCCAACGATATGCACGTTTCATCGAAGCTCGAACTGAGGTAGGGCCCAATGGGGCGGGTGCGATGTGGTTTGATGAGGCTGGGCGTTTATACGCTGCGGGATTCCGTTCTTAGGTTCTCGGCGCGCGCAGCGCATGGCCGAAAGAATGAATGCGGACCACTAAAGCCTAAGGATTCGAGCGCGAAATCGCTAGGTTGCCAATGCGCGTTGCTAGACGAGGGAAGTCCTATTGCGGCCACTGTATCGTTAAACCAGACCAACACTTTCCAGCCATCGAGCATGGGGTAAAAAGCTGCTTTCTTTGGTGACTTTCTTTGCAGCAGCAAAGAAAGTTACCCCCCCGCCGGGGAGGCGGCTACTGCAATAAAGACCCAACCAACAGCAGCCCCTTCCACGAACAACAACCTCACCGCGAAACCACTCCACATTCCCGAAACGCCTGCTTCTGCAACTCCCGAAATTTCTTAGTCTGCGCCTTAGCCCGATCCACCCGAAACTCCGCCCCACCTTCCCCCCCAAGCGAAGCATATTTAGAAAACGTGGATTGCTCCACAAAGTCATCATAGGGCAGCACTTGGGAAATCTTATCGATCGCACAAGAGCACTTATAGACATTGGCGAAGTCATGCCCATTGTCATCCATACACCCGAGCACGTACTCCACACGCCCCTGCGTAGGATAATCAAACCCATGCCGGGCGGCAGGCGCAGACCCCGCAATCGAAAGCGGCGCAACCAATGCAAGACTCAAAAACACCAAACACCGTAGACGCATTGCAAAGAGCCTCAAAAGACAAAGAACATCAAGCCAGCGCAAGCAAAGAATAAAAAGCCCACGCCGGCAAAGGCCAAAAAACTCAGCTAGGCGAAAACGGATGAGAACTTGAAGCCTTCTTCGACACCACCTCCGATGCCTTAGGCTCACCCGCCACCGCGCGGGCAATCGCCTCCTTAGTGGCTTGATAGTTATAGTCGTGAATCTTCTGATCGTCGTCCGCTTCCCAATGGATGAAAACCCCCACGCAAACAAACACGTCGTCGGCTTCATCGGCGGGAATCACGCCGCTTTCCACGCTGTCGGCTACCGCCATTGCCACCGCGCGCTGCGCCGGGCCGAACATCTGCACGGCCTGCTTGGCGCCCTTGATCGTCACCTTGTTGAAGAGAATCGTGTTCGGCTTGGTCAGCAGGTTCGGTGCGACCACGGCCAATAGCGATGTGAAACCATCCTTGTTGTTCGTCAGCGCGTTGCAGAACGCGGTCTCCGCAGCGGAACCTCGCGGTCCGATGATCAAGTCGATGTGCGCGACCTCGTTGCCATCGCCGACGAGCGACTCTCCTACCAGGACGCGGTTGATCTTGGCCATGCTGTTCCTCCGATGATGTGGTCTGGAAACACTCGGCTTGCGCCCGATGCTTCGCCTGATTCATGGCCGTCCCGACGCTCTCGCCGAAACGAACCGCTGAAGCGCGAAGTTCCTAACAGGTTCCGTGCCAATGTCGAGCACGCACGCAGGCGCGCTTCATGCAGCCACCTTCGAAAGCAACGTGACAAACAGCGTTGCCACCGACAAGTCCGCGCTCGTGCCGGGATTGAGGGCGCGTGCCTTCAACCGCGCATCCCATGCATCGAGTTCTGGCGAAGCGAGCGGCCGGCCTTGCGCGCGCCATTCATCGTGTCGCACGGCGGCATCGAGCGTGACACTTTGCGCCATCGCCGCGCCGTGCTTGCGCACTATGTGCGAATCGGGCCAGCTTCGAAGGAAATGGAGAAAGGTATCGAGCATGGCGGTGTTTTCGTCGGATGCATCGAGTCTATGCGCCGCCGCGAATACATCGGCGAAGCCGTTTGCGTATTGCCGCGCGATGCTGTCACGGTCCGCGGCCAATGTCATCGCCGCGCGAAGATCGATCGTGGGCGGCGCATGCACGCTTTGCTCGGGCGCATCGCCGAGGCCGCCGGGATTGGCAAGTGCAATCGCTTGATAGGCGAGACGCGCGTCTTCGATATCTAGTGCGGCAAGGACGTTTTGCGTCGCGGCATGCCAGTTTCCTTCGACCACTTCTAACGCAGCGCACAACGGCGCGCACAGCAGCACGATGCCAAGATTCGTATTGCAGCCGACCGTCTCCGATGTCGCGCGAACAGCATCGAGAATGCGTGTGCCGACACGCGCGCCGGGCGCGAACAGGCCATCAGCCGCAGCATTCGCACTCGCGATGAACTGCGCCGCGCTCATGCCATGACCTTCGCTAAACACACTCACATTGCCCGGCTTGCGTGTCTCGACATCGAGCGCACATGCGCGCGAAAAGGCCGCGCGCGCTTCAGCGATGTCCATCGCCACTCGCGAGCATGAGTGCGTTGGATGCCGCCGCCAATCGCCGATCCAGCAGATCATCGACGAGCAATGTCGCGATATCCACCGGCGTCACCGATTGCAACCCGCGCCACGCCGCCACGCCATTCACTTCGAGCACGAGCGGACGTCCATCGTCCGATGGAATGAGATCCACGCCCGCGTAATCGAGACCCAGCGCATGCGTCGCGCGCACGGCAATTTCAGCAAGCCCAGGCGTGAGTTCCGCGCGTTCGCAGCGCGCGCCGCGAGCGAAGTTATGAATCCAGTCTTCGCCGCCTACACGCTTCATCGCGGCGACGGCGCGATCGCCGATCACCAGCACGCGCCAGTCGAAGCCGGGTTTTCCCGCATCGATATAGCGCTGCAAATAAGCCACTTCGCTGAAACCTTTCAAAGAGGGCAGCTTCATGTCGAGCTTTTCCAATCCTTTGCCCTGCGAACCAAATAGCGGCTTCATCACCACCTGTCGCTTCGCGGCGGATTCACGCATCAACACACGCTGCGCAAACGCCGGAGATTCGCACGCCCACGTCGCAGGTGTCGGCACGCCGTAGCGGTTGAGCAGAAAGCTCGTCATCGATTTATCGACGCTGCGCTCGATGGCGCGGGCATCGTTATAAACCGGCACGCCGCTTTCGCGCAACGCATGCAGAATGCCGAGCCGCAGTGTCACCTGTTCGAAGGTTCCGCCCGCGATGCCGCGCACGAATACCGCATCGGGCAGCGTGTGGCCGAAGCCGGGAATCGCGAGGCCGTGCGGCTTCCATGTCGTGTCGATACGGCAATCCGCAAGATCGGCGCAACGCGCGTCCACGCCACGCGCGCGGAAGGCTTTTTTCAGGCGTCCGGTGTGCCAGCCGGTTTCATCGGTCATGATGGCGACGCGCAGATTCATGCCGCCGCTCCGCCATCCATCCAATGCGACTCGATCAATGCGCGCTCGACCTTGCCGCCGTGATAAGTCTTGCCGCTTTCGAGGCTCGATACCCATACTTCGGCGGGCGCGAACAGCGCGGCATCGATCTGATAGAAGTCATAGTTGAACGACGCGAAGATATCTGCGAAGGGCCGCCCATAATCGCGCGCATTCGATGACGGCAACTCGGCTGCAAGACGCTTTGCAATGGCATCGCTTTTCACGGTGAGATGCACGCGGCCACCGTACAGAATCGCATCGTTGGTGCGGCCCATCGCCTGAATGCCGTCGGGCGCGGGCGGCGGCAAGGGCGCACTGCCGCTGCCTTCGACTACTTCGTCCAGCGAAACACCCAGCACATGCGTCTTGTGCAGCGCCACTTCGACCACGCGCGACACGACCTGCACCGTGCCCGCGACAGACTGTGTCGGTGTCACCGCGATCACGAGTTGTTCCGGTTCGAGCGCGCAGTCCTTGAGCACCTTGTCGATGACCACCTGCGGCGGCAAGCGGTCCACTTCCATCACGAGCGCGCCACGTGCATGACGATCGCGATAGCCGAGTTCATCGAACAAGGGTTCTTTCGCAGCGAGTGCGCGCGCAGGACCCGAGCCGAGCGAGAAGAACTTCTTGCCGCCGGTTTGTTCCTTCGTCGCCGACAAACTCCAGCCCGCGTACTGACTGCCGAGACATGCAAGCACAGGGTTCGACGTATGCACTTCGATGAACGTGGGCCACAGCGGCGCGTCATCCAGCGCGATACGCCGCGCCACGCGTCCTAGCCCACCCATGCAGATGCGCGCGATCAACACGCCTGCGTCGGCGCTGCCGGGTGCGTCGACGCCTGCATCCGCGATGACGGTGCCCGCGTCCGTGCGCGTGATGTTGACGCCCAAGCGCGCGGCATCATCCACGAGACGCGTGACGAGGCGTTCGCTCAGCGCATTGACGGAAAGCGTGTTCGTGTTCATCGGCTCACTCGATTTCTTCGATGCATTGCAGAATGCGCGCGTGCTCGCGTTCCAGTTCATTGCGCATGGCGTCGAACGTTGCAGCGGTCGCGCTCACGGTGCACACCGGCTGACCCGTTTCGATGCGCGCAAGCGCGAGCGGCACGTCATGGCAACGCGGATTATCGAAACATGCGTCGCTGAAGGCGCGCGGGACGGTGAAGGACTTCGGCGCGAACACCACGCGTTGACCGGCGCGTCTTGGCGGTGCATGCAGCGTGCGGGGCAGGTCGCCTTGCAGACAGGCATCCACGTGCGCGCCGATCAGGCCACGTGGCCACGCATCGGGCCAAGCGGCTTCGTAAAGCGCCATCGTCGAAGAAGGACGCGTGTTGATTTCGAGCACGCTGAAGGTGTCGCCGTCCAAAAGAAAGTCGATGCTGTTCAGCCCCATGAGATCGGTTTTCCTAACGATCACATTAATTGCATCTACGATGCGCGCCGCAACGTTCGCAGGCAAATCCACCGGCCCGAGCGATCCTGCATGCACGAACGGATAAGGTCCGGCCTCAATGGTTAACTGCTCCGCGAAGCCGATCACCGCCGCTTCGCGATGCGCCGCGACGAACAACGCGGACATCGGCACGCCATGCGCAAATCGCTGGAAATAAGCATGATTCCGATGCGCGGCCCATTCCACGTGTGTTCCGCCGCAGCCATCCACGCGCTTGACGAGCCAGCCAGCGGGATCATCTGGCATCGCGAGAGAGACTTCGGGATGCGCGATGCCCGCAGCATCCAGCATCGCAAAGAAACGGCGTGGATCGCGCACGGCCTCCGCCTGCGCGCCATTGCCGATCAAAGGCGGCACACCCGGCGCGCGGCTCACTTCGCGCACCAGCGCTTCCATGCCGCCGCTCACGATCAGCCCGAGCATGCGCGGCACACGCGCGGCGCGTTCCAGCGCGTCGTAAAGCCGCGCACGGTCGATCGTCAGTCCCTTGTCGTTCCCCGCGCCGATGTCGAACCACATGCTCGCGTGCTCCCGTGTGTCGCGGTCGCCGAAAATATCCAGCGCGACCACATCGAATCCCGCTCTCGATGCCGATTGCGCCACCAGACGCGCGGATAGCCCCGCCACGGTCACGCAAGGCGCATCCGAGGCATTCATGTGCCCTGACCCGCGACGACGGCACGCGCCTCGTCGAAAGCCTCCGGAAAGCCGAGATACACCGGCTTGCCGCCTGTGCGCATGCGCATGAACAACCGGTGCTCGGTTTGATACTTCACGTTGCCGATCGCCAGCGCGCCGATGCCGATGGCGTCCGAACGCGCCGCACCGGCCAGCGGCTTGCCGTTGTCCATCACGTTGACGCCCGCGATGCCTTCGGGCGGCACGGCGTTGACATCGGCGGCGATCAACAGATGCTTCGCGTGCGCGAGATCGGCGGCGCTCATCACCTGCACGCCCGCGACGGCGGTGGCGAACACCACTTCCGCGCGCGCCAGTTCGCGATGCAACTGTTCCGCCGATCCGGTCGCCACGCCCGATGTCGCGATATCGAAGCGGCGGTTGATCTCGTCGCTGACCTGCGTGGCGCGCGACTGGCTCGAATGACTGGCGACCACGACATCCGCGCCGAGCGATGCCGCCATCGCCGCCGCCACGCGTCCCACCGCGCCCGTGCCGCCAAGCAGCAACACGCGCTTGCCGCCGAAATCCACGTTATGCACGGCCTTCAGATGCTTTTCCGCCAGCGCCACGAGCGCCGCCGCCGTGGTGTACGCGCCGCTCGGGTCGGTGAAGACGGAGACCTCGAAGGGCGGCACCATCGCGTGGCGCGCGCGGTCCAGCATGTCGGCGGCCTGCATCACATCGCGTCCGCCGATGAAGATGCCCGTGCGCGACACGCCTTTCGGTCCGCGCGAAAAAATCGCGTCCTGCGTGAGATTCACGATGCTGTCTTCATCGACATTGCAGTACGGCACGACGATCTGATAACCCGCATCGGCCGCCATGTTCACGTCGAACGGGCTCATCTGCGGCGTGCTGGTGAACATGTGCAGCACGTAAGGTCTTTCGGTGACTTCGGACATGGCGATGGACTCGTGCGGTTTCGAGGAAATCGGTATGAGCGGGGCGCTTAAGCAGCGTCGGCGTTGTTTTGATGATGGCGGCTCGCCGCGTGCCACGAAGCACCGCGATTGCGTCCGGTGACGATGGAGAAGCGCAACGGCGCGCGCGTCGACACACGTTGCGCGGTGGCGAGCGCGCGGGCGGCGTCATCGGCGCTGGCGACGAAGGCGAAGCCTATCGGTCCCCAGGAGGTTTGCCCGATGCCCGCCTTTTGCTCGTTCGCGACGGCTTTCAGGGCTTGCGCGACGGCATCGCTTGCAAACACGCCGCCTTGCACGGGCGCGAAATATTCGCCGATGGTCTGCTGCATTTCGCTGATGGCATCGGCGAAGACATCGAACGTGGATTCGGCCACGGCGGGCAATAAGCGCATCAGCACGAGATGACTCAGATGCGCGGCGAGCGTCGCGGGAAAAGGTGCGAGCATGGCGAGGCCGCGCTTTTCCTCGTCGCCATGCAGGCCTTCGCGCGAAGTGTCGTCGATGAGCAGCACGCGCCATGCATCGGGAAAGGATTGACGCGAAAGCAGCGGCGGCAATGCGCTTGTGTTTGCGATGGCGTTCGTCATGTCACGGCCGCCATCGACGATCAGACCGCCGTGATCGAACCCATGTATGCCGATGCCCGACCGCGCGCCGCGCCCGAGAATGTGCGCGATATCCGCCGTGCTCGCCTCGATGCCATTGACCCGCGCGAAAGCAGCGCCCACCGCCAGCGCCAACTGAGTGCCGGAGCCGACGCCGGTATGCGCGCGCGGCGTCTCATGCACTTCAATGGCGACGCTGCTCTGCACGCCGAACGCACGCGCAAGCTGATCGAGATATCGTTCGATGCGCGCACGCTGATCGTCGCTCACGTGTCCTTCGATGCACGCACGCGGTGCGGCCCGCGCGGTCAGCCGCGTGCCATGTCCGTCAATGGCGAGACCCACGCTGCCGAATGCACGGCCAAGCGATCCGTTCGGATCGATGAAGCCGAGATGCAGCCGCGCGGGCGTTTCGATGGTGATCGCCTTCGGGGGCGTTAAACGTCCGGGTTGGGTCGATGCTGGCATCGCGGATCGGGTTCCTTCGGCGTAGTGGGAACGGATGGGCCATGACGTCAGGCAAATCCTGTACCAGCGTAGTTAGAGAACCTTAACTCTTGGCGCCGTCGTACTTGATATAGCGGAAACGCTGATCGTCTGCGGGCGTGCCGTCGAGCGCTCCGCCTTCCTTGCCCGGCTGCCAGTGAACCACGTCCTCGATCTTCGTCGCGAGCGCGAAGTCTTTATCGGTGATGCCCTTCGCCGAATGCGTCATCAGCTTGACGATCACGAACGCATACGACACCGTGAGATCCGGGTGATGCCACGCCGCTTCGGCCAGATGCCCCACGGTATTGACGACCATCAACGTGCCTTTCCAGCCTTCGGTCTTGTACTTGCGCCTGAGCCAGCCGTCTTCCACATACCAGTGCGCGAGCGGACCCGTGAGCTTCGCCTTGATCTCTTCCTCGGAATAAACCTTTTCGGCTTGAGCCATGACCGTGTGCCTCCTTTGATTGAGATGCGAACAGTATGCGCGCGTCTCGATGCTGCGGCGCGGCACGAATAAAGGCTCGCAGGGTGTGTTCCAGCAGACGCGATGCATTCGCGGATTTGACACAGTATGTATCGTGCCATTCGCCCGATAAGCACATGAACAGGAGGTCGTCACGGGAAAAACTCCCGCGCGCACGCATGCTGCGTAATGGCATCCGCACGAGCGTTATTAAACCGGCATGGAATATGCAAACGGCGTCGGTACGCAAGCGTCCGGCAACGTACCGGACGCGGCGAAGCTCGTTACCTGCATTGGAAGGCGCGCACGATGCATCGAGGTAGCGTGGTCATCCTGGGTCGGAGGCATCATCATTCTGGAGGAGACATGAACTTACGCACCCTGGTTCTTGGACTGGCGGTGGTCGCGACGGCTGGCTTGAATTCGCTCATGGCGCAGGCCGATTCGCAACTCGACACCGCAATCAAGAATCCCTCGAACTGGGCGGCGCAGGCGGGCGATTATTCGAATCACCGCTATAGCACGCTCAAGCAAATCAACGAGAACAACGTCGGCAAGTTACAGGTTGCCTGGACCATGTCCACCGGCGTGCTGCGCGGCCATGAAGGATCGCCGCTCGTCATCGGCGACACGATGTATATCCACTCGCCGTTTCCCAACAAGGTCATTGCCATCAACCTGAAGGATCAGACCTTCATCTGGCAATACCAGCCCAAGCAGGACAATCAGGTTATCTCGGTGATGTGCTGCGATACGGTCAACCGTGGTCTCGCATACGGCGACGGCAAGATCTTTCTCCAGCAGGCCGACACGAAGCTCGTCGCGCTCGACGCCAAGACCGGCGATGTGGTCTGGACCGCGCAGAACGGCGACCCGAAGAAGGGCGAGACCAACACCAACGCGCCGCACGTATTCGGCGACAAGGTGCTCACCGGCATCTCGGGCGGCGAATTCGGCGTGCGCGGACGGCTCGTCGCGTACAACATCAAGGACGGCAAGGAGGCGTGGAAAGCCTATAGCGTCGGCCCCGACAACGAGATGATGATCGACCCGCAAACCACCATGACGTGGACCGACGGGAAGATGGCGCCGGTCGGTGCGGACTCGTCGTTGAAGAGCTGGCAGGGCGATCAGTGGAAGTACGGCGGCGGGACCACATGGGGCTGGTATGCATGGGACCCGAAGCTCAACCTTGTGTACTACGGCTCGGGCAATCCGGGTACGTGGAACCCGTCGCAGCGTCCCGGCGATAATAAGTGGTCCATGACGATCTTCGCGCGCGATCTGAACACGGGCAAGGCGAAGTGGGTCTATCAGATGACGCCTCACGACGAGTGGGACTATGACGGCGTCAACGAGATGATCCTCTCCGACCTGAACGTGAATGGCAAGAAGGTGCCGGCCATCGTTCACTTCGACCGTAACGGTTTCAGCTATACGTTGAATCGGGAAAGCGGCGAACTGCTGGTCGCGCAGAAGTTCGACCCGGCGGTGAACTGGGCCAACAGCGTCGATATGAAAAGCGGACTGCCGGTTCGCAACGTGAGTTATTCGACGCAGGCAGCCGGTCCCGACCATAACGTGAAGGGTGTTTGCCCGGCGGCGCTGGGTTCGAAGGATCAGCAACCTGCTGCATTCGATCCGCATTCGAACCTGTTCCTCGTGCCGACCAATCACGTTTGCATGGACTACGAACCGTTCCAGGTGGATTACGTCTCGGGTCAGCCGTTCGTCGGGGCCACGCTGTCGATGTTCCCCGGTCCGAACGAGAACGGCGCGATGGGTAACTTCATCGCCTGGGATGCCTCGAAGGGCAAGATTGTCTGGTCCAAGCCGGAGAAGTTCTCGGTGTGGTCGGGCGCGCTCGCCACGGCCGGCGGCGTGGCGTTCTACGGCACGCTGGAAGGCTACATCAAGGCAGTGCGCATCAGCGACGGCAAGGAGCTTTGGAAGTTCAAGACGCCGTCGGGGATCATCGGCAACGTGTTCACTTACCAGTATCAGGGCAAGCAATTCATCGGCGTGTATTCGGGCATCGGCGGCTGGGCCGGTATCGGCATGGCAGCGGGTCTCGAAAAATCGACGGAAGGCCTCGGTGCGGTGGGTGGTTATCGCGAACTGGCAAAGTACACGGCGCTCGGCGGCACGCTGTTCATCTTCGCCATTCCCGGCTGATTCTTTTAAACGATGTCATGACGGGCGGCGGCATGCGTGCCGCCGTCAGCAGGGCGGTTCTTCTGCAATGGAAGAACCGTCGCGAAGAATGACGCATACAAGTCACGCACATAAAACATGGAAAGGGAGTCGAGTTCAATGAAAGGCCGTTTATTCGTGGTGTTTTCGCTTGCGCTTACCGCTTTGCCCGCATCCTTCGCCCAGACGCCTCCGCCGATGCCGGCACAAGTCAAGCCGGTCGCCTACAAGGTCGAAGGCGGCGACAAGGTGGATGCCGACACGCTGCAAGGCTGGCGCACGTGGCGCGCGCTTGCCTGCGAACGGTGTCATGGCGCGAAGCAGGAAGGGCTGGTCGGCCCGTCGCTGATCGATGCGTTCAAGACCATCGACAAGACCGAGTTTCATCGCACGGTGTTTGGCGGGCGCGTCGATAAGGGCATGCCCGACTTCAGTTCCAGCCAGATGATGCAGAAGAATTGGGAGAACCTCTTTGCGTATCTCAAGGGGCGCTCCGATGGCAAGATCAATCCGGGCGACCTGCACGCGATCGATGCGAATTGAGGCTTTCGCCAGCAGTGCCATGGTGATTCCCGACCCGGAGGTTTAGATGTTCGTTCGTTCCTTAATCGCGATGTGCGGGGTGCTTGTCACACAGGCGGCATTCGCACAAGGCAACCCGCCGCCCAACCTGCCGAACAACGATGGCGCCGATGGCGTGCTGCGCGTCTGTGCCGACCCGAACAACATGCCTCTGTCGAACAAGAACGGCGAGGGCTTCGAAAACAAGATCGCAGCGCAAATGGCGAGCGATTTCGGCTATAAAGTCGAATACACGTTCTGGCCGCAACGCATGGGCTTCGTGCGCAATACCTTGCGCGACAAAGTGCCCAACAGCGAGCAGTTCAAATGCGATCTGATCGTCGGCGTGCCGAAAGGGTATGAACTCACGGCCACTACCCGTCCGTACCTGCATTCCACGTATGCGATGGTGCTGCCGAACGCGCCGCAATACGCGAGCATCAAGACGCCCGCCGATCTCATGAACCTGCCGCCCGACCAGTTGAAGAAGATGCGGCTCGGCATCTTCGTTAAGAGTCCGGCGACAGACTGGCTCCTGCAACACGATCTGATCGATCAGGCGGTGTCGTATCAAGGCCAGACCGGCGACCCGGACGCCTTCCCCGGCGAGATGATCGAACACGATCTCACGCAGGGCAATGTCGATGCAGCGTTCGTATGGGGGCCGATCGCGGGCTACTTCGTGAATCGTTCGGATAACAAAATAAGGCTCGTGGCGTTCCCGCCGCAGCCGGGTATTCGCTTCGACTATGAAATCTCGATGGGCGTGCGTTACGGCGAGAAGGCATGGCGCGACAAGGTGGATAACTGGATTGCCTCGAATCAGCCGAAGATCGATCAGATTCTGACGACCTATCAGGTGCCCTTGTTGCCGCTTCAGCCGGTGAGTGCGCAATGATGCGCACGACCCTGCGCGCGTTGGCCTTGTTGAGCGCGCTCTGCATGACGGCCGCACGCGCAGCGGATGCACCGCCTGCCGCTTCCGGTCCCGATATCGCACCGGCCGAGCGGCTGTTGTTCATGCAGCCGCACATGAACGGCGTGGAGCCGCAAACCGAACTGGATTATTCGGTGGACTATTCCGGCCCGCCCGCGAAAGTCAGCGACACGCTACGCGTGCTCGTCAATAGTCCGAACAATAGTAAGAACGATGCAAGCGTGACGGATCATACGGGCGCGGTCGAAGTGCCGGGCGGGCTGCCGTGCAATCCCGTCATTATTTATTTTCTGGAGCACGACATCACCGAGATGCAGCAGTTGACGGGCGGACAGCGGCGCTATTTTCAACAACGCGTGCGGCTGGCGCTCGCGGCGAACCCGGCCATTACGCCAGTCGATAGCGAAACGCTCGGCTTGCCCAGGCATGTCAGCGCGAAGCAAATCGTGATTCAGCCGTATCTGCACGATCCCAACGCCGAGCGTTTCGCGCAATACACCAGCAAGCGCTATACGTTCGTCATTGCCGATGATGTGCCCGGCCACCTGCTCCTGATTCGCACCGAAGTGCCGGGTTCGGGCGACGACTTTGCGCATCCGCTGCAGAAGGAAACGATCGCGTTTCAGGGCGCGCTCAAGACACCCGGCGGCGCGCCGGCGAAGGCAGGCAACGCGCCGCGCGCAAGCCGCTGAATTCACTTCGCGCATTCCGGCGCGAGGTTTTAACCGTGTGCCGCGATACGTGAACTTCGTCCGCTCCCTCACTCTGCGACAGTTGCAGATCTTCGTGATTACCTGCCGCTGCCCGAGTTTCGCGCGTGCGGCGGAGGAGTTGCATCTCACGCAGCCTGCGGTATCCATGCAGATCAAGCAACTCGAAGATGCGGTGGGTTTGCCACTGTTCGAACGCGTGGCGCGGCGTTTGTCGCTCACCGAAGCGGGCGAAATGCTCTCGCACCATGCGAGCCGCATACTCGGCGAAATTAAGGATGCCGAAGATGCCATGATGTCGCTCACGCAGGCCGACAGCGGTTCTATCGCGGTGAGTATCGTGAGTTCGGCGACGTACTTCGCGCCCAAGCTGCTCGCGCTGTATTCGCAGCAGTTTCCGAAGGTCGATGTGCATTTTTCAGTGGGCAATCGCGAGACGCTTCTACGTTTGCTTCAGGACAATGCGACCGATCTCGCCATCATGGGCCGTCCGCCGCCCGAGCTTGGCACGATTGCCGAGCCGCTTGCCTATCATCCGCATGTGATCGTCGCGCCGCTTTCGCATCCGTTGCGTCATGCGAAGCGCTTCGATCTTCAGGAACTCGCCAACGATACGTTCCTGTTGCGTGAGCCGGGATCGGGCACGCGTGCCGTGGCCGAACACGTATTTCGGCAGAACCTGTTCGTGCCAGCGCGCGGTGTCACGCTCGGCAGCAACGAAACCATCAAGCAGGCGGTGATGGCCGGAATGGGCGTGAGCCTCATTTCATTGCACACGCTGGGCCTTGAATTGCGAACAGGCGAGATAGCCGTGCTCGATGTGAATGGCACGCCCGTCGAGCGCACATGGCAACTCGTGCACTCGCGCGCGAAGCAGCTTTCGCCGACCTGTCTCGCGTTTCGACGTTTTCTGCTGGAACATGCCGAGCCGTTTCTGGAACGCGAATTCGCGCCGTTCGGTTTGCGTCGCACGAAAACGCTCGCGGATGCGGATGGCGTGCGATGAGAATCGCGCTTGCGGTTGTGCTGCTGTTGCTTGCTGCTGCGGCGCATGCGCAAAACGCGCTATCTGTGCAAGAGATAGCCGAAGGCAATTACGCGCATCGCGGTCACGATGATCTCGCCACGCGCGAGAATGGCGGCGATATCGCGAACATCGGGTTCATCATTGGCACGCGTTGCGTCGCGGTGATCGACACGGGCGGCACGCTGGCGGAAGGGCGCGCGTTACGTGCGGCCATCCGCGAGAAAACGAAGTTACCGGTGTGCTATGTCATCAACACGCACATGCATCCGGACCATATCTTCGGCAATGCGGCTTTTCGTGACGATCATCCGCAATACGTGGGAAGCGTGAAGCTCGCGCAGGCGGAAGCATCGCGGGCGGAGAGTTATATGCGCGGGTTGAAGCGTGAACTCGGCGATGAAGCGGCCGGTAGCGAAATCATCGGACCGACGAAGACGATCGACGGCACCGGCACGCTTGATCTCGGCGGCCGCGTGCTCGAACTGCGCACATGGAAAACCGCACATACCAACAATGACATGACGGTATACGATGAGAAGAGCGGCACGCTATGGCTCGGCGATCTGCTTTTCGTGGGCTGCATTCCCGTGGTCGATGGCAGCGTGCTCGGCTGGCTCGACGATATTGCGCGCATCCGGCAGATGAATCCGCGTCATGTGGTGCCCGGTCACGGAACGCTCGTGCCGCCTTGGCCGCAAGCGCTCGATGCCGAGGAACAATACCTGTCGAACTTGGCGCGCGACGTGCGTGCAGCGATCAAACAAGGCAAGACCATGCAGCAGGCCGTCGATACCGTGGGACTCGACGAACGCGACAAGTGGCTGCTGTATGACGTGTATCACCGCCGCAACGTAACAGCAGCGTATGCTGAGTTGGAGTGGGAGCAGTAATCGGTTGTGTGCCGGAGGTCATCATGAAGGCGATGAGTTTGTGTCTGACGATTGGCGTCATGTGGTTTGCTCCACATCTTGCGAATGCTGCGCAACCCGACGACGATCCGAACAAGGTCGAGCGCTGGCTCGACTTCAAACAAGGTACGTTCAAGGACCGCGCCATCGATCCTCATGGCGATGCCGTCATCAAACTCGATGCCCCCGCGCGCGCCGCAGATGCAGCAGTCGTGCCGATTGCGATCACCGCGCAGTTTCCGCAGACGAGCGCACATTACATCAAGAAGATCTATCTCTACATCGATGAGAACCCCGAACCGTATGCGGGCTCGTTCGAATTCACGCCTGAGTCGGGGCTGGCCAGCATCGAAACGCGCGTGCGGGTGGAGGACTACACGTTCATGCGCGCCGTGGCCGAGACGAATGACGGCAAGCTCTATAGCGCGATTCGCTTCGTGAAGGCATCGGGCGGCTGTTCCGCGCCTGCCGACAAGGACGAAAGCGCCGCCGAGCAGAGCGCGGGACAAGTGCGATTGCAGGCGGAAGGGCAGGCCGTGACTGGCAAGCCAGAGCTCGCTCAATTAATGGTTCGGCATCCGAACCGAACCGGCATGGCGATGAATCAGGTCACACGCAACTATGCGACGGCGTACTTCATTCGCAAGGTGACCATCACGTATGCGGACAAGCCGGTCATGATCGCCAACGTGAACTTCTCGATCAGCGAGAATCCGAACTTCCGCTTTTACTTCGTGCCGAACGGCAGCGCGGAGCTTAAAGCGCATATAGAGGACACGAAGAACAAGCAGTTCGATGGTGTGGTCGCGGTGAACGCGGCGCAGACTGCGGCGATGAAATGAGGACGCTGTTTTTCGTGCTTCTGTGGTTCATTGGCGGCGTGGCGCATGCCGCAGTCGTCGGTATGCCCGAGCCCCGTCTGATCGCGCCGGGCGTGTACGCGTTCATCGGTAATGGCGACGCCGTCGCGCCCGCGAATCACGGCATGGTGTCGAACAATGGGTTCATCGTCGGAGAAAGCGGGGTGACGGTGGTCGATACGGGATCGTCGTATCGCTATGGCCGCGCGATGATCGAGGCCATTCGCAAGGTCACGCCGCTTCCGGTTACGCTCGTCATCATTACGCATCAGGCACCCGAGTTCGTGTTCGGCGCAGCGGCCTTTCGCGATGAAGGCGTGCCGATTCTGGCCCACGCGCGCGCCGCGCAACTCATCCGCGAACGTTGTCCGATCTGTCTCGCCAATCTGCGCAAGACGCTCGGCGAAGAGGAAATGGCCGGCTCTCGCGTGACCGTTCCCGATCGCACGGTCGATGGCACGACCGAGATCGACAATGGCGGGCGCAAGCTGCAACTGCTGCATTTCGGCCCGGCCAGCACGCCGGGCGATCTCGCCGTGCTCGATACGCAAACGGGCGTGTTGTTCGCAGGCGGCCTTGTATCGAACGGACGCATTCCAGAACTGCGCAACGAGCAGATTTCCGGCTGGCTTGCCGCGCTGGAGCATCTTCACGCGCTCGAACTCAGGAGCGTTGTACCGGGTTTCGGTCCGCCGACGAACGTCGATGGCATCCTGCAAACGGGTGTGTATCTGCGTGAGCTGGATGCATCCGTCAGGCAGGCTTATCGCAATGGCGTGGGACTGACCGAGGCCATGCATGGCGTTCAGCTTCCGGCGTTTCGCGATTACAAACTCTATGCCATCGCGCAACCGCAAAACGTGCAGCGCCTTTACTTGCAGTTGGAAAAGCAGTGACCCGATGAACGTTGTTATCTTCAATACAGGGAGACTTCAAGATGGCCAAGCTCGTTGCGCTCTACAATCATCCTTCGGACCCCGAAGCCTTCGATAAATACTACGCCGCCACGCATGCGCCGCTTGCCAAAACCTTGCCCGGTTTGCGCAACTATGAGATCAGCACGGGAACGGTGAATGTGGCGTCGGGCGAATCGCCTTATCGTCTGGTTGCTTTACTTGAGTTCGATTCGCTCGATGCAATCAAGAACGCACTCGGCTCTCCCGAAGGGCAAAAGACCGCTGGCGATTTAGCCAACTTTGCGCAGGCCGGCGTTGAATTGCTGATGTTCGATACGAAGCCCGCTTAAGGCTTCATTCACGCGTGCCCGCATCCGATGCTTCCGTGGAATCCACTTCGCGATCGGGCACGCTCAGATCTTCTCGACGGTGGTTGATGATAAGAAACACACTCATCAGCACGATAAACCCGGCCACCAGCATGCTCGCGTTGATGAACACGCGCTCATAGCCAAGCTCCGACACGTCGATGAACCAATAAGGATAAAAATCCGATGCCTCACCGCGCCATAACGTAACGAACAAATAACACAGCGGATAAACCAGCCACAGCGCGCAATGCCGCAAAGAAAGATGAAAGCGCGGCACGAACAGCACCCAGTACATCACCGCGAGCACCGGCACCACGGTGTGCAGCGATTCATTGACCAGCGCGCGATAGCCCGATGGTGTCCATAACCACCGCAACAGCGCGTTATACGCAATGCCCACGAACGCGATATACACCACGACCGCCGTCACCACGGTCGGCTGTCGAAAGAAACGCGTGATCCCAACTTGCGCCCGCGTGGCCACACAGGTGAAGCAAAGCGCGGTGAGTAGCACGGTGAGATTCGTCAGGTAACTGCTCAGACGCCCGAAGCCTTCGGCAACCGTCATGCCGCGCGAAAGCGTGCGGGCGAGCGTGATGTCGGTCTGCGCCGCAAGCGCCAGCCAGGCGATCATAGCGATGGCGGCCGCCGTCGCAAGTGACGCCGTGCTGGGCGTGTGCAGCGGCAGCTCCGGCGCGGCCGTTTGTTTCGATCGATTGAGCATGCGGCCATTTTATCGACGCTATGCGCATGCCGCAGATTGCACCGGAAAGCGAAAAAAAAGCCCCACTCGAAAGTGGGGCAAACCACGTCCTCCAGACGTCGCCCGGAGCCATAACGGACCGCGACTGACACCGGACATGACCAAAGTATTCGACCGAAATAAGTCGCTCTATCGGAATGTTCCGAGAGTAGCCATGAAAACGGTTGACCATGCGGCGGGCAGACGACGATCGCCAATTCGTTAATCAATGCCCGCGATCATGAACTGGGGTTTGCCTGATTCCTCAGTCAAAAATCAGCGGCCTATACTCAGCGCGCACGGGGGCGGGTCCGCACGGGGAGAGACCAGCGGCATGTCGAGCTTCGAAATAAATAGATAGGAAAACATATGACATTGGGAGCTTTGCTTGCGGCTTCTTCTTGTGCCGCGTTATTGATGCTGTGTTGCGCGATCGTTCACTGCATCGATTTTTGGGCCATGTGTGGCGACGATACGTGCGAGATAACCTCGAAATCTTCCACGCTGTTCAGATCGGGATGGTTTTTCTATACGAACGCAGCGCTTTGTCTGGGGTGTGTGTTTATCTTGTTCTGGCTCGGTTGAGAGGATAAGATCGCGTCCGCGCCGATGGACCGGCGTGATCTTATGAAGGAAGACGTATCGATGGAAGTAAACGAATTCTCCGTGCATGCGAACGGCGGCACGGAACTCATGATGCGGCGGCTGCATGGCTCGCTCGATCCGGCCTTGCTGTCGCGGTTTCAGATCGTGCCTTCACGCGTGCGTGAGCTCGACCCCGAACGCAAGCGCGTGCTCTGGCTGCATGATCTACTGAGCGACGAAACGCTGAAACTCAGTGATCCGGAATATCGTCGAAATTTCGCGAAGATCGTCATGGTGTCCGACTGGCAGATGAACCTTTTCGCCACGCATCGCGATGTGCCGTATTCGGAGTGCCGCGTGATCCGCAATGGCATCGAGCCGATCGAGATGCGTGAGAAGCCGGATGCGAACGACACGCTCAACATCATCTATCACACGGCGCCGGATCGTGGACTGGACCTGTTGCTGGCGGGTTACGAGCAGCTATTGCAACGTCATGAGCGTGTGCATCTGCATGTGTTTTCTTCGCTGGCGCTCTATGGCTGGATGAAGCGCGATGCTACCTTCGAACCGCTCTATGAGCATTGCCGAAGGCATCCGCATATCACGTATCACGGTGCGCAGCCTAACGCGGTGGTGCGCGATGCGTTGAAGCAGACGCATATATTCGCTTATCCATCGTCGTGTTCCGAGACTTCGTGCCTCGCGGCGATCGAAGCCATGTCGGCTTCGAATGTGGTGGTTGCTCCGAATATCGGCGGATTGGTGGATACGTGCAATCGCTGGGCGTTCAGCTATCAATGGTCCGAGCAGAACCATCAGCACGTGCGGACGTTCGTCGAGCGCCTTTCAGAAGCGATCACGTTTGTTCGCAGCGAGCCGCTGGCTTATAGCGCGCATGTGGCGGAGCAGAAGAACTATACGGATCGATTTTATAACTGGGCGCTGCTTTCGGGGGAATGGGAGCGGATGCTTCGTGAGTTGTTGAATGATGCGTGAAGTTTATTCGCTGAGACTCTAGGATTGGGCAGTGTCGGGGGTGGTTTGTTCTTCGTGCAAGGGGCTTCTGTCGTTTGTGTTGTTTATTCAGTAGCCGCCTCCCCGGCGGGGGGGTAACTTTCTTTGCTGCTGCAAAGAAAGTCACCAAAGAAAGCAGCTTTTACCCCCAGGCACGCTGGCTGGAAAGTGTGGCCTGAATTAACGATACAGTGGCCGCAATAGGACGTTCCACGCTTAACGAGCCGCTTGGGCAACCTCGCGGTTGCGCGCTCGAATCCTTTGATCTTAGTGGACCGCAATCATTCTTTCGGCCACGCGCTACACGCGCCGAGAACTTCAGAACGGAATCCCGCAGCGTATCAGCGCCCAGCCACATCACACGTCCCCGCAAGATTGCTATTCGGTCCTACCTTGATTAGTGCTCCGACTAAAAGCTGACTTGCGTTGGTGTGTGCGCTTTGCCCAGAAGTGCTTACCAAGGTAAGGCCAAATAACGACATAACGGTGACGTTTGAGGTGGCTGGGCGCTAATACGCTGCGGGATTCCGTTCTTACGTTCTCGGCGCGCGCAGCGCATGGCCGAAAGAATGAATGCGGTCCACTAAGACTCAGGGATTCGAGCGCGTAATCGCTAGGTTGCCCACGCGCTTAACCAACCGTAGGACGTCCTACCGCGGCCACTGTATCGTTAATTCAGACCACACTTTCCAGCCAGCGAGCGGAGGGGTAAAAGCTGCTTTCTTTGGTGACTTTCTTTGCAGCAGCAAAGAAAGTTACCCCCCCGCCGGGGAGGCGGCTACTGCAATAAAAGCCCAAACAACAGCAGCCCCTTGCACGCAAGAAAAAACACCGTCTGTCATGTCAAACGCTGCCATCCACACGTAAAAAAAAACGATCAACGATCCGCAAGTTTCCCCGAAATCGACCGCACCGAAACCGCCCCAATCACCATGAACACCGCGACCGCATAAAGCCCAATACTATTGTTACGCGTCGTGACATTAAGCCAGCCGACCATATACGGCGACACAAACCCCGCGAGATTACCCACGCAATTGATACCCGCGATCCCCGCCGCAGCCGACGTACCCGCGAGAAACGCCGCAGGAATGCCCCAAAACAGCGACAGCGCCGACAGAATGCCCGCCGCCGCCACACACAGCGCGATGACAGCCAGCACCGGCTGATGCCCCACATAACCGCTCGCAGCAAACCCGATCGCACCGATCACCAGCGCCACCGAAAAATGCACGCGACGCGATCGAAAACGATCGGCGCTCATGCCCGTGAGAATGATGGCGGGAATCGCGACGATATACGGAATGGCCGACACCCAGCCAATCAGTTCGACATTGGCGATGCCACTATCCTTGATGATCGAAGGCAGCCAGAAGCTGATCCCGTACAGCCCGATGATCTGGCAAAAATACACACCCGCCAGCTTCCAGATATTGCGGTCGGACAGAAACGCGCCCGCGTTGTGATGCGTGGTCTTGTCCACATCCTCGCGTTCCACTGCGTGCGTGACGAGGCGCTTTTCATCGTCGGTGAGCCATTTGGCCTGCATGGGCTTATCGACCATCATCCAGAGCACGGCGAAGCCCACCAGCAACGCGGGAATGGCTTCGATGAGGAAGAGCCACTGCCATGCGGCCATGACGCTCGAGTGCCTGAACGAACCGAGAATCCAACCCGACAGCGGACCGCCGACGATCCCCGCGAGCGGAATCGCAATGTAATAGACGCCATAGGCGAAGCCGCGCTTCTTTGCGGGGAACCAGTACGTCAGATAGAGCATGATGCCCGGCGAAAAGCCCGCTTCCGCCACGCCGAGAAAAAAGCGCACGACGTAGAACTGGAAGGGCGTCTTCACGAACAGCGTGAGGGCCGAGACAATCGCCCACGTCACCATGATGCGCGCGATCCACCGTCGCGCGCCCACGCGGTGCAGAATCAAATTACTTGGTACTTCGAAGATAAAATAGCCGATGAAGAAAATGCCCGCGCCGAGCCCGTATATCGCATCGGAAAAGCCGAGGTCGCTCAGCATCTGCAACTTCGCGAAGCCCACGTTCACGCGGTCGAGATAGTTGCATAGATAGCAAAGCACGATGAACGGCATGATGCGCCACGTGATCTTGCGGTAGACGTCCGAAGTGCCGGACTGCGCGACGCCGAGTGTTTCGCTGATTTGGCTCATGTCTCCTCCGTCGCCCTTTGGCGGGCGTTGAGAGTACCGGGGTACGAAAGCGCCCGAACCATGGTCATGGCCCGGGCGCGATAACGTTCAGGATGACTGTGTTGTTTCAACTCGCGAGCTTTTGCACCTCCAGCTTCATCTCCTGGCGGAACAGGTCTTCCATCTCGCGTCGCACGCGCACGGCTTCCTTGCCCGCATCGAAGGCGACATCGCTCCAGCGCACGGGCTGACCGGCGGCGACGGGACGTTGCAGCACCATGTTGTGCGCGAGGCCGATGGGCAACGCGCCGAGCATCAGCGAATCGGAAGCGGGCATGAGCTTGCCGTAGACGGTGTGACCGCCTTCGCCATCGAGCTTTTCGCCGGCCTTGAGATCACGCTTTGCGGTGGCAGCGACATCGCCATGAAAGCCGGTCGTGGCGCCGGTCGCTTCACCGCGAACGGCAATGCTCGCGATCGATTGACCGAGTTCGAGGCCGATAAGGTGATACGGTTTGAACATGGCGGCGTAACGTCCGCTGCTATCCGTCTTGAGGCCGTATTGCGCGAAGCAATCGCGTACATAAGGCGTCGGCGCTTCGAAGACGACATACACGCCCCAGCGCAAATCGCGAAACACGGGACGTCCATCACGTTCCAATGACGACACCACTTCCACACTTCCACGATGCGGCAGGATGCCCCCCTCGGATGCAGGCTTGAGCAACTGCGGTAGATCATCGACACCGCAAGCGGGAAACGCGAGTCCGTCGCTAGGCGGGCGCAAGTCGCATCCGTTCGACACAGCCGCCATTTCAAGCGCCGATTTCGTGCCGTCGAGAAACGAGTTAAACATCTGCGCGTTGAAGTCGCCTGTTGCAAGTTGTTCTTCCGTGAAGCCGTAATAGCTCCATACGGTGTCCGGCGTCGATTGATGATAGACCGGCAGATACTTCGTGCCCTTGCCCGCGCAAATCACTTCCATGCCGATGGTGCGCGCCCAGTCCACGAGTTCGGCGATGAGCGCGGGCTGATCGCCGGACGCCATCGAATAGAGAATGCCCGCTTCCTTCGCGCGGCGCGCGAGCAACGGACCGGCCAGCACATCCGCCTCCACGTTGACCATGACGATATGCTTGCGATGCGTGCAGCACAGCAGCGCGTGATGAATGCCCGCAGCCGGGCTGCCCGTTGCATCGATGACGATATCGACGTGATCGCTCGCGATCATCGCATCGGCATCGTCGGTGATATAGGTCGAGCCGTTGGCGATGGCTTCGTTCCACGATTGCGCGGCATACCGCGCTTCTTCCCAGCCCACGCGTTTGAGCGATGCCCGCGCGCGATCCGGCGAAAGATCGGCCACGCCGACCAGATGAATGCCCGGCGTGCGCGGCGCTTGCGAGAGATACATCGAACCGAATTTGCCTGCACCGATCAGACCGACTCGAACGGGTCTTCCTTCCTGCGCGCGCGCCTTGAGTTTCGCGATGAGCGACATGCCTTGTGTCTCCGTGTTTTCACCGACTGTTATGAAGAATGCATTGCCGCATTCGCGTGCTCTGCGCTCACAGAGCTGAAGACAAAGATAGCAGCGGACTTATTGCAATAGAATGCGCAAAACGGCAATCGCGCTGTGCAGAAATCCCCATCCATCGGAGGCCTTTCATGCGCGGTTTCGACTGGGACGACATACAGGCTTTTCTCGCTATTTCGCGTGCAGGACGACTCACGGTCGCGGCGCAGCAGATGGGCGTCGATCATTCGACATTGAGCCGGCGCGTCGCCGCACTTGAAACCGCGCTCGGCGTGAAGCTGTTCGATCGCAGTTCGCTAGGGTTTGTCCTGACGCCCGAAGGCGAACGCGTGTTGAGCGATGCCGAAAGCATGGAAAGTCTCGCCACGCGCATGCGGCATCGGCTGGAGGATGCATCGGCGGGCTTGACGGGGAGTGTGCGTATCGGCACGCCGGAAGGGTTTGGCACGTACTTTCTTGCGCCGCGTATCGCGCGTATTTCGGCGGCGCATCCGCAGCTCGAAATCGAATTGATCGCCAATCCGCGCATGTTCAGCTTGTCGAAGCGCGAAGCCGATCTTGCCGTGAGCATGACGCGGCCCGCGCAAGGACGCGTGTATGCGCACAAGCTCACCGATTACGCACTAGGCGTGTATGCATCGCGTGAATATGCGGCCACGCATCGCACGATTGCAACGCGGCGCGATTTGCTCAAGCATCCTTGGGTCGGCTACGTCGAAGATCAGATGTGGTCAGCCGAGCTTAATTATTTGCCGCAAGTGTCGAACGCGCTTGCGCCGACCATTCGCATCTCCAACGTCATTAGTCAGGCCGCGGCGGTGTCGGGCGGCGTGGGACTCGGCGTGTTGCCCTGCTTCATTGCGCGAACGGACGCGAATCTCGTGCGGCTGTTGCCGGATGAAATCGCGCTTTCACGTTCTTACTGGCTCGTGACGCTCGCTGAAACGCGGGATGTAGCGCGCGTGAAGCTCATCGCGGACTTCATTCGCGAGGAGTGCAGCGGGACGTGGTTTCTCGACGAATAAGGCGTTATGCGTTCCAAGTCATATATTCATCTAGACGTCTCGCCGGCGTCACTGTCTCGTCATGTTGTCTTCCTAGAATTTGTTCAACGATAGGAAGGCTCATCGAGGAAGACATGGACGCAATACGCATCGAGCGTCTTTCCAAGACGTTCAGGAACGGCCGCAAGGCGCTCGACTCGGTCGATCTGCGCGTGCAGGAAGGCGAAATGGTCGCGCTGATCGGCGCGTCGGGATCGGGTAAATCGACGCTGCTGCGGCATATCGCAGGCTTCACGCCCGCCGATCCCGCGCCGTCGCACGTGACGCTGCTCGGCAGACCTATTCAGGAGAACGGCAGAATCGTGCGCGAAGTGCGTTCGATTCGCCGCGACGTGGCCTTCGTGTTTCAGCAGTTCAATCTGGTCGGACGGCTTTCCGTGCGGACGAACGTGCTGATCGGCGCGTTGTCACGCGTGCCGTTGTGGCGGCGTCTTTCAGGATGCTTCCCGCGCAGCGAACGCGATTTCGCGCTGCATTCGCTGACTGCAATGGGCATCGGCGAGCATGCCAACGAGCGCGCCAGCAATCTCTCAGGCGGCCAGCAACAACGCGCGGCTTTGGCCCGTGCGCTCGTTCAACGTGCGCGTATCGTGCTCGCGGATGAACCGATCGCATCGCTCGATCCGGAGTCCGCGCGCCGTGTGATGGAACTCATGCAGACGCTCAATCGCGAGCACAAGCTCACTGTTGTCGTATCGCTTCATCAGATCGACATCGCGATGAAATACTGCGCGCGCACGGTAGCGCTCCGCGATGGCCGCGTGGTGTATGACGGTTTATCGACAGGACTCACGCCCGCCGTGCTGCGCGATCTCTATGGCACCGCAGCGGACGAACTGCTCGCGCAAGACGACACCGCTTCGTCGCCCGCGCGCGAACCGCAATCGCGCTTTGAAACCACCGCATTCGCTTCCGCCAGCCTCTAACTCTTTACTTCGAACCGCACCATGAAAACTGCCCGCATTATCGTGGCCGGCGTCGCGCTCGCGTCGTGCCTGCTGAATCATTCCGCCTTCGCAGAAACCATCAGCTTCGGCATTATCTCGACGGATTCGTCGTCTGCGCTCAAGCAGCGCTGGCAACCGCTCATCGACGATCTGAACAAGCAAACCGGACTCGACGTGAAGGCCTATTTCGCGACCGATTATGCGGGCATTATCGAAGCGATGCGCTTCAACAAGGTGCAGCTAGGCTTCTTCGGAAATGCTTCGGCCATCGAAGCAGTGGACCGCAGCAACGGAGAAGTCTTCGCGAAGATCAAGTACAAGAGCGGCGAGGCGGGCTATTACTCGTTGCTCATCACGAACGCGGACAGCAAGTGGAAATCGCTCGATCAGGTGTTGAAGAACACGCATGACGTCAACCTCGGTTTCGGCGATCCGAATTCGACGTCGGGCACGCTGGTGCCTTCATATTATCTTTTCGCCAAGAACAATATCAATGTGAAGACGGCCTTCAAAAGCGTGCTGCCGTCCAGTCACGAATCGAACATGCTCGCGGTCATCAACGACAAGATCGATGTGGCGACCAACAACTCGGACATGCTCGACATCATCCGCACGCAGAAGCCGCAGTTGTATCCGAAGGTGCGCGTGCTGTGGAAGTCGCCGTTGATTCCGTCGGACCCGCTCGTGTGGCGTCGCGATTTGCCGCAGGCGACCAAGGACAAGCTGCGCAATTTCTTCGATCACTATGCGGAGAAGGATCCGCACGAACAGGCCGTCATCACGGCGATTTCCGGTTACTCGGGTTTCGCTGATTCTTCGGATGCCCAATTGATTCCGATTCGTCAGATGGCGCTGTTCCAGAAGAAGCAGCAAGTTCAGAACGACGAACATCTCGACGATGCCGACAAGAAAGCGCAACTCGCCGCACTCGATCAGAAGATCGCGGCTCTCGACAGCATTGCAGCGAAATGACGATGAAAGCCATCGACATCGCCACGATCGATAGCCCTGCGAACAAACGTAGCTGGCTCTCGACGCTCGGCTGGATCGCGCTGATCGCGGTGCTCGGATTGTCGTGGCGCAGCGCCGACATGCGCCCGCTCGATCTGATCGGCGCATCGGGAAACATGGGTACGTTCGCGCGGGATTTCTTTCCGCCCGATTTCAGCGACTGGCGCACCTATGCGCATGAAATGGTCGTAACGCTCGCGGTCGCGGTGTGGGGCACGGCGCTCGCGCTCGTGTGCGCGATACCGTGCGGGCTGCTATCGGCGAACAACATCGCGCCTGTGTGGATTGCGCAGCCCGTGCGGCGTTTGATGGACGCATGCCGCGCCATCAACGAGATGGTCTTCGCGATGTTGTTCATCGTCGCGGTCGGATTGGGGCCATTCGCAGGCGTGCTCGCTTTATGGGTGCATACGACGGGCGTGCTGGCCAAACTCTTTGCAGAAGCGGTGGAAGCCGTCGATTCGCGTCCCGCCGAAGGTGTCCGCGCCACGGGTGCAAGCAGCCTCGATGAAATCGTCTACGGCGTGCTGCCTCAAGTGTTGCCGCTCTGGATTTCGTTCGCACTCTATCGCTTCGAATCGAACGTGCGTTCGGCGATGGTAGTCGGCATGGTCGGAGCGGGTGGCATCGGCGTGGTGCTGTATGAAGCGATCCGCTCGTTCAACTATGCGCAGACCTCGGCGGTGATGACGATCGTCATCGTGATCGTGTCGTTGATCGATCTGGCTTCGGGTTGGGTGCGCGAACGCGTGATTTAGCTTTCGCCCAACACGTCCAGCAGTTTCGCGCCCGCTTCCGCAAGCAAACCCGAATTGTCGATGCGCACCACGCGCGCGCCGTCCGGCAATTCGAACGCGGGGCGGCGCGCAAGACGAGCTTCGATCTGACGTGCATCCTCACGCCCGCGACGCGCCAGCCGCGCGGCGAGCACATGCGGCGTGGCCTCGATATGCACGAAGCACGCATGCGGATAGCGTTCGAGCGCAAACGGCGCGTGCTGTCGCGAGCCGTTCACGACCACTGGCATGCCGCGCGCAAGCCACGCATCCAACTCGATGCCGATGCCATAGCGCAGCCCGAGGCTTTCCCAATGCATCGAAAAGAGTCCGTATGAAAGGCGCGCATCGAACTCGTCATGCGAGAGCGCGATGTGGTTCTCGCCATCCGCCACGGCGCGCGTGATGTAGCGATGCGCGAACATCACTTTCGTGCCGATGCGTTCGCGCACGTAACCCAGCAGCGAGTCCTTGCCCGCGCCCGATGGTCCCATCACGTAGATCAGTCTCGTTCCTTGAAGCCCCGTCATGCCCCATCCTGTGTGTTGTTGAACGGAAGGCGCTGCCAGAGCGAGAACGGCGCGCCTGCTTGAGGTTCGATGAAAAGCGCCGCGCCATGCACGGGCAACGGCCCGAGTGCATCGATACGATGCGTCCAGTCCGATACGATCGATGCGCGCAACGAGGTGTCATCGAGCGAATCGGAAAGCGTCATGTGGAAGCGGTATTCGTCGAATACATAGGGATAGCCCCATTCGCGCAGCAGGCTGATTTGCCGCTCGCTCATGCCGGGCACGATGCGGCGTTCGATAGCATCGGCTGTTGGCGTGGCGCGCAAGGCGGCCAACGCTTCAAGCCCGCTTGCAGCGAGTGCGCGCAGACGTTCGTCATCCTGATCGTGCAATGCACGTAGCGCGGTGAAGCGGCCCATTTCCGTCGCGCGAACGTGCATGTCGAAACGCGCGATCGATGAAGCCCAGGCACGCGATGCATCAAGCACATCCTCAGGCGTTATGTTGGATGCGCAATGAAAAGGAGGAACGATGGTCGCATGCCAGCCGTAACGTCGCGGCGTGCGTGTTGGCGTTTCGACCTCGTATTCACGGCCGCTTTCTACATCGCGACCTAGCCATTCGCAGCCCGCGCGCCACCATGCGGATTCAGCGGGCGGCGCGTAATAGAGCGCCACTCGTTCGAAATTGCCGCTCATAGATCGTGCTCGACCATCAACTGCACGCGGTCCGCCGCGAAATGCGTGACGCCGTATTTGATCGGCACGCCTTGTTCATCGACATCGACGTTCTCGACCCACAGCACCGGCTGCTGACGATTGATCTGCAAACGCCGTGCCACGTCCGACGAAGGCAGCACGCTACCAATGCGGCTCCACTTTCGCGTGTAATCCTTCACGCCGAATTCCGCGAGCGCCGCGCTGACGCCGCCTTTCGCTTCGATAGCAGCGGGCAGATCGACGAAACGCGCGGCGGGAAACCAGTTGCGCGCATAGGTGAGCGGCACGCCGTCGGAATCGTGGCGGGTTTCGATCTGATAGACGAGCGTGCCCGCGCGCACGCCAAGCGCTTTCGCCACGGCCGGGTCCGCTTTCACGCGTTCGGAACCGAGCACGACGCCTGCCGTCGAATGCTTCTGGCGACGCAGGTTTTCTGTAAAGCGCGTGCGGCGGCCAATCTGATAATCGATTGCGCCGGGCTGCACGAACGTGCCACGGCCTTGTTCGACGCTGACGAGCCCGGTCTCCGCGAGCCGCAACATCGCGCGGCGAATGGTATGGCGATTCACATCGAAGCGCTTGGCAAGTTCCGCCTCGCTCGGCAGACGCCCTTCGTCGCCGAAGCTGCGCGCGGCGATTTCCTGCGAGAGAATCTGCTCGATCTGCCGCCACACGGCGACCCCCGCGCCGCGTTCGACCGCGTGCCCCGGCGCGCTCTCGTTGACTCCGTTCGATGTCATGCTGGTGTCATTCCCATCGGTTTGAATGTTGTTATCCCGATTGTAGTGCGGAACGCGTGATGAAAATGTGAAAGCCCACACGCATATCCAAACGTCTAGACGACCGGATGTAACAACGAGTAGCATTGCAGATGTGGAATTCACGCATACACAGGAAAAGCCATGAGCATTTCTACGGAGCAGGGCGCGGCGGGCAACGAAGCGCGCCGTGGCTGGATGGCGGTACTGGCCCGCGCGCCACGCGAAGCGCTGGCGCAGGCATTGGACACCGTGCTGTCGGGCCACGGCACGCCTAGCTATGAATGGCTGCGCGCGCCGGATATCGGCCTTGCGATGGTGCGCGGGAGAGTAGGCGGCACGGGCGATGCCTTCAATCTCGGCGAAGTCACCGTCACGCGCGCCACGCTGCGTCTGACAGGGGAGCATGGCGCGGCGGTCGGCGTTGCGGTGCATATGGGCCGCGACAAGGAACGTGCACGCCTCGCCGCCTTCGCGGATGCGCTCATGCAAACGCCCGCTTTCACCGCGCGCGTTCAGGCACATGTCATCGACCCGCTGGCCGCGCGCATCGACGAAAACAGGCGCAGCAAGCAGCAACAGGCGGCGGCCACCAAGGTCGAATTCTTCACGATGGTGAGAGGGGAATGATGCAGATCGACATGCAAAAGCTCGTGCCGGGCTTCAACGATCCCGTCCACGACGCGCAACGCGTGTTCCGCGCCTTGCTGGATGCGCTGGCGCGTCCGGGCAGCGTCGTCACGCTGGATTCGGCTTTGCCCGGCAATCACGCCATGCGGGATGCGTTGGCGGGCCGCGTGCCGGTCGCGGCATTCGCAGCGCTTCTGGCGTTGACAGACTATTCGACGCCCGTATTTCTCGCGCAGGATAACGAAGTATTCGGCGATGCCCTGCGTTTCCACGCAAGCGCACCGCTCACGCGTGAGCACGCCAAGGCTTCCTTCGTCTATAGCGACGATGCCGCGCACATGCCCGCGCTCGATGCCTTCGCGCAGGGCGAACCGGAGACGCCGGAAGACGCGGCCACGTTGTTCATTCGCGTGCCTTCGCTCACGGAAGGCGACGCGCTGACGTGGCGTGGTCCCGGCATCGAAGGCGAACGCACCGTGAGCATTGCGGGACTTCCGCGCACGTTCTGGCATGAGCGCGCGGCGCTCACATCGCAGTTTCCGTGCGGCATCGACTGTTATTTCGTGGCGGGCGGCGCGTTGGTCGGCCTGCCGCGCACGACGCAAGTGGAGGTGGACTGATGTATGTCGCCGTGAAGGGTGGCGAACGCGCCATCGAACGTTCCTGGGATGTGCTCGCGAAACAACGCCGTGGCGATACCTCCGTGCCTGAAATGTCCGTCGCGCAGATTCGCGGGCAATTGCGGCTGGCCGTGGCGCGCGTGATGACCGAAGGTTCGGTCTACGACGAAGAGCTTGCTGCGCTTGCCATCAAACAAGCCGCAGGCGATCTGGTCGAAGCGATCTTTCTGCTGCGCGCCTATCGCACGACCTTGCCGCGTTTCGGCTACACCATTCCGCTCGATACCGAAGCGATGTGCGTGGAGCGGCGCATCTCCGCTGCGTTCAAGGATATTCCGGGCGGGCAGATGCTTGGCGGTACGTACGATTACACACAGCGCCTGATCGATTTCAGCTTGCTGGCCGAAGGCGAAGCGGTGACCGAGTTCAACGCTGCATCAAAGCCGCAACCTGAAGAAAGCGCCATGCCGCGCGTGCTGTCCTTGCTCGATAGAGAAGGGCTGATCGAGCAGGAACGCATCCATGAAGATGCACCCGAGCCCGGTGATCTCTCGCGCGAACCGCTCGCGTTTCCGGCGGATCGCTCGACACGCTTGCAAAACCTCGCGCGCGGCGACGAAGGCTTCCTGCTCGCCGTCGGTTATGCGACGCAGCGTGGCTATGCGCACAGTCACCCGTTCGCGGGCGAGATTCGTCATGGCGAAGTGGCCGTCGAAATGCACATCGACGAACTGGGCTTTGCTGTTGAGATCGGCGATATCGACGTGACCGAATGCCAGATGATCAACCAGTTCGGCGGCAGCAGCGATGTGCCGCCCGCATTCACGCAAGGTTATGGCCTGGCGTTCGGTCACTCGGAGCGCAAGGCGATGGCCATGTCGCTGGTGGATCGCGCATTGCGCGCGCAGGAGTTGGGGGAGTTGGTCGAATCGCCCACACAGGATGCTGAATTCGTGCTGTCGCATAGCGATAACGTGGAAGCATCGGGCTTCGTGCAGCATTTGAAGCTACCGCACTACGTGGACTTTCAATCGGAACTCGAATTGCTGCGGCGTTTGCGTCGTGTGCATGAGCAGGCACAGGAACCCGCACAGGAGAACGCGGCATGAGCACGCATGAAGCGGAAAGCGCACTCACCGAAGGCTATAACTTCGCGTATCTCGACGAACAGACCAAGCGCATGATTCGGCGCGCGTTGCTCAAGGCCGTCGCGGTGCCGGGACATCAGGTGCCGTTTGCGTCGCGCGAAATGCCGCTGCCTTACGGATGGGGCACGGGCGGCTTGCAAGTGACATCGGCGATCATCGGCGCGGACGATACGTTGAAGGTCATCGATCAGGGCTCCGATGAAACCACGAATGCGGTGAACATCCGCCGCTTCTTTGCGCGCACGGCAGGCGTGGCGACGACCGCGCGCACGGCGGAAGCGAGCATCGTGCAGACACGTCACCGCATTCCGGAAACACCGCTCACGAGCGATCAAATCCTCGTCTATCAGGTGCCGATGCCCGAACCGCTCTACAAGCTGGAACCGCGTCAGACCGAATGCAGAAAATTGCACGCGCTCGCGGACTATGGGCTTATCAACGTGAAGTATTACGAGGATATCGTGCAGCATGGCAGCATCGCGACGACTTACGATTATCCGGTGCTCGTGAACGATCGCTATCTCACGTCGCCATCACCCATTCCGAAGTTCGACAATCCGAAGATGCACATGAACGCTGCGCTGCAATTATTTGGCGCGGGCCGCGAGCGGCGCATCTATGCGATTCCGCCTTATACGAAGGTAAAAAGCCTCGATTTCGAGGATCATCCGTTCAGCGTGCAGAAGTGGGAACATGCATGTGCGTTGTGCGGATCGCATGAGAGCTTTCTGGATGAAATGATCGTGGACGATCAGGGTTCGCGCATGTTCGTCTGTTCCGATAGCGACTATTGTCACAGCCGCCGCGACGACGATGAGGAGGCCGCACGATGAACGCCCTGCTCACTGCGACGAAACTCACTAAACGCTACGACGGACGCGGCGGTTGCGTCGATGTAGACCTTGAGGTGTATCCGGGCGAAGTGCTGTGCATCGTCGGCGAATCGGGTTCGGGCAAGTCCACTTTGCTGAACGCGCTTGCGTTGCGCAGCGATATCGACAGCGGCGCGCTAACCTATACGACACGTGAGCATGAAACGCTCGATCTGCTCACACTGAGCGAGCCGCGCAAACGTCTTTTATCACGTACAGAATGGGGTTTCGTGCATCAGAACGCACGCGATGGCCTGCGCCGCAACGTATCGGCGGGCGCGAATATCGGCGAGCCGTTGATGGCGATCGGCGCGCGACATTACGGACGTTTGCGCGAAACGGCATCGGACTGGATGAGCCGCGTCGAACTCGATGCCGCGCGCATCGACGAATTGCCTTCCGCGTTTTCGGGCGGCATGCAGCAGCGTTTGCAAATTGCGCGCAATCTGGTGACAGGCCCGCGCCTCGTGTTCATGGACGAACCGACCGCCGGGCTCGATGTCTCTGTACAGGCGCGCTTGCTCGATTTGTTGCGCACGCTGACGAGCAAGCTGCATCTGGCCGCGGTGATCGTCACGCACGATATCGGCGTGGCGCGCTTGCTCGCGCATCGGCTGATGGTGATGAAAGACGGCCGCGTGGTCGAAAGCGGCCTCACGGATCAGGTGCTCGACGATCCGCAACATCCTTATACGCAGACGCTGGTGGCGTCCGTGCTGCCGGTCTGAGGTGAGAGAGATGACAGTAATCAACGAGGAAGCATTCATCGCCGACGATGCCCTGATGCTACGTGCTTCGGACATCGAAAAGACTTTCACGCTGCATCAGCAGGGCGGCGCGCAGATCGTTGCGTTGTCGGGTGTGTCGCTCGATGTGCGGCGCGGTGAATGCGTCGTGCTGGCGGGTGCTTCCGGCGCGGGTAAAAGCACGTTTTTGCGCTGCATGTACGGCAATTATCTGGCGACGCGCGGGAGCATCGCGGTGCGCGACGATGGCCGTGCATCGCGTCATGTGGAGCTCACGCAGGCATCGCCGCACGACATCATCCGTTTGCGCATGACGACGCTCGGCTACGTCAGCCAGTTTTTGCGCGCTATTCCGCGTGTGAGTTCGCTTGCGCTTGTCGCGGAGCCGCTCGTTTCGCGCGGTGTAAATGAAGACGATGCACGCGAACGCGCGGCATCGTTGCTGGACAGACTGAACGTGCCGCGCCGCTTGTGGACGCTCGCGCCTGCCACGTTTTCCGGCGGCGAACAGCAGCGCGTGAATATCGCGCGCGGGCTGATCGCGGCGCATCCCGTGCTTCTGCTCGATGAACCCACCGCTTCGCTCGATGCCGAGAATCGCGATGTGGTCGCGGACCTCATCGTCGAGGCGCGCGAACGGGGCGCGGCGATCGTCGGCATCTTTCACGACGAAGACACGCGCGCACGCGTGGCGACGCGTATCGTGCGGCTCGCGTCGTCGGCAGTACCGAACATCAACGAATCCGGAGCATTGCAGACATGCTGATCAAGAATGCGCGCATCGTCACGCGCGATGAAGACTTCATCGGAACGATGCGTATCGAGGATGGCTATATCGCGGAACTTTCGCCTGGCAACACGGCCGCGCGCGATGCAATCGATTGGGAAGGCGACTATCTGTTGCCGGGCTTCGTGGAACTGCACACGGACAACATCGAGAAGCATCTCGCGCCGCGTCCGGGCGTGCTGTGGAATCACGAAGCGGCGATCATCGTGCACGATGCGCAAGTGGCCTCCGCCGGCATCACGACCGTGTTCGATGCGCTCGGCGTCGGCTCGCGTCCCGAAGACGGCGTGCGCGGTCGCGAGTTGCAGGTGCGCTGCGCGCAGTCCATCGGCAAGTTCGTCGAACGCGGTTTGCTGCGTGCCGATCACTTTCTGCACTTGCGCTGTGAAGTGGGCACGACCGATGTCGTGGAAGTATTCGATTCGTTGTCCGTACATCCGTTGTTCAGGCTTGCTTCGGTGATGGACCACACGCCGGGCCAGCGTCAGTGGCAGGACCATGAGAAGTGGCGCAAGTATCAGGAGCGTCACGGCAAATGGAGCGACGACCACGCGCAGCAGATTCTCGCGCAACTGGCCGAACATCAGGAGCGTTATGCAGCGGTGCATCGTGCGGATATCGTCGAGCGTTGCAAGCGGCTGAACGTGTCGCTCGCGAGCCACGATGACACACTCGTCGAGCACGTCGAGGAAGCGGCGCGCGATGGCATTGCGCTCGCGGAATTTCCCACCACGCTCGATGCCGCCCGCGCCGCGCGCGAACATGGCATCGCGACGATCATGGGCGCGCCGAACGTGGTGCGCGGCGGATCGCATTCGGGCAATGTCTCGGCGCTCGAACTTGCGCGCGAAGGGCTGCTCGATATTCTTTCGTCCGACTATGTGCCGTCGAGTTTGCTGACCGCTGTGTTCGATCTCGTGAGCCGCGCGGGATGGACCTTGCCGCGCGCGGTGAGCACCGTTTCGTGGGCGCCCGCGCATGCGGCAGGGCTCGATGATCGCGGGGCGATCGTGCCGGGTCTGCGCGCGGATTTCGTGCGCGTGGCCGTGCTCGATGAACTGCCGGTGCCGCGCGAAACATATCGCGAAGGCCGTCGCGTATCCTGATCTCCAAGCGTCAGCAAACCGTCATACGCGGGTAAGCCCGCGTTGACGTTCATCATGCATTTTCAGTACTCTCACGCGAGTTTCGTTTAGTTCGCTATGTGAATCGGTGTTCGCATAACGAACAAACGAGCATACACAGACTTTCGATGAGGGAATGATGAGTAGAAGTCCTGCCGTGAACGTCCAGACGTTCATCAACGAGCATCCGTTCTCGCCGTTCCAGTGGTTGATCTTCGCGATGTGCTTTGTCATCGTGTTGCTGGATGGTTTCGATACGGCGGCGATCGGCTTTATCGCGCCTTCGCTTGTGACGGAATGGCAGATCAGCCGGCCCGCGCTCGCGCCAGTGCTGTCCGCCGCATTATTTGGCCTTGCTGCGGGCGCGCTGCTTTCCGGTCCGCTGTCGGACAAGTTCGGCCGCCGCGCCATGTTGCTCGGCGCGGTGCTCGTGTTCGGCGTGGCGTGTTTGGTATCGGCGTTTTCAGCGGACATCTCGCAGTTGACCACCTTGCGATTCGTGACGGGTCTCGGCCTTGGCGCCGCCATGCCGAACGCCGTCACCATGATGAGCGAGTTCTGTCCCGACCAGCGTCGCGCCACGCTCATCAATCTCATGTTCTGCGGCTTTCCTTTGGGCGCGGCATTCGGCGGCTTTCTCGCTGCGTGGATGATTCCGCATTTCGGCTGGCGTAGCGTGTTGATGATGGGCGGCGTCGCGCCGCTCGTATTGTCCGTACTGCTGATCGCCACGATGCCCGAGTCCGTGCGTTACATGGTCGCGAAGGCGCAGCCCGTCGAAAAGATCAGAAAGGCCCTCGCGCGCATCTCGCGCGATGCTTTGAACGCGGGTTCCTTCTTCATGACCGAAGCCGCGCCCGTTACTCAAGGCAAGAGCGGCATGAGCGTGGTGTTGTCGCGTTCGTACGTAGTCGGTTCGGTCATGCTGTGGCTCGCGTATTTCATGGGCCTCGTGATCTTCTATGCCTCCATCAACTGGATGCCGATCCTGCTCAAGGAATCGGGCCTCAGTCCTGCGCGCGCGACGCTTATTTCCGCGTTGTTTCCGCTCGGCGGCGTAGGTGCGGTTTTATGCGGAGTGCTGATGGACAAGTTCAACGCGAACCGCATCATTGGGGCGTGCTATGCGTTGACGGCGTTGTCGGTGTATTGCATCGGACAGTCGGTGGGCAATGTGGGCTTGCTCGTGCTCGTCGTGTTTCTCGCAGGTGTCCTGATGAACACCGCGCAGTCGTCGATGCCCGCGCTCGCGGCCGCCTTCTATCCGACGCAAGGGCGCGGCACCGGCGTTGCGTGGATGCTGGGTATCGGGCGCTTTGGGGGAATTGCGGGATCGTTTCTCGTTGCCGAGTTGACGAAGCAGCACTTCACGTTTGGCGGCATTTTCGCGGTCGTCGCGGTGGCCGGGCTAATTTCGGCGGTCGCGTTGCTCATCAAGCAGGCGGCGCATCCGCAGAAAGTGGCGACGGGGGAAATGAAAACGACGGAGCCGCTCGGGCATTGAGTTTTTTGTGTTGCTGTGGAATTGCCTCGCGTGATCTTCGGGTCGCGCGAGGCGTTTTTGTTTTGGGATGTAAAAATGCGCGGCCTGAGCGCGCGTCAAGCAACCTTCTTTACACGATTGTCGGAAATCTCCTAAGTAAGCCGTTCGCAATCAAACTGAAAATCCCGGGCCAGTTTTAGGTCGCGGGGAAGCAGCGCTTGTTTTTCTTCCGGGACCTGCATTACTTCCGGAATAGAGAAAATGAACAAGGGTTGCTTCAGGCTGATCTTCAATCGCGTTCGGCACATGATGATTGCCGTCGCGGATTTCGCGGTTTCGCGTGGCGCGTCGAGCAGTGGCGCGAGTACGTCTTCACCATCCGCCAAATGGATTCCGCGCGCGCTGGCGCTCGCGGCCATCGCGGCGTTCGGCTCGAATGTGTTGCTAGCATCGGCGCAGATCGTGGCCGCGCCCGGCTCCGGTGCGCAGGTGATTCAGACGCAGAACGGGTTGAACCAAGTGAACATCGCGCGGCCGAGCGCGGCGGGCGTGTCGGTCGGCACCTTTTCTCAGTTCGATGTCCCGAGCAAAGGCGCGATCCTCAACAACTCGCCGACGATCGTTCAGACGCAGCAGGGCGGGTACATCAACGGCAATCCGAATCTCACGCCGGGGAACTCGGCGCGGATCATCGTCAATCAGGTGTTGAGCAATGCGCCCTCGCAACTGAAGGGCTATCTCGAAGTGGCGGGGCAGAAGGCGGAAGTGATCGTCACCAATCCGAACGGCTTGGTGGTGGATGGCGGCGGGTTCATCAACACGTCGCGAGCCATTCTGACGACAGGGACACCTAACTATGGCGCCAATGGAAGCCTGACGGGCTTCACGGTCAACGGCGGCAATATCAGCGTGCAGGGTGCGGGGTTGAATGCCACCAACGTCGATCAGGTCGATTTGCTGGCTCGCGCCATTCAGGTGAACGCCGCGATCTACGCCAACAATCTGAATGTGATCGCGGGTGCGAATCAGGTCGATCACGACACGCTCTCGACCACGCAGATTGCAGGCAGTGGTGCCGCGCCCGCGCTTGCCATCGATGTCGGGCAGCTTGGCGGCATGTATGCAAATCGCATTTTCCTGGCATCGAACGAGTATGGCGTCGGGGTTTCCACGCGCGGGATTCTCGCGGCGCAGGCAGGCGATCTGACGCTCGCATCGAACGGACAGCTCGTGCTGGGCGGGACGACCAACGCGAGCGGGAGCTTGAGCGTATCGGCGCGCGGGGGCATCGACAACAGCGGCGTGACTTACGCGCAGCACGATGTGAACGTGTCCACATCGGGGACGCTGACGAACGGCGGCACATTGGCCGCCCAACAAAACCTGCATGTCGATGCTGCGAGCGTCGCCTCGACCGGCACGCTGGGCGCGGGCATCAATCAGGACGGTTCGGTTGCGAAAACCGGCGATCTGAACGTGACGGCCACGGGCGCATTGAACGTCAACGGTCGCAACGCCGCAGGCGGCAATGCGAGCTTTGCAGGGGCTTCGTTGAGTCTCGCCGGAAGTTCGACGACGGCCAACGGCAATCTCGCGCTGACTGCAAGCGCTGGCGATCTGAACACGTCAAGCGCGACGACGACCGCAGGCAACACGATCAACGCCACGGCGGCGAGCACGTTCATCAACGACAATGGCGCGCTCAAGTCGGGCGGCACGCAATCGATCACGGCGGGCGCGCTGTCTAATCGCAACGGGCAGATCATTTCGGGCGACGCGCTGACGGCGAACATCGTCAATGCGGTTTCGAATCAGGGCGGCACGATGCAGGCGTCCGGCACGTTGAACGTGTCGGCTGCGAGCGTCGACAACACGAGTGGGCATGTCGCGTCGCTGGGCGGCAATGGCGTGACGCTCGTCACCAGCGGCGCGCTCAACAACGGCGCCAACGGGCAAATTGCCAGTAACGGCAATGTGAACGTGCAGGCCGGGCAACTGGTCAATGCAGGTTCGATCACCGCGATGCAAAGCCTGATCGCGCGTGCGGTGCAAAGCATGCTCAATAGCGGGACGCTGGCCGCGAACGGTGCGGTGACGCTTTCGGCGGGCACGACGCTGACCAACTCCGGTTCGATCGCAGGCAATCAACTCACGCTTTCCGCCATCGATCTGATCAACCGGAACGGCACGATCACGCAGGCGGGCACGAGCGCGACGACTTTCGCCATCACCGGCACGCTCGACAACACGTCCGGCTCGATCGGCACGAATGCGGACGATTTGCTGCTCGCGCCCGCCGCATTGTTCAACGATAACGGCACGATCACGAGTTCGGGTGCGGGAACGCTGACGGTTCGAACCGGCAACGGTGCGCTGTCGAATAATGGCGGCACGATTGCCACGAACGGCGCGCTTCAAGTGACGAGCGGCGCGCTTGCCAATCGCGGTGGCACGCTCGCCGGACAAAGTTCGGTTTCCTTAGATATCGCCTCGCTCGATAATCGCGATAAGGGTTATGTCGGCGCGAGCAACGTATCGATTAACGATGCGGGCCGACTCGATAACACCGGTGGCACCGTGCAGGCGAATGGCGCGATGAACGTCGCGGCGCAGGATATCGCCAACGACAGCGGATCGATTGCCAATGGATCGACGGCGGCGACGACCGTTACTGCGCGCGGCGCATTGAGCAACGCGAACGGCGGCGTGATCGGCGGCAACGGCGACGTGTCCGTGTCGGGTGCGAGTATCGACAATACGAATGGCACGCTCATGGCGGGCGGTTCCATCAACGGGCAATCGGGCGGCACGTTCACGAATCGTTCGGGCCTGATGCAAGCCGGTCAGAATGTGTCGGTCAGCGCGGCAGGCGCGATCGACAACACCGCTGGCCAGATCGAAGCCGATGGCGCGACCTCCGCGCTTTCAATGAATGGCGCGACGCTCGACAACGCGAACGGACGCATCGCGAATAGCGGCACGGGCGCAACAAGCGTGTTTGCGGACACCATCGTCAACAGCAACGCGAATGGCGTGGCGGGCGCGGGCACTATCGGTGGCAATGGCGATGTAACGCTCGATGCGCGCGTGCTGTCGAACACGAACGGCGCGCAAGTGCTCGCCGGCCACGATCTGAGCATGCGCATCGCGCAATTGGCCGATAACACCGCTGCCACGCTCTCGGGTGCGAATGCGCTCACGCTCGAAGGCCCGAACGCCGCTTTGTTGAATAGCGGCGGCTCGGTTCATGCCAACGGCGCGTTGAGTTTGAACACCGCTTCCATCGACAACACGAACGGGCGTATCGGTAACGACCAAGGCAGTGGCGGCAGCGTATCGATTGCAACGAGCGCGCTTGCCAATCAAGGCGGCGCTATCGGCAGCGACCAGAATCTCGCGCTCACGACGAACACGCTCTCAGGCGATGGCCGCATCGTCGCGGGCAACGATGGCGCGTTGACGATCAACGGCGACTACACGCTCGATACCGCCAACCATATTCAGGCCAATCACGATCTTGCCTTCACGATCGCGGGCGACTTCACGAATCAGGGCACGCTGGCGGCCATCGATGCGCTGACGCTCAACGCTCGCAACATCGACAATCAAGCGGGCGCGGACCTCAACTCCGCCAGCACGACGGTCAATGCACAAGGCGCGTTGACCAACGAAGGACGCATCGAAGGCGACACGGTCAGCACGACGGGCGCGACGCTCGTAAACACCGGAACGATCATCGGCGACGTGGTGACGGTGAATGGTTCGGTATCCGTATTGAACACGGGTGCTGCCGCCGTGATGGCCGCGGCCTCCGAACTGAACGTGTATTCGCGCGGCGACATCCGCAACGATCAGGGCGCGAATCTCTTCAGCCTGGGCGACATCAACATTGCAGGCGATGCCACGCGCGATGCGAACGGCCTGCTCGTGAACCGCGCGAATTCGGTGACGAACGATCAGTCGGCCATCGAAGCGCAGGGCAATATCGAAGTGGCCGCTGCGACGCTGACCAACACGCGCCCGGCACCCACGGTCGAGACGGTGACGACGGGCATCGACACGGTTCATCAGACCAAGCGTGACAAATATATCGGCTGCACGACAACCGGCGGCGATTCACACGCGGGATGCGGCGATGCCCGATGGCAGCACGCAGCATGTGCTCGCGCCCGTGGTGTATCTGGCGCACGCGAACGCGAACGATCTTCAGCCGAGCGGCGCATTGATCGCGGCGGACGATGTGGAGATTCACGCCACCGGCAGCGTGACGAACAGCGCGGTGATCAAGGGCGGCACGCAGACGGTGATCACGGGCACGGACATTCTGAATCGAGGCGGCGCGATCGGCAGCAGCGGCACGAACGGCACCACGATGATCACCGCGACGAACGACGTGGTGAACGCATCGGGGCGCATCTCGGGGAACCGCGTGGCGGTGCTGGCGGGGCACGATATCGTCAACACGACGCTGGTCGATGCAGCGGGCGTGAGTTCAACAACGCGAAGCTGGACACATCGGGCAACGCGACGCTCACGGGTTCCACGCTGAGCGCGGACAAGGGCGCGGCGAGCATCGTCGCGAGCGGTGACGTGACGTTGAACGAAGCGCGCGAGGAGCATGACGATTATTCGTATCGGCATGCGCAGCGGGGGAGCGCGCTGCACCAGACCGTGACCGATGACATGCAAAGCACGCGGTCGAACATCGGCGTGGGCAGCACGGTGAGCTTCGGTTCATCGAGCAGCAAGTCGACCCTAAGCGACGACAGTACGCAACGCAATGGTTCGAACATCACGGCGGGCGGCACGGCATCGTTCATCGCCAAGGGGAACGGCACGGCGGGAAGCGGCAACGTGACGATCGCGGGTTCGACTGTGAATGCGAGCGACGTGATGCTGGCGGCGAACAATCAGGTCAACCTGGTCAACTCGACGGACACGGATTCGAACCGCAGCAAGAACGAATCGAGCAGTGGCAGCATTGGTGTGTTCTACGGTTCGTCGGGGTACGGCGTGGAAGCGTCGGGCAGTCGTGCGCACGGCAACGCAAATTCCGATTCGACGGCGCAGAACAATACGCACATCAGCGGCACGAACAGCGTGAGCATCGTGTCGGGGGGCGACACGAACATCAAGGGCGCGACGGTCAATGGCGGGCAAGTCTCCGCATTGATCGGCGGCGATCTGAACATCGCGAGCGTGCAGGACACGAGCCAGAGCGCGGCGCATCAGGAGAGTCAGAGCGCCGGGGTGAGCATCAGTCAGGGTGGCGGCAGCGCGAGCTACAGCCAGCAGAAGGGCGATGCGCATGGCGATTACAACGGCGTCGAGGAGCAGAGCGGCATCCATGCGGGCGCGGGCGGCTTCGATCTGAACGTGAAGGGCAACACGGACCTGCACGGCGCGTACATCTCGAGCGATGCGGATGCGTCGAAGAACAGCCTCACCACGGGTACGTTGAGCTTCAGCGACATCACCAATAATTCGAACTACGACGCGAAGAGCAGCGGATTCAGCGCGGGTGGGTCGATGGGGGCGGCGGATAGCGCGAAGGCCAATGGCGTGACGTCGCTGTCCAATGGCGGTGGTGTATCGCCGATGATCGCGCAGCACGACAGTGGCAACGAGACCGCGACGACGAAGAGCGCGATCGGCGCGGGCACGATCAACATCACGAACGGTGCGAACCAGACGCAGGACATCGCGAGCCTGAGCCGTGACACGACGGATTTGAACGGGACGGTGAGCAAGCTGCCGGATCTGAACAACCTCTTGAATCAGCAGGCGAGCACGCAGCAGGCAGCGGCGATCGTGGCGCAGACGGTGGCCACGCAGATTGGGAATTATGCGCAAGGCAAGAAGGACGTGGCGGACAAGGCGGCGGCGCAGGCCGAAAAGGACGGCGATCTCGAGTTGGCAGCGCAGTACAAGCAGGAGGCTGCGAGTTGGGATACACGAGCAACGAGGACGAATACCGCGCGTTGATGGCGAGCGGCGTGAACTTCGCGCAGAGCTTCGGTTTGATGCCGGGCATGGCGCTGAGCGCCGCGCAGATGGACGCGCTGACGAGCGACATCGTGTGGCTGGTGGATCAGGTGGTGACCTTGCCCGATGGCAGCGCGCAGCACGTGCTCGCGCCCGTGGTGTATCTGGCGCATGCGAACGCGAACGATCTTCAGCCGAGTGGCGCATTGATCGCGGCGGACGATGTGGAGATTCACGCCACCGGCAGCGTGACGAACAGCGCGGTGATCAAGGGCGGCACGCAGACGGTGATCACGGGTACGGACATTCTGAACCGGGGCGGCGCCATCGGCAGCAGCGGTACGAACGGCACCACGATGATCACCGCGACGAACGATGTGGTGAACGCATCGGGGCACCCCCCCTTCTGCCATTTTTTGTCCCACCCCCTCATTTCCCCGCCCGAAAAGCGAAAATGCCACCCTCTCTACCGTGCGCGAAATCCCACGTGGATTAACAAATCCGCGCTCGGACCCAACCGGTTGATCTCAGGCCGATCGCGCAGCAAGGCCGTATAAACGCCCGCGCGCCTTGCGCACACAAACCCACAAAGCATCATGAAGTACACAAAGCGTCTGCTCGCCCTCTCGCTGGCAGCACTGGCCGCGCTCGCTCAATTGCAAGCCCAAGCACAAGAGCGCACCCCGACATCCGCCGATGAAGCCGCCGCCGCCCGCGCCAACGCACTGCAAAGCCAGCAGGTTCAGCAACAACGCACGGAATCGCAACGTCAGGCCGCCGTCAATGCCTCGACGGTTCTTTCCGAAGTCCCGCAGGAACATGGCTTCCCAGTCCTGCCCATCGAACAAACCTGTTTCCGCATCGATACATTCGCGCTGAACGTCCCCGACAACTTGCCGGATGTTCCACGCAAGCAAGGCGCATCGGCGTTGCCGCTCGACCGGTTCGCCTTTGCGCGCGAATGGCTCGGCCATTACGAAGGCCAATGCATCGGCAAGGAAGGGCTGAACGTGCTCACCAAAGGCTTGCAGCAAGTGATCCTGAGCCGCGGCCTCATCACGACGCGCGTGCTGCTGCCCGAGCAAAATCTCTCCAACGGAACGCTCGAACTCTCGCTCGTGCCCGGCGTGATTCACGACTTGCGTTTCGCGGATGCCGCCACCACAGGCTCATGGAAAAGCGCTTTTCCGGCGCGCCCCGGCGATGTCCTCAACCTGCGCGAACTCGAACAAGGTCTCGAACAGATGAAGCGCGTCGCGAGTCAGGACGTCGACATGAAGATCGAGCCGACCCGCACGCCCGGCGAAAGCGATGTGGTCATCAGCGTGAAGCGCGTGAAGCCGTGGAGCGTGGCCGCATCGATCGACAATTCGGGTAGCCGTGCAACGGGCAAATTGCAGGGCAATGTGAGTCTGGGCATCGACAATCTCTTCGGCCTGAATGACATCCTCAGCGCCGGAGCGAATCAGGACTTGTATGTCGATGACAAACAACGCGGTTCGCACGGCTTCAACGGCTCGTATTCGATTCCCTACGGCTATTGGACCGCGAGCATCTTCGGCAATACGAATACGTACTACCAACAAATTGCGGGCGCGAACCAGAGCTTCGTGTCGAGCGGCAATTCGCAGACGGCCGGTCTCAAGCTGCAACGTGTCCTGCGCCGCAGTCAAAGCGATGTGCTCGGCGGCTACGTGCAGGTGTCGCGTCGCTTTGGCGCGAGTTTCATCGACGATACCGAGATCGAGCTTCAGCAGCGAAATAATACGTTCATCGAAGCAGGTCTGACGGACCGCCATTTCTTCGGGCGCGCGCAATTGGATGGCTCGCTCGCGTATCGGCAAGGCATTGGCGCGTTTGGTGCGAAGCCGGACCCGCGTCTTGCGCCCGATCCGAACATCGCGCCGACCGATGCCACCAAGCCGCTCGACCCGACCTACCGGTTCCGCATGGCCGTGGCCGATCTGAACCTCTCGGTGCCGTTCGAGATCGCGCAGCAAAACCTTCGCTACGTCACCACGCTGCACGGTCAATACAGCGCCGATCATCTTTACTATATCGACGATGTCACCATCGGCAGCCGCTACACGGTGCGCGGTTTCGACGGCGAACAGATGCTCGCCGCCGAGCGCGGTTTCTACTGGCGCAACGAGTTGCAGGCACCGATCGCGCAGACGGGGCAATCGCTCTACATGGGTCTGGACTACGGCCGCGTATTCGGACCGAACACCGCGTTTCTGGCGGGCACGCAATTGGTTGGCGCGGTGATCGGCTTGCGCGGCGGCCTGCCATCGAAGGGACTCAGTTACGACATTTTCGCAGGGACGCCCGTCTATAAACCCGCCTCATTCGAAACGTCGCGCGTGACAGTAGGGTTTCAAATGACCGCGCAGTTTTAATGCTTTGACGATGCCGCCGTTTGCCAATCGTCAGACCGTGGCATAACTCCTGCTGACACATTCATGCGACCGTCCGCTGCACGAAACAACACAGCGGCCAGCAGGCAGAACAAGCTGCAATTCATCGCATTGGCAAACCGTCATCAGGAGTGTGTTGACATGAAACGTATCGCTATCTCGTGCGCCGCTGGCGCATTTGCGCTGGTGTGTGCATCCGCTTTCGCGCAGGACAATCCACCCAGTTCCACCACGGGTCTGCAAGCAGGCGACAACGCGCAGACCACCACCAAGGGCCCGGGCATGCACAAGCATTCGAAAAAGATGCACAGCACCAAGACCGGTGGCCAGTCAGCAGGCGACACCGGCAAGCCGGGCGGCACGGCGACGCCGAGCGGCCCCGGCGCGCCGGTCAGCGCGAGCGGCTCGGGCAACTGATCGAACGCACACATGTAGAAACGAAAACGGGACGTTAAAAAGCGTCCCGTTTTTCATTCGAGTGCCAACGATAAGCATGACGCTGAACTGTCACGCATCTGGCATCAACGTCATTTGGCGAACAGCGAATCCATGTTCGCGAATGCCTTGATCTCCACCGCATTGTCAGACGGATCGAGGAAGAACATCGTCGCCTGTTCGCCGACTTCGCCCTTGAAGCGAACATGCGGCTCGATAATGAAGCTCGTCCCCGCCGCCTTCAATTTCTCCGCCAGCGCTTCCCACTGCGGCACCGACAGCACCGCGCCGAAATGGCGTACCGGCACGGCATCGCCATCCACAGCGCTGGTCGCGCGATGGCCGCATTCATCCGGCGACAAATGCGCCACGATCTGATGCCCGTAGAAATTGAAATCCACCCAATCTTCCGAACTGCGTCCCTCAGGGCAGCCAAGCAAATCGCCATAAAACTCGCGTGCGGCCGCAAGGCTATGCACGGGGAAAGCAAGATGGAACGGCGGAATGGTCGTGCTCATGATGTGTCCTTGTCCTTTGATGAAAATCGATGCGAAAGTGTATTCACAAATAATAATGCTGAAAAACGATATATTGCGGTTCTCAGCCCCACTATTTTCGATGAATCGAGATGCTGCGAGAACTTCAGACTTTCGTTGCGGTAGCGCGGCACGGCACGTTTGCGGGCGCGGGCGCGCATATCGGTCTCACGCAATCGGCGGTCAGCGCGCAGATGCAGCGGCTCGAAGCACATCTCGGCTTCGCGCTGTTCGATCGCACGGGCCGCTCGGCCACGCTCAACAAGGCGGGCCGCAAGACGCTCGAACTCGCCGATGAACTCATCGCGCTCTACGCGCGTCTGTCGGAACCGGAAGGCGAGGACGGACGCGGCGGCACGCTCGCGGTGGGCGCGATCGTCTCGGCGCATGCAGCGCTCTTGCCGGACGCCATCGGCGCGTTCCGGCGCACCTTGCCCGCGTGGCGCATCCGGCTCGTGCCGGGCGTGTCGCTCAATCTGCTCGCTCAGGTCGATGCGGGCGAAATGGACATGGCCGTCATCATTCGTCCGCCGTTTGCAATGCCCTCGGAATTGCAATGGCGCACGCTCATTGCCGAGCCGTTCGTGCTGCTCGCGCCTGCCGCGAAAAAGCGCGCGAACTGGCGCGCGCTGATCGAATCCGAGCCGTTCATTCGCTACGACCGGCGCTCGTTCGGCGGCCGTCAGGTCGATGCGTTCTTGCGCAAACAGCGTATCGCCGTGCGGGATTCGATCGAGGTGGACGAGCTTCAGGGCATCGCGCAACTGGTCGCGCGTGGCCTGGGCGTCGCATTGTTGCCGATGTCCGATGGCATCGGCGCATGGCCGCGTAACGTCGTCGCACTGAGTCTCGGCGATGACACGTTCCATCGCGAAATCGGTCTTGTCGAACGTGCGCGCCGTGGCCGTCAGGATGCGGCGGCGCGGCTCGCGGATTGCATCGTGGAAGCCGCGTCCGCGCCGCCCGTGGTGGCCGCGATGCGCGGCAAGCATTGAGCATGTCGCGCGCATGAGCGCATAAAATGCGTGGCAGGGCGCGGCCATCGATCAGTCCGGCGTTTTCGATTCCCGGCGCGCGCCGCGCTTCGATCAAGCGAGGGTGAGCGCCATGAGCGACGAACATCGGGCAGGCAGCGCGAAGGACCACGTCATGAGCAGGCTGTTCGCGTGGCTCGACCGGGTCGATCCCGGCACGCATCGGCGCATCAAGGGGCTGCGGCTTGTGACGGCGTACGGACTGGCGGCATCGCTCGGTGCGCTGCGCGATGTCACTCGCGAAGTTCCGGCAAGCGTGTCGGTCGGCGTGCTCGCGGCGGCGTATGCGTTGTGGGCGAGCGTGTCGGAAGCTCGCGCCACGCGCGCCGAATCGAGCCGCGATCTCGTCGTTCTGTGTCTCGCGGCGGCGGCGGGTTCGCTGAGTCTCGCGTGGCTTTCGCCGTCGTTGCATGCGCTCGGGCGCGGTGGCGTCGAACTGATTCTCGTGAGCGGCGCGTTTCTCGTGGGCTATCTCAAACGCTATGGAATAACGGGCGCGGGCGCCGGTTCGCAGTTCTATGTCGGACAACTCGTCGCGTATGCGGTGAACCTTTTGCCCGGCGATACGTGGGCGATCTTGCTGGCCGCGATGATCGCCATCGTCGCGGCGGTGGTGCCGCGCGTGCTGAGTGGTCCGGCCGAGCATCCGGTCGTGTTGCCCGCGCTGGCTTCCGAACCGGCGTATGGACGCAACGCGGTATCGCCCGCCTTCGCAATGGGTTTGCAGGCCGCGACCGGCGCGCTCGTCGTCATCGCGCTGAATGCCGTGGTCGGACTTGCCGAATCGGGATGGGCCATCACGGCTTGCGTCTATGTCACGGCGACGTCCGCCGTCGGCACGGCAGAACGCGTGCGGCGGCGCATCTACGGCACGTTGGTGGGCGTGCCCATCGGCATCTTGTGTCTGCCGCTCGCAGAACATTTGCCGCTGATCGTATGGACGCTCGCTGCGTTCGCGATGATCGTCTACGCCATGGCCTTGCCCGAGCGTTACGACATCGCATGCGGTGCATTCGCGTTCGCGCTCATCGTGACGATGGCGGCAAGCGGCATCCATTCCGTGCCGTTACTTGCGGCGCGCGCGTGGGAAACCTTGCTCGGCGGCGCGCTCGGTCTGGTGGCCGCGCGCTTCATCTTTCCGTTGCGGATCGTGCGCTCGCCATGAACATCATGGCCGCTTGATGCGTTTCGTCGCTTCCTCGATCACGCGGTCCAGTTCGTCGAAATCCACCGGCTTGACGAGATGCGCATCGAAACCGGCCTGCGAGGAGCGTACCTTGTCGCTGTCGTGGCCGAAGCCGGTCATCGTCGCGACATACGCGTGGCCGATCAGACGTTGCGAGCGCAAGGTCCGCAGCACCGCGTAACCGTCCATGTCGGGCAGCGCGAGATCGAGCAGGAGCAAATCCGGCGGAAAATGCCGGATGATTTCGATGCCTTCCCTGCCATGATACGCAATCCGAACTTCATGGCCCTTGAGTTGCAAGAGCATGGCGAGGCTGTCCGCCGAATCCCGGTTATCGTCGATGACGATCACGCGCAAGCCATTTTCCACGCCGTTCAACGGCTGATTGCGCTGCCACGCGCCGGACGAGGGCAATGTGTCTTCGCTTGCATAAGGCAGGCGCACGGTGAACGTGCTGCCCCGGCTTGGCCCCTCGCTTGCCGCCGCGATCGACCCGCCGTGCATCTCCACGATAGACCGGCATAACGTGAGTCCGATACCGAGTCCCGCTTCACCCGGATTCAGATATTGATCCTCCTGCACGAACAGATCGAATATGGACGTGAGCCCTTTCTGCGAGATGCCGCGCCCCGTATCGACCACCTTCAGCAGTAGCGAATTGTGCTCGCGTATCGCTTCGATCGTGATGGCGCAGCCGCGCGGCGAGAACTTCGATGCGTTGTTCAGCAGATTCTGCACGACCTGCACGAGACGCGTGGCATCGCCCATGACGTGCAGCGGTTCTTCAGGCAAACGTACCGCGACCGTTTGCGCGCGTTCGTCGAGAAACGGCTTCACGAGTTCGATACTACGAGCGACGATATCGCTCACGTCCGCCCGCGCCATGCGCAGTTCGATCTTGCCGGTGGTGATGCGCCCCATGTCCAGCAGATCGTCGACGAGCCGCCCGAGATGTTGCGTCTGCCGGTCGATGATGTCGCGGCACGCAGCCACGCGCGGCGCGATGTCCTCTTCCATGCGCATGACGCCAACCGCATTGCGCACCGGCGCGAGTGGATTGCGCAGTTCATGTGCGAGCGTCGCCAGAAATTCGCTGATGCGGCGCGATGACACTTCGAGTTGTTCGAGCCGCTTGCGCTCGCTCATGTCGCGCGTGACCTTGGCGAAGCCGCGCAACGTGCGATGTTCGTCATAGATCGCGGTGATGACGACATTGGCCCAGAACAGCGAGCCGTCCTTTCGCACGCGCCAGCCTTCGTTCTCCACGCGTCCCATGCGAATAGCCGTGGCCAGTTCGATGGCGGGGACATCGGCGGCGAGGTCTTCGGGACAGTAGAACGCCGAGAAATGCTTGCCGAGAATCTCGGCGGGCAGATAACCCTTGATGCGCGTCGCGCCCGTGTTCCAGCTTGCGACATGGCCGTCCGGGTCCAGCATGAAGATGGCGTAATCGCTGACGTTTTCGATCATCAAACGAAAACGTTCTTCTGAGAGCCTCAGTTTTTCTTCTTCGGCGCGCTTGGCCGTGAGGTCGCGCGTATATTTCGCATACCCGATGATTTCGCCATGCTCGTCGCGCGCCGCGGTGATGACAACATTCGCCCAGAACAGCGTGCCGTCTTTGCGCACGCGCCAACCTTCGTCCTCGAAACGGCCCGTGGCGTAGGCCTGCTTGAGTTCGTATTCAGGCCAGCCACGCGCGACGCTTTCCGCCGGGTAAAAGCGCGAAAGATGCTGCCCGACGATCTCGTGCGCCTCATAACCTTTGATTTTGCGCGCACCCGTGTTCCAACTGACGATGCAGCCGTTCAGATCGAGCATGAAGATCGCGCAGTCTTCGATGGCATCGACCAGCGCGTGATAACGCGCGTCGTGCATGGCGGGTTGTTCGTTCGCCGGGATGGTGCGCGCGCCTGAAGATGCCGGCGCGGTTTCGACTTGCGGCGATTTCATGGGGGCTCTCGATGTAATTTACGTTGCGTGGATCGCCGTGGCGGATCACGCGGCTCGCGCTTATGCGCGCATTCGCTAGTGTAACGCCGCTCGGGAAGCGGTGGACGTCATGTGTTTTCGCTGTTGTTTTGCATTTCGAAACACGCGCTGCGGTGAAGAAGATTCGGAAAACGAACTGTGTGCCTCCCTCCTTTTCGGGGGCACGCGCAAGCGGGGATTTCAACGCGGCGATGCGCACGTAGACTGCGTGCACATTTCGGAAGGTGGATTGCCGTGGCAGGCAGTGCAACGAACCAGAGAAGTGACTTCCTCAAACCCTCTGGAGCATCATCATGATCGGCAAAATCAGCGGTATCGTTTTTACTGTAGTGCTCGCGCTCGTTTGTCTCGCGCTCGCCGAAGGCTACGGCCCGCCGCGCTATTACGACGCCGAGGCACGCCCGCCCGTCGCGATGCAGACCGATGTGGCGGACTCCGCATCGACACCGCAGGCGAACGACGCGGCCATCACCCGCGACAAGCAGCCCAGCCCGTTATTGCAGGCACAGGACTGACAACGCACGCGCCGCGCGTCAATGCATCATCTGATTGACCGCGCTCGGCGCGTCTTCGGCATCGACCTTTTCGACGGTTTCCTTCGCACGCCCGATGTCGATGGCGGGCATGAACAGCATCGCGACGACCGCACCCAGCGCGATCACGAACATCGCCAGGAAGGTCATGTGCAACGCGTGATGCAGCGCGAAACGCACTTCCGCGTTGCCCGCGAAGCTGCCGGGCACGGCATTGAGCAATTGCTTGAGTTGGTCCGCGCTCACGGGCGGACCGCCTTCGACGTGCATGAGGCCGTAGTTTTGCACCGCGCCGAATACCGCCGCGCCGAGCGTGTTGCCCAAATTGCGCGAGAACAGGTTCGATGCGGTCGCGCTGCCGCGTTCCTGCGGCTTGACGATCTCTTGCAAGAGGATCAGGCATGACACGCTCATGATGCCCATGCCGAAGCCCAGCACCGCCGAGCCGATACCCGCCCACACCGGGCTGGATTCCGGCGTCAGCAACACGAACGGCAACGCGCCGAGCGGAATGAACACCGGCCCGATCACCAGCAGCTTCCTCAGGCCGATGCGCGCGAAAGTCTTCGAAGTAAAGGTCGCGCCGCTCGGCCAGCCGATCATCATCATGGTCAGCGTGAGGCCGGCCTGCACCGGTGAGCGATGCATCACGCCCTGCACGTACATCGGCAGGAAGGTGGTGAGGCCCATCATCGCCATGCCGCCGAGCAGCGTGGCCACATTGCTCGATGCAATCGGACGATGCGACCACAGCCCGAACGAAATCATCGGGTCGGCGGCGCGGCGTTCCTGCAGCACGAACAGCACGCTCGCCACCACCAGCACCGCGATTTCGATGCCCACGCGCGAGTGGTTCTCGCTGCCCGCATCGGTGAGGGCCATCATCAGCGCGGCCACCGCCGTGGTGAACAGACACGCGCCCGCGAAGTCGATCGACGGCCGCTGATGGCGCTTTTCCTCGTGCAGGAACAGCGTGAACAACGCCGCGGCCAGAATGCCGATGGGAATGTTGATCCAGAAAATCCACGACCACGAGAAGTGGCGGATGAGGAACGCGCCCACCATCGGCCCGAGCACGGCGCAAACGGCCCACACGCTCGCGAGATAGCCCTGTACCTTGCCGCGTTCGCGCGCGGGGTAGAGATCGCCGACGACCGTCAGCGCGACCGGCAGGATCGCGCCCGCGCCGACGCCTTGCATCAGCCGATACACGATCATCGCGGGCATGGACGTGGCGAATCCGGCCAATATCGAGCCGATCAGGAAGATCGCGATGCCCGCCATCATCGCGGGCTTGCGGCCGTAGAGATCCGCGAGCTTGCCGAACACGACCGTCAGCGCGGTCTGCGTCAGCAGGAACGACGAGAAAACCCAACTATAGAGATTGAGGCCGCCAAGCTGCGTCGCGATTTGCGGCATGGCGGTGGACACGATGGTGGCTTCGATCGCGACCATCGCCATGGAGGCCATGACGGCGGCGATCACCAAGGGACGGACGGTTTGCTTTTGGTTAGGCATGCGGCTTGGAAACGAAGGCAAATGGCGGCTTTTGCAAGGAAGAAAGCGATGAAACCGCGCGTCTCATGCGAGTGCGCGCGGTTCAATGCTGCGTCGCATGCAATGGTAGCCCGATGCCCGAAAGGCTGCTTGCCTCCTCATTCAAACCTAACTCTTCGGGCCTAGGCTTGATCAAGGGCGCATCAACAGCCCGATTCTCCACAGCCTTGGGCGCCGGTTCAGGACCCGGACCGGCGCTTTTTTTTCGCCATCCTTCGTTATTTCAAACGGCTTTCATCGTCCGTCATATGTGCACCTCGAACCCCGCATCGCGAAGTAGAATCGAGCGAGCATCCCGCCCGCTCCCTTCTTCGTTTTCTCTTTCGACGTTGCGGACTCGCATGATCAAATCGCTGAGAAATCAACTCGTCGTGGCGCTCGGTCTGCTCGTCAGCGTGATCGGCGTGGTGCAGGGCGTGAGTTCCTATCAACTGTCGAAAGCGGGCATGAACGCGTTGCTCGACTTGCGATTGGAACAGGTCGCCACGCGCATGCGCGAAGGCTTCGCCGAGGGCATTCCGCAGAATCCGGCGCGCGGCTCGCAGGATGATCGCGATGTCGTGCTGGTCGTGTGGAAGCCCGACGAAGCCGCGCCGTTCCGCAGCACGGACCCTTCGCTGCATTTTCCGCGCGATGCCAAACCGGGGTTTTCCCACGTCGATGTCAACGGCGAGGAATGGCGCATCTTCACGCGGCAAGACCCGACCATGACCATTCAGGTGGCGCAGCGCTCCGCCGTGCGCAGCACGCTCACGCGCGAGAACGCGGCCATGACGCTATGGCCCATCGCGGTGCTGCTGCCGCTCATGTGGTTCGCGGTGGCGCTGGTCGTGCAGCGCTCGCTGCGCCGGCTCAACGAACTGGGCGCGCAGGTGCGGGACATCGATGCCGCGCATTTGCAGCCCTTGCGCGTGACCGGCGTGCCCGAGGAAATCTCGCCGTTCATCGTGTCGATCAACACGATGATCGAGCGGCTGGCGAAGTCCATCGAGAGCGAGCGCAAGTTCATCGCGGATGCGGCGCACGAACTTCGCACGCCGCTGACCGCGTTGCAGCTACAGGCGGACAATCTCGCGCCGCATATCGTCGCGAGCAATCAGGAACGTTTTCAGGAGTTGCGACGCGGCATCGCGCGGGGCAGCAAGCTCATCACTTCGTTGCTACGGCTGGCGCGCGCGGATGCCCCGGTCGGCGCGACGCCGCTCACACGCGTCGATCTCGCCGACGTTGTGACGGGCGCGGTCGCCGATGTCTTGCCGATTGCCTTGTCGCGCGGCATGGATATCGGCGCGGAAGAGATGGTGCAGGCGCATGTGCGGGCCATCGAAACCGATATCGGCATGGCGGTGAAGAACCTCGTGTCCAACGCGGTGCGCTATACGCCGGACGGCGGCACCATCGATTTGCGCATGCGTCGTGATGGCGAGCGGGTGTGGATCGAAGTGGTCGATACGGGGCCGGGCATTGCGGAAGAATCGCTGCCGCGCGTGTTCGACCGCTTCTTTCGCGCGAATCCCGATATCGAAGGCAGCGGGCTGGGCCTGTCCATCGTGAAGGCGATTGCCGCGCGCTACGGCGGCGACGTGTTCATCCGCAATCGCGATGACGGGCGCACGGGCATCGTCGCGGGAATCGGCTTTCCGGTCGAAGAGGGCGCGGTCGTCCCGGAATCCGCGCCGCACGCCGCGACCGCCTGAAACAAGGGATTTCCGCGCCGATTCGCGCCGACTACAATGGCTCTCGCCATGTCGCGCGGCGCTTCGGACCACGACCGTATAGCCTGACGAAAAGTATTGACCGGTCGTGCGTTTATCTTGCTTGGCCGGGAGAGGAAACATGCGGATTCTTTTGATCGAAGACGACGTGCAGATTGGCACCAGCCTGATGCGCGCGCTCAAGGACGCGGACTACGCGGTCGATTGGGTGCGCGACGGCACGGCGGGGCGCGAAGCCATCGACGCGGCGGAATACACGGTAGTCCTGCTCGATCTCGGCCTGCCGGGGATGACCGGCATCGAACTGTTGCGGCAGGCGCGCACGGCGGGCAACGGCACGCCGGTGCTCATTCTCACGGCACGCGACGACCTCGATACGCGCGTGCAGGGTCTCGATCTCGGCGCGGACGACTATCTCCTCAAGCCCTTCGACATGCCCGAACTGCTCGCGCGCATTCGCGCCGTGCTGCGCCGCAAGGCGGGCTATGCCGTCTCGCGTCTCGGCGACGACTCCGTGAACCTCAACCTCGATCAGCGCACGCTCACCTGCGGCGAGATTTCGGGCGTCCTGTCCGCCAAGGAATTCGCCCTGATGCATGCGTTGATGGAGCGTCCCGGCACCATCTTTTCGCGCGATCAACTGGAAGACCGCCTGTACGGCTGGGGCAAGGAAGTGGAGAGCAACGCGGTCGATGTCATCATCCATTCGGTGCGCAAGAAATTCGGCGCGAGCGTGATACGCAATGTGCGCGGACTCGGCTGGACCGTGATGCTCGGGCAAGCCGGGCGCGAGGAAGCGAAGTAGCGCATCACTCAGAAGTTGGACACGGCGGTGGAGCGGTCGGTCGTGATCGCGCCGCAAAAACGCATGCTGTAGGCGTGTTCTTCCTGATCGATGCTGCGCATGCGGCGTTCGAGTTCCGCCAGATCCGTGGATGACGCGAGATACGCATCGTGTTGATGCGCCTTGTCTTGCGCGAACAAATTGCCGAGCTTATGAGCGATGAATGCGAACATGATGAGCTCCTTCGAATCCTGGTTTATTGAAGCGGCGGGTTTGCCGACACACGAAGATTAGGAGCATCGAATTAGGCTGGAATGAGAGCGTGATCTTCTGCACGACAAAGCGTTCGGCAGCGCACTCGATAAACGTTTTCGAGCAGTGTCGCGGCGCACCATCCCGTGCTATCTTGTTTCATACGGATTTCATACGGAACGCCGCACTCTCTCTCGCCGAGCCGCCATGAACGAAGTGCCTCGTACTCTCAGTGCCCGTGATCGTGCAGAACTTTTGTGCTGGCTGACTTGCGGCAGTCTCGGCGCGTTTTATCTCAATGGCGACTGGCCGGCGGCGGCGTTTCATGTGCAGGCCGCGCACAAGTGGCTGGACAGGCATCAACGGCTGGCTGATTGGCTCACGGTCGCGAAGCTCGCGGCCATTGCGCGGGATCTGGCATCGCGCCATTGCACGCTGCTCGAATCCGACTGGGCGCGCGACGCAGTGGAAGAACTGCTCGACAGCGAAGACCTCAACTATCAATCCGACGTGGTGCGGCAAGTGTTCGACGACTGCCGTCGCGCGCTTCAGGAAAAGCGCCTGCCGGAGTGATGCGACGCACTGGCGCAAACCACTGTATGGATGTACAGTAAGTCATTTTCGATCAGATGGCTGAAATGGCCGCGCGCTCGTTGGCGATGACTCCCGTTTCAATCTCTCTATCTTCGCGCTCGGCGTGCTTCGAACATGAGCACGCCTGACACTTCGTTGCCGCGCCGTATCGCGCATCTCGACATGGACGCGTTCTTCGCCTCCGTCGAACTGCTGCGCTATCCCGAACTACGCGGACAGCCGGTGGTGGTCGGCGGCGGGCGCGATGCCACGCCGGAAGTACTGGCCGATGGCACGCGCCGCTTCAGAAAACTGCGCGATTACGCAGGGCGCGGCGTGGTCACCACGTCCACGTACGAGGCGCGCAAGTTCGGCGTGTTCTCCGCCATGGGCATGATGAAAGCCGCGCAACTCGCGCCCGACGCCATTCTGCTGCCGACCGATTTCGAGTCGTACCGGCATTATTCGCGGCTGTTCAAGACGGCGGTCGCGGCCTTTACTTCGCAGATCGAAAATCGCGGCATCGATGAAATTTATATCGATGTGACCGAGCTTCCTGGCACGCCCGCCGAGATCGGTCAGCGCATGAAGGACGCCGTTCACGATGCCACCGGATTGACGTGTTCCGTGTGCATCGCGCCGAATAAGCTGCTCGCGAAAATCGGCTCGGAACTGGACAAGCCGGACGGCCTCACGCTGCTCACCATGGACGACTTGCCCACGCGTATCTGGCCGCTGGCGGCGCGCAAGGTGAATGGCATCGGGCCGAAGGCGAGCGAGAAATTAGCGGCGCTCGGCATTCAGACTGTCGGGGATATCGCGGCGGCGGACCTGGGTTTTTTGCAGACGCATTTCGGGCGCACGTATGCGGCGTGGCTTGCGCGCATCGCGCAGGGCGAGGACGAGCGGCCGGTGGTCGTCGCGTCCACGCCCAAGTCGATGAGCCGCGAAACCACTTTTTCGCGCGATCTGCATCCGAAGCAGGATCGCGCCACCTTGTCCGAGAAGTTCACGGACCTGTGCAAGCGTGTGGCGGACGATTTGCAGCGCAAGGGTTATGTCGGGCGCACGGTGGGCATCAAGCTGCGTTTCGACGACTTTCGTACCGTCACGCGCGATCTGACCTTGCCGGAAGCGACGGACGACGCCATCGAGATTCGACGCGCGGCGACGGAATGCGTGAAGCGCATCACGTTGGACCGGCGGCTCAGGCTGCTGGGCGTGCGGATCAGCGCGTTGTCGTTGAAAGGCGAGCGCTTTGCGGAAGCGGTGCAAGTGGAATTGCCATTCGACAGCCCGGACGAAGTGCGGGCGTCATAGCGCTTCACGCTTCTAACCAAATGACGGATGCTTCGTTGCCTCATCGCGCGCGCGAGAGTAGATTTATTGTCCCCTTGCCGCTTTTCGATGTCATCGTGACGAGTCTTTCTCCCGTAGCAGAAGCCGTTAAATCCAGCGGCCAGTCTTTCGACATTCGCGCGTTCGACGCACCGCTCGGCGCGGAAGTGATCGGCCTCGATCTGTCCAAACCCGTTTCCGCCGATGATTTCGCGCGCATCCATCGGGCGCACCTGGATCATCATGTGCTGGTTTTTCGCGATCAGCGTATTACGCCCGCGCAGCAAGTAGCGTTCAGTGCGCGCTTCGGGCCGTTGCAACGGCATGTGCTCAAGCAGTTCGCGTTGCCGGATCAGCCGGAAGTGCTGATCGTGTCGAACATCAAGGAAAACGGTCAGCCGATCGGTCTCGGCGATGCCGGTCATTTCTGGCACTCCGATTTGTCGTACAAGGACAAGCCGAGTCTCGGCTCGTTTTTGCATGCGCAGGAACTGCCGCGCGTCGGTGGCGATACGTTGTTCGCCAATCAGCATCTGGCGTGGGACAACTTGCCCGAGCATTTGCGGCAGGCGGTGCAGGAACGCGTGGCCGAGCATACCTATCTCGCGCGCTACGCCGAGCTGCAACAGCGCAGTCCGTGGCGTCCGAATCTCACGGCCGAGCAGGTCGCGGAGGTGAAACCGGTGCGGCATCCGGTCGTGCGCACGCATCCGGAAACGGGGCGGCGCGCGCTGTTCGTGAGCGAGCATTTCACGACGCGCGTGATCGGTTTGTCCGACGATGAAAGCCGCGCCTTGCTCGACGAACTTTTTGCGCACAGCGTGCAGGATGCGTTCGTCTATCGCCACATATGGCGTGCGCATGACATGGTGTTCTGGGACAACCGCTCGGTGATGCATCTCGCCGCCGGTACGCCCGATGACGAACGCCGCAAGCTGTATCGCACGACCATCGAAGGCGATGCGCCGTTCTAGCTTTTGCTGTTTTCCGCGCGGATGAAATCGACGAACGCGCGCAGCGGTCCCGGCATGTGCGCGCGGCTCGGATAGTAGAGCGATGGTCCGGGGAAACTCTGCCACCACGCTTTGAGCACGGGCACGAGTGTGCCTTGCGCGATCTCGTCGCGCAAAAACTCCTCGAACGTATAGGTGATGCCGAGTCCCGCGAGCGCGACGCTCCGGCTTACTTCGATCGACGACGACACCAGCGGCCCGCGCGGCGCGATCCGCACGATCTTGCCCGCGCGCGTGAATTCCCACGACGCCAGCACGCCACTCTCGAACCGATGCGCGATGCACGCGTGATCCACCAGTTCGCGCGGATGTTTCGGCTCGCCATGCGCTTGCAGATACGCTGGTGCCGCTGCCGCGACGAAGCGCTGCGTGCGCGGACCGATGGGCAGCGCGATCATGTCGCGCTCGATGCGTTCGTCGTAGCGGATGCCTGCGTCGAAACCAGCGGCGAGGACATCGATGAAGCGGTCTGTCGTGGTGAGTTCTAGCTGGATGCCGGGATGCGCCTTCAGAAAGCGCGGCACGATGGAGGGCAGGATTTCGCGTGATGCTATGCCGGGGACGTTTAGCTTCAATGTGCCGGTGGGGCTGTCGCGGAAGGTGTTGACGGCGTCGAGCGCGCTTGCGATTTCCGTGAATGCCGGGGTTAGGCGGTCGATCAGGCGTTGGCCTGCTTCGGTTGGTGTCACGCTGCGCGTTGTGCGGTTTAGAAGGCGGACGCCTAACTGGGTTTCCAAGCGGCGGATTGCATCGCTTAGAGATGAGGCGGATACGCTGCGGAGATAGGCGGCTTGCCGGAAGCCGCGGGAATGGGCCACGGCGAGGAAGGCGTGGAGGTCGGAGAGGTCGGGGGTGGGCATTGTGCTGTTTGGCGCACAGTGGGGGCGCATTTTGGGGGATTATTGCATGGGGGCGTGGCTTGCGTGATGTGGTTTATGTGGTGCTCTCTTGTTGTTGTTTCGTGCGTGCAATGGGCTTCGCTTGTTTGTGCTTTTATTGCAGTAGCCGCCTCCCCGGCGGGGGGGTAACTTTCTTTGCTGCTGCAAAGAAAGTCACCAAAGAAAGCAGCTTTTTACCCCATGCACGATGGCTGGAGAGGGTTGGTCTGGATTAACGACGCAGTGGCCGCAATAGGACTTTTCACGCATAACAAGTCGCTTAGGCAACCTGGCGATTGCGCGCTTGAATCTTCTTAGTTCTGTGGTCCGCATTCATTCCTTCGGCCATGCGCTGCGCGCGCCGAGAACGTAAGAACGGAATCCCGCAGCCTATTAGCGCCCAGCCACATCACGCTTCCCCGCAAGATTGCTATTCGGTCCTACCTTGGTTAGTGCTCCGACTAACAGATAACTTGCGTTTGTGTGCACGCTTTGCCCAGAAGCGCTAACCAAGGTAGGGCCAAATAACGACACAGCGGTGAGGCGTGCTGTGGCTGGGCGCTGATACGCTGCGGGATTCCGTTCTAAAGCTCTCGGCGCGCGAAGCGCATGGCCGAAGGAATGAATGCGGACCACTAAGACCAAAGGATTCGATCGCGAAATCGCGAGGTTGCCCACGCGCTTAACGAAACGTGGGACGTCCTAACGCGGCCACTGTATCGTTAATCCAGACCAACACTTTCCAGCCAGCGTGCATGGGGTAAAAAGCTGCTTTCTTTGGTGACTTTCTTTGCAGCAGCAAAGAAAGTTACCCCCCCGCCGGGGAGGCGGCTACTGCAATAAAAGCCCAAACAAGAGCAGCCTTTTGCACGACAGAACAACAGAATCAACTCAGCAACGCAAGTAATACAAACACTACATCTTATTCAATAGCCACCTCCCCGGCCAAGGGGAAACTTTCTTCGCTGCCGCCGCCAATCGATCCTACGTTAGTTAGTGCTCCGACTGAACCTCCCGCCTCCCCGCCAAAACCCACCCATTAAACCCCGCCCCCACAAACATCAACACACTCGTCATCAGAAACACCGATCTCATGCCCACATGCGCCGCGATAAACCCACCCGCCAGCGGCCCGGTAACCTGCCCGATGTACTGCGCCGAAGTCGCATACCCAAGGATGTACCCCGCCGCATGATCCGGCACGTTGTGTCTCACCACGCTAGTGATCGCAGGCAGTAACCCGCCCAACGCCAGCCCCATCAAAAACCGCAACACGACCAACTGCGTCCCCGATGTCACGAACGCCTGCGGAATCAACAGCACGCCGCACAACGCAAGACATACCACGATCACCTTCAGATGCCCGACACGATCCGCCAGCCGCCCCACACGCGGCGCCGCGAGCACGCTGCCCAACGCCGCCGCCGACATCACCACGCCCGCCACCAGCGTCACATGCTTCGGATCGTGCACGAGCTGCGAGACATACACGGTGATGATCGGCTCGATCGACATATTCGCGAACATGAGCAGCATCGCGCTGGCGAGCATGCCGATGACAGGCGCGAGCGAAGGCACATCACTCCAGCCGCCGCTTTTTCGTCGCGCGTGATGCGGCGGGCGTCGCTCCTCCTTGACGAACAGCGTCGTCATGATGAACGAGCAGAAGATCAACCCGCCCGCCAGAAAAAACGTCGAACGAATGCCGATCAGACCGGGCAGCAAGCCGCCGACGAGCGGTCCGACGAGGTTGCCCGCCATCATGCCCGCCGCGTGCGTGCCGAGCGCCCACGCGGTGCGATGCTTCGGCGTCTGCGTGGCGATCATCACGATGGCGCCGCTCGCATAGCCGCCGACGAGTCCCGCAAGAAAGCGAATGGCGACGAGCTGCCAGACGGTCTGCACGAGGCCGAGCAACGACATGGTGATCGCCATGCCGAGGCTCGCGCGAATCAATATGGGCTTGCGGCCGAAACGGTCCGCCATGCGGCCCCACAGCGGCGCGACGAGGCCCGCTGCAAGAAACGTCGCGCCGAATGCGACGCCGGACCATTGCACGGCAGCGCTCACCGATGTCGCGCCGAGTTCCTGCACGTAGAGCGGAAGGAAGGGCAGGAGCAACGTCATCGCTACGACGGTGGTGAACGAGCCGAATACGCACACGTAGAGATTGCGTTGCCAGTGGACGGAGCCTTCGTCGGATGCGGGCATGTAAAAAGGGAGAGGAGCGTGAATTAAGCGTCTGCATGACTGTCGCAGAAAATCGCGCATCGCGCTCGGGGTTTTCAAAACGCCACGGCACGCAAACTGCGTCGCGCGTACGATCGACCTCACTTAGAGCGGAGAAAAAACCGGTGAAGATCGCGACCTTCAACATCAACGGGATTCGTTCGCGGATCGATGCCTTGCTCACATGGCTCGAACGCGAAGCGCCGGATATCGTCTGCTTGCAGGAACTCAAGGCAACGGATGCGCAGTTTCCCGCCGATGCCATCGAACAAGCCGGTTATGGCGCGCTCTGGCAAGGTCAGGCGTCGTGGAACGGCGTGGCGATTCTCGCGAAGGACACGCAGCCGGTGCTGAGCCGTCGCGGCCTGCCCGGCGGCGAGAAAGATACGCACAGCCGCTATATCGAAGCGGCGGTGAATGGTTTGCTGATCGGCTGTCTCTATCTACCCAACGGCAATCCGCAGCCGGGACCGAAGTTCGACTACAAGCTCGAATGGTTCGAGCGCTTCAACGCGCACGCGGCACGTTTGCTCGAAAGCGGTCATCCCGTCGTGCTCGCGGGCGACTTCAACGTCATACCGACCGATGACGACATCTACAACACACGCTCATGGCTCAAGGACGCGTTGCTTCAGCCCGAAAGCCGCGCAGCGTACGCCAAGCTGCTCGAACAAGGCTGGACCGATTCATTGCGCAAGAAGCATCCGAAAGAGCGCATCTATACGTTCTGGGATTATTTTCGGCAGCACTGGCAGACGAATTCGGGCCTGCGCATCGATCATATTTTGCTGAGTCCCGATCTCGCGCCGAAGTTGAAGGACGCGGGCGTCGACACATGGGTGCGCGGCGAGCCGCATGCAAGCGATCACGCGCCGACTTGGATCACGCTCAAGACCACGCGCACGCGAAAGAAATCTGCGTGAGCGCTGCATGCGCCCACGCAGCAACACATCACGCGGGACGCTTCGTTGCATTGCGCGCGGTCTTCGCTACTTCGCCGCTCGCATCGAGCACCACGCCGGTCGTTTCGCGCGCGGCTTCGCTCGTGGTATCCGCGAGATCCGTGACGAGCGCACCCGACGATTGCGCGGCTTCCTGCACATCGTTTGCGGCGGTGTTCATGATGTCCTTGAACTTGATGCCGTTGTTCTCGTACTGACTGCGCACTTCGCCGATCACATCCGCCTCCGTGGACGTGATGATCGACAGAAAATGCTGGCTATACGATGCCGCCTTCTGCGGAAACTGCGCGAGCATCACGGATTGCCAGCCGAGCACATCGCCCGCGCTCGACTCATCGCCAGCGGATAGCAACGCGTTGCTTTCCTCGACCATCTTTTTCATGGTCTGCACGTTGAGTTCGGCAAGCGCCTGCCAACTGCTGGCCATGCGCGAACTGATGTTAAGCATGGCCTGAAGATTCGCGCGCGCGAGCGTGGGCATCTGATAGGCGAGCTGGTTCGGATACTGGAACATGTCGAGTCCTTTTTTGAAGGGGTTTCAATGCGATAGTAAAGAAGGGTGACGCGAACGATTAGCGCACCACGAGATGACAGCGGCGTGCATGCACGATGACAAATCGGCGATACCCGCTAATTGGCAAGCCACGATGAATGCAGCACGTCGCATTCCACCCGCGATGCTTTATTCAGGCACGGTCGGGCGTTTTTTCGCGGAGCGCGGCGAGAAAGGACATGACGTGATGGCGGCCGCCCATCGTCCATGCGTCGAGATGGTCTGCGTCTTCGATCAGCGCGAGATGCTTGTCGCCTTTCGCGACATCGAAAAGATGCTGGAAATGCAGGGGTGGAATCACGCCGTCGTTCGTTCCGCCATAGATGAGGATGCGCGCATCGACGGCGGCGATCTTCGAGAGATTGTCGTAACGGTCACGCGCCAGCGTTCTCACCGGAAATAGCGGAAAGCGTTTCGCCGCGACTTCCACGATGCTCGTGAACGGAGCTTCGAGAATGAGCGCATTGATGCGGGCTTCGATGGCGAGTTGCGTCGCCACGCCCGAGCCTAGCGAATAACCGTGCAGTACGATGCATCGCGCATGATCGGCAATGAAGGCATGCGCGGCGCGTGCATCGGCATAAAGACCCGCTTCGGTCGGCTTGCCCGGATTGCCCGCGTATCCGCGATATTCCGCGAGCAGCACGCCATAACCCGCTTCGATCATGTCCAGCGAGATATGCGCGCGCTGCATGATGTCTTCGCCGTTGCCGTGAAAGAGGATGACGGTGGGCGCATCGTCATCGCGTGGCGCGCGGTATCGCGCCATCAGATCGAGACCGTCCTGCGTGCGAATGGTGATGCGTTCCGTCTGCGCATCCAATGACGGATTCACGAGCGATTGAATCTGTTCGAGCGGATAGACGAGCCGCCCTTGCAGCCAATAAAGCGCGGCAAGCGCGATTGCATAGATCAGCGCCAGCGCCGCGACAACGATAAGAACCAGTTCGCTCATGCGCCCATATTAAGGGGCTTCGCGCGTGACGGCATCCGCTTCGCCTTGCCTTAAGCTCAAAGGCATTTCAGCCGCAAGCTCACGTTCCACTTCCTCACCCGAACGACCGCGATTGAACAACGCATTGAGCAGAATCGAAAACGCCGCCGCCAGCGTGATGCCGCTATGCGTGAGCGGCCCGGCCCACTTCGGCATGTGCTCGAAGAACGTCGGCGCGACGAGCGGTATCACGCCCACGCCCAGACTGATCGCGATGATGAGCAAGTTGTTCTTGTTCTCGTAATCGACCTTGCTGAGTATCTTCACGCCGGTCGCCGCGACCATGCCGAACATGGCGATGCCCGCACCGCCCAGCACCACGACCGGAATCGACGCAATGAGGTTGGAGAGCTTCGGCAACAGCCCGAGCAAGATCAGGATGACACCCGACACCGCGACCACCCAGCGGCTCTTGACGCCCGTGATACCCACCAGCCCGATGTTCTGCGAAAACGACGAATGCGGAAACGTATTGAAGATGCCGCCGATCAGCGTGCCGAGCCCGTCCGTGCGCAGTCCGCGCGTGGCGGCTTCACGGTCGACGGGACGTCCCGCGAGATCGCCGAGCGCCAGAAACATGCCGAGCGATTCCACCATGATGACGACCATCACGAGGCACAGCGAAAGAATCGCCGCGATATTGAACACCGGCATGCCGAACGCGAACGGATGCACCGGCGCGAAATAGTCCGCGCGCCCGATGCCCGAGAAATCCACCATGCCCAGCACCAGCGTGATGACAAAGCCCAGCGCCATGCCGAGCAGCACCGAGATATTCGCGAGAAAGCCGCGCAGATACTTGTTGATGAGCAAGATCGCCAGCAGCACGATGCACGCAATCGCGATGTTCCTCGGTTCACCGAAATTCGGTGCGCCGCGTCCGCCGCCCGCCCAGTTGATCGCAACCGGAAACAGCGTCATGCCGATGGTCAGAATGATCGTGCCCGTGACGATGGGCGGAAAGAAGCGCATCAGCCGTCCGAAGAATGGCGCGATCAGAATGGCGAACACGCCCGCGGCAATCGTCGCGCCGAAGATCGTGGTGATGCCCGCGCCCGAGGCGGCCATCGCGGCCATCGGCCCGACCGGCGCGAAACTCACGCCCATGATGACCGGCAGCCGAATGCCGAACTTCCACACGCCGATGCACTGCACCAGCGTGACCAGTCCGCACGCGAACAGATCGGAGCTGATGAGAAACGCCACCTGTTCCTTCGGCAGCTTGAGCGCCGCGCCCATGATGAGCGGCACGGCGATCGCGCCCGCGTACATCACCAGGACGTGCTGGATGCCGACCGCGAGCATCGGGCCGGCAGGCAGGACTTCATCGACGGGATGAATCGTTTGGGCCATGTTCGCTCCGGCAACCGATGCGTGTTTTGTGCTCTGAGTATTGCATTGGTGCGCGCCGAAAAAATATTCGCGTGGCTATGGCGGGGATGCAATGTAACTCTAGGGAATGACGGCCAAACACCCGTCCGCAGCGGACGAAGCCGCGAACGCGCGTGCGCCCGGCCTTACACTCCAAGACGCGCGCTCGTCGTCGGCTCAGGCCCACGTCGCACGCGCGCGGAGCGTGGTCCGAACCGGAGTCAGTCCCGATGAACCTGCTGTTCGTTGACGACAACCGTGCCTGCGTCGAAACGCTCGTCGATATCGCGGCGAGCCTCGGCCACACCACGGCCATCGCGCATGACGGGGCGGCTTGCCTCGCGATCGCATCGGATACGCCGTTCGACCGCATCTTTCTCGACATCTCGCTGCCGGATGCCGATGGCCGCGAAATCTGCGCGAAACTGCGCCACGCCGGACCGAACCGCGAGGCGCGCATCATCGCGATGACGGGTCATACGGATCTCGTCGAACAAAGCGGCGAGAGCGCCTTCGACGGTTATCTGCTCAAACCCATCAGCCTCCAGGCGCTCGAACTTTTCCTTCTTACGCGCTGAATTCGGCCCGGATTTTTGACCGATCTTTGTCCACGCCTTTCTGGACGATCGGCAGCATTTGCCGATTGCTTCGACCGAACTCGATGCGAGCCCCGATCCCTTCTGCGACAAGGCCGTCCCGACTGTTGAAATTTGTGACGGCGTGCTAAAGTCCGTTCGCCTTTGCGCAAAGCGCAACCTATGTGGCAATCGTTGCTGCGGCGCGGAATACCGCCATCGCGGGGATGATCCGGACAAACACTATTCGTAGAAGGGATCACGGCATGGAATCGGTCGGCGGAGCGCGGCTCGCACAATTGTTCAACAGCAATCAGGCAGAGTTGCTCGCGGAGTGGATCGTGCAGCAGCACGCCATCGCATCGCGGCGCGGACTGGTGGGCGAAGCCGAGTTGCGCAATCAGTTCGCGCAGTTCGTGTCGTTGCTGGTCGGCGCGCTCGGGGCATCCGAGAAGGTCGATTTCAAGAGCGGCGCGTGGCAGGAAGTGCGCGCGTTTCTCGCGGATGTCTCCTCGCAGCGCGCGCGTCAGGGTTTCTCGCCGGTCGAGACCGCCATGTTCGTGTTCTCGCTCAAGCAGCCGCTGTTCACGCGTCTGCGCGAAAGCCTCAAGAACGATCCGGCCACGCTCGCCGATCTCACCTGGCTCATCAGCACACTGTTCGACGAACTCGGCCTGTACACCACCGAAGTGTTCCAGGCGAGCCGTGAGCAAGTGATCGTGCGTCAGCAACAGGAATTGCTCGAACTGTCCACGCCTGTCGTGCAACTGTGGGACGGCATTCTCGCGCTGCCGCTGATCGGCACGCTGGATTCGGCGCGCACGCAGGTCGTGATGGAAAACCTGCTGCAGAAGATCGTGGAGACGGGCGCGGCCATCGCGATCATCGACATTACGGGCGTGCCGACGGTCGATACGCTCGTGGCGCAACATCTGCTCAAGACGGTCGCGGCGGCGCGGCTGATGGGCGCGGATTGCATCATCAGCGGCATTCGTCCGCAGATCGCGCAGACCATCGTGCATCTGGGCGTGAATCTCTCCAACGTCATCACCAAGGCGACGCTGGCGTCGGCCTTCATCGTCGCGTTGCAGCGCACTGGCAAATCGCTGCTGGGCGCGGGCGGACACGATCCGCGCGGATCGCGGCCGCGCGAGGCGAACGGCTCGCTGCAACCCGAATAAAGCCACCACACGCACAACACGCAAGGGACGGCGAAGGCGATGGAACGCATTCCGATTCTCAGGATGGGCAAGACCTTGCTCGTCACCATTCAGGTGGACATGCACGACCGGCTCGCGATCGCGCTGCAGGACGATCTGACCAGCCGCATCGTGAAGGACGGCGCGCATGGCGTGCTGATCGACATTTCCTCGCTCGACGTGGTGGATTCGTTCATCGGCCGGATGATCGGTAACACGGCGGCGATGGCGCGCGTGCTGGATGCGGAAACGGTCGTGGTCGGCATGCAGCCGTCGGTTGCGATCACGCTGGTCGAACTGGGTCTGACGCTCACGGGCGTGCGCACGGCGCTGGATGTCGAAAAGGGCATGGCCTTGCTCGCGGACGGCGGCCGCGCCTGACGGTCACGCGCGAACGAATCCATGAACACTTTCGATCACGCCGCTTCCTCGAACGCCCCGGCCAGCACGTCCACGCCGGACACGCTGCCGATTCGCTCGGACGAACAGATCGTGCGGCTGCGGCAGTTCGTGCGTGAGAAAGCGGTCGCGCAGGGTCTGTCGCTCATCGATCAGACCAAGTTCGTGACGGCGGCCAGCGAGCTGGCACGGAACACGCTCATCTACGGCGGCGGCGGCGACGTGCATTGCACCTACGTCGAGCGCAACGGACGCCGTGGCCTCAAACTGGAATTCATCGACAACGGGCCGGGGATTGCCGATATCGCTCGCGCGTTGTCGGACGGCTTCACCTCGGGCAACGGTCTGGGCCTGGGTCTGGGTGGCGCGAAACGTCTGTGCGACGAGTTCGAGATACGCTCCGCGCCCGGCGAGGGCACGCACGTTTCGATCACCAAATGGAAACCGTTCTGAAAGAATCGATGGCCGCGCAACAGCGCTTCGAAGTCGTCGAGGCGACCCAGATCGCGTTTGCGCGGCGTGCGGCGGGCGAACTCGCGCGCGGTTTGGGTTTCGATGAAACGGTGGCGGGCAAGCTCGCGATCATCCTGACCGAACTGGGCACCAATCTACTCAAACATGCGCAGCGCGGCGAACTGCTGATCCGGCCGCTCGTCGATGCCACCGCGACCGGCTCGGCGCGTTATGGCATCGAAGTGCTGAGCATCGACAGCGGGCCGGGCATCGACAATCTGCATCGCTGTTTCGAGGATGGCTACACGACCGCGGGCAGTCCCGGTAACGGCATGGGCGCGATCGAGCGTCTCTCCGACGAACTCGATCTCTGGAGCGCGCCGGGCGCGGGCACCGTTCTGCGCGCAGTCTGTTGGAACAAGCCCGCGCCATTCGATAAGCCACCGCGCATCGTTTATGGCGTGGTGAATCTGCCGCTGCAAACCGAAACCGTTTCCGGCGATGCCTGGTCCTGCCACACCGGCGCGGACGATTTCACCGTGCTCGTCGCCGATGGCCTCGGCCACGGTCCGCAAGCCAATGTCGCCGCGATCGAAGCCGCCAGGATTCTGCCGACGAACGGCGATGCGCCGCTCGAACGCATCATGGAACTGGCCAACGAGGCGTTGCGGGCCACGCGCGGCGCGGCGGTCGGCATCGCGCGCATGCCGGTTTCGCCTGCATCTGATGGAAAGGTCACCTTTGCCGGCATCGGCAATATTTCGGCGAGCGTGTGGACGGATGAGTCGCACCGGCATCTGGTGTCGCACAGCGGCATCGTCGGGCAGACGGCGGCGCGCCGCACGCAAATTTTCGATGTGCCGTGTGCGCCGGGCGCGCTCATCGTGCTGCATTCGGACGGGCTCGGCTCGCGCTGGGATCTCGCGCGTTATCCCGGCTTGCCGATGCGTCATCCCGCGTTGATCGCCGCCGTCCTGTACCGCGATTTCACGCGCGGCCGTGACGACGTGACCGTGTTCGTCGCACGCGCGCCGTGGGGCAGCGCATGAAGCGCCTTTACGCGATGCTCGTCGAAGGCGAACACGATGTCGTCGCGGTTTGCGTGAAGGCGCGCGAGGCGAGCGCGGCGCTCGGGTTTTCCGCGCAGGATCAGACGCGCATCGCCACCTGCGTGCTCGAAGCGGCGCGGGCGGTGGTCGCGACCGGGGCGCATGCGCGCGCCGAACTTTATATCGCGGACAGCAATCGCCCGTGGTGCTTCGTGGTGCGCTTTCTCGCCGACAAAGAGGCAGGCGACAAACTCCGCGCTTTGCAAAATGACACCGAACAGGCCACGCTCGGCCTGCTCGCCGCGCAACGATTGATGGACCGCTGCGAGATCGTGGGCGATGCCGGTGGCGAGACCAGCATCGTGCTCGGCAAGACGCTGCCGGACAGCGCGACATTCGACCTCGGCACCGTGACCACCGCACTCGCGCGTTCTGCCGACGAAGGCTCGTTCTCCGAACTAAAGCGCCAGAACCGCGAACTGATCGGCGTGCTCGCCGACTTGCGCGAACGGCAGGAAGAACTCACGCGCCTCACGCGCGAACTCGAAGATACGAATCGCGGCGTGGTCGCGCTGTACGCGGAACTCGACGCGCGCGCCGACCATCTGCGTCGCGCGGACGAATCGAAATCGCGCTTTCTGTCGAACATGAGCCACGAGTTCCGCACGCCGCTTTCGTCCATTCGCGCGTTGTCGAAACTGCTGCTCGAACGGATCGATGGCGAACTGACCGAAGAACAGGAAAAGCAGGTGCGCTTCATCCGCAAGGCGGCGGAAGACCTGTCGGAAACCGTGGACGATCTGCTCGATCTCGCGAAGATCGAAGCGGGCAAGATCGAAGTGCGCGCGGCGGATTTCGAAGTCGGCGTGCTGTTTTCCGCGCTGCGCGGCATGCTGCGGCCGTTGTCGTCGAGCAATGCGGTCGAACTCGTTTTCGATGCCTGCGAGGGCATTCCCGTCATTCGCACCGACGAGGCGAAGGTCGCGCAGATTCTGCGTAATTTCGTCTCGAACGCGCTCAAGTTCACCGAGCGCGGCGAAGTGCGCGTGAGCGCGAGTTTCGACCATGCACGCGGCCTCGTCACGTTCTCGGTGACGGATACGGGTATCGGTATCGCGCCGGAACATCAGCAAGTCGTGTTCGAGGAATTTGGGCAAGTGGAGAACCGCTTGCAGCGCTTCGTGAAGGGCACGGGGCTCGGGCTGCCGCTGTGCCGCAAGCTCTGCAAGTTGCTCGGCGGCGATGTCTCGCTGACAAGCGAAGTCGGGCGCGGTTCGACCTTTAGCGCGACGATTCCCGCGCGTTACGGCGAGGACGCGGGCGCGCATACGCACATCAGCGACGACGCGCGCCCCGCTGTGCTGCTGGTCGCGAGCAGTCCCGTCGAACGGCTCGATTGCGAGGCGGCGTTGCGGCACGGGCCGTATCGCGCGGTGTCGGCGGCGTCGCTGGACGAAGCGGGGCGCGCGCTCAATCACACGTCGCTCGCCGCATTATTGCTGGCCGCGCGGCCCGTGCCTTCCGAGGCGTGGATCTGGCTTGCGGCGCTGCGTGCGCAGGCGGCGGCGCGCAGCATTCCGATCATCGTGATCGGCGAGACGGAAGACCGCGACGAGGCGGCTTCGCTCGGCGCGGCGGCGTTCATCGCGAGACCGGTGACAGGCGGCGAACTGACGAGCGTGCTCAACATGGTGGCGGGCGCGGGTTCTGCTGCATCGTCCGTTTCATCATTGGCTCCGGACGAAGGATATCGACCATGACAAGCGACTGGAGCAGCGTGCTGATCCTCAACGTCGACGACAACGACGGCGCGCGCTACGCGAAGACTCGCATCCTGTCGCGCGCGGGGTTCAATGTGATCGAAGCGGCCACCGGTACCGATGCGCTCGAACGCGTGCGCGCCGAAGCGCCCGATCTCGTGCTGCTGGATGTGAAGCTGCCGGACATCAACGGACTCGAAGTGTGCCGGCAGATCAAGGCATCGGCGCAGACGTCGGGCACATTGGTGTTGCAGACATCGGCGGCGGCGGTGCATAGCCTCGATCGCATTCGCGGGCTGGAAGGCGGCGCGGACAGCTATCTGACCGAGCCAGTCGAGCCTGCCGAACTCATCGCGCATGTGCGGGCATTGTTGCGCGTGCGGCTGGCCGAAAGCGCGCTGCGCGACAGCGAGGAGCGCTTCCGGCAACTCGCCGACAATATCGACGATGTGTTCTGGATGCTCGATCCCGCGTCTGGCCAGACGCCTTACGTCAGCCCCGCCTACGCGCGTCTTTGGGATGCGAGCGGCCGAGCGCCCGAGTCGAATGCCGATCACTGGTCAGGCGGCGGCGAGATTCATCCGCTCGACCGCGAATCGGTTGCGGATGCTTATCGAAAGCTCGTGAGCGAAGGCGTGGCGTACAGCATCGAATTCCGTTTGATGCGCGCGCATGGCGGGCCGCGCTGGATGGTGGAGCGTGCCTTTCCCGTGCGCGATGTCGCGGGACGGCCTGATCGCATCGCGGGCATCGTCAACGATATTTCCGAGCGCAAGGCCGCCGAAATGCTGCTGCGCGAAGCCGATCGCCGCAAGGACGAATTCCTCGCGATGCTCGCGCACGAGTTGCGCAATCCGCTCGCGCCGATTCGCAATGCGGTGGAATTGCTCGACCCGCATCGCGCATCGTCGGGCGAACACTTTTCGACCGTGCGCGCGATCATCGACCGGCAAGTGCGGCATCTGAGCCGCCTGGTGGACGATCTGCTCGATGTCGCGCGCATCACGCAGGGCAAGATCACGCTGCGGCAGGAGACAGTGAATCTGGCCGTGGCGATCGAGGCGGCGATAGAGACGACGCAACCGCTGATCGACCGTCGCCGTCATACGCTGGTGACGAAGCTGGACGATCAGCCTTTGCATATCGTCGGCGACAGCATTCGCATTGCGCAGGTGTTTGGGAATCTGCTCTCCAATGCCGCGAAATACAGCGCGGACGAAGGGTTGATCGAGATCGAGACTTCGCAACTCGGCGATGAAGTGCGCATTGTCGTGCGGGATCGCGGCATGGGCATCGCGCCGGAAATACTGCCGCATATCTTCGATTTGTTCGTGCAGTCGGAGACGTCGCTGGAGCGTTCGGAGGGCGGATTGGGGATTGGCTTGCCGCTGGCGCGCACGTTGGTTGAGTTGCAGGGCGGGCGTATCGAGGCGTATTCCGAAGGGGCGCACACGGGGAGTGAGTTCGTCGTGTGGCTGCCGCTTGCGCAGACACCGCCCGCTGTGGCGCAACCTGTTTCGGACGTCGCATCTGTGTCGGAGACGGGCGGCAAACGCGTCTTGCTCGTCGATGACAGCGTGGATGCCGCCACCGCCATGTCGATGCTGCTCGAAGCCGATGGTTTCGAAGTGCGCACCGCGCATGATGGCGTGGAAGCGCTTGCCTTGTCGGATGCCTTTGCGCCGGAAATCGTGCTGCTCGATATTGGTTTGCCGGGGATGGATGGGTATCGTCTGGCGCATGAGTTGCGCTTGCGTCCTGCGACGGCGAATGCGTTGCTGATCGCGGTGACGGGGTATGGGCAGGCGCATGATCGACAGCGCTCGAAGGATGCGGGGTTTGATCACCATTTGGTGAAACCGGTGGCGTTCGAGGAGATTCAGAAGGCGGTGAAGGGGAGGTTTGAGGAGATTTAGTTTCGTGATTTGGAGTCGCCGTTGGCGGGTTGGATTTTGTTGCTCTGTCTTGTGTGCAAAAGGCTTCTTCTGTTTGTGTTGTTTATTCAGTAGCCGCCTCCCCGGCGGGGGGTAACTTTCTTTGCTGCTGCAAAGAAAGTCACCAAAGAAAGCAGCTTTTTACCCCATGCACGATGGCTGGAGAGGGTTGGTCTGGATTAACCGATACAGTGGCCGCAATAGGCCTTGCCACGCATAACGAGTCGCTTAGGCAACCTCGCGATTTCGCGCTCGCATAATCAACGCCTAGTGGACCGCATTCATTCAATCGGCCATGCGCTGCGCGCGCCGAGAACGTAAGAACGGAATCCCGCAGCGTATCGGCGCCGAGCCAACTCACGCCACATCGCACCTCTCCCATTAGGCCCTACCTTGGTAAGCGCTTCTGCGCAAAGCACGCACACCAACGCAAGTCACCTTTTAGTCGGAGCACTAACCAAGGTAGGACCGAATAGCAATCTTGCGGGGACGTGTGAGGTGGCTGGGCGCTTATAGGCTGCGGGATTCCGTTCTCAAGCTCTCGGCGCGCGCAGCGCATGGCCGAAAGTATGAATGCGGTCCACTGAGCGTTGATTACTCAAGCGCGCAATCGCGAGGTTGCCTAAGCGGCAGTTATGCGTGGATAGTCCTATTGCGGCCACTGCATCGTTAAACCAGACCAACCCTGTCCAGCCAGCGAGCATGGGAGTAAAAGCTGCTTTCTTTGGTGACTTTCTTTGCAGCAGCAAAGAAAGTTACCCCCCGCCGGGGAGGCGGCTACTGAATAAACAGCACAAACAAGAGCAGCCCCCTTGCATGAAAGAACAACAAAAAACACCCAGCCAAAATCCCCACATCAAAAACCCAACCCGACGGCATTGGCAAAAACTCGCGTTATCCCCTAGCCCTCCCTCATTGACTCCCCACCCCCACTCCCCGAAACTTGACGCTCCAGTGTGATCACACATCACACGCCCGGAGCGCCGAATGCCGTCACATTCATCCGCAGCGTTGGTCACGCTTGAACTCGTCTCGCGCGAAACCATGGCCTCGCGCGTCTACGCGCAATTGCGCGAAGCCATCATGACGGGCCGCTTCGCACCGGGCCAGTTATTGAGTCTGCGCGGTGTAGCAGAAGCAGTTGGTTCTTCCACCATGCCGGTCCGCGCCGCGCTCACGCGTTTGCAGGCCGAAGGCGCATTGATCGACGGGCCGGGACGCGCGCTGATGGTCCCGCCGATGACGCTCGACTTGCTCGACGAACTGCGCGACGTACGCATCGCACTCGAAGGCGCGGTCGCCCGACGCGCCGCATCGCGCATGACACCAATGCATCTCGCCACGCTGCACACGCTCTGCGACACGATGAACAAGCAAGCCGAAGCGGGTGACGTCGCCAACTTCCTGCAAAGCAATTTCGATTTCCACATCGCCATCTACGCGCACGGCGCAAGCGAACTCACCCTCGCGACGATTCAAAGCCTGTGGGTGCGCATCGGTCCGTTCTTCAATTTCGTCGCGCCGGATCTCGCGCACATGCGACGTTCGATGACCGCGCATCGTCATATCGTCGAAGCACTGTCGCGCGGCGATGGCGAAGGCGCGCGCGCAGGCATCGCAGAAGATATCGACGATGCCGCGGCGTTTCTGCGCGAACGCCTTCAAACAGAAAAAGATAGGAGACAAGAATGACGGTTCTTCAGATGTTGAAGCCGCACGCCGGTTTGCGCGTGCTCATAACAGGCGGCGCGTCGGGCATCGGGCTGGTGATCGCGCGGGCCTTCATCGATGCGGGCGCGCGCGTGCATGTGTGCGATGCCAGCCCCGAGGCCACCGACGCACTCACGCAATCCGAAGCCAGCGCGGAACTCAATCCCATCACCACGACGCTCGCGGATGTAGCCGACCGTCAGGCCGTCGAACGTGTCTTTGCCGATGCGCAGGACAACCTCGGCGGTCTGGACGTACTCCTGAATAACGCGGGCATCGCAGGACCGACCGGCGGCATCGAGGAACTCGACGAAGACGCGTGGCAGCAAACCGTCGATGTCAATCTCAACGCGCATTTCTACTTCGCGCGGCGCGCGGTGCCGTTGTTGCGCGAGGCGCGCGGCGGTGGCGCGATCATCGCGTTGTCGTCGGTCGCGGGGCGGCTCGGCTATGCGTTTCGAACGCCTTATGCCGCGACGAAATGGGCGGTCATCGGCATGGTGAAAAGTCTTGCAATAGAACTCGGGCCGTCGAATATCCGCGTCAATGCCATTCAACCGGGACTCGTCAAAGGTCCGCGTATCGAGCGCGTGATCGCGGCGCGCGCGCAGCAGTTGAATCTCTCTTACGACGAGATGGAGAAGCAGTATCTCGCGAAGGTCTCGCTGCGACGCATGGTGACGCCCGAGGAAATCGCGGCGACCGCGCTATTTTTATGTTCGCCGGGAGGCAGCGGCATTTCCGGGCAGGCCATTTCCGTGTGCGGCAACGTGGAAACACTTTGAACCCATCGAAAAACAGCGAGGCTTTTTCCTATGGCAACCAAACGCAAGGTCATCATCACGTGTGCGCCGACGGGCGCGATCCACACGCCGTCCATGTCGCCGCATCTGCCGGTCACGCCGCAGCAAATCGGCGATGCCGCGCTCGCTGCCGCCGAAGCCGGCGCGGCCATCATTCACCTTCATGCACGCGATGCGAACGACGGTCATCCCACGCAAGACCCCGCCGTGTTTCAGGCGTTTCTACCGCGTATCAAAGCCAATACCGATGCCGTGATTAATCTCACGACCGGCGGCAGTCCGCACATGACAGTGGCCGAACGGCTGAAGCCCGCGCTGCATTTCAAGCCGGAAGTGGCATCCCTCAACATGGGTTCGATGAATTTCGGCTTGTATCCCATGCTCGAACGCTTCAAGGACCTGAAGCACGACTGGGAACGAAAGCATCTGGAAAATAGCCGCGATCTCGTGTTCAAGAACACGTTCGCGGATATCGAATACATCCTGACGTCATGCGGCGCAAACGGCACGCGTTTCGAATTCGAATGCTACGACATCTCGCATCTCTACAATCTCGCGCATTTCGTGGATCGTGGACTGGCGAAGCCGCCGTTCTTCGTGCAGAGCGTGTTCGGATTGCTTGGCGGTATCGGCGCGCATCCCGAAGATCTTGCGCATATGCGGCGCACGGCGGACCGGCTGTTTGGCAAGGATTACGTATGGTCCATTCTCGGTGCGGGACGCAACCAGATTCCGCTCGCATCGATCGGCGCGGCGCAAGGCTCGAACGTGCGCGTGGGGCTGGAAGATTCGCTATGGATCGAGCCCGGCAAGCTCGCGGAATCGAGCGCGGATCAGGTGCGGAAAATTCGTCAGGTCATCGAAGGATTGTCGCTCGATATCGCCACGCCCGCCGAAGCGCGCGACATGCTCAAGCTGAAAGGCGCGAGCGACACCCACTTCTAAGCCCAAGGATCGTTCGATGCAAACAAACGCTGTCGCCGTGATCGGCTCGGGGCGCATTGGCCGCGCGTGGTCGATCGTTTTCGCCCGCCGTGGCTTTACCGTGAATCTGCACGATGCCGCGCCCGCCATGTTGGAAGGCGCGCTGCCGGAAATACGCGAGAGCCTGCGCGATCTCGAATCGTTCGGTCTGCTGGATGAATCGATCGATGCCATCGTGGCACGCATCAGGACGCATGCCACGCTGGAACACACCGTCGCGGATGTCTCGCTCGTGCAGGAAAACGTCGCGGAAGTGGTGGATGTGAAGCGCGCGCTGTTCGCGGAACTGGACCGGCTGACGGACCCGGACGCGTTGCTCGCGAGTTCGACCTCGGGTCTGCCGGCATCGACGTTCACGGACGGCTTGAAGGGGCGCGCGCGATGTCTGGTCGCGCATCCGGTGAATCCGCCTTCGCTCGTGCCGCTCGTGGAATTGTGCGGCGCGCCGTGGACCGCACCCGAGACGCTCGAACGCGCACGCGCCATTTACGAAGCAGCGGCGATGAAACCGGTCACGGTGAACCGCGAAATTTCAGGCTTCCTGCTCAACCGCCTGCAAGGCGCGGTGCTCGACGAAGCGTTGAGTCTCTACGAGCAAGGCTACGCGAGCGCCGCCGATCTCGATACCGTGATGCGCGACGGGCTTGGCCTGCGTTGGTCCTTCATGGGTCCGTTCGAAACCATCGACCTGAACGCGCCCGGCGGCGTGGCGGATTACGCAGCGCGTTACAGCGGCACGTATCGCACGATCACTGCGGGACGCCAGCCGTTCGACTGGCCGAAGGACACGCTCGACAAGCTCGATGCCGAGCGCCGCGCCGTGCTGCCGCGCGAACAGATCGAAACGCGCAGCCGCTGGCGCGACCGCCGCTTGATGGCGCTGCTCGCGCATCGCCGTGACGATGCGGGCAAGCCTTGAATATAGAAAGCCGCTTACTTCGCCGCCACAAACACCGACGACAAATCACGCGCATCGCCCTGCGCAACGGCGATCTTCCCCTGCTCGATCAGCACCGAAAAGCGCCACTTGCAGAACAGATCGCTGCGGCGCGACTGACTCATCGCGGCGCCCAGCACATCGGCGCTTGCAAGCTGCACCGGTTGAGAAGACACGAGCGCGAGATAAGCGGCATCGTGATGATCGATCGGATAGGACTTGAGCACGCCGTTGTCCCACACGCGCACGGCGTCGCCTTGCTGTGCGAGCGCGGTCCATTCGGCGGCGAGCTGTGCGCGCAAGTCGGTGTTGGCCTGCACGCGCTTCGCGACAACTTCCTGTACCTGCGCTTTCACCAAACCACGCAAGCTCACATCGACTTCACTGACCGGCAACGCAGCATCCCGCAGCCACCAATGCGCGCGACGCCGCAACGCCTGTTCGGTATCCGCCTGCTCGGCCCAGATCACCATTTCCGATGCGTTCTGCGAAAGCGACGCCAGCCGCTGGTTCATGTCGCGCAGTTCGCCGTACCAGTCCATCGCATCGTATTCCTGCGCATCGAAACCGCCGCTTGCGAACAGCGCCTTCATGAAGCGCACGCGTGCATCGGGCTTGCCGGTATCGACATCGGCGAGCGGGCCGATGGCGGCATCGTCGAGGATGTCGATCACGGGCGCGTCCAGCGCCGCACGCAACAGGCTCGCCGCCGTGCCGCCCTGGCAGAGGTGATGGATGGTCTTCATTAACGTTCTCCCTTCATCGACAGTCACAGTCACGAATCGCTTGCTCGCCCCATGGAGAAGCGGACGCAGACTATAGCGGAAATCGCATCTCGAAATTAGAAGGGGCGCCATCCGGACATGGGACCAAAGTCCAATACCGGGCGGCCTCGCGCGCGCCTAGATTCAAGGAGGAAGCATCGGCCGATGCGCACGCCCGCGCGTCGCGACGCTGCCCGGAACCCAAGCGCGATGAGCGAGATGACGCCCCAAGTGGCCGTTGCCGACGACGACGAATCGGTGTGCCGGGCACTGGCGCGGCTGCTGCGTTCGGCGGGCATGGGCGCGCGCACGTTCGGCACGGGCGATGCCCTGCTCGCGGCGCTCGCGGACGCATGGCGGCCCGACTGCATCGTGCTCGACGTGCAGATGCCGGGCATCAACGGGCTCGACGTTCAGAAGCGGCTCGCGGGGACCGGCGTTCCCATCGTATTCGTCACCGCGCACGACGATCCCGGCGTGCGCGAACAAGCGCTCGCCGCGGGCGCGTGCGCCTATCTGCACAAGCCGTTCGACGACGAGGTGTTCATTGGCGCGGTGCGGGCGGCGATCGGCATCGACGGATGAAAGAGCAATGAGAGCACAAACGGGATGGCAAACACGAGGGCATTTCGAAGATGGACTTGCATCGACATGAAGGCCAGTACGCGCGCGCAGTCGTGGCGCTGATGGCGGCGCTGTCGCTCGACGCGGGCGCGCAGCAGATTTTTTATCCGGCGCATGGGCAGAGCCAGACGCAGCAGGGCAACGATATCGCGCAGTGTCAGCAGTGGGCGAAACAGAACACGGGCATCGATCCGATGATGCTCGCGCAGCAGGCCAATCAGCCACCGCCGCAACAGGCGCAGGGCGGACGCGTGCGCGGTGGCGCGGGCGGCGCGGCGGCGGGCGCGGCGATGGGCGCAATTGCAGGCGATGCCGGCAAGGGCGCGGCGATGGGCGCGGTCGGCGGCGCGATGGTCGGCGGGGCGCGGCAGCGTCAGCAGAACCGCGCGAACGCGCAGCAGCAACAGGCCAATCAGCAACAAGGCTCGCAGCAGATGGCGACCTTCAACAAAGCGGTCGGCGCGTGCATGTCGGGACGCGGCTACACGGTGCAGTAGAAGCGAATAAACGACGACGCGCGCGGGCCGGGGAGCAACCGCGCGCTGCAACATTCGTTCAGCTTCCCAGCGGAGAGCACTCATGCCGAACGCATCGTCGCGGATGACACTTGCCTCGCGCCCCGCGCTGTCCTCGCTCATGCGAAGGCGGCGCGTCGGCCTGTCGTGCGCGGCATTCGTGCTGATGCTCGCCGCGTGCAACAAGCCCGCGACACCGCCCGCGCCGCAAGCGCCCGAAGTCACGGTGATGACCGTGCAGGCGACCAGCACGCCCGTCACGTTCGAATATGTCGCGCAGACGCAAAGCTCGCGTGAAGTCGAAATTCGCGCGCGCGTGGAAGGCTTTCTGGACAAGCGCCTTTACACCGAAGGCGAGCCGGTGCGCGAAGGGCAGACCATGTTCCAGATGGATCGCAAGCCTTTCGAGGCATCGTTGCAGACGGCCGAAGGGCAGCTTGCGCAACAGCAAGCACGGCTCACGGTGACGAAGGCAAACCTTGCGCGCGTGCGTCCGCTCGAAGCGGCCAACGCGGTCAGCAAGAAAGATCTCGACGATGCCATCGGCAACGAGAAGCAGGCGGAAGCGGCTGTCATCGCGGCGCAAGGTCAGGTGACGAACGCGAAGCTCAATCTCGGCTATACGACCATCAAAAGCCCGCTCACGGGCTTGTCGAGCTATGCGCGCATGCAGGAAGGCAGCTACCTTTCCGCAGGCAATTCGAGCCTGCTGACGTATGTCTCGCAGCTCGATCCGATCTGGGTCAACTTCAGTCTCTCCGAGAACGAGATGCTGAGCTATCGCGATCAGATCGCCAAGGGTTTATTGCAGTTGCCGCAGGACAAGCGCTATGTGGTGGAAGTGATTCTCGCCGATGGCAGCGTGTTCCCGAATCGCGGCGTCGTGGATTTCATGGACCCGTCGTACAGCAAGGATACGGGCACGTTTCTCGTGCGCTCGGTGATTCCCAACAAGCAAGGCACGCTCAGGCCCGGTCAGTTCGTGCGTGCGCGCGTGCATGGCCTGTCGCGTCCCAATGCGATCTTGGTGCCGCAACGCGCCGTGTTGCAGGGCGCCAAGAGTCATTTCGTATGGCTGATCGATCAGGACGGCAAGACGCCGCATCAGCAAGTAGTGGAAGTGGGCGACTGGCTGGGTGACAACTGGTTCATCTCCGATGGCTTGCGCGCGGGGGATCGCATCATCGTGGATGGCGCGCAACGCGTGGCCGCCGGTGCGCCAGTGAAAGTAACGGGCGATGCGAAAAGCACGGCTCCCGCGAGCGGCACGGAAGTCATCGTCAAACCCGCCGAACAGGCGAAGTCCGCAAGCGAACCGAAGTGAGCCCACGGTGAGGGATCAGCGAACATGAAATTCTCGCACTTCTTCATCGACCGGCCGATCTTCGCGATGGTGGTGTCCATCGTCATCACGCTGGCCGGGTCGCTGGCGATGCTCGCGTTGCCCATCGCGCAGTATCCGGATATCACGCCGCCGCAGATCACGGTGAGCGCGAGCTATCCGGGCGCAAGTGCGGACGTGGTCGCCAACAATGTGTCCGCGCCGATCGAGCAGCAGGTCAACGGTTCGGACAACATGATCTACATGAACTCGTCGAGTTCATCCACCGGGCAGATGACGCTCAATGTGTACTTCAATATCGGCACCAATCCGGCGCTGGCTCAGGTGGATGTGCAGAACCGCGTGAATCTCGCGCTGCCGCAGTTGCCGCAATCGGTGCAGGCGCAAGGCGTGCAGGTGCAGAAGAAATCGTCGTCGTTCATGATGGTCATTGCGATCTATTCGCCGACCAATCGCTACGATCCGACCTATATCGCCAACTACGCCAACGTCTATGTGCTCGATGCATTGAAGCGCATTCCCGGTGCGAATCAGGCGAGCATCTTCGGCTTTCCCGATTACGCCATGCGTATCTGGCTCAAGCCTGAGCGCATGGCGCAACTCGGCGTGACGGCTACTGACGTGCAGAGTGCCGTTGCCAATCAGAATCAGCAGTTCGCGGTGGGGAGTATCGGCACATCGCCTACGGGGTCGCCTGTGCAGCAGTCGTTTGCTGTCACGACTACAGGACGGCTTGCGACGCCTGCGGAATTCGAGAACATCATCATTCGTGCGCAAAGCGGCGCGGCGGCTACCGTGCGCCTCAAGGATGTCGCGCGTGTGGAACTCGGGCAGAAGGATTATTCGATCCGCAGCCGCTTTCAGGGCAAGCCTGCAACCGTGCTCGCGGTTTATCAGCAGCCGGGCGCGAATGCGCTCGACGTGTCGAAGCAAGTGCGCGCGACGCTCGAAGAAATGAAGAAGACGTTTCCCGAAGGTATCGACTATCGTATTTCGATGGATACGACGGAGTTCACACGCGCCTCCATCGCCGATGTGATTCATACGTTCTTCGAAGCACTCGTGCTGGTGGTGATCGTGGTGTATCTGTTCCTGCAAAGCCTGCGCGCGACGTTGATTCCGGTGCTCGCGGTGCCGGTGTCGATCATCGGCACGTTCATCGGCATGCAGTTGCTCGGCTTCTCGATCAACATGCTGACGTTGTTCGGCATGGTGCTCGCGATCGGTATCGTGGTGGACGATGCGATTGTCGTGATCGAGAACGTCGAGCGCAATATGAGCGAATTCAAGCTGCCGCCGAAAGAGGCCGCCAAGCGCGCGATGGATGAAGTGTCGGGGCCGGTCGTGGCTATCGTGCTGGTGTTGTGCGCGGTGTTCGTGCCGGTGGCGTTTCTGTCGGGCATCACGGGCGAGTTGTACAAGCAGTTTGCCATCACGATTGCGATATCCGTGGTGTTCTCGGGCATCGTCGCGCTGACGCTATCGCCTGCGCTCGCCGCGCTATTGCTCAAGGATGAGCACGACAAAAAGAAGCCGCGCTTCTTCGCGTGGTTCGACCGAAAATTCGCGCAGATGACAGACGGGTACACGCGCGCGGTGCAGGTCGTCATCAAGCGATCGCTGATCGCGGCGCTGTTGTTCGTCGGCATGATCGCGGTGTCGGCGTGGATGGTCAAATCCATTCCGACGAGCTTTCTTCCACCGGAAGATCAGGGCTATTTGCTGGGCGCGGTCATCATGCCGGATGCGGCGAGCCTCGACCGCACGGGTCAGGTGTCGGACCGCGTGACCGAATACTTCATGAAGCAGCCTGCGGTGGATAGCATCACCACGGTCGATGGCTTCAGCCTGCTCGACAGTCAGACGAAGAACAACGCGGGTACGTTCTTCGTGGGCTTCAAGAGTTTCGACGAGCGCTATACGTCCGCGAATATTCGCACGCAGAATGCGCGCGCGGTGCTGCTCGGCGCGTATAAAAATCTATCGACGATTCAGGAGGGCATCGTGCTGCCCGTGAATCCGCCATCGATACCGGGCCTCGGCACCACCGGCGGTCTGGAAATGTGGATTCAAAACAAGGGCGATGGCACGAGCCAGCAGCTTGCGGCTATCGTGCAGGACTTCATGAAGAAGGCGAAGGCGCGGCCCGAGCTGTCGAACGTGACGTCAACGTTTAACGCAGCTTCACAGCAGCTTCAGGTCGACGTGGATCGCACGAAAGCGGAAACACTCGGCGTGCCCGTGCAGGACGTTTATAGCGCGATGCAGACCATGTTCGGCTCGCTCTATGTATCGCAATTCAATAAAGACAGCCGCCTGTGGCAAGTCATTTTGCAAGCGGAATCGACTGAACGAAGACGGCCCGACGATCTGAACCGCATCTTCGTGCGCGGCGGCTCCGGGGAGATGATGCCGCTCAATTCCGTGGTGACGTACAAGTACGTGACTGGCCCCGATCTCATCACGCGCTTCAACAACTTTCCTGCGGTCAAGATCACCGCGAACGCCGCGCCCGGGTACAGCACGGGCCAGGCGATGGACACGCTAAAAGAAGTCGGCGCAAGCGTGTTGCCGACCAGTTACGGCATTGCATGGAGCGGTGAAGCATTCGAAGCGCAGAGTTCCGGCAGTTCTTCCGCGATGGTGTTCGCGTTCGGCATCGTCATGGTGTTCCTCATTCTCGCGGCGCAGTACGAGAAGTGGTCGCTGCCTATCGGCGTGTTGCTCGCGGTGCCGTTCGCGTTGTTCGGCGCGCTCGTCGCCATCTGGTTGCGTGGACTTGACAACAACATCTACTTTCAGATCGGCTTGACGATGCTCGTCGCGCTCGCGGCAAAGAACGCCATTCTCATCTTCGAGTTCGCCGTGCTTAATCGTCAATCCGGCGAGAGCGTGTACGACTCCGCGATGACCGCTGCCAAGGAACGTCTGCGTCCTATCGTGATGACCTCGCTTGCGTTCATTCTGGGCTGCGTGCCGCTCGCCATCGCGACGGGCGCATCGGCAAACAGCCGGCATTCGATCGGCACTGGTGTGATCGGCGGGATGCTTGCGGCGACGCTCATCGCCGTGTTCTTTATTCCGATGTTCTTCTATGTGATCGAATCGTTCAGCGAACGCTTTGGTTCGGAGAAGAAAGAGAAGGCGGCCACGCCTGTGCAACAGGGGGAGCATTGATATGCGCGCTCCTTTTCCTTTATGCCTTGTGTCGCTTCTTGCTTTGAGCGGCTGTTTGCTGGGGCCGAACTACGAACGGCCCAAAGTAGACATTCCCACGGACTTTCGCTTTACTCAGCCGCAGGAAGCGAAAGACATTGCCGATACGGCATGGTGGGAGCAATTCAACGACCCCGCGCTCAACACATTGATTGATACGGCGTTGAGCGAGAACAAGGACGTGAAAGTGGCGGCGGCGCGCGTCGATCAATTCCTCGGGCAATTTCAAACCACGCGCTCGCAGTTGTTTCCGCAAATCGGCGCGGGCGCGAATGTCACGCGTCAGCGCGTGCCGACAGGCTCGCTCACCTTGCCGCCGGGTGTCGGGCCCGTCTTCGATCAGTATCAGCTCGCGCTGAATGCATCGTGGGAGATCGATGTGTTCGGACGCTTGCGGCGCGAGACGGAAAGCGCGCGCGCGAACCTGCTTGCAAGCGAAGAAGGACGTCGCGCGACGATATTGGCGCTGGTGTCGTCGGTGGCATCGACATATGTGAGTCTTGTCTCGCTCGACAGGCAGATGGCGATTGCGCGACAAACCGTGAGAAGCCGCGATGAATCGGTGAAGGTCTTCAAACTGCGCTTCACGTATGGCGAAGTTTCGCAGATGGAACTTGCGCAGGCGCAGTCCGAATACGAAGCCGCGCTCGCCACTGTGCCGCAACTCGAACAACAGATTGCGACGCAGGAAAACGCGCTTTCCGTGTTGCTGGGACATAACCCCGAAGCGGTCACACGCGACCGCGAACTCGACGATCTCGCGACGCCGCCGATACCGGCGGGCTTGCCATCGGAACTGCTTGCGCGAAGGCCCGATGTGCGTCAGGCGGAACAGGATTTGATCGCGGCGAATGCGCAGATTGGCGCGGCGCGCGCGTTATATTTTCCGTCGATCTCGCTCACGGGTTTGCTGGGCACGGAAAGCTCGCAGTTCTCCCAACTATTCAAGGGACCGTCGCGTGCGTGGTCGTTCGCAGGTGCCTTGACGCAACCCATCTTCACGGCGGGCGGCATCAGCGGACAGGTGAAGGCGGCGGAAGCGGGGCAACAGCAAGCGCTCTTTACCTACGAGAAGGCGATTCAGTCCGCATTCCAGGACGTGGACGATGCGCTCATCACGCTGCAAAAGACCCGCGAAGCACGCGACGTGCAAGGCCGTCAGGTCGATGCACTCGCCACCTATGCTCACCTCGCACGCTTGCGCTACGAAGGCGGTTATTCCAGCTATCTCGAAGTGCTCGATGCAGAGCGCAGTCTCTTTCAATCGCAATTGAGCTACACGCAGACGCAAGCCGCCGCGCTCACCTCGATCATTTCGCTATACAAAGCGATGGGCGGCGGCTGGGTCAACGAGGCGGAGCATCGCACGGCGGTTACCTATGGCGACAACGGCGCACCGCTCGCTGCCGGTCACGACGAACCCGCGAAGGCCGCTTCACCATGAACGCACAACCGGGCATGCGGTTGATCGCGTGCCATGAATGTGATCTGCTTCAGCGCGAAACCGTGTTGCGACGCGGCGGCACGGCACGTTGCGCTCGCTGTGGCGCGTTGCTCTATCGCGACCGTCCCGATGGCCTGCAACGCGCGTTGGCCTGCACCTTGAGCGCATTGATGATGTTTGGCGTTGCGAATGCGTTTCCCATCGTGGGACTGGATGTGCAGGGCACGCTCGTCGAGACGACCTTGCTCGGTGCGGTGCGCGTGCTCTATGTCGATGGCATGTGGCCGCTTGCAGGTTTGGTGTTCGCGACATCGTTCCTCATGCCGCTCGCCGAGATGTGCGCGATGGCGTATCTGCTGCTTCCTTTGTCGCTGCGCCGCACGCCGCGCGCGGGAACCGCCGCGTTTCGCGCGCTGCATGCAGTGCGGCCCTGGGGCATGACGGAAGTGCTGATACTCGGCTTTCTCGTGGCCTTGGTAAAGCTCGCGGCCATTGCAAGCGTGGTGCCCGGTTTATCGTTGTTTGCGTTCGGCGCGGTGATGCTGTTGATCTCGGGCGCGTCGGCATCGTTCGATCCGCGCGATGTCTGGGCGCGCATGGGCATGCGTGCGGACGCCATCGGCATCGATGTTTCGCCGAACGCGAAAACCGCTGCAAATGCAGGGCTTTTCGTGTGTCACGATTGCGCGCTCGTGTCCCGCGCGGCCTTGCATGCGCATGAAGGAAGATGCCCGCGTTGCGGCGCGATTCTGCATTTTCGCAAGCCCGATTCCATCGCGCGGACATGGGCGCTATTGATATCGGCGATGGTCCTTTATATCCCCGCGAACGTATTGCCGGTGATGAACACCAGTTCCCTGTTCGGAGCCGAGAAGGACACGATCATGAGCGGCGTCGCTTATCTGTGGACGTCTGGTTCGTGGCCGCTCGCGGTGCTTGTGTTTATTGCCAGCATTGCGGTGCCGATGCTCAAGATCATCGCGCTCGTGTTGCTCGTGACGACCACGCAGCGACGTTCGCGCTGGATGCAGGCGCGGCGTGCGCGCATCTATCGCATCGTCGAATTCGTGGGACGCTGGTCGATGCTCGATATCTATGTCATCACCGTGCTCGTCGCGCTCGTGCAGTTCAACGCGCTCGCCACCATTCGCGCAGGCGCGGCGTCCATCGCATTCGGCGCGGTCGTGGTGTTGACGATGCTCGCGGCCATGGCATTCGATCCGCGTCTGATCTGGGACGCCACCGAGAACGATCATGGCTGATCTGCCTCCGCCCGAGCGCGAGTTTCCCGAAGCGTTGCCTGCGCGTCGTTCGCGTGGAGGACTCTCGCTGATCTGGCTCGTTCCGCTCATTGCGGTGCTGATCGGTGGATGGCTCGCGGTGAAGGCGATTCTCGATAAGGGTCCGCAAATCACCATCAGTTTCAAGACAGGCGAAGGACTCGAAGCCGGTAAAACGAAGATCAAGTACAAGGATGTGGAGATCGGCACGGTCAAGCGCGTGGTGTTGTCGCCGGATCACAAACGCGTGATTGCCTCGGCGGAGTTATCGAAGGATGCGAAGGACATGCTGGAGGACGACACGCGTTTCTGGGTCGTGCGGCCGCGTATTTCAGGCGGCACGGTGTCGGGACTCGGCACGCTGATCGCGGGCTCTTATATCGGCATGGACGTGGGCGTGAAGAAGGAAAAGCGGCATGACTTCGTCGGGCTTGAGTCGCCGCCCGTCATCACGGCCGATGTGCCGGGGCGCGAATTCGTGCTCAAGAGCGAGACCATGGGTTCGCTCGATGTCGGCACGCCAATTTACTTTCGCCGTTTGCAGGTGGGGCAGATCACGTCATACGAACTCGATAGCGATGGCATGGGCGTGACGATGCATATCTTCGTCAATGCGCCTTACGATAAGTACGTGCAGAAAGACACACGTTTCTGGCAGGCCAGCGGCGTGAACGTGAAGCTCGATTCGACGGGCGTTACCATGGATACCGAATCGCTCGTGGCGATCATGGTCGGTGGACTTGCGTTCGAGACACCACCGCCGGATTCGAGTGTGCGTAATGCATCGACCGCAGACGATAACGCGGAAGCGCCTGCGCGCGAGACCTTCCAGCTTTTCCAGACCCGTACCGATGCGATGAAACGGCATGACCGTATCGTCGATTCTTATGTATTTAATTTCAAGGAGTCGGTGCGCGGTCTGTCGGTCGGCGCGGAAGTCGATTTTCGCGGCATCGTGTTGGGCGAAGTCACTGCAATCTATACACGCTACGATCCGGCCACGCGTGAGTTCAGCATTCCCGTGCGCGTGAATCTCTATCCCGAACGATTTACCATGCGTGCGCAAAGCAACGACCAACGTGGTCCGCTGGTGACGGACCGCCGCAAGCTGCTCGACTGGATGGTGGCGCATGGGTTCCGTGGTCAATTGCGCACCGGTAGCGTGCTCACCGGGCAGCGTTATCTCGCCGTGGATTTCTTCAAGGATACGCCGAAGGCCACCGTTGATTGGGATGCCGAAATACCGGAGATTCCCACCGCGCCCGGCGGGCTGCAATCGTTGCAGGACTCGATTCAGTCCTTGATCGCTAAGTTGAACAAGATACCGATAGAGGGTATCGGCAAGAATCTGCAGGAGACGCTGAGGCAAGCGAACGCGTTGGTCACGACGCTCGATAAGACCATCGCGCCGCAGGCCGGACAGACGCTCGCTGCCGCACGCGATGCCCTTAACGCCGCTAACAAGATGATGCAGGACGGCTCGCCCTTGCAGGCCAACGCGAATGAAACACTGAAAGAACTGGCGCGCACGGCCGCGGCGTTCCGCAATCTCGCGGACTATCTGGAGCAGCATCCGGAAGCGATCCTGCGTGGCAAGCCGGAGGATAAGCCGTGACGTGTATCCGTTTATTGATGATGGCCGTAATCTTATTCACGCTCGCTGCGTGCGGCGGTTCTCCCCGGCCTTCGTTTTATACGTTGAGCGAAGATGTGTCGCTTGAACGTGCAGCGAATACAGTGCCATTGCGCGTTACGGTCGGACCCGTAACCGTGCCCGAACTCGTCGACAAGCCCCAGATCGTCACACGTCGCTCCGTGAATGAAGTCACGGTGAACGAAGCGGCGCGCTGGGGCGAGCCGCTCAAGGAGAATATCGCGCGCACGCTGGCGGCGGATCTTTCACGCGTGCTGGGCGCGGATAGCGTGTCCGTGTTTCCGCAAGGCGCGGATGCGAAGGCGTATCAGGTTCGCATCGACGTGATGCGTTTCGATTCGACGCTTGGCGATTCGGTCACGCTCGATGCGCAATGGACCGTGCGTGCGCCGGACGATGCATCGCGTTTCGATGGTCACACGATCGCCCATGAAAGCACGCAAGGCGATGGCTTCAAGGAGATTGCCGCCGCGCATAGCCGCGCGCTGGCGCAAATGAGCCGGCAGATTGCGGCAGCGATCCTTGCGATGCGTCGGTCATAAGAAGCCGCCTTCGGGCGCTTCGTGCGGAATCGTCCAGCCGAAAAATACTTGCGCTTCCTTTAGCTTTCCGTCGCGAATGCTAAGGAGTTCGGTATTGCGGAACGAACGGCCGTCGTTCATGCGCAGGTCATAGGTCACGAACACGCGCTCGCCTTCCGCCATCATCGCGACGAACGCAACGCTTTGCATTTCCTGCGATCCGGGCCAGCAGCGTGAGAAATAAGTGGCGCGGTCGAGCGCGTTGTCGCGTGGGCTCGTGAAGCGAAAATCGTCGGCGATCAGCGCTTCTATCGCCGGGCGGTCTTTGCGTACGTAGGCTTCATAGACCTGCTTCGCAATTGATCGTGGGTCGGTCATTTCATTTCTCCCTGTCTCTAGTCCTTTCATTGACGACGTTCGATGCACGCGTCAATCGACATCGTGAACGCCAAGCGAACTATCGTGTTTTGTTTCAGAATGTAAGCCCTGCGTTTGAGCGGCGCGCTTCAATGCGTGCGATTCAATAATAAAAGGAGACGCTTGCATGAAAGGGCTTTACATCATCGGTTGCTTTATCGGGGCTTCGGTCATTGCCAATGTCGCTTGTGCCGAACGCGCACCCGACGAGACCATCGCCGTCGCCGGGCTGTCGCAACCTTCCGATATCCTGATCGACCGCTGGGGCGTGCCGCATATCTTCGCAGCGAACGAAAGCGATGGCTTCTTCGTGCAAGGCTTCAATGCAGCGCGCGACCGCTTGTTCCAGATCGATTTGTGGCGGCGTCGCGGACTGGGGCAACTTGCCGAAGCGTTCGGGCCTGCTTATATCGAACAGGACAAGGCCACGCGTCTCTTTCTTTATCGCGGCGACATGACCAGCGAATGGAAGCGCTACGGACCCGATGCGAAGCCGGCGGCCACGCGTTTTGCGCAAGGCGTGAATGCTTATATCGATTGGCTTGCGGCGCATCCGGAGAGGATGCCTTACGAATTTAGAAAGATCGGTTACTGGCCCGCGAAATGGAATGCGGACGATGTCGTGCGCATTCGCAGTCATGGGCTCACGCGCAATCTCACGAGCGAGGTGGCGCGCGCACGCGTGGCCTGCAAGAGCACGCTCGATGCGGATTCAGTGCGCTTCGGTCTTCAGCCGCCCTGGAAACCGGCCATGCCCGCGGGCCTCGATCCTTGCCTGCCCGATGACGTGCTCAAGGTCTTCACGCTCGCCACGCAATCGGTGCACGTGACCAAGGATTCGCTCGAGAGCGCGGATGCATCGACTACGTTGATCGCGGCTGCGGACAATCCAGAAGAAGTCACCGAAGGCAGCAACAACTGGGTCATCGCGCCGTCGAAATCGGCGACGGGGCGCGCGATCATGGCGAACGATCCGCATCGCGCGTATGCAGCGCCGAGCCTTCGATACATTCAGCAGATCAGTACGCCGACGCTCGATATCATCGGTGGCGGTGAGCCTTCCGCGCCGGGCATTTCCATCGGGCATAACGGATCGATCGCTTATGGACTCACGATCTTTAACATCGATCAGGAAGATCTTTATGTTTATGAATTGAATCCGAAGAATGCGCGGGAATATCGCTATAAGGGCAAGTGGGAACCCATGCGCGTCGTGCGCGAAACCATTAATGTTCGCAATGCGCAACCGGTTACGGCCGACCTGCTTTTTACGCGGCATGGGCCGGTGATCTATAGCGAAGAAGGCAAGCATCGCGCGTTTGCAGTGCGCTCGGCGTGGCTCGCGCCCGGTATGTCGCCTTACTTCGATTCCATGCGTTACATGCACGCGAAAAGCTATTCGCAATTCAAGGCGGCATTGGCGACGTGGGGCGCGCCGACCGTCAATCAAGTCTATGCGGATACCGAAGGAAATATCGGTTGGGTTCCTGCCGGGCTCACTCCCATTCGTCCCAACTGGGATGGCCTCATGCCGGTGCCGGGCGATGGTCGTTATGAATGGGCCGGTTTCTGGCCGCGCGATGCATTGCCTTCCATTCATGATCCGGCGCAGGGCTATATCACGACATCCAATGAGATGAACCTGCCTGCGGACTATCCTTATCGCGCGCGCAAGATTGGTTTCGAATGGACCAATGGCTCGCGGCATCAACGTATCGATGAAGTGTTGAAGTCGCTGCCCAAGGTATCGATCGAAGATTCAGAGCGTTTGCAAAACGACGATGTTTCTATTCCTGCGCGCAGGCTCGTTGCATTGCTCGCGCCTCTATCCAGCGACGATGCCGACACACGCGCGGCGCTTGCGTTACTCAAGGGATGGGACGCGCACACGGGCGCGGATTCGTCGCAAGCCGCTTTGGAGGAAGTATGGCTGTCGCGTCATCTCGGGAAGACTTTCAAGAGCGCGGTGTTGTCCAAGGACGCGGCTGCTGCGTTCGGCGCGCCGGATACAGCGGTGATGCTCGATTCGCTCGAACATCCCGAAACGCGCTTTGGCGCCGATGCTTCAGATAAGCGCGATGCCGTGCTGCTGTCGAGCCTGCATGACGCTTACGAGGAGATGGTGCGCCTTCAAGGCGATGATCCCGCGCAATGGAAATGGGGCAATCTGCAAACCAATCTCAATGCCCATCCTTTAGCCGATGTCGTCGATGCGGACATGCGCGCGAAACTCAATGTCGGTCCGATCGGAAAGGGCGGCAGTGCCTATACGCCGAATCAATCGACCTATCGTGCCAGTGATTTTCGCGAGACCAACGGACCGTCGTTTCGCGTGATCGTCGATGTCGGTAACTGGGACGATTCGCGCGCGGTGAATCTGCCCGGCGAGTCAGGCGACCCTGACAGTCCGCATTACCGCGACCTGACACAAATGTGGCTGAACGGTCGTTACTTTCCGTTGCTCTATACGCGTGCGGCGGTTGAGGATGCCACCGAGAAGCGCGTACGTCTGGTGCCCGCGCCAAGATGAGCGCAAGCGGGAATAGATCGAGAGGCGGCGTGGTTAACCACTCGTAGCCTCAACGCTCGAAAGCCGGTTGAGGACTTGAGCGGATGCTTCGGCATCTGCCGGGTTCTCGTGTACATCGGGCGGGTCGATCGAACGAAACAGGGAGCGCGCCCCGTGTTCGATGAGGTTCGTGGATCGCTTGTGATCCAGGTCAACCAGTCATCTTTCTCGGAGTGTCATCATCATGAAGATCATCGCCAAGGTTCTTGTTTCGCTTGTCGTGGTTAGTGCGCCGGCCTTTGCATTCGCTCAAGCTCAAAGCGCGCCTTTGACGCGTGCTCAGGTCAAGGCAGAACTCTCGCAACTCGAACAAGCGGGTTATTCGGCGGCAGCGGGAGACAACGCTCACTATCCCGACGACATTCAGGCAGCGGAAGCGAAGGTCGCCGCGCAAGCCAGCACCAATGAAACGAACGAAGCTTATGGCGGCACGCACGCGGGCAAGTCGGCTTCGGGTGTCATGCAGCATGCGGCGCCTAAAGACTCGTGGTCGGGTTCGTCGAATGACTGCGTGGGACCTGCGGGCTTTTGCACACCGTTCTTTGGGAGTTGACAAAGCGGCTTGGCTAAGCGCAGTTAAATTCAAAAGACGGGCTTAAAAATAATTTGCGAAAGGGGGTTGACCGGTGGTTCATCGGCCAGTCATAATTCGCCTCCCGTTGAATGACGGTGCGCAAGAAAGCCAAGCGAAACAAGCGGCACGCAAAGCAAATTTTTAGCGCAATGCTCTTTAAAAACTAACAGCCGATAAGTGTGGGCGCTTGATGCGAGTGCGGTTTCAGTCTTTCGAGGCTGGAGCAAAAGCGAAAGTATCAAGAGTCTCACACGAAGTATAGAGGAAGGTTATTTCATCTTCGGATGGAGTCAATCATCGTCAGTACGTTGAGTGAGCGACCGGTTCTTAACGGAACCGAAAAACAGTAACAGGGTTTGAACTGAAGAGTTTGATCCTGGCTCAGATTGAACGCTGGCGGCATGCCTTACACATGCAAGTCGAACGGCAGCACGGGGGCAACCCTGGTGGCGAGTGGCGAACGGGTGAGTAATACATCGGAACGTGTCCTGTAGTGGGGGATAGCCCGGCGAAAGCCGGATTAATACCGCATACGATCTACGGAAGAAAGCGGGGGATCGCAAGACCTCGCGCTAGAGGGGCGGCCGATGGCAGATTAGCTAGTTGGTGGGGTAAAGGCCTACCAAGGCGACGATCTGTAGCTGGTCTGAGAGGACGACCAGCCACACTGGGACTGAGACACGGCCCAGACTCCTACGGGAGGCAGCAGTGGGGAATTTTGGACAATGGGGGCAACCCTGATCCAGCAATGCCGCGTGTGTGAAGAAGGCCTTCGGGTTGTAAAGCACTTTTGTCCGGAAAGAAAACCTACCTGTTAATACCGGGTGGGGATGACGGTACCGGAAGAATAAGCACCGGCTAACTACGTGCCAGCAGCCGCGGTAATACGTAGGGTGCGAGCGTTAATCGGAATTACTGGGCGTAAAGCGTGCGCAGGCGGTCTGTTAAGACCGATGTGAAATCCCCGGGCTTAACCTGGGAACTGCATTGGTGACTGGCAGGCTTTGAGTGTGGCAGAGGGGGGTAGAATTCCACGTGTAGCAGTGAAATGCGTAGAGATGTGGAGGAATACCGATGGCGAAGGCAGCCCCCTGGGCCAACACTGACGCTCATGCACGAAAGCGTGGGGAGCAAACAGGATTAGATACCCTGGTAGTCCACGCCCTAAACGATGTCAACTAGTTGTTGGGGATTCATTTCCTTAGTAACGTAGCTAACGCGTGAAGTTGACCGCCTGGGGAGTACGGTCGCAAGATTAAAACTCAAAGGAATTGACGGGGACCCGCACAAGCGGTGGATGATGTGGATTAATTCGATGCAACGCGAAAAACCTTACCTACCCTTGACATGGTCGGAAGTCCGCTGAGAGGTGGATGTGCTCGAAAGAGAACCGGCGCACAGGTGCTGCATGGCTGTCGTCAGCTCGTGTCGTGAGATGTTGGGTTAAGTCCCGCAACGAGCGCAACCCTTGTCCTTAGTTGCTACGCAAGAGCACTCTAGGGAGACTGCCGGTGACAAACCGGAGGAAGGTGGGGATGACGTCAAGTCCTCATGGCCCTTATGGGTAGGGCTTCACACGTCATACAATGGTCGGAACAGAGGGTTGCCAAGCCGCGAGGCGGAGCCAATCCCAGAAAACCGATCGTAGTCCGGATCGCAGTCTGCAACTCGACTGCGTGAAGCTGGAATCGCTAGTAATCGCGGATCAGCATGCCGCGGTGAATACGTTCCCGGGTCTTGTACACACCGCCCGTCACACCATGGGAGTGGGTTTTACCAGAAGTGGCTAGTCTAACCGCAAGGAGGACGGTCACCACGGTAGGATTCATGACTGGGGTGAAGTCGTAACAAGGTAGCCGTATCGGAAGGTGCGGCTGGATCACCTCCTTTCTCGAGCTTCGCACGAAGGTACTGGGTGTTCGCACACAGTACCGTGCATTCAAGCGCTCACGCTTATCGGCTGTTGTAGAAGACAGGCTAAGGGTCTGTAGCTCAGTCGGTTAGAGCACCGTCTTGATAAGGCGGGGGTCGTTGGTTCGAATCCAACCAGACCCACCACGAGTCGGGATGTATGACAGGGGGGATTAGCTCAGCTGGGAGAGCACCTGCTTTGCAAGCAGGGGGTCGTCGGTTCGATCCCGTCATCCTCCACCACGCATGACCTTTGAGTCTTCAATGCACAGCGTTCGACCCCGAGCGCTGTGCATTGGCGACTGTAGCCAGTTGATGTCGCGGGCAGTGAAGTAGCTTGTCGGCTAAACGTTCTTTAACAATCTGGAAGAAGTAGTAGAGAGATGCACTGAAAGCACTTAGAGATGGGTGTGAGTAGGGGCATCAGGGTAGTGATTGTATCGAGTATGAAAAGTGATCTTAAATGATGACTTGGAATACGGCACAACGCGAATACTCAGCCTATAGCGGGACGTGACAAGCGCAAGCAGACACACTCGTTATAGGGTCAAGCGAACAAGTGCATGTGGTGGATGCCTTGGCGATCACAGGCGATGAAGGACGCGGTAGCCTGCGAAAAGCGGAGGGGAGCTGGCAAACGAGCTTTGATCCTCCGATATCCGAATGGGGAAACCCGGCCCGTATGGGTCATCCTAAGCTGAATACATAGGCTTAGCGAAGCGAACGCGGTGAACTGAAACATCTAAGTAACCGCAGGAAAAGAAATCAACCGAGATTCCCAGAGTAGTGGCGAGCGAAATGGGATCAGCCTGTACCTTTTATCTGTATTGTTAGTCGAAGGCGCTGGAAAGCGCGGCCATAGCAGGTGATAGCCCTGTAGACGAAAACAGTATGGAAGAACTAGGGGTACGACAAGTAGGGCGGGACACGTGAAATCCTGTCTGAAGATGGGGGGACCATCCTCCAAGGCTAAATACTCGTGATCGACCGATAGTGAACCAGTACCGTGAGGGAAAGGCGAAAAGAACCCCGGGAGGGGAGTGAAATAGATCCTGAAACCGCATGCATACAAACAGTCGGAGCCTGGAAACGGGTGACGGCGTACCTTTTGTATAATGGGTCAGCGACTTACGTTCAGTAGCGAGCTTAACTGATTAAGGCAGGCGTAGCGAAAGCGAGTCCGAACAGGGCGATCAGTTGCTGGGCGTAGACCCGAAACCAAGTGATCTATCCATGGCCAGGTTGAAGGTGCGGTAACACGTACTGGAGGACCGAACCCACTAACGTTGAAAAGTTAGGGGATGAGCTGTGGATAGGGGTGAAAGGCTAAACAAACTTGGAAATAGCTGGTTCTCTCCGAAAACTATTTAGGTAGTGCCTCGTGTATCACCTTCGGGGGTAGAGCACTGTCATGGTTGTGGGGTCCATTGCGGATTACTACGCCATAGCAAACTCCGAATACCGAAGAGTGCAATCACGGGAGACAGACATCGGGTGCTAACGTCCGGTGTCAAGAGGGAAACAACCCAGACCGCCAGCTAAGGTCCCCAAGATTGGCTAAGTGGGAAACGAAGTGGGAAGGCTAAAACAGTCAGGAGGTTGGCTTAGAAGCAGCCACCCTTTAAAGAAAGCGTAATAGCTCACTGATCGAGTCGTCCTGCGCGGAAGATGTAACGGGGCTCAAGCCAGTCACCGAAGCTGCGGATACACGTTGAAAGACACGTGTGTGGTAGGAGAGCGTTCCGTAAGCCTGCGAAGGTGCGTTGAAAAGCGTGCTGGAGGTATCGGAAGTGCGAATGCTGACATGAGTAGCGATAAAGGGGGTGAAAAGCCCCCTCGCCGTAAGCCCAAGGTTTCCTACGCAACGTTCATCGGCGTAGGGTGAGTCGGCCCCTAAGGCGAGGCAGAAATGCGTAGCTGATGGGAAGCAGGTCAATATTCCTGCACCATTGTTAGATGCGATGGGGGGACGGATCGCGGAAGGTTGTCCGGGTGTTGGACGTCCCGGTCGCTGCGTTGGAGAAGGCACTCAGGCAAATCCGGGTGCGTAATTCAAGGGCGTGGCGCGAGCTTCTTCGGAAGCGAAGCAATTGGAAGTGGTTCCAAGAAAAGCCTCTAAGCTTCAGTCTAACGATGACCGTACCGCAAACCGACACAGGTGGGCGAGATGAGTATTCTAAGGCGCTTGAGAGAACTCGGGAGAAGGAACTCGGCAAATTGGTACCGTAACTTCGGGATAAGGTACGCCTCTGTAGCTTGACTGGCCTGCGCCAGGAGGGTGAAGAGGTTGCAATAAACTGGTGGCTGCGACTGTTTAATAAAAACACAGCACTCTGCAAACACGAAAGTGGACGTATAGGGTGTGACGCCTGCCCGGTGCCGGAAGATTAAATGATGGGGTGCAAGCTCTTGATTGAAGTCCCGGTAAACGGCGGCCGTAACTATAACGGTCCTAAGGTAGCGAAATTCCTTGTCGGGTAAGTTCCGACCTGCACGAATGGCGTAACGATGGCCACACTGTCTCCTCCCGAGACTCAGCGAAGTTGAAGTGTTTGTGATGATGCAATCTCCCCGCGGCTAGACGGAAAGACCCCATGAACCTTTACTGTAGCTTTGCATTGGACTTTGAACCGATCTGTGTAGGATAGGTGGGAGGCTATGAAGCGTGAACGCTAGTTTGCGTGGAGCCGTCCTTGAAATACCACCCTGGTTTGTTTGAGGTTCTAACCTTGGTCCGTGATCCGGATCGGGGACCGTGCATGGTAGGCAGTTTGACTGGGGCGGTCTCCTCCCAAAGTGTAACGGAGGAGTACGAAGGTACGCTAGGTACGGTCGGAAATCGTGCTGATAGTGCAATGGCATAAGCGTGCTTAACTGCGAGACCGACAAGTCGAGCAGGTGCGAAAGCAGGTCATAGTGATCCGGTGGTTCTGTATGGAAGGGCCATCGCTCAACGGATAAAAGGTACTCTGGGGATAACAGGCTGATACCGCCCAAGAGTTCATATCGACGGCGGTGTTTGGCACCTCGATGTCGGCTCATCTCATCCTGGGGCTGTAGCCGGTCCCAAGGGTATGGCTGTTCGCCATTTAAAGAGGTACGTGAGCTGGGTTTAAAACGTCGTGAGACAGTTTGGTCCCTATCTGCCGTGGGCGTTGGATATTTGAAGGGGGCTGCTCCTAGTACGAGAGGACCGGAGTGGACGAACCTCTGGTGTACCGGTTGTCACGCCAGTGGCATCGCCGGGTAGCTATGTTCGGAAGAGATAACCGCTGAAAGCATCTAAGCGGGAAACTCGCCTTAAGATGAGATATCCCCGGGGCTTCGAGCCCCTTGAAGGGTCGTTCCAGACCAGGACGTTGATAGGTCAGGTGTGTAAGTGCAGTAATGCATTGAGCTAACTGATACTAATTGCCCGTAAGGCTTGATCCTATAACCAGTGTGTTTGTGCTCCACTGGTTGAGTGACGCCTTGTGCCACAGTCACTACCCAAACACTTCTACTTCTTCCCAGATTGGTTGTTGGCCCCCCAAAGCCCGCAACAACAAGTCATGCCTGATGACCACAGCGAGTTGGTACCACCCCTTCCCATCCCGAACAGGACCGTGAAACGACTCCACGCCGATGATAGTGCGGATCTCCCGTGTGAAAGTAGGTAATCGTCAGGCTCCTCATGCCGCAATCAAAAACCCCACCTACAAAGGTGGGGTTTTTGCGTTTGGGAGAACGAAAACAACGAATGCCGATAGGATCACGAAGACCGCAATTCTGTCGGTAGAATGGCAGCGAAAGGTTGTCCCCGTCATGCCGACCATTCGGAGCGCATATGAGAACGAGCCTGTTGATCGCCGCCGTCGGCATCAGTGTGTCGATGCTGTTCGCGGCCTGCGGCAAGAAGAACGACGCGAGCGAGTCCAGTCTGGGCGATACCATTTCCGCCGACATGAAAACCAGTCGCGGCTTGCTATGCCTGAACCGCAGCGGGCGCGGCGTCTACACTTTCCCTTCGGTCTATACGGACCGCGATCTCAACGAATATTCCGCCGGCGCGCTGCGCGAACAACTCGCCGCGTTGGAAAAGGCCGGACTGATTGCCCGCGCGGCGCCGACATCGGCGAATGCGAACGCCAGGCAGAACGGCATCGCTTATGGTTTGACGGGCGAAGGGCAGAAGTACGCGGTCGAAACGGCGCGCCCCGCAGGCGACCCCAACGCCACCGCCGACGCCCGCGTTTCCATGCTGTGTTACGCGCACGTCAAGCTCGACAAAGTGGTCGGCTGGACCGAGCCCGATCCCACCGCGCATCGCTCGGACGTGACCTACACCTACAAGCTCGAAAACGTGGCTTCATGGGTCGATGACCGCGAGATCAAGCGCGCCTTCCCCGAAGTCACCGCCGCCGACCGCGAAGCCGGCGATACCAAATTGCACATGACGCTCGAACAGCGCCCGGACGGCTGGGTGAGGGTGGACTGACGCATGCCGTCGACCGCCCGTGATCCGGTGACCACGCCGCCGCGCATGTCCGATGTCGCGAAGCTGGCGGGCGTCTCGAAGATGACCGTCTCGCGCGTGCTCGCGGGCCACAGCGTGGCCACGGTGACGCGCGAGCGCGTGCAGAAGGCCATCGAAGAACTGGGTTACGTGGCGGATGCCGCGGCCGGCGCGCTGTCGTCCGGGCGCTCCGAGTTCGTCGCGGTGCTCGTGCCATCGCTCGCCAGTTCGAATTTTTCGGATACGGTGCGCGGTTTATCGGCATCGCTGGAACCGCACGGCTTGCAATTGCTGATTGGCGATACGGACTACCACCTCGATCGCGAGGAGCGGCTCGTGCGTTCCATGCTGCGTCATCAGCCGCGCTGCATCGCGCTGACGGGTTCGCGGCATACGGATGCCACGCGCACGCTCTTGCGCCGCTCGGGCATTCCGGTCGTGGAGATGTGGGATTCGCCGACCGATCCCATCGATGCGGCCGTCGGTTTTTCCAACAGCAATGCCGCGCGCGAGATGGTGCGTTATCTTGCGGAGAAAGGTCATAGCCGCATTGGTTTTCTGGGTGGCGCAAGCGAACTGGACCGGCGCGGTCTCGATCGTCTCAAAGGCTTTCGCGCGCAGATGAAAGCGCTCAATCTCGACGATTCGCGCGTGATCCGCGTGGGTGAATCACCGATCACGATGAGCCACGGCGGCCCCGCCATGAGCGCGCTGCTCGAACAATGGCCCGACACGCAGGCCGTCATGTGCGTGAGCGACATGTCCGCGTTCGGCGCGATAATGGAATGCCATCGGCGCGGCCTGTCGGTGCCTGGCGACATGGCAATTGCGGGCTTCGGCAATTTCGAAGTGTCCGCGTGCTGCGCGCCGACCATCACCACCGTTTCCGTCGATGCATACGGCATCGGACTCGGTACGGGCGAAACGCTGCTTGCCGCGCTCGAAGCACGCGAGCGCGGTACTGAAGAACCAAAGAGCAAGCGCGTGCGAGTAGGCTATTCCGTGGTGCCGCGCGAAAGCGCCTGACAAGATCGGCGTGCGGAACGTGCTACCATGCAGCGGATGTTACCGGTAACTAAAGCCGCGTCATCAACGAACGAGAGTGGCATCGGCAAATGTACATGTGCCGACGACCGCTCCTCATGGAGAGAGATGCCATGTCCCAACAGTCAAGCGAATCGACTCAGCCCGATCCGAAGCCACGCCGCCTGCGCAGTCAGGAATGGTTCGACGATCCCTCGCACGCCGACATGACGGCGCTATACGTCGAAAGATTCATGAACTACGGCCTCACGCGCGAAGAACTGCAATCGGGCCGCCCGATCATCGGTATTGCGCAGACGGGCAGCGATCTCGCGCCGTGCAATCGTCACCATATCGAGCTTGCTGCGCGCACCAAGGCCGGCATTCGCGATGCGGGCGGCATCCCGATGGAATTCCCCGTGCATCCGCTGGCGGAACAAAGCCGCCGTCCGACGGCCGCGCTCGACCGCAATCTCGCGTATCTCGGGCTCGTCGAAATCCTGCATGGTTTTCCGCTCGATGGCGTGGTCCTCACGACCGGCTGCGACAAGACCACGCCCGCTTGCCTGATGGCGGCCGCAACCGTCGACATGCCCGCCATCGTGCTCTCGGGCGGCCCCATGCTCGACGGCTGGCACGACGGCAAACGCGTCGGCTCCGGCACGGTCATCTGGCACGCGCGCAATCTGCTCGCGGCGGGCGAGATCGATTACGAAGGCTTCATGGAACTGACCACGGCATCGTCGCCGTCCATCGGGCATTGCAACACGATGGGCACGGCCTTGTCGATGAACAGTCTCGCCGAAGCGCTCGGCATGTCGCTGCCGACCTGCGCCAGCATTCCGGCTGCGTATCGCGAGCGCGGGCAGATGGCTTATGTCACGGGCAAGCGCATCGTGGACATGGTGCGTGAGGATTTGAAGCCGTCGAAGATCATGACGCGCGAGGCCTTCATCAATGCGATCGTCGTGGCATCGGCGTTGGGTGCATCGACGAATTGTCCGCCGCATTTGATCGCGATTGCGCGGCACATGGGCATCGAATTGAGTCTGGAAGACTGGCAGCGTTATGGCGAGCAGATTCCGCTTATCGTGAACTGCATGCCGGCGGGCGAGTATCTCGGTGAGAGTTTTCATCGTTCGGGTGGTGTGCCCGCAGTCATGCGTCAGCTCGATGAAGCCAGTCTGCTGCGACGCGACTGTCTCACGGTATCCGGCCGCACCGCGGGCGAGATCGCCGACGATGCACCGCCCGCGGATCGCGAAGTCATACGGACAGCCAACGATCCGCTCAAGCACGGCGCAGGCTTCATGGTGTTGTCGGGAAACTTCTTCGACAGCGCGATCATGAAGATGTCCGTGGTCGGCGAAGCCTTCACCAAAACCTATTTGAGCGAGCCGGGCGCGGAGAATACCTTCGAAGCGCGCGCTATCGTGTTCGATGGACCCGAGGACTATCACGACCGCATCAACGATCCTGCATTGGAGATCGACGAACGCTGCATCCTCGTGATTCGCGGCACGGGCACGGTGGGTTATCCGGGCAGCGCGGAAGTCGTCAACATGGGGCCGCCTGCTTCGCTCATCAAGCAAGGTATCGATTCGCTGCCTTGCATGGGCGATGGTCGTCAGAGCGGCACGTCGGCCAGTCCGTCGATTCTGAACATGTCGCCGGAAGCGGCAGTAGGCGGCGGTTTGTCACTGCTGCGCACGGGCGACAAGATTCGCGTCGATCTCAACAATCGTTCGGTGAACGTGCTGATCGATGAAGCCGAAATGGAAAGCCGCCGCTCGACCTCCGCGTTCGCCGTGCCCGCTGCGCAAACGCCGTGGCAGGAACTCTATCGGCAAACGGTCGGTCAGTTGTCCACGGGCGGTTGTCTCGAACCCGCGACGCTGTATCTGAAGGTAATCGAAACGCGGGGCAATCCGCGTCACTCGCATTGATCAGGAGAACGACAACATGACTTATGCGATCTACCCGAGTCTCGCGGATAAAAGCGTCATCGTGACGGGCGGCGGCAGCGGAATCGGTGCGGCCATCGTGGAAGCGTTCGTGAAGCAGGGCGCGCGCGTGTCCTTCATCGATGTCAACGAAGGCGACTCGCGCCAACTGGAACAGACGCTCGCGAACGAAAAGCACGCGCCCAAGTTCTACCGCTGCGATCTGCGCGATGTCGCCGCCATCGAAACGACCTTCGATGAAATCGCCGATACGGCCGGTGGCATCGACGTGCTGGTGAACAACGCGGCTAATGATGATCGTCATCATTGGGACACGGTGAGCCCGGCGTATTGGGACGAGCGCATGTCCGTGAATCTGCGGCATCAGTTCTTCTGCGCGCAGGCTGCGGCCAAACGCATGCGCACGCAGCGCAAAGGCTCGATCGTCAACATGGGTTCGATCTCGTGGCATCTCGCCATTGCGGACCTCACGATCTACATGACGGCGAAGGCGGGCATCGAAGGGCTCACGCATGGTCTTGCGCGTGAACTCGGCGAGCACGGCATACGCGTGAATACCGTCATTCCCGGTGCCGTGCGCACGCCGCGTCAGATGAAGATGTGGCAATCGCCCGATACGGAGGCCTTGCTCGTCGGGCAGCAGTGCTTGCATGAGCGTATCGAGCCGGAACATATCGCGCGCATGGTGCTGTTCCTTTCATCCGACGACGCCGCGCGTTGCACGGCACGCGAATATTTCGTCGATGCGGGCTGGTTCGGAACGTAACGCGCTACGACTGTTACGTAGCAGCGCGCGCGTCGCGTCGTCCTCGTTCGCTTGATCGCGGCGTCGGCGCAACGCGCGGCACCGTGCCCGCCTCGATGGCATGTTGCACGGTATCCGCCGCATCGTGATGGCCGCGCTCGTCGAGCCAATGCCACATCGCCGCGAGAAAAAGCCCAAGCCCCGGATGCCCGCAATGCGCGATGAAATCCGCGACGCCTTCGGCCAGCGCTTCGTCGCGTCCCGGCTGGCTCAGGGCGCTTGCCATGTGCGACGCGCTGCGTGAGACGAGCATCGCATGCAGGGCGTTGAGTGTTGGATTGAACGCGCGTGCAGCGTGGCTTCTTTGTTTTGTGGCCATGACAAACCCCGTAAGTGGTTCGGACGTGCAGCACACCCGGAACATTGCGAATGCGCCGCCGCCTTTGAATTTTTTTAGTCGCCGGGCAGGGCGATCGGGTATTGGTATGCAAAAAGCGGGCCGAGTTCGTTGCATCAGGTGCGAGCGGCGTTTCGCGTGAGTCGCACGCCATGCAACGTGTAGGAAAGGACACGCAAAGACGTTCGTTTCTACATTCCGTACAATCGGACGCTTACCTTGACGAATCGAAAAAACCGCAACCATGCGCCGTCTTCGTCGTTTGTCCACGTTGTTCACGCTCGCTTTGCTTTCGGGATGCACGCACGGCACGGTCGCGCAGAGCGAAGTGCCTGCCGCGTCCGCTGCTTCCGGGCCGCCTCAACCGCTGCATCACGCACGGCGCACGGCATCCGGTGAGTTCGAGAACAACTACGGCAATCTGCCGCGCGAGTCCTTGCTCAAGTGGCGCTGGGAACGGTTCACGCAAGGTCTGCCGAAGCCACCGGCGAACGGCTATCACTTTCCGATGGCGCATCCGGATATCGCGTGGCTCAAGGCGAATCGCAGCGTCGATACGTTGACGTGGATCGGCCACGCAAGCGCGCTGGTGCAGATCGACGGCGTGAACATTCTGTGCGATCCGGTTTTCTCCGAGCGCGCTTCGCCTTTCTCGTTCGTCGGACCGAAGCGCAAGGTGCCGCCCGGACTCACGCTCGATCAGCTTCCGCATATCGACGTGGTGCTGATCTCGCACAATCATTACGACCATCTGGATAAGCCGAGCATCGAAGCGCTCAACCGTCAGGCAGGCGGTCCGCCGCGCTTTCTGGTGCCGCTCGGCGTGAAGAAATGGATGAACGATGAAGGCATCCAGAACGTGCAGGAACTCGACTGGAGCGACCAAACGCAGGCCTCGGGACTCGATATCTGGTTCGTGCCGAGTCAGCACTGGTCCGCGCGCACGCCGTTCGATCGTGCTGAAACGTTGTGGGGTGGTTGGGTCGTGAAAACGCCCGCGAACGCGGCGCATCCTTATTCGTTTTATTTTGCGGGCGACACGGGTTATTCAGCGGACTTCCGCGACATCGGCGCGAAATTCGGCGGCTTCGATCTCGCGTTGATTCCGATTGGCGCGTATGCGCCGCGCTGGTTCATGCACGCGCAGCATGTGAATCCGGAAGAAGCCGTGCGTATCTTCGAGGACGTGCATGCGAAGAAAGCCATCGGCATTCACTGGGGCACGTTCGAACTTGCGGATGATCCGCTCGACGAACCGCCGCGTCTGCTTGCCGAAGCGGTGCGCAAGGCTGGCCTTCCGGCAGATGCCTTCACCGTGCTCGAACACGGCCAGATGATCCGGCTGGATACGCCCTGAATAGTTCGGATACCTTGGTAATCTAAACAAAAAAACGCGCGGGCTTCGAAGCCCGCGCGTCTATTAACAGCTTGTGAACTTCATCGCCTGAACACGCCGAGCAGCAACGTCGCGAGAAAGATCACGATAAAGATGAAGAACAGGATCTTGGCGATTTCCGTCGCCCCGGACGCGATGCCGCCGAAGCCGAAGAAGGCCGCGATGATCGCGATGATGAAGAAAATGACTGCGTACCGGAGCATGACGCCTCCCACGTGGATCGGTTGATGACTTGATTCGCCTGCGGACTCATGTCCTTGCCGCGCGCGTCGGCTCGTGCCGCAGGCAGGGACTAAGCAACCGCTGTGCCCAGTCATCGAGTAAGCCTATAAACAACGACGCCGCAACCCCGGCGTGCGGCATTGCGGCGTTCTGCATGCGCGTTTCCTAAACGCAGATGGACAGATTGTCGTGATTAACGGCTCTGGGTGCGATCGGAGTCATCGTCGTCGAGATCGTCATCGTCATCGACGTTACTGAGCGCATCCGGCAGGTTGTTCTCCAGTTCATCTCGTTCGATCTGATCGGCCAGATCGAGCGATTTGCGCGTGGCGGGACCGGATGGGCGGTTGGCTCCAGACATGGCGTACTCCTTGAACGGATTTCAAAGCCGCGCCGACAATCGACGCGAACCAACGAGGAAGCAATGCATATGCGCGCCGGACAAACGCACCGCATCCAGGAACGGTCATGGGTGGGGTGTCGGGTCTGGAAGGCGGCAGCGTTGAGATAAGCGTTCAGGTGAAACGCTGGCCGTCCCAATGTTGCAAGCGGGACGGCAGATTTTGCGTGCCGGCGCGAAATCTCAGTATGCACTCGTCCGGCGGGAGGGCCAAGCGAATTGGAAGAACTCGTCGGATGTTTCGATGCAGCGCGAATCAATCGGCGATGGGCCGGTCGAAGCGCGCCGCATGCTTCACGCTAAGAAGTGCGCGACGATCGGATAGAGCGAAAGCACGAGCAATACGGCCATCGTGATATTGAACACGCGCAGCCAGCGCGGATTGGCCAGAAAGCCCCGCAGCGATGTGCCGAACGCCGCCCACACGAAAATGCACGGCAGTCCGATCACCACGAAGATGAGCGCCATGAGCGCCGAGTTGAGCGAAAGGCTCGTATGCAAGTGGATGGTCGTGGCGGCGGTGAGCACCATCATCCACGCCTTGGGGTTGATGAGCTGGAACGCCGCCGCTTCATGAAAGCGCATGGGACGGCGTTCGCCCTCGCGCATCTGCACGGACGAAGACGTGCCGATCTTCCACGCGAGATAAAGCAGATAGACGATGCTCAGCGTCTCCAGCGCGGTATAGAGCCACGACCAGCGCTCGAACGCCTGCGCCAGACCCAGCCCCACGCCCAACATGAGCAACGCCACGCCGAGGCTGATGCCGAGCATGTGCGGCACGGTGCGCTTCAGTCCAAAGTTCACGCCCGAAGCGAGCAGCATGGTGTTGTTCGGGCCGGGCGTGATGCTCGTCACCATGACGAACAAAGCAGCGGCGGGCAGGGCATCGAGGAGCAGCATGGGCATGGCGCGTTCCGTGAAAATGGCGATTCGATCAATTTCGATCAGACCAAGTGTACGGATTCACGGCGGTACAGTACCGATACAATCGGTTAAAGGCTTCCCGGTACGGCGCCATGCTTCATGACTAAACCGGAAACGGATTACGCTCCGAGAACCCTTGCTGATGCCAATACGGATAAGCCGCCGGAACCTTGCTCGCGTCATCGAGTTTCTTGACTTGCTCGGGCGTGAGATTCCAGCCCACCGAGCCTAAGTTCTGACGCAACTGTTCTTCGTTACGCGCACCGATCAACACGGTCGCCACAGTCGGACGCTGCAACAGCCAGTTCAGCGCGATCTGCGGCACGGTCTTGCCGGTTTCGGCGGCGATGGCATCGAGCGCATCGACCACGCGATAGAGATATTCGTCCGGCACCGGCGGTCCCATATCGGCGGTCTTGTGCAAGCGGCTTTGTTCCGGCAACGGCTGACCGCGCCGAATCTTGCCCGTCAAACGTCCCCAGCCGAGCGGACTCCACACCACCGCGCCCACGCCCTGATCGAGCCCGAGCTGCATGAGTTCCCACTCGTAGTCGCGGCCGATCAATGAGTAGTAAGTCTGATTTGCGACGTAACGCGGGTAACCATAACGGTCCGCCACATCGAGCGATTTTTGCAGATGCCAACCCGAAAAATTCGACACGCCCGTATAACGAATCTTGCCCGCGCGCACGAGATCGTCGAGCGTTGAAAGTGTTTCTTCGACGGGCGTTTTCGCATCGAAGCCATGCAACTGGAATACGTCGATGTAGTCGGTCTGCAAGCGTTTGAGCGCCGCATTCACCGCCTCGATGAGATGAAAGCGCGATGAGCCGACTGAGTTAGGCGCATCAGGATCGAAGCGGAAGGTCGCCTTCGTCGAGATGATGGTCTTGTCGCGGCGACCCTTGAGCGCTTCGCCAAGAATGGATTCGGATGCGCCGCCGGAATAGATATCGGCGGTATCGAACATCGACACGCCCGATTCAAGACAGATATCGATGAGCCGTTTCGCCTCGCTCACATCCGTCTCGCCCCACGCCTTGAAGAAGTCGCCCTTGCCGCCGAAGGTGCCGGTGCCGAAGCTCAGAACCGGAACTTTGAAGCCCGATTTACCCAGATGTCGAAATTCCATCGCTCGTCCTTTGCCGTGTGAAGTTCATCGATGAGACTAACGCATCCGGGAATCGCACGCAGAAAGCGGCCTAACGTCCGCGTGCCGCGCGCGCACCCAGCGAATCGTAAATCGGCGGACAGCGCAGAAGCATCGGCACGGTCATGGCGGTGAAGCTGGCCGCGAGCATCGGCAGAAGAAGCGAGAAGCTCGCCGTCATCTCGGTGACGAGCACGATGCCCGTCACCGGCGCGCGCACGACGGCCGTGAAAAACGCGGCCATGCCGACCACCGCGAACGTGGCGTTGTCACCGGTCGCGCTCGCCATTTGCGGAAACCAGCCGATGCAGATTCGCCCGAACACGAGACCCGTTTGCGCACCGAGCACGAGCATCGGCGCGAACAGGCCGCCGGGCGTGCCTGCTGCATACGAAACCGGACCGAGCACGAAACGCAGCACGAAGATGCCCGTCACGCCCGCGATACTCCCCGCGCCCAACAACGCGCTTTCGGTGATGGCGTCGCCGCCGCCCGCGAGATGCGGCGCGAACCACGCGAGCACGCCCACCAATCCGCCGATGAGCGCCGCGCGCAAGACAGCGCGCGCCACGGTAGGCGGACGACCGAAGGCATCCGCGAGATCGAGTGTCCAGAGAATCGTGCGGCAATAGAGTGCGCCCAACAGACCGAGAATCACGCCGAGCACGAGATGCGCCGCCGTTATGCCGAAACCCGGAAAGGGCTGCGCGGGAAGATGGAAGTCGGGTGCATCGCCATGAAGCAGGCGAGCGGTCGCGATTGCTGCCGCCGATGCACCGAGCGCAGCCACTGCCGTGCGCGTATCGAAACGTCGCATGAGTTCTTCGAGCACGAACACCGCGCCTGCAATCGGCGCGTTGAATGCCGTGGCGAGTCCCGCGCCCGCGCCCGCCGCGAGCAACACGCGGCAATCGCGCACCTCGCGCTTCAACAACCGGCCGAGACTATGCGCGATGGTCGCGCCCATCTGCACGGTCGGTCCTTCGCGTCCGAGCGCGAGTCCCGCACCGATGGCGAGCACGCCGCCCACGAACTTGATGGGAATGAGCACGAGCGGCGCGGGCGGCAACTTGCCGTGCAGCACCGCTTCGACGTGCGGAATGCCGCTGCCACTCGCAATCGGCGAGTAACGCGCGACCATCCATGCAGCGAATCCGGCGGCGGCAGCGGCCCCGAGCACGACGAACACGATGGCATATTCATGCCCTGCGTGTCCCCACGCGACGAGCGCGTTGCGCCAGGCATCGCCTTGTTCGAGTGCAAGACGGAACATGGCGCCGAGCGCGCCGGTCGCCACGCCCACCACGATGGATGCCGCCGCGAGCGCAAGCAGGCCCGCGCGTTCGTCGTCCGCTTCTTCGTTCATGCAGCGCTCCGTGGATTGATCGAAGTCGATGAAAGCGAGCGTAACACTGTCATGCATCGTCGAAAGCCGCGCGGGCATGGCGCTTGCAAACTTACGAAGCGATTACCTTCGAGAACCCAAAAAGAACCGAAACCAATGAACGGCAAACGCGCCGACGAACCTTTCTTCGAGCCGGGACGAAACTGCGCGAGCATGCATCACGCGCATCGCTTCAGTCTCCTGATCGATGGCTCCGATTATTTTCGCGTGCTGCGCGAGGCGATTGCGCGCGCGGAACGCACCGTGTTTATTCTCGGCTGGGATATCGACAGCCGCATGAAGTTCACGCCCGATGGCAGCGACGACGGCTATCCCGAAGCGCTCGGCGATTTCCTGCATGCCATTGCCGGTGAAAAGCGCCGTTTGCGCATCTATATTCTCGCGTGGGATTTCGCCATGCTCTACGCGTTCGAACGCGAATGGCTGCCCGTGTACAAGATGGGTTGGCGCACGCATCGGCGTATCGCGTTTCAGATGGATGGCAAGCATCCGCTCGGTGGATCGCAGCATCAGAAAGTGGTCGTGATCGATGACCGGCTCGCGTTCGTCGGCGGTCTCGACCTCACGCGTTCACGCTGGGACACGCCGCGTCACGCAGCAGACGATCCCGTTCGCCGCGATGCCAACGGCACGCTCTACGCGCCCTTTCACGATGTCCATTCGATGTTCGATGGCGACGCCGCGCGCGAAATGGGCGTGCTCGCACGCGAACGCTGGAGGCGCGCGTGCGGCAGACGTCTCGCGATCCGTTCGCATCGCGCGGCTGTCGAGGGCGATGCATGGCCGCCATCGCGCCGCGTCGATCTCGATGACGTGGACATCGCCATATCGCTGACGGAGCCTGCATACGAAGATCGCGCGCCCGTGCAGCAGATTCGCGCGCAATATCTCGATGCGATTGCACGCGCGCGCCGCAGCATCTATATCGAGAATCAATACTTCACTTCAGGCGCGATAGGCGCGGCGTTGTCTGCTTCGCTCGCGCAGGAAGATGGTCCCGATCTCGCCATCGTCGTGCCGCGCAATCAAAGCGGCTGGCTACAGGAAGTGACGATGGGCGTATTGCGCGCACGCCTTCATACGCTATTGAAAAGCGCCGACACGCATGGCCGATATCGGCTCATGTCGCCGAGCGTGCCGGGCCTCGGCGCGGAGATCGTCAACGTGCACAGCAAGCTGATGATCGTGGATGACGAACTGCTGATCGTCGGCTCCTCGAACCTGAACAATCGTTCGATGGTGCTCGATACCGAATGCAACGTGTCCATCGATGCAGGCGCCAACGCACGCATCCGCCGCGCGATCGCGACCATGCGCGACACGCTGCTCGCCGAACATCTCGGCTGCGAAGTCGAAGACATCGTGCGCGAACGCGATGCGCGCGGCAGCATGAACGCCGCCATCGCCGCGCTGCAACGCGAACGCGACGAACATCGCACGTTGATCGCGCTGGACCCGGAAGTGTCGCGCGAACTCGATCAACTCATTCCGCCCGATGCGCTGATCGATCCCGAAGTGCCCATCGCCGCCGATGCGCTCGTCGATCAGTTCGTGCCGAAGGAAAAGACGCGTCCGCTCATCGGCCGTTACGCGATGCTCGGCGCGCTCGCGCTCCTGGTCGTGGTGATCGCGGCGACCTTGCACTGGACGCCGCTCGGGGATTACATCAACCTGAAGTCGTTTGCCGCTGCGACGCGAAGCATCGAAACGTTGCCGCTCGCGCCGTTGTGGATCATCGCGGGCTATGTGATGGCGGCAACCGTGTCCGTGCCGGTGACGTTGCTTATCGCCACGATGGGTCTCGTCTTCGGCGCGGTGTGGGGCGGACTGTATGCGTTCGTCGGCACGACACTGGCCGCAGCGGTGACCTTTCACCTCGGCAACTGGCTCGGACGCGATGCCGTGCGCAAGCTCGCCGGTGCGCGCGTGAACCGTCTTTCAGAGCGCGTGGCCAAGCGCGGCATCGTCGCGGTCGTCGTGTTGAGGCTGCTGCCGGTTGCGCCGTTCGCCATCGTCAATCTTGTGGCGGGCGCATCGCATATTCGCATGCGCGATTTCATGATCGGCACGATGCTCGGCATGGGACCGGGCATCTTCCTGACGGTCGCATTCGCGCATCAGTTCGTCGCTTCGTTGCGGCATCCGACGGTCAGCTCGTTCGCGGTGCTCATCGGAATCGGCGTGGTGTTGATTGGGCTGTCGGTGCTGTTGCAGCGCTTTCTCGGCGGCAAGAATGAGCAGGCCGCGCACGAAGGCGCACCGGGCGATGCCGACAAGCCGCGCGCCAGCGAGGAAGCGCAACGCGCCAGCCGTCTTCGCGAACACGCGGACTTGCCGCACGATAATCCTGCCAACGAGGTCAACGAATGACGACGCGTGAATTGCGCATCGCCACCTATAACCTGCATGGAGCCGTGGGCATCGATGGCAAGTTCGCGCCCGAGCGCATCGGCGAAGTGCTCGCCGAAATCGATGCCGATATCTTCGCGTTGCAGGAAGTGCCGCTGGGCGGTGCATCGTCGCCGGATGTGCTCGATGTATTGCAACGCATGACCAACCTTCATGCGGTCGCCGGTCCCACGCTCGACACACCCGCGCGCCGCTATGGCAACGCGGTGCTCACGCGCTATCCGGTGCGCGCGGTGCGCACGCTCGATCTTTCTTTCAGAAGCCGCGAGCCGCGCGGCGCGCTCGATGCGGATATCGACTGCGAAGGCGAAACGTGGCGCGTCATCGCGACGCATCTGGGCCTCGCCGCAAGCGAACGACGCGCGCAGGTCGAACAAGTCTTGCAGCGCTTCGACACGCCTGCGATGCCCGTCATCCTGCTTGGCGATCTGAACGAGTGGTTCGTTCATGGCCGCACGCTGCGGCGGCTTGTCACGCACTTTCATCGCGCGACTGCATTGCGCACGTTTCCGACGCGCTATCCGCTCTTTGCGCTGGATCGTATCTGGGTGCATCCGGGTGAACGGTTGATGCGTGTGGAGGTGCATCGCACGCCGCGTTCGCGTGTGGCATCGGATCACTATCCGCTGATCGCGCGTATCAGTGCGTTGCCTTCGTCGTCCCTCGTTTGATGCTTTCGATACTTGTTTTAAGGGCTATTTCTAACGATACGACTCCCGAACAAGCTCACCTGTGAACGCCACGCCACGAAAAACCCCCTGAAAAACGATATAAAAGCGCAAAAGACTCGCACGAACTCGCCTGGCGTATGTAGAATCCGGCGTGATACGAACGCTTTATTGAACATGACCAACATCATGTGCGAACGTATTCAGGTAGATACCACTGACCAACACAGGTAGGAGAAACATGCCGACTTCCGCTAAAACCGCTGCCAAGAAAGCACCGGCCAAAAAGGCCGCAGCCAAGACCCCGGTCGCCAAGAAAGCAGCATCGAAGGTTGCCGCGAAGAAAGTAGCCACCAAGACCGCCGTTGCCGCGAAGAAGACCGCGGGCGCATCGTCGCCGATCAAGGACACTTTCACCAAGGCCTCGCTTGCAGCGTACCTTGCTGAACGTGCCGCTGTGGACGTAAAGGCGGTGAAGGCCGTGATGGTCGCACTCGAGGACACCATTCTCGGTTCCATCCACAAGAAGGGCGCTGGCGAATTCACGCTGTCGGGTCTGCTGAAGATCTCGGCGCAAGCGGTGCCGGCCAAGAAGAAGCGCTTCGGCAAGGACCCGTTCACGGGCACCGAGCGTTGGTTCCCGGCCAAGCCGGCAAGCGTGCGCATCAAGGCACGTCCGCTGAAGAAGCTGAAAGACGCGGCTGCTTAAGTCACGTTTTAAACGCGAAGAGGCCGGCTTCCTTGGTTGAGGAAGCCGGCCTTTTTTGTTTTGTTGGCTTCGATTGTTGCTTGATTCAAAGCGCCAGCGCGAACTGTCCTTCTATGGCTCGCGCAGAACGACGCACGTTGACCTTGCGTTTCGTTGACGATGCGATTCCCCTGAACTCGATGCATTGCGCCATGAGTTCGAACGTAGGCCGCGCCTCGCACGCGATCCATTCGAGCTGACCGTTCGACAGACGCTTTGCAAGCAAGCCGTATACGTCGGCATCGAAAGGTCTTAAAGGCGGCGCGCAAGCGAGCAGCGCCGCGATCTCTTCACGCGTGGCGCAAGTGCCGAGATAGCACCATCGGTCGATGACATGCCATGCTTCGCGGCCCGTTTGTTTATCGCGTTCAGCAATGGCGATGGCACCATCATGCGGCCAGCGCACGAGCTTCATGCTCTCCAATGCGGTAAGCGCGCGAACAGCGTGATCCGCGAGCGTTTCCACGCCGACACACGCGCCCATGCAACGCTTCACCTGATAGCCGAAGCATCCACGCAGATGACCGGGCGCGACCTTCTCAAGCCCGAGCGTCGCGTGACACAAGCCGTGTTCATCCGCGATATGACGCAGATACGCCAGCGCCTTCGCACGCGATTGGAACACACCGAACAACGCAGGCTCACGCGAAAGATCGCGCTTGCTGGCGCGTGCGAGCGTCGGCGCATGCGCGCCCGGCAACCACTGCCATGCGCATGCACCGGACGCGCGTTTGAGCATGCGGTTATGAACCGGCTGCAAGTCCTTCACGAGTTTCGCTTCGAGCAATAACGCGCCCAGTTCGCCTACCGTCTCGCGATATTCGATCCGCTTGATGGCTTGCGAGATCGACAAATCCTTCGCAATCCGATGATCCCCCGAGAAATGCGCCGCGACGCGTTGCTTCAGATTGATGCTCTTGCCGACATACAAAGGCGCTTCATCGTCGCCATGAAAGATGTAAACGCCGGGCGTGGAAGGCAACGCATCGAGCGCATCTTCGGAAAGTGCGGGCGGCAGACTCGCGCGACGGACGAGCGTTTTGATGGCGGCATCGACGAGTGCTTGCGGATAGAGCGTGTGGATTTTCTGCCAGAACTGCCAGAGCAGATCGGCGTCCGCTAACGCGCGATGGCGGCCTTTCGGTGCGAGATCGAGCCGCGCGATCAACGCATCGAGTCCATGACGTTCGACCGATGGAAACAGCGCGCGCGACAGCCGCACCGTGCACAACGTATCCGCGCGAAACGCGAGACCCGCGCGACGGAACGCATTCTTCAGGAACCCGTAATCGAAGCGCGCATTGTGCGCGACGAAGAGCTTGCCGTGCAGCCGTTCGGCAAGCGCGGGTGCGAGCGTTTCGAAGCTCGGCTGACCCTTTAGCATCGAATCGTCGATACCGGTCAGACGTGCGATGAAAGGCGGCACCGGCACGCCCGGATCGACCAGCACGCTCCAGTATTCGATGCCCGCGCGGCTCACTTCCACCACGCCTATTTCGGTGATGCGATCGTCCACGGGATGACTGCCCGTGGTTTCCAGATCCACGAACACGATGGGACGCGCGAGGTCCGCGAGAAGGGCGTCGGCGAGTGCATCGTTTTCAAAGGCTTCTTCGGGCATCACGGATCACGAAAAACACGACGAATAAGTTGCCGAGTCTAGCGCAAAAACACGCTATTCAAGCCGTCGCATGGATATGCCGATAAACGATTAAACGTGCGAATCGAATCGCACGTTTGTGGTGAATGCGCGATATGGCATCGTTTGCATACGGTTTCTTCGATGCACCGCGTAATTTGCGTTAGTACAATATCGCTTTGCCAGTGCTTCAGGACGGATCGAAATGACTTATTGCGTGGGCTTGTGCGTGGACGAAGGCCTCGTGTTTTTGTCGGACACGCGCACCAACGCCGGCGTGGATCACGTGAGCGCCGCGCGCAAGATGGCCGTGTTCGAGCAGGCGGGCGAGCGCGTGATCGTGCTGCTCGCGGCGGGCAATCTGGCCTTGACGCAAGCGGTCACGCATCTGCTGGCGGAGCCGACCGACCCGGACGCGCCGACACTCTATAGCTGCACGACGATGGCGGAAGCCGCGCGCATCGTCGGTGAGGCGGTGCGCGAGGTGCATCGGCGCGATGCCTTGTCGCTCGCGGAATTCAGCGTGGACTTCAATTGCAGCTTCATCCTCGGCGGACAAATTCACGGCCAGCCGCCGCGTCTGTTCATGGTGTATGCGGCGGGCAATTTCATCGAATCCACGCGCGTGTCGCCGTATTTTCAGATCGGCGAATCGAAGTACGGCAAGCCGATCATCGATCGCGTCATCACGCCAGCCTCGCCGCTGGACGAAGCCGCGAAATGCGCGCTCATTTCGATGGATTCCACGCTGCGCTCCAACCTTTCGGTCGGGCTGCCGCTCGATCTTCTGGTGTACGAAAAGGATGCGCTGCGCGTCACGCGCTTCGCCACGCTGGATAACGACAGCACGTATTACCAGATGATCCACCGCACCTGGGGCGAACGTCTGCGGCAGATTTTCGGAGAGATTCCGAACCCTTCGTGGACCGATCTCGCCAATGTGCCGATTCGTCCGCGCGAGACGCGGGCGGCGGTGCCTCGGTTGGTCATCGGCGACTTGCCGGACAATACCGATGCACCCGCGCAGACGCTCGCCGAAGATATGAACCCGCAGGGCAACGCGCCCGAGCTTTAAGGCTTAGGGCGCGCAGGCGGGCGTGGCGCTCATGTTTGCGCGGATCGTCTGCATCCGGTGCGGCGAGTCCGCGAGGATTGCGTCGATGCCCAGACACGCGGCGGCGCGATAATCCTCCGCATCGCCGATACCGATTGCCACGATATGCGTGTCGCCGCGCGAGCGAAAGCATGCGATGGCATCGGGCGTCCAGAGTTTTGCATCCACTGGCGAACGCGCTTCGCCCAGCGTGAAGGTCTCCGTCAACGTCATCTTTCTTCTGTATTCGAAGGCTGTCCATGCGCCGGGCGCGGGCGGCGCGCTGCATGCGTGCGCCAGCGCAATGTCCGCAAGACGGCCGCGCGTGACATCGCGGGATTCGAACATCCGCGCTTGCGGATAGGGCGCGAAGGCTTGCTGATAGGCGGCGTCGGTGGAATAGAGCAGCACGCGTTGCCAGGCGTTTTGTTCGGTTAAAACGCGCGCGACTGCTGCGGCTTGCGGTGCGGCCGGGAGCGCCTTCATGTCGAGCATGACGGGCGTGGCGGCGGGAATGGCACGCAAGGCTTCATCGAGCGTCGGGATGCGTAATGGCTCGCTGCGATAGGGATAAGTCTTCGTGCCATTTTCATCGACACGCGCGAAATTCCAGCCCGCGTTTAGCCTTTCCAGTTCATTCAAATCGAGCGATGCAACCGCGCCGCGACCATTCGTATTCGTCGATAAATCCGCAGGACGATAAAGCACCGGCACGCCATCGCGCGTGAGTTGCACGGTGAGCCATATCGCGTCCGCATGATCGGCAAGCGCCTGGCGAATCGCGAGAAGCGTGTTCTCGGGCGAATCGGCGGTGCCGCCGCGATGCGCGACGATCATCGGCCATGAAGGCGGTTTATCGGCGCTGCATCCGGTCAAGACCAGCGCTGCGGCAAGGAGAGCGGTGAGCGTGAAGCGGCGGACTGCGGGCATCGTTCGATCCTTCTGGCATGTCGATAAACGATTCTGCCTCCTCACGATGACGCACGTTCCGCACGTCCGGTTGAAATCGACACTTTGCGACAAACACGAAGCGCGCGCCCAAAAAAAACAGCCAACGGCAAAGCCGTTGGCTGTCGAGTCGCTGCTGCTTTTGTCGTCCGGCGTGACTCGCGCCACGCCATCCGCTTGTTCTTAGAACTTGTGACGCAGACCGATGATGACGATCTCCTGATGCGAACGACCCGAGTCGAACGCGAAGTCGGCCACTGATGCCTGCGCGGACGAAACGCCCACGCCGTTTGCGTTACGTTGATCGCCGCTGGCGTGCTGGTAGGCACCGACCGCGTAGATGTCCGTACGCTTGGACAGCGAGTAGTCCGCGCCGAGCGAAGCCTGATGGTACGTCGCCGACGTGTCGCCGCTGCCGTGCGTGTACGTGTAGCCCACGCCCAGGAGCATGGCCGGCGTCAGTTGATAGTTCAGGTAGCCGTTGCCGACGTTGAACTTCTCTTGCTCCGTGAACAGCGAGCTGCCGTCGTTCTTGTACTGCGCGAAGCTGTACGATGCGCCAGCCGTGAACGGGCCGAACGTGTACTGACCCGCCGCACGTGCGATGCCGATTGCATGCGCGCTTGCGTAACCCGAGTTGATCGCCGTGTACACGAGCGAGTCAGCCGACGGGCTCGACCACGTGCCTGCACGGCCAGCCGTCGGGTTGTTCGCGTACAAGTACGACGCGGCCAAAGCCAACGGGCCGTTCGTGTACGATGCCGCGCCGCCCCAGGTCATGCCCTGGCCGGTCGTGCCTGCCAGGTTGCTGAAGCCGTAGATGCCTTCGAACTGGAAGCCAGCGAACGTCGGCGACACGTACTTCACAGCGTTGCTGACGCGCAGGCTGTTGTCGTAGTTGTCGAGGTCGCCCGGCGTTGCGAATGCCGAACCCCAGTAGTTGTCGGCCGTGAGACCCTGAACCATGTCAACCGACGGATCGTACTGACGACCCAAGGTGACCGTACCCCACTGAGCACCGCTCAAGCCCACGAACGCCTGACGACCGAATTCGCGGCCGCCTTGGTTCAGCCGGCCCGTGCCCGGATCAAAACCGCTTTCCAACTGGAAGATTGCCTTCAGGCCACCGCCGAGGTCTTCCTGACCCTTCAAGCCCCAACGCGGGCCGGACAGCGTGCCGTTCAGCATGCCGAACTGGTGGTCGCCTGCCGTGTTGGCTGCGCTCACCCAGGCAATACCCGTATCGATCACGCCATAGAGCGTCACGCTCGTTTGGGCCTGTGCCGCGCCTGCTGCGCCGAGCAGTGCCAGCGAGAGGGACGTCAGTGCGACTCGTTTCATCGAATTCTCCACGCGAATGATTAAAATCGTTGTTGCCGGCGCAGAGAATAACGCAACGTTTCAAAACTTAAGAACTGGAAAAATAAGAGTGTCTCGAAAAACACACATATTGCGGAAACCCCGCCCGTAAAGGTTTTTGGGGTGTTTCCGGTGATTTTCGCGATGACAGGAAGACGTGGGAAAAGTTCCGGACGGAAGGCGGCCAGTAAAAAGTGCCTTCCGCTTAGCGCAGACGATTGCCTGCGATTTTGGTAACAAACGAATTAGTTCGGGCTTCGTTCAGCGTTCGCCGTGCTGGGCACCAGCGAACGCTGCGGACTCATCAGCCAGCGTCTCGCTGATTTCGGTCAACCGGCTGATCGCGCTGGGTCAGCAAGGCGACCGCCACGCCCGCGCCCGCCGCCAGCAACACCGAACGCCACGGATGCCTGCGCACCGCTGCATTGGCGTCCGACGCCCGGCGGCCCGCGCCGATCATGGCGCGCGCGGTAACCTGCGTGGCTTTCGTCTCCGCCCGCGCGATCTTGCGCGACAACTCCAGCGCCTTCGCCACGGCGGAAACCTTCTTGCGCGCCTGTCCGGTCAATTGCTGCGCGTGCTGAGCGCGCGCGCCGATCGAACGGCGCGCCGCCGCTTCCGCGAATACGTCCGGTCGTGCGCTGGCGGGCGTCGCGGGCGCGACGGTGGATGCCGCCGCCTGCAAGGGCGACGCGCTGCGTGTGGATGCCGCGAGCATCGAGCCGATCTTGGCGCGGCTGCCGGGCGGCAGGCGTCCGTTGTTCTGCATGCCCCACGCGCCGCGCGGATCGTGCATGCGTGCCCGTGCCGCCGAGAATTCCGCGCCGAGCAGCAGCACGGCGGCGGAGAAATACAGCCACATCAGCAGAACGGCCAGCGAACCCGCCGCGCCGAACGCGCTCGCGGTGCCCGCGTGCGTGAGATAAAACGCAAACAGCTTCTTCCCCGCCGAAAACAGCACGGCCGACACCAGACCGCCGACTATCGCATCGCGCCATTCGACGGGCGCATCCGGCAAAAACTTCATCAGGCCGCCGAACGCGACGGACAGAATCAGCAGGCCGGCCACCAATTGCACGATATCGCCAATGATCACGAACGGCGAATTCCCCCACAACCACATGCCGACCGCCTGAATCGCCGTATCCAGCACGAGCGAGACGATCAGCAAAAACGCCACGCCCAGCACCAGCCCGAACGAGACGAGCCGCACGCGCACCATCGCAAACACGCTGGAGCGCTGCTCGCCGGACATCGGCCACACTATATTGAGCGCCGTATTAAGCGATGAAAACGTCGCCGACGCGCCGACCGCCAGCAGCACGAACGAAATGATCGCGGCAATCCCCGTCCCGCCGCTGCGATGCGCGTTCTCGACGATGCTCTGCACGCCCGACGCCGCCTGATCGCCGAGCAACCCGTTGACCTGATGGAACAACTGTCCGCGCGCGGCTTCCGGCCCGAACACCCAGCCGGCCACGGCGATCACCATGACGAGCGTCGGCGCGAGCGAAAACGCCGAGTAGAACGCGATGCTCGCGGCCATCGCCGCGCAACGGTCCTCCGAGAACTTCTTCAGCGCGCCGATTGCCCACGACGCGTCCTTCTTCATGGTGGCTTCGAGCTTTTGCGTGGAGACGGAACTCATGACGGCCTCGGGTTTTGGATGATGTTCGATGGTTATTCGAAAGGCAAACGAGCATGTTCCATTCCAGAACACGCATTCGGCACCGGACGGTGCGCGGATTAATCTGACACCCTATACTTTGCACACCCCAGTACAAACACAACGCGCCGAGGCAATCATGCTGCACATGTCACGGCGACAGTTCCTCAAGGTCTCCGCGAGCACGCTCGCCGGATCGAGCCTGGCGGCAATGGGCTTCTCTCCGGCACCCGCGCTTGCCGAAGTCCGACAATACAAACTGTCGCGTACCACCGAAACGCGCAACACCTGCCCGTACTGCTCAGTCGGGTGCGGCATCCTGATGTACGGCCTCGGCGACAACGCCAAGAACGCGAAGGCCAGCATCATTCATATCGAAGGCGATCCCGACCATCCGGTCAATCGCGGCACGTTGTGCCCGAAAGGCGCCTCGTTGATCGACTTCATTCATAGCCCGAGCCGCTTGCTGTATCCCGAACATCGCGCGCCCGGGTCGGACGAGTGGAAGCGCATTTCGTGGGATGAGGCGCTGGACCGCATCGCCATGTTGCTGAAGGAAGACCGCGATGCGAATTTCGTCGAGAAAACGCCGGACGGCAAGACGGTCAACCGCTGGCTGACTTCGGGGTTTCTCGCGGCGTCGGCGGGCAGCAATGAAGTGGGTTACCTGACGCACAAGACCGTGCGCAGTTGGGGGATGCTCGGTTTCGACAATCAGGCGCGTGTCTGACATGGCCCGACGGTGGCAGGTCTTGCCCCGACGTTTGGCCGTGGAGCGATGACGAACCATTGGGTCGATATTCGCAACGCGGACGTGATTCTCGTGATGGGCGGCAACGCAGCCGAGGCGCACCCGTGCGGCTTCAAGTGGGTGACCGAGGCGAAGGCGCATCGGAAAACGAAGCTGATCGTGGTCGATCCGCGCTTCACGCGCACGGCATCGGTCGCGGATTTTTATGCGCCCATTCGCACCGGCAGCGATATCGCGTTTCTGGGCGGTGTCATCAACTATCTGCTGACGAACGACAAGATTCAGCACGAGTACGTGAAGAACTACACGGATATGTCGTTCATCGTCCGTGAGGATTTCGCGTTCAATGACGGACTGTATTCGGGCTATGACGCGGAGCATCGCAAGTACGACAAGACGAGCTGGGATTACGAGCTTGGCGACGACGGTTTCGCGAAGGTCGATCCGACGCTGCAGCATCCGCGCTGCGTCTACAACCTGCTGAAAGCGCATTTCTCGACCTACACACCCGAGATGGTGGAGCGCGTCTGCGGCACGCCGAAGGACAAGTTCCTCAAGGTCTGCGAGATGCTCGCGACGACCGCCGCGCCCAATCGCGCGGGCACCATTCTTTATGCGCTCGGCTGGACGCATCACTCGGTTGGCGCGCAGATGATCCGCACCGGCGCGATGGTGCAACTGCTGCTGGGGAATATCGGCATCGCGGGCGGCGGCATGAATGCGCTGCGCGGGCATTCGAACATTCAAGGTCTGACCGATCTCGGACTCATGTCGAATCTCTTGCCCGGCTACATGACCTTGCCGATGGAAGGCGAGCAGGACTACGAGGAGTTCATCAAGAAGCGCGCGACGCAACCGCTGCGGCCCAATCAGTTGAGTTATTGGAAGAACTACCGCGCGTTTCATGTGAGCTTCATGAAATCGTGGTGGGGCGATAACGCGAACGCCGGCAATAACTTCGGCTTCGATTATTTGCCCAAGCTCGACAAGTCCTACGACATGCTGCAAGTATTCGAGTTGATGGCCAACGGCAAGATGAACGGCTATATCGCGCAGGGCTTCAATCCGCTGGCTGCCGCGCCGAACAAGTCGAAGATCGGCCTCGGGCTGTCGAAGCTCAAGTGGCTCGTCATCATGGACCCGCTTGCCACGGAGACTTCCGAGTTCTGGAAGAACCACGGCGAATTCAACGATGTCGATGCCTCGAATATTCAGACCGAAGTCTTCCGTTTGCCGACGACGTGTTTCGCGGAAGAACGCGGCTCGCTGGTGAGTTCGTCGCGCGTGCTGCAATGGCATTGGCAAGGCGCGGTCGGGCCGGGCGAAGCGCGCAGCGATCTGGAGATCATGTCGGGTCTGTGGCTGCGCATGCGCAAGGCGTATCAGGAAAAGGGCGGCGCATATCCCGATCCCATCCTCAAGATGACGTGGCCTTACTCGGACCCGGAAAGCCCGACGCCCGAAGAAATCGCGATGGAGTTCAACGGCCGCGCGCTTACGGACGTCACCGATCCCACCGACAAAACGAAAGTGCTCGCGAAGAAGGGCGAACAACTCGCGAGCTTCGCATTGCTGCGCGACGATGGTTCCACGTCGAGCGGATGCTGGATCTTCTGCGGTTCATGGACGCAGGCCGGCAATCAGATGGGCCGGCGCGACAACTCCGACCCGACCGGCATCGGCCAGACATTGAACTGGGCGTGGGCGTGGCCGGTGAACCGGCGCGTGCTGTACAACCGCGCCTCGTGCGATGTCAACGGCAAGCCGTTCGACCCCACGCGCAAGCTGATCGCGTGGAACGGCGCGGCGTGGTCGGGCGCGGACATCCCCGATTTCAAGGTGGACGAACCGCCGCAGAACGGCATGAATCCGTTCATCATGAATCCGGAGGGCGTGGCGCGTTTCTTCGCGCGCGATGGCATGAACGAAGGACCGTTCCCGACGCACTACGAACCGTTCGAAACGCCGCTCGGCTACAACCCGTTCTTCCCGGACAACAAGCTCGTCACGAGCAATCCGGCGGCGCGCGTGTTCCCGGACGATCGCGCGGCGTTCGGCACCGCCGACAAGTTTCCGAATACCGCGACCACGTATCGGCTCACCGAGCATTTCCACTACTGGACGAAGCACGCGCGGCTGAACGCGATCATCCAGCCGCAGCAGTTCGTCGAGATCGGCGAGGAGCACGCGAAGGAAGTGGGCGTGGTGGCGGGCGATCGCGTGCGCGTGTCGGGCAATCGCGGGCATATCGTGGCGGTGGCACTGGTGACCAAGCGCATCAAGCCATTGAATGTGGATGGCAAGAAGGTGCATACCGTCGGTCTGCCGTTGCACTGGGGCTTCAAGGGTCTCGCGCAGCCGGGCTATCTCGTCAACACACTGACGCCTTCCGTGGGCGACGCGAACTCGCAGACGCCGGAGTTCAAGTCGTTCCTCGTGAAAGTGGAAAAGGCATAGGAGGCGGGATGGCGCTGCAATCGCTCGATATCAAACGCCTGTCGGCCACGACCACGCCGCCGCCGGGCGATCGCGTGCCGGTGACGGGCACGGTCGCGAAGCTGATCGATGTGTCGAAGTGCATTGGCTGCAAGGCGTGTCAGACGGCGTGCATGGAATGGAACGATCTGCGCGACGAAATCGGCCATACCACAGGCATCTATGACAATCCGCGCGACCTGACCGAGAAGTCATGGACGGTCATGCGCTTCACCGAGTATGAAAATCCGAAGGGCGATCTGGAATGGCTGATCCGCAAGGACGGCTGCATGCATTGCGAAGATCCCGGTTGTTTGAAGGCGTGTCCGTCGCCGGGAGCGATCGTGCAGTACACCAACGGGATCGTGGATTTTCATGAGGAGAATTGCATCGGCTGCGGGTATTGCATCACGGGATGCCCGTTCAATATTCCACGGCTGTCAAAGGAAGATCATCGCGTGTACAAGTGCACGCTGTGTTCGGATCGAGTTGCCGTGGGACAAGAGCCCGCGTGCGTGAAGACGTGCCCGACCGGGGCGATCATGTTCGGCACGAAGGTGGATATGATCGCGCAGGCGGAAGATCGCATCGAAGACTTGAAGGAGCGCGGCTTCGAGCATGCCGGACTCTATAACCCGGCGGGCGTCGGTGGCACGCATGTGATGTACGTGCTGCATCACGCGGATCAGCCGGAGTTGTATCACGGGCTGGCGAAGAACCCGCGCATCAGTCCGTTCGTGCAGTTGTGGAAAGGCGTGAGCAAGCCGCTGGCGATGATCGCAATCGGTCTGACTGCACTGGCAGGATTCTTCCATTACACGCGCGTCGGGCCGAACGAAGTGAGCGAGGAAGAAGAACTCGAAGCGCAGCACGAAGCGGAAGAAGTGCGTCGCCGTCGCGAAGGCGGACTGGAGCGAGCAGATGAAACACGATAGCGAATTGCGCGATATCAAGGGCAACCGGCTGATTCAACGCTATACGCCGAACGAGCGCACGAATCACTGGATCACGGCGATCACGTTCGTTCTGCTTGCGCTGTCGGGGCTGGCCATGTTTCATCCGTCGATGTCGTGGCTCTATGCCGTGTTCGGCGGCGGACAATGGACGCGCATTCTGCATCCGTTCGTGGGCTGCGTGATGTTTCTCTCGTTTTTGATTCTGGCGCTGCGCTTCTGGCATCACAACTATCTGGATAAGAGCGATGTTCAGTGGATGAAGCAGATTGGCGATGTGCTTGCGAATCGTGAAGATCGGTTGCCTGAAATTGGTAAGTACAACGCGGGACAGAAGCTGCTGTTCTTCACGATGGTTTTATGTCTGTTCGTGCTCTTGGTTAGCGGCGTCGTGATCTGGCGGCGGTACTTCTCGTTCTACTTTCCGATTACCGTGATCCGCATCGCGGCGCTTGCGCACGCGGCGGCGGCGTTCGTGCTGATCGTGGGGATCATCGTGCATATTTATGCGGCGATCTGGATCAAAGGCTCCGTCGGCGCGATGACGCGCGGGACCGTCACCTACGGATGGGCACGGAAGCATCATCCGAGGTGGTTTCGGGAGATTATTGGGAAGTAACGCGCTCAGTCGAGGATGGTTTGCAGACGCGCCAGCGCATCTTCTGTCGCCTCGACGGATGCGCGCTCGATTCTGCGTCCACCCCGCGCTTCCAGATCGAGCATGCGAACCATGTTCACGAGCGCGACGCCCTGAGTTTCCGTGCCGGCGCCGGAAAGCGGGACCGCGAATCCGGCAAAGCGCGCGAAGTTTCCTCCTTGCGTGATCGGCGCGACGAGCGCGACCCCCATTGAATTGAACAAACCCGAGGACAGAACAAGCACGGGACGCGAGTCGCCTTGCTGTTCGTGTCCCACGACCGGATCGAGGCTCACGCGCACGATATCGCCTCTTTCGAACTTCACGCGCTTCACCATACTTCGCGACCCTCGGGCTTGATGTCGTTCCATGCCGCGACGTCCTCAGGCAAGGGTGCCGACAGATCACACTGGGCCACGAGGTCTTTCAGCGCATATTGCGGCCGTGCCGGAATCAGCATGATGCCTTCCGCGCGTACATCAACTTCGAGCCGGTCGCCCAACTCCAGATGCGCGCGATCGAGCAAAGCAGCCGGCAAGCGAACGGCTGCGCTGTTGCCCCATTTTTGAATCATCAGTTTCATGAACGAAAAGTCTGGAAAAGGTAGAGCCATTGTAGATACCATCTTTCCTCCGAGTCAAGTTGAATGTATCCACAGCGTAGATACATGACGGCCCACGCCGTTCAATTCGACTCTATGCTGATATCCTAGGCACCGGTAGTCGGCCGAATGGCATAAGTCGTGCAATCCAATGCAATGCTTCGCGAGGAAACCCGTGGTCCAACGCATTCTCGAAGCCGCGAAAATCGAGTCGCTCGATCCTTCCGCCATTCCGCGCCTGCGCAGGCCCGACCGCGCCACTGTCTTCAGCGCACGCGCCGCGCGTCTCCTGCAACTCGCGAACGCGAGCAATCCCATCGCCGGTTATCTTCGTCTGATGGCCGCGCTGGCGGACGCCCAGCAACGCGCGCTTTCCACCTTCAGCGCCACCATGCCGGAACGCGCGAGCATCGAACTGAACCAGCGTCATTCGATGCCGATCATCCCCGCGCTCACCGATACCCGCTCGCCCGCCTGGCGCGATGTGCTGTTCCTGCTGCTCGACGGCATCGAGTCTGCCGGCGCGCTCACGCCCGCGCTCGTGCAACTGGTGGCGCGTCTGCGCGCGATGGACGCATCCACGCTTGATACCCAAGCCGACGCCATACTCGCGCTGCGCTTCGCCGAAATCGATCCGGCCACCGCGCCCTTCATCATGGCCGCGTTGCAAGTGGTGTGGACGGACCTCGCCAGCCGCATCGACATGAAGGATGTGCCGTATCTCGACGCGCCCGGCGTGTGTCCGGTCTGCGGCGCGATGCCGGTGGCGAGCCTCGTGCGCGTGGGCGGCGCGTATGACGGTTACCGCTACGTGCAATGCGGATTGTGCTCGACGGAATGGCACGTCGTGCGCGCCAAATGCACGAATTGCGATTCGACCAAAGGCATCGCCTATCACGCCATGCGCACGGACGACCCGCACGGCGAAACCGAGGAAGAACTGGCCGAACGCGCGCGACAAGCGCCGCTCAAAGCCGAGTCATGCGATGAATGCGGCACGTATCGCAAGATCGGCTATCAGGACAAGGCCTACGATTTCGACGCCAGCGCCGACGATCTCGCCAGCCTCACGCTCGATCTGCTGATGGGCGATGCCGGTTATAAGCGCGCCGCGCCGCATCCGTGGCTCTGGCCTGAACAAGCCGAAGAACAAGAACAAGCACAAGCACCGGGCGGCGCGTCATGAGCAATCTTCAAGGCAGCGACGGCGGCGAACTGCGCGCATTGATGGCGCGCGTGCCTTCGGTGGAACGCGTGTTGGCATCGGCGGAATTCGCGCCTGTCATCGCGCAATACGGACGCACGCAGGCACTCGCCGCGCTGCGCTCGACGCTCGATACATGGCGCGCCGATGCGCAAAGCGGCCGCGCCTCCATCGATGCCCTGACCAACACGATGCTCGCGCACGCGGTGAACTTCGCGCTCGCGCGACGCGCGCAAAGCAGCGTGAAAACGGTCTTCAATCTCACCGGCACGGTGTTGCACACGAATCTGGGCCGCGCGCTGTTGCCCGATGAAGCCGTGCGTGCCGTCACGGAAGTGCTCACACGTCCTGCCAATCTCGAATTCGATTTGCGCAGCGGCACGCGCGGCGACCGCGACGATCTCATCGACGGGCTTGTTTGCGAGCTCACCGGCGCGCAAGCGGCCACGGTCGTGAACAATAACGCGGCGGCGGTGTTTCTCATGTTGTCCGCGCTCGCATCGCGGAAAGAAGTGGTTGTGTCGCGTGGCGAACTCGTGGAGATCGGCGGCGCGTTTCGCATTCCCGACATCATGAGCCGCGCGGGCGCGAAGTTGCGCGAAGTCGGCACGACCAATCGCACGCATCTGAAGGATTACGAAGAAGTCATCGGGCCGCGCACGGCGTTGCTCATGAAAGTGCATTGCAGCAACTATGCCGTGAGCGGCTTCACGAAGGAAGTGACGGTCGCGGATCTCGCGCCGCTTGCGCGTGAACGTGGCGTGCCCGTTGCCGTGGATCTGGGCAGCGGCACGCTCGTCGATCTCGCGCAATACGGTTTGCCGCGCGAAGCGACCGTGCGCGAAACCGTGGAGGCGGGCGCGCAACTCGTCACGTTCAGCGGCGATAAATTGCTGGGCGGACCGCAGGCGGGATTGATCGTCGGCGACCGCGCGCTCATCGCGAAGATCAAGAAGCATCCGCTCAAGCGTGCGCTGCGTGTCGGCAAGCTGACGCTCGCGGCGCTCGAAGCCGTGTTGCGGCTGTATCGCGCGCCGGAAGCGTTGCCCGAACGTCTCACCACATTGCGCCTGCTCACGCGTCCCGCCGATGCCATGCGTCTCGCCGCCGAGCGCATACAACCCGCGCTGCAACGCATGCTGGGCAATGCGTGCATCGTGAGCGCCGAGCCCATGTTCAGCCAGATCGGCAGCGGCGCGTTGCCCGTCGATGTGTTGCCGAGTCACGGTCTCGTCGTGCGTTTGAACAATGGAAAACGCACGGGCAGCGCGTTGAATCGCATCGAAAAGAAACTGCGGGATTTGCCGCGCCCGGTGATCGGACGTATTGCGGATGGCGCGCTGTGGCTCGATCTGCGCTGTCTCGAAGAACGCGACGAATCGTCATTCATCGCGCAACTGGAAGGGCGGAGCGAAGGCGCATGATCGTCGGGACGGCCGGGCATATCGATCATGGCAAGACCACGCTCGTGCGCGCGCTGTCGGGCGTGGACACGGACCGCCTGAAGGAAGAAAAGGCGCGCGGCATTTCCATCGAACTCGGCTATGCGTATGTGCCGGTGAAGAACGGCGCGGGGACGCTCGGTTTCATCGACGTGCCCGGTCACGAAAAGCTCGTTCACACGATGGCGGCGGGCGCGTGCGGCATCGACTTCGCGCTGCTCGTGATCGCCGCCGACGATGGCGTGATGCCGCAAACGCGCGAGCATCTCGCCATTCTCCAATTGCTGGGTGTTAAGCAAGGTGCGGTCGCGGTAACTAAAACCGATCGCGTCGATGCCGCCCGCGTGCGCGAAGTGCATGCGCAGATCGAAGCGCTGCTCGCATCCGGCCCGCTCCATGACGCACCGCTCATCGACACGAACGCTACGCACGACGACGATTCCGGCGTCGCCCGCCTGAACGAATATCTGCATGATTCGGCATCCCGATGGAATGCGCGGCGCGATGACGGATTTTTCCGTCTCGCGGTGGATCGCGTATTTACGCTCGCAGGGCAAGGCACCATCGCGACGGGAACCGCATTCGCGGGCCGCGTGAATGTGGACGATACGCTCGTTCTTGCGCCACGCGAGACGCACGAACCCGTGCGCGTGCGCTCGATCCACGCGCAGAATCGCGCGACGCAACACGGCCACGCAGGCGAACGATGCGCGCTCAATCTCGCGGGCACGCCGAAAGAAGCGCTGACACGCGGCGATTGGATCGTGGATGCGCGGCTTGCGCGTGCGTCTGAACGCATCGACGTAGAACTCATGCTGCTCGATGACGCCGCGCTCACGCTGACGCACTGGACGCCTTTACACGTTCATCTCGGCACCCTGCATCGTGTCGCGCACGCCGCGCTGCTGGAAGGCGATACGCTCGACGCCGGACAACACGCCCGCGTACAACTCGTTTTCGATGCACCCGTCTGCGCGCTGCCGGGCGATCGCTTCATCGTGCGCAATGCGCAGGCGAATCGCACCGTGGGCGGCGGACGCGTGCTCGATCCGTTCGCGCCCGCGCGCAAGCGTCGCGCGCCGCCGCGCCGCGCGTGGCTCGATGCGCTCGTCGCGCTGCTCGACACCGGCCGCGCCGATGCATTGTTCGCCGAAGCACCGCATGGTCTGCCGCGCTCGCTGATCGAGCATCTGTGCGGCAAGGCCATCGATCAGACGATACTGCCTTCTGGTCTGCACACGGTGCCCATGCAGGACGATGCCCTTCTGATCGCAGCATCGTCATGGAATGCCATGCAAACCCGTCTCATCGATGCACTCGCCGCCTTCCACGAACGTTATCCCGATGAACAGGGCGTCGATGCCGCACGCCTGCGCCGCATGACCGCGCCGCTCGCGCCGGATGCGCTGTGGCGCGCGCTCATCGACGATGCAGTGAAGCAGAACACCGTGGCGCGCAGTGGTCCGTGGCTGCATTTGCCCGCGCATTCTGTGTCGCTCGATGCGAAAGAAGAAGCGCTGGCGCGAGACGTGCTGTTATCCATCGAAAGCGGCCGTTTCGAACCGCCGTGGGTGCGCGATCTGGCGGCGACGCATGGCACCACGGAGGACGATATGCGTCGCTTGTTGAAGAAGCTCTCGCGTCGTGGCGATGTGTTTCAGGTCGTGCGCGATCTGTTCTACTCGCGCGCGGCGGTCAGCGAACTTGCGCGCCTCGCGGCGAGCGAAGCGCAAAGCGGCGGCGGTGCGGTCGGCGCGGCGGCCTTCCGCACGGCCAGCGCGCTCGGACGCAAGCGGGCCATTCAGGTTTTGGAATTCTTCGACCGCGTTGGATACACTCGATTTCACCGCGACCTGCATCTGTTGCGCGCCGACAGCCAGTGGCACGAAACGATTTGACCATCTGAACATTTGCCTCGGGGGCGTGCGTCTGTCGATCCGATGGAGCATTGGTACTTCACACTTCTGCATCTTCTCTCGGGCCACCCGGAATGGGCGCTCGCCATCGTGCTGCTCGCATCGTTTCTCGAATCGGTCGCGTTCATCGGAACATTCATACCCGGCAGCACGGCGATGTTCATCGCGGGCGCGCTGGTCGGCACCGGCGCGCTGAATCTCGGCTGGGTATTCGTCTGCGCACTCGCGGGCGCCATTGCAGGCGACGCGGCGAGCTTCTCGTTCGGCAAGCATTACGCGGATTCCATCGCGCGCATGTGGCCGTTCCGGCAGCATCCGGGCGCGCTCGCCGCGGGCCGCAAATACTTCGATGCTCACGGCGCAAAAAGCGTGGTGCTCGCGCGTTTCGTCGCGCCCATGCGCGCGGTGGTGCCGGTCGTCGCGGGTCTCTCGGGCATGACGCCCATCCGCTTTCTGGCGGTCAATATCCTGAGCGCGGTGATCTGGGCGCCGCTGCATATTTTGCCGGGCGTGGTGTTCGGGGCATCGATCGAACTGGCGGGCGCGGTGTCGGTCCGGCTCGTCGTGATTCTCGTGATCGCGGCGGCGCTCGGGTGGGTCGTGTGGAATCTCGCGTGCGTGGTCGTGTCGCACGCGAAGGGCTGGACGGCGGCGTCGCGTGAAAGACTGGTCGCGTGGGGGCAATGTCATCAGGGCTTGTCCGCACGGTTGATCGCGCGCGCGCTCGATCCGGCCAATCCGGCGACCGGCCTCATCGTGATGATCTCCGTGCTGCTGCTCGTCTCGGCAATGGTCTTCTTCTCCGTGATGTCGAATGTCGCGCGCGGTGCGTCCATCGTGCAGATCAATGTCTCGACTTACCGCTTGCTTCAGTCGTTCCATTCGACCTGGGCCGATTCCATTCTCGATGCCGCCGCCTCGCTCGGCAGCACGCCGACGCTGCTCGCGGTGTCGGTGCTGGTGGTCGTGTGGCTGGTGTTCGAGCGGCGCTGGCGCACGCTCACGTACTGGATTTGCGCGGTCGCCTTCTCGCAACTGCTGGTGATGGCGATCCGCTTTACGGTGCATCGGCCGGTGCTGGAATCGTTCACGCAGACCGATCACCTTTATCCGAGCACCCATCTTTCGGCGACGGTCGTGATCTACGGCTTTCTCGCGTTCTTGCTGCTGCGGCGCGTGGGTTTGCTGACGGGCGTCATCATCGCGACGGCGACTTCGGCTATCGTGACGGCGGTGGCGCTCGCGGGACTGTACTTCGGCCGCTTCATGATCTCGGATGCGCTCGGCAGCGCGGCGCTCGCGGCCATCTGGGTGTTTCTCGTCGCGTTGACTGCCGTGTGGCGCAATCCCGTCAAGCCGCGTCCACGTCCGCTGATGCCGGTCGCCGTGCTGGCGGTGATCGGCGCGAGCGTCGTGCTGCAAACCACCGACGAGTCGGAAGCGCACAGTGCGCCGCCGCCGACCGTCGTCGTATCGCCGATTCAATGGACGGATGCCGTGTGGCGCACGTTCTCGTGCTATCGCGCGAGCATGGATGGCGACCGGCTCGAACCGATCACCGTGCAATGGGCCGCGACGCCCGCGCAGATTCGCGCGCAGCTCGCTAGCCGCGGATGGAGCGAGGTTCATGGCGTGTCGATGCGCAGCATTTTGTCCGTGGTGTCGCCGAATGCGCCCGCCACCGCCTTGCCGGTGCTGCCGCGTTTGAACAACGGCGAGCCATCGACGCTGGTGTTCACGCGCTCGCCGCGCGGTCCGGAAGAGCGCGACGTGCTGCGCTTCTGGCCGACGAATTACGCCGTGCGCGGGCCCGAACACGCGGCGCCCGTGCCGATCTGGCTCGGCTCGGTGGTGCATGAGCGCATCCGCCGTCCGACGTGGCCGTTCAACGTGCTGCGCCCGGACCGCCGCGTCGATCCGATGGCGTTCGACCGTGGCCACGATTCGCCATGGGGCGGCATCGAAATTGCGAGCAGCGAGGGCTGTGGGAGCGTGCCGGTGATGCTGCTCGAATCGCGGGCGGATTAACGTACGTGTATCGGCCTCGACCATCCGGTTTACTTTCCAAGAGGTGCGCTTGATCCAGATTCCGCCGTCGGCCATCGAGGAGTGGGGCGCTGCCGCCGTGTTTCTGAATGTGCTGCTCACGCGTCTGGGCGTGCCCTTGCCTTCCGCGCCAATGCTGCTGCTGGCGGGGTCGGCCGTGACGAGCGGCCGGCTTTCCTTCGTTCACGTATTCGCGGCGGCTGTCGCGGGCGCGCTGCTCGGCGACACGGTCTGGTTTTCGGCGGGCCGCATTTACGGGCGAAAGCTCATCGCTGCGCTCTCGCGGCGTTCGTATGCGGTCGAGTCGGGCATGCGCAAGACCGGCGAATTGTTCGAAAAGCACGGTGCGCCGATCGTTGCGGTGTCTAAATTCGTTCCGGGGCTCGGACTCGTCACGCCGCCGCTCATGGGCACGACGCAGATCGGCGTGCCCGCTTTCTATCTCTGGGATGCAGTGGGCGTGCTTGCCTGGGCCGCGTTCTGGCTGGCGGGCGGGGCGCTGTTCCAGCGTCAACTGCATTTCGCGGTGATGGAACTCCAACTTCATGGCGCGACGGTCATCGATGTTCTGGTCGTGGCCGCGCTTATCTATTTCGCCTACCGGCTGATGCGTCGGCGTGCGCCACGCGAGCGGGCGCGCGGCGACGGGCGCTCGTGAATATCGGCCCGTTATAATCGGCCGGCATCAAATTGCGGGAGGGCATCCGTATCCGGTGGTACGGCTGGGCTTCAAACCCAGTTGGGGATGTCAGACATTCTCAGGTAGGTTCGACTCCTGCTGCCCTCCGCCAAATATAGTTATTCAATAGATGTTCTTTGGCAGCAAAAGTTAGGAATTTTAAATGATGGTTTAATACGAGCCAGCGTGTAAGATGATTTCGCTCCCGATACTGCGAGAAAACTAGTAAGGCATTCTTAATGTTAAAGGAAGCGAAGGCGTTTGCCGCTGTCTCGTCGGCCTGTAGGCCTGTCATTTGAAGAAGGTATTTGAAGCATGATCAAAATCAATCGTTCAATGCTGGTGCAATCGAACATTGCCGGTGGCGCATCGAAGCCTGCCGGTTACGAGTGCCCGGCCGATTCCACCGTGAGCACGCCGTCCGTCTCGTCGAGTAGCAAGGTTGTCGTCAACGGGCAGACTGTCGTCGACCAGACAGTCAATCTTTGATCGAAAGCCATTTCGACCAAGAGAAGGCGGACCGTGGGGTCCGCCTTCTCGAACGTTGTCATGCGGAGTGTGCTGTTTTAGCGGCCTGTTTCGGCAGGTTCTGCGTCGTGCGATCTTCGCCATTCGGCAGCCAGCCGGGCGGGCGCAGCAGGAAGGCGACTGCATCGCTCAGGCTTTTCGCGCGGAACATGTCCTTTGCGAGACTCGTCCAGTGCTCCGTTTCCACGACTATCGGATTGCGGGATGTCGTCGGCGTGGTCAGTCCGTAACGGCACGGTTCATCGGCGCGCTCCGCGGCATAGGTGCCGAAGATGCGGTCGAAGACAATCAACACGCCACCGAAGTTCTTGTCGAGATACACGTCGTTCGATGCATGATGCACGCGGTGCGACGAAGGTGTGTTGAACAAATGCTCCAGCCATCCGAGCCTGGGAATCCAGGTTGCGTGCAGCCAGAATTGATAGAGCAGATTGATGGACACGACCGCGAGCACCACTTCGGGCCGCACGCCGAGCCACGAAAGCGGTGTGAAGAAGATAGCCGAGCCGGTGAGCTTGGTGAACCATCCGAGCCGATAGGCGGACGACAGTGTCAACTGGTTCGGTGAATGGTGAACCGCGTGGTTCGCCCAGAAAAAGCGCACCGTATGCGCGATCCGGTGATACCAGTAATAGCAGAACTCCTGTCCGATAAAGAGCAGGAAGAACGTCAGCACGCCGTTCGTCGTGACCGTGTGAATGCGGTGCTCCCATGCGAGATTGAACACGGGCGTCGCCAGCGAAAGCGGCAGCAGCGCGAGCAGCTTGCGGCCCACGAGATCGGCCAGCGAAATCCAGTACTCGTGCCAGTCGAACGCGTCTTTCGTGCCGCGTCGCTTGTAATGCAAGACGATGGCCTCGACGATCGAAGCCGCGAGAACGACGACCATCATGACCGTCGTGATTGTCTGAATCAGTTGCATGTCCGGGCCTGTTAGAAGTGGGTGGCGAATGAGGTCACTTTAGCCATCGGCCCGGTCGAAAACCACGCGCAACTTATTTCACGGCATGTCAGCGCGTGACCCCGGACATCGTGCGACATGGCCAAATGAGGTTGACCTTACGTTTGCCTTGCCGCAACGCGCGCCACTCTATAGAATGCGAACCATTCCTATTTGCGTGGACCGTTTGTCATGATAGATGTCGCGAACCTTTCCTGCTCCGAACCCCGCCGGACATGAGGCCGATTCTGGTTCGCCTGCATCGCTGGCTGGGTATCGCGACGGCGCTGTTCCTCTTCGTGTCGGGCCTGACGGGCGCGATCATCGCGTGGGATCACGAGATCGACGCGATGCTCAATCCGTCGTTCTTCGAAGCGAAAACGCACGCCGCGCCGCTGCCGCCGCTCGAACTCGCGCGACGCATCGAAGCCGCCGACCCGCGTGTGCAGGTGACGTATCTGCCGTTGTCGGTGGAAGCGGGGCATACCACGCAAATCATGGTCATGCCGCGCACGAATCCGGCGACGAACGCGCCCTTCGATGTGGACTACAACCAGATTGCCGTCGATCCCGCCACCGGCGAGGTGCAGGCGCGGCGTTTCTGGGGCGCGGTGTCGCTGGCGCGCATCGATCTGATGCCGTTCCTCTACAAGCTGCATTACACCTTGCATCTGCCCATTGTCGGCGGCTTCGATATCGGGACGTGGCTGCTCGGAATCGTGGGCATCATGTGGTTTTTCGATAGCGGCATTGCGCTGATTCTGTCGTTTCCGAGCGTGAAGGCGTGGCGCAAATCCTTCGCGTTTCGCGTGAAGCGCGGCGGCTATGCGCTCACGTTCGATCTGCACCGCTCGGGCGGCGTGTGGATCTGGGGCGTGCTGCTGATGCTCGCGCTGACATCGATTTCGATGAACCTGAGCGAGCCGGTCATGCGCCCGGTGGTATCGACGTTCTCCACGCTTTCGCCTTCGTTCTTCGATAACGCCGCGCTCGTCGCGCCCGGCCCGAAGGGACGTCCCGACGCCACGCCCGAGCAGATTCTCGCCACCGCCGCGCGCGATGCGAAGCGTCTGGGCATCGATGCGCCAATGGGCGCGCTCTACTACGTGCCGGCGTGGCAAGCCTATGGCGTCGGCTTTTTCGCAGCAGGCATGGAGCACGGCGATGTCGGCCTCGGCAACGCCTGGCTCTACTACAACGGCCATACCGCGACGCTCGCGGGCACCTCGATTCCCGGACGCGGCACGGCGGGCGACATCTTCATGCAGGCGCAGTTTCCGCTGCACTCGGGGCGTATTGCGGGTGTGGCGGGGCGCATCGCGATCAGCATCGTCGGCGTCTTGGTGGCGATGTTGAGCATCACCGGATTGATGATTTGGCTGAAGAAGCGCGGGGCGCGGCGGCGTTCGTCGGCGCCGGTGGCGAGGAGCGCGCGTGTCAGTGTCAAAGCCGCCGAAACTGCCGTTGCACGCAACGTGGATCGAGAAGAATCGCACCATGCGCACGGAGAGCAGGTCGAAAGCACTGAAAGATAAGAAGAATTAACGAGAAGAAAATTCTCGAATAAAGCAGCAATACGACGCGGTAGATCAATGAGATGTTGCGTCGGTGCAAAATCATTGATTTGTAAACGATAACGAATCGCATTTAATTTATACTCACGGCATTAGAGATTCGCGGCATCGACGCGTCAGCGGTCGAAGCACCGCGATTCCAGCCAATGCCGCCCGGATTCCATTCGCGCCCCGGGACGGAAGACCGACCTTCACCGAAATCGTCCCGATTCATGCCCGTTTCCCACTCGCACTCCTTGCAGGCCGCGCCTGCGAAGGCGCTGATTTGTCGCGCCGTCATTGCCGCCATCGCGGTGCTGTTTTCCTTGTCCGCACATGCGCAGACGACCGATGCCGATACGTCGAACACTGCCGCGCTTCCCGCCGTGAAAGTGCAAGGCGCGCGTGACACGCTGCCGGGCGATCTCGCGCCGTCCTTCGCGGGCGGTCAGGTCGCGCGCGGCGCCGATTTCGGCGTGCTCGGGCAGCAGAAGAACATCGACGTGCCGTTCAGTATGACGACCTACACGTCGAAGCTGATCGAAGACCAACAAGCGCGCACGCTCTCGGACGTGATGGCCAACGATCCGGCCGTGCGCACGACTTACGGCTTCGGCAACTTCTCGGAGCAGTACATCATTCGCGGCTTCCTGCTGGAAGGCGACGATATCTCGCTCAACGGCCTATATGGCATCACGCCACGTCAGCTCGTGGCGACGGATGCGCTCGAACGCGTCGATGTCTTCAAGGGCGCTAACTCGTTCCTGAATGGCGCATCACCGGCGGGTTCGGCGGTCGGCGGCGGCGTGAATCTGCAACTGAAGCGCGCCGACGACAAACCGCTGACGCGCGTCACGCTGGAAGGCGAGACCTCGGGTGTCATCGGCGCGCATGTGGATGTGGGCCGCCGCTTCGGCAGCGAAGGGCAGTTCGGTATCCGCGTGAATCAGGCGAATCATGATGGCGAAACCGCGACCGATGGCGAACATCGCCGGGATAACACAACGGCCGTGGCGCTCGACTGGCGTGGCGAGAAAGTGCGCCTGTATGGCGATTTCCTCTACCAGCGTCAGCGCGTGAACGATGGCCGTCCGACCGTCAACGACTTCGCCAACTTCATTCCCGAGCCGCCTTCCGCCACGCATAACTACGCGCAGACGTGGAGCTTCAGTTCCATCGAAGATACCGTTGGTATTTTGCGTGCAGAATACGATTTCCTGCCGGGCTGGACGGCGTACGTGACGGGCGGCGTGCGTCACACGGACGAGCACGGCGAATACTCGTCGCCGAATATCAATGCCGATGGCTCGACCACGGCCACGCGTCTGGGCGTGCCGCACAAGGAAGACGGCACGTCCGCCGAAGCGGGCGTGCGCGGCCGCTTCAACACGGGACCGGTGTCGCACTTCGTGACGGCGGGCGCGTCCATCGTGCGGGTGGATTCGAAGTCGGCCTTCACGTTCAGCAATTCGTTTCCGACGAGCCTCTACGACACACCGAACGCGCCGTTCCCCGCGACCACGCTCACCGGCGGCAACAACGCCGATCCGCAGACCACCGCGCTCAATCTCATGCGCAGCGTGTCGGTCTCGGACACGCTCGGCTTCCTCAACGACCGCGTGTTGTTCACCATCGGCCTGCGTCATCAGGATCTGCATTCGACCGGTTTCGCCTATACCGGCGAGCAGAACGCGTTCTATAACGATTCGATCACCTCGCCGCTGTTCGGCCTCGTCGTGAAGCCGTGGCAGAACGTGTCGTTCTTCGCGAATCATAGTGAAGCGCTCGCCATCGGCGATCAGGCGCCGACGACGGCGCTCAACTTCGGCCAGCAACTCGCGCCGCAGAAGTCGAAGCAATGGGAAGTGGGCGCGAAATACGACAACGGACAGTATGGCGGCCAGCTTTCCGCGTTCCAGATCGAGAAGCCGCTGACCTTCACGAACAGCGCGGATATTTTCGTGCAGGACGGCACGCAGCGGCACCGCGGTGTCGAATTGTCGGTGTTCGGCGAGCCGGTCAAGGGCGTGCGCCTGATCGCGGGCGCGACCTATATCCACGCGGTTCAATACGGTTTGAGCGATTCCACCGCGGATGGCAACAAGCCCATCGGCGTCCCGACGATGCTGTTCAACGTCAACGCCGAATACGACGTGCCCGTGCTTCAGGGTCTGACGGTGACCGCACGCTGGATTCACACCGGCTCGCAGTACTTCAACACCACGAACACGTTGTCGATTCCGGCGTGGGACCGTTTCGACCTCGGCGCGCGCTACGCCACTGTGCTGTTCGGCAAGCCGACGACCTTCCGCGCCAACGTGCTCAACGTGACGAACAAGTCCTACTGGGCCTCGTCGATCGGCGGTTATCTGACGCAAGGCGCGCCGCGCACGGTGCTGCTTTCGATGACGACGGATTTCTGATCGAGCGCATCGCGATGCGTTTTTTTTGCATGCATCATGCAAAATGCGATCTTGCATGATGCATGCAAAATACCTTAAGCCGCGCGTCCCGTCTTGCGGGGCTTCGAATCCGGCGGCAACGAGGCCACTCGTTGCAGATGCGCTTCCAGCCGCTTCGCTTCGTCGATCAATTGCTTTCCGAGCACGGCTTGCCGCTCTTTAGGTAGCCGCGATTCGACCGCCGCGATCGTCAGCGCGCCGACCACATCACCCGAAGGACCGTGCACGGTGGCGGCCACGCCCCACGATCCGCTCACAACGTGACCTTCGTTCACCGCGTAACCTTGCGCACGCGTGAGCGCGATTTCCTCACGCAACGTCGCCGCCGAAAAATACGGATAACTCTGCGCGAGCAGCGCGGCGTTCTCCGTCATGCAGCGTTCGACGTCCTCATCATCCATCGATGCGAGCATCGCCAGACTCCCCGCGCCCACGCCCAGCGGATGCCGCGTCCCCGGTTGAAGCACATGCGTCTTCAGCGGAAAGTCGCCATCCTCGCGCAGCACGCAAACGGCGAAGACATCGCTTCGAATGGAAAAGAACGCCGAGTCGCCCGATGAGCGCGCCAGCCGCGCGACCGTATCCACGGCTTCGCGCCCCAGCCCGAAGCGCTCGCTCGCGATGCCGCCGAGCACATAGCACTCGCGCCCGACGAAATAGCGCAGCGAAGCGCGGTCCTGCTCGACCATGCCTTCGGCCATCAGCGCAAGCAACAAGCGATGCACGGTCGGCTTGTTCAGCCCCGTATCGCGCACTAGTTGCGCGAGATTGACGCCTGCCGTGCGCGTGCGGGCCACCGCGCGCAGCACGCACAACGCACGCGACACGGCCTGAGCGCCGGGAATGGCTTCCATGAATGCTCCTAATGGATCGATCGAAGGTCCATATTGTGACACCATCGTTAACCCGGAAAACAACTGCAAAGCGCTGTTAAAGCCAAAGCAGCTTGTTTAGCATGATTATCACGCCAGAAGCGTAGCAGATAAAAGGTTCACTATATGGACCTATACGAAAAACCGCCTCATCGGAGGAGACACATGTCGAGCATCAAGGGTATCGCGCATCCGGGCGTTGCAAGCCAGACGGACGAAGCGCGCGTCTATGCAAAAGTCACATGGCGGCTTATTCCGCTGCTGTTCATGTGCTACGTGGTCGCCTATCTGGACCGCGTGAACGTGGGCTTCGCCAAGCTGCAAATGCTGCGCGACTTGCAATTCAGCGAGACCGTTTATGGGCTCGGCGCGGGGATCTTCTTCATCGGATATTTTTTGTTCGAAGTACCGAGCAATATCATCCTGCACAAGGTCGGCGCGCGCGTATGGATTGCGCGCGTAATGATTACGTGGGCGATCATCTCCGCCGCGACCATGTTCGTCACCACGCCCACGATGTTCTATCTCGTGCGCTTCCTGCTCGGTCTCGCGGAAGCCGGCTTGTTTCCCGGCGTGATTCTCTATCTCACGTACTGGTATCCGTCCAAGCGCCGCTCGAAGATGATCGCGCTGTTCATGACGGGCATTCCGGTGGCGGGCGTGATCGGCGGTCCCGTGTCCGGCTGGATCATGCATTCGATGGCGGGGCTCAACGGCTGGGCCGGCTGGCAATGGCTCTTTCTGATCGAAGCAATTCCTTCGGTCGTCATGGCCGTCGCCGTGCTGATCTGGCTCGACGATCGCGTGAGCGACGCCAAGTGGCTCACGGATGACGAACGCAAACTCATCGAACGCGACATCGCGCAGGACCAGACGCAGACGCAATCGCACAGTCTGCGTGACGGCTTCACGAATCCGCGCGTCTGGCTTATGTGCGGCATCTACTTTTTCTTTGCGATCGGTCTGTACGGCACGGGCTTTTTCCTGCCGACGCTCATCAAGAATTCGGGCGCGACGGACCCGCTTCTGATCGGCATGTTGAGCATGCTGCCTTACGCTGCGGCGACCGTTGTCATGATTCTCGTGTCGCGGTCTTCAGACGCGTTACGCGAGCGCCGCTGGCACATCACCGCGCCTGCGTGGATCGGCGCGCTGGCGTGGCTTGTTGCAGTAGCCTTCAGCCATAACCTCGTAATCGCGATGATCGCGCTCACCGTCGTGACAAGTTGCGTGGTCGTCACCATCTCGCAGTTCTGGTGCTTGCCGACCGCGATTCTTTCGGGCGCGGCTGCGGCGGCGGGCATTGCCGTCATCAATTCACTCGGCAATCTGTCGGGCTTTCTCGGCCCGTTCTTTATCGGCTGGGTCAGCGACAAGACGCATTCGACCGATATCGGTCTCTATGTGATGGCGGCGTCTATCGCGATAGGCGGCGCGCTCGTTCTGCGCGTGAAGAAAGAAATGGTCAATCGATGAATTCCGCTTTCCTAAACGTTTTCAGCAAGGGGCATTAAATCATGCAAGCATCCATCATCGGCTGGAGTCATCTTCCGTTTGGCAAACTCGATGCACTCGAACCGGAGGACATGATCGCCATGAGCGCACGCGATGCCCTCACGCACGCGGGCATCGATGCAAGCGTTGTCGATTCGGTGCATGTGGGCACCTTCAACGGCGGCTTCGTATATCAGGATTTCCCCTCGGCGCTCGTATTCAATGCGATTCCCGAGTTGCGTTACGCGTCCACCGTGCGTTGCGAAAACGCCTGCGCGACCGGCTCCGCCGCCGTGTATTCCGCAATCGATGCCGTGCGCGCGGGCCGCTCGAAAGTCGCGCTCGTGATCGGCGTGGAAAAGATGAACGGCCTGCCGACGAAGGAAGTCGGCGACGTGCTGCAAAAGTGCTCGTATGCGAAGGAAGAAGCGGGCGTGCCGGGCGGTTTCGCGGGCATCTTCGGCACCATCGCGCAATCGTACTTCGACCGTTACGGCGATCAGTCGGATGCGCTCGCGGCGATTGCGGCGAAGAACCATCGCAATGGCATGGCGAATCCATATGCGCATATGCGGCGCGATTTCGGTTTTGATTTCTGTCGTAATGTATCCGAGAAAAACCCCTTCGTGGCAGGCCCGCTCAAGCGTACTGACTGCTCGCTCGTGTCGGATGGCGCGGCGGCGCTCATCATCGCTTCGCCGGATTTCGCGCGCGATGCGAAGCGCGTGATCGACTTTCGTTCGACGACTCAAGTAAGCGATTTCCTGCCGTTGTCGAGACGCGATCCCACGGAATTTTCCGGTGCGCGTCGCGCATGGCAACGCGGTTTGAGCGATGCAAAGCTCACGCTGGACGATCTCGCGTTCGTCGAAACGCACGATTGCTTCACCATTGCTGAATTGTTGGAGTACGAAGCAATGGGCTTGGCCGAAAAAGGCCAGGGCGCCCGCGCGATTCTCGATGGCGTGACGACGAAGGAAGGCCGCTTGCCGATCAATCCTTCCGGCGGCTTGAAATCGAAAGGGCATCCGATCGGCGCGACCGGTGTATCGATGCACGTCATGGCCGCGATGCAACTCGCGAACGAAGCAGGCGACATGCAGGTTCCGAACGCGAATATCGCAGGCGTGTTCAACATGGGCGGCGCGGCGGTGGCGAACTATCTGAGCATCCTCGAACGACGCGCCTGAAGCGTCGGTGCCATTCATTCGGAGGACAGAATATATGCTCACTACGGTCATGAATCTGGGCGATCTACTTACGCAGGCCGCTCGCCGTTTGCCTGAAGAACCGGGCTTCATCACGCCATCGAACACACATACGTGGGGCGAAATCAACCGGCGTGTGGATGCCGTGTGCGCGGCGTTGCGTGCGCTCGGCGTCGGCCAGGGCGACAAGATTCTCGTGCATTCGCGCAATAACCTGCCGTTGTTCGAGAGCGCATGGATCGCGTTCAAGCTCGGCGCGATATGGGTGCCGACGAACTATCGCGTCGCACCGCCCGAAGCCGCGTATCTCGCGAAATCGAGCGGCGCGCGCGTGATGATCTACGACCGTGGCTTCGCGCATTACGTCGATGCCGTGCGCGATGCATCGGATGCGCTCGAACATGTCATCGCGCTGGATTCGCCCCGTTTGGGCGAGCTAAATTACGAAGCGCTGGCTGCATCGACCGATCAGCCGTTCGCCGCCGTCGATGTCGATCGCGACGATCCGCTGTGGTTTTTCTATACATCGGGCACGACGGGCTATCCGAAGGCCGGCACGCTCACGCATGGGCAAATGGCGTTCGTCGTCACGAATCACCTCGCGGATTTGATGCCGGGCATCACGCATCAATCGCGTTCGCTTGTGGTCGCGCCGCTCTCGCATGGCGCGGGCATTCACGCGATCGTCAACACGGCGCGTGGTGCAGCGCATGTGTTGCCTGCATCCGAGAAGATGGATGCGGAGGAAGTGTGGGCGCTGGTTGAGAAGCATCGCGTGGACAATATGTTCACTGTGCCGACCATCGTCAAGATGCTGACCGAGCATGAGAGCGTGGACCGTTACGATCATGCATCGCTCAAGTTTGTGATCTATGCGGGCGCGCCAATGTATCGCGCCGATCAGAAGCATGCGCTGAAGAAGCTCGGGCGCGTGCTCGTGCAGTATTACGGACTGGGTGAGGTGACGGGCAATATCACGGTGCTGCCGCCCTCGCTTCACGAGGAAGACGACGACGCGCCGAATTGTCGCGCGGGGACGTGTGGGCATGCGCGCACGGGCATCGATATCGCTATTTTCGATGAGGCGGGGAATCGATTGCAGCCGTTTGAAACGGGTGAAATCTGCGTGCGTGGGATGGCGGTCATGCTTGGGTATGACAACAATCCGGAGGCCAACGAGAAGGCGTTCAAGCATGGCTGGTTTCATACCGGCGATCTTGGGCATCTGGATCGCGCGGGTTTTTTGTACATCACCGGACGTTCGTCGGATATGTATATTTCGGGCGGCTCGAATGTTTATCCGCGTGAAGTGGAGGAGGCGCTGCTGACGCATCCGGCCGTTCATGAGGCGGCGGTGTTGGGCATGCCCGATCCGAAGTGGGGTGAACTGGGCGTCGCGGTGATCGTGTGCAGGCCCGGTCAGCGTGTGGACGCGGAGGCGTTGCTCGCGCATCTCGATGGCAAGCTCGCGCGGTACAAGTGGCCGCGTCATGTGGTGTATTGGGATGCGTTGCCGAAGTCCGCTTATGGGAAGATTACGAAGAAGGATGTGAGGGCGGAACTGGCGAAGGAATGGGAGAGGGTGTGTGCGGGGCAGGTGGTTTGAGAGGTAGCCAGCGGCGCTTGAGGTGTTGGTTTTACTGTCGTTGGTGAGTTGGGGTTTGGTGTTCTTTCGTGCAAGGGGCTTCTTTTGTTTGGGTTGTTTATTGCAGTAGCCGCCTCCCCGGCGGGGGGGTAACTTTCTTTGCTGCTGCAAAGAAAGTCACCAAAGAAAGCAGCTTTTACCCCCATGCACGATGGCTGGAGAGGGTGGTCTGGTTTAACGAAGCAGTGGCCGCAATAGGACTTCCTTCGCTTAACAAGCACGTAGGCAACCTGGCGATTTCGCGCTCGAATTCTTAAACCTTAGTGGACCGCATTCATTCATTCGGCCATGCGCTACGCGCGCCGAGAGCTTTAGAACGGAATCCCGCAGCCTATTAGCGCCCAGACAACTCACACCTCGCCGCTATGTCGTTATTCGGCCCTAACTTGGTAAGTGCTTCTAGGCAAAGCGTGCATACCAACGCAAGTCACCTTTCAGTCGGAGCACTAACCAAGGTAGGACCGAATAGCAATCTTGCGGGGAAGCATGATGTGGCTGGGCGCTTATAGGCTGCGGGATTCCGTTCTAAAGCTCTCGGCGCGCGAAGCGCATGGCCGAAGGAATGAATGCGGTCCACTAAGACCAGAGAGTTGGAGCCCGCAATCGCGAGGTTGCCTAAAGCGGCTCGTGATGCGTGGCAGGTCCTATTGCGGCCACTGCATCGATTAATCCAGACCAACCCTCTCCAGCCATCGTGCATGGTGTAAAAAGCTGCTTTCTTTGGTGACTTTCTTTGCAGCAGCAAAGAAAGTTACCCCCCCGCCGGGGAGGCGGCTACTGAATAAAAAGCCCAACCAACAGCAGCCCCTTGCACGACATGTAGACAGCCGCTGTCCGATAAACCGAGCACCGGCTAACACCCGTTACCCATTCACACACCGAAAGCCCGCATAAACATACTGATAATGCCCCTGAAACCAGTTACGAAAACTTGGCCTCAACATACACGCAGCCGTCCGCGGCGATCCACCCTTGATAACAAAGTGCTTCCCATCGAAGAAATTCGCCGAATACCCGAGATAGAACGGAAACGGCTCAAACCCCTGCAAAGGCCCGAAAACCGTCGAAGTCCATTCCCACCCATTCCCGAACTGCCCTTCGACACCGAATGCACTGCGATTCTCCCCGTGCGCCTGCACCGGCGACGGATCCCATCGGCGGAAATCGAAGTTACCTTCCGCGACGTGTGGCGCACCTTCCGCCGCGCGTTGCCATTGCGCTTCGCTCGGCAGTTTCTTGCCCGCCCAACGCGCATACGCATTGGCTTCCGCATAACTCACATACACCGGCCAGTCGCGCGGCAGATCGATTTCCTCGAACATCGTGCGCAGCTTCCAGCCGCCGTCATGTGGAATCCAGAACGCGGGCCGCTCGATATGTTCCGCTTCTTTCCACTGCCAGTCCGCATCCGTCCATAGCGCGCGATTCGCATAACCGCCCGCATCGACGAAGCGCAGGTAATCGCCGTTCGTCACCATATGGCGGTCGATTTCGAACGCAGGCACATCCTCGCGCATGGCACCGAATTCGTTATCCCAGCCGAATGAACCGCTTTCGCGCGTGAGACCGAGCGTGACCGAACCCGCCGGAATCTTCACGCTTTCATGCGCAAGTTCACGCGCCGAGGTCCGCTCCGAACCCAAACCCGATGGTGCAATTTTTCTATCGACCGGCAATTGATGCAGCATGTACGCCAGCGTTTCGGCATGCATCAACCGATGCTCGATGGCCACTTCCAGCAATTGCGCAGACGATTCGATGTCGGACGCCGTGACCTTCACCGGATCGAAGTGCGCATCGATATCCGCGCGCGCACGGTCGCGATACGCGCGCACTTCGTCGAGCGTCGGCCAGTCGGCGGGCTGATCGGTCGGCAATCCGCCATCCACCGGATCGATGCCGAAGGCGAACAACTGATCGTAGGCGGGATTGAAGTCGGGCAGGTCGAACAAACGCTTGTCGAACAGATTGCGGTCGAACGCTTCGAGATGCCCGATATAGAACACGATGCGGTGACGTTCCGCGATCGGTCTGTCGTACAAATGCTCCGGCTTCACGATGCCAAAGAGTTCATCGGTGACGCGGCGCGCCTCGGCGAGACGCTCAAGCAAGGGGTGACGCAGGGACGGTTCGCGATTCATGTCGCTCGATCTCCGTATGGCGGGCCAACATTGGAGACTAAACGGTAGCGAACCGCATGCCAACAGAATTATGCGGGGCGTTTATTCGTTCTGACGCAACAATCGGATGCGCCTCCTCACCGGAAAAGGCGCGGCGCGAAGTTGGTCAGATCGCGCGAAGTCCCTCGAAATCGTGGATGCGGATGGACTTGCCCTGCGCCTCGATCAACCCGAGCCGCGTGAGACGCGACATCGTGCGGCTCACGGTTTCGAGCGTCATGCCGAGATAGCTGCCGATATCGTCGCGCGTCATGCGCAGGGTGAACTCGCCCGCCGCGTAGCCGCGATGCGCGAGCCGCGCCGACAGATCGAGCAGCAGCATGGCCACGCGCTCGTCCGCGCGCAACATGCCGAGCCGCACGACATGGCTTGCCTCGCGATTGAGCGCCTGGCTCATCATGCGGTGCATGCGCTTTTGCAGCGCGCTGGAATCGCGGCAGACGCGCTCGAACAGCGCGTAAGGCACGACGCACACCGAACTGTCTTCGAGCGCGATGGCATCGCATTGGTGCCGTCCGTCGCCTATTCCGTCGAGACCCAGGGCATCGCCGGCGAGCAGCAGGCCTGTCACCTGCTCGCGGCCTGCATCGTGCGTGATCGTGGTCTTGATCGAACCGGAGCGCACGGCGTAGAGCGAATCGAACGCGTCGCCGGTGCGGAAGAGTTTGTCGCCGCGCCGCACCCGCCGCGTCACGGTGATGACTTGTTCGAGACGAGCGATGTCGCTGGCGCACAGGCCTTCCGGCACGCAAAGATGGCGCATCGCGCAGTTCGTGCAGTGCGCGCCACTGCGCGATGCTTGAGCAAGTTCGGACATGACGATCGTTCCTTGATATTCGACAAGAAGATTGTCACACGCCGAAACTTGCACGCCCCGCGTGGAAATGTCGCGCCCCCGCGCGCAACTTTTGCCTGTCAGGCTGAGTCGTCCGAGGTTCCGGCTGCCGATGGAATCAACAAAACGGGCAGCGTGGCCTGCCGCAAACACTGCTCCGCGATGCTTCCCAGAAGCAGCCGCTGAAACCCCTTGCGGCCATGCGTGCCCATCACCAGCACATCCGCGCCGAATTTTTTCGATGCCGCGATCACGAGCGAGGCGACGTCATCGGCGGCGGTGGCCTCGACGGTCACCACTTCGCCATGCACGCCGCGCGCCTTCATCTTGTCGGCCGCCTCGCGCGCCAGCGTCGCACCGCCTTCCATGAGACTCGCGTGCAGCGAACTGGGATCGTAGCCGGGCACGTCCATGTACAACGGCCCGCTTTCGACGACGTAATACGGCTGCAATTCGGCCTGATGCGTGACGGCAAGCTCGATGGCGGCATCCAGCGCGCGCTGCGAAGTGCGGCTGCCGTCGATGGCGACGAGTATGCGTTTGAACATTTTGCGTTCTCCTTGGGCGGGTGGCTTTGTGCGTCCCGTTCAGCATAACGGCTCCCCGCGTATTTTTGCGACGCGTCGATTCGCCGCAAAGCAGCACGTACAATTCGGCTTTCCCGGTATTCCAGTCCGCGCATGTCCACGACCAGCCCGCAGCAGACGCAGCCTTCGCCCGCCTTGTCCTTCAAGACCGCCTTGTACGCGATGCTCGGCATCGGCCTCGTCAACATGCTCGTGGCGCTGGATCAGACGGTGGTCAGCACGGCGCTGCCATCCATCGTCGCGGAACTCCACGGCTTCGAGTTCTATGCGTGGATTGCGAGCGCGTATCTGCTGGCGTCGGTCGTCACGGTGCCGGTGTTCGGGCGGCTCGGCGATTACTTCGGGCGCAAGCGCTTCGTGATCGCGGCGGTCATCACGTTCACGGTGGCGTCGGTGTTGTGCGGACTCGCGCCGAGCATGCTGTTTCTGGCGCTTGCGCGTGGTTTGCAAGGCGTGGGCGGCGGCATGATGGTCGGCACGGCGTTCGCCGCGATTCCCGATCTCTTTCCCGATCCGCGCACGCGCGTGCGCTGGCAGGTCGTGCTGGCGGCGGCGTATGGCATCGGCACGGCGGCGGGGCCGTCGCTCGGCGGCTGGATGAGTCAGCACTGGGGCTGGCGCTCGACCTTCCTCGTGAATCTGCCGGTGGGTGCGGCGGCGTTGTATTTCATCTGGTCGCATCTGCCGAATCTGCATCGACCGCGCGAGGGCGATGTGAAGATCGACTGGCTCGGCACCGCGCTCGTCGCGCTCGTGCTCGGCGGTTTTCAGGCGTTGATCGAGGCGTTGCCGAAAGAAGGGCTGTCCACGGGCAATCTCGCGCTCGGTGGCGTGGTGGCGGTCGCGGCGGTCGCATTGTATGTGTGCGAAAAGCGCGCGACGCATCCGATCATTCCGCTCGATATTTTCCGCGATCCGCAGTTGAACACGCTTTTCACCCTGTCGTTTCTTGCGGGCTTCGTGATGTTCTCGCTGATCTTCTTCGCGCCGCTTCTGCTGCAAGGCGGGTTCGGTTTGTCGCCGCAGGAAGCAGGGCTGCTCGCCACGCCGATTGCCGCGTGTATCGCGCTGGGCAGCTTCATCAACACGCGCATCGTGATTCACCTGAAGAAGCCGACGATGATCCTCTCCATCGGCTTCACGCTGTTGCTGATCGCTTCCGTGGCGCTCTCGTTCGCGCGTGCGTCGATGGCGCATGTGTGGATCGAATTGCCGATGGCGGCAATCGGCATCGGCCTCGGCTTCGTGCTCAACAACATGAATATTTTCGGGCAGGAGATCGCGGGGCGTGAGCGCTTCGGCATCACCACGGCGCTGCTGCAATCCACGCGCATGGTGGGCGGCATGCTGGGGACGAGTATCGTCGGGACCATCGTCGCGCATCACTATGCGGATGTCATGGAACGCACGGTCAGCGTGCTCGGTGCGGCTACATCGGCGCAATGGACGCCGCGTCTGGCCGATCCGCGCATTCTCGTCGATGAAGCCCTGCGCGACACGCTGCTCGGCGAACTCGGCCGCGCGGGGCTGGATGCATCCGCGCTATTCGACGCCGCGCGCAATGCGCTCGTCCAGTCGATTCATATCGGAACGATGCTGACGGCAGTGGCCGCGTTGGTCGCGGCGCTGCTGGTGCGGCGCATCGCGCATATCGTGTTTCGCAAGGTCAGTACCGCAAGCACGACCGACACGCCGCCCGCGCACTGAATTTTTCGGCGCGTTATCTTTGGCCTCCTGACAACGAGGAGGCACGAGCATGGGCATGGATGCGAAGAAGGGCGACCGGCTCGCCGGGAAAGTGGCAATCGTGAGCGGCGGCGCGGGCGGATGTGGCGCGGCGGCATCGGAATTGTTCGCGTTGCAGGGCGCGAAGGTGGCGATCATCGACCGCGATGCCGATGCAGCCACCGCGCTCGCTTCCCGCTTGCGTGATTCGGGCCTCGAAGCCATCGGTCTTGGCGCGGACGTGTCGCGTCAAGCCGAAGTCCAGCAAGCCGTCGATGCCGCGCGCGCCGAATACGGCAATGCAGACGTTCTTTTCAATCACGCGGGCACGCTGATCGTGAAGCCGTTTCTCGATATCGAGGAATCCGAATGGGATTGGCTCATGGGCGTGAACGTCAAGAGCATGTTCCTCATGACGAAGGCCGTGCTGCCGCAGATGCTTGAGAAAGGGCGTGGCAGCATCGTCTGCACGTCGTCGATATCGGCCGTTTATGCGACGCCCGGCGAAGTGCTTTATGACGCAACCAAGGGCGCGTGTCATATGTTCGCGCGGGCGATTGCGGTGGAATATCGCGACCGCGGCATTCGCTGCAATGCGGTCGCGCCGGGCTTTATCCGCACGCCGCACGGCATGCGCGAACTGAAGGAACTTCAGGCGATGGGCGTCGATGCGACGGAGGAAGCCATCGCGCTTCAGCAAGGACGGTTATGCGAGCCGCACGAAGTGGCGTCGGCGGCGCTGTTTCTCGCTTCCGATGAAGCGAGCTTCGTGAACGGCACGCATTTGTTCGTCGATAACGGGTTTTCTGCTGTGTAGTGATTGTGAGCGCGATTTAGACCGCGCGATCCGCGTCCGCTTCGATCTCGCGGAGGCGGTCGATGTTGTCATCGGACTTCATCGACGGCGGTCCCTTGAACGACTTGCGCACGCCGAGCACATACCAGATGACGAGCAGCGCGGCCACGAACCCGATCAGCACGTAGAACACTTTTTCGTTCGGCGGCTGAATGCCGACATACGCCAGCACCAGCGCGCCCAAGGTGGCGAGCAGCGCGCACGGCTTGGACCACACGCCGAGTTGGAACGGGCCTTTCTCGGTCCACGAATGGCCTTCCGCGAACATGCCGCAGGCGAGCGGCATCGCGTAGGAAATGTAGAGGAACACGGCGCTGCCCGCGCTTAATACGGAAAACGCATCGCCATACAACGTAATGACGATGGCGAGAATCGCGCAGGTCCAGATGGCTGCGCCCGGCGTGCGATGCGTCGGGCTCACCTGACGCAGGAACTTCGAGCCGGGCAGGCCGCCATCGCGCGCGAAGGCGTACATCATGCGCGAAGTAGACATGATCGCCGCCAGCCCGCATACGTAGTTGATAAAGAACATCGCGAGTTCGAGCACGACGCGAAAGCCGGCCGGAATCGGCGCGAGAATGGCCTCGAAAAAGCCTGTGCCTTGCTTCATGCCGGCGGTCAGATCGGGCATGACGAGCACGAAGCTGCAGACCATCACATAGCCGAACACGGCGGACCAGAACACCGAACCGATGATGCCCTTCGGCACGTTGCGCGCGGCGTCGTGTGTTTCTTCCGAGGTGTGCGCGGAGGCATCGAAACCGGTGATGGTGTAGGTCACGAGCAACAGGCCCGAGAGAAACGCGAGCGGCGTGGCCTGCTTGGGCCAAGCGCTGGCCTCGTTGCCGGTGAAGTTGGTGAACGTGAACAGCCGGCTCAGATCGAACTTCACAGGCGACCAATACAGCAAGGCGGCAATCAGCACGATGGTGACAATGAAGATCAGATATCCTGACAAATCCGTGATCTTGCTGGCGATCTTGATGCCGCGCTGATTCAGCAACGCCTGCGAGAGCGTGATGAACGCGAGAAACGCGGTCTGATGCCACCACGTCAGACTATCCGGTGCGATGCCGAACATCGGCGCGATCAAGGTCTTGAAGAAGGGATCGTAGGTGCCGAAGTTGATCGCGCTGATGACGAAGATCAGGCCGATCAGGTTGAGCCATGCGGTGAGCCATCCCCAGCTTTTGCCGCCGAGAATCGAGCCCCAGTGATAGAGGCCGCCCGCCGTCGGAAACGCCGATGCGATCTGCGCCATCGATACCGCGACGATCAGCGCGAACAGCGAGCCGAGCGGCCAGCCGAGTCCGACGGATGCGCCGCCTGCTGCTGACAGTGCGAGTTGAAACGCCGTGATGCCGCCGGAGAGAATGCAGATGATTGAAAACGACACCGCGAAATTCGAGAAGCCGTTCATGCGGCGGGAGAGTTCCTGCGCGTATCCCATCTTGTGCAACAGGTTCAGGTCGTGGTCGGTGCTTGCATCGGTGGGGTGCTTGGCGTCCATGGCGACTCCGGTGGATGTTCTTGAGGAACGCGGAGACGGGTTTTTTTCGCCTGCGGCGTGCGGTCTCCAGTCTGATGACGGTAAGTGAACAAATTTAGTTACACCATTTATTTTTTTGCTTTCGCGGGGGGGGGTGGGGTGGTTTGGTCTTTCGTGCAAGGGGCTGCTGGTGTTTGTGTCTTTATTGCAGTAGCCGCCTCCCCGGCGGGGGGGTAACTTTCTTTGCTGCTGCAAAGAAAGTCACCAAAGAAAGCAGCTTTTTACACCATGCACGATGGCTGGAGAGGGTTGGTCTGGATTAACGGATGCCGTGGCCGCGATAGGACGTCCCGCGCATATCTTGACGCTTAGGCAACCTCGCGATTTCGTGCTCGAAGAATCAACGCTTAGTGGACCGCATTCATTCATTCGGCCATGCGCTGCGCGCGCCGAGAGCTTTAGAACGGAACCCCGCAGCTTATAAGCGCCCAGCCACCTCACGCTTCTTCGCAAGATTGCTATTCGGCCCTACCTTGGTTAGTGCTCCGACTAAAAGGTGACTTGCGTTGGGTGTGCACTTTGCGTCAAAGCGTTTGCAACGGTAGGGCCGAATAACAATATAGCGATGTGGTTTAGGGTGGCTGGACACATGCATGCTGCGGGATTCCGTTCTTACTTTCTCGGCGCGCGCAGCGCATGGCCGAATGAATGAGCGCGATCCAATGAGCTTTGCTTATTCGAGCGCGTAATCGCGAGGTTGCCAATCCGAGTAGCCGAACGAGGGAAGTCCTATTGCGGCCACTGCATCGATTAATCCAGACCAACCCTCTCCAGCCAGCGTGCATGGGGTAAAAAGCTGCTTTCTTTGGTGACTTTCTTTGCAGCAGCAAAGAAAGTTACCCCCCCGCCGGGGAGGCGGCTACTGCAATAAAAGCACAAACAACAGTAGCCCATTGCACGACGATAACTCCCAAAAAACCACGCGGCACATTCCATGCGTCCACCGAACTAACGACCATCCCCCTCCAAATCGAGGAGCAAAAAATTGAACATCACTGGAGAAATGCTAATCGGCGCATCAGTAGTGCGGGGCACTGAATCCACGCTCCACGCCTACGATCCCGCTCGCAACACCGACCTCGACCCCCCATTCGGCGGCGGCAGCAAAAAAGAAATCGCACAAGCCTGCGAACTGGCCGAAGCCGCATTCGACCCCTACCGCCAGGCACCGTTAGAAACCCGCGCCCAATTCCTCGAAGCAATCGCCGACAACATCATCGCCCTCGGCGACAGCTTGATAGACCGCGCACAAGCCGAATCCGCGCTGCCGAAAGCGCGCCTCGAAGGCGAACGCAGCCGCACCATCGGACAATTGCGATTGTTCGCATCACTGGTGCGCGAAGGGCGCTGGCTGGACGCGACGCTCGATTCCGCGCAACCCGACCGCAAGCCGCTGCCGCGCCCGGACCTGCGCCTGCAAAAAATTCCCCTCGGACCCGTCGCCGTGTTCGGCGCAAGCAACTTTCCGCTGGCGTTTTCGGTGGCAGGCGGCGACACCGCATCGGCGCTCTCGGCGGGCTGTCCGGTTGTCGTGAAATCGCATCCGGCACATCTAGGTACATCGGAACTGGTTGGCCGGGCAGTGCAAAAGGCAGTAGCTGACAGCGGCTTGCCCGAAGGCGTGTTCTCGCTCGTGCTCGGCGCAGGCAATGCAATCGGCGAAGCGCTCGTCGCGCATCCGGCCATTCAGGCGGTTGGTTTCACCGGCTCGCGGCGCGGCGGTCTCGCGCTCGTCGATATCGCAGCGAAGCGGCAAGTGCCCATCCCCGTGTTCGCTGAAATGAGCAGCGTGAATCCCGTCTTCGCGTTGCCTGCCGCGTTGGCTTCGAACGGCGACACGCTGGCGGCAGGCTTCATCGATTCGGTGACGCTCGGCGTCGGCCAGTTCTGCACGAGTCCCGGTCTCGTATTCGCGCTCGAAAGCCCGGACCTCGATGACTTCATCGACTATGCAGCCGCCGCCATCGCCAAAAAGGAAACACAGACGATGCTGACCGCCGGCATGGCGAAAGCGTATGCGAGCGGCATCGAGGCGCGCGATGCAACGGGCGCTTCGCGTATAGCGGATGGCGTGAAAGGCAAGGCCGCAAGCGGCGCGCTGCCGGCGTTGTATCGCGTGAGCGCGGAGCAGTTTTTCGCCACGCCCACGCTCGCGGAAGAAATCTTCGGACCGACTTCGGTGATCGTCGGTTGCCGCGACGAGGACGAGATGATCGCGGTCGCGCGCCGTCTCGAAGGGCAGCTTACCGCCACGTTGCTGATGGGAAGCGACGACACCGAACTCGCGCGTCGACTCTTGCCCGTGCTCGAACGCAAGGCGGGCCGCATTCTCGCGAACGGTTTTCCGACGGGCGTGGAAGTGTCGTACGCGATGGTCCACGGCGGGCCGTTTCCCGCCACCTCCGACAGCCGTTCGACCTCGGTCGGCGCGATGGCCATCGAGCGTTTTCTGCGCCCGGTGTGCTATCAGGATTTGCCAGCGGCGCTCTTGCCGGAAGCGCTCGCGGATGACAATCCGCTGAACTTGTGGCGGTTGAGGGATGGGGAGTTAGGGCCGAATTGATAGTCGCCAAATATCTGCTACACAAATAAAATACGAATATTCGTGTGACAGATATTTAACCATTCAAGCACTTATCTTTGACGGATATCTGTGAAACGAATAAAATGCATTTATTCGTCTCACGGATATTTCCATGGAACGTGTCATCGTTTCCCCGGCGCAAATGGGCAACGTGCTGGCCGCAGGCCGCAAGCGCGCGGGCCTGACGCAAGCGCAAGCGGCGGCGCGTCTCGGCATCAGCCAAAGCCGTATCTCGACTTTGGAACGCGAAACCGGCGCGCTCACGCTCGACCAGCTTCTCTTCATGCTCGGCGCTTACGGACTCGAACTGATCGTGCAGGATCGCGTGGAGCTGAACGATCTGCCTCCGGGCGAAGCGCAATGGTGACGAGCACCGGAACGCGTTCCCGCGCGCTTTCGGTGTGGGCGAACGGCCAGCGCGTCGCCACATGGCGGATGCCCGCGCGCGGGGCTGCCGAACTGATCTACGACGCCGACTGGCTCCGGTCAGCGGAGGCTCGTCCGCTATCCTTATCATTGCCGTTACCGTTGGCACACGCGCCTTTGAGAGGCGATGCCGTCGTCAATTACTTCGACAATCTGCTACCCGATAGCGAGTCGATCCGAAGACGCATCGCGCAGCGCTTCAGCACGGATACGCTCGATGCGTTCGATCTGCTGAAGGCTATCGGCCGCGATTGCGTCGGCGCGGTGCAATTGCTGGCGGAAGACGAATCGCCAACCGATGTCCACCGTATCGAAGGCACGCCGCTCGATGAGCACGAAGTCGAGCGTCTGCTGAATCAGGCAGCCGCCGGAGACCCTTTCGGCATCGACGATCACGACGACTTTCGCATTTCGCTCGCCGGCGCGCAGGAAAAGACCGCGCTGCTGTTCGATGAAGGACGTTGGCTGAAACCGCACGGCGCCACGCCGACCACGCACATACTCAAGCTGCCGCTCGGACTTGTCGGCAATCGCCGCGCCGATCTCACGACTTCCGTTGAAAACGAATGGCTTTGTCTCACGCTGCTCAAGGCATTCGGTCTGCCCGTCGCCCATGCGAGCATCGCGGATTTCGGCGCACGTCGCGTGCTCGTGGTCGAACGTTTCGACCGCGTGCGCAGCGCGGATGGTCGATGGATCGTCCGGCTGCCGCAGGAGGATTTCTGTCAAGCCAACGGTTTGCCATCGCATAAAAAGTATGAAGCCGATGGCGGGCCGGGCGTGCTGGACCTTGCCCGCGTGCTGCATCAATCGGTCGAAGCTCGTAAGGATCTCGAAACATTGGTATCCGCGCAGATCATGTTCTGGATGCTTGCGGCACCGGACGGACATGCCAAGAACTTCAGCCTGCGACTCTTGCCACGCGGGCGCTATCATCTGACGCCGCTCTACGATGTCATGTCCATCTGGCCCGTCGAAGGCGATGGCGCGAACCAGTGGTCGTGGCACAAAGCCAGACTCGCGATGGCCATTCCGGGCAAGAGCCGCCACTATGCCTTCAGAGACATCAAGCGTCGTCACTTCGACGCGATGGCGCGCAGGTGCAACTACGGCGAGAGTGCCGAGCCGATCATCGAGCAGATTCTTGCGCGCATGCCGGCAGTCATCGACACCGTGAAGAACGTGCTGCCGGAGCGCTTTCCCGGCCGCCTTGCCGAACGCATCTTCGACGGCATGCGGAAATCGGCCGCACTGCTCGAATCGATGCCGGACGACTGAAGCCCATCATCCCGAAACAGGACCCCGCATGCCCAGCCTCCGCTACCCCGACCCCGCCATCCGCGTACTCGACCCGCGCTTCAACGCATTGCGCCTGCCTTCCGCATCGGTCGAATGCCTATACCAAGGCACGCGCTGGTCCGAAGGCCCGGTGTGGTTCGGCGACGGCCGCTACGTGCTGTGGAGCGACATCCCGAACAACCGAATCCTGCGTTGGGGCGAGGAAAGCGGCGAAGTCGGCGTGTTTCGCAAACCGTCGAACTTCGCCAACGGCAACACGCGCGATCGCGAAGGGCGGCTCGTGACCTGCGAGCATCTGACGCGCCGCGTCACGCGCACGGAATACGATGGCTCGATCACCGTGCTCGCCGACAGCTTCGAGGGCAAGCCGCTCAATTCGCCCAACGATGTGGTCGTCAAGTCGGATGGCTCGATCTGGTTCACGGACCCGCCGTTCGGCATCAACGGTTTCTATGAGGGCGAGCAGGCCGCGCCGCAACTCAAGCCGTGCGTGTATCGCATCGACGGGCAAAGCGGCGCGGTGACGGTGATGATCGATGACTTCATCGGTCCGAACGGGCTGGCGTTTTCGCCGGATGAAAGCGTGCTGTACGTGGTCGAATCGCGCTCGTCGCCACGCACGATCTGGGCGTTCGATGTCACGGGCGATGGCCGCACGCTCGGCGAACGGCGGCTCGTCATCGACGCCGGACCCGGCACGCCGGATGGCTTTCGCATCGACGTGCAGGGCAATCTGTGGTGCGGCTGGGGCATGGGCGATGCCGAACTCGACGGCGTGCGCATCTTCACGCCGCAGGGCGAAGCGATCGGCCATATCGATCTGCCCGAGCGATGCGCGAACGTGTGCTTCGGCGGACGGCATCGCAACCGGTTGTTCATGGCGGCGAGCCACGGGCTTTACGCGCTTTACGTGAACACGCAAGGCGCGAAAGGCGGCTGACGCTCAGTGCACCGTGTAGACGCGCCCGGTTTCCGCGCCTTCGACACTCCGGCTATACGCCAACGCCACGCGCGCTCCACTAGCCGCCTCGAACCCACGAAAATACGGCCCAAAGCTCTCGCGCGCCTCTTCGAGCATGGTCGGGCTGATCGCGTTGATGCGCAGCCCGCGCGGCAGTTCAATCGCCGCGCCTCGCACGAAGCCTTCGATCGCGCCGTTCACCGCCGCCGCGCTCGCGCCCTGAAAGATCGGCTCCGCGCCGACGATGCCGCTCGTCAGCGTGAACGACCCGCCATCGTTAAGATGATCGCGCGCGGTGAGCACGAGGTTGACCTGTCCCATGAGCTTATCGTCGAGGCCCGTTTTGAACTGCGCGGGCGTCATCTCAACGAGCGGTCCAAAATGCACGTGGCCTGCGGTCGCGACGATCGCATCGACACGTCCGATGGTTTCGAACAAACGTTTGATGCTTTCCACATCCATCAAATCGACACGATGCGTACCACGCGTCGCACCGATCTCGATGACTTCGTGACGGGCTTTGAGTTCGGTGCAGACAGCCTGACCGACCGTTCCGGTCGCGCCGATGACAGCGATTTTCATGAGCGTGCTCGCTTGCGTTGTTGAGGGAGTGCAACGCATTGTGCGCGCGAGCGCGACTCGATAAAAGCCGCGTGTGCTTCAAGGAATGCAAAGCACGAGTTTGCAATCCGTCGTCGGCGAAATGAATCAGCCGTGCGTGCGCTCCGGCATCCGCGAAAGCAGACAGAGCGATGCAGCGAAGCGGCACACCAGCGCCGCGCCGCACGTGACGGCAGCGGCGGGGAACACGTGCCATTGCAGCGCCAGCGTCGGCGCGACGAACACCACGCTCACGAGCCCGATGCCAACGGTCAACCAGCGCGCCCATTGCAGCCGCGCCGCGACGCATAGATAAAGCAGCGCGACGAGCAAACGCGACACGATAGACGCCGCCAGCGGATGGTTCGCCAGATCGCCGGGAAACCCTATGGCAAGCGCCAGCGCAAATTCCATCCAGGAGAGCGCGTAGGCCGCGCCGAGGCATGCAAGAGCAAACGCAAAACGTTGCTCGGCCGATGTACGCGGACGCGCTTGCGCCTGTGCGCCGTCGCCGGCGAACGTGTCGATCGTGGTCATGTGGTCTTCCTCTTTCGCTTTTTTCGAGGCACCACCGCATACGGCGTGCCAGCTCGATCGGCTGTGAGGAATAACCGTTGCTCCGCTCTTTGGAAGCCATCTCAAAGGAGCCAGTCATGAGCAAAACGAAAGAGCAGCACCCGCATTCCGAGCGCGATGAAGACACCGTCGATCGTGCTGTCGAGGACACTTTTCCTGCGAGTGATCCGCCATCGACGGGCGGCGTGACGCGCATCGAACCGGATGAGGATTCGAAGGACAAGGACGAAAAACCGCGCGAGTGAGCGCGGTTTTTTCATCACCTCCGTTCATGCGATGACGTGTTACGTGATCCCCACGAAACACGTCACGTCGCAATCACGAACGTTCCAGCTCGATCAGACGCGCGGGGCGCAAATGATTGATCGCGTAATGTTTGCGGCCGCGTAGAGAGTGGCCGTGCGCATCGCGTCCTTCGAGGCGCAAACGATCTTCTACCTCGGGAATCGCTGGCGCGACCATGCCGCGATCGATCATGCGGTAGCCTTTTTCTAGCATCAGCAGCACGCCATTACGTCCCGGTCGGCTGTCGAAGCCGCCCAGTCCGTCGCTCTGCACGGGAACATGATTCACCGTCGTCGCGTTCGAATTGATGACGGCATCCGGCTCGCGGCCCATCATCTCCTCGTAGTGTTTCGCCTGATAACTTTTGCCATCGGCATCGACGGTGTCGTCCAGCGTGTCGTCGTTGATGACATCCGCGCCGCGCGGCAAGCCTTCCGGGCGTCCGTCAGGGCCGATCACCATGCCGACCGGCGGCGGCGCATCGTTGCGTGTGCTGCGCGCGTTCGCGCCGGCGTGCGCTTCGCCGCCGCTCGCGGCCTTCGCGGCATCGCTCATCTTCACGTGTGCTGTTTCGGCGCTCGGCGTCTTGATGGGACTGTCGGCGGCCTGCTGGGTCTGCTTTTCTTTCGGGTCGTTGGATTCGGCGTTGTTCATCGCAAATGCTCCCGTGGATCAATGAGTCGTGGTGACATCACGCAAGACTTGTTCCGGCTTTATAGCGCCGGAACCGCGAGCCGCTTCGCAAGGACGCCTGCAAAGCATTCAATTTTTCGATGTTTTTTTTCGGCCCCAAGCCGATTTCATACAAGTATGATTTGGAACCTGTCGGAGGCGTTGCGCAATACGCGAGGCATCGAAAAGGATATGAGCGAGCGCGGCGCGAGCAACAGGAGGGCGCGCCGGGTACGGCCTTCGACACGCAGGCAATACAAACAGCAGGGCACTTTCTGCACAGGTGACTCATGCAACACGACGCAGCCTTTTCACATCGAGGCTACCTTCTGAACTGCGCGCCCGCCCGGTCCGGAGATGGCAGCTATCAACCGTATGTCGTGATTTCGCGCACGAGCGATGGCGAACTCGTGGCGAACCGCTTCTTTCCGGCTGAACTGCGCTTCGGCAACGAAGGCGATGCCATCGCGCACGCGCGCGACTGGGCCGTGCGCTGGATCGACGCCAGCAACCGCAACGTGCGATGACGCGCGCCTCGACCATCCGCCGCATGCGTCGAAAGCGACGACCGGCAAGCGCGTTCAAAACCGGTTAATCTTGAGATCTGACCCGTCGCGCGCACTCGAGCGCCGTGGCGGCCGTTTCATTCGTCTCATGTCCGGACATGCAAAACAAGCCACCGCTTGCGGCCGCGCCGCCGCACGCCATTCAGGACGATCAAAGTCCGCTCGCGCCCCACGAATGGGGCTTATCGCGCATCGTCGCGGATTTGCGGCAGTCGCGCGAGGAGTTGCATCGCACGCGGCATCCGCTCGGCATTCGCGAGTTGCCATCGCGGGAAGCCATCGTTCGTATCGTCAACGGTCTGCGGTCCGCGCTGTTTCCCACGCATTACGGCGCGCCCGATCTGACCGATGAAAGCGTCGATTACTACGTGGGGCAAACGCTCGAAAGCACGTTGCGTTTGCTGCACGAGCAGATTCGCCGTGCGCTGCGCTTTTTGCCAGAACATCGCGATACGGCGGATGCCGAGTTGAGTGCGCAGGCGTTCGCTATCGCGCGTGAGTTCGGCTCACAGTTGCCGCAGATTCGCGCGCTGCTCGTATCCGACATTCAAGCTGCATTTACCGGCGATCCTGCGGCGCAGCACATCACCGAGATTTTGCTGTGCTATCCGGGTATTTGGGCGATGACGCATCATCGGCTTGCGCATGCTTTACATGAACTGGGCGTGCCGTTGCTGGCGCGTTTTATCAATGAGATCGCGCATTCGCTCACCGGTATAGACATTCATCCGGGCGCGACCATTGGGCCGAGCTTCTTTATCGATCACGGTACGGGTGTTGTCATTGGCGAGACGGCGATCATCGGGCAGCACGTGCGCGTGTATCAGGCGGTGACGCTGGGCGCGAAAAGCTTTCCGTCGAATGGCGATGGCACGCTCGTGAAGGGCAATGCGCGGCATCCGATTGTCGAGGACGATGTGGTGATTTACGCAGGCGCGACTATTCTCGGGCGTGTGACGATTGGGCAGGGGTCGGTGATTGGGGGCAATGTTTGGCTCACGCATAGTGTGCCGCCGGGGAGTAATGTTTCGCAGGGCAAGGTTCGGGAGGGTTGTGGGCCGGAGGCGGATGGTTATGGTGCTTGAGGGAAGGGGCTACTTCTGTTTGTGTTGTTTATTCAGTAGCCGCCTCCCCGGCGGGGGGGTAACTTTCTTTGCTGCTGCAAAGAAAGTCACCAAAGAAAGCAGCTTTTTACCCCATGCACGCTGGCTGGAAAGTGTTGGTCTGGATTAACGATACAGTGGCCGCAATAGGACTTCCCTCGTTTGGTCTAGCGTGTGGGCAACCTAACGATTACGCGCTCGAATCCTTTGGTTTTAGTGGACCGCATTCATTCTTTCGGCCATGCGCTTCGCGCGCCGAGAACGTAAGAACGGAATCCCGCAGCGTATGAGTGCCCAGTCACATCACACCGTATCGCACCTCTCCCATTGGGCCCTACCTTGGTAAGTGCTTCGGGTTAAAGCTCGCACACTAACGCAAGTCCCTTTTAGTCGGAGCACTAACCAAGGTAGGGCCAAATAGCAATTTTGCGGAGAAGCGTGAGGTGGCTGGGCGCTTTTAGGCTGCGGGGTTCCGTTCTTACGTTCTCGGCGCGCGAAGCGCATGGCCGAAAGAATGAATGCGGTCCACTAAGCGTTGATTTCTCAAGCGCGTAATCCCGAGGTTGCCTAAGCGGCGAGTTATGCGTGGAACGTCCTAACGCGGCCACTGTATCGTTAATCCAGACCAACCCTTTCCAGCCATCGTGCATGGGGTAAAAAGCTTTCTTTGGTGACTTTCTTTGCAGCAGCAAAGAAAGTTACCCCCCCGCCGGGGAGGCGGCTACTGCAATAAAAGCCCAAAAACCAGCAGCCCCTTCCACGACATAAACACACCAGCTAAGTATTCGCCACACTAAACGCATTCGAATTCCCCACAATCGACAAGAATTCGCGCCGCGTCGAAGGATCATCCCGAAACGACCCGAGCATGCGCGATGTCACCATCGACACACCCGCCTTATGAACACCACGCGTGGACATACATTGATGCGCGGCCTCCAGAATCACGCCCACGCCAATGGGTTGCAGCACTTCGTTCAAAGTATCCGCAATCTGCGCAGTCATCTTCTCCTGAATCTGCAATCGCTTGGCGAAGGCATCGACCAAACGCGCAAGCTTGGAGATACCGACTACACGTTGATTCGGCAGGTAAGCCACATGCGCCCGCCCGATGATCGGCACCATGTGATGCTCGCAATAACTCTCGAAGCGGATATCCTTGAGCACGATCATTTCGTCATACCCTTGCACCTCGGAAAAAGTGCGGGCGAGAATGGCGTGCGGATCTTCCTCGTAGCCCTTGAAGAATTCCTCATAAGCGCGCACGACGCGTCCGGGCGTGTCGATGAGACCTTCGCGCCGCGGATCGTCGCCGGCCCAGCGCAGCAGAACACGGACGGCGGCTTCGGCTTCTTCGCGGGTCGGACGATCGGCGGAAGCAGGCATGTCCGAGCCGGAAAGATGATGTTTGCGCGGGGCGCTCATTGAAAGCTCCTGTCAGTTCGAGAATGCAAAAGTGCGGGATGCTGTTCGCACCCCGCATTGTTTCACGAATCTGAAGCCCCGCTTGCGGGTCAGGTTTTTCCGCCGCCGTCGATGCCCGAACCGGTGCGCCACGCATCCTTGCCGCGCTCGCTCAGTTCGCCGCAGCTGCGGTCCTTGTCGGCCTCGGTGCCGGGACGCGCCATGTCGCCGCCGGACTGTTCCTGCGCGGTCTGCTTTTGCTGCTTGTCACGCGCGATTCGATCTTCCTGTGACCGGCCAGCGTAGTCGTTACTCATGTCGCCTCTCCTTTCGAAAGATACGTGGAGAAAGCGCGCAAGGGCCGTTCCCGCGAGTCCGGGCAATGAACTCACGCAGGCCGCGTTTCCACGCCGCCCAGCACCATCCACGAGACGCCGAATTTGTCCTGAACCATGCCGAAGCGCTTGGCGAAGAATGTTTGCGTCATGGCCATCTGCACCTGACCGCCAGTGGACAACGCGGCGAAATGCTTTTCGGCCTGCTGAGGATCGTCGGTCGTGAGCGAGAGCGACACGCCCTGAAAATTCGGCTTGCCGCTACACATGCCATCCGACGCCATGAGCATGGAGTCGCCGATGGTGAAAGCCGAATGCATGATCTTGTCTTCCGATCCCGGCGGCATGCCGCAACCGCTCGCGGCTTCGGCCTTTCCGCCGTCGGGATTGTCGCGGTAGCGCATGGACATGACCACTTGCGCGCCGAGATGTTCGCGATAGAACGTCAGCGCTTCCTCGCAACGGCCTTCGAAGAACAGATAGGGTTGAACTTGCATGTCGGCTCCTGATTCAGGTTGTCGGTGTATCGGGTGTATCCACGGGAAACGGCACGGAACTGTGCGTGTGCGCGATAAGCCACTCGCCGCCGATTACCACGAACACGATCGTGGTGCGCACCATGTCCTGCTGATCGCCGATGGTGACGCGCGTCATGCAGAGCGCGGTGGCCAGTTCGGCGCTGGTCAGGATGGTGGCGTTCAGCACTTCGAGGCCGAGATCGCCGCTCATGCGGTCGAACCATGCCTGCATCTTCGCGCAATGCAAATCGGCGCCCTGATACGACAAAGGCGGCACGATATCGAAGACGATGACATCGTCCGTGTAAAACCGCCTGAGTTCCTGCGCGTTCTTTCGCACGTAGGTGTGGCACCAGTCATTCAACAGCGAATGGATGACCGTTTCATTGCTTGCAACGGGATTCGAACTCGGCTCAGTCATGGTGATCTCCCTGGCGACATGAATCGAAAGAGGAATCTCATGGTGCCAAGTTCGCTCGCGCCAGCGAAAGCATTCGGTGCAACACTGAATTTTGTCGGCCGTTCCGCAAAACTACAGTAGCAAATAAAATGGACAGCGTCCACATTTGCAGCTTCCGAGGAAAAAACATGACAAATGCGAAGCCGCGAAGCACTTACCGGCATGGCGATTTGCAGCGTGCATTGCTCGATGCGGGCATCGCGCTCGCGCGCGAGGGCGGACCGCAAGCGGTTGTTCTTCGCGAGGCGACGCGTCGCGCGGGCGTGGTGCCGAATGCGGCGTACCGGCACTTCGACAGCCGCGAGCAATTGCTGGCGGCGGTACGTTCGGCGGCGCTGTCCGCGGTGGCAGCGGCGATGGAAAAGGAACTTGCCCGACGCCCAAAAAAGCGCCGCCGCGCGGATGCCGCGAAGGACAACTTACGCGCAGTCGGCACGGGTTATTTGCGCTTTGCGCAAGCCGAGACGGGTCTGTTCCGCACTGCCTTCGCCGCGCCTGCCGGAGAGTGGCGCGAGCATGACGCCGACCACGGCAAGGGGCCGAGCGGACTGAATCCGTTCGAACTGCTCAGTCGTGCGCTCGATGAAATGGTTGAAGCGGGCGCGCTCGATGCCGCACGCCGCGCGCAAGCCGAATATCTTGCGTGGAGCGCGGTGCATGGCTTCGCGTTGTTGCTGATCGAAGGGCCGCTGCAAGGGTTGAAGCGTGCGCAGGTGGAGGCGCTGGCGGAGCGTTTGCTGGATATGGTGGAGAAGGGCCTATAACGGAGAGGTTTTTTTTGCGCATGAGAAGCGCAGGCGCATATCGCCGATAATGACGGCTCGCCCGCTCGACATCACTCATGCTCGCCAACCTTCTCGCCCAACTCATCAACGGCCTGGCCGATGCATGCGCGTTCTTTCTCGTCGCCTCGGGTCTGTCGCTCATCTTCGGCGTCACACGCATCGTCAACTTCGCGCATGGTTCGCTGTACATGCTCGGCGTGTATGTCGGCTATAGCCTGACGAGCCGTTTCGGCGGCAGCGTCGCGGGGTTCTGGCTATGCGTGATCGCATCCGCGCTCGTGGTCGGCGTGTTGGGCGCGCTGATCGAATGCGTGGTGTTGAGGCGCATCTACCGCGCGCCGGAACTTTTTCATCTGCTCGCCACCTTCGCGCTCGTCCTGATCCTGCACGATGCCACGCTTTTCCTCTGGGGCCCGGAAGACCTGTTCGGACCGCGCGCGCCCCATCTCGCGGGCGCGATTCACGTGCTCGGCCACGCGTTGCCCGCTTACGATCTCGCGCTGATCGTCATCGGCCCGATGGTGCTGCTCGCGCTCTGGTACGCGCTGACGAAAACGCGCTGGGGCACGCTCGTGCGCGCGGCGAGCATCGACCGTGAAATGCTCGGCGCGCTCGGCGTGAATCAGGCGTGGCTCTTTACCGGCGTGTTCTTCGTCGGCGCCATGCTCGCGGGTCTGGGCGGCGCGTTGCAGGTGCCGCGCATGTCCGCGAATCTCTCGCTCGATCTCGATACCATCGGCAATGCATTCGTGGTCGTCGTGGTCGGCGGCGTGGGTTCGATACCGGGCGCGTTCGTCGCGGCGCTGCTGATCGCGGAGATCAAGGCGCTGTGTATCGGCATCGGCCATGTATCGATATTCGGCGTGGATTTCGCGCTGTCGAAGTTCACGCTCGTCGCCGAATTCGCGGTGATGGCCGTCGTGCTCGTGCTGCGTCCGTGGGGCTTGTTCGGGCGTGCTCAGTCGATCGCACGCACGGCCGCGCCCGCCGACACGCCCCTGCGTCCCGCCACGCGCAACGCAAAGATAAGCACCTGCGCCGTGCTCTTGCTGCTCGCGCTCGCGCCGCTTCTCGCGAACATGTTCCCCTACATGCCCGTGCTGATGGTCGAGATCATGATCGCGGCGATCTTCGCGGCGAGCCTGCATTTCATCATGGGACCGGGCGGCATGCATTCGTTCGGTCACGCGGCGTACTTCGGCCTCGGCGCATATGGCGCGGCGCTGTTCCTGAAAGCCCTGTTCTTGCCGATGGAAGCCGCACTCGTGCTCGCACCGCTCATCGCTGGCATGGGCGCGATCGTCTTCGGCTGGTTCTGCGTGCGGCTCTCGGGCGTGTATCTCGCGATGCTCACGCTGGCCTTCGCGCAGATCGTCTGGTCCGTGGTCTATCAGTGGGATGCCGTCACCGGCGGCAGCAACGGCATACTCGGCTTATGGCCCGCGCCGTGGCTCGCCTCGCCGGTGGCGTTCTATTACCTCACGCTCGTGGCCGCGATCATCGGCGTGTGGCTGTTGCGGCGCATGCTGTTCGCGCCGTTCGGGCTGGCCCTGCGCGCTAGCCGCGATTCACCGTTGCGCGCCGAAGCCATCGGTTTGCATGTGGCGCGCGTGCAATGGGTCGCGTTCGTCGCGGCGGCGCTCGTGTGCGGGCTCGCGGGCGCGCTCTACGCGTTCTCCAAGGGCAATATTTCGCCCGATGCCATCAGCGTCGCGCGTTCCGTCGATGGCCTTGTGATGGTGCTGCTCGGCGGCATCCAGACGCTCGCCGGGCCGCTAGTCGGCGCGGCCGTATTCACGTGGCTCGAAGACACCGTCGCGCGGCAGACCGACTACTGGCAAGCCTTGCTCGGCGCGATCATCCTGTTGCTCGTGATGGCGTTTCCGCAGGGCATCGCGGGCTTCGTGCGCGCGCGTTTCGCGGAGCCGCAATGAGCCTGCTCGTCGTGGATCGTCTGTCGAAATCGTTCGATGGCGTGAAAGCCGTCGATGACGTGTCGTTCGCGCTGGAAGCGGGCGAACTGCTCGCGCTCATCGGTCCGAACGGCGCGGGCAAGTCCACGTGCTTCAACATGATCAACGGGCAACTCGCGCCGACCTCAGGTTCGATCCGCTTCGAAGGACGCGAGATCGCACGCATGCGTCCGCGCGATATCTGGCGGCTCGGCATCGGTCGCACGTTCCAGATTGCCGCCACCTTCAACTCGATGACCGTCCTCGAAAACGTGCAGATGGCGCTGCTTTCGCGCGAACGGCGCGTGTTCGATCTGTTCGGGCGCGTCGGCGCATGGAAGGAGGACGAAGCGCTCGATCTGCTTGCGCTCGTGGGCATGGCGGACCACGCAAAACGCAGTTGCGGCGTGCTCGCATATGGCGATGTGAAGCGCGTTGAACTGGCGATTGCATTGGCGAATCGACCACGACTTTTACTCATGGACGAACCCACCGCAGGCATGGCCCCACAGGAACGCAACGCGCTCATGGCGCTCACCGCGCGGCTCGCGAAGGAACAGTCGATCGGCGTGCTGTTTACCGAGCACAGCATGGACGTGGTGTTCGAATACGCGGACAGGCTCATCGTGCTGGCGCGCGGCAAGCTGATCGCTCAAGGCAACGCCGATGAAATCCGCAACGACGCCCGCGTGCGCGAAGTCTATCTCGGCCGAGGCGTCGCACCGTGACCTCGCTCCTGAACGTGCAAGGACTCGACGCGTACTATGGCCGCGCACAAATCCTCTTCGATGTAAACCTCGACGTCGCGCGCGGCGAAGTGGTCGCGCTCATGGGCCGCAACGGCGCGGGCAAGTCCACGACGATGAAGGCCATCATGGGCCTCATGCAGAACAAGTCCGGCGCGGTATCGTTCATGGGTCAAGACATCAGCGCATGGCCTGCGTATAAGATCGCGCGGGCGGGCTTGGGTTTCGTGCCCGAAGACCGACGCGTGTTCGGCGATCTCACGGTGATGGAAAATCTCGACACCGGCCGGCAGCCGCCGCGCGAGGGCGCGCCGCACTGGACGCCGGAAAAACTGTTCCGCGTCTTCCCGAATCTCGGCGAGATGCGCGGACGGCGCGCATCTCGCATGAGCGGCGGCGAGCAACAGATGCTCACCGTCTCGCGCACGCTGATGGGCAATCCGCTCGCCGTGTTGCTCGACGAGCCATCGGAAGGCGTGGCGCCCGTCATCGTCGATGAGATGGCGGAGATGATTCTGGCGTTGAAGCGGGAAGGCATCGCGATCCTGCTTTCCGAGCAGAATCTGCATTTCGCGGAGCGCGTGAGCGACCGCGTGTATGTGCTGGAGAAAGGGCAGATTCGTCACGCGGACACCATGCGCGCCTTCGCGCAGGATGAAGCCGCGCGGCGCGCATATCTTGGCGTATGAAGTTCATCGGCATCACATCGAAAGGAGAGCGTTCCATGATTCATCGAGCAGGCGCGCGCATGCGCCTGAGCCTGAGTATCGCGGCCGTCAGTGCGGGTCTGAGCGTGAGTTTCACGGCGCGCGCGGACACCATCAAGATCGGCGAGATCAACAGCTATAAAGTGGTGCCCGCGTTCCTCATGCCGTACAAGAACGGCTGGAATCTGGCGCTGGATCAAATTAACGCGGCGGGCGGCATCAATGGGAACAAGCTCGAAGTCGTCTCGCGCGATGACAACGGCAATCCCGGCGACACGGTGCGCGTGGCGCAGGAACTCGTCACGCGCGAGCAAGTGAAACTGCTGTTCGGCGGCTATTTGTCGAACACGGGTTTGGCGCTCGCCGACTACGCGAAGCAGCGGCGCATTTTCTTTCTCGCCGCCGAGCCGCTCACCGACAAGATCGTCTGGCAGGACGGCAACAAGTACACGTACCGGCTGCGGCCATCGACCTATATGCAGGTGGCGATGCTCGTGCCCGAAGCCGCGAAGCTGCACAAGAAACGCTGGGCGCTGGTGTATCCGAACTACGAGTACGGGCAATCGGCGGTGGCCACGTTCAAGCGCTTGCTGAAGGCCGCGCAACCGGATGTGGAGTTCGTCGCGGAGCAGGCCGCGCCGCTCAACAATATCGATGCAGGCGCAGTCACGCAGGCCCTCGCGGATGCCAAACCCGACGCCATCTTCAACGTGCTGTTCAGCGGCGATCTCGGCAAGTTCGTGCGTGAGGGCAACACGCGTGGTCTCTTCAAGGACGTGAAAGTCGTGTCGCTGCTGACGGGCGAGCCGGACTATCTCGACCCGCTCGGGGCGGAAGCGCCGGTTGGCTGGATCGTCACCGGTTATCCGTGGTATGCCATCGATACGCCCGCCAACAAGCAATTCGTCGCGGCGTATGAAGCGAAGTATCACGACTATCCGCGCCTCGGTTCCGTCGTCGGTTACACGGCGATGATGTCGCTCGCCAACGGCCTGAAGAAAGCCAACTCGACCGACTCCGACAAGCTTGCTGCCGCTTTCAAGGGCTTGTCCGTCGATACGCCGTTCGGGCCGATCGTCTATCGCAGGCAGGACAATCAATCGACCATGGGCGCGTATGTCGGCACGACCGCGCTCAAGGACGGCAAGGGCGTGATGACATCGTTCCGTTATATCGATGGCGCAAGCGTGCAGCCATCCGATGACGAAGTGAAGAAGCTGCGTCCCGCCGATTGAAGCATCAACGTTTGGGAAAGGGCTTGCTGACGAACTTCGAACCGGCAAGCCCGAAACGCCACGGCACATCCATCGCCTTGGTGATGCCGATGCGCGGTCCGCTCACGATCTCGAATGCTTCCTCTGGCGCTTCGATATGAAAGGGCGTCTCGAACAGCGACATGCCGTTGTTCCTGTGCGTGATGCCAAGCGCCTGCGCGAGCCGCCCCGGTCCCGAGCACAGCAGCCTGACAGGTTCGAGCCCGCGCCGTTCGCGCATCGTCTCGATGCCGGTCAACGGTTCGATTGCGCGTATCAACACGCCCGCGCCATGACCCGCTTCACGGCACACGAAGTTGAGGCACCAGTGAATGCCATACGAGCGATACACATAAGCATGCGCGGATGGCCCGAACATGACCGCATTGCGCGGCGTGGGTCCGGAGAAAGTATGCGAGGCCGGGTCTTCGCGATCGTAGGCTTCCGTCTCCACGATCCTTCCGCCGATGCCATCCACCGTCACGATCGCGCCGATCAGACGTTGCGCGACTTCTTCGGCGGGTGCATCGAAATCTATCGTCATGGCGTTTGAACTCATGCGCTGTATTCTAGCCAAGGTCGAATCGAATGCTCACGGAGACGCGCGATGAAAAAGTCCTGGTTCCTCAAGTTCTCGAATGCACTCGCTCAGACAGCGGGCCATGCTTCGACCTTCGTCGTCGCCGTGTTGCTGGTGATCGTATGGGCGATATCGGGACCGTTCTTTCACTTCAGCGATACATGGCAGCTCGTCATCAATACATCGACGACCATCGTCACGTTCCTCATGGTGTTCCTGATTCAGAACACACAGAATCGCGATACCGCCGCCATGCAGATCAAACTCGATGAACTCATTCGCGCAGTAGACAAGGCGCATAACGCATTGCTCGATCTCGAAGAACTCGACGAGAAAGATCTCGCGCGTTTTCGCAAGGCTTATGAAAAATTGGCTAGAGATGCACGAGAAGATTTGCGCGATGCAAGCATAGAAGTAACGCTTCCGGATACAGGTTCACGTTCTTGAGCCGTAAACATTCGGGCGATAAAAAAGTCAAGCCAGCCGTTGCATGAAAAACGCGCCTTAAATTTTTTTCAGGCAAACGTGCCGCATTGCCAATTCAATGGCACTATAGATCTCAGTGTGATGCGCGCGAACAACGGACAAAAGCAAAACAGCCGCAAATGCCAACGCAGGGTCTTCCCAAGCCTCAAAAACTAAGATCCGGCAAACGTTTTACGGTCTTTTCCGGGCCTTGAAGGCCTCGTAAAAAAGCCCGGTTTTTTCGAAAAAGCAAGATTCTCCTCTCTCAAGTTTTCCGCTTTTTTGCCGATTGGCGGGCTTTGAAAAGCCATTCTCAACAGCCGAAATGAGGCCATTTCCACCCTCATTCCGCACGATTATTTCTTTCGTTAATCGCTAGGATGTGTCGTACTCGGATCCACTCCCGGGCCGGGGACACAACCAACGTTTCAGCTAAAGGAATAACTCAAAATGACCAAGTTTGTTAAAGCCTTTGCCCGTGATGATCGTGGCGTCAGCGCCATGGAATACGCAATCCTCGCAGGCATCATCGTGGTCGCCCTCACGGCGTCGATGGGCACCTTCAAGACGGCATTCACCGGCTTGTGGACGACCATCACGAACGACGTCAAGGCAGCAGGCAAGTAATAGCGGCACCTCCGGAGACCGGGCGCCTCTCTCGTCCGGATCTCCGCTTCATTCGTTATTCGATTCTTCAATCACCACGCGGCCCATCGTGCAGACCCTGTCCCTCGCCATTCGTCTCGTCGTGCTGTGCGCGCTGTTGTGGCTCGCGCTCAACGACATTCGCGTGCGGCGCTTGCCGACGAACATCGTCCTCGGCATCGGGGCGCTGTTCTTCGTGGACGCGATTTCGCGCGGCATGCCGCTCGACCAGATGCTCGCGCATCTGCTGCTGGCGGCCGGCGTCTTTCTGGGCTGCGCGGTGCTGTTCGCGGCGCGCATGCTCGGCGGCGGCGATGCCAAGCTCGCGGCGGTGATCTTTTTGTGGGTGGGCGTCGGGCTGTCGTTGCCGACGCTCACCTTGATTTCGATGATCGGTCTGTTCGTGTCGCTCATCAGCCTCGCAACACGAAACATGAATCCGGACCAGCGCTCGACTCCCATGCGCGCGCTGGCGTTGTTTTCCGGAGCGCGCGGCGTGCCTTACGGCGTCGCACTGGCCTTTGGCGGCATTGCCGTCATCGTTCTGCCAGCCGTGCTCCCCTTGATTTTGACGCGATAGGACGGCGTCGCTATGTCCAACATCATCAAATTTGCCGTGCTGCTGGTCGGCGCACTCCTCATCGCGCTGATCGTGCGCGTCGTCATTGCGAGTTCGGCCAAACCGAGCGAGGTCAAGATCACCACCGAAAAAGTGTTGGTGAGCGTGGCCGACTTGCCGCAGGGTCTTCTTCTGCGCGATGAAGACCTCGGCTGGAAAGCCGTGCCCGCGTCAGACATACCGCCCAGTTCCATCGTGCAGGGCACGCCCGGCGCGCCCGATCTGAAGGGCGCGCTGTTGCGCCATCCGGTGACGAGCGGCACGGTGCTGGTCGCCGACGATGTGATTCTGCCGAGCGCGCCGGGCTTTCTGGCCGCGACGCTCAAGCCCGAAATGCGCGCCGTGTCGGTCGCGGTGGACGATGTCTCCGGCAACGCCGGGCTGATCCAGCCGGGCGACTACGTGGACTTGCTGCTCACTCAACAGATGGACCGCCGCACCGATTCGCCGGACCTCGCGGTATCGAGCGAAACCGTGGTCGAGCATGTTCGCGTGCTGGCGGTGGGTTCGGAAATCAAGCGTCCCAAGAACAACGGCGTCGCGCCCGAAACGGTGACGCCGGCCCGCACGGTCACGCTGGAAGTTTCGCCGCGCATGGGCGAAGTGGTGGCGGTGGCCGCGCGTCTGGGCAGCCTGTCGCTTGCGCTGCGCAGTTTCGCCACCGTCACGCGCGATCCGGCGGCGTCTGCCGCGGTCGCGACTTCATCGCCGGAACGCGCGCCGATCTGGGCGGGCGATATCTCCCGTGCCGTGCGCGCGCTGCCTCACGCCCGTGGCGAGCAGACGAGTTCGGCGGGTCCGTCCGCGCCGCCGCTGCCGCACACGGTGACCATCTATCGCGGTTCGGAGAAGGCCGACAGTTCGGGCGGTCAGGAAAGCGCTACCGGTGGCACCACCACGGTCGCCGCAAATACTGCCGCCAATGCACCGCCGCTCCCTACAGTACCCGCGCGCTGATGCCGTAAGCACGGGTACAGAGTGAATCGCCAGGAAATCCAGTCATGAAAAAGCAGTCGAGTCCGATTCGTGTCGAAGCAAACGTTACGGCGAAAGCCGTGGCGTGCGCGAGCGCGCTGGCCGCAGCCCTTGCGGCGACGCTGCCCGCGCCGGCTTTCGCCGCCGAGCCGAACGCCGCGCAGCAAGCCTATCTTGCCCAGACGCGCGGCACGAACCGGCAGGCCGCGCCCGCCGCAGCCGCCGACATGCCGGTGACCGCAGCAGACAACCAGAGCCCGCTCGCCATCGATGCAGGCAAGGGCACGCTGCTGCGTCTGAACGAAGAAGCCACCGCCGTGTTCGTCGCCGATCCGACCGTGGCCGACGTGCACGTGCCGTCGCCGAAAGCGGTCTTCGTGCTCGGCAAGAAGTCCGGCACGACGACGCTCTACGCGCTCGGCGCCAACAACAAGCCGGTCCTGCAACGCACGATCGTGGTGTCGCGCGACATGCTGCTCCTGCGCAATACGATTGCCGCGCGCTTTCCCAACCTGAACGTGCAGGTCGCCACGAGCCTCGGTTCGCTGGTGTTGACCGGTCAGGTGCATACGTCGCTCGAAGCCGACGCCGTGGTGCAGGCCGTCACGCCGTTTCTCGCCGACAAGGAAGTGCTGGTCAACCGCATGACGGTGGATCGTCCGCAGCAAGTGCAGTTGCGCGTGCGGATCACGGAAGTGGATCGCAACGTCACGCAGCAGCTCGGCATCAACTGGCAATCGATTGGCAACGCGGCGGGCAACTTCTTCGGCGGCATCTACAGCGGCCGGCCGATCTACAACCTGTCGCAGCCGCTCACCAACGCGGCGGGACAAACCACGTATCCGGTCAGCCTGCCGACCAACAACGCGTACTCGCTGTTCGGCGCGTTCCACACGAACAACACCGACATCCGCGCGATGATCGACGCGCTGAATCAGGAAGGCCTGCTGACCATTCTCGCGGAGCCGAATCTGGTCGCGTTGTCCGGTCAGACGGCGAGCTTCCTCGCGGGCGGCGAATTCCCGATTCCGGTGTCGCAGGTCAACGGCGCGATCAGCGTCGAATTCAAGCAGTTCGGCGTCAAGCTCGATTTCACGCCGACCGTGCTGGACGAACATCGCATCAGCCTGAAGGTGCGCCCGGAAGTGAGCCAGATCGATTCGTCGGTAAGCGTCACGACCGGCGGCATCACGGTGCCGGGTTTGAGCGTGCGCCGCGCCGATACCACGGTGGAACTCGGCAGCGGCCAGAGCTTCGCCATCGGCGGACTTTTGCAAAGCAATACCTCGGACCTCGTTTCGCAAGTGCCGGGTCTGGGTTCGCTGCCGGTGCTGGGCAAGCTGTTCTCGTCCACGAACTATCTGAACAACAAGACCGAGCTGGTCATCATGGTGACGCCGTATCTGGTCGAACCGACCGATCCCGCGAAGCTGCGCTCGCCGCTCGATTCGCTGACTTCGCCCAGTTCGGATGTCGAATACGGCTTCCAGCGCAGGAGCGGCATCGACACGCCGGCCGCCGGCGATCCACGCCTCGTCGGCGCTGCCGGCTATGTCTACTGAGCGCCACGTCATGAAACACGCACGCATTCTCACGCTGTTATTTCTCTGCTTGTTCGCGGCCGCCGCCGCTGGCTGCTTCAAGCCGCCGCGCGACATGCCGAACGAATCGGTCATCGGCTATGACGGCAAGAACGCCACGCCGCCCGATTGCGAAAGCCTGTCGCGCGCCTCGCTCCTGACCGATGCGGGCATCCGCCGCCCGAGCATGCAATGGGGCTGCGCGACCTATACGAATCTCGCCGCCCAACTGGCGCATCCGGAGGACATCGTTCATCCGCAGACCCTGGGGCCCGCCGATGCCGCCGTCGCCGCAAGCGCCGCGCATCGCTATCAGACCGAACACGTGACGCCGCTCGACACATCGACGTCGCGCAGTTCGAAGTGATGCGGGCCACGTTGAGCGAATCAGGACCACGAGCAGGACCACGAGCACGAACATGAGCACGACAGACCTCACTTTCCTGAAGAACAAGAACAAGGCCGCCGCGCGCGCCGCGGACTTCATCGCGTTCGTCTCGGACCGCAAGACCGAGCAGGTCCTCAAGAGCTTCGTGCTCGAACAGGCGATGCCGCACGTCCATATCGCGGTCGGCACAGTGGACGACGCGATTGCCTACATCGAGAAGATCGAGCGCTCGCCGCTGTTCCTGATGATCGACCTGCAAGACTCGGTGATGCCGCTGTCCGACCTCGGACGCCTCGCCGAAGTCTGCGAGCCGTCGGTGCAGGTCGTGGCGCTCGGCGAGCGTAACGATGTCGGCCTGTTCCGCAGCCTGCTCAAGCTCGGCGTGCGTGACTATCTGGTCAAGCCGCTGACGGTCGAACTGCTCAAGCGCACGGTCAGCGTCGCGGACGGCAAGGTCAGCGAAGTCGTGATGTCGCGCGCGGGCAAGACGATTGCCTTCGTCGGCTCGCGCGGCGGTGTCGGCGTGACGACGCTTGCGCTCAACGTGGCGCGTTACCTGTCGGATGAGACGCATCGGCGGGTGGCGTACATCGACCTGAATTTTCATAGCAGCGCGGCGAACGTGATGCTCGGCCTGCAAAGCAACAACGGTCTGTCCGACGTGCTGGAAAACGTGCACCGGCTGGACCCGCAATACGTGGACCGCACGCTCGTGGCCAAGAACAGCCGCCTGTTCATGTTGTCCGCCGAACTCGAATACGGTGCGGTGACTGCGTTCGAGGCGGGTTCGCTCGCGCGCGTGGTGCAACTGCTGTGCGACAGCTTCCACTACGTCATCATCGATATCGCGAATCCGGCGGACCCGCTCGCGGCCGAAGTGTTCGATACCGCCGCGCGCTGCTATATCGTCGCGGACCGCTCGGTGCATTCGACGCGCGAGACGGTCAAGCTGCTGCGTCATATCGAGGATCGCGACAACAACCCGCCGACTTCGCTGCTGCTGAACAACCCCAACGCATCCACGGCGGGCAAGGTGCAGCCGACGGATTTCATCACCGCCATCGGACGTTCGGTGCTGCATGAGATTCCGTTCGAAGCCAAGGCCGTGATGACCGCCGAGAACCTCGGCGAGACGCCCAAGGACAAGGCGCAGAACGGCTTCAATCAGAGCGTGGTCCGCATTGCCGCCGATCTGACGGGTCAGCACACGACGGCCGAGCGTTCCTTCTTCCAGAAAATCAAGCTGAGGAAAAGCTGATGTTCGGGCAAAAACAGAGCGCACGGCCGAGTGTCAGTCCGGCCGATCCGGCCAACGCATCGGGCGTCGCGGTAGCGGAACCCGCACCGGCGCCAGTCGCCGCGCCCGTGCCGCCGCCCGCGCCGCGTTCGCGCGCGCCGGAAGGCAACGAAGTGCTGGTGCGCTCCGATCTGTTCCGCGTGATCCGCACCGGCGTGTTCGGCGCGATGAACGCATCGGCGGCAGTCGGCAAGACGCGCGAGCAGATGAAGCCCGGCGTCGAAGCGCTGGTGCTGGAAATTGCCGAGCGCGAGCGGCTCAACATCACGATCGCGGAGCAAGGGCAGATCGTCGGCGAACTGCTGAACGACATGTTCGGCCTCGGTCCCATCGAACCCTTGCTCGCCGATGAAACCATCACCGACGTGCTGGTGAACGGTCCCGATCAGGTGTACGTGGAACGGCACGGCCGGCTCGAACTCACGCCGTACAAGTTTCGCGACAACGCGCACGTCATCAACGTGGCGCAGCGGATTGCGGCGGGCGTCGGGCGGCGCGTGGACGAAAGCAGCCCGATGGTCGATGCGCGCCTCGCCGACGGCAGCCGGGTCAACGTCGTGCTGCCGCCGCTCGCGATTCACGGCACCTCGATCTCCATTCGTAAATTTTCCAAGCGCAACATCACGCTGCACCGGATGTCGCAGCAGGGCAACATGTCCGCCGAAATGGCGACGGTGCTCAAGCTCGCGAGTACATGCCGGCTGAATATCATCGTGTCGGGCGGTACGGGTTCCGGGAAGACGACGCTGCTCAACGCGCTGTCGCACTTCATCGGGCTGGGCGAACGCACGATCACCATTGAAGATGCGGCCGAACTGCAACTCGTGCAGCCGCACGTGGTGAGTCTGGAAACACGTCCCGAGAATGCCGAAGGGCTCGGCGCGGTGGCGCAGCGCGATCTCGTGCGCAATGCGCTGCGGATGCGCCCGGACCGCATCATCCTCGGTGAAACGCGCGGTCCCGAAGCCTTCGACGTGCTGCAGGCCATGAACACGGGCCACGATGGTTCGATGACCACCATCCACGCGAACACGCCGCGCGACGGCATCACGCGTCTGGAAAGCATGGTCATGATGGCGAACGGCAACCTGCCGCTCATGTCGATCCGCCGTCAGATTGCCAGCGCCGTGCACATGATCGTGCAGATCGAACGGATGCGCGACGGCATGCGGCGCGTGACGCGCATCACCGAACTGGTGGGCATGGAAGGCGACGTCATCATCACGCAGGATCTTTTTACGTTCCGTTATGACGCGAGCGCCTACAGCGAGGAAGTGAAGGGCGTGTATGAGTCGGCCTCGGTGCGGCCGGCGTTTTCCGCGCGCGCGGCGTACTACGGGCTGGAAAGCGCGCTCAACGAGGCCATGCGTTTATGAGCACAGCCGATCTCGTCACCGCGTGTTCTTTCATCGTCGCGCTCGTGCTCGGCATGATGGCGCTCGTCGTGCAGGACATGCGCAATCAGCGGCCCGAGGCGCGCATCAAATCGCGCATGGCCGAGGCGTTTTTCGTCGAAGGCGGGCGCGACAAACGCAAGCTCGACAACGATCTTTTCAAGGTGGCGCGCGAACAGAACACGCTGATGCGCTGGCTCAGCCCGAAGATCGCGCGGCTGCGCACGGTGGCGGGCGCGAACGGCATTCGCATCGTGGTGGCGGCGGGCATTCTCGGTGAGATCGTCGCCATGCTGATGGCGAAATACGCGCCGCTGCCCGCGTTCGTGCCGCCGCTTTTGATGATCGGCCTGCCTGCGTTCCTCGTGATGCGCTCGTACAACTTCCTCGTCGGGCGCTTCCGTCAGCGCTTTCTGGATGGCTTTCCCGATCTGATCGACCTGATCGTGCGCGCCGTGCGTGCGGGCGTGCCGGTCACGCACGTGATCCATTCCGCTTCCACCGAAGTGCAGGAACCGCTGCGCACCGAATTCCGCATCATGGGCGATTCGCTGCAAGTCGGTCTGGACCTCGAAGAAGTGCTGGCGGTCGCGGTGGAACGCATCGGCATCGCGGATTTCTCGTTCTTCTGCGTGTGTCTGCTGTTGCAGCGCGAAACCGGCGGCCAGCTTGGCGAGACGCTCGAAAACCTCTCGGGCATCGTGCGCACGCGCCGCGAAATTCGCCAGAAGACCAAGGCGCTCACCGGCGAAGCGCGCATCACGACGAAGATTCTCGCCTCGATCCCGTTCATCATTCTGGCCAGCACGTATCTGCTGAACCGCGATTATTTGATGGTGCTGTTCGACACGCAGGCCGGCCAGAAAGTGCTGACCTTCGCGGCGATCTCGCTGGTGATCGGCATCTCCGTGGTCAACAAGATGTCCAAACTGGATACGTCGCGATGAGCCAGGAAAATTTCGAAACGCTCGTCAATCTGTCGATGCTGCTCGCGCTCGTGGCGGGCATCGCGATCTGGTATGCGACGAAGTACGGCGGCTTGCGTGGACGCATCGCGGAGCGCGTGCGGGCGGCGGCGCTGTCGAATCGCATCGAAGGCGAAACGGTCGAGGAAGTGACCGACAAGAGTTTCAGCGGCCGCGCGACGGTGCTGCTCGCGCGCGTCGGCGACCGTCTGCCGCTGTTCGACGCGAAGTACCGCATGAAGCTGCAAAAGGAGATGGTGCGCAGCGGCTACCGCAGCAAGAAAGCCGTGTCGATTTTGCTTGCCGTGAAGTTCGTGGTCGGTCTGATCTGCGCGGCCACGATGGTCATGCTCGGCTCGAACATTCCGGTGATCGGCGGTTATCCGGCGGTGCGCGGCGCGATGATGCTCGCGGTCTTCGTGGCGGGCATGATCATCCCCGAATACTTCGTGGCTTTTTTCTCGATGCGCCGCCGCCGCGCGATGGAAAACTGCCTGCCCGATGCGCTCGACCTGCTTGTGATCTGCACGAACGCGGGCAACAGTCTGGGCGTGAGCATTCGCCGCGTCGCCGATGAAATGAAGACCATCTGCCCGCCGCTCGCCGACGAATTTTCGCTGACTGCCGACGAACTGAAACTCTCCGGCGATAGCGCGCGTGCGCTGCACGGACTGGGCGAGCGGATCGATTTGCCGTCCATCCGCGCGCTCATTTCCACGCTCAATCAGTCGATGCGCTACGGCACGCCGATCACGCACGCGCTGCGCACACTGTCGCGCACGGAGCGCCTTGCGCACATGGTCTCGCTCGAAGAAAAAGCGGCCAAGCTCGCCCCGAAGATGGTCGTGCCGATGATGCTGTTCATCCTTCCTGCCGTCATGGTGATCTCGGCCGGACCGTCAATCATTCTGCTCATGGATGCGTTAGCCAAGCAATGAAAGCACTTGAAATCCTTTGCGTGGCGCGTGCCCGCGATCTTCGCCATCTTCGCCATCTTGCTCTGACGACTTGCACGGCTGCGTTCGTGCTTGCCTTGTCCGCCTGCACGACCACCAGCACGACCACGGCCGCGCATCAGGCCACCGAGGCACGGCCGGTCTCGCAGAACTCGTCGCCCAGCGCGATGAGCGAACTGCGCATCGCGGACACAGCGATGGACTCGGGCAACGTGGAACTGGCGACCACGCTGTATCAGCGTATCGTGCAGGCCGATCCGAAATCGGTGCCGGGCCTGACGGGTCTGGGCAGCACGCTCTACGCGGTCGGCGACTACACGCGCGCGGGCGTCTATTACGACAAGGCGAGCGCGCTCGATCCGAACGCGCCCATGCCGCTGATCGGCTCGGCGCGCGTGGCGATTCACCAGCGCCGTTTCGATGACGCCATCGCCACCTATCGCCGCGTGCTCGCCATGCGTCCGAACGATGCGCTGGCTTGCGCCGGGCTCGGCACCGCGCTCGATCTGAAGGGCGATCACGCGGGCGCGCAAGCCGCGCTGCGCGATGCGCTCAAGGCCAATCCCGGCGATCCGATGCTGTCGGTGAATCTGGGCATGTCGCTGATTCTCAGTGGCGACGCGCGTGGCGGCGCGAATGTGCTGCTCGACGTGACGCGTTATCCGGCAGCGCCTTCGCAGGCGCGTCAGGATCTGGCGCTGGCGTACGGACTGCTTGGCAATTCGGAAGCGGCGTCGGAAATCCTGTCGCGCGATCTGCCGAAGGCATCGGTGCAGGACAACCTGCGTTATTACGAGATCCAGCGTGCGCATTACACGCAACCGGCGGCGGCCGTCAGTTCCGGCGCCACGGTCGGCGCGGTGCAGAACGTCCCCGTGCAGTCCGCGAGCCTGCGATGAACCACGCCGCCCCGCGCCCCCGCGACGCGCACCGCGGCGAACGTTTCGCCGCGCGCTTCCTGCGGGACGACAGCGGCGTCTCGGCCATCGAAATGGCCTTCGTGATGATGTGGGCGATCGTCATCGTGTTCGGCACCATCGAACTGGCGTTCGACATGATCGTCGATGCCACGGTGCAGATCGCCGCGCAGCAGGCGTCGCGCGTGGGGCTCACGACTTCCGCGCCGTCCTCGGGCACGCGCGCGGACGCGGCGCGCGCATCGATCATGACCGTGCTCAAACCGTGGACCAACATGGGCGGCACGGTCACGATCAACACGCTCAACTACGGCACTTACAACAACGTGGGGACGAAAACCTCACAGGCGAATCTGGGCAGTTTCGGCGATGTCGTCTCGTACAACATCACGTTGACGATGAAAGGCCTGACGGGCATTCCGGCGATGTTCGGCCAGAGCACCCTGACGTTTCAACGCAATTACATCGTGCAGAACGAAAAATGAAAAGCGTGTCGGGATTTTTTTCGCGGGCGCGGCTTGAGCGCTCGCCAACGCGTTTGCTGCGCCGCTTGTTGCGCTCGCAGCGAGGCGCGGCATCGATCGAATTCGTGATCCTCGCGCCGGTCATGATCATGATCATGCTCGGCTTCACCGAGGTGTACATGTACATTCGGGCGGTCAGTATCGTCGAGCACACGGCGTTCACGCTGGCGGACTCGGTCGGGCAGATGACGAGCGTCATCAACGACCCGAGCACGAGCAACTCCAACAATATCGGCTCCATCTTCAACGCCGCGACGCTGCTTGCCGCGCCTTACGACCTGAAGGCGAACGGCATGGTGTTCGTCACGTCGATCTGCGATAACAACCCGAACCCCTGCCGCGACTTTTCTTCGTCGACGCCGATGGCATCGGGCACGGCGGTTCTCTATTGGCAGTCGAAGGCTCCGTGGACGGGTAGCGTGCTCGCCTCGCAAGGTTCGGCCGAGACGGCGACCAGCCTGCTGCCCGCGACCTGGCCGTTTCGCATGGGGGATTCGGCCATCGTGATCGAGGTCTATCTCTCGTATAACCCGTTCACGATGACGTCGAATTTCTGGCCGACCGCGCCGGGCACGCAGATCATTTCGCGCCGTGTCTATGTTCGTCCGCGTTCGGGCAATCCCTTGTCGCGCGTGCCGTCATGATGCTCGCCACGCTCCTCACGATCAGGACGCTGGCCGCGCGCTGCCCGCGCCTGCCCGCCTTCGCCCGCGACGACGAAGGCGCGATCAGCGTTTTCTTCGCGCTCAGTTCGAGCATGATGATCGGCGCGATGTGCATGTCGATCGGCATGATCCAGTGGGAATTGCTGCAAGCGCGCATGCAGATGGCGCTCGACGTGGCCACGCTCTCGTCCGCCGCCAACGTCAACCATTACGCCACGCCGGCCGTCACCGATCTCGCCGGATGGCAGAAGGACGCGCGCGCCTATTACGACGCCAACATGCCGACCGGTTACGAAGGTCTCGTGATGCCCTCGCAGAACTTCACGGCCTCGCTCTCCGGCGACGCGGTCAACGGTTTCAAGATCTCGCTGTCCGCGACGGGCACCATGCCGATCCTGGCGACGAAGATTCTCGGCAGCGTCAGTTCGACAGGCGGCGGCGGTTCGGAACTGCCGGACAATCAGACCGTCTCGGCGAGCAACACGGCGCTGTACGTTCCGAAGAGCACGCTGGAACTGGTGCTCGTGCTGGACAACACCGGCTCGATGGGGTCGGCTGCCAGCAGCGACACCACGCAAGGCACCAAGATTCAGGGCTTGCGGACGGCGGCGAACGATCTCGTGACGACCATCTTCAACAAGTCGAAGGTCGAGTCGTATATCGGGCTCGTGCCGTTCACGACGGTCGTCAATCTGACAGGATCGCTGTCGGGCGGAAGTAGCTGGATGACGCCGAAATTCACGTACAACCCGACCAATATGTCGATGGCGCCGAACCCGAATATCACGCAATCGGGTTGGCAGGGCTGCGCAGTCGAACCGCGCGATGCCGGCCAGAATCTCTATCCGAAAGCGTATGCACCGAAGGACACGCCGGGCTTCACGCCGTTCTTTTACAACGTGCCTTCGGGCGGCTACAAGATCACGACCACCAGTGCGAGCGACTGCAACAGCACGGTGTCCGTGAACACCGTGATGGGCGTGCCGCTCACGCGCCAGACGAACGGTTCGTCGCTGGCGTGCGGCGCTTCTCAGACGGGCATCTGGAATTCCTGGTTCCAGCCGAACAAGGCCAGCGGCACGACGACGATCTATCAGAACGGCAACACGAACGCGTCCGGCACGAGCAACGGTCCGTGCGGCATCCAGCCGACCGTGTTCCTGACGCAAGATCAGAACGTGCTGACCAACGCCATCAACAACATGCAGGCCAACGGCTCGACCATCATTCCGACCGGGTTGCTGTGGGGCTGGCGGATGTTGTCGTCGGACTGGTCGAACAATGTGTCGAATGGCAACGGCTGGATTTCCGCCGACAGTTCGCTGCCGCGCCCGGAAAGCAATCCCGCGCTGCAACGCGTGGCGATCGTGCTGACCGACGGCGAGAACGCGCCGGGCGCCACCGATGGCCTCATGCCGCTCACGGCGTTCAACGGTTTGTCGGGCGTGGGAGACGGCACGCTGCAGGCGCCGACCGTGACGCGCTCGGACGGCAGTTCGCTCGTCAACGGAAAGATGAGTTCGGTCACGGACATCAACGCGTTCCAGCTTGGCGTGTGCAACGCGATGAAGAACAGCGGGATCATCGTCTACGCCATCACGTTCGGGACCGACGCGACCAGCAGCACGGCGGTCAAGAACATGCAGTCGTGCGCGTCGCCGGGGAACTACTATCACGCGCCGACCAACTCCGATCTCGACAAGATCTTCCAGCAGATTGCGGGCAATCTCGGCATCCTTCGGTTGACGCAGTAGCTTCGATACGAGGCGGGCACGCGTGATGCTCGCCTCGCTCGGGCAAGTCAACTTGACAAGGAGTACCAACATGCCCGAGAAGAAAACCGTGGAGCGCGCCTCGAAGGCGAAGCGCGCCGGAAAGTCTCCCAGCACGCAAGCAGGCGCGTTCGTGAAGGAACAGATCGACCACATTCGCGAAGGCAAGCACGGCGCGAAGTCCGCGAAGCAGGCGATCGCGATCGGTCTGTCCGAGGCGCGGCGCTCGGGCGTGAAGACGAAGGCGCCGAAGAAGGGCACCGTGTCCGAAGCCACCCGCAAGAAGGCCGCGCAGGACACGAAGGCGGCGCATCGCACGACGAGCCGGAGCACGGAATCGAAGGCGAAGCGCTCGGCTGCGTCCACGCGTGCGCTCAAGCGTGAGAGCACGAAGGCGGCATCGCCCAAGGCGCTGTCAAGGCAGACGCATGCGGCCGCCAGCCGGCGTTCGGCGACGGACCGGTCGGCGGCGGCGAAGAAGGGTTGGGCCACGCGCCGGGCGAATGCCGCGAGCCGGAGCAAGAGCGCATCGCGGACGCGGCACGCCGCGCGTTGAGCGTTTCGTTCGGCGGGCGTGATCGTCACGCCCGCGTTTTCTTTCGTCACTATTTCTTCCACCGTCGCGTGATGGCACGCGACGCGTAGACTGCCGAGTTCGCGCGCAAGCATTTTCAATTCCGACCTCCACGGCGAACGAGGATCATCACCATGCAAACACGACGCCATTCGCTCGTGACGACGACACTCGGCACGTCCCGCGAACTCGTCAGCTTTCATTTCGGCCCGCCTGATGCTGTCGAAAAAGTTTTCATCCAGGCCGCGCTGCACGCCGACGAAACCCCGGCCATGCTCACTGCATGGACGCTCAAACAACACCTGCGCGAACTCGAAGCCGAAGGGCGCGTGCGGGGCGAGATCGTGCTCGTGCCGGTGGCGAATCCCATCGGGCTATCGCAACATGTGCTCGGACATTTCATGGGCCGGTTCGAAGCGAACAGCGGCCAGAACTTCAATCGCGGCTTTCCCATGCCGCCTGCCGATGCGTTGATCGAACGCGCGCGCGCTCATTTTTCCGGCGACGATGCGGCGCACAACACACGCATTTTGCGTCGTACGTTGCGCGACATGCTGGGTGAAATGCGCGCGAACAACGAGTTCGAATCGCTGCGGCTCGCGCTGCTCGTGCTCGCCTCGGATGCCGATATCGTGCTCGATCTGCATTGCTCGCTCGAAGCGACGGTGCATCTCTACACCAGTCCCGCAAGCTGGCCTGCAATCGAACCGTTGGCGCGCTATCTCGGCGCGAACGGCTCATTGCTCGCGACCGATTCGGGCGGCCAGTCCTTCGACGAAATTCACGCGCTTCTATGGCACGACCTGCGTGCGCGTCTGGGCGATGCCGTGCCGCTCGCCGCGCCGAATATCGCGGCGACGGTGGAGCATCGCGGGCAGCGTGACGTGGGGTATGACACCGCGCGCGCGGATGCGCAGGCCATCGTCGATTTCCTGATGCTGCGCGGGGTGATCGAAGGCGAGCCGCGCGAGATGCCACCACTTGAGCATCCGGCGACGCCGCTCGCGGGCAGCGAACAATTGATCGCGCCGATGAGCGGGATCGTGGTGTATCGGGCACAGATCGGCGCGCGGTTGACGGCGGGTGATGCCGTGTTCGATATCGTCGATCCGCTCACGGATGAAGTCGTCACCGTCACGACGAAGAACGACGGCGTGTTCTACATGCGGCGCGCGCTCCGCTTCGTGCAGGCCGGCGCACCGATGGGGCGGGTGACGGGGGAGAAGGCGTTCAGGACAGGCGTGTTGATTGGAGCGTGAGCTTCAAACGTCGTGAAGCGTGTGTTGCAACCGCGCGGCCCACGCGGGCACTTCATTCTTGTAAAGGAAGTGCAGTCCGTCATCGAACGACGCGGCTTTCAATCCGCTATACGAAGCAAGCAACGCAAGCGAAGAGGGCGTGAAGAACGACAGATGCCCGTTGCGCGGCATGCAATACCACCACGTTTCGATACCTTGCTGCGGCACGCTTTGCGGCACGAAAAGCGTGCTCAGTAGAATCGCGCCGTGTTCGTCAAGCATGCCGGCAAGCACTTTCACCAGTTCACGCGGATCGACGTGATGTTCGAACACCTCGAACGCGAAGATTACGCGGAACTTTCGGTTCAACGCATCGGCGTTTTGAGCTTGGCCGAAGGGATCGTACGAGCGCACATGCGCAAAGCCGCGCGCGCGAAGTTGTTGTTCGAGAAGCCCCGATCCCGAGCCGAAATCCAGCAGTTCAACGGACGCGAGTTCGGGGAAATGATCGCCGATGATCTGTGCATCTCGCGCCGGACGCGCGCCGAGATATTCCGGGTCTTGCCGCGCGTAATCATCGTTGTAGATGGCTTCGCGAAAGCGCGCGGGCGTCCAGTCATCGAATGCGGGTGTGAAGGTGAAACCGCATTGCCCGCAACGATAGTAGTGAATCGATATGCCGGAATATGGATCGACTTTTCTTCCGGCCATGGAATCAGCGCCGCCGCGTGAAGAATCGACGACGCCGCAAAGCGGGCTGGAACCCGTGCAACATTTGCACGAGGTTTCGGTGGGAACGCGCAGTGACGAATCGAACAAAATCGGATGCCTCAAAAATACGGAGGCCGAATTATAAGGCGTCGGCTCTCACCGCGCATCCGTCACCATCTGATTCACCGCTTGCCCCGCTATCGTCGAATTCACGAGCACGATGTCATGCACGTTGTAAGCGTAGATCGGCCCCGGCGATGTCGCAGTCGCGGGACCCGCCGCGCTCGGCGTGCCGAAATCGCAATTGGTGAGCGTCACGCCGGTGATAGCCGGAATAGCCGGCGTGGGCGCAGGCCCGTTGTAATCGAACGCCACCGGCCCTTGCGCGACGATCGCCTGAAAACACGAAGCCGTCACACCGTTGAGCGTCACATTGCTCGCCTTCAGGTTCGAGATATTAACGTTCTGCACCAGCGCCGGACGCGTGCGAATGGCGTCCTTCGACGGCTGATAATCGCAATCGAACGTGATGATGCCGCCCTGCGACGCCGATGGATTTGCCGCGCTCGCCGTCACCACGCCAAGCGGCACGGTCGCGTTGATCGGACTGCCCGCGAGCAGGCTGCTGCCATAGCCCGCACCCGTCAGACTCACGCCGTTCGGCAGCGTGACGTTATCGACATAGAAGTCCTTCACATAGCCGCCGCGATTCATGTTCGTCTTGATGCGTATCGCGATGTTCAGGGAATTCGTCGCCCAGAACTGGTTGAGCATTTGCAGATTGCGCGCGTAGATTTTCTGCACGCCGCCGCCCATTTCGCTGCCGAGCGTGATGCCGCCGTGACCGCTGTTCATCACGCAGTTCTGAATGACGTGGTTCTGCGCGGGACCGTATTGCGTGTCGAGATCCTTGCCCGATTTGATCGCGATGCAATCGTCGCCGGTGTTGAAGGTGACGTTCTGGCACAGCACCGTGTTGCAGGCGTCGGGATCGAAACCGTCGTTGTTCGGGCCGATGCTGTCCACCGTCACGCCGTCGATCACCACGTTCGTGCAATCGGTCGGATGATGCTGCCAGAACGGCGTGTTGATGGTGCGATAGTTTTGCATAAGCACGTTGGTGCAGCCGATGAATTCCACCATGCACGGCCGCAGATAATGGCCTAAGCCGAACACGCGTTTTTCGATGGCGACACCGGCTTCGGACAGCGCGGGCAGATAGTTCTGGTCCTGCTGCCAGGGGGTGGCGGGGTTGGTCAATTCTGTGTAGAGCGCATCGGAAATGCCGGGCACGGCGGTCCTGAGATCGATATTGTTCGGATTGCTCGATGCCTGCGAAGGTGTAGACGAACTCACGCAGCCATACGCGCCGTTGTTGCCTTTCCATGTCCACCAGCTAGTGGCCGTGTTTCCACTGCCGGCGAACGGCGTCATGGCCTGACCGTTCAGCACGGAGCTGGTGTCTTCACCCGTCAGCGCGATGTTCTTCTGATTGCGTGCATACACTGGCGGCGCGTAGTTGAGGCAATCGTTTGCCTGCCAGCGACTGTAGTAGAGCTTGCCGTTCGCGCCGCAATCCACCGGACCGTCCTTCGCGTAATCCACCGGATTGGGACTGAAGAAGATTTCGCAATTCGCGCTCAGGTGGAAGTTCACATTCGACAGCAGCACGATCGGACCCGCGCAATACCAGTTGCCTGCGGGCACGGTGACCTGACCGCCGCCCAACGCATTGCATGCTGCGATGGCCGCGAGGAATGCGGGGCGCGAATCGAAGGCGCCGGGCGCTTGTGTCTGGTCCGCGCCGGTGGAGAGCGGGGACTTGGTGGCGTCGGTGTACGGGTTCGTCGCGGCGACGACCGCGCAGGGCTTCGCGCCGTAATCGGTGACGAGGAACTGGCGGTTCGGGAACATCGAGGTCGAGACGCCTTTGAGCGCATTGATGATCTGCGTCGCCGAACCGGAGGGGCCCCAGATTGCGTCTTGTGCGGTGGCGGGCGGGGAGTCGTCGTGGCCGCCGCATCCGCTAAGCAGAGAGAGCGCGCCGAGGCCGCCGAAAAGCGGTGCGCTGGCCGATACGCCCGCGAGTTTGACGAAGGTTCTTCGGGATTGTGAGGGTGATCGAAGTTTCATCTTTGTCGCCTGCCGAGAATGTCCGGCGGCTTTATTGTTTAAAAAACGTTTAACTATATGTTTGTAGACGCACATTGAGTGTCGCGCACAAAAAAAGGAAATCGTTTATCTAAGCTGACATTATCGGACCACACTCCCGCGCGTCAAGCAAATGCACCGTTTGCGGCTTCGGGACTTTCCCGTAAGCCGGATCTCAGTCGTCTCAAACGTGCGTTCCCGACTCACTCTAAAATTGTTGCTTAACCCGCACCGAGGAGCGCCGTCATGCTGGAATTCGACCGACACGTCACCACGCAGACTTTGGAGATCGCTTACTCGGATACCGGGCCGGCGGAAGGTCCTGCCGTCCTCTTGCTGCACGGCTGGCCGGATGCCGCACGCGGCTGGAGCAATGTCGCCGCGCGGCTGAACAACGCAGGCTTTCGCACCATCGTGCCGGAATTGCGCGGCGCAGGCGGCACGCGTTTTCTCAGCGCCGACACGCCCCGCGACGGTTCCGCCGTCGCGCTGGTACAAGACGCCATCGATCTCGCGGATGCGCTCAGTCTCGAAACCTTCGATCTCGTCGGTCACGACTGGGGCGCGCGCGCCGCGTACACCGCCGCCGCGCTGTTTCCCGAACGCGTGCGTCGCATGGCGGCGTTTTCTGTCGGCTATCAACCGGCGGGCGCGTTCGATCTGCCGGACTTCGAACAGGCGCGGCGCTACTGGTATCAGTGGTTCATGTCGCTCGATGGTGGCCCGAAAGCGATCGCCGCCGATCCCATCGGCTTCGCGCGCATTCAGTGGGATACGTGGGCACCCGCAGGCTGGTACGACGAAGCCGAATTTGCCGCGAGCGCGCGTGCCTTCGAGAATCCCGAATGGGTGCCGATCACTTTGAACGCCTATCGGCGACGCTGGCGCGATGGCGAAGTCTCGGACCCGGCGTTCGCGGCCCTCACGCAACGGCTCGGAACCGTGACGAAGCTCGATGTCCCCGCGCTCGTCATCCACGGTGGCGCGGATACGTGCACGGACGCATCGCTGACATTGAGTCAGGAGCAGTACTTCACGGCAGGTTATCGGCGCGTGGTGATCGACGGCATCGGACATTTTCCGCAGCGCGAAGCACCGGACGCGGTGGCGGATGCGGTCATCGCGCATCTGTCGGAGAAGTGAGCGGGCGAGAACCTTGCGCCTTCGGTTGCTTCGGCAGGCCGGACACTCGCCTACACTTTTGCGACAAATACTGTATGCGTGTACAGTACCGTCCACAGCGGCACGCGCGCGCCGGTCCCTGAACACACGCGCCGCAAACGGCTTATGTAGCCGTCCAACTCATTGAATCGGTTGAAAAATTGGCATCGAACAACGCAATCCGCATTCGCGGAGCACGGCAGCACAATCTCAAGAATCTCGACCTCGATTTGCACACCGGCCAAATGACGGTCGTCACCGGCCCGTCCGGTTCCGGCAAGTCCAGTCTCGTGTTCGATACGCTCTACGCCGAAGGCCAGCGCCGCTACGTCGAAACGTTCAGCGCCTACGCGCGCCAGTTTCTCGACCGCATGGACCGGCCGCAGGTGGATCGCGTGGACGGTGTGCCGCCCGCCATCGCCATCGACCAGACGAATCCGGTGCGCAGTTCGCGCTCGACCGTCGGCACGATGACCGAACTGAACGACCATCTGAAGCTGTTCTACGCGCGCGCCGCCGAGTTGTTCGATAAAAAGACCGCGCTGCCGGTGCGGCACGACACGCCGGAGACGATCTACGCGGAACTGCTCGACCGCACGCAAGCGGACGATCCGCGTCTGGCGATCACGTTCCCCGTCGAATTGCCCGATACCGCCAGCGATGCCGAAGTCGAACAATGGCTCTCCGCGAGCGGTTACACGCGCGTGCAGGCCAAGCGCCATGTGCAGACCGAACACGGCATGCGGCAGATGCTCGATGTCGTCGCCGACCGCTTTCGCCTGCACAACATCGAGCGTTCGCGTGCGCTCGAAGCCATCGAAAGCGCATTGCTCCGCGGCACGGGCCGCGTGACGGTCTACGTGCTGAAGGAAGAAGGCGAGCCGGATATCTGGCGCTTTTCCACCGGCCTGCATTGCCCGGAAAGCGATCTGCGTTACGCAGACCCGCAGCCCGCGTTGTTCTCGTTCAACTCGGCCTATGGCGCGTGCGAAACGTGTCGTGGCTTCGGCCGCGTGATCGGCGTCGATTACGGTCTGGTGATTCCCGACGAGAACAAGACGCTGCGCGAAGGCGCGATCAAAACGCTGCAAACGCCCGCGTGGAAAGAGAATCAGGACGACCTCGTGCGTTACGGCGCGAAGGCGGGCATTCGGCTGGGCGTGCCCTGGCGCGAACTGACGCAGAAGGAAAAGGACTGGGTCATCAAAGGTTCGCCCGACTGGAACGGCAAGTGGCAGAACCAGTGGTACGGCGTTCAGCGCTTTTTCGATTATCTGGAATCGAAGGCGTACAAGATGCACATCCGCGTATTGCTGTCGAAGTACCGCAGCTATACGACGTGCCCTGTCTGCGCGGGCGCGCGGCTCAAGACCGAATCGCTGCTGTGGCGTCTGGGCACGAAGGAACAGGCCGATGCCGTTCTGAAGCCCGCCAGTCGCTTCTTGCCGATGGGCGTGGACTGGACGCGTCCGCAACTCGAAGCGCTGTCGGGACTCACCGTGCACGACCTCATGCTGATGCCGATCGAACGCATCCGCCGCTTCTTCGATTCGCTCACGCTGCCATCAACTCTGCTCGACGAAGCGCTCAAGCTCCTGCACGCGGAAGTGCGCACGCGCCTTAAATATCTCTGCGATGTCGGCCTCGGCTATCTCACGCTCGACCGGCAATCGCGCACGCTGTCGGGCGGCGAAGTGCAGCGCATCAACCTGACGACCGCGCTCGGCACGTCGCTGGTGAACACGCTGTTCGTGCTCGATGAACCGAGCATCGGGCTGCATCCGCGCGATCTGAATCGCATTGTCGAAGCCATGCACCGGTTGCGCGATGCGGGCAATACGCTCGTCGTCGTCGAGCACGATCCTTCGGTGATGCTTGCAGCGGACCGGCTCATCGACATGGGTCCGGGACCGGGCGAACGCGGCGGGCAGATCGTGTTCGACGGCGCACCCGACGATATTCAGGCAACCGAAACATTGACCGGCGCGTATCTCGGCGGACGCAAGCATGTCGCGCATGTATCGAACTGGAATCGCCGCGCGGTGGATGCAAAAACGCCGCGTCTGACGCTCGAAGGCGCAAGCGATCACAACCTGAAAGATGTCACCGTCGAGATTCCGCTGCAACGGCTCGTGTGCGTGACGGGCGTATCCGGTTCGGGCAAATCCACCTTGATTCAGGACGTGCTCGCGCCCGCGTTGATGCGTCATTTCGGTAAGGCCACCGAAGCACCCGGCGCGTTTCGCGCACTGAAGGGCGCGGAGCAACTCGGCGATGTGATCTTCGTCGATCAGTCGCCGATCGGCCGCACGGCGCGCTCGAATCCGGCGAGCTATGTCGGCGCGTTCGATGAAATCCGCAAGCTCTTTGCGAAAGCGCCGCTCGCCTTGCAACGCGGCTATAGCGCAAGCATGTTCAGCTTCAACTCGGGCGATGGTCGTTGTCCGACTTGCGGCGGCTCGGGCTTCGAGCACGTCGAAATGCAGTTCCTTTCCGATGTCTATCTGCGTTGCCCGGATTGCGATGGCCGCCGTTATCGCGCGGAAATTCTCGAAGTGAAGATCGAGCGTGGCGCGCATGAGTTGAGCGTCGCGGATGTGCTCGACCTCACGGTGAGCGAAGCCGTGGAAGCCTTCGCCAACGATGCCGAAGTGCTGCGCGTGCTGCAACCCATCGTCGATGTCGGTCTCGAATACGTGAAGCTCGGCCAGCCCGTGCCGACACTGTCCGGCGGCGAAGCGCAACGCCTGAAACTCGCGGGTTTTCTGGCGGAAACGGCGCAGGTGAAGAAAAGCGAAAGCCGCCTGTTCATGTTCGACGAACCGACCACCGGCCTGCATTTCGACGATATCGCCAAGCTCATGCAGGCGTTGCGCCGTTTGCTCGAACGCGGGCATTCGCTGATCGTCATCGAACATAATCTCGATGTGATTCGCGCGGCGGATTGGATCATCGATCTCGGCCCGGAAGGCGGCGATGCGGGCGGCGAAGTGGTGTGCGTGGGCACGCCGGATGAAGTGGCCGCGTGCGAGCGTTCGCATACGGGCCGCGCGTTGATCGACTACGAAGAATCCATGCAACCAGGCGCGGCGGAAAAGCGCGCGGGCGTGCCGCTGCAACTCGCGGCGGAAGTGGCGAGCGCGCGGCGCGCGTTGCAGGGCGAGAACGTGGTGCGTATCGTCAATGCGCGCGAGCACAACCTCAAGTCACTCGATGTCGATATTCCGCACAACAAGTTCAACGTGGTGACGGGCGTGTCTGGTTCGGGCAAATCCACGCTCGCGTTCGATATTCTGTTTCACGAAGGCCAGCGCCGTTACCTCGAATCGTTGAACGCGTATGCGCGGTCGATCGTGCAACCGGCGGGGCGTCCCGAAGTCGATGCCGTGTACGGCATTCCGCCGACCGTCGCCATCGAACAGCGCTTGTCGCGCGGCGGGCGCAAGTCAACGGTCGCGACCACGTCCGAAGTGTGGCACTTCCTGCGCTTGCTTTACGTGAAGCTCGGCATTCAGCATTGCATCCACGATGGCACGCCGGTGCAGGCACAAAGTTCGGAGTCCATCGCAGCGCAGATCATGCGTGATTTCAAGGGGCAACATGTGGGTTTGCTTGCGCCGCTGGTGGTGAATCGAAAGGGTGTTTATACGGACCTCGCCAAGTGGGCGAAGACGCGCGGCAGCACGCATTTGCGTGTGGATGGCGAATTCCTGCCGGTCGCTCCGTGGCCGCGTCTCGACCGTTTCCGCGAGCATACGATCGAATTGCCGGTGGCGGATTTCATCGTGTCCGCGGATAACGAAGCGGAACTGCGCCGACGTCTCGATGAAACACTCGAACTCGGCAAGGGCGTGATGCATCTGTGCGCACCGCTCGACGATCTTCATGGTTCATGGCAAGACGGCGCGCGTCGCGGCAAGGAAGAAACGCGTGTGTTTTCCACCAAGCGCGCGTGTCCGGTATGCGGCACGAGTTATCCCGAACTCGATCCGCGCATGTTCTCCTACAACAGCAAGCATGGCTGGTGCGATACGTGTGTGGGCACGGGCGTGAAGCTCACGCGCGAACAGCGCGCCGTGTTCGACGACACCATCCTTGCGCAGGACGATCGCGGACGCGAGCAGACCATCGGCTCGGTGGATCAGGAGCCGGACGATATCGTGGATCAGCCGTGCCCGGATTGCGAAGGCACGCGTCTGAACGATGTCGCGCGCGCGGTCACCTTCGGCAACTATCCGATCACCGAGGTCGGACGCTGGACGGTGAGCGATACGCGCGAATGGGTTGCATCGCTCAAACTTGCGGGACGCGATGCCGATATCGCGCGCGATGTGGTGAGCGAGATCGAAGGGCGTCTGCAATTCCTCGAAGAAGTGGGCCTGGGTTATCTGAGTCTGGATCGTGCCGCGCCCACGTTGTCAGGCGGCGAGGCGCAGCGCATTCGACTGGCCGCGCAACTCGGCAGCAATCTGCAAGGCGTGTGTTATGTGCTGGATGAACCGACCATCGGCCTGCATCCGCGTGACAATCTGATTCTGCTGTCGGCGTTGAAGAAGCTCAATGACAAGGGCAATACGCTTGTCATCGTGGAGCATGACGAAGATACGATTCGGCGTGCCGACCATATCATCGACATCGGGCCGGGCGCGGGCAAGCGTGGCGGCACCGTGGTCGCGCAAGGCAACGTGACGGACCTCGCGGCGCACAAGGCGTCGCTGACGGGGCAGTATTTGGCGAACCCGATCGTGCATCCGTTGCAGCCGCGCCGCGATGTGCGCATCGGTACTGCCAAACGTCCCGCCACGCCGGAGAATTGGCTCACGGTCGAAGGCGCGACGCTGCACAACCTGCGCAACGTGACCGCCAGCATGCCGCTCAACCGGCTCGTGGCGATCACGGGCGTGTCCGGCTCCGGCAAGTCCACGCTCGCCCGCGATGTGCTCATGACGAATCTGCTCGATGCCGTGGGCCGCTCGGTGTTGTCATCGCCTGCGGAAAGACGCGCACGCAAGACCGCGCAAGCCGCTTCGCCCACGACGAGATCGCGTTCCAGCGTGCTCTCGCGTGAAGCGCCGCGTCCGAAGTACGAAGTCGCGCACGCATGGCAAGGCTGCGCGGGCGTAACCGGTTTCGAAGCCATCGACCGCGTGCTGGAAGTGGATCAGACGCCGATCGGCAAGACGCCGCGTTCGTGTCCGGCGACCTACATCGGCATGTGGGACACCATCCGCAAGCTGTTCGCGGATACGCTCGAAGCGCGCGCACGCGGTTACACGCCTTCGCGCTTCTCGTTCAACACGGGCGATGGCCGTTGTCCCGCCTGCGAGGGCCAGGGCGTGCGCACCATCGCGATGAGCTTTCTGCCGGACGTGAAAGTACCGTGCGATGTCTGTCACGGCCAGCGCTTCAATCCCGAAACGCTCGCGGTGACGTGGCGCGGCAAGAACATCGGCGAAGTGCTGACGATGGAAATCGACGAAGCCGTGGAGTTCTTCGGGTCGATGCCGAGCATCGCGCATCCGCTGCAATTGCTGTGCGATGTCGGGCTCGGCTATCTCACGCTCGGTCAGCCGTCGCCTACGCTGTCGGGCGGCGAGGCGCAGCGTATCAAGCTCGTCACCGAACTGTCGAAGGTGCGCGACGACATCACGCGGCGCGGGCAAAAGCCGCCGCACACGCTGTATGTGCTCGATGAACCGACCGTCGGCCTGCACATGGCCGATGTGGCGAAGCTGATTCGCGTGCTGCATCGTCTGGTGAATGGCGGGCATAGCGTGATCGTCATCGAACATGATCTCGATGTGATCGCGGAAGCGGACTGGGTGCTCGACCTCGGGCCGGAAGGCGGCGTGAACGGCGGGACGATTGTCGCGGCGGCGGACCCGGAAACGCTGTCGAGGCATCCGCGCAGTCACACGGGTGCGGCGTTGAAGGCGGTGCTGGCGCGCACGCCGCCTGCGGAAAACGCAGCGTGAACGCGATGTCGCAAGCCATCTCGAACCTCGACACGCTGATCGCCTCGATGCAGCCCGAGTTGCAGCCGGGCGTCTACGTGTTCGCCTCGCTGCCGCACGATGCGGCGGTGAGCGGCGCGGGCATCGTCGCGACGTTTCGCGAGCGTGAAGGCATGACGGTCGTCATGGAGGAAGCGGCAGCCGAAGCCGCGGAACTCACGCCGCTGTTTCGTGCCGCGTGGATCACGCTCACCGTGCACTCCGATCTCAACGCGGTGGGTTTGACAGCGGCATTCGCCCACGCATTGGGTGACGCCAACATCAGTTGCAATGTGATCGCGGCGGCGTATCACGACCACATCTTCGTTCCCGTCGATGACGCCGCGCGCGCCATCGACACGCTTCTGGCCTTGCAGCGAGGCCGCGCTGGTATGCTTGCGGCCTCCTCAACACCCCACGAACAAGATCAGGATGGACACGCAGGATAAAGCCGCCGCGCTCAACAGAATGAAGTGGTTCGCCGCCGCGTTGCTGGTCGCGGCCGGCGCGTTGTTCGCGCTCGCGAAAAGTCAGCACGATATCGGCGCGTGGGCATGGGTATCGTCGTTCGCGGAAGCCGCGATGGTCGGCGCGCTCGCGGACTGGTTCGCGGTCGTCGCGCTGTTCCGGCATCCGCTCGGCGTGCCGATTCCGCATACGGCAATCCTTCCCGCCAACAAGGCGCGCGTCGCGGACAATCTCGCCGCGTTCGTGCGCGACCGTTTTTTGGGCACCGATGCACTGGTCGCGCGCGTCAACGCATTCGATCCGGCGAGCCGTTTGTCTTCATGGCTCGCGGAGCCGAAAAACGCCGATCTGCTCGGCCGTAAAGCGGTGACGGCGGTCGCGCAGTTGTTGTCCTTCATGGACGACGAGCGCGTGAAAAGCATGCTGTACGAAGCCATTCGCCGCCGCGCGGATTCGTTCGATCTCGCGGGCGCGGCGGGCGGCGTGCTGGCGGCGCTGACGGAAGATCGCAGGCATCAGCTCTTGCTCGACGAGGGGCTTAAGCAGACCGCCGCGTGGCTCGACAAGCCGGAAGTGCAGGAGATGCTGGCGGCGCGCATCGTCGGCGTGGCGGGGGAGGAATATCCGAAGCTCGTCGGCATGCTCGGTTTCGTCGGACTGAGCGCGGACGAACTCGGCGCGAAGTTCGCAGCGGGCCTCGTGCGCGGCGCGAATCAATGGCTGCACGATATCAGCAGCGATCCCGAACACGAACGCCGTCAGGCTTTCGACGCCGCCGTCGCGCGCTTCGTCGAACGTCTGCGCAGTGATCCGGCGTTCAAGGCGCGTATCGACGAACACAAGCGCGAATGGCTGGAGCGGCCAGAACTGCGCGGGTACGTGAACGGCCTGTGGGATGAATTCACCGCGTGGCTCGACGCCGATCTCAAGCGGCCCGATTCCGCCTTGCACGCGAAAGTGGTGAGCGTGGCTTCTGGTTTTGCGCAGGCGTTGGGCGGCGATCCTGCGCTGCACGATTCCATCAACGAACATATGCGCGATGCATTGAAGGCGCTCGCGCCGGAACTGCGCGAAGGCATCGCGAAACATATTGCCGCGACCGTCAAGCAATGGGACGACGCCACACTCGTGCGCGATGTCGAACTCAACATCGGGCGTGATTTGCAGTTCATTCGCGTGAACGGGACGCTGGTGGGCGGCGCGGTCGGGTTGCTGATTCATGCGGTGACGTTGCTGATCGCGCGTTAACGTAGAGCGTGGACCGCCAAGCCGGTTTATGATGACGCGAACCTCATCGGCGCAAACGTCATTACAAACGGGGCCGCGCCCGCATGGCGAACCAAGACAACATCGAACTGATCGAGCGCTTCTACCGCGCGTTTCAATCGCTGGATGCCGACGCGATGGCCGCGTGCTATGCGCCCGACATCCGCTTTCAGGACCCGGCGTTCGGCCCGCTGCATGGCCGCGAGGCGGGCGACATGTGGCGCATGCTGCTCGGACGCGCCGCCGACTTCACGCTGTCGGTCGATGACATCGCCTCCGTCGGGCAGACGGCCAGCGCGAAGGCAGTCGCGCGCTACACGTATTCGGCGACGGGCCGCTTCGTCGTCAATCACATCGAGTCGCGCTTCGCCATCCGCGATGGTTTGATCGCCGAACAAACCGATTCGTTCGATCTGTGGCGCTGGAGCCGTCAGGCGCTCGGCATCAAGGGACTGCTGTTCGGCTGGTCGTCCAAGACGCAGGAAGCGATTCAAACGCAGGCGCGGCGCGCGCTGAAGGACTATCAGCGCAAGGCGGCCGCATGACGCGCATCGATCCGCCCATCGACGACGCGCGCTTCGACGACGAATGGCTCGAAGCGGATGCGTACGGCGGCTTCGCATCGGGCACGGTCGGCACGCAGCGCACGCGGCGCTATCAGGCCTTGCTGCTCACCGCGACCGAGCCGCCCGCCGGACGCGTCGTGCTGGTGAACGGCGTCGAAGCGTGGCTGGAGATGAACGGCGAGCGCTTTCCTCTGACCATGCAGCGTTATGCGCCCGACGTGCTGTATCCCGATGCGCGCGCCAATCTCCTTTCCTTCGACACACAGCCGTGGCCGACCTGGCGCTTTCGCATCGGTGATAACGCGGTGGCCGTGGCCGAAGTATTCGTCGCGAAGGAAAGCCGCGAGACGGTGCTGCGCTGGCGTCTGGAGAATGCGCCATCCGCGGCATCGCTAGAGGTGCGCGCGCTCGTTTCTGGCCGCGACTATCACGCGCTGCATCATGAAAACAGCGCATTCCGTTTCGATGCCAGCGCCGACGGCGAGCGCATCCACTGGCGTCCTTATAACGAGTATCCGGTGATCATCGCGACATCGAACGGACGTTACGAGCACAAGCCGGACTGGTATCGCAACTTCTGCTATGCGCGCGAACAGGAACGCGGGCTGGACTTCACGGAAGATCTGGCCTCGCCGGGTGTGTTCCATTTCGATCTCGCGCGCGGCGATGCCGTGCTGATCCTCCACGCGCTCGAAGAACACGAACCGCCGCATACCGACGATGCGCTCACGCACGCAACGAAGCTCGCCGCACGCGAGACCACACGCCGCGCCGCGTTCGATTCGCGCCTCTCGCGCGCGGCGGATGCGTATGTGGTGAATCGCAATGTCGGGCGCACGATCATCGCGGGCTTTCCGTGGTTTACCGACTGGGGCCGCGATACCTTCATCTCCATGCGCGGACTCTTGCTCGCGGCGGGACGGCATCAGGAAGCCGAATCGATCCTGCTCGAATGGGCCGATACCATTTCCGAAGGCATGGTGCCGAACCGCTTTCCCGACAGCGGCGGCCTGCCCGAATACAACGCGGTGGATGCGTCGTTGTGGTTCATCGTCGCGGTGCACGATTTTCTGGAAGCGGGCGTGGCGCATGCCGCCACTGCCGCACGATTGCAACGCGCGGCCGAATCGATCCTCGAAGGCTATACGCGCGGCACGCGCTTCAATATCGCGGCGGGCACCGATGGTCTCTTGCGCGCGGGCACGCCCGGCGTGCAGCTCACGTGGATGGATGCGAAGGCCGGCGACTGGGTGGTGACGCCGCGCATCGGCAAGCCGGTGGAAGTGCAGGCGCTGTGGATCAACGCGCTGACCATCGTGAGTGCATGGGACCCGCGCTGGAGCGACATGCGCGACCGCGCGCGGCAATCCTTCGCCGCGCGTTTCGTCGATCCCGATACCCACACGCTCTACGATGTCGTCGATGCCGATCACGAGCCGAACAAGCTGGACCGTTCCATTCGTCCGAACCAGATTTTCGCGGTGGGCGGCTTGCCGTTCCAGATCGTCGATGACGAAGTGGCGCGCGCCGTGATCGCGCAGGTCGAAGCGCAATTGCTGACGCCGCTCGGGCTTCGCACGTTGGCGCCAAACGATCCGGCGTATCGTCCGCATTACGCGGGCGGCGTGCTGGAACGCGATGGCGCCTATCATCAGGGCACCGTATGGCCTTGGCTGATGGGCCCGTTCATCGAGGCGTGGTTGCGCGTGCATGGCGCGGACGGCGTGCGCGAGCGCTTTCTTGCGCCGCTCTACGCGCATCTGGACCGATACGGTCTGGACCATCTGTCCGAAGTCGCCGACGGCGATGTACCGCACACACCGGGCGGCACGCCGTTTCAGGCATGGTCGCTCGCCGAACTCATGCGCGTGGAACGGCTGCTTGCCGGGACATGACTGCTCGCGCCCCTTGCAAAACGCGCTAAATTACGTGTCTTCATGCGCGCGCTCAACGCCGTTGCCGAGTGACGCGAATCAATCGAAAGTCATCCGCAAGATCCCTTGGAGAAACCCATGCCCAAAACGCGCGCCGCCAATCAGCTCGATACCGTCGAAGGTGCGCGCCTGCATTCGGCGGACTGTCCGCGCTGGCAACGCTGGGGACCGTATCTCAGCGAGCGGCAGTGGGGCACGGTACGCGAGGATTACAGCGAATTCGGCACCGCGTGGGAGTACTTTCCGCACGATCATGCACGCAGCCGCGCGTATCGCTGGGGCGAGGACGGGCTGGCAGGTTTCGGCGACGACAAGCTCAACTGGTGCGTGTCGCTGGCGTTGTGGAACGGCAATGATCCGATCATCAAGGAACGGCTGTTCGGCCTCACGAACGAGCAGGGCAATCACGGCGAGGACGTGAAGGAACTGTACTTCTATCTCGACGGCACGCCCACGCATTCCTACATGCGCATGCTCTACAAGTATCCGCATCGGGCGTATCCGTATTCCGATCTCGTCGATGAAAACGCGCGGCGCGGTCCCGATCAGCCGGAGTACGAAGTGCTCGATACCGGCGTGTTCGAGGACGACCGCTATTTCGACGTGCAGGTGGAATACGCCAAGCACACGGCGGACGATATCGTGATGCGCGTGACCATCGAAAATCGTGGCGACGAAGCCGCTTCGCTCGATGTGCTGCCGCAGATGTGGGCGCGCAACGTGTGGTCGTGGAAGACGCTGCCGGTCAAGCCGCAACTCGCGCTGGAAAACGTCAACGACGCGGTTTACGTGCTGGCGACGCAATCCGGCCACGAACCGATGGTGGTCACCGCATGGTCGCCGGACGTGCAGGCCGTCGAATGGCTGTTCTGCGAAAACGACACCAACGTGAAGCGTCTTTTCAACATGGAAGGCGAAGGGCCGTTCAAGGACGGCTTCAACGATTACGTGCTGCACGGCGAAGAAAACGCCATTCGCCGCGATGCCGGCACGCGAGCGGCGGCGCGCGTGCATCTCGACATCGCGGGGCACGCGAAGGCGACCGTCTACATGCGCTGGCGTCCCGAGTCCGCGCCCGACGAACTGCCGCTCGATGTGGATGCGCTGTTTACGCGGCGCATCGCGGAAGCGGACGAGTTCTACGGCGCGCTGCAACACGACATCGCCGATGCCGATCAGCGGCTCGTGCAACGTCAGGCGCTGGCGGGCATGCTGTGGTCCAAGCAGTACTACATGTTCGATGTCACGCGCTGGCTCGACGGCGACCCGCTTCAGCCCACGCCGCCCAAACAGCGCCGTCGCGGACGCGATTCCGACTGGCGGCATCTGTGCAACGCGGACATCGTGTCGATGCCGGACAAGTGGGAATACCCGTGGTATGCCTCGTGGGACCTCGCGTTTCATGCGGCCGCGTTCGCGCTGATCGATCCTGAATTCGCCAAGCGGCAATTGCTGTTGCTGGTGAAGGACCGTTATCAGCATCCCAACGGGCAGTTGCCGGCCTACGAATGGGCGTTCGGCGATGCCAACCCGCCCGTGCACGCATGGGCGACGTGGCGAGTGTACGAAATCGATCGCGCGATCACCGGAAAGGGCGATCGCGATTTTCTGGAACTCGTGTTCCACAAGTTGCTGCTGAACTTCTCGTGGTGGGTCAACCGCAAGGACGCCGACGACCGCAACATTTTTCAGGGCGGCTTTCTCGGGCTGGACAACGTGGGCATCTTCGATCGTTCGTCGCCCTTACCGACGGGCGGGCATATCGATCAGGCCGACGGCACCGCATGGATGGCGGCGTATGCGCTCGATCTCATGCGTATCGCGCTGGAACTGGCGTATGCGAACAAGGTGTTCATCGATATCGCGGTGAAGTTCTTCGAGCACTTCCTGTATATCGCCGAAGCCGTGAGTTGCGAGGACGATTGCGATACGGGCCTGTGGGACAGCGAGGACGAATTCTTCTACGACAAGCTGCGCCTGCCGGACGGGTCGAGCGTGCCCATGCGCATTCGTTCCATCGTCGGACTCATTCCGATGTTCGCGGTGCATGTGCTGGAACCGGGCGTGAACAACGGTTTACCGGGGCTGCGCGACCGGCTGCATTGGTTTCTGGAGCATCGCAGCGATCTCGCGCGGCTGGTGTCGCGCTGGAACGTGGCGGGCAAGGGCAACAGCGTGCTGCTGTCGTTGCTGCGCGGGCATCGCATGAAGGCGCTGCTGCGGCGTTTACTCGACGAAAGCGAGTTTCTCTCCGATCACGGTGTGCGTGCGCTCTCGCGGGTGCATCGCGACGAGCCGTTTACTTACTATCACAACGGCGACAGCTTCAGCATCCGCTACTTGCCAGCGGAATCGGATTCGCGCGTGTTCGGCGGCAATTCGAACTGGCGCGGCCCGATCTGGATGCCGGTGAACTACCTTCTGATTCAGTCGATCCGCGAATTCCACCGCTATTACGGCGACGATTTCCGCGTGGAGTATCCGACCGGCTCGGGCCAGTGCTTCTCGCTCGCGCAAATCGCCGATGAACTTGCGCGAAGGCTCACCACGCTCTTTCTGCTGGACAAGGACGGTAAACGTCCGGTGATGGCCGCCTATCCGCAGCTACAGGCCGATCCGCGTTCGCGCGATCTCGTCCTGTTCCACGAATATTTCGATGGCGACAACGGGCGCGGCGTGGGCGCATCGCATCAGACGGGCTGGACGGGGTTGATCGCGCTGATGCTTCAGCCGCATGTGTTCGGGCAGTCGGGCGTAGTGCCGGTGGCCGGTGAAGCCGAAGCCAGTACGCCTGAATTTGCGCCTGCCAAATAGCATTGACACGATGCAGGGCCGCTTGCGTTTCATGCTTCGAAAGTCAAGCGTGGGACGTTACGGCCCGTAGTTCGGACAAATCTGATACCGCCCTGTTCTCCAACTGAGTAAGTTTGCAAACATGCAAACGTGAGGTCAGTTTGGAGAACAGAATGAATAAAACGATAGGCGTCTATTCCTTGAGCGGCTACCAGGAAGGCATGGGAGCTTTCGGTAAACAACACGTGGAGCATGAGCATTGCCCGCCCATTGCCATCGTGTTCGCGGTCTTTGCCGCCGCCATGGCGGGTGGCGTCGGGACTTGCTATACGTTCGACAGCATCGCGCTCGGCTGGATCGCCGGGGTCACCATCCTCGCCATGCTGGGCGCGGCGATCGATTACCGGTTCAGCGGCTCGCGATTGCTGGAACGGCGCATCCGCCACCGGCAGCGCGTGCGTCAGAGCATGCTGGTGCGCGGCGGCACATCGGCTTTCGGGCTCAGGCGGCAATGGCTGTCGTGGAACGCGTCAGCAGCACGGGAATGGACTTCGACGTCGGCGTACCGGCGCCATCCGCAACCGATGCCAGCGGTACGAGCGGGTTTGTCTCCGGATAGTACGCGCCGAGACAGCCCCGCGGAATATCGTATTCGACGAGCCTGAAGCGGTTCACGCGGCGCGTCACGTCGTCATCCCATACGCTTGTGATATCCACGAACTCGCCCGGCTCGAAGCCGAGCATGTCGATATCCTCGCGGTTGGCGAACAGAACGTGACGCTGCCCGTACACGCCGCGATAGCGGTCGTCCAGACCGTAGATCGTCGTGTTGTACTGATCGTGTGAGCGCGTGGTCATGAGCGTCATCAGTTGCGCGCCGTGCAGGGCGCGGGCGCGGTGAATCGGCGTGTCGCGCGCGATTTCATGCACGATGAACTGAGCTTTTCCGCTCGGCGTCTTCCACACACGCTCGCGCGATGCCACGCCAAGGTGGAAGCCGCCCGGTTGCTTCAACCGTTCGTTGTAGCGCTCGAAACCGGGAATCACCTTTTCGATGCCATCGCGGATCAGCGAATAATCGGCGGCGTGCGCCAGCCAGTCCACCTTGCGCGAGCCAAGCGTCGCGTTTGCCATGCGCGCGACAATGGCCGTTTCGGAGAGCAGATTGGTCGAAGCCGGCTTGTTCATGCCGTAGGAGATGTGCACCATGCTCATCGAATCTTCCACGGTCACGCCTTGCGGCACGCCGTTCTGCAAGTCGATTTCGGTGCGGCCGAGCGTCGGCAGGATCAGCGCGTCGCGGCCGTGCACGAGGTGACTGCGGTTGAGCTTGGTGGTGATGTGAACCGTCAGGTCGCAGGAGCGCATCGCGTCCCACGTGCGCGGCGTGTCGGGCGTCGCAATCGAAAAATTCCCGCCCAGACCGACGAACACCTTCACCTTGCCTTCCAGCATCGCGTGGATGGTTTCCACCACGTCATAACCGTGCTCGCGTGGCGGCTCGAAGTCGTAGGCCGCGCCGAGCGCGTCGAGAAACGCCTGCGTCGGTTTTTCTTCTATGCCCACCGTCCGGTCGCCCTGCACGTTGGAGTGTCCGCGCACCGGGCAGAGCCCCGCGCCGCGCCGGCCGATATTCCCGCGCATCATCATGAGGTTGGAGAGCAATTGCACGATCGGCACCGAGTTCTTGTGCTGCGTGAGGCCCATGCCCCACGTCGAGATGACCGCGCGGCCCTTTGCGTAGATGTCCGCGAGTTTGAGGATGTCGTCCATCGGTACGCCGGATTCGTCGAGGATCGCGTCCCAGCTTTCGGCGCGCAGATCGGCGGCGAAGGCATCGAAATGGACGGTGTGTTGCGCGAGGAATTCGACATCGAGCACGCGTTCGCTGCCATTCAAAAGCGCGGCATCGTCGAGTTCGAGCACGCGTTTGGCGACGCCCTTGATGAGCGCGAAGTCGCCGCCCACCTTCGGGCGGATGAACACCGAACTGATTTTCACGCCACTCGGCGACAGCATGTCGAGCGTGTGCTGCGGACTGGCGAAGCGTTCCAGCCCGCGCTCCTTCAACGGATTGATCGACACGATGGTCGCGCCACGTTTCGCGCAATCTCGCAATTCGCCGAGCATGCGCGGATGGTTCGTCGCCGGATTCTGGCCGAACAGCAGCAGCGTATCGGCGTGTTCGAAGTCATCGAGCGTCACCGTGCCTTTGCCGACGCCCACGGTATGCGGCAGGCCACGGCTCGTTGCTTCGTGGCACATGTTCGAGCAGTCGGGGAAGTTGTTGGTCCCATACATCCGCACGAACAGTTGATAGAGAAACGCGGCTTCGTTGCTCGCTCGGCCTGAGGTGTAGAACGCGGCGCGGTCCGGATCGTCGAGCCGCTTCAGATGTGAGGCGATCAGTTCGAACGCATCGTTCCATTCGATCGGCACGTAGCGGTCGCGCTTCGCATCGTAGACGAGCGGATCGGTCAGGCGTCCGTGCTGTTCCAGTTCGTAGTCCGTCTGGCCCATCAGCGATTCGACCGTATGCGCCTCGAAGAACGCGGGCGTCACGCGCTTGGCGGTGGCTTCTGCCGCCACAGCCTTCACGCCGTTTTCGCAAAACTCGAAGGTCGATGCATGCGCACGATCCGGCCACGCGCAACCGGGACAGTCGAAACCATCGGGCTGATTCTGCTTGAACAGCGTGCGATAGTTGCCGCCCGACACCTTTTCCTTCACCAGATTGATGGCGACCTGCTTGAGCGCGCCCCAGCCAGCGGCAGGATGCGTGTACGGTTCAATGCGCGGTTCGGTTTTTTTCATGGCAATGGCGGTGCGATCAAGGATCGGGCGAAGCATTCGATGTTGCACAGCCTACTGTGTTCCTTATCGCACGCGGCGCACAGAAAAGCCGAAATGGGAGGGATACAGTTGCCGCGTTTTGTTCTAGACTGTTCACCACCGAAAAAAACGCGACCCAACATGGAAAGCGCCGTTTGAAGCTCTACGAAAAACTCGCCGGAGAAATCGAGGAAGCCGTGCAGCGTGGCGTGTTCGCGCCGGGCGAGCGCATCGCATCCGTGCGGCAGGCGAGTCAGCAGCACGGCGTGAGCATCAAGACGGTGCTGCACGCGTATGCGCTGCTGGAAAGTCGCGGCGTGCTGGAAACGCGTCCACAGTCGGGTTATTTCGTGCGGGCTCAAGCACAAGCGCAACCGCGCGTGATGCAGAAGAAACGCGCCGTCGTCACGGCGTCCGAAGTGGATGTGAGCCGCCTCGTGCTCTCCACCTTGCGCAGCATCGGCGCGCACGATGCCGTGCCCTTCGGCTCGCCGTATCCCGACCCCGGGCCGTTTCCGTGGCGGCGCATCAACCAGTATGCGAACGCCATTGCGCGGCGGCATGCAAGCTGGAATCTGATCGACGATCTGCCGCCCGGCAATCCCGAACTCATTCGCCAGATTGCGCGGCGTTACGCGGAGAACGGCGTGCCGGTGGACCCGGAAGAGATCGTCATCACGGTCGGCGCGACGGAGGCGATCAACCTGAGCCTGCAAGCCGTCGCGAAGCCGGGCGACACGGTCGCGGTCGAATCGCCCACGTATTACGCGATGCTCCACGCCATCGAGCGGCTCGGCATGCGCGCGATCGAAGTGCCGACGCATCCGGGCGAGGGCATCGATATCGACGCGCTGGTGCAGATCATCGCGCGCCGGAAAATCGCTGCGTGCATGGTGATGCCGAACTTCCAGAATCCGCTCGGCTTTCAGATGCCGGACGAACGCAAACGTCAGCTCGTCGAACTATTGAGCGCGCACGAGATTCCCGTCATCGAAAACGACGTTTATCACGAGCTTTATTTCGGCGATGCGCGGCCTTCCACGCTCAAGAACTTCGATACGAAAGGGCTGGTGCTGCATTGCGCATCGTTTTCGAAGAGTCTGACGGCCTCGTACCGGATCGGCTGGGCGATGCCCGGACGTTTTCGCGCGCAGGTGGAAAAGCTCAAATTCCTGAATACGCTCACGACGCCTTCCGTGCCGCAGGTCGCCATCGCCGATTATTTGCGGCAGGACGGCTACGACCGGCATCTGCGACGCGTGCGCAAGCTCTACCGGCAGCAGGCGCGCATCATGAGCGCGATGGTCGAGCGGTTTTTTCCCGACGGCACGCGCACGTCCACGCCGCAGGGTGGTTACGTGCTGTGGGTGGAACTGCCGGAATGCGTCGATTCCATGCGGCTGTATCGCGCGGCGCTGGAATGCGGCATCACCGTGGGACCGGGTTATATGTTTTCGACGCGCAACGCCTTCAGCCATTTCATCCGCCTCAATTACAGTTACCCGTGGACGCCGCAAAGCGAGGCCGCGCTGCGCCGTCTGGGCGAACTCGTGGACGAACTGAACATCCACGCCGCCCGTGGTTCATTCAAAGGAGAACCGACATGAACGATGCAATCGATCCCGCGCTCGTCGCGGTCCTGACGCAACTTTGGAAAGCGCGCAAGGAAACGCCCGAGCGCGCATGGTCGCTCGCGAAAATCTCCAAGCAATCCGATTTGCCGATGAGCGTGCTCAAGCGGCAATTGACCGGCCTGGAAGACGGCGGTCTCGTCGTCGTGGCGATGAACGAGGACGGCACCGGCAGCGCGGCGTTGACCCCGCAGGGCGAGACCTTGTGCGGGGCGTTGTTCGGGGAAGCGTGAGCGGCTGACGTGGACATCCACATCACGCTGCGCGGGCGGCGCGATCTCACCGGGCAGATTTACGGGCAGTTGCGCGCGGGCATCATCGAAGGACGGCTCGCCGCCGATGCGCGTCTGCCATCCACGCGCGATCTCGCCGTGCAACTCGGCGTGTCCCGCAAGACCACGCTCGATGTGTTCGAGCGCCTGATCGCCGAAGGTTTTCTGCGCACGCGCGCGGGCGATGGCACCTTCGTCGCGAAAGGGTTCATGCGGCTGCCGGTTTCCCGTGAGGAAGCGGCGTCGGCGAAGGCGCGCGCGGCGGGCATCTGGCGCGAGATGCCCGAGCGCATGACCATGCCCTTGCCGCCCGCCGATGAAACGCTCGCCTGCGATTTCAAGGGCGGCGTCACCGACAAGTCCCTCTTTCCCTACGATGCATGGCGCCGCGCGCTCAACCACGCGCTGCGGACGCAGGCGCGCGCGGGCGGCGGCATCGGCGCTTATCGCGATCCTGGCGGGGAGCAGGAACTGAGGCTCGGCATCGCGCGCTATCTGGCGTTCAGCCGCGCGGTGACGTGCAACTGGCAGGATGTCATCGTGACGCAGGGCGCGCAGCAGGCGCTCGATCTGCTCGCGCGCGTGGTCATTCAGCGCGGCGATGTGGTTGCCGTCGAGGAGCCGGGTTATCCGCCCGCGCGGGCATTGTTCGCGGCGCAGGGCGCGCGCATCGCGCACGTGCCGGTGGATGAGGAAGGCATCGTCGTGCGCAAGCTGCCGCGCAATACGCGGCTGGTGTACGTGACGCCGTCGCATCAGTTTCCGCTCGGCATGCCGATGAGTCTCGCGCGGCGCATCGAGTTGCTCGAATGGGCGGCGAAGCGCGGCGCGGTGATCGTCGAGGATGACTACGACGGCGAGTTCCGTTTCGAAGGGCGACCGGTGGAATCGCTCAAGAGTCTGGATCGCGCGGGGCTGGTGGCGTATGTCGGCACGTTTTCGAAGACGCTCTTTCCGGATCTGCGCGTGGGGTATGCGGTGCCGCCCGCTTCGCTCTCGGAACCGCTCTGGCGTGCGAAGCAAATCGGCGACTGGCACGGCTGCATGTTGACGCAGACCGCGCTCGGGGCGTTCATGCTGGATGGCGAATACGCGAAGCATCTGCGGCGCATGCACAAGGCTTATGCAGCGCGGCGGGCGTTGTTGATCGAGAAGCTGCAGGGTGAATTGTCGCCGTGGTTCGAAGTAATGCCGGCGACGGCGGGCATCCATCTCGTGGCGCGCTTGCACGCTTCCGTCGATGAGCGGCGCGTGGTCGAGGCGGCGCGCGAGGCGTCGGTCGGGCTTTATGGCATCGAATCGTTCTATGCGGGCAAGCCGGTGATGCAGGGCGTGTTGCTGGGATACGGCGGGACGCGCATCGAGGAAATCGAACGCGGCGTGGAACGGCTCGCCGCGCTCATGCCGATGCTCGGTTCAGGCGTTTGACAGGGGCTTCTTGTTCTCATCGGCGAGCGTCAGAAGCGCTTGCACGACGCACTGGACGACATCGTCCCACTCCTTGAAGCGCGTCTGCCGGAAAAGGCGCGCCGAGGGATACCACGGCGAATCTTCGCGATCCAGCATCCATCGCCAGTCGGCGTTCACCATGGTGAGGAGCCAGAGGGGCTTGTTCAAGGCACCGGCCAGATGCGCGACCGACGTATCCACGCTGACGACCAGATCGAGGTTTTCGATGATCGCGCCGGTATCCACGAAATCCTTGACGCCCTCCGTGAGGTCGATGGGCCGGAGCTTTGCCGGAAGGTTCGCGAGTTCGTCGCGTGCGATTCCCATCTGAAGACTGAAGAAGTCGAATTGAGGCAGTTCGAGCACAGGCAACAGCGCAGTCAGGGCGACCGAACGGAGCGGGGCCGGGTTGAAGGACGCCGCACTGGGCTTCCAACCTCCCATGGCCGGATTGCTGCCCCAGACCAGACCGACCTTGATCTTGCTTCCGCTGCTTCGCTGTCCGACGATATGCGCCCAATGTCGAATCTTGCTGGCCGGAAGGCTGATATAGGGAACTTGCGCGACGGGAGTCGGATGACTGTCCGACAGAAGATGCGGCAAGCTCATGATGAAGCAATGGAAGTCGTATTCGTAAGGGTGCGCGGATATCTGAGCCGAATTGGACACCTTGATCAGCGTGTCGATTCCGGGCACGCCCTGAAACAGCGAAACCAGATCGTCTGCGCACAGGACCGTGACCTGCACCCTGTATCGCGACTTGAGTTCGACTACGTATCGAATGAACTGGATGTTGTCTCCAAAACCTTGCTCCGTGCTGACCAGCAAGGATTTTCCATCGAGCGGCTGGCCTTGCCACGGCCTGATTGGCAAGCTCTGCGTCACATGAGGCGCGGCGAAACTGCGAGGCTCCCTCGCAGCCGGGGCAAGACGCCATTCATATTCGGCCCAACCCTCTTGCCATTGCCCGAGAAGCAGCAGTATGTCGCCCAGGCTCATGCGGATATCGCGGTTTTTCGGGTCGACTTCGAGTATTCGGCGCAACAGCGCTTCGGCTTCTTCGCGCTTCTGGGCGACGCACAGGATCTTGCTCAACCGGTCGGCGTATGCAATCGAATGCGGGTCGATGGCCAATGCTCGCCGCAGGAGGGCTTCCGCTTCCGCGATCCGGCGCGTCGCCAGAAAGATCTCGCCTAATGCAAGCATGTTTTCGGGGTTGTCGGGCTCCGTTGCGAGCGCGGCCAGAAAGAAATCCCCGGCTTCCTCCATCCGGCCATCGCTGCCGGTCAGCCATCCCAGCATCCGGTTCACCACCGCCCAGTCCGGGCGCATCGGCAGTACGCGTCTCAATAGAGCCTCGGCTTCCGGATCGCGTTGCAAGTCCGTCAGGACGAGCGCCAGATTGAACATGAGTTCCGGCGTGCCGGGCTGCAGCGCGTTCGCACGGCGGATCAGGGATTCGGCTTCGTCGATTCGATTCCGTTGACGAAGATAGAGTCCAAGAAGATTGTTGCTCGCGGCGGAATCGGGATGGGCTGCGAGGTCGGCCCGGAGCTGCGCTTCGTTCAGCTCGGACGATGCTGGAAGGAGGTTCATAAACTTTTTGCGCGCAACCGGACAGTCGCGTGGACGAGCGGCGCTGCGATCGACCTGCAACACGCCATCAACGCGCTGTCCCCGGAAGCAACGAATGAATCGTTGCGATCGGTCGCGCTATCGCTGTAATTGATGCGGAATCTTAAGCGAAACCCCACCGTACTCTTGCAAAGTTTTGTGGCCGGCGCGATCCACGCTCAGTATTACGCCGATCTTACTGATCGCACAACAGCAGCGTCTTCTCCTGCGCAGTACAACTTTGCTTCTTCGGCTTCGGCGCATCGGCGTCCGTGCTGCGCGCGGAAACTTGTTGCGCGCTGCCCTGCGCCTGCGCCATCGCCTGCCGGTGCGCGATGCACGAGCGCAGGCGCTTTTCCATCGGCGGATAGTACTTCCAGCCCTTGGTGAGCGGCGGCAAATCCAGATGCACCTGCTTCCACTTCGGATGCCCGTTCGCCTGCAGGTTGTCGAAGTTCGTGCAGAGCGAATCCGCGAATTTCGACAGCGCGCCCACCGTGCCGCGCAGACCGTAGTCATAGGTCACGAGAAAGGCCTTGACCGTGAGCGTCGGCGTATCTTCGGTGATCCAATTCGGATAGCTCGTGGTGCGGATGGTCGCGGGGAAGTACGTCTGCTTGGCGCGCGCGGTTTCCGGCGCGGACGGGTCCAGACGCAACAGCCTGATCTGTTGAAGCAGTTCCGGGTTCATGTCCTGAAAGAGCTTGGCGGGCTGACCCGCGACGATCACCGCGACATCGATCTTGCGCACGATCAGCTTGGCGAGCGAATCCTCATTGCTCAGGTGCTGCTCGTTCGCCTCGGGAATCGGCTCGCCGAACATCAGCCGGTAAAGCGTTTCCGATGACAACGCCGTGCCGCTGCCAGACGGCCCCACGCTGATGGTCTTGTCCTTGATCTCGTTGATGGTCTTGAGCGGCGAATCCGCGCGCACGACAAAGTAAATTTCCTCGTCGTAGAGCGGCATGATGAGGCGCAGCGGCTGAATCAAGCGCGCGGCATCCGAATTGCCCGAAGCGGCCATGTCCATGTACGCCTGATACACATCGCTCTGAACCAGCGCGAACTTCACGCCCGGTTCGTAGCGCATGCGCTGCACATTCTCCGCCGAGCCTTGCGATGCCAGCACGTCCAGATCCATGCCCGCCGGATCGGCGACGAACTTCGACAGGTCGCGCCCGATCTGGATATACGTGCCGCGTTCCTGGCCCGTCGTGATCTTGTACGGCACGGGATCGGCGGCGAAGGCGGTTTGCATCGCGCCGAGAAGACCGCCCGCGGCGAGCAGCGCCAGCGCCCCGCGCGCGGCGTTCTGCATGAAGTGAGTGGCGAACATGATTGACCTTTGGTCTGAGTTGGACAGTGCTGCGAATGTCGTGTTCTAAGCGGTCATGCTGGTGTGCGGTCGCGTTCGCGCGTGGCCCGAAGTGTCGTCGTCTGCGACGCGCGGTGCGTCACTGCGCGGGCTTGGGCATCGAATCCGAACCGCTCCAGCCGTATTGCTTGATGGCGCGCTCCAGCGCCTCGGTCTTGTCCTGTTCGGGCGATGTCGTCACGACCGCGGGCGCCGCCGCCGCGATGTTCTGTGTGCCGTGCGTGGTGGTGGCGACCGGCGTTTGCGTCTGCGTCAGTGCTTGCGTCTGCACCGGCACGCGCCGCGCGCTCGTGTGCGCGACGGCGTCCTGCGCATGCGCGTTGTTCAGCGACGAGCTCGACGAACTCGACGAACTCGACGGCGCCATGTATTGCGGCGCATGCGGCGCGGCCGGAGCATGCGCGGGCGCGGAATACATCGGCGCGGCGGGCGCGTTCTGCGAAGGAGATTCGAGGTATTGCGCGCCTGACTGTGCGGGCGTCTGGGACTGACCCAGATATTGCGGCTTCGAGGTGCGAGGCGTGGCGGGCGCTGTGGCCGTTTGCGCGGCGGGCGTAGTTGGCGTGGCGGGCGCTGTGGGTGTCGGCGTCGTTGCCGGTGTGCCAACGGTCGCGGCAGTCAGCGCGTTGGTCGCGGCTTGCGCACGAGCGAGCTTGTCTGCGCGCGATGAAGGTTCGGTGTTATCGACGGAAGCATCGTCCTCCACCGACTGACGCGCGGCGGCGATCGCGGCATTGCGCTGCGCACGGCGTTGCGCGGCGGATGATCGCGTGGACGGCGGCGCGGCGGGAACATTGGCCTGAGCGTTATTGCTTGCATCAGGCAAGGACGCTTGCGCCGGCTGCTGCGCATTCTGCACCGCCGCCTGTTTCGCGTTCGTCACGGCGGGCGCGGCCAGCGCTTTCTTCGCGAGCGTCGGATTGGTGCCCGCCGCCCAGCCCGCATGTTCGATCACGCGTTCGAGCATGGCCTGCGATTCGACATTGCCGCCATCGACGGACAACGCCTCGCCCGCGTTCTGCTGCACGCACGCCCACGCGGACGTCCGTTCGCACGCGCGCGCGAGTTGCAGCGCCGCGTCGCGTTGCAACTCGCGCCGGACGAGTTCGTCCTTCAACGCTTCGAATTCGGGACGCGCCTGCTGCTGCGCGTTGAAGCCCTTGAGACGCGCGCGGGCGCTGACCAGATCGTGCTGATCCAGTGCGGTGCGCAGGCTCATCAGCGGGTCGCCTGCGGACAGCGCGTGTTGTGCCTGCATCGCGCTCTGGCGGCTCGGGTTGGATGCGCTTGGCGTGCCGGTGACGCTGCCCGTCAGCGCGGCGAATTTCGAATCGATCGCGCCGGAGACGCTGTGATCGGCGGAAGGCGAGGTGTCGTCGCTACCGTGCTGAAGATAGAACACCGCGCCGATGGCGAGCAGCACCGCGCACGCCGCCGCGATGATCGTCTTGCGCTGATTCCAGTTTTCGGAGCCGGGCAGGGCGTCGGGGTCGTGCGCGGGGTCGGCGTAGGCATTGCGCGCGGATTGTTCGACGCGCTCCATGCGCTTGCTGCGATGCTCCGCCGCCTTCTGCGCGATGCGTTCGCCCGCGCGTTTCGGATCGAAACCGAAGCCCCAGCCTGTATTCGCTTCCGGCTCCGCGCCCGTATTGTTCGCGCCGCCACCGGAAGTGGACATGCTCGCCCCCGCCGATGCGAGCGGCGCGGACGACTGCTGTTCGAACATGCTGCCGCGCGCCTTCGCTTCATTGGCGCGCGCGCTGGTTTTCTGGCCGAATGCTTCCGCGCGGTCTGCGCCACAATTGGGGCAGCTATCGGCGTTCTTGCGCATCGTGCTGCCGCAACGATGGCAGACGACGGAGAACATGGATGCGGGAAACGTCAGACGCGTGGTCATGCTAAAGCCCTCGAAGGACGTATGCGATCGGGTTGCCAAATACGCGTGGCCGCCAATGCGCGCTGGCCCGGCCCGCTTAAAAATCAGGGACCGTGCCGCGGCAGCAATCCTTCGTATTGTTTCCCGGCGCGAATCGAAAATCGCGCATCGAACGACGGGAAAGTCCGAATATGAGTCAAGCGTTTTCGGACGTCAATCGCGTTTCGCACCTACCTCGGGCTACCGGTAAATCATGCCAACAAACACTGCACGCCGTGCTCTCGACGCAGCGTGCATCGTGTCGTGCGGCGCCTCATGGCGCGCGCCGGCGCGTGGCCCTCGGTGGGTGTGAAAGCGTATGGATCGTTGCGGCGGCGGCATCTGAAAAAGCAGGCAATTACGGCGCGCGGGTCACTGGCATCGCTCACTTGTTTCTGACATTTTGAGTGCGACGCGGCGGTTTGGAGACGCCAATCCTTAGCCGATAAACGACAAGGGTGGCTGGCCGCTCGATAACCCACTGATGCGAAAGCATTTCGCCGTTTTCATGTAAATGCGGACCGGGATGCAAACGCTTGCGCACGCGCGTCAGTTTTACTGCGCGCCGTGACGCACGGATTGTTTCGACATCCGAAGTAAATCTCGACAGCGTGCGCAGGAAAAGCAAAGCGCCGCGGCGCAGACATCATGACGATGCCCGCACCGCGGCGCTTCGTGAAGCCGAAACCTCAGTCCGCCAGTTGCAGCTTGCCGTCGATCCGTCGATTCAGCCCGAGCGGATTCGCGGTCTTGAGCGCGTCGGGCAACAGCGCATCCGGCAAATCCTGATAACTCACAGGGCGCAGGAAGCGGTTGATCGCGAGACTGCCGACCGAGGTCGAGCGGCCATCCGCCGTGGACGGGAACGGGCCGCCGTGAACCATCGCGTGACCCACTTCCACGCCCGTGCCGAAACCGTTCACCAGCAGACGGCCCGTGCGGCGTTCCAGCGCCGGAAGCAAGCGGCGCGCTTCCGCGTGATCGGCTTCATCGATATGCAGCGCCGAGGTCAACTGGCCTTCGAGCGATTCGACCAGCGCCAGCATGGCATCGAGGCTCGCGCAGCGCACGATCAGCGACGATGCCCCGAAAATTTCCTCTTGCAGCGCGTGATTGTTGAGGAACGCATCGGCGGTCGTGACAAACAGCGCCGAGCGGCCCTGATTGCCGCTCTTGGCTTCCAGACCGCGCGCGGCGGTCGTCACATCGGCTTGTTCGCCCGCCTTCGTGACCGAGCTTTCGTAGGTCTTGAAGATGCCCGGCGTGAGCATGGTCTGCGCGGCGGTTTCCGTGAGCGCCGCCGATGCCGCTTCGATGAATTTGTCGAGGTCCGGGCCATCGACGGCCAGCACCAGACCGGGGTTCGTGCAGAATTGACCGGCACCCAGAACGAGCGATTGCACGAAGGCTTTCGCGATGCCTTCAGCGCGATTCTTCAACGCATTCGGGAACAACAGGACGGGATTGATGCTGCTCATTTCCGCGTACACCGGAATCGGCTCCGTGCGTGCCGCCGCGAGCTTCATCAGCGCCGTGCCGCCGCCGCGCGAACCCGTGAAACCCGCTGCCTTGATGCGGTTATCCTTGACCAATCCCTGACCGACATCGCGGCCGCTGTCGAACAGCAGCGAGAACGTGCCTTCCGGCATGCCGCAATCCTTGACCGCCTTCTGCACCGCGCGGCCGACGAGTTCCGCCGTCCCCGGATGCGCCGAGTGCGCCTTGACGATCACCGGGCAACCCGCGGCCAGCGCGGATGCCGTATCGCCGCCCGCCACCGAGAACGCCAGCGGGAAATTGCTCGCACCGAACACCGCGACCGGCCCCAGCCCGATATGACGCAGACGCAAATCCACGCGCGGCAGCGGCTTGCGTTCCGGCTGCGCCGGATCGATGCGCACGCCGAGGAAATCGCCGTTGCGCACGACTTCCGCGAACATGCGCAACTGGCCGACCGTGCGGCCACGTTCGCCTTCGAGGCGCGGACGCGGCAGGCCGCTTTCCGTCATGCAGCGCTCGATCAGATCGTCGCCGATATCGAGGATGTTCTGCGCGATGGTGTCCAGAAACTTCGCGCGCGCTTCGGGCGACGTTTCGCGGTACGTGTCGAACGCTGTCCAGGCGAGGGCGCAGGCGCGGTCGAGGTCGGCGAGCGTCGCGCCGCCGAAGGCCGGTTCGATGGCCGCACCCGTCGATGCATTGACGGCCTTGATCGAGCCGTTGCTGCCATGAATGGATTGCTGACCGATGAGCAGATTGCCGGTGAGTTGCATGGTGTCTCTTCCTTGCGATAAGTGTTTCGTGGCGGGTTTTTTGAATTCATTGTACGAGTTGTACGATGACCGACGCCGGTGCGCCGACTATAGGCCCGCTGCACCGCGTTGTATAGTGAAACCTTTCCATCGATCGATCGCTTTTTGGAATCACCCGGCATTTTGCATTCAGCATGAAAAATACCCTCGATGTGCTTATGTCCCGCCTGCGAATGAAGCAGTTGCAACTGCTGATCGCGCTGGACGATCACAAGTCCCTGCACAAAGCGGCCGGCGCGATGGCGATGACCCAATCCGCCGCCAGTAAGGCGCTTGCGGAACTCGAATCGATGCTGGAAGCGTCGCTGTTCGAGCGCGCGAAAACCGGGCTCATTCCGAATCCGTTCGGCCGATGCGTGGTGCGTTATGCGCGCGTGCTGGCCGCCGATCTCGGCGCGCTGTGTCAGGAAGTGGCGCAGATTCGCGCGGGCACGGGCGGGCGGCTGACCATCGGCACGATCATGGGCGCGGTGCCGGGCGTGGTCGCGCCACTCGTCGATGAGATGAACGCGAAGCATCCGGCTCTTGCCATCGAGATCGTGGAGGACACGAGCGCCAACATGCTCGTCATGCTCGACGATGGCCGCGTCGATCTGATGATCGGCCGCGCGAGCGTGTCGGATCAGCCGACGAAGTACCACTATCAACCGCTGACGGACGAGCCGTTGTCGGTGGTCGTAGGACACGATCATCCGCGAACGAAGGCGCGTGAAATCGGCTTCGCTGACTTGGCGAAGCTGCGTTGGGTGACTTACCCGACCTACATGCCAATGAGCGCGCTGCTCGAACGCGAACTCGATCTCGCCGGCCTCACCATGCCCGCCAATCCCATTTCGACCGCTTCGCCGCTCGTCACGGTGACGCTCCTGCAACGCAGCCCCGAACTCGTGTCGATCCTGCCCGCGAGCGTGGCGAAACTATTCGAGGCGCACGGCATGTTGCGCATCCTGCCGGTGCCGATGAAGTCGAAATCGCAGACTTTCGGCATCGTCACGCGCAAGGGCGGCGAGCTGTCGCCTGCCGCGCGCCAGTTCGTGCAGATGTTGCGCGAGCATCGGGCTTAGCGCGTCGCGACGATGAACAAACGCGGGAACGGCAACAGCACCGCGCCATCGTCGAGCACGGTGTACGCGCCTTGCAATTTCTCGCGATAACGGTCCAGAAACGCCTTTTGTTCCTGCGAATCCAGCCGTGCCAGAAACGGACGCAACGCGCTGCCCTTGAACCATTCGATCACTGCATCGATGCCACCGTCGAGCGCGTGGTGATAGACGGTGCGCCAGACATCGACATGCGCGCAATGCGGTTTGAGGAGCTTGAAGTACCACTGCGCATCGAAGCGCGCGGTGCGTGCCGCGCCCTTGAGCTTGTCGCGCCACGTTCCGTCCTGCGCGGCTTCGAGCATGAGCGTGTGCGCGGGTTCGTCGAGGTTGTCGGGCATCTGCACGGCGAGTTGTCCGCCTGTCGCGAGTTGACCGACGAGATGCGGAAATAGCGTGTCGTGGCCGGGCACCCATTGCAGCGACGCATTGGCGAGAATCAGATCGAGCGGCGCGTCCGCATTCCACGTGGCGATGTCCGCCTGCTCGAAGCGCACGTTCGGCAGACGCTTGCGCGCGGCGGCGATCATGTCGTCCGAATTGTCGATGCCCATCACGCTCGCATGGGGCACGCGGGCCAGCAAAGTTTCGGTGGAGTTTCCCGGACCGCAGCCGAGGTCCACCGCCGAGCGCACACCATCGGCGCGAGTCGCATTGAGAAGATCCCGGACGGGACGCGTGCGCTCCGCTTCGAAGCGCGAATACTGGCTGGCCTGCCAATCGGACATGAGCAATTCCTCGCTGTTGGTCGAATGAATTTTGCATGCATTATGCAAGCACACCGCTTCTTTGGCCCATCCGCAAGGGGGTTCCAGACGTTCTTCGCGGAATGCTGAATTCTGCATGCCATTTTTACCTGTTCACCTGATATTTAACTCCAAAAGAACACTCGGGTTTTTCGTTTGCGCATAGGCATCGTCCTATACTGGCGATGCGCTGCAAAAGCGGTCATTTCGCGCGCACTTCAATCGGGCACCACACGAGCAACGCGCGCCGAAGTCCGGCGCTCTCGCACACGGGAACATCGCAGATGAGCGACCCTTCAGGCGGCTTGACCGGTCTCGTGGCCGCACTGCGCACGCAGCAGGCCGCGCTCACCGAACGATGGATGAAGCTCGTGTTCGGCGATCACGAAGTCGAGCATTCGGATCAACTCACCTATCGGCAACTCGCCGACCATCTGCCCAGCATCTTCGACGAAATCTGCATCGTGCTGGAATCGCGCAATCTGCACGATCAGGAAGGCGCGATCGAACGCGATGCGCGCCAACACGGACAATGGCGCTGGAAGCAGGGATATCGCGTCGATGAACTGGTGCGTGAACTCGACCTGTTCCGGCAAGTGCTGCTGTCCGCCATCGGCGATTACGCGGCGGCGCATCCGCAACTCTTGCGCGAGGAAGAAGAACGCGCGCGGCTCATGACCGACGAAGTGGTGAGCTTCGTCACGCTCGCGTCGATTCGCGAGGCGGTCAGCGAACGCGACCGCAAGATCGACGAATACACCGGCATGCTGGAACGCGCCAACTATGAACTCACGCTGCGGCAACGGCTCATCAGCGATCTATACGAAACTCGCATGCAGATCACGCGGCGCGTCGCGCACGACCTGCGCAATTTTTTGAACGTGTTTTCGACCGCGCTGCAACTCGCCACGCGCTCGCCCGCGAAACGCGACAACGCGCTGGGTCTCGCGCAACGTCAGGTCGCCGACATGGCGACGCTCGTCGATGAGATGGTGGAATATTCCAAGGTGCTCGGCGACAACTCGATCCTGCTGGCCGAGCCATTCGATCTCGTCGGCCTCTTCGACGAACTCATGCAGGCGTGCCGCGTTTCCACGGAAGCGAAGGGCTTGAAGCTGGTCGGCCATCTGGATACCAACCTGAGCACGGTGACATCGAACCGGCTCAAGGTGAAACAGGTCGCGCTGAACCTGTTGTCGAATGCGATCAAATACACGGCATCGGGCGAGATCGTGCTGTCGATCACGGCGGTCGGCGACGATCGATGGAGACTGCGCGTGACGGACACGGGCGTGGGCATCGACGCGGACGATCAGGAGCGCGTGTTCGAGGAATTCGAGCGCGCGAACGAAGACGATATTCCCGGCGCGGGACTGGGCCTCGCCATCGTGAAGGAGTTGTCGCGCGCGCTGGAAGGCGAACTCAAGTTTCAGTCGGTGAAGGGACACGGCAGCGTCTTCGAAGTGACCTTTCCGATGGTCCTCGTCCCCAAGACCGAAAGCGGCACGCCCTGAAACGAAAAAAGGCGAACGGGCCGCCCCGTTCGCCTTTTTCGATGCTGCTGCTTTAACGCTTACGCCGTCGCTTCTTCCACGACCTCGACTTCTTCCACCGACGCACGGATCAGATGATCGAACGCCGACAGCGATGCCTTCGCGCCTTCGCCGACCGCGATCACGATCTGCTTGTACGGCACGGTCGTCACGTCCCCCGCGGCGAACACGCCGGGCAACGAGGTCGCGCCCTTTGCATCGACCACGATCTCGCCGTGCTTGGACAATTCCAGCGTGCCCTTGAGCCATTCCGTGTTCGGCACGAGACCGATCTGCACGAACACGCCTTCCAGTTCGACGCGCTTTTCTTCGCCGCTCGCACGATCCTTATAGACGATGCCGTCGACCTTCTTGCCGTCGCCGGTGATTTCCGTCGTCTGACCTTGCGTGACGATGTCCACGTTCGGCAGGCTGCGCAGCTTCTTCTGCAACACCGCATCCGCACGCAGTTCCGCGCCGAACTCGATCAGCGTGACATGCGCGACGAGGTTCGCCAGATCGATCGCCGCTTCGACGCCTGAATTACCGCCGCCGATCACCGCGACGCGCTTGCCCTTGAACAGCGGGCCATCGCAGTGCGGGCAATACGCCACGCCGCGTCCGCGATATTCGCGCTCGCCCGGCGCGCCGATTTCACGCCAGCGCGCACCGGTCGACAGCACGATCGTCTTGGCCTTCAACACCGCGCCGCTCGCCAGATGAATCTCGTTGATGCGGCCCGGCACCAGCTTTTCGGCGCGCTGCACATCCATGACATCGACTTCGTATTGCTTGACGTGCTGTTCCAGCGCCACCGCGAACTTCGGTCCTTCCGTTTCCTGCACGGAGACGAAGTTTTCGATTGCCATGGTGTCGAGCGTCTGGCCGCCGAAGCGTTCCGCGACCACGCCGGTCGCGATGCCCTTGCGCGCCGCGTAAATCGCCGCCGCCGCGCCCGCCGGACCGCCGCCGACGATCAGCACATCGAACACGGGCTTCGTTTCCAGCGCCTTCGCGGCACGCGCCGGTGCGCCCGTGTCCAGCTTCGCCAGAATTTCCTTCACGCTCATGCGGCCTTGGCTGAAGCTCTCGCCGTTCAGGAACATGGTCGGCACGGCCATCACCTGACGGTCATCGACTTCCTGCTGGAACAGCGCGCCATCGATCGCCACGTGCTTGATGCGCGGGTTGATGATCGACATCACGTTCAGCGCCTGCACGACTTCCGGGCAGTTCTGGCACGACAGCGAGAAATACGTCTCGAAGGAGAAATCGCCGTCGAGTTCGCGAATTTGCTCGATGGTCGCATCGTCCAGCTTGATGGGATGGCCGCCGGTTTGCAGCAGCGCGAGCACGAGCGAGGTGAATTCGTGGCCCATCGGAATGCCGGCGAAGCGGATGCCCGCATCCTTGCCCGGCTCGCCGATGGTGAACGACGGACGACGCGCGCTGGCATCTTCTTTCTCGACGACGCTGATCTGCGCCGACAGCGAAGCGATTTCATCGAGCAGGCTTTTCAGCTCCTTCGATTTGTCGCTGCCGTCGAGAAAGGCGACGAGCTCGATCGGCCGGGTGAGCTTTTCCAGATAGGCTTTCAACTGATTCTTGAGGTTGGCGTCCAGCATGGCGATGTCCGTTCCTTGGCTTTTTACAGGCGTGCTTCGATACGGCGCTGAAGTTTTCAGCGCCGCGTTGAAAGCGTTTTTGGGTATTGCGGAACCCGAGCGCGCAGACGTGCGCTCAGGTCCATTCAGCTTGCGCAGAGCGCGCGGAGCTTAGATCTTGCCGATCAGGTCGAGCGACGGCGTGAGCGTTTCAGCGCCCGGCGTCCACTTGGCGGGGCAGACCTGGCCCGGATGCTTCGCGATGTATTGCGCAGCCTGCACCTTGCGCAGCAGTTCGCCCGCGTCACGGCCGATGCCGTTGTCGTGCACTTCGCACAGCTTGATCTCGCCTTCCGGGTTGATCACGAACGTGCCGCGCAGCGCCAGGCCTTCTTCTTCGATCAGCACGTCGAAGTTGCGCGAGATCGCGAGCGTCGGATCGGCGATCATCGGATACTTGATCTTCTGGATCGTGTCCGACGTGTCGTGCCATGCCTTGTGCGTGAAATGTGTGTCGGTCGAGACGGAATAGATTTCGACGCCCAGCTTCTTGAACTCGTCGTAACGGTCAGCCAGATCGCCCAGTTCGGTCGGGCAAACGAACGTGAAGTCAGCCGGATAGAAGACGAACACCGACCACTTGCCCTTCAGGCTTTCTTCCGTGACGGTCTGGAAATCGCCATTGTGGTAAGCGGTGGCTTTGAACGGCTTGACTTGACTGTTGATGATGGGCATTACCGGTTTCCTTGTGTGGAGTGGTGTTGAAGAAGTACGTGAACTATACAGGAAAACTATCGCATTCGATAAGTGGATTGATTTTATTGTCATCATTGACGCAGCCTATCGACGCGATATTTCTCGTTTACGCCTAAGTACTTCGGGTATCGCGCTTGCAACAGCATCGACATGGCGATTTGCCTGAGTTTTTCAACGGAGCAACCATGAAGATAGGAATTATCGGAGCCGGGAATATTGGTTCAGCACTGGCGTTTCGGTGGACGGAGCGCGGGCATGAAGTGAAGATCGCGAACTCGCGCGGGCCGGCGTCGCTGGCGGATGTGGAGCGCGAGACCGGCGCGAAGGCGGTCGAGGCGCGCGATGCCGTGAAGGACGCCGACGTGATCATCGTGACCATTCCGCAGGCCAAGGTGCCGAATCTGCCGAAGGACTTGTTCGCGAATGTGCCCGCGAGCGTCGTCGTGATCGATACCGGGAACTACTATCCGCGTCAGCGCGATGGGCGCATCGACGGGATCGAAGGCGGGCTGACGGAAAGCCGCTGGGTCGAGCAGCAGATCGGCCGTCCGGTGATCAAGGCGTTCAACAATATCTACGCGGCGCATCTGCGCGACATGGGCAAGCCTGCGGGCACGGCGGGGCGCATCGCGCTGCCGGTCGCGGGGGACGATCCGACGGCCAAGGCGGCGGTGATGCAACTCGTCGATGAACTCGGCTTCGATCCCATCGATTCCGGTGGACTCGACGATTCATGGCGTCAGCAACCTGCATCGCCGGTGTACACGCACGATTACGACGCGGCAGGCGTGCGCGCGGCGCTGCAAAAGGCCAGCCCGACACGCAAGCCCGAATGGCGCGCGACCGACCGCAGCCCCGGCGATTTCGCCAATCCCGCCTAGGGCATAAGCAACGTTAAAGCGTTCAAGGAGAAATCCGCCCGCCGTGCGACAATCTGCAAACTTTCCCGATGGGCTTTAACATGACGTGCCGGATAGCCTTGCCTGTCCGCAGGCGGCCCGGCCGTCATGGACTTGCAGATTGACTATGAAAACCGCATCTCCTTCGCAGCCCGTGCAACACACACAAGACGCCCAGCGCCGCTTCGGCGAGTGCGACGAATGCGCGGATGTCGAACTCGTCGCCAACGCCACCATTCCCACGCGCTACGGCACGTTCAGCTCGTATGTGTATCGCGTGAAGCATACGGACGTGGAGCACATCGCCTTCGTCATGGGCGATGTAAGTACCGGCGACTCCGTGCTCACGCGTCTGCATTCCGAATGCGTGACCGGCGATGTCTTCGGTTCCTATCGTTGCGACTGTGGCGAGCAACTCGACCTCGCGCTGCGTTATATCGCGGCTGAAAATCGCGGCGTGCTGCTTTATTTGCGCGGACATGAAGGGCGCGGCATCGGTCTGGCAAACAAGATCCGCGCGTATGCGTTGCAGGAGCAAGGCCTCGATACCGTCGATGCCAATCTCCACCTCGGCCTTCCCGACGACGCCCGCGAATACGATTCCGCCGCTGCCATCCTGCGCGCGATGAACGTGAAATCGGTGCGTCTGATGAGCAATAATCCGTCGAAGTTCGACACGCTGCTCAAGCACGATATTCCGGTGTGCGAACGTGTCGCGCTGGCCATTCCGATGCGTGAAGAAAACGAGCGATACATCAAGACGAAGCAGGCGCGCTTCGGGCATTACTTCGACGAGAACGAATAAGTTCTTTCAACTTGCGTCATGAAAGATGATGCCGAGCATGTGCCTGCGTCCCGAACGCAGGCGGCTCACGCCATGACGCATATTCACGCGATACGGTCCGCGCGTGCCCTGCACCGGCCGATGATGCACCGCGAAGAACACGGCATCGCCTTGCTGTAGAGGCACGACTTCCGCGCGTGATTGCATGCGCGGACGCTGCTCGGTCATCACGAATTCGCCGCCGGTGAAATCGCGCTGTGGCGCGGATAAAAGCACCGCCATTTGAATCGGGAATATGTGTTCGCCGTATAGGTCTTGATGCAGACAGTTATAGTCGCCGGGACCGTAACGCAGCATCAACGGCGTGGGCCGCGTCTGTCCCGCGCGATGGCATCGTTCGATGAACTCGGCATGATCGCGTGGATATCGCGTGTCGATACCCATGATCTCATTCCAGCGATTGGCAATCGGCGCGAGATGCGGATAAATGCCGCTGCGCAAGTCGCTTAGAAGATCGGGCAGCGGATAAGCGAAGTATTTATATTCGCCACGTCCGAAGCTATAGCGTTCCATTACGATGCGGCTTCTGAAGATCGCATCGTCGTCGTAACGCGCGGCGAGTGCTTTGCAGGTTTCGGGCGTGAGCAAACCCGGTGCGATAGCCGAACCTGTTTCGTTAAGCTGATCTTCTATCGCGGCCCAATCCAGCGTTCGTTCAAGCACCTTCATGCAACGTCTCCTCAAGCGTCATTGCATGAAGTGTGCATCGTGCGCGTTCTACGCGCACGTCGAATCTTGCTGCGTCATTCAATGCGCAGTCGCGACCTCGGTGATACGCGCTTGCAGAGCCGTCTTGCGTGCTTCTATCTTCTTGCCGATGGCCACGAGATCCAGCCCCGCGCGACGAATCTCCGGGAACAGTTCCGATTCTTCTTCCTCGACGTGATGCGTGACGTTTTCCTTGAGCACGCTGAACGTGGCATCGAAACCGTCATCGCCGGCGCGAAGCTGCGTGAACTTTTCGATCAGCGTCTTCACCAGAAAGTGCTCGACGAACGCTTCGTTCACATCGATTCGATGATCCTTCCCAAGCGCCTGCCGCGCCGCCGGATAGAGCAGTTCTTCTTCGACGATCGCGTGGATGGTCAACAGTTCGCACGCGCGCTGCACCAGCGTGGTCTTGCGTTCGAGATCGTCCTTCGGTGCGCGCTCGAACGCGTCAAAAAGTTGTTCAACCGCGCGATGATCCGCTTCGAGAATAGTGAGCGCGTCGTCCTGTTTTGATGCGTGAGCCTGAGCCATGTCGTCACTCCTTTTCGCCTGATGTAGGGATGTTTTTGCCGGAACATGCATGGTGTTCCGATGCGTCATCCTTTCAGCAACGCGAATGCCTGACGCGTTCTTTAGGCGAGCTTGAGTTCCCGCTCTCGCAATACCTTGACCTGCCACCACGCGGGCAATAAACGTCGTACTTCTGCACGTGCGAAGCGATCGTCGATAAGATAAAGCACGCCGCGATCGAGCGGTCCGCGAATCACGCGTCCGGCGGCTTGCACGACTTTTTGCAGGCCGGGAAAGAGATAGGTGTACGCGTAGCCTTCGCCGAATGCTTCGTGCATGCGCGTTTTCATCTGCTCATTGACGGGATTGAGTTGTGGCAATCCCAATGTGGCGACGAATGCGCCGATCAGTCGCGTGCCCGGTAAGTCGATGGCCTCGCCGAACGCACCGCCGAGCACGGCGAATCCGATGCCGCATCCGTGCTCGGTGAAGCGCGCGAGAAACGCTTGTTGCGCGGCTTCGCTCATGGCGCGCGATTGCAGCCAGCATGGAATGGACGGATGCCGTTCGGCGAGCGCATCGGCAACTTGCGAAAGATAATCGTAACTACTAAAGAAGCTCAGATAGTTGCCCGGCGCTTGCGCGTACTGCATGGCGATCATGTCCGCGATGCGTGCCACCGATGCTGCACGATCGCGATAACGCGTGGAGACATCGGCGATGGCGCGTACATCGAGTTGCGTGGCTTCGAACGGGGATTCGACATCGATTCGCACGCACGTTTCGGGCACGCCGAGCGTGTCGGCGTAGAAATGCGCGGGCGTGAGCGTCGCGGAAAAAAGCGCGACGCTGTGTGCGCGCGCGAAACGTGGCGCGAGATGCGGCGCCGGAATCACGTTGCGCAGGCAGAGCGTGCTGTTACGCGCGCGTCGTGCTGAAGCGCCGAGCGTGATGTCGAACATCGAATGCGGTCCGAAGCGCTCCGCGATGCGCGTGAAATGCACGGCATCGAAATAAAAACGCAGCAGGTCGGGCGTGAAGAGATCGGGCTGCTCGCCGAGTGCTTCGGTCATGAGCGAAACCGCGTGGCCGAGCGCGGTGAGCAAGGACGCGGGCGGCTCGGCATGCGCCGCATAGTCGATGCCTTTCTCTTCCTGCTCGCGGCACGACTCGCTCCAGTTGCGCGCAACACGCGACAACGCGCGTTTCACAAACGGCGGCGCGCTGCGGCGCATGGCATCGAAAGCGGCGCGTTCGAGCGTGGCCGAATACATGCCGCGCGCGCGATCCACGAGGTTGTGCGCTTCGTCCACCAGCACCGCGATGTGCCATTTGTTCGCTTCTGCCAGCGCGAACAGCATGGCGCTCGTATCGAAGTAATAGTTGTAGTCGCCGACGATCACATCGGCCCAACGCGCCATTTCCTGACTCAGATAGTACGGACAGACATCGTGCAAGCGAGCCACATCCGCGATGGCCGCGCGGTCGAGTTGCGGACGTTCGAGCGCGGCGGCGCGGGCATCGGGCAAACGATCGTAGAAGCCTTGCGCAAGCGGACACGATTCGCCATGACACGCGCGGCCCGGATACTCGCAAGCCTTGTCGCGCGCGACCAGTTCGACGACGCGCAGCGGGGCGGCATTGAGCGTGGTGAGTGCATCGAGCGCGAGCTGACGGCCTGCGCTCTTGGCGGTGAGAAAGTAGATCTTGTCGAAGTGCTGGCGCGGCCATGCCTTGAGCAACGGAAACAGCGTGCCCACTGTTTTGCCGATGCCTGTAGGTGCTTGCGCCATCAGACATCGGCCCGAGATGGCAGCGCGATAGACCGTTTCGGCGAGCGTGCGTTGTCCACTTCGGAAATCCGCGTGCGGGAAGGTGAGGGTGGTGAAGCGTGCATCGCGCGATGCCTGATGTCGCAATTCCTGTTCGGCCCACGCGATGAAACGCTGGCATTGAAGCTCGAAATGGACGCGCAGGGCTACGGCGGATTGTGTTTCGACCAGGACCTGTTCGGTTTGATCGACTACATCGAAATAAACGAGCGCGATGTCGATGCTGTCCAGCCCGCGCTCGCGACACATCAAATGCGCATAGACGCGTGCCTGCGCCCAATGCAAATGACGGTGATTGTCAGGCATCCTTTCTAGTTTGCCGCGATACGTTTTTATCTCTTCGAGGCGATTGAGAAGGGGATCGAAACCATCGGCGCGGCCGCGTATGCGTAGCGGGCCGTAGTCTTGTGTGAGGGTGATTTCTTTTTGGTAGCTGGCGTGGCGGCGGGCGGTGACGGTGAGGTGGCCTGCGATGCCTTCTTGAGCGGTGGGGGAAGGGGTGAAGCGGAGGTCTAGATCGCCCTGTTTTGCGGTGAACTCGCATAGCGCGCGTACGGCGACGGTGTAGGCGGGGTCGGGGGCGGGAACTGTATGCATGTACAGGAGGATAGCATGGGGATTCACACTCGAAACCGCACCCGCCTTCCGGCAGATATTTTACTGAGAGCCCGAATTCGCCGTGACGGAAGGTGCAGCCGTTTGACCCATCCGCCCGAAGCGCGCAAGCAAATATCGGTGAAAAGGCAACTCGACTTTTTCCGCCAGCACGACTGCGACGACGATGGCCGTCAGAATACTCAGAACATGCCAGGCGATGAGCGCTGCGACGGGAATGCGCGGCATCGCCCAGATCAGCTTCCCCATGAAGGACAACACGAACCAGTGCACTAGGTAGAGCGTGTAGGACGCATCGCCGATGCGCATCATGATTGCGCCGGGCACTGTCGTTGTGATCGAGCGTTCTCTGTCGGCGCCAATCAGTCCGGTAATGAGGAAAAACGCGACCACACTGGCGGCAAGCGGGCGCACTAGCACATAGGCCGCATTCGAAAGAACGCCTGAATCGAGAAACTCGCACAGACCAAGGTAGCTCGCCGCGGCGATCATCAACTGGGCGCGCCATCCCGACTTCGACATGACATCGGCGACTCGAAACGCCAACGCACCGAAGAAGAAATCGATGCAGAGCGGACTCAGAACATATCCGTACAGGCATTGAATGTTGAGTAGCGACAATCCGATCGCAACGACGCTGAGCACGAAAAGCACTTCAGCAAGCCTGCGACTGAGGTGAAAAAAGATCGCGAGCGTGCACAAATAATAGAAAAGGGCTTCGTGAATCAGACTCCAGCCGACGCCCAACACTGGAAAGCCCGACAAGGGAATCAAGGCAAGGGACCGGAAAAAGCGCGTGCTGTCCGGGACGAACTGACCCGACAGATTGGCGAGATTGAATTTGCCGGACGAAACAACAAACGCGGCGATCACCATCGTGCTGAAGAACCAGTACGGTGGCACGATGCGCAGCGCCCGCTTGACCAGAAAGGTGCGTGAGGCATCCAAGGTGGGCGGCAACTTATAGATCAGCATCGCCATGATGAAGCCGCTGATGCAGAAGAAAATATCCACACCAATGTCCAGATGATTCACCACCGACGGATAGTGAGTCATGCGAAAGTGCGTATCACCTTCGATCCAATAGTTGGCCTGTGCGTATTTGATGGCGAGATGCGAATGCCAGATCACGATCAGGATCGCAGCAAACGCACGCAGCATTTGCAGGGCAGCGACGTTTTTTGTGTTTTGCATGACCTGTCGTTCCCGAAAATGAAAGGACAGATGTCCGGAAGCCCTTGCTTGAATGAGCGGTCTGCGATTGTTCAGACCAGAAACCGAATCGTCCTTTCTTCGAGCGGCGAACGACGATTGGCGATGTCCAATATGGCAAGTGCTTCACGCTACCGAATCGAAAAGGAAAAGAGAACCGGGAATTGCGCTTATCAACTTGTGCGTTGCCGGCATGCGGAATAATTTGCTCGTCCATGCAGATTCAACACGCCAGTTTTTAGTTGGTTAGCATGGCGTATCTCTTTCGTAAGAAGACTCGTACTTCACGGGCAAAAACGTTAAAACTCCGCGGAATAGAGCGATGCCATGGTGCGTTCTATTAACACACAGCGCGATCCGCCGCCGTGCCCACTCCCGGAGACACCCTCATGAAACACGCCAGACTCGCCGCCGTCATGCTCGCCTTATTCGCCGGCCTCCTCGCCGGATGCCAGACCGATGGAACCGGCGGCTCCGGCACCAGTTCATCGAGCGGCAGCAGCGGCGGCTATTGACCGTTGAACCGCGCCACGCGCGACGCAGCCATCGCGGAGCTAACGGCAACGCTCGGCGCGCAGGCCGTGCTAACCGGCGACGCCCTCAAGCCCTACCTCGACCCATTCGCCCCCGGCGATGCCGCCGCCCACGCGCCCTCAGCCGCCGTCCTCCCCGGCGACGCCGATGCCATTCGCGCCGTACTCGCGATAGCCAATCGTCATCGCGTGCCGCTGTGGACGGTATCCACCGGACGAAACTTCGCGTACGGCGGCGCATCGCCGCGCGTGGCCGGCAGCATCGTGCTCGATTTGCGGCGGATGAACCGCATCATCGAGATCGATCAGACGCTCGGTTACGCGCTGGTCGAACCCGGCGTGACGTATTACGACCTGCATCGCGCGCTCGGCACGCCGCGCCGCTTCTGGGTCGATCCACCGGCAGCGGGTTGGGGTAGCGTGGTCGGCAACACGCTGGAACGCGGCTATGGCACGACGCCCTATGGCGACCACGCGGCGCACCAATGCGGCATGGAAGTGATGCTCGCGAACGGCGACATCGTGCGCACCGGCATGGGCGCGATGTCGGCCAGCCGCGCGTGGCAAGTGTTCAAACCGGGCTTCGGTCCGTCCTTCGACGGGTTGTTCATGCAGTCGAATTTCGGTGTGGTCACCAAGCTCGGTATCTGGCTGATGCCCGCGCCCGAGGGCTACATGATCTGCCGCTATGCGTTCGAAAACGAAGACGATCTGGAACGCATCGTCGATACGCTTCGTTCACTGAAAATGGACGGCACCATCCAGAGTCAGGCGGTGATCGAAAGTGCCGTGCGCTGGGCGGCGGGCGTGTCCACGCGACGCGACTGGTACGACGGCGATGGCGCGATGCCCGAGCACGCCATCGACGCAATGACGCGCAAGATCGGCATCGGACGCTGGAATTTGCGCTTCTGTCTGTACGGTCCGAAGGCGCTGGTCGAAGCGCGGCGCGATATCGTCCACGCGCGTTTCGCCGCCATTCCGGGTGCGACGCTCTTCGAAATGCCTTACCGCGATGGCAGCATCGAGCCACCCGGCGGCGGCGACCGCGCGCAAGTCGGCATTCCGAACATGGAGGCGTTCAATCTGCTCAACTGGCGCGGCGGCTCGGGCGCGCACATCGACTTTTCGCCGGTGTGTCCGTCCATCGGACGCGATGCGGTAATTCAAGCGCGCATGGTCCGCGAACGCGCGGCGCAGTTCGGCTTCGATTACTACGGCGGCTTCACGGCAGGCGAGCGCTCGATGCATCACATCTTCGCGGCCATCTTCGATCGCGACGATCCGAAGCAATCGCACGCGGCGGGCGCGCTCGTCGAAACGCTGATCCGCGATGCAGGCGCGGCAGGTTACGGCCAATACCGCACGCATCTGGATTACATGGATCTGGCGGCATCGCAATACGATTTCAACGATCACGCGTCGATGCGGCTATCGCGCACGATCAAGACCGCGCTCGATCCGAACGGCATTCTTTCGCCGGGCAAACAAGGCATCTGGCCTGCGCACGATAAAGGCGACGCATGATGAATCTGTCGCGACGCGCGTTCTTGCTGACGTCGGGCGCGTTGCCTTTCGCGTGGTCGGATTTAATTCATTTGCCGCTGACCAAGACGATCGTCATCGATCACGCGCTTTCCGCTTACCTTCCCGCTGATCTGCAAACCAACACGCGCTTCATTCCACTGAATGGCGACGCATATTGGCTATGGCACGAACACGTGTCGCAAGCGTTGGTGTCATCGCGCGTGATAACCGGCTTCACCCGTCCCGCCGATGCCTTCGTCCTCACGCATCTCGCCGAGTCCTCTGGTGTACGAACGATCCGGCACACCCATTCCGTTGACACGGTGCACTGGGCATTGTTTCGCTAGAATGAATGCACACTCAATATTGCCGCGACGGCCTGCAACAATGGACTCAACGACCACGCTCACCACGCCCACGATTTCCACCTGGCACGCCCATTTCTATTTCGATGCCACCACCCGCGACGCAGCCTGGCAGATGCGGCAAACCATCGAAACGCGTTTCGCGGATGATTTGCGCAACGGCACGCTCACCTTGGGCCGCTTTCACGAACGGCCGGTCGGACCGCATCCGATGTGGTCGTTTCAACTGGGCTTCGGCAGCGGCCAACTCACACCGATGCTCGAATGGCTCGCACTCAATCACGGCGCGCTCGATGTCTTCATGCATCCGAATACGGGCGATGCATTGAAGGATCATCGCGATTCGGCGGTGTGGATTGGGCACTCGCATGAACTGGTGTTGCGAAGCCTGATGAACTAAATGTAAGCGCCATGAAAAAGGGCGGACCGAAACGGTCCGCCCTGATGATTCATTTCACGTGACAACTTACTTCTTCGTGGCCGCGACCTTCGATGCAGCGCGCGCCGTGTTTCTGCTGGCGGCGGTTGCATCGCTTTGAGCGGCTTCCACGACTTGTTGAGCCGATTTCTTCGCGGCTTCATAAGCGGAATTCGCGGATTCGGTCGCGGCATCGAGCGCGCTTTGCCATGCTTTCACCACGGCTTCGCTGCCGGCGGGCGCGTTGCTCGCCAGACTTTCAACGAGCGCCTGCGCGTTGCGCTGCGATTTTTCCATCTGCACCTGCGCGGCTTCCAGATACACGCCGCGCGCGCCGTTGGCGATCTCGAACACACTTTGCCAGTAAGCCTGCACGCGTTGCGCGCTGGTTTGGGCGTGCTGATTTTGCAGCGCGAAGAAATCCTGTGCATCGCGCACGGAAAGCGTTTTGGCGACGAGTTGCTGGTGCGCATCGAGCGCAGCGTGCAACGTGCGCGCATTCAGGCCGATCAACTGCTCGAATCCTTCCATGGCGCGGGAGGCGAAACCAAAGCTCGCATCCAGCCCGGCTTTTTGTGATGCCAGGAGAGTTTCAGGCGCAAGACTGCTCATACTCGACTCCAGTTGATGTCATCCCCTATTCGGGCGAATGGGACAACGGTTTGTGCAGCGCAGCGAATGTTCATTCTAAAGAAAGCAATGCGAGTGTCAATTGCGCTTTCTGCCGCTTAAAGCGAGTCACTTCGGCTGCAATGGTAATCGGATAAAAATGACTGCGATAAGTTCTTTGGTGTCTTGCAAGGTTAATCGGCATAAGAATTCACGGTAGGGCCGATCATTTTGTTTTCGACAATAATCGTTTGTTATAGGCGCGCACCGGTGCGCTCGACGCGAACGAACGTTCAGTGACATGCCAGCGCGGGCGTGCGTGCGAGCGAATCAAGGGTGAATGCGTTTTTTCCCTGATAGACCATTGATGTCGTCTTTGCAAAAATCTCGCCCTTTAAAGCAGCTTGAAAGTTACGGGAGCGACTAGCTTTGGCAGGTGTATTGTCTGTCACCGGCTCGTCACCGGGATTCCCTAAGATTCAACCTCGCGCGATTGAGCCGGCGCTGAACGGCATGAATAAATAATTCGAGAGACTTGCAGAAATGGGACGTCATTCCCAAGCCATGGGGCATTTGGAACGTAGTGAGGAAGACAATGCATTGCGGCGCGCCATCGCCGCGCGGCTCGACCGGGCCATGCAGAAAGGCAATATCAGTTCCGCGAAAGCGGCCGACTGGCTGGACGTCAGCGAAGACGATGTTCAGTACTGGCGGCGCGGCATCACGGTGCCGCCACTTCACGCTTTCACGCGGATTGCGCGAGCGCTCGATCTTGACGTGAACTGGCTGTGTACCGGCCAGGCGGCCCACGCCAACTAGGTTTCAGTCGATCGTCCGAACGATCGCCTGTGCCTGCGCCGTCTTGCGCCCATGCAACAGCACGGTGCCGATGCCGCTGCCCGCGATCACGCACATGCCAATCGCCATCCACTTGTCAGGCACTTGCCCGAACAGCAGCCAGCTAAAGAACGCGGCGAAGGCAAGTTGTCCGTACGAAAACGGCGTGAGCACGGAAAGCGGCGCGCGTCTGAGCGCCTGAAGCATCATCAATTGACCGAGCGTGGCCATCGTCGCCATGAACGCGACGAGGAGCCAGTTTCCTGCGCTTACGCTTGCGAGCGCGGGCAGCATTTGCGCCTGATCCATCCAGACCAGCACGCACAGCACGATTGTCGCGACGAAGGCGGTCAGGAAGTTGGTCGTGATGGCATCGTCCACGCGCGAAAGGTGGCTCGACACCACCTGAAAGCACGCGAACGTCGTCGCCGCGCCGATCGGATACACCACGGTCCACGTGAACTGACTGCCGCCCGGCCGCACCACCAGCAACATGCCGATGAAACCGAGCGCGACCATCGCCCACTTGCTGCGCGAGACGTGATCCTTGAGCACGAGCGCGGCAAGCAGCGTCGAAATGAGCGGCGCCAGCATGGCGAGCGAGGTGGTGACCGGCAGCGGCAAATGCCGCAGACCGGCGAACGTGCAGGCTGAATTCGTGAGCAGCAGAATGGCGCGAATGAATTGAAGCCGGACATTGCCGGTGCGAATCAGGCCGGATGCATCGCGCCTGCCTTGCCACACGCCGAGCACGATCATCTGAAACAGATAGCGCACCCAGAGCAGCGCGAGCAACGGAACGGCCGCGCCGATCAGCTTGACGGTGGAATCGCTTGCCGCGAAGAAGGCGGTCGTCGCGACCATGATGAAGATGCCTGCGCCTGTGGTATCGGTATCAATCCGCAGTCCTGCCTTGCCCTCGAACGTTGCCATCGAAATTCCATCTGTTGGCCGGGCATCGAAAAACGCACGGACGATCGATCGGCGTTCGGATGTCGGACTGAATAATGAATGCGGTGTACTACACCGATGCTTCATTGTCCCGGCATAGCGGAGGGTTGACAAGGCAATCGTAAAGTTTTTGTGCCCGTGTTGTGCGCGGGTCACGTTGCGGAACGAACCAGATCGTACAAAACGCCTGTGTGGCGAGATTCGGTGGTATCGCCTGCAACGAACGTGTAAGTGCGCTTAGTGAATGCGCAAATTCGACTTATGTCGGAATGCGAACGAACGTCGCAGTGGATGCGACGAATACGATTTGTTTCGGGTTTCAATGCTTCGGCATACTACGTTTATTGGGGCAAAATCGGCGTCTGCGCGAATGGACGCGTCTCTGAGAACGAGCACGGCGGCACGGCTAATTACATTGCCATTGACTTTACCGACAGCGCCAATCGGACGAATCGAACGAACTCGCTCCTATTGACGGCAGCAACACACCCGTATCGTTCGGTCTTGATTTCGCAACACCGGGCAATACGAATCAGCGGAGTATTGAAAGGAAGCGCTCGTCACTTTCACGATGTCTTCTCATTGATTGGAATCCATTTGCACGATTCCCTTGCCATTGGACCTTTCCCGCCTACACTTAAAGTAGATTCTCAACTGCTGCGCGGGAGGAAACGATGAAAGCGAGAACGCACGATGTCGTGCGCATGCTGGCGATGTTCCGGCACTCCGCGCAATGCAGGCGGCTGCGCGATGCCGCGGCAGTCGCCGAGGCACGCGCGCTCTTGAACGAGCCTGCGGAACCCGATACCGAAGCGCACGACATTGCCGACACACGAACGGAACTCTGCGGCCCGGGCAAGCCGCACAGTGGAATGCATTGATCGCGCTCTCTGGCTTAAGTGCCCGCCAACTTACGGTACGGTGAAAAGTGCCAATGGCCGGCTGCGTCCTTCACGGCGACGGCGCCGTGTTCATGCAAGACCTTACGTACTGCTGCCGGCCTGATGTCCGAAGTCATTCGAATAACGAGCAGCGTGCGCTCCAGACCGGCTTCATCGGTTCCATCGTTGGAAGCGGCTTTTCCTTCCTGTATGTCGTGCTGAGCGAAACGATTGCGCGCACCGACCACGCCCTGGTGCTCGCCGTGCGCGACATACTCGGCATCGTCTTCGTCGTGGACAGGGAATGGGATCGCATCGAGATCGGGGGCGTTTTTTCCTGCGCGATAGAGATGCGCATCGTCGCGATTGAGGCCGGCCATCTGCAAGGCGCGCAACGCATCATGACCATCGCGCCACGAAGAAAATACGCCAATCAGCACCGTGTCCATGTATTTGACTCCCGTAGTCCCGCATCGCTTACCTGAAAAAGGCGCGTCGACGAATTCGTCATATCTTAGACAGCAACCTGTATTCCCGAATGACGATGCGAAACCCTTAAGGCAATTCGGACTCAAGCGGTGTCATGAGAGAAAAGCCGGGTTGCGACCCCACCGGCAATCACCTAAAGTGAGGCACCCGATTCACTGTTCAGCGTTTGCCCGTGACGACCCGACGTGCAGCGCCACGCTTTAACTCGTGAGGTTCGAATGATGGCGAAAGCCTGTGCATGGCTGCTCTTGTTGGGGACGGTGTTGGTGATGGCTGGCGAAGCATCGGCGGCTACATGCTATAGCGACGGTGACGTGGTCACGCTCGAAGGAAAGGCCGCAAAGCAGGCCACGCATGAGACGGACAGCAATGCGCAACGCGCCTGGGTACTTGCGCTCGCAAGTCCCATTTGCATTCTAGGTGCGGCCTCGGGTCAGGCAGCCCGCCAGCAATTGACGGTGTCTGCCGTGCAAATCATCGATGCCGTGCCGCCGGAGAACGCGCGCGTTCAACTCACCGGCAAACTCGTTACCGGCAACGTGAGCACTTATTACGCAGTGCCAACAGCGCTGTGGGTGCTCAAACAACGCGTCTTGTCGGAGCAATGAAACAGTCAAGCTGCTTTGGCTTGATAGCGGCTATATTCCGCTACGACGAGATAAAGCGGTTGATCGTCCAGCTTTCGTTCCTGAGCGAAACGCACGATGGCATCGAGTTGCCGGCCGGAACAACGAAATGCTTCCCGGCGCGGCGTGGCCTGACTTTTCTTTTGTGTGTTCATGGCAATCCTTCCTGACTCGCGACCTTCCCCGTAGGGTAAGGCTGTTACACGGAATAGAACCGTGTCCGCGCTTGCCTGCTTTCGGTATTAAGCCCGAATGTCAGAGGATTGACCGCATGCCAGCGCACATAGACACTCAATTAGCCTTAGCGCAAAGCGTGGGCCCGCCTTATTCCGATACTTAGCCCGTTTGCTCCACGGGCGTCACGTTCAGATCTATCTTCTGCGTTCCGCGCAGCACCGTGACCTTCACCGGCCTGTCGATGCGCGATGCATCCAGCGTGCGCTGCAACCCATCCACGCTGTCCACACTGGATTCATCCACCGACACGATGCGGTCACCCGTGCGCAATCCGCCCAACCCGGCCGGACTGCCTTTGACGACTTCCATCACGTGTACACCGCTTGCCGCGGGCAGGCCAAAGAAACGCTGCACGCGTCGCGCAATGGGCATGGTGGTTCCTGCCACGCCGACATAAGCGCGCCGCACGCGGCCATGCGCGAAAATCTGCATGATGACCCACTTGGCCGTGTCGATGGCAGTGGCAAAGGAAATGGCCTGCGCGCCCGAGATGATCGCGGTATTCACGCCGATCACATTGCCTGCGGAATCGATAAGCGGCCCGCCTGAATTGCCGGGATTGAGCGCTGCATCCGTTTGAATGACATCGTAAATCATGCGGCCCGACGTGGAGCGCAAGGACCGCCCGAGCGCGGATACCACGCCGGTCGTGACGGTCTGTGCGAGTCCGAGCGGATTACCCACTGCGATGGCAATCTGCCCCACGCGCAGGTTTCCCGACTCGCCAAGCGCGACGTGAGGCAACGGTTCGGGCGAGCCGATCCGCAATACCGCAAGATCGCTGTCGGGATCGTCGCCGACGAGATCGGCGTGAAAATGCGCGCCATCCGCCAGCGTGACGGTGATACGTGTCGCACCGTGTACTACATGGCTATTGGTCAGGAGATAACCGTCGGGCGTGAAGATGAATCCCGAACCGCTTCCGCCTGCATTACGCCGGCTCCCGCGCGGATCAACCAGTTCGCGTTCGACTGCAATGAATACCACGGCCTGTTGCACTTTCTCCAGCGCGCCGATGACCGTGCGCGAATAGGCATCGAGCAATGCCGTGTCGTCGAGTGGCGCGGACGTGGACGCACGCTGCGCACCGCGCGCGAGGTCGTCAATGAATTGAGGGCGGCTTCCCATGTCGATGGACTCCCGTTGTGTGGAAGCGCACATGCGGTCTCGTGATGCCTTTTTCAAGGCCCTTTCGCGTTACAGGCGCTTCCCGGCGCGCGAAAGCAAGGTCATCGGTCCAAGCGTTTCGATGACGCCGCGTTGCGTATCGTCGCGCACGAACAGCGACCCCGCGAAGCCCAATGCATTGATCGCCACGCCTTCGACATGCGACATCGTGCGCGACACGGCAAGCATCCAGCGCCGCGTAACGAGCAGGTTATAAGGCGCGGACTGATGCGGCGTGCCCATGACATCCATCGCCTGAATGCCGATTGAATTTAACAGCGCTCGATAAAGCTCGTGCATTTCCTTAGCGGAGAGCGGAGTCTTATCGTCGAGCCAGACGGCGGCGTGAACGAAGGGAAAGCGCGGTACGCTAAAGAGCGTGTCTTGCCGTGCTGCTTCGATCAACGGTTCAATCGGCGGCACGTGACCGTCGAGCGGAAGCGGCACCATTTGCAAGTGCTTGTGCGGTTGACTCGACCCGGCAATTTCGCCGCCGTTATAAAAGCCTAGCGCATCGAATTGTTCAAGACATGCAAGAAGCGCCGCAAAATCATTCTCGGTCAAAAGCGATTCCTGCGGCTCGAAATCCGTCGTGACGATCAGCAGATGATGCTCGAGCACATTGAACTTATTCAGCAATAGAAAATGATGCTCGCCGATATCCCCGACACGCAATGCCTGCTCGCACGGCGAAAACGGGTCGCGCCATGCCGACGCCGCATCCGCCGCGGACTTCGCGGCGAATTTGGACGCCTGTTCCTTGCGCGCGAGATTCGCCGCTTGCCGCACCAGAAAGCGCACGCCGTGATCTTCGATGACACCGGGCACCGTCGCGAAGGAGCGCAGCGCCCCGCACGCCAGCGCGACCTCCGTTTGCGAGACGATGGCCTGCCATGAAGGCGCCTGCACGGCGTGTCGGTCGTTCATCGTCTTAGCGCCACGCTTCACCCTTGCCGAACTCGAAGCGCTCCAGCGACGCCGCATGCATTTCGATGCTATAGCCCGGCGCTTGCGGCGGCATGTAACGCCCATTGCGAATAACGACCGGATCGAGAAAATGCTCGTGCAGATGATCGACATATTCGAGCACGCGATTGTCGAGCGACGCCGACACGCAGATATAGTCGAACAATGAAATATGCTGTACGTACTCGCACAATCCCACTCCGCCCGCATGCGGACAGACCGGCACGCCGAATTTCGCCGCCATCAAAAGCACGACGATGACTTCATTCAGGCCACCAAGTCGGCAACTATCGATCTGACAAAAATCGATGGCTTCCGCTTGCAGCAATTGCTTGAAGATGACGCGATTCTGGCAATGCTCGCCGGTCGCGACACCGATCATCGGTGCCAGGCGTTTGCGAATGGCGGCGTGCCCCAATACGTCATCAGGACTCGTTGGTTCTTCTATCCACCACGGATTGAATTCTGCTAAACGGCGCATGTTCGCAATCGCCTGATCCACTTCCCAAACCTGATTCGCGTCCATCATCAGCTTGCGGTGCGGGCCGATTTCCTCACGCAGAATGCGCGCGCGCCGCACGTCCTCTTCGAGATCGCCGCCGACCTTCTGCTTGAAATGCGTCCAGCCTTCCGCCACGCCTTCACGCGCGAGGCGTCGAATCTTGTCGTCGTCGTAACCGAGCCAACCTGCCGATGTCGTGTAAGCGGGAAAGCCTTGCTCGAGCATGTCTTTCTCGCGTTGCGCACGCGTCTCCTGATTGCGCTTGAGCAGCGCAAGCGCTTCGGATGGCGTGATGGCATCCGTCACGTAACGGAAGTCGAGGCAACGCACGAGTTCTTCAGGGCTCATGTCCGATAGCAGCTTCCAGACCGGCTTCTTTTCCGACTTGGCCCACAGATCCCATACCGCGTTGACCACCGCCGCCGTCGCAAGATGAATCGCGCCCTTGTCTGGGCCGATCCAGCGCAATTGACTATCGGACGTGATGCCGCGCCAGAAAGCGCCCATATCCGCCGCGATATCCTCGATTTTCTTGCCGACGACAAGATGCGCGAGCGCTTCCACGGCCGCCACGACCACTTCCGTGCCGCGTCCGATGGTGAACGTCAAGCCATGGCCCGCGAGCCCGGCCGTATCGGTTTCGAGAATCACGTAAGCGGCGGAATAATCCGGCGCCGCGTTCATCGCGTCGGAGCCATCCAAAGAGCGCGAAGTGGGAAAGCGAATATCGCGCACGGACAGCCGGGTGATGCTTGTCATAAATGTCTCCTCCTTGATGGTGTATTCGTGCAGCGTCGTGCAAAGGCTTAGGCACTCAAGCGTATCATCGCTTGCGCTTTCGAATCTCGGCGCCAAAGACCCATTGCCGCAAGGGGCACGATCTCCCACATTCTGATGCGCTAAGATCATGTGCCGACATGGCTGCGTGACCAAAGCGGCTGCATGTTCATTGAAACGATCGTTCGAATCCGAGGATAACAAGCCGATGCGCCGTGTGGTCTTCAATCAAAAGGGTGGCGTGGGCAAGTCCACCATCGTCTGCAATCTCGCGGCCGTGAGTGCATCGCGCGGCCTGCGCACGCTGGTGATCGATCTCGACCCGCAAGGCAATGCGAGCCAATACTTGCTTGGCGCGGATGCGCGCGACGCCCGGCCAAATCTGGCGACTTTTTTCGAAACCGCCTTGAGCTATAGCTTTCGCGAACCGGATTTCGATTCTTTCGTTCATTCGACGCCGTTCGAAAATCTTGACATCGTGCCTTCGCATCCCGATCTCGATTCGTTGCAAGCCAAGCTGGAATCGCGCTACAAAATCTATAAGCTGCGCGACGCGCTGAAAAACCTAAAGAATTACGACGCCGTCTATATCGACACGCCGCCCGCGCTCAATTTCTTCACGCGCTCCGCGTTGATCGCAGTGGACCGCTGCCTCATTCCATTCGATTGCGATGACTTTTCCCGCCGCGCGCTTTATTCGGTGCTGGAGAACGTGCAGGAAATTCGCCATGACCACAATCCCGAACTGAGCGTGGAAGGCATCGTCATCAATCAGTTTCAGCCGCGCGCGAGCTTGCCGCAGCAACTCGTCGATGAACTGCGCGGCGAGGACTTGCCCGTGCTCAATTCGCATCTGTCGCTGTCGGTCAAGATTCGCGAGAGCCATCAGCATGCACGTCCGATGATTTATCTCGAACCGCGTCACAAGCTTGCGCAGGAATACGCTGCGCTTCATGAAGAACTCAATCGATGACGCCAGCATGACATCGATGCGGCTCATGGAATAAATCCGCCTCGAAACCGTTCTTGCATGAATGGCGCGATACACACGCGCCGTCTTTTCATGCGAGATGCGACGATGACCGGTCCCGGCAACGGCAATTCATTCAATCATGGTCCTCCGACCACCGAAAGTCTTTCCGGCATGGTGGCATTCGTGCGCGCGGCGGAATCGGGCAGCTTCGTGGCAGCGGGGCGCGCGCTTGGATTGTCTGCATCGGCGGTTGGAAAAAGCGTGATGCGGCTGGAGTCGAAACTCGGCGTGCAATTGCTCAACCGCACGACGCGGCGCATCGGTCTCACGCATGAAGGCGCGCGTTTCTTTGCGCGCTGCAAACGCATTCTCGCGGATCTGGAAGATGCCGAGAGCGAACTCTTTCATTCGACCTCATCGCCGCGCGGGCGGCTAAGAATAAGCGCGCCATTGCTTGGCGCGCGGCTCTTGCTACCTTATGTGCCGGAGTTCAGGCGTCGATTTCCTGATATCGATTTGGACATAGACTTTAGCGACCGTCCGGTCGATGTCACGCAAGACGGTTACGATGCGGTCATTCGCACAGGACGCCTGGCCGATTCCCAATTGCTTGCGCGGCCGCTCGCGCAATATGGTCCGGTGGTCGTGGGTTCGCCCGCTTATTTCGCGGGACACGGCGAGCCTTTGACGCCCGTCGATCTCGAAGGGCATGCGTGCATTCGTTTTCGTTCGCCATCCGATGGACGCGTGCAGCCCTGGCGCTTTCTAAACGACGATCAGACGCTCGCCATCGAGCCGCACGCCGCGCTGACCTTCAACGATATGGAAGCGGTATTGGCGGCCTGCATTTCCGGATTAGGCCTTGCGTATGTGCCGGATTTCGTTGCACGCGGCGCGATGGAAAGCGGCTTGTTGCGCGCGGTGTTAAGCGCACATCTGAGTCGCGAAGGCGCGTTCCATATTCTATGGCCGCCGAGCCGTCATGAAGCGCCGCGCTTGCGTGCATTCATCGATCATCTGGCTTCACGTCTGGCCGGTGCGCCCACGAATGAAATGCGCTTTCAGGCGGCCTGATCGCCCCGCAAGGGAATGGACGCCGGCACTTCTCCGATGACACGCCGTGCAACAGGCGTCTCCGGCGTGGGATAGCCCGCTTGCCTGAAGGTCTCGATGATCGCGCGGTTGGTGTCGAAATAGACCTGCCAGTAATCGCTCGTCTTCGTATAAGGGCGCACGCACAAAAGCGGTCCTTCCGGCGTGAACGAGAGCACTTCGACATCGGGTGCGGGCACGTCCGCCACGTTCGGTATCTTGCTCACGGCCTCTTTGAGCCGCGCGATGGCGTCGAGCACATCGACACCATTGGCGATCTTCGCCGTCAGTTCGACGCGGCGATGAGGCAGCAAACTGAAATTCCAGATCGTGTCGGAAAAGATCTTGTTGTTGCCGATGATCGCGGCCACATTGTCGGGCGTCGTGATGGTCGTGCCGAACAAGCCAAGCTCGGTCACGGTGCCGGTCACGCCGCCTGCCGTGACGAAATCGCCAACCTTGAACGGGCGCAATACCTGCATGAAAATGCCTGCCGCGAAATGCGCGAGCAAGCCGCCCCATGCGGTGCCTATAGCGAGACCGAGGCCTGCCAACAAGGCCGCGAACGAAGTAGTCTGTACGCCGAAAATCTGCAGGACCGCGAGTACGAGAAGCAGATTCAGCAGCACGCCGATGATCGAGCCGAGATAGTGCGCGAGCGTGGGATCGACGCGGCCATTGCGCGAAAGCAGTTTGCGCAGCGCGCCCGTGACCAGACCGATCAGCCATCGCCCGATGACCCATAACGCAATGGCTCCGGCAACCATGATCGCGAAGTCCACGCCGCGCGTCATGACGAATACACGTACGGTATCGAGATTCATATCGGCCTCTCGTGCTTAGGGAATTCCTTTAAGGAAAACGACTAGAGTGGCTTGACGAGTTATAGGCGAAGCTAAGAATCACCGCAAGAATTACACGAACGCTTCACGCGTTCATTCGGAAGCGGCAGCATCGACCGAAATGTTCATACGATCAGGTCCAGTCGGCTTGATCGTCATCTGTGTCGGGAAGCGTAAGGCCGGAGGCAGGCAAAGGCAGCGCGGTCTTATAGCGCACTTGTTTGAGCGCGAAGCTCGAACGAATGTTGGCGACGCCGGGCAACTTCGTGAGTCGTTCGAGAATGAAGCGTTCGAGCGCGGCGACATCCGGCAAGACCACGCGCAAAAGATAATCGGCGTCACCCGTCATGAGATAGCACTCCATGACTTCGGGACGTTCGCTGATCGCCTGCTCGAAGCGGGCGAGCGCATCTTTCACCTGCTTTTCCAGGCTGACCTGAATGAACACGTTGATGCTCAAGCCTAAAGCCTCAGGGTTGAGCAAGGAAACGTGCTGCCTGAAGAGGCCGGCTTTTTCTAGCGCGCGCACGCGATTGAAGCAAGGCGTGGCCGAGAGATTCACGGCGCGCGCCAGTTCCGCATTGGTGATGCGCGCGTTCTGCTGGAGCTGATTCAGAATGCCGATGTCGATGCGGTCGAGCCGCTGCTTGGACGATGACATGGTCAAACGACTCCTCTTATTGGCGTTTTAGAAGAATAAATACACTAAAGAACGGCTTAACGCCAGCCAAAAGAGACGCATATTCTGTCGGTCAACGGATATGCTGAACATCATTGCCCATGAAAAATACTTGGAGCCGCGCCATGACCGACCTGTCGAGCGGGACGCAACATATTCTCTCTCTTGCCAAAGGACGCGAGGATATCGACCCCGCCGAAACTGCCGAATGGATCGAAGCATTGGATGCGGTCGTCGCGCACGTTGGCAAGGAGCGCGCGCAATATTTGTTCGACCGGCTTGCCGAACATGCCTTGTCGGTCGGCGTGGAATCGGCGCGCGCGCGAGCAACGCCTTATGCCAATACCATTCCCGTGACGCTTCAGCCGCCTTATCCCGGCAATCTGGATATCGAAGAAAAGCTGGCGGCGGTATTGCGCTGGAATGCGTTGGCCATGGTCGTGCGCGCCAATCGCGCTTATGGCGAACTGGGCGGACATATCGCCAGCTATGCCTCGGCAGCGGATCTCTTTGAAGTCGGCTTCAATCATTTCTTTCGCGCAGCCGATGACACGCACGGCGGCGATCTCGTCTATTTCCAGCCGCATTCTTCGCCTGGTGTGTATGCGCGCGCCTTTCTTGAAGGCTTTCTCGATGAAGCCCACTTGCGGCACTATCGGCGCGAAATAGCCGGGCCGGGTCTGTGTTCGTATCCGCATCCGTGGCTCATGCCGGACTTCTGGCAGTTTCCGACGGGCTCGATGGGCATTGGTCCGATCAACTCGATTTATCAAGCGCGTTTCATGCGCTATTTGCAGAATCGCGGCTTGTTGCAGACCGCGGGCCGTAAAGTGTGGGGCTTCTTCGGCGACGGCGAAATGGACGAGCCGGAATCGATTGGCGCGTTGTCGCTTGCGGCACGTGAGCAACTCGACAATCTGGTGTTCGTCATCAACTGCAACTTGCAGCGGCTCGACGGGCCGGTGCGAAGCAATGGCCGCATTGTCGATGAACTCGAAGCGCAATTCACGGGCGCGGGATGGAATGTCATTAAAGTGCTGTGGGGTTCGGATTGGGATGCGCTGTTTGCTCGCGATCGAACCGGTGCTTTATTGCGCGCCTTCGCGCATACCGTCGATGGTCAGTTTCAGACCTTTTCCGCTAACGACGGACGCTATAACCGCGAACGTTTCTTTGGTCAGAATCCCGAACTGGCCGCGCTTGCCTCGCATCTCTCGGATGAAGATATCGACCGCTTGCGTCGCGGCGGCCACGATGTCAAGAAGCTGCATGCCGCTTACGCCAGGGCGCTCGCGCACAAGGACCAGCCTACTGTCATTCTCGCCAAGACCATGAAAGGTTTTGGCATGGGCACGTCAGGGCAGGGCCGCATGACGACGCATCAGCAAAAGAAGCTCGATCTGGATGATCTCAAGGCCTTTCGTGATCGCTTCCGCTTGCCGCTGTCGGATGAGGATGTCGAACAGGTGAAGTTTTATAAGCCTGCCGATAACACGCCTGAAATGCGCTATTTGCACGAAAGGCGCAAGGCTTTGGGCGGCTATCTGCCGCGCCGCCGCGCGCATGCGTCACACGCGCTCAAACCGCCTTCGATGAAAAGCTGGGGGCAATTCGCGCTCGAAGCATCGGGTAAGGAAATGTCCACGACCATGGCGTTCGTGCGCATGCTCGGCAGCTTGCTCAAGGACGCTGAAATCGGCAAGCGCGTCGTGCCCGTGGTCGCAGACGAAGCGCGAACGTTCGGCATGGCTAATCTCTTCAGGCAAGTGGGTATCTATTCACCGCTCGGCCAGCTCTACGAACCTGAGGACATGGGTTCGATGCTCTATTACCGCGAAGACACCACCGGGCAGATTCTCGAAGAAGGCATATCGGAAGCAGGCGCGATTTCTTCATGGATTGCCGCCGCGACGTCCTATAGCGTGCACGACTTGCCGATGCTGCCGTTCTATATCTATTATTCGATGTTCGGCTTCCAGCGTATCGGAGACCTGATCTTCGCGGCGGCGGATCAACGTTCGCGCGGCTTTCTCATCGGTGCGACAGCGGGACGCACGACGCTTGGCGGCGAGGGCTTGCAGCATCAGGATGGCACGAGTCATCTCGCGGCATCGACTATTCCGAATTGCCGCGCTTATGATCCCGCTTTCGCTTATGAAGTCGCCGCCATTGTCGATGAAGGCATGCAGGAAATGCTCGTGCGTCAGCATGACGTGTTTTACTACATGACCGTCACCAACGAGAATTACGCGCAACCGTCCGCGCCGGATCACGCATTGGATGCAGCGACACGCGAAGGCATTCTGCGCGGTATACACCGGATTCAGGGCGATTCGGAAACCGCGCGAGTTCAATTGTTCGGCTCCGGCGCGATTCTGAACGAAGCCATTGCCGCGCGCGCCATGCTTAAGGATGAATGGAATATCGATGCCGCTGTGTGGAGCGTGACGAGCTATACGGAATTACATCGGGATGGCGCGGCCAGCGAGCGTCTTTCGCGCGTGGACGATGTCGCGCCAGATGCGTTCGTCACTCGGGCGCTTGCTTCATCGCGCGGCCCCGTCATTGCGGCAAGCGATTACGTGCGTGCCGTGCCCGAACTGATTCGTGCTTATGTGCCGCATCGTTACGTCACGCTCGGCACCGATGGCTTCGGGCGCAGCGACACGCGACAGGCATTGCGTGCATTCTTCGAGGTGGATCGCGTGGCAATCGTCGTCGCGGCGCTCAAGGCGCTGGTGGATGAAGGTGCGATCGAGCGCGCCGTGCTGAACGCCGCGCGCGCGAAGTATGCAACGCAGCAGCAGGACGCGCCCTGGACGCGCTAGCGCGCGGCCGTCAGCAACGATAGCACTTCGTCGTCGCTCGTTTGTTCGAAGTCCATATAAAACTGTCCGACACCGAAAAAATTGAGTGGACGTATCGCGCAAACGAATTCATCCACGAGTCCTTTGATTTGCGATTCCGCATGGATCGGCGCAAGCGGCAGCGCCGCGACAATGCGCGCAGGATTCAGACGACGCAATGACAAAGCAGCCGCCTTCATGGTGGCGCCCGTCGCCATGCCGTCATCGATCACAATGGCCACGCGACCGTTCACGTCGAGCGGCGCACCCGTGCCGCGATAAAGCCGTTCGCGCCGCGCAAGTTCCGCGCGTTCATGTTCGATGACGACGTTCAGCGCATCCTTCGACACGCTCGCATGATTGACGATACGTTCGTCGATAAAACACGTATTGCCGGATGCGATTGCGCCCATGGCCAGTTCCGGCTGTGCAGGCACGCCGAGCTTGCGCACGATCAGCACGTCGAGTGGCGCATGAAGCGCCAGCGCCACTTCATACGCCACGGGCACGCCGCCGCGCGGCAGCGCAAGCACGCTGACGTCCTGCCGTCCGGAATAAACGGTGAGATGAGCAGCGAGCACGCGGCCGGCGTCGCGCCGGTTTGAAAACGTCGAAAGCATGAATGAGTTTGCATAATCGGTGCATGCACGCTTAGCATACTCGCGAGAAAACCGAACGATCATGCTTAACAGTTTGGCGCGTCGATTGCGCTTAAGTTTTTTGAGTTTTTAAAAAAGGCAAGCGGCGAGAAGCGTCGTTATCCCCGCTATGCCAATGTGCATTCCCCGGTTACGATATGTCAGTCGAATTCCTCGGAGGCGGGCCGCTTGAACTCCACAGAGACCGCGACATTCGATCTCCCTTTGCCTACGCGCAATTTCGCGTTGACGCGGCGCGTGCTTTTATTCGTGCTTGCCGCATCGGTCGTTATTCCTATCGCCTGTCTCGCCATTTATGGTTATTACGACTACGAACGCCGCCACGCCGAAGCTGAGGATCTGACCGAACGTCTGACGCGCGTTGCCAACGAACACGCGCTCAAGGTATTGGACCTGAATCAGCAACTGGAAGCACGCATCGTCGATATGCTTGGCGAAAGTGACGATGCCGCCATAGCGGGCCGCCAGGAAGCGCTGCATCGCACGCTTGACGACATGAGCGGCACGCTTGCGCAAATTGCCGCCATTTCCGTGTTTGGTGCAAATGGCACGCTATTGACGAGCAGCCGTTACTATCCCGCGCCGTCCGTATCAATTGCGGGCCGCGACGATTTTCTTTCCGCCAAGGCGGTCGCACCCGTGACGTATTTCTCCTTGCCATTGCGCGGCAAGGTTTCGCAAGCGGATGTTTTTACCACTACGATGGGCCGCATCAGTCATGGCGGTCAATTTTTCGGGGTCGTGTCGATTGCGCTCAAGCGCGATTACTTCACGGACTTTTATCGCGAGCTTGCCGCAGGCGACAAAGCGATCATCATTGGCCTATACAGGCGAGACGGCGGCATTCTGGTGCGCTATCCGGCAAGCCCCGATGGCATGCAGACCTCGAGCAATACGCCTTTTACCGATGCCTTCCGCAACAACGAGCTTTACGGTCACATGGACTTGGTGTCATCCATCGATCATGTCGAACGGCTCGTGGCTTATCGTCGCGTCGGCGATTATCCGCTTTATGTGGCGACGGGTTATGCCACATCCGTTGTCATGACGCACTGGCGCGAGAATCTCATGCTGGTCGCGGCGATCGCGGCTTTGCCGTGTTTCGCGGTCTGGCTGTTGATTGCTTTCTCCATTCGCCGTCTGGGCGCGGAGCAGGCCGCCTGGGAGCGCTGGCAGGCGGAGGTCGCCACGCGCCTGTCGATCGAGGCGTCGAGCCGGCAATTGCGGCGCATGGGTGCGCTCGGCAATCTGGTCGCCAACGTCGCGCATGACTTCAACAATCTCCTGATGGTCGTCGGCTCGAACATGGAGCTCGCGCGCCGCAAGCAATTCAACGATGTCGAGAACGAGGTGCTTGCCGTCGAGCGCGCGACGGCGGGCGCGGAATCGCTCGCGCGACGGTTGATGAGCGTCACGCGCAAGCATCCGCTCAAGCAGGGCGTGATCGATCCCGCCGCGTGGCTCAAGAGCGTGCTGGAGATCGTGAAGGGCGCGCTGCATCCATCGGTGTCCGTAACAGTTGAAATGTCACCCGATGTATGGCGCGTGATGGCCGATCCGGTGGAACTCGAACTGGCGGTCGTCAACGTCGCCGTGAATGCGCAGGAGGCCATGCCGCATGGCGGGCGCATCGTCATTCGCTGTCAGAACGCGCGCGTGCGGGGCAATGAAACCGATATACCCGATGGCGAATACGTGCTTATCTCCATCACCGATAACGGCGAGGGCATGAACGAGTCCGTGCGCAGACGTGCGTTCGAACCGTTGTTCACCACGAAGGAGCGCGGCGCGGGAACGGGACTCGGACTTGCGCAGGTCATGTCGGCATGCGATCAGGCTGGCGGCACCGCACGCATCACGAGCGTGCCGGGCGCGGGCACCACGGTACGTCTTTATCTGCCTCGTCATCACGGTCAGGTCTGTGCCGACCCGGCGCCGCCGCCGCCTTCGCCGCCCGCGCCTGTCGTCGCCGAGGCAGGCACGGCCCGGCCCGCGCGCGAACGCGTGACCGAGCATGCCGACGACGAACATCCGCTGCGCGGCTTGACTGTATTGCTGGTGGAAGACAATGCGGACGTCGCGGCGGGCATCAACGCCGTGCTCGAAGTATTCGGCTGCACGGTGCATCACGAGATCAGCGCGGATGCAGCGTTCGCGCTGCTGGGAGAAGGCTATAGCTTCGACCTGGTGCTATCCGACGTGCAGATGCCCGGTCGCATGAGTGGAATCGATCTGGCCGAAGAAATCACGCGGCGGCTGCCTTCGCAAAAACTCGTGTTGATGACCGGTTATGCCGATGAACTGGAGCGCGCGACGCATCTGCACGTGCCGATACTGGCCAAGCCCTTCAACATGGACGATCTTCTGGAATTGCTTGCACCGGGCGTGCCGCATTGAATCATCGTTTGGCGACCGCACGCGCACCGAGCAGTGGATTGAAGCCCGCAGGCTTCGTCTCACGTTGCGCGGCTCGCTTGACAGGCGCGCGTTTCTTGCCGCCGCCGAGTTGCGTGAGCAAGGCATCGTCGTCTTCGTCTTCGTCTTCGGCTTCGTCAGATGTTCGATCAGATGCTTCGCCATCCTGAACAGGAGCATTCTTGCCCGCGAGATGTTCGACCACCGAAATAAAATCTTTTTGAGCCGAACGCAAGGCGCGACCCGGCATCATGATGAGCACCACCACTTCCTGCACGGTGCGCTTATCGACGGTGCGCAAGCTGCCGGCCTCGCTCCAGTCGATGCCGCTATCCGCATAAGCGGCAACCACATGATGCAGCACGGCAGGCGAGAGCACCCCTGCATCGTAGAGCCCGACAAGCTGTTTTTCCGCGAGCGCGAAAAGCGAAGGCGGCCGTGCTTGCGCGTTGGGTTTGCGTGCAGCCATTTATTTGGCGGCGGGCGCCACGCGCCAGATCGCGTTGCCTACATCGTCGGCGACGAGCAGCGCGCCGTGATGATCCACGGCCACGCCAACAGGCCGGCCGAGTGCATGGCCATCGGCCGAGAGAAAACCGGTCAAAATATCTTCGGGCGGTCCTGAAGGTTTGCCATCGACAAACGGCACGAACACGACCTTATAACCGCTTCGCGGCTTTCGGTTCCACGAACCATGCTGGCCAATGAACGCACCATTCCAATAGTGTTGCGGAAAAGCGCGGGCATCGTAAAAGGTCAATCCCAGCGATGCCGTGTGTCCGCCCAACGCATAGTCCGGCGCAATGGCGGATTGAACGAGATCGTCGCGCTGCGGCTTGACGCGTTCGTCCACGTGCTGGCCGTAATAGCTATAGGGCCAGCCATAGAATGCACCGTCCTTGACCGATGTCATGTAGTCGGGCACGAGATCGTTTCCCAGTTCATCGCGCTCATTCACCACGGTCCAAAGCTCACCGCTTTGAGGTTGCCATGACATGCCATTGGGATTGCGCAAACCCGTGGCAAACAAGCGTGCTTGTTTCGATGCAATATCCACTTCCATGATGGCGGCGCGCCCATTCTCAGCGTCGATGCCATTTTCCGCCGCATTGCTGTTGGAGCCGATCGTCACATAGAGTTTCGTTCCGTCCGGGCTGGCAATGAGATTCTTGGTCCAGTGATGATTGATCGGCCCGGCCGGCAAATCCATGAACTTTTCGCCGGGCCCGGTGATTTGCGTGTCGCCGCTTCGATACTTGAAGCGCAGGATGGCATCGGTATCGGCGATATAGAGATCGTCGCCTACGAGCGCCATGCCGAATGGCGAATGCAGCTTGTCGATGAAGACCGTGCGCGTTTCCGCGATGCCGTCGCCGTTTGCATCGCGCAACAAAATAATGCGGTCAGGACTGGGCACGGATGCACCTGCACGCTTCTGCACTTTCTTCATCACCATGCCTTTTATGCCGGCGTTTTCATCGTGCTGCGCGGGCGCGTTGCTCTCCGCCACCAGTACGTCGCCGTTTGGCAAGGTCGTGATCCAGCGCGGATGATCGAGTCCGGCGGCGAACGCCGTGACAAAGAAGCCTGCGGGCGATATTGGCTGCTGTCCTTCCGCCCACGGCTTGGCAGGTGCGATGTTGACCGTGGGCAAGAGCGAATGGTGCGGCGCGGGAAGCGACGGATCGGGGCCGAAGCCGGGCGCGTAATCTTGTGCCTTTGTCACTGCGCTAAGCGCCAGGAGCGGCGCCACCAGCAACATTGCGATTTGCTTTGAGTTCAAACGGTGCCCCATGCTAGGCATTGATTTCAAATAATAGCAATTGGCATTCCCTGGTCACTCCTACAAATCGTGTATTTCAGTCAGCATCTTTTTCAAGCCGCATCGATTCAAGGCTTTGGCGCTTTGGTACGACTGATGCTAAGAATAGATCGCGGCTCCAACCGCATGTCGTTTCTTTTGTAGCAAGGCTCGTCTGCCGCCACGGCGGCATGACGGCTCAAACAGGAGGCAGCATGAGCGGAAATCAAAATCAACCGGGCAGTCAACAAACGCCGGACCAGAAGAATCAGAATCAAACCCAAAGGCAGCCCGGGCAGCAGGAGCGGTCACCGGGGCAACCGCAGCAGGATCAGCAGTCAGGTCAACGGCAGCAGAATCAATCTCAGCCGGAGCATAAAGGCGGACAACGTCAGCCCTGATAACGTTTGAGTCTCGTAGCGATGCGCGGGCTTTTCTTATTAGTCCGCGCATCTTGCGCGATGACTCAAGGCTTACGGCCGAACGCTTCCCTAAGCCGCTTCTTGGCCTGTTCCAACGCGCTGCGCCGCGACTTTGGCAAATTCTTTCCAGCCCGGTTGATATAGAAATTCAGCATCGACATGGCCGATTGAAACGGCGAGGCTTTGCGGCGAGTGCTCTGTGTAGAAGAATGCTTGAGAGACTGCGCTATTTCGTCCGCGCTACCCGTCTTGAAGATATCGTTTTCAATATCCATTGCGTCGCTCGTTTCCATGACGTGATGCGACCAACGCTTCGACGTACCCGAAGATTTTTTACGACGACTAGCCAGTGCGTGCTTCTGGCGCGTGCTGCCGCTTTTCCCTTTGTGTGGCTTGCGAGCCTTGCTGGTCCTTGAGCTTGCAGTCATGAGGATTCCTTGTCAGGGCTGACGCTCGACCAACCGATATGCTTCCCGCAAGGCGTCGACGATTGCACGGTAGGCCGAATCGCGCGTTTCGGGGTCGGGCGCACGCAGTACATACGAAGGGTGATAAGTCGCGACAACGGTACGGCCATCGCCGGGCTCTTGTGTCGTCGCCATGATTCATTCACCCGCAATGTGGCGCGCCTGCTCCAGCGTCAATGTTTTGCGCATGGCTTCCGCGAGCCTGCACGTTGCCGTTTGATGTTCACATGCCACCACGCCACGCACTTTGCCATCCTTGAGCAAATAGGCGATAAACGCTTGCTGGTCGAGATCGCCGTCTATTTCCACCTGATCCATTTCGCTCGCGTGACCGAGATATTCGAAGGTCTTGTCGTAATGAAAGGTCCAGAAATACGGAACGCCTTCATAAGCGCGGTCGAAACCCGCCATGTTGAAAGCGGCAATGCGCGCCTGCTGTTGCGCGACTCGCCAATGTTCTATGCGTGGCGATTCGTCCGCGCGCGGCAGCGGAAAGCGCGCGACATCGCCTGCCGCATAGAGATTCGGTGCTGCGCGCATGGCTGAATCTACTGGCACGCCGCCGTCTTTATCCAATGCGACGCCATCAAGGAATGCTGTTGCAGGCTGAACGCCTGTGCCCGCAATGACGATATCGGCCAGAAGGCGCTCGCCCGAATCAAGCACGACTTCGCGTACTGCATTGCCGCCACGAAACGCACTGACCTGCGCATTCATATGAAATGTCACGCCGTTTTGCTCGTGGAGTGTTTTGAACATGCTGCCCAGACGCGCGCCGAACTGCTTTTCAAACGGTACTCTTCCCGGCGCTACAACGGATACGTCCAGCTTGCGCTTTCTCAGGCATGAAGCCACTTCGAGCCCGATGAAACTCGCGCCGACGATCACGGCTCGCGCACCTTCACGCAAAGAGTTCAGGGTGTCGAGAATGGCGCGTGCATCGTCACGCTGACGCAACAAATGAATATGGGCGAGATTCGCACCGGGCATGGTCAGCGGCTTGGGAATGCCGCCCGTGCAGATCAGCGCTTCATCATATTCCACGCTTGCATCGTTAATGAATTCGGCGTGCTTGTTGGTGACATCGAGTTGCATGACATTGGATTCGATGCGTTCGATGTTGTGCTCTTCAAGAAAGCCGGCGTTGAGCAAAGGCGGAACTTCATCGACGGCCATGTCGCCCGCTATCACAAACTTACTGAGTGCAGTGCGATCGTAGGGCATGGGAGCGTCGTGCCCGGCCAATACGATTCGGCCGCTGAATCCCGCTTCTCTCAATGCCGCGCATGCAGCGGCGCCCGCCGCGCCCGCGCCTGCGATCAGCATTGTTTTATCGGATTGAACGGCGGTGGGCGCGGGCGATTCTTCAGGCTGCAAAGATACGAATACATCGCCATTCTCGATGGTCACGGGATAACGCATGAGGCCTTTGAGCGCTGGCGGCTCAACGAGGCTACCGTCCTTGAGCTCGAAAGTGCCCTTATGCCAAGGACAAACGATCCGCCCGTTGCAGATTGCGCCTTCTTCAAGCGGTGCGCCTGCGTGCGGACAATCGGCGGTATAGGCATGGGCCGTGCCGCCGTCACGCACGAGCAGGACAGGAATTTCCTTATCGCCTTCTTTAAGGCAAACGCGCACGCCGCGTTCGATGGACAGATCGTCCAGACGCGCGGCTTTTTGCATATCAGGGGACATCGCGGCTCTCCAATGCCTGGCACATGCTAGGCACAAGCGGAGAGCAATTTATGGGCCGAAACTCAAAGCGCGTCGGTCACCGCTCTAAGGAACTGACGCGTGCGTTCATGTTGCGGCGCAGTGAACAGTTGTTGTGGCGGCGCTTGCTCGATGATCTTTCCCTCCGAGAAAAAGCAGACACGGTCTGCGAATTCCCGTGCGAAACCCATTTGATGCGTCACCATCAGCATGGTCAGATTGTGCTCCTCGCCCAGGCGGCGAATCACGGTCAATACCTCGCCACAGAGTTCAGGATCGAGCGCGGAAGTCACTTCGTCGAACAGCATGATCTTGGGGCGCATGGCGAGTGCGCGCGCAATGGCCACGCGCTGCTGTTGTCCGCCGGACAATTGCGAAGGATAGTGATTGCATTTTTCTGCCAATCCCACCATCGACAAAAGTTCTCGCGCGCGTTCGTTCGCTTCTTTTCTGGAGAGACCCAACACGCTCGTCGGCGCTTCGATCACATTTGCAAGTGCCGTCATATGCGGGAAAAGATTGAAGCTCTGAAACACCATGCCGATCTTGCCGCGCACCCGCCGAACATGGCGCGGCGACGCCGGCACGAGTTTGCCGCCATGTAGTTCGTGCGTCAGCGCTTCGCCATCCACTTCGATGACGCCATCGCTCAACGGGTCCAGCGTCATGAGCACGCGCAGCAGCGTGGACTTGCCAGACCCACTTGGCCCGATGATCGCAACTTTCTCGTTGCGGGCAATATCGAGGTCGAGTCCGTCCAGCACGGTCAGCGCGCCGTACCGCTTGGTGACGTTGCGAAAGCGCACGATGGGCATATCGGCTCGTGCTTCGGCGGTGGCGCCGAGCACGGGATCGAGGTCTCGTTTCATCTGCTGCTCCGTGAGTTGCATGTCTATGCGCCATCCGCCGGGGTGGAATGATTTGCCACGTGATTCGCGCCTTTCACGGCAGCCTCACGCGTCGTTCGAGATGCCGCACGCCCGAAGCGAAGGTCACGCTGATAATGAGGAAGAACACGCCCGTCATCGTGATCGGTTCCAGATACCGGAAGGTCTCCGAACCAATATTTTTTGCCTGCTGCATTAATTCGACGACGGTGATCGCGGAGAGCACGGGCGTGTCCTTGAACATCGCGACCAGATAATTGCCGAGCGCGGGAATCACCGGACGAATCGCTTGCGGCAGAATCACGCCGGTGTAAGTGCGCCATGGCGAAAGCGACAACGCGCTGGACGCTTCCCATTGACCGCGTGCGACGCCGTTCAGTCCCGCGCGGTACACCTCGGACACATAACACGCATAATGCACCGCGATACCGATAGTACCCGCGGTCAGCGCCGACATGGTCAGGCCGTAAAGCGGCGCGACATAAAACAGCACGTAGACCTGTATGAGAAGCGGCGTGCTGCGAATGAATTCGATAAAAAATCCAGTGCTCCTGGCGACAGGGGCGAAGTCGCTGCGTCGTAAAATCGCAAGGACGAGCCCTAAGATCAGCGCGATGGCAAACCCAATCAGTGTGATGCCAATCGTATAGATGGCCGCATGCGCGAGTTCAGGCAGGATTTGCAATGCGTATCTGACATCGAATAACTGGCCTGCGGAACTCATGATGCAGCCCTCGGCAAAGTGCGACGCACGGCGACATGACCGCTTACACGTCGCTCGAAATAACGCATCACGCTCACGATGATCTGTGCGAGAACGAAATAAAACAGCAGGGTCAGCGCGAAAATCTCAGCGGTCTTGAAGGTCGCCTCGTCGAGTTGGCGCGCGCGAAAAGTAAGATCGGACAACGTGATGAGCGAGACGAGCGAAGTGCCCTTGAGCAATTCGATCATCAGGTTGGTCGCCGGCGGCAATGCATTGATCATGGCTTGTGGCAGCACGATGCGTCGCAAACGCGCCCATGCCGGCATGTTCAGGGCGAGGGCGGCTTCGTACTGGCCGCCGGGCACCGAGCGCAGCGCACCACGCAGGATTTCCGAGCCGTAAGCGCCGTAATGCAACCCGAGTCCGACGATGGCAACCGTGAACGGCGTCAATTGCAGATTGAAGGGCGGCAATGGCAATACGAAGAACAGCCAGAACAATTGCACGAGCAGCGAGGTGCCGCGAAAAATCTCCACGTAAGCGTTGCCGAACCAGCGCACGAGAAGGAATGGTGCCGCGCGCAAAGCGGTCGCCAGGCTCGCCATGAGGATCGCCAGCACGATGCTGAATGAGGCAATCTCTATCGTGACAAGCGTGCCCTTGAACATGAGAGGCAAAAGCTCATGCAGATCGCTCATGACAGTCACTCGCTAAGAGATGAATGCTTAAAGAAAATGCCTAGCCGTTACACAATTCCGGCGCTTTCTTGTCCGTTAGATTCGATTTGTCGAAACCAAACGGTCCGACAGTCTTGATATGGTCTTCGGTGCCGAGCCATGCGTGGAGTTCTTTGTTCACGGCATCGCGCAAATCCGTATCTTCGGAACGGAATGCAAGCGCGCCATAGCCCGTGTGCTTGGGATCGTCGTTGAACTTATCAATGGCTTCCACTTGCGGACCACCCTTGCCGGCAAGACCCTTCATGGTGAGCGCGGTGCCCACGGCGGCGTCGGCGCGGCGCGCGCGCACCGCCTGTAATTGCGCGGTCGTGTCCGGTACTTGCAGGATCTGATCGTCCTTGATGCCCGCGGCGCGCGCATAGCCGAGCTCGGCGGTGCCCGCCATGACGGCCAGTTTCGTGTCGGGTTGCTTCGCGACATCCGCATAACTATGCAGGTTCCTGGGATTGTCCTTCATCGTCAGCAGCGTGTCGGGAATCTGATATTGCGGGTCGGCGAAGGCGACTTGCTTGCAGCGCTCGGGCGTGATGTACATGCCTGCGGCGATCACATCGAAGCGGCCCGCCTTGAGGCCGGGAATGAGTGCGCCCCATTCTGTCAGCACTGCATCGACCTTCTTCACACCTAACTTTGCAAAGACTTTCTTGGCGATCTCCGGCGATTCGCCGGTCACGGTGCCGTCGGGCGTCGTATAGGCGAAAGGTGTCTCGTTGGCATAGCCAATGCGCACTTCGCCTGTGCGCTGAATGCGTTGCAGCGTGGTTTCCGCCCTTGCGTTCGTGCCGATTGCGCAGAATGCCACCGCTGCCGCGAGGCATGCCGTCATGAGCGTTCCAAAAGCCCGTTTTGTCTTCATACGTTTCTCGCTTCGTAGGTGATCGGTGCGTTTATCGAATAGCAGCACGGCCGGGAATGCGACAAATGCCTGACCACAGGGCATTCATTCGGCGCTCCTGCTTCCACGAGCGCAGAATACAGAGCCATAATTTTTGTTCCGATTGCTCTAGGACAATTATTTTCATGCACCGAATTGGGCGACCATCGGGCAGAACGCGATAAAAGGGGAAGTCATTGAACGAAAGATGGCGCGACGCGGTGCGCACGGTTCAGGGCATACGGTCGAAATACAAACGGCTCGTCAAGGTCATGGCCGCCGATATAGAAAGCGGCGCGCTGGCGTCGGGTGCGCGCCTGCCGCCTCAGCGCGATGTCGCCACCGAACTCGAAATCAGCGTGCAAACGGTGACTAATGCTTACAAGGAACTTGAACGCCAAGGCCTGATTCGTTGCGAAGTAGGGCGCGGCAGCTTCGTCGCGGCGCGCGTGACGGAAACCATGTCCAGTTACATGCTCGACACGGCAGAGCGCTCGGTGATCGATTTCTCGATTGCGCGAATCGTGCATACGCCGGAGCACGACGTGATGTGGCGGCGCATCTGCGCCACGCTCTCGACCATCGAGGATCAGCCATGGATTCGCGCCTTCAGGCCCATTGCCGGTTTCGATAGTCACCGTCAGGCGGGTGTCGACTGGCTCGCCACGCTCAACATGCCCGCAAGCGTGGACACGCTGCTCGTCACGAATGGCGTCGCGCACAGCATCTTCCTGGCGCTGGCCTCCATCGTCGGTCCGGGCGATACCGTGCTGTGCGAAAGCCTCACGGATCATGGCGTGATCGGTTCCGCGAACGTGCTCGGCTTCACGCTCAAAGGTCTGGAGATCGACGAATACGGCATACGTCCCGAACATTTCGAGGAGATGTGCGATAGCGAGCGTGTCAGCGCACTGGTATGCACGCCGACGCTCAACAATCCGACGGTCGCGCTGATGCCGGATTCACGGCGTCGCGCCATTGCACGCATTGCCGAGCGCTATGGCGTCTATGTGATCGAGGACGATGTCTACGGTGCGCTCCCCGCCCGCGCGCAGACGCCCATATCGAGTCTGATTCCCGAACTCGCGTTCTATTGCACCAGCATGACCAAATCGGTGCTGAGCGGCCTTCGCACGGGCTTCATGACAGTGCCGCGCCGGCTTGCCTTGCGCGCGGAAAGCGTGCTGCGTGTGAGTTGCTGGATGGCCACATCGCCAATCGCGGAAGTGACCGCGCGCTGGATCATGGATGGCACCGCGCAACGTCTCGTGCAGATTCAACGTGAACGGCTGGCAATGCGTCAGAGTGTGGTGCGCGAACTGCTCGGCGAATATGTGCTGGGCAGCCATCCGAACGCATTGTCGGCATGGCTGCGCGTTCCGGACGAATGGGAAGCGGAGCGCATCACGCGCGAATTGCGCAATCGCAATATCGCTGTCACGTCGCCCGATCCCTTTCTCGTGCGTGGCGCGATAAGACCCAATGCCGTGCGCTTGTGCGTGGGCGCCGAAGTGGGTGAGGGCACGTTCCGCGCGGCCATTGCGACCATGCGCGAAGTATTCGGCCAGTATCCGCACGTGCATGACTTCAATTGAATCCAAGGCCGCGAGCAAATGAACTAGGACAATTCAATATCGATTTTTAGAACATTAGACTAAGGCGCATCGTCACTCGACACTGCCGGCGCTTATGTCTGTCCTCATGCCCGTCATCACGCTCGCCGATGTTTATCGCGCACGCCAGCGCATCGCAGGGCGCGCGCTCGTCACGCCGCTCGTGCAATCGATGGCCTTGACGAAAGCGGCAGGCGTACCGGTCCATCTCAAGCTCGAAACGCTTCAACCCACAGGCAGTTTCAAGTTGCGCGGCGCGGTCAACGCACTCGCGCTGCTCGCTGAAAAAGGCTGCACGCGTGTGGCGACCGCATCGACGGGCAATCATGGACGCGCCGTGGCGCATGCGGCGAGCGCGCTCAACGTCGAAGCTGCGGTGTGCATGTCCTCGCTCGTGCCGCGAAACAAGGTCGATGCCGTGGCGGCACTCGGTGCGCGCATCGTCATTAAAGGAAAGAGTCAGGACGACGCGCAGATCGAAGCGCAAAGACTGGTCCGCGAAGAAGGCTACGTCTATGTCCCGCCGTTCGACGATGCGCGCGTGATCGCGGGACAGGCCACCATTGGCCTTGAAATCATGGAGGCCTTGCCCGATGCCGCGACGCTCGTCGTGCCCTTGTCGGGCGGCGGTCTCTTTAGCGGAATTGCCTTCGCGGCTAAGAGCATCGAGCCGGGCATGAAGATGATCGGCGTTTCCATGGCGCGCGGCGCGGCCATGCATGCGAGCCTTGCAGAAGGCAAACCGGTATTGACCGATGAAATCGAAACGCTTGCCGATTCTCTGGGCGGCGGCATTGGATTGAATAATCAGTACACCTTCCACATGACGCGCGATCTGATCGATGACCTCGTGTTGCTCGATGAGGCATCCATTGCGCGCGGCATTGTCCACGCGTATCGAGAGGAGCGGCTCGTGGTGGAAGGCGCCGCGGCGGTCGGCATGGCGGCTTTACTCGATGGCGCCATTCGTTCCGCGGGCCCGGTCGTGATCGTGGTCAGCGGTTGCAATATCGATATCGATGCGCATCGCCGCATTGTCGGAGCCTGAACTCATGTCATCGACCGTGTTGTTGGGACTCAGGGAATTGCGTGAGCTCGTGCCGCTCGATAGCGATGCCATCGCGCAAGTGGAAGCCGCGTTCCGTTCGCTGGCCACGGAAGCGGTTGCCATGCCGCCGATCCTGCGTCTGGACATTCCTGAGCATGCAGGCGAAGTCGACGTGAAAACCGCTTATTTGCCGGGGTTTTCCAGTTTTGCGATCAAAATAAGCCCGGGCTTCTTCAACAATCCGTCGCACGGACTTCCCAGCCTGAATGGCTTGATGCTCGTGCTTTGCGCGCGTACCGGGCTGACCGAAGCGGTATTGCTGGACAACGGTTATCTCACGGCGGTGCGCACGGCGGCGGCGGGCGCGGTCGCCGCGCGCTGGCTTGCCCGTGAGGATGCCAAACGGGTGGCGTTGATCGGCGCGGGAGAGCAGGCGCGTCTGCAACTCAAGGCATTGCGCCGCGTGCGCCATATCGAGCACGTGACCCTATGGGCGCGCGACAGCGACCGTGCCAGACGATTTGCTCAAGAATGCGAAGCAACCGAAGACCTTCCATGCAACGTGGCGAGCAACGTGCGCGATGCCATTAAGGGAGCCGATATCGCCATCACCACGACGCCGAGTCGTGAGCCCTTGATTCATGCATCCGATCTGCATCCGGGTCTGCATATCACTGCGATGGGTTCGGACGCCGAGCACAAGAACGAGATCGCGCCCGACGTATTCGAGGTGGCGCGCTATGTCTGCGACCGCATGCAGCAGACGCGCACGCTCGGCGAATTGCATCATGCTATAGCGGCTGGCGTGGTGAAGGCCGATGCATCGTTTGCCGAACTCGGACAAGTCATCGCGCGACAAAGGCCGGGCCGCACGAGCGATGACGACATCACGCTATGCGATCTGACCGGCACTGGCGCGCAGGATACCGCCATCGCGACACTGGCTCTGACGCGCGCGAGACAGGCGCATGCAGGATTTGTATTTCACAACGACGCGACCGCATGAAAGAGGAGACGATGTTGGAAATGAAGCAACAAGGTGAAGGCAATCCGATCGTGCCGCGTCTGTCGTTCGAGCGGGGCGAATACGATGCGCGCATTGCAAAGACACGGCGCGCGATGGCGAAAGCGGGCATCGATCTTTTGATCGTGACCGATCCGACCAACATGAACTGGCTGACGGGCTACGATGGCTGGTCCTTCTACGTGCATCAATGCGTGCTGCTCGCGATGGACGGCGAGCCGGTCTGGTTCGGTCGCGGTCAGGATGCCAACGGCGCGAAACGCACGGCGTTCATGGCGCACGACAACATAGTTGGGTATCCAGATCATTATGTGCAGTCTCAGGTGCGTCATCCGATGGACTTTCTATCGGTCGAGGTTATCGCGGCGCGTGGCTGGGACCGCATGCGCATCGGCGTGGAGATGGACAATTACTACTTCAGCGCGAAAGCCTACGCGTCGCTCGCCGAGCATCTGCCGCACGTGAAATTCGTCGATGCCACCGCGCTCGTCAACTGGCAGCGTGCGATCAAATCGCCGCGCGAGATCGAATACATGCGGGTGGCTGCACGCATCGTCGAGAAAATGCATGCGCGAATTTTGGAGCATGTCGAGCCCGGCATGCGGAAATGCGATCTCGTCGCGCATATCTATGAAGCGGGCGTGACCGGGATCGAAGGACATGGCGGCGACTATCCGGCCATCGTGCCGCTCTTGCCAACCGGTTCCGATGCCGCCGCGCCGCATCTTACGTGGGACGATGCGACTTTCACCGCGAACGCGGGCACGTTCTTCGAGATCGCGGGATGCTTCAGGCGCTATCACTGCCCGCAATCGCGCACGGTCTATCTCGGCAAGCCGCCACGACATTTCATCGATGCGGAAAAGGCCGTCATCGAAGGAATCGAAGCAGGGCTTGCGGCAGCAAAGCCGGGCAACAAGACCGAAGATATCGCCAACGCTTTCTTCGGGGTACTGCGCAAATCGGGCATCGAGAAGGACAGCCGTTGCGGCTATCCGATCGGCGCGAGTTATCCGCCGGATTGGGGCGAACGCACCATGAGTCTGCGTCCGGGAGACAAGACAGTCCTCGAACCCGGCATGACGTTTCATTTCATGCCGGGCCTGTGGCTCGACGACTGGGGCCTTGAAATCACGGAAAGCATCCTTATCACCGAGACGGGCGTCGAAACGTTCTGCACCACGCCCCGCAAACTGTTCGTGAAGGAGTAGCACGATGCGCGCGTCACCGATCAGCCCCACCGTGGACTTCGACGCCGATGGCGAGCAACACGGTTTCCTCAAACTGCCGCATTCGCGCAACGAATCGGCATGGGGCGCGGTGATGATTCCGATCACCGTCATCAAGCGCGGCGACGGACCCACGGCCTTGCTCACGGGCGGCAATCACGGCGATGAATATGAAGGGCCGATCGCTTTATCGAAGCTCGCCTCGACGCTCAAAAGCGGTGCCGTGAACGGGCGCGTGATCGTCGTGCCATTCATGAATTACCCGGCCTTCAAGGCGGCTTCGCGCACATCGCCAATCGATTCCGGTAACCTCAACCGCAGCTTTCCCGGCAAGTCGGATGGCACCGTCACGGAAAAGATCGCGGATTACTTCCAGCGTCATCTCCTGCCGCTGTCCGATTATGTGCTCGACATTCATGCGGGCGGACGCACGCTGGACTTTCTTCCCTTCGCCGCGATTCATGTCTTGAACGACGCCACCCAACAGGCCCGTTGCGAAGCGGCCATGCGCGCATTCGGGGCGCCGTATTCCATGCGCATGCTGGAACTCGATAGCGTCGGGCTTTATGACAGCGCGGCAGAAGAAGCAGGCAAGGTATTCGTATCGACCGAGCTCGGTGGAGGAGGATCTTCGACTGCAAGGAGCGTCGCCATAGCGGAACGCGGCGTGAGTGGCTTTCTCGCGCATGCAGGCATCATCGAAAAGCCGTCTTCGGATGCTTCGAATGTTTCAAATGGCAAGACGCAAACCACCACGCTGCTCGACATGCCCGGCAGCGATTGCTATACGACGAGCGAGCATGAGGGCCTGCTCGAAATGTGCCGCGATCTCGGCGATAGTGTGCAGGCAGGCGATGTGATCGCGCGCGTTCACGATGTCGTGCGCACGGGCGCGGCGCCCGTGGAATATCGCGCGAGACGCGCGGGGCTTTTGGCGGCACGGCATTTTTCAGGGCTCGTGCAGCCGGGCGATACGGTGGCGGTCATCGCCGAGGTCGTCGAGCGCGATATACCGGTGGTGATCTGATTGGCCAAGATCGATCGCTACGATCTCGCTATTCTGCGCATACTCGCGCGGGACGGCCGCATTACGAAATCGCGCCTGGCTGAAGAAGTGAATTTATCGATCTCGCCCGCGTGGGAGCGCGTGAGGAAGCTCGAAGAACTCGGGCTGGTGAAAGGCTATCGCGCGGAGATCGATTGGACTGCGGCGTTCAAGGGCAGTCGTATCGTGGTTGAGGTGAGTTTGTCGCGTCATACCGCGCAGGACATGCGGCGCTTCGAGGACCGCGTGGCCGCCGCACCTGAAATCACGCAGTGCTATGCGACGGGAGGTGGCGTGGATTACGTGCTGCACGTCCTTTCGCGCGACATCGATCACTATCAGCGCTTCATCGATTCCTTGCTGGTGGAGGAACTCGGCATCGAACGATACTTCACCTATATCGTGACCAAGGTCGTCAAGAATATCGACGAGCCGCCGAACTGGGCGGAAGAAGGCCTTTAGGCGCGACATTTTCGTTAGCCAAAAAAACCCCGGCATTAACGCGCTAAAACAGAAAAATCACTCAGCGCGGCAAGCCACAACAAAAAATTCAGAGCATGCAGGTGGCTTAGAGTAATTGCATCGAACAAATCGCTTTATATCGGGAGATGCAAACATGCTGCTTGGTCATCCTGTTCTTTTCAAGTCGCTTTGCTATGTGAATGGACGCTGGATTCATAGCCATAGCGCAGCGTCGGTCGCGGTGACCAATCCGGCCGATCAGGAAGTCATCGGGCACGTGCCCATGCTCGAGCGCGCGCAAATCGTGAGCGCGGTCGATGCCGCCGATCGCGCGTTCCAGTCGTGGCGCTGGGTGCCTCAGCACACACGCAGCGCAGTGCTGCTGCGTTGGCACGAACTCATCATGCGACATCAGGCGGATTTAGCGGGCATTGTGTCTCTCGAACAAGGTAAGCCGCTTAGCGAGTCGAAAGGGGAAATTGCTTATGCAGCGAGTTTCGTCGAATGGTTTGCGAACGAAGCCAGACGCTTCGCAGGTCGAACCATTCCGACGCATATCGAAGGCGCTCATCTCGGCACGGTCATGGAACCGGTGGGCGTCGCGGCGCTTATCACGCCATGGAATTTTCCGGTAGCGATGATTACACGCAAGGCGGCCGCCGCCATTGCGGCAGGCTGCACCGTCGTGGTCAAGCCCGCGCATGAAACGCCGTTCTCGGCCATCGCGCTGGCCCAGCTAGCGGAAGAAGCAGGCTTTCCAGACGGCGTATTCAACGTCGTGCTTTGCGAACCGCACATGGCGATGGAAACCTTGGTGAGCGAACCGCGCGTGCGTGCAGTGAGCTTTACCGGCTCGACACGCGTAGGCAAGCTCGTTGCAAAGACCGCGGCAGATGCGGGTATCAAGAAGCTCGCGCTTGAACTGGGCGGCAATGCACCGTTCATCGTCACCGAGGATGCGGATCTCGAACTGGCGGTTCGCGTGGCCGTGGGCGCGAAGTTTCAGACCTCGGGACAGGATTGCTGTGCAGCCAATCGCATTCTGGTTGCGCGTGCGCTCTACGAGCCATTCCTCGAACGCTTTGGCGCTGCCGTCAAGGCGTTGAAAGTCGGTGCGGCTTTCGAAGCGAATGTCGATATCGGTCCGCTCATGCATCAGGCCGCATTCGACGCCACGCTGGCCCGCGTGGCGGATGCAAAGGCAAAAGGCGCACGTATCGTTCAAGGTGGCCGAGCGCACGCGTTGGGCGGCTGGTTTTTCGAACCGACCGTGATCGCGGATACGCAGTCCGGCATGCGCATTTACGACGAGGAGAACTTCGCACCGATTGCCGCCATCTCGCCATTCGACACGCTGGATGAAGCGGTCGAGCGCGCGAACGATACGGAATACGGGCTTGCCGCTTATGTCTGCGCCACGCGCATCGACACGATCTTCCAACTCGTGCGGCGGCTGGACTTTGCAATGGTTTCGGTGAATGGCGTCAAGTTCACGGGCGCGCCGGTTCCCTTCGGGGGCATGAAAGCGTCGGGCCTCGGACGCGAAGGCGGCGTCGAAGGCTTCGAACCTTTTGTCGAAACGAAATACTTTTGCCTCGGCAATCTGGGCCTGCCGCTTTCGAGCGCGGCCTGAGACCAATCATCCTTAAAGAAACGCATCAAGGAGAAGGACATGAATCGATCGAATCAATCTCAATTGCTCGAACACTTGTTCGTTGAAGACCGCGCGCATTTCATGCATCCGTCCACGCATGCACACGATCATGCCAGCGGCGCGTTGCCCGGCAAGATCGTCACGGGCGCGAAGGGCATCCGCATTCAGGATCATCAGGGGAAAAGCTATATAGATGCCTTCGCCGGGCTGTATTGCGTGAACATTGGCTATGGACGCACGGAAGTGGCCGAGGCCATCTATGAGCAAGCGAAGAAGCTCGCCTACTATCACACCTATGTCGGGCATTCGACGGATGCGGTCATCGAATTGTCGTCGCGCATTATCGATTGGTCGCCCACGGGCATGAAGAAGGTGTACTACGGCATGTCCGGGTCCGATGCCAACGAAACGCAGATCAAGATCGTCTGGTACTACAACAATATATTAGGGCGTCCGAACAAAAAGAAGATCATTTCGCGCAAACGCGGATATCACGGATCGGGCATCGTCACCGGCAGTCTGACCGGCTTGCCGAGCTTTCATCAGAATTTCGATTTGCCGGTCGATCGTATCAAGCACACGGTTTGCCCGCATTGGTATCGCAAGGCGCCGGCCGGGATGGACGAAGCGCGATTCACCGCGTACTGCGTGGATGAGCTCGAGAAGCTGATTGCAAGGGAAGGTGCGGATACCATCGCGGCTTTCATCGCTGAACCGGTGATGGGCACGGGCGGCATCATTGCGCCGCCACAGGGCTACTGGGCAGCAATCCAGCAAGTATTGAGGAAGCACGACATCCTCCTGATTACAGATGAAGTCGTGTGCGGATTCGGCCGGCTCGGCTCAAGGATGGGCGCGCAGCACTACGGCATCGAACCGGATCTCATTACCGTCGCCAAGGGTTTGACGAGCGCTTATGCGCCGCTCTCGGGCGTGATCGTCGGCGAGAAGGTGTGGGATGTGATCGAAAAGGGCTCGCAGGAATTCGGGCCGATGGGACATGGCTGGACTTACTCGGGGCATCCGATCTGCGCAGCGGCGGCGCTGGCCAATCTCGACATTCTCGAACGAGAAAACCTCGCGCAGAATGCGGCGGATGTGGGCGCATACCTTCAGCAAGCACTGCATGCCGCATTCGATACGCATCCTTTAGTGGGCGAGGTGCGCGGTGTGGGCATGCTCGCAGCGCTTGAATTCATGGCCGAGAAGGAACAGCGCACGCCCTTCGATGCCGCGCTGAAAATAGGCCCTAAAGTATCGGCGGCGGCTTTGGAGCGGGGCGTGATCGCGCGCGCCATGCCGCACGGAGACATACTTGGTTTCGCGCCGCCGCTGGTCACGACACGAGCAGAAGTGGATGAGATCGTCGGCATTGTCAGGCAAGCCGTGGACGAAGTCGCGAATGGCGTGATCGGAGCCGCCGCAGCGAGTTGAGAAAGAAGTGGAATGCGGGTTGCTCATAAGTCTCCACACGTTTTACATGGGAGACGGACAATGACAGACGAACTCAAGAGTACTGATAAGCCGCTGGGCGACGCTGGCAGCGGCGCAAGCGGCGGCGGTTCACAAGGCAACATGCCAGGCCCTGGCGCGCCCACCGGCGGCGATCCGAAGCAAGGGGTGCGTCAGCCTAATGCGGCGGAAATAGAGCCGGAAAACAGACGGCTGGATCAACAGCCGCATCAGACGGCGGAAGTGCCGTATGGTTCGGGCGACCGCCCCGAGCCATCGGGCAAGGGCGGAATGGAGTCACAGGACGCACCCGAGCAAGTGGCGGACAAGGAACATACGTCATCCATTCGCAAGGATTAAGGCCGATCCATTCTTGGCGTGAAAAACAAAGCGGCCACTCGATGAGTGGCCGCTTTGACATGCTGGATTAGCGCGTGGCGATATACATCGTGATTTCAAAGCCAAAGCGCATGTCGGTAAAGCTAGGGGTTTCCCACTTCATAGAGCCTCCTTGTGCAAAACCTGGCCAGACGGATGTCGGACCGTTGCGCGAATCTCTTGCAAAAGCGCCGTGGACCCGCGCACCAAAGCGACGCTTTTTAATCCTACCGCGTCCCGCAACGCAGCACGATTAGAAATTACCTCATGGTCCATTTAATTTATTTATAGCGGCCTTATAAAATGCCTTCGAATTGTCAGGCGATGCATTAGGTTTGTTAGTTCAGGCAAGGGATAACCCTATTCGACGCGATTGACTTCCCGCAAGATTCCGTCCGTGCTGTCGAAATGATGGTTACCCATGCGATTGAGCACCGCCATGATTTCGCCATTAGCGCCATTGCTTAACGCCAGCGCAAGCACTTTCTCCCTACCCATTGGAAATTCCGCGCCCGCGAGCGCGGCGGCGATTTCTTCCAGACTGGGTTCATCAGGATGACGGTAATTCTGCGAACGCGCGGGGTGTTGGGACATATGCGCCTCCTTCGAAACAGGTCAACATTCTTAAGGGCAGCAACCACTGTACCCAACTTAAACTCATTGCGGGCGCGCTTGATGCTCGGGTCAAGTCAAGACAAGTTATTGAGCGAGATCAAAATGACCTATACCGCAGATCGCATTTCCGATACCGAAGTGAAAGCAGGCGATACCATCTATACCTTCGATGCAAAGGCCAGCGCCGATGCATTCCAGCAATGCCTTGCAACGGACACACCCGCGACGTGTGTCACGAATCATGCGCCGGTATCGACGCGCGCTGCCGTGCAAGCGGAAACCGAAGCGGACCTGAAGCCCGGCAGCATCATCTCGCCGTCGCTTGGCGGAATGCCTTGATCGAACGCGGCTTATAGAAGAATGCCAGAGGCGGCACGCGGCGCGAGCGCACCACGTGTAAGCGCATCGAGTGGCATGGGCCGATCGAAAAAGTATCCTTGCGCCTGCGCCGCGCCCATCTCGCGCAGCATCTCGAGCGTCGCTGCGTCCTCCACGCCTTCGGCGACCAGCGTCAGCCCCAAAGACTCGGCCATGCGCACGATGGCGCGCACGATGGCGCGGCTACGCGGGCTTTCACTCAGTTCGAGAATGAATGATTTATCGATCTTTAGGCCGCTAAACCGATATTGATGCACATAGCTCAGTGAAGAAAAGCCTGCGCCGAAATCATCTAGCACGACAGACATGCCACTATCCGCGAGTCTTTGCATGGTGCGTCGTGCGAGGTCCGGTTCGGCCACGAGCGCGCCTTCGGTCAACTCGAGGCATACGCGCGATGGCGACACACGATAGCGTCTTAGCAAGGCCAGCACATCGTCGGCGAATTCGGGCCGCGTCATGCTATAGCTCGAACAATTCACATGCACAGGCGGCCAATGCGCATAACTTTCGTTTGCGAGAATGGCGGTAACGCGTTCGAGCATGTAAAGGTCGAGCCTGCCGATCAGTCTCAATCCTTCGACCGCAGGCAGGAAATCGCCGGGTGGCACCATCGTGCCGTCTTGCTGACGCCAGCGAATGAGTGCTTCGAGCGCGACCACTTCGCCGCTCTGCACATCGACAATAGGCTGGAAATACGGCAGTAATTCGTCGTCGCGCTTCATGGCATTGCGCAACGCGCCTTCGCGTTCCACCTGATCGGAAACCTCGCGGCGTAATTCCTGATTGAACAGCACGAAGCTGTCACGCCCCGCATTCTTGACGCGATACATCGCGGTATCGGCATCGCGCAAGAGATCGGCAGGCTCGGTATGGAACTGACTGTCCGCACTCACGATACCAATGCTGCACGACGAAAACACCACGTGTTCTTCGATATGAAACGGCAGATCGAATGCGGCAAGAATGCGTCTGGCGATCGCGACAGCATCGCGCACAGGCGCATTGGGCGAGAGCACCGCGAATTCATCGCCGCCCAGGCGTGCGAGCAAATCCGTCGTGCGAAGGCAATCGCGCAGACGCGCGGCGGCCTGAACGAGCAGCATGTCGCCGAAATGATGGCCCAGACTGTCGTTCACCACCTTGAAGCGATCGAGGTCGATGAACATCACCGACAATTCCTCGCCGCGCGTCTGGTAGTCCTGCCACGCGCCACGCAGGCGGTGCATCAGATGACTGCGGTTCGGAAGACCGGTCAGGGCATCGTGTGAGTTTTCATAGAGCAATCGCGCGTTAGCATCGTCAAGTTCGCGCGTGCGGGCCTGCACGCGTGCTTCGAGTTCGAGATTGGCGGCGTGCAGGGCTTCGGCATCGCGGCGGCGTGACAGCGCGGTATCGATATGGCGCGACACGAAGGTGAGCAATTCCTGATCGCGCAGCGAATAGCGCACGAGCGGCGAATAACTTTGCACGGCCAGCACGCCGCGCACGACATCGCCATCGAACAGGGGAATGCCGAGCCACGAACGCAGGCGCACTTCGCTATGTTCTATTTCGAAGGCACCTTCCGCGATGAGACGCAGCGCTTCCTGATGATCGATCAAACGCGGGCGCCGCTCGCGAATGACGTACTCGGTAAGGCCGCGCCTGCTGCGTCGCGGGCCGGGCCGGTCGGGCACGATCTCATCGACGTAATAGGGAAACGATACTTCGTCATGCTCTGTTTCGAAGAGCGCGATATAGAAATTGCGCGCGTAAAGCAATTCGCCGACGATGCCATGCAGGCTGCGGAAAAATTCCATCATGTCGCCGGGACGGCTCGATAGTTCGGCGATCTGATAAAGCGCGGCCTGCAAGTGCTCGGAACGTTCGCGCTCGGCTATGCCATGACGCAGGGCGGCGTTGAGCTTGGACAACTCGGACGTGCGGCGCGCGACCTGTTCTTCGAGATCGGCGCGATGCAGGATCCGGTCGAGCGCCATGGCAACGTGCCGCGCAACCACCAGAAACAGCGCGCGGTCCTCGGCGCTATAGATGCGCGAGACATCGTAGACCTGCATGGCCAGCATGCCGAACACTTCGTCGGAGGCATTCTTGAGCGGTGCGCCCATCCAGAACTCGGGCCGGTCGCCAATGCAAAAAAAGCGGCTCGCGCGCTCGGCCGCGCAAATATCGGCTGCGGTGACGAACAGCGGTTGCTCGCTCGTGAGCACCTGACCGGTCATCGAAAGATGCGCGGGATCGAGAATGTCGTGATTGTCGGCGTCGACGCTTTCCGTGTCGATCACATCGACGTAATACGGGTATGTGATCTTGCCGGTCTTGCGGTCGTACAGCGCGAGATAGAAGTTCTCGGCATCGATCAGTTGTCCGAGCCTTTCATGCACGCCGCGCAGGAAGTCGGCGAGTTCGGGAACGGAGCTGGCAAGATAGGCGATTTCATACAGCACGCGCTGAGTGAGTTGCGCGCGGGCCAGGGCGTCGGCCTGAACTCGTTCGCCAAGCGCGCGTGCGAGTTCGGCAAGCTGCGCGTTGTCGCACTGCGTGGCGGGCGCAAGCAGCCACCCAAGCACGCTTTCGCCACGGCCCGTTGCCCAGCGATGCCAGCCACGCAGCGCGCAGAGTTCTTCCAGATGTCCTTCCGCGATGCTTTCCGGCCAGCCGAGTTGCGCCGCGCCTTGTCCTTCGAGATGAACGGCCTCTCCCGCGCGATACCACGCCCATTCCTGCGGACGGTCGGCGGTGGCGGCATCGCATAAAAGCGTTTCGATGGAGGGCGCAACGGCGCGCGCGCCGACGACGATGCCGGTCGCATCGTTGCTTGCGGCGGCATCGCGTGGCGCGGCAAATGCGCGGTACGCAGAAAACACACTCATCGGCGCTCCAGGCCCGTAAAGCCACCTTGATCTGGCGGTATGAATCAGCGACGAACGCCCGCGCGCGCCATGGCGCGTTTTGAGCGAAGCTCTCAATAGGCTAACGGCAGCGAGAATACAGGCTTGAGCACGCTGGACAAAAAAAGCGTGAGTCTTGGTGAAGGCGGGCATTTATGCCGACGGCATGCGGACTATCGGAAATTGCATGCAAAATGCCAAACGCCAGATTGCATGCATTACGCAAAATGCATTTTCGGCGGACTGAATTCAGAACCGCTTCTGCATGAAATAGCGGGCCTGTCCGGCCTGAAAATCCGCCAGTTCGCCGAACACCGAATAGCCGTGGCGCGCGTACAGATCGCGCGCGTGTGGATTGAGCGTATCGAGCCAAGCCGCGCGGCAGCCGCGTTTCACCGCTTCGGCTTCGGCCGCTTCCAGCGCACGCGACGCCAGCCCCGCGCCGCGGGCATCCTCACGAATCCAGAGCCATTTGACGAACAGCCATTCCCACGACGTGAACCCCGCCAGACCGCCCACGAACTCCTCTCCGCGATACACCGACACCGCCAGATTCCGGTGCCCGCTGGCTCCGAGTTGCGCGGCGTTGAAGGCAGCCAGTCCGCCTGCCACCTCGGCCTCGAAACTCGCGTCGATCCAGTCGGCGACGGAAATCTCGATTGGGTTCATTGCATGCCAGATGCAAGCGGGGCCACGAAAGCGCCTTCGATCCCATGCCGCGCGAGCGCCTGCTCGACGAAGCCCGACTGCTTCATTTCTTCGACGAACTCGCGAAGATAGTGCGCGGCGGCTGCTCCGCGTGTGTTCGGCATGCCCATGGCCTGGCGAATTTCCATGAAGCGTCCATCGAGCAGACGCACGCCGGACAAGTGCGCGATATCCGCCTGAAGCTGCTGCTTCACGCCTGCCGCCACTTCGAGGTGCTGATCGAGGAACGCGCGAATCACCGCCGCCGAAGACGCCGCCCTGATCAGTTGCGCATGTTTGATTTCACGCGTGAGAAAAAGATCGTAAGCGCTGCCTTCGCCCACCACGATGCGATTGCCCGCGCGATCGACCTGGTCGTTTTGCGTGATGGGCGAATCCACGCGCACGAGATAGCAGCCTTCGATCAGCACATAAGGCGCGGTGAACGTCACGCCCTCGCCGCGCTTGGGATCGATCGCGAAGAAGCCGATGTCGGCCTGCTCCGTGGTCACGGCGTGCACCGATTGCGCGGCGGTATCGAACGCGCTCAGCGCGATGCCCACGCCAAGGCGTCGCGCCAGTTCGCGCGCGAGATCCACCGACACGCCACCGGGCTCGCCGCTCGCCGGATCGCGATGCGCGAGAACGGGATTGCCGAGATTGATCGACGCGCGCAGCACGCCAGTGGGCGCGAATGCTTCAAGCAAGGTTTCGGAGATCATCGGTTCAGTGGTGAAGTCGGGTTGCAGGCAGAATACGCGAACCGTCAGGACATCGCTTGAGGAGAGAGTGATTCATGCAAGAGGAATACATCGACAGTGAGAAACTCATTCACGCTCTGAATCTCACGCCGCATCCCGAGGGTGGCTATTTTCGTGAGACTTATCGCGCGGACGATATCGTGCAGCGGAAAGGCGCGAATGAACCGCGCGCTGCATCCACGGCCATTTATTTTTTGCTTTGCGATGGCGCGTATTCCGCTTGGCATCGCATTCGTTCGGATGAGGTCTGGCATTTCTATGCGGGCGCATGTGTCGATGTGCATGTGCTCGATACGCACGGCGCTCTGGTCACGCACCGGCTGGGCAATGCGCTCGTTCACGCGGATGCCGTATTTCAGGCGGTGGTGAAGGCAGGCGACTGGTTTGCAGCGGAATGCGTGGATGCCCGAAGCGCCGCGCTCGTCGGATGCACGGTCGCACCCGGCTTCGAATTCAGGGAGTTTGAACTGGCGGAACGTGGCGTATTGGAAGCGCGCTATCCGCAACATAAAGCACTAATCACACGATTCGTCAGTCGATAAGTGCAAATTGTCAGGCCCGTTGTTTGCTCGATGTAAGCGCGAACACATTTGGGCTTAAGCGCATCATGGATCAATCCCTTCAGCGCCTACGCGCAAAAATTGCAAGCCGCATTGCCGAGCGTGAAGCGTCGCTTGTGCCGATGCGCGAATTCGCGCTGCGTACCGCCAGCGATGCACCGAACGTGGGCGCAAGCGATGTCGCATTAGTCGCGCTGGAGCAGGAACTCGCCGCGTGGAAGCGCATGGCCGCGCGTCTCGCGCAAACCGTGTTGTTCGAACCGCGCGAGCATCGCGCATTGCGTTTGCCGCCGCAGCGTTGAGCAGAATCGCGCGCTTGCGCTCACAATGGTCCATGAACCCACTATTCATGGAGACGCGCAATGGCATCGAATGACACGCCTGTCTGGTTCATCACCGGCTGCTCGACGGGATTCGGGCGCGAACTGGCGTCCGCCGTCATCGCGCGCGGTTGGCGTGCGGTCGTGGCGGCGCGCGACACGGCGAGCGTGCAGGATCTCGTCAAGCGTGCGGAAGGGCGCGCCATCGCGGTGAAGCTCGACGTGACGCATGCCGATGAAATCGCCGCATCTGTCAGCGCAGCATATGAAGCCTTCGATCATATCGATGTGCTCGTGAACAACGCGGGCTTCGGTTATCTCGCGGCGGTCGAGGAAGGCGAAGACGAGCAATTCCGCGCCATGTTCGAAGCCAATTTCTTCGGTGCGGCCGCGATGATTCGCGCCGTGTTGCCGCGCATGCGCGAGCGTCGTTCGGGCCATGTGGTCAATATCACGTCCGTGGGCGGTCTCGTCGGCAATCCGGGCAGTGGCTATTACGCGGCAACGAAGTTCGCGCTGGAGGGCCTTGGCGAAGCGTTGGCACGCGAAACCGAAGGACTGGGCATCAAGGTGACCGCTGTGGAGCCGGGACCGTTCCGCACGGATTGGGCGGGCCGCTCGCTCAGGCAGACGCAGCATCCCATCGACGATTACGATGCCGTCGCGGGGCGTCGCCGTTCGTCCATTGCCGAGTTGAGCGGCAAGCAGGCGGGCGACCCGGCGCGCGCGGCGGAGGTCATCATCGAGGCGGTGCAGGCAGAACACGCACCGGAGCATCTCGTGCTCGGCAAGGCGGGGCTCGATCTGGTGCGCAACAAACTCAAGCGTTTGAATGCAGATCTCGATACGTGGGAACAACGTACCGTGTGGGCCGATAATCCGCTCGGCTAGCGTGGTCCGTTCATCATGTCTGCCGAATCGCCGCAAACGCATGTGCGTGAACTCGTCGTGCAATATGCCGGCGCGTTGCGTGTGCGTGCGCCGGCTGTGCGTTTCGTGAAGGCATCGGCGGGGCCTTGTTATGAGGCACTTTTCAATCGGATCGAACTGGATGAGCGCACGTTGACGTTGCCCGGCTCCGTTCTGGGCATCGTGGTCGCGCATGAAGTGGCGCATGCCACGCAGCGTCGCGCCATGCTGCTCGATCTCGCGTGGACGGGACTTGGCGCGGTCGCATTGCTTGCGATTCCATGCGCCGTGTTTGCCGCGTCGTCCGTGGCCGATGCGTGGCGCATTTTCGCACCCGGCGCGGGCTTCGCGCTGGCATGGATCGCGTGCCTGAAGATCCTGCGTCCGCGCGCGCTCAGGCGTGCCGCCGCCTTCGAACTCGATGCCGATGCCAAGGCCGCGCAACTCTGCGGTGCGGCAAGCACGCTGGAAGCGCTCGAACTCATGTCGCGGCGCGTGCATATCGAAGCTGCGCGTATCGACGCCATGCGTGCCCTCATGCAAGCCTATAAGCCTTGATTTCAGGCTCGCTTATTGCATTGCACGATGCATGCGCGGCAATGCCGCCGCGCACCCCGGACGAAACATCATGCGCGTGCTGTTCATCGAAGACGATATGCGTCTGTGCGACGCCTTCAAAGCGCTTGCGAATGCATCGGGCCATGTTGCCGATGTCGCATACGATGGCGAGCAAGCCATGTTGCTCGCGAATAAAAACTGCTATGACACGATCTTTCTCGACATCGGCTTGCCCGATGTAAGCGGCCACGATCTATGCAAGCGCCTGCGTTCGGCAGGCGCGAGCAGTCTTGCATGTGTGGTCGCAGTCACTGGCGATGACCGTCATCGCGGCGTGGGCCAGGAGCACTTCGACGGCTACTATCTCAAGCCCTTCACCGAGGAAGGACTTCGAGCCGCGCTCAATGCGTGCTAAAGGTCAAACGGGCCGCCAGTGCCCCGGAACCCATTGCCAGTGATTGCCTTCCCAACGATAGTGACCACGCACCCAGTGATAGCCCGGCGCGGGCGGCGGCGGTGCGACTTCCGCGACCGGTGCGGGCTCGGGCGGACGCGCAGGTTCAACCACGCAGCCCGACAATAAAACGCCCGTCGTGAGCATGCCCGCCAGTATCAGGGTTGTTTTCGTTTTCATCTTGCTTTATCGCTCCCTTGTTGAAGTAGTACGGCACAAGGCCGTCTCTTTCTTCAACGCATGAGCGTGCAAAAAGCCGTCGCACAAGCATGTAAGAGGATGTAAGTGATGAAACCGCGCTAATCCTCAAGCGGAATATTCACGCTTGCGCAAATGAATTCGGCAATACGTGCGATATCGTTTAACGGCAACGTTTGCAATGACGTATCGAGTGAGTTTGCATCATCGGTCGCAATGGCGCGTATGGCGACATCGGTCTTATACAACGGTGATACGCCGGTCGATGGCCGCACCACTTCCAGACGCGGCACCGCCTCGCGCGCGAAACCTTCGACGATCACCAGATCAACATGCGAGAGACGCGCAGCCAGCACGGCAAGCGGCGGCTCCGCTTCGTCGTGCAATTCCCTGACGATCGCATAGCGATAAGGCGATGCGATCAACACTTCCTCCGCACCCGCGCGGCGAAAGCGCGCGCTGTCCTTGTTCGGCGGTTCGAGTTCGATCGAATGATGACTGTGCTTGATGACACTCACGCTGAGGCCGCGCGCATGGAACCACGGCAGCAGCGCTTCGATCAGGGTCGTCTTGCCCTGTCCCGAGCGGCCGGAGATGCAAAAGAGCGGTGGCGTCATATCGAATCGCAATGAATAGCAGATGCGGCCAGTTTAACGGTCCGATAGCGGAGGCCGTGAAATCGCGCTATCGTCAGGCATGGTTTTCTTGCATTCGAAGTTCAAGGGACACGACATGGCCGAAGACAATCCGCTTACCGCTCTCGCTCCGCAGCAATTTTCCGTCGATGTGATGCTCGAAAAATACGCCAAGGGCGATGAAACGAGCGTCGACGATATTTACCATCGCGTGGCGCACGGCGTGGCGCTGGCCGAACCCGAAGCACTGCGCGCGAAGATCGAGCGCGAGTTCGTCGAGGCCTTCAGGCATGGTGCGCTCGGTGCGGGGCGCATCATGAGCGCGGCGGGCGCGGGCATCGACGCGACGCTGATCAATTGCTTCGTGCAACCCGTGGGCGATGCCATTCAAGGTGTCGATGACAACGGCTTGCCCGGCATTTACGTGGCCTTGCTGCAGGCCGCCGAAACCATGCGGCGTGGCGGCGGCGTGGGCTATAACTTCTCCGCTATTCGCCCACGTGGCGCGCGCGTGCATTCCACCGGCTCGGCGGCATCCGGGCCATGCAGCTACATGGACGTATTCGATGCCTCATGCCGCACGGTGGAAAGCGCGGGCGCGCGGCGCGGCGCACAGATGGGCATTCTCGATTGCACGCATCCCGACTTGCTCGAATTCATCGCGGCCAAGCACACGAAAGGGCGCTGGAACAACTTCAATGTCTCCGTCGCGGTGAGCGACGAGTTCATGCAGGCCGTCGCCGACGATGCCACATGGGAACTCGTGCACAGGGCCGAACCGTCACCGGCGCAGCGCTCGTCCTCGGATATTCGCAAGCGCGAGGACGGGCTGTGGGTGTATCGCGAAGTGCGCGCGAAGGACGTGTGGGACATCATCATGCGTTCTACTTATGATGTCGCGGAGCCCGGCGTGGTGTTCATGTCGCGCATGAACGACGACAACAATCTGCGCGCATTGGAAACTATTCGCGCGACCAATCCATGCGGCGAACAACCGTTGCCTGCGTACGGTTGCTGCAATCTCGGCCCGCTCAATCTCACGCGTTTCGTGCGCGATCCATTCTCGCCCACGCGTAGCTTCGACTGGGATCTGCTGGTGCGCACCACGCGCACACAAGTGCGCTTTCTCGACGATGTGCTCGACGTCACGCTCTGGCCGCTCGAAGAACAAGCGTCGGAAGCCGCAGCGAAACGGCGGATCGGAGTGGGTTTCACGGGTCTGGGCGATACGCTCGTCATGCTGGGTTTGCGCTATGACGCCGAGGAAGGGCGCGCCTTCGCCACGCGTGTGGCGCGCACGATGCGCGACGAAGCCTATCGCGCATCCGTCGAACTCGCGAAGGAACGTGGCGCGTTTCCCTTGTTCGATGCCAAGCGCTATCTGGAAGAGGGCACGTTTGCATCGCGCTTGCCGGATGACATCAAGAGCGAGATTCGCGCGCACGGAATACGCAACAGCCATCTGTTGTCGATTGCACCGACTGGCACCGTGAGCCTTGCGTTCGCCGACAATGCATCGAATGGTATCGAGCCGGCCTTCTCGTGGACGTATCAGCGCACGCGCCGCATGGCCGATGGCAGCAGTCAGACCTTCGCGGTGGAAGATCACGCGTACCGGCTCTATCGCGAGATGGGCGGCGATGTGAACGCGTTGCCGTCTTACTTCGTGAATGCGCTGGAGATGTCGGCGCAAAATCATCTGGAGATGATGGCGGCGGTGCAACCGTTCGTCGATACATCCATTTCGAAAACGGTCAACGTGCCTGCGGATTATCCGTTCGATGCCTTCCAGGATCTTTATTTCGAGGCATGGCGGCGCGGACTCAAAGGGCTTGCAACGTATAGACCCAACGACACGTTGGGCGCGGTGCTATCCGTCACGCCAGTGGAAACGCCGAGCGATACACCGGACTCCGAACCGGAATTGGACCCGCTTCGTATTGCGATCGATCACCGGCCGCGCGGCGAATTGCCTGCGATCATCGAGAAGGTCGAATATCTGACGCAGGCGGGCAAGAAGTCGATCTATCTCGCGGTGTCGTTCATCGAAGTGACGGGGCGTATTGGCGGCGAGGACGTGACGATCGAGCGGCCTATAGAGTTCTTCATTCCGACTGGGCAGCGCGACGAATCGCAGCAATGGATCACGGCCACCATGCGTTCGCTGTCGCTGGCAGCGCGCGGCGGGTTTGCGGCGCGCACGCTACAGGATATGCGCAAGGTGTCGTGGGATCGTGGACAAGTGCGTCTCGGCGATGTCGAGCGTTTAGACGGTCATCGCAGTCCTCGGTGGCACGATTCCGAAGTGGCGGCGCTTGCCTATGCGATCCAACAGATTCTGCATCGGCGCGGCTTTCTGGATGCGGAAGGCGAGCAATTGTCTTCGCGCGTGCTTGCACGTCACAGAACCGATGGCGTTCAGCCCGCGAGCGCGCTTCCTGTTAGCGAAGACGAAGACGCCGCATCTTCACTCGATCCAAACGGTCTCGCGCAAATGCACGGCCGTAAATGCCCCACGTGCGGCGCAAACGCCGTCATTCGCAAGGATGGTTGCGACTTCTGCACGTCCTGCGGCGAAATTGGCGCGTGTGGCTAAGGCGTAAAACATGGCAGCGTGCGCTTTTCAAACGCGCGCCGCTATGCAATTCACTCACACGTTTCCAGCATGGGTTCTTGTTCGGTATCCGTATCAACTGAATGCACGAACGGGCGCCATACAGGCGTCACCGACGACATTTCTTCCAGCACCGAGTAGTGTTCCAGCGTCGTGTTTTCCAGCATGATGACCTCTCGATCTTGATTGACGATCGACCCGCCTTAGCGCGTCTTGACGTTGCTTTGCGCCGCCGAACCATTCGCGTATTCGACGATCTCGCGATTGCGCGCTTCGGCTTGCTGCGCGGCGACGGCATCGCCCCACATGCTGCGCTCCGGATACGTATTGCGATTCAATGCGGGCAACGAACCATTCGAGTAAGCCGCGGCGAGTTCCGCACGGACCTGCGCGCGCGTCTTCGGCGTTTCGCTCGCACTGGCTTGCGTCTGCGTGTCGTTCAGATAGGTTCCCGCGCGTCCGATGCCTTGTCCTTCGGCAAAGGCGGTCGTCGTGACGACAGCGGAAATAGCAGCGAGCGAAAAGCCCGTGAAGAGATGTTTCATGCTTGCGACTCCTTTCGATCCGTTCCGCATGAGTGCTCATGCATTAGGTGCGGCACGCGGGCAATCACCGATTGCAAAGGGTGTATTGGCGTGACGCGATGGGATGAATGTAGCCGCGCGGTCTTTGACGATAAATGCCGCTTTAGCGAATAGATTTATCGATTTCGGCGAATAATCGCTTAAAGCCTTAGGCGTCAAGGGTTTGCTTAGTGACTATCGGGCCGTTAGGAAAGTAAAAAAGGCGCGTCGAATGGGTTCGACGCGCCTTGAATGCATTCCTACTGAACGTCTTTTAAACAACCACGTCTTCCGTTCCCGATACTTCCGGCGTGCCATGACGCACCACGGCGGACGCAGGCGTGCTCGTCGGCAGACAACGCTCCTCGGCTTCCTTCTGGCCTTGCAGCAGCGGGCACCGCTCGAATAGTTCGGCCACCCAATCGACGAACACGCGCACCTTGGGCGAAAGATGCCGGTTATGCGGATACACCGCTGAAATGGGCATGGGCAGCGGCTCGTATTGCGGCAGCACTTCAATGAGTTCGCCCGAGCGCAGATAAGGCAAGGCCATGAAACGCGGCGCCTGGATAATGCCCACGCCCTTGAGCCCGCAACTCAAATACGCTTCGGCATCGTTCACCGCGATCATGCCGCGCATCTTCACTTCGACCGTTTCATCGTCCACGACGAAATCGAGGTCCATCACGCGCCCGGTGCGGCTCGAAAAATAATTGACCGCTGTGTGATCCTGCAAGTCATCGAGCGTCTTGGGTGCGCCATGCCGCTCGATATAAATCGGGCTCGCCACCGTGACGCCCTGAAACACGCCGATGCGCCGCGCCACGAGGCTCGAATCCTGCAGCGTGCCCACGCGAATGACACAATCGACGCCTTCCTGAATGAGATCGACGGGTTTGTCGCCAAAGCCCATCATCAGTTCGATCTCGGGATAGCGTGTGTGGAAATCGCATAGCTGCGGCATGACGATCAACCGTCCGATGGCCCCCGGCATATCGATGCGCAACTTGCCATGCGGTCCCTTGCCGTTGTTCGAAAAGCTGCCTTCCGCTTCTTCGATGTCCGCAAGAATTCGCACGCAACGCTCGTAATACGCCGCACCGTCCGGCGTGAGATTGAGTCTGCGCGTGGTGCGCTGAAGCAGACGCACGTTCAAATGTGCTTCGAGGTTCTGAATGATCGTCGTGACGGATGCGCGCGGAAGATTGAGCGTATCCGCCGCCCGCGAAAAGCTATTGGTGTCGACGACGCGGGTAAAGACCTGCATTGCTTGTAGCCGATCCATGTTCTCACCGATTTGCTAAAGATCGCACGGAATAAATACGCAATTAAGCGGTGACTAACAAACTTCACGCGCGGGATAACCACGATTGTTCGGTGCGACCGAATTGTGTTGCCGGATTATAGGCATTTATTAAAAAAGGCGCGGACTCCAGAATTCGCACCATCGCAACCTATGCGTGGACGGCCTTGCAGCATAGAGTTTTCACGGCCGCGCACGAAAATAACCATGGCATCACTGTTGGATCTGGAGCGCGCCCCGAGACTGTGCATCGAGGATGTACGGATCGCGGGACATTCGCAACCCATTACCTTGCGCAGTTATCGACCCGCGTCGGACGGGACGATCGTGCCCATCGTTCTTTACTTTCACGGTGGCGGATTCGTGCAGGGCGGATTGGACGATGCCGACCTGACCGCTGCCACCATCGCACGCGATACGCCCGCTTGGGTGGTGTCCGTGGGTTACTCGCTCGCGCCGGCCTTTCCATTTCCTGCCGCGCCCGAAGATGGTTATCGCGCGGCGCAATGGGCCGTGGCGCATGCGCGTGCGCAGCGTGCGGACCCGTTGCGTATCGGTGTAGCGGGACATGATGCAGGCGGCAATCTGGCGACCTGTGTCGCGGCCATTGCACGCGATCGTGGCGATATTCGTTTGTCCGCGCAGGTGCTGCTTGCGCCCTTGCTCGATCCGAGCATGACGCGCTTAGCAGATGAACGAAAGGTCCTGTGCCCCGATCTCGAGGCGAGCGAATGCGCGCGCTGCTATCGCGCGTATCTGCCGAATCCTTCGCAACGGCTGCACCCGTATGCCGCGCCGCTCGAATCGCGCCGGCTCAATGGTTTGCCGCCTGCGTTGATCGCCAGCGCCGAGCATGACCTGCTGCATATCGAGGCCGAGAAATACGCATCCGAATTGATCGCGGCGGGCGTGCCGACCGAAGTCACGCGTCATTGCAGGACTTCGCATCACGCCTTGGCCACGCATCCCGATGCACTCGACGATGTGGTCGGCTTCTTCAGAAAACGGCTTGCACGCGCCAGATAACGGCGCTTGGCAACCCTAAGCATTGCAAAAGAACAAACTCAACGTACCGGAGTGTCCACTATGTTTTTCACTCGCAAACGCATCTATGCCTCGTTAGGCGCCGTGATCGTACTCGCAGGCGCGGGCGGCTATACCGCCTGGCGCGGCCATGGCGACAGCGCCATCAATCAGGCGCAAGCCGCCGCGCACGGTCCGACCGCCACCGAAGTGGATGTCGCCTCCGTCGTATCGAAGACCATCACCGACTGGCAAAGCTATTCGGGCCGTCTGGAAGCGGTGGATCATGTGGACATTCGCCCGCTTGTTCCCGGCACTATCGTCGCGGTGCATTTCAGGGACGGTCAGCTCGTGAAGAAGGGCGATGCATTGTTCACCATCGATCCGCGTCCCTATGAAGCCGAAGTCGATCGCGCGCAAGCGCAGGTCGCGGCGGCGCAGGCACGCAATGGCTATACGTCCACCGATGCCGCGCGCGCCGAACGTCTGCTCGCCGATAACGCGATCGCCAAACGCGATTACGACGAGAAGCAGAACGCCGCACGTGAAGCCGTCGCGAATCTCAAGGCCGCGCAGGCAGCCGTCGAAACCGCGAAGATCAATCTGGCCTATACGCATATCGTGGCGCCCGTATCGGGCCGCGTATCGCGTGCGGAGCTTACGGTGGGCAATATCGTATCGACGGGTGCCAACGCGCCCTTGCTGACCACGCTCGTATCCGTCTCGCCGATCTACGCATCGTTCGATGTGGACGAACAAACCTACCTTCGCTATCTCGGCCACGATGCAGGCGCGACGGTGCCGGTCTCGCTCGGCCTTGCCAACGAAGATGGCTATTCGCGCGATGGCGTGGTCGATTCGGTGGATAACCGGCTCGATACGACCTCGGGCACGATCCGCGTGCGCGCACGCTTCAACAACCCGGATGGCGCGCTCGTGCCGGGCCTGTATGCGCGCATCAAGGTGGGCGGCGGTACACCGCATCCCGCCGTGCTCGTGGACGATGCCGCCATCGGCACCGATCAGGACAAGAAGTACGTGATGGTCGTCGATAAGGACAACAAGGTGCAGTACCGCGAAGTCACGCTCGGTCAGACGCACGAAGGTCTGCGCGTGATTACCAAGGGTCTGCAACCGGGCGAGCGCATCGTAGTGAATGGTTTGCAACGTGTGCGTCCGAACGATGTCGTGAAGGCCAACGCCGTCGCCATGAACAACGAGGGCAGCGCGCCCGTCGTGAAGACAGCGTCGGCGCAGTAAGCCTCGCTGCACAGAGAAATATATCGCCATGAACATATCCAAGTTTTTCATCGACCGCCCGATCTTCGCGGGCGTGCTCTCGGTGATCGTGCTGCTCGGGGGCATCATCGCGATGTTCAAGCTGCCGATCTCCGAGTATCCGGAAGTCGTGCCGCCGTCGGTCGTCGTGCATGCGCAGTATCCCGGCGCGAATCCGAAGGTGATCGCTGAAACGGTAGCTTCGCCATTGGAAGAACAGATCAACGGCGTGGAGGACATGCTGTACATGCAGTCGCAGGCCAACAGCGACGGCAACCTCACGACCACGGTCACGTTCAAGCTCGGCACCGATCCAGACAAGAACACGCAGCTCGTGCAAAACCGCGTGAATCAGGCCTTGCCGCGCTTGCCGCAGGATGTGCAGCGCCTTGGCGTGACGACCATCAAGTCGTCGCCGACGCTCACGATGGTGGTCCACCTGAACTCGCCCAATGGCCGTTACGACATGACGTATCTGCGCAATTACGCGCTGATCAACGTGAAGGACCGGCTCGAACGCATCTCGGGCGTGGGTGAAGTGCAACTGTGGGGCTCGGGCGATTATTCGATGCGCGTTTGGCTCGATCCGCAAAAGGTCGCGCAGCGCGGCATGACGGCGACCGATGTCGTCAATGCCATTCGTGAGCAAAACGTACAGGTGGCGGCAGGTGTGATCGGCGGTTCTCCGACCTTGCCGAACGTGCCGCTGCAACTGAACGTGAACGCGCGCGGCCGCTTGCAGAACGAGTCGGAATTCCGCGACATCGTGCTGAAGACGTCGCCGGATGGCGCGGTCACGCATCTGAGCGATGTGGCGCGTGTGGAACTGGCGGCATCGGAATATGGCTTGCGTTCGTTGCTGGACAACAAGAGCGCGGTGGCGATCGCGATCAATCAGCAGCCGGGCGCGAACTCATTGCAGATTTCCGATGAAGTCCGCAAGACCATGAAGGAATTGCAGGCGGACATGCCGGCGGGCCTCGAATATCAGATCGTCTACGATCCGACGCAGTTCGTGCGCTCCAGTATCGAAGCGGTGATTCATACGTTGGCCGAAGCAATTGCACTCGTGGTGCTGGTGGTGATCGTGTTCCTGCAAACGTGGCGCGCGTCGATCATTCCGTTGCTTGCGGTGCCGGTGTCGATCGTGGGGACATTCTCGCTGTTGCTGGCGTTCGGGTTTTCGATCAACGCGCTATCTCTCTTTGGGATGGTGCTTGCAATCGGCATCGTGGTGGATGATGCGATCGTCGTGGTGGAGAACGTCGAGCGGAACATCGAGGCGGGTCTATCCGCGAGAGAAGCGACGTATCAGGCCATGCGTGAAGTGAGCGGGCCGATCATTGCGATTGCGCTGACACTGGTGGCCGTGTTCGTGCCGCTCGCGTTCATGTCGGGCCTCACGGGACAGTTCTACAAACAGTTCGCGATGACCATCGCCATTTCGACGGTGATCTCCGCGTTCAACTCGCTGACGCTTTCTCCGGCACTCGCGGCGCTGCTGCTCAAGGGCCACGACGAACCGAAGGACTGGCTCACGCGTGCAATGGATCGCGTGTTCGGCGGCTTCTTCAAGCGCTTCAACAAAGTGTTCCATCGCGGTTCCGAAGCGTATGGCAAGGGCGTCAAAGGCGTGATCGGCCGCAAGTCGATCATGATGGTCGTCTATGCCGTGTTGCTGACAGGCGCGGTGCTGATGGGCAAGGTCGTGCCGGGTGGCTTCGTGCCGGCGCAGGACAAGGAATATCTCATCAGCTTCGCGCAGTTGCCCAATGGTGCATCGCTCGATCGCACGGAAGGCGTGATTCGTCAGATGAGCGACATCGCGTTGAAGCAGCCGGGCGTGGAAAGCGCGGTGGAGTTTCCTGGCTTGTCGGTGAATGGTTTCACCAACTCGTCGAGCGCGGGCATTGTCTTCGTTACGTTGAAGCCGTTCAAGCAACGTGTGGGCAATAAGACGCTTTCCGCGAATGCCATTGCCGGTGCGTTGAATCAGAAGTATGCGGGCATTAAAGGTTCGTTCATCGCCGTGTTCCCGCCGCCGCCGGTGTTGGGTCTCGGCACGCTGGGCGGCTTCAAGATGCAACTGGAAGATCGCGGCTCGCTCGGTTATGCAGCGCTTGCGGATGCCACGCAGGAATTCATCAAGCGCGCATCGCAGACGCCGGAACTCGGGCCGACCTTTTCCAGCTATCAGATCAACGTGCCGCAATTGAATGTAGATCTGGACCGCACGAAGGCCAAGCAACTCGGTGTTTCGGTGACCGATGTATTCGACACCATGCAGGTCTATCTCGGCTCGCTGTATGTGAACGACTTCAATCGCTTCGGACGCGTGTATCAAGTGCGCGTGCAGGCGGATGCACCGTTCCGCGCGAACCCGGAAGACATCGGTTTGCTGAAGACGCGCAATGCTAACGGCGACATGGTGCCCTTGTCCTCGCTCGTGAAGGTCACGCCGACGTATGGCCCGGAAATGGTGGTGCGCTACAACGGCTATACCGCGGCGGATATCAACGGCGGTCCCGCACCGGGCTATTCGTCGGGGCAGGCGCAGGAAGCGGCGGAACGTATTGCCGCGGAAGTGCTGCCGCGCGGGATCAAGTTCGAATGGACCGATCTCACGTATCAGCAGATTCTCGCGGGCAATGCGGCGCTGTGGGTGTTTCCGATCAGCGTGTTGCTGGTGTTCCTCGTGCTGGCCGCGTTGTATGAAAGCCTGACGTTGCCGCTCGCCGTCATCCTGATCGTGCCGATGAGCATTCTGTCCGCGTTGCTCGGCGTATGGCTCACCGATGGCGACAACAACATCTTCACGCAGATCGGCTTGATGGTGCTGGTGGGTCTGTCCGCGAAGAACGCGATTCTGATCGTGGAGTTTGCGCGAGAGCTTGAAATGCAGGGGCGTTCCATCGTGCAGGCCGCGATCGAGGCAAGCCGCTTGCGTCTGCGTCCGATCTTGATGACGTCCATCGCTTTCATCATGGGTGTTGTGCCGCTGGTGCTGTCGTCCGGGGCGGGTTCGGAAATGCGTCATGCGATGGGCGTCGCGGTGTTCTTCGGCATGTTGGGCGTGACGCTGTTCGGTCTCATGCTCACGCCGGTGTTCTACGTGATCCTGCGCAAACTCAGCGGTGCGGAACATGTGACGGACAAGCACGGCTCGCATCCGCAGATGCGCGGCATCGGCACGTCCTACGAAGCGCAATGAGGCGAATCATGAACAAGCTGCAAATGAAACGATGGTTGGGTTTGCCCGGATTGATGGCGTCCTTGCTGGTGGTCGCAGGCTGCTCGCTCGCGCCCACTTACGAGAAGCCGGATGTCAACGCGCCTTCTGCTTATAAGGAAACGCCGCAGCAAACGCTGGGCACGGACAACGCTGGCACGTGGAAAACCGCGCAGCCTTCGGAAGAAATGCTGCGCGGCGAATGGTGGACCATCTTCGACGATGCCACGCTGAACGATCTGGAAAAGCAGGCTCAGGATGCAAACCAGAACCTGAAGGCCACCGCCGCGCGCGTGAAGGAAGCACGCGCGATCAACCAGACGGCACGGGCGGGTCTGTTCCCCACGCTCGATGCGGGCTTCGGTCCGACGCGCGAGAAGTTGTCGCCTGCATCGCAGTTCCTGCCGTCGAATGCGAATGTGCCTTCGCAGACGTTGTGGCGTGCGGAAGCGAGTGCATCGTATGAAGTGGATTTGTTCGGGCGCGTATCGAACACCGTGGCGGCGGCCAACGCGGACACGCAGCAGAGCGAGGCATTGTTTCGTTCGGTGCAGCTCGCCATGCAGGCCGATGTCGCGCAGAACTATTTCAACCTGCGCGAACTCGATGCGGAGTCCGATGTATTCACGCGCACCGTGACCTTGCGTGAACAGGCGCTGAAGCTCGTGCAACGACGCTTCACGGAAGGCGATATCAGCGAACTGGACGTGGCACGCGCGAAATCCGAGCTTGCGCAGGCACGTTCGGATGCGATGACAGTGCAACGTCTGCGCGCAGCGTCCGAACATAGTCTTGCGGTGCTGCTCGGCAAGACGCCCGCTGAGTTCTCGATGGCGGCGAATCCGCTCAAACCGGTGGAGATTCACGTTCCGCCGGGCTTGCCTTCCGACTTGCTCGAACGTCGGCCCGATATTGCGGCAGCGGAGCGGTCGATGGCTGCGGCGAACGCGCGTATCGGTGTGGCGAAGGCGGCGTTCTTTCCCTCGCTCACGCTCACAGGTGTAGGCGGGTTCGAATCGGCGACGCTGGGCGATCTGTTCAACTGGTCGAGCCGCACGTTCCTGCTCGGTCCGTTCGCGGGCACGGCACTGAATCTGCCGATCTTCGATGGTGGCCGCCGCAAGGGCAATCTCGCCAATGCGCGCGCGACCTATGAGGAGGACGTAGCAAATTATCGGCAGCAGGTGCTGGTGGCGTTCCGCGAGGTCGAAGACAATCTCTCTGACCTGCGCATTCTCGAAACGCAGACGGCCACGCAGGACGACGCCGTGAAATCGTCGGTACGTGCAGCGCAGCTTTCGCGCACGCAGTACACCGAAGGCGCGGTGAATTATCTCGATGTGATCGATGCAGAGCGCACGGTCTTGCAGACGCAACGCGCATCGGTGCAGCTTGAAGGTGCGCAGGCCGTCTCCACGGTGAATTTGATTCGCGCTTTGGGCGGCGGCTGGGGCGATGCCAAACCCTCACCGGTGCCCGAACCGAGTCTCGCGCAGAAGTAGTGCATGCGAAGGCCCTGAGAAGATCAGGGCCTTTTCATTTGAAAGGTCGATTGTTCGCGGCGCGGAACATATGTCTTCGCCGAGGAGGCATTTATCCGAACGCGTCCGCTCTTTAGAATTCAGACTATGGTAAAGGGAGCTGGAAATGAGAGCCTTGATCGCAAGACAACTGTATCAGCCGGCAGTGGTGATGCCACTGCTACTGTTGATGCGCCTGATGGTCTCGCACGATTTCAATCTGACGCAAGTCATGTTCGTGGTGATGCTCAAGGGTTCGCAACAGGTCTATCAATTCGTGCTGCGTCATGCGGCGCTTCGTCAGCGGGCAAGCGACGCGATCGATCACGTCACTTGCCGCGGTTGCTGCTGAAGATTCAATACACCTCGGGAACGTACATGTTCTCGGGCACGGGCTGCCGCAAATAATCCGGATTGAACACACGCTCAGGCAGATCAATGGCCTGATGCTCGATCTCGTGATACGGCACCTGACTCAATAAATGGTGAATGCAGTTCAGGCGCGCGCGTTTCTTATCGACGGCCTGCACCACCCACCACGGCGCTTCTGGAATGTTCGTGCGCTGAAGCATGATTTCCTTGGCAGCAGTGTATGCCTCCCAACGGCGGCGGCTTTCAAGGTCCATCGGACTAAGTTTCCACTGCTTGAGCGGGTCTTCGATACGCGCCTGAAAGCGCACTTCCTGTTCGTCATCGGTAATGGAGAACCAATACTTGACGATTTGAATGCCGCTGCGCACGAGCATTTTTTCGAACTCAGGGCACGAGCGGAAGAATTCTTCATACTCTTCGTCGGTGCAGAAATGCATCACACGCTCGACGCCTGCGCGGTTATACCAGCTTCGGTCGAACAACACGATCTCGCCCGCTGCGGGCAAATGCGACGCGTAACGCTGGAAATACCATTGCGTGCGTTCGCGATTGTTCGGTGCAGGCAGCGCCGCCACGCGGCACACGCGCGGATTCAAACGTTGCGTGATGCGCTTTATCGCACCGCCCTTGCCAGCGGCGTCGCGCCCTTCGAACAGCACGACCAGGCGATGCCCCGTGTGCACCACCCAGTCCTGCAACTTCACGAGTTCGCCCTGCAGGCGGAAAAGCTCGCGAAAATAGGTCTTGCGCAGCGCGCGGTCTTCATCGGAGAACGCGGCTTCGCCATCGATGAAGCGGTCGTCCACCTCCATCTCGAACTCTTCGTCGTAACTGTCGATCAGGTCGGCATGAAAGCGTTGCTGCTTCTCGTGGTCATTCATCGGTAGGCTCCGTGGCGTTCATATAATCGGTGTCTGCGGCGTGGAACGCCGAGTATGCCAATACTCGATGGCAGACAGATGACTCAGACATTTTAGAAAGGCTTGCGCGCTTGCACCAGTTAGAATGATCGTGCAATTCAGTGGCATCAGGATGGCATCTCCCTATAAGAGGCTAAACGCACGATGACCGACATTCCCACTTTCGACGCTGCCCGCACCGCGCTTCTGGTGCCGTACATGCGGCTTGTCGACATGCTTGCCGCCACCATGCTCGATTATGCGGCGGGGCGAATTGTCAGCCCCGAGCGCATGGTCGTGCCGCTTGCGCAGGGCGGCGTCATGCTCTCCATGCCCGCCAGCGCCGCCGATCTCGCCATGCACAAGCTCGTCAATGTCTGTCCGGGTAATGGCGCGCGCGGTTTGGCGACCATTCACGGACAAGTGACCGCATTCGATGCGGAGACCGGCGTGCCGCAATTCATGCTCGATGGCCCTACGCTAACGGGGCGCAGAACCGCTGCCGTGTCGATGCTGGCGATCCGTACGCTGGCGGCGCAGCCGCCGCATGAAGTGCTGCTGATCGGCACTGGCAAGCAATCCGCCTTTCACGTCGAAGCGCTTGCAAGCCTTTATCCGGATGCGCGAATCAACGTGCTAGGTTCGCGAATCGAGCGCGCGCAAGCCTTTTGCGCGGCGCATGCGTCCGTCTCGCCGAAGCTCAATGCCGTCGAAGGCGTTCCCGACTCGATCGACACAGTAATAACCGCCACGACGAGCAAGACGCCTGTTTATACGACGTCGGCAAAGGCTGGACGTTTGTTGATCGGCGTCGGCGCTTTTACGGCCGATGCCGCCGAATATGCGGCATCCACGGTTCATGAAAGCGTTTTGTATGTGGATGATCTTGCCGGAGCGCACCACGAAGCGGGCGACTATATCTTGGCCCATGTCGATTGGACTGCCGTGCACGCCTTGGCGGAAGCGCTTTCCAGCCCGCCGAAGCATGAAAGGCTCGTCATGTTTAAATCGGTAGGATGCGCGGCATGGGATTTAGCCGCGTGTCGCGTAGCGCGCGCTGTTTTGTCCGAGGAATTGCAGAAATAATCATTAACAAAAGATCTTTCTGACAAGCTGGAACGGCATTTGCTCGAAGCTTATTCAATGATGAATGGCGCAACCTCGCGCCACAGTGATTTGAGCCAGCATATCGCCATGAACAGTCGAAACGATTTTGGTTGGACCCCACGAATCCCCGCACGCCGCGACGGCCACGATGGTGCCGGTGGCAACGGACGCAGCGCAGCAAAAGCCAATCCGACACCGCCCGCCGCCTACTTTATTTCCGTTCTGGAGCTTGCGACGGGCGAGAAACTCGGTAACGACGAGCGTTTGCGCGCGGTTGCCATGCTTGAATCGCAATTCGGCGCGGGCCGTCCACGCACGTTGACCGAAGCGGTGCGTATCTGCGCGGCGGCCATCGACTCCTCGACGCTTCAACGCATGGCGCGTGGCGCGAAGGCCTGAAGTCGGAATTCGTCAGCATGTCGAACAAGCGCGATTTTGCTATCGGCTTGTAAGACATACGGATGTCATTTGACGGTCTGAATGACTTCGAAGCCTTCGAATTCCGGATGGCCGAGATACAACTGACGCGTGCCGCCGCCCGCGTTTTTGTGCGCGGCCCGGAATGCATCGGAGCGCGTCCATTCTTCGAAAGACGCGTGGTTTGCCCAGATCGTGTGACTCGAATAAAGCACGTGATCGTCGCGTGTCGGCCCCTTGAGCAAATGAAATTCGACGAAGCCTGGCACATCCTTTAGATACGTGTCGCGGCTGGTCCAGAGGTTTTCGAAATCGGCCTCGGCTCCGGGTACGATCTTGAAGCGGTTCATGGCGATATACATGTTTCGCAATTCCTTTAAAAATAAAATGAGTGTGCAGCGAAGCTAAGGCACGAGCGCCCATGAGCTGCTTGCTTCATGCCTCAGGATGATTGAAGTCAAGGGCGCGAAGTCCATGCCGAATATCGATTCGAGCGGTTCGCCAAGCGCATGCGCCACCGCTGCCTTGATGACGATCGCATGCGTCACGATAATGTAGCGCTCCGTCTTGCCATTCATAGCATAACCTTGGAGTGCGCCGATAACGCGCTCCGACAGCATCGCGATGCTCTCGCCGCCATGTGGCCGTGCGTGCGGATTCGTGAGCCATGCGGAGATGGCTTCGGGCTCGCATTCGCCGGTCTCACTCACGGATAAGCCACGCCAGCGCCCGTAATTCATATCGGCGAAGCTGGAATCGATCTCGCGCGTCGGCGCGATCCATTCAGCCGTCTGACGTGCGGAGCGCGCCGGACTGGTGATGACTTCGCCTTCGAAGCGTCCGGCCAGCGCCGCGCTTTCGTCGCGTTCCACGGGGTCATCGTCCGTTGGGAAATAGCCCGTTTTCATGGCGCGCGTCGCGGCGTGGCATAAAAGAATAAAGTCCAAGAGAATTGGTCTCGAGCGCTAAGTCGTTTCACTTTGCCTTTATTCGTCATAGAATGGCAAGCCTGCAGTGCGAGGAAGCCGGTGCAAATCCGGCACGGTCGCGCCACTGTAAGCGGTTTTCTTTAGCTCAACCGCAAGTCAGACCCCGCTGCAAGCAGTTCGTCGTTCGGGACGCGCTTTTCCCTGGAGAACCTAATGAACGCTTCAAACAACGCTTTTTCCGCAAGCCAACATTCGCCCGCTTTCGATGCACCGGTGCCGCTTCCGGCGCGCGAAGTCTTGCCGTGGGCCATATTCATCGGCCTCATTCTCTTGCTTGCGATTTATTTCGTGGGTGCGGAGCAGGGCGCGACCTCCATCTTCTCGGGGATGTACATCCACGAGTTCGTTCACGATGGCCGGCACTTGCTCGGCTTTCCGTGTCATTAAGGCTCAAGGCGCATAAGTCAAACGCGCGCGGCGGTCGATCAATAGATCGATGACGTCGCGCCTTGCCTGATCGTCCATCGACTTGTAGTGCTTGATTTCGGCGCGGCTTCTGAAGCAGCCCGAGCATAGGCCGTGTCCCAGATCCATTCGGCACACCCCTGTGCATGGCGAGCCTGCAGGTGTTTCTGTCTTTGCGCGCTCGACTGTGTATGACAAATCGCTCATAGCGGTCTCTTTAAGAAAAGCGCGGCAGTGGCAGCAGGATTCGAAGGCCAATAGGCATGCATATAGGTCGCCTTAATAGGCCCATGACGATAGAACGCTTCTCCCGTCGCGCCCGTCGTGGCGTGCGAAGCATGCAGCGTGGGATGCATCGGTGTATCAAGCGTCGAGTAATGGAACGTGTGGCCGGTCAATGCACCATGCGATGTATCGACGCGTTGCATGGCAAGCCTCGCAAGCCGTCGTTGCATGAGGGCATGGCCGGGCAAAAGGCCCAGCATTGCGTGACGCTTGCCTTCTATATCCGTTAGCGTGTCGAGCAAATAAAGCATGCCGCCGCACTCCGCAACGACAGCTTTTTCACGCTCCACATGCGCCGCGATCGATGCGCGCGTGCGTGCATTCACACTCAAACGCGCAGCATGAAGTTCGGGATAGCCGCCGGGCAGATAGAGCGCGTCGGCGTTTTCAGGCGCGGGTTCATCGGCGAGCGGCGAGAACGTGCTGATGCGTGCGCCCATCGCTTCGAGCAGATCGATGTTCGCGGGATAGATGAATGAGAATGCATCGTCGCGCGCAATGGCGATATGCAATCCTTCGAGCAAGCGCGGCGGCGGTGTCGTCTCGCCTTTATCGAAACGCACGGCCGAAGGCAATTCGACGAGCGTGGTCTTGGCAATGGCGTCCGCCGCACGATCGAGTCTTGCATCGAGACCTTCGACTTCATCGGCTTGCGTGAGACCGAGATGACGCGCAGGCAGCGCGATATCGTCCGCATTCGAAAGATGTCCGCAATACTGAAGCCCTTGCGGAATGGCTTCCGAGAGCATTTGCGCGTGACGCTCGGATGCCACGCGATTCGCAAGCACCCCATGAAACGTGATGTCGTCACGATAGTGCGCAAGACCATACGCGATCGCGCCGAAGGTCTGCGCCATGCCATGCGCACCGATCACCGCGAGCACCGGCACATTGAACGCGGCGGCGAGATCGGCGCTGCTGGGCGTGCCATCGAACAGACCCATCACGCCTTCGATGAGAATGAGGTCCGCTTCCTCCGCCGCTTTTGCAAGCATGGTGCGGCATGCATCGAAACCGACCATCCCGAGATGAAGCGAATAGACCGGTGTGCCGCAGGCGCGTTGAAGGATCATCGGATCGAGAAAATCCGGGCCGGTCTTGAACACGCGAACACGCAGACCGCGCCGCGCATGATGACGCGCAAGCGCCGCCGTGACCGTGGTCTTGCCTTGATGCGACGCACTCGCGCCGATGAAGAGAGCAGGGCAATCAGGCATGCGCTCAGAACTCGACGCCGCGTTGCGCTTTAACGCCTTGCTCGCGATAAGGATGCTTCACCAGCCGCATTTCCGTGACGAGATCGGCCAGTTCGACGAGTGCGTCCGGCGCATGCCGCCCCGTGACGACGACATGCAGCATCGCGGGCCGCGCCTTGAGCACGTCGAGCACTTCATCGAGCGGCAGGTATTCGTATTTGAGAACCGTATTGAGTTCGTCGAGCACGACCATTTGATATTCGCCGCTTTGAATCATGCGGCATGCTTCGTTCCAGCCACGGCGCGCGGTGGCCATGTCGGCATCGCGATTCTGCGTGTTCCATGTATAGCCGTCGCCCATCGTGACGAAATCGCAGTTGGCGACCGCGCCAAGAAAATCGCGTTCCGATGTATGCAGCGCGCCTTTGATGAATTGCACCACGCCGAGTCTCATGCCGTGACCGAGCACGCGCACCGCCATGCCGAAAGCAGCCGTGGTCTTGCCCTTGCCATTGCCTGTATTGACCATCAAAAGGCCTTTTTCATGATCGGCGGCAGCTTGCTTTCTATCGTGGCCTTCTTTACGACGCTGCGTCATGCGCAGATGAGATTCGGTATCGGTCTTCATGCTTCGTATTTCACGGACGTTTGTGCAATGGCGACGGTCACGCCGCCCACGATAGTCTTGCCGACGATAAGTGTTCCATGATTGCTTGCCAATAGCGCGCACGGCTCGCACACACCATCGACGTTCATGTGTTTCTGCGCTTTAACCGAACGCGCGTCCAAGGTCGAAGCGACTTGCGCGATTTCATCCGCGCTGAAAAACCTTAAAGGCAAGCGATGAAGCGTGCAGAAAGCAAGCAGGCCTTCCTCATTGCGTTTAACGTCGATGCTTGCAATACAAACGATATCGCCAAGATCGCGCGCACCGAGTGCGACGCGCACGGCATGTTCGATTGCATCGGCACTCGTGCCGCGCCTGCAACCGATGCCCAGGGCGAGATGTGCTGTCATGGCTCGACTAAAGAATGACACGTTCGATGCGGGCCAACGATACCACATTGCTTTAATCGAAAGGGCCGCTCAAAACAGGTGTTTTCTTGACGCGGAACGTCGCCGGGCCTAGACTTTCACGCAGTTTTGGTGCTCGCGCGCGGGTTTCTTTCGGGCGCAGTTAAACGGGAAGCAGAAGGCGTATCGTTCTATGGACGCACGCCCAGCCTGCGCTGCCCCCGCAACGATTAGGCGAATGCCGCGCATGAAGGCGTGCGGCGAGCCGGCTTCGAAGCCACTGCGCTATTAAAGCGTGGGAAGGCGAAGCGGCTTTTCGTCAGCTCGGATACCGGCCAGACTTCAAGCAGGTTCGTTGCCGCGGGGATGCGGCGCGGACCACGATTCTTCATATTCGCCCTGCGTCAAGGCATGGCGCGCACGGCAGCCCGGAGCTAGGATGCAAACTCGCAAGATTCCCGTGACGGTGGTCACCGGTTTTCTCGGTAGCGGCAAGACTACGCTCATGCGCCACATTCTTTCCCATGCGCAAGGTAAGCGCATTGCAGTGATCGTCAATGAGTTTGGCGAATTGGGTATCGACGGGGAAATTCTAAAAGGCTGCGGTATAGGCTGCGAAGATGAACCCGGCTCACAGGACCGCAATCTCTATGAGTTGGCCAATGGCTGTCTGTGCTGCACGGTGCAGGAAGAGTTCTATCCGGTCATGGAGCAACTCGTCGAACGCCGCGAGAATATCGATCACGTATTGATCGAAACGTCGGGTCTCGCCTTGCCCAAGCCGCTCGTGCAGGCATTCAATTGGCCGTCGATCCGCAACGCCTTCACGGTGGACTCGGTCATCACGATGGTGGACGGTCCTGCTGCCGCGAGCGGTCAGTTCGCGGCCAATCCTGTCGCTGTCGATGCGCAACGCAAGGCCGATCCGAATCTCGATCACGAATCGCCGCTGCATGAATTGTTCGAAGATCAATTGAGCGCGGCGGACCTCGTCATCGTCAACAAAACCGACTTGATGGACGACGCCGCGCTTGCCCGGGTCGAAGCGCTCGTGCGTCCGGAAATTCCCGCCGAAGTGAAGATCGTGCCTGCACATAATGGCCGGCTCGATATTCATGCGTTGCTCGGACTTCAGGCTGCATCGGAAGATTCGATTCATTTGCGGCACGATCATCACGGTTCGCCTGATGAAGAAGGCCATGCCGATCATCATCATGACGAGTTCGATTCGGTCGTCGTGCGCGCGAAAATCGAATCGCGCGAACAGGCATTGGCGGCACTGCATGCGCTGGTCGAGCAGCACACGATTTATCGCGTGAAAGGTTTTGCGGCGTTGCCCGGTGCTGCGATGCGTCTGGTCGTGCAAGGCGTGGGCCGCCGCTTCGACAGTTATTTCGACCGGCGCTGGGAATCGCAGGAAGACACGAGTGAGAGCCGCTTCGTGCTGATCGGCGAAGACCTCGACAAGCGCACGCTGCAACGCGCGTTCGATACTGCGCTCGCGAGCGCCTGACGCAATGCATCTGCTGCGCACGACACCGGGAGGCTTCGTCGATGACGCGCAAGGCGTCATGCGGATCGAGCAGACGCGTGCGCCTATCGTCATACTGAGTTCTGCCGACACCACGCTCGCGCTGCTTGCGAGCGTGTTCCCGCGTCTGGAAAAAGGCTTTCCCGAAGTGCGGCTAGTCAATCTCGCGTTTCTGCGGCAGCCCGCGTCAGTAGACTTTTATATCGATGACGTATTGCGTCACGCTAAAGCCGTCATCGTCGATCATTTGGGTGGCGAATCTTATTGGCCTTATGGGATCGAACGGCTTGTCGCGCTGGCCAAGCGTGAAAAGCAGACGCTTGCGATGTTTTCAGGCGATCTGAGCGAAGACCCGAATCTGATTGGCAAGAGCACGGCGGAGCCGGTTTTTTGCCGAACCTTATCGCGCTATTTACGCGAAGGCGGCCCACGTAACGCGCAAAACTTCCTGCGTGCGATAGCGCATCACGCGCTCGGCTTCGGGAAAGAACCGCCGTTGCCTGTTGCATTGCCCGCTGTCGCGATTCATCATCCTGCGCGCGAAATGGCATCGGTCGCCGACTGGCAAGCGCGCTGGACCGAAGGCGCAAGTGTCGTTGCCATTCTTTTTTATCGGGCACATTTGCAATCGGGCAACGTGGAAGTATTCGACGCACTCGTCGATGCGCTCGAAAAACAAGGCCTCAATCCTTTGCCCATTGCGATTTCATCGCTCAAGGAAAGCGTGAGCCGTGAAGTGGTCGAACGCTTGTGTGCGCAGCATGATGTACGGCTCGTGCTCAATACGACGGCTTTCGCGGCGAGCATCATCGGCGAGAGCGAACCGTGCGAGATCGCGGGTGATGCGCCCGTGCTGCAAGTGATTCTGAGCGGTGGCAATCGCGATGACTGGCTCAAGGACAATCACGGACTCAATTCACGCGATGTAGCCATGCATGTCGCATTGCCGGAAGTGGATGGACGCATCATCACGCGTGCAGTGAGTTTCAAAGGCCTTGCTTATTATTGCAAGCATACGCAGGTAGATGTGGTGCGTTATCAGGCCGATGCCGAGCGCGTGTCTTTCGTCGCGGAACTCAGCCGCCGCTGGTGCAGTCTGCGCGCGACACCGAACGCGAATAAACGCATTGCCATGGTGCTGGCGAACTATCCGGCAAGCGAAGGGCGCATTGGCAATGGCGTGGGACTGGACACACCCGCATCGGCCATCAATATTTTGTCGATGCTGGCGCGCGAGGGTTATCGCACCGGCGACATTCCCGCGACCGGCGACGCGCTCATCGCAGCGCTCACCGAGGGCGTAACGAACGATCCCGTCGTTCGTGATCTCAGGCCCGCGTTGCAGAGCCTCGCACTCGATGACTATCTCGCCGTGTATCAAGGCTTGCCGCTCGATGCACGTCAGGCGCTCGAAAAAACATGGGGCGCGCCGGAAGAAGACCCGACCATCCGGCGCGGCCGTTTCATGATTGCGGGCCTGCGCTGCGGCGAAATATTCATCGGCATTCAGCCCTCGCGTTCGCGCGAGCGTAATGATTACGCGCGTTATCACGATGCCGAACTCGTGCCGCCGCATGCGTATCTCGCCTTCTATATCTGGCTGCGCACGCGTTTTCAGGCCGATGCGCTGATACATGTCGGCAAGCACGGCAATCTCGAATGGCTGCCGGGCAAGAGCGTGGCCTTGTCGGCATCATGCTGGCCCGATCTCATTCTCGGACCCATGCCGCATCTCTATCCGTTCATTGTCAACGATCCGGGAGAAGGCAGTCAGGCCAAGCGCCGCGCGCAGGCTGTCATCATCGATCATTTGATGCCGCCGCTCACGCGCGCGGAAAACTACGGTCCGCTGCAAGATCTGGAACGTCAGGTCGATGAATACTACGAAGCAATCATGGTCGATGCGCGCCGCGCGAAACTCTTGCGCAAGTCGATACTGGACAATATCGTCGGCAACAGATTGCATGAGGAACTCGGCATCGATGCGCCGCAAGATATCGTGGGCGAAGATGTGTTGCTCACGCGTGCGGATGCTTACCTTTGCGAACTGAAGGAAGCGCAGATACGTGACGGCCTGCATGTGTTCGGTGTGTCGCCGCAAGGCGTGCAACGGCGCGACACGCTGCTTGCGCTAGGCCGTTTTCCCATCGGCGATGCGCAAGGCGAGAATGCAAGCCTTATCACGGCGATTGCGCGCGATCTGCATCTCGGCGATACGTTCGATCCGCTCGACGCCGACTGGGCCGCACCGTGGACAGGTCCGCGCCCCGATACGCTCGCGTCACTGAGCGATGCATCGTGGCGTCATCATGGCGACACGCGTGAGCGGCTCGAATGGCTTGCGGCCAAGTACATCGAAGACGAAACGCTTATGCCGGGACCGCATGCGGAGCGTGTATTAAAGCGCTTGCGCGGCGACGTCCTCAATAAGCTCGACGCATGCGGCCCGCAAGAGCTTTTGCAACTCAAGCGCGGTCTGGAAGGCCGCTTCGTCCCGCCGGGCCCGAGCGGTTCTCCATCGCGCGGCCGTCCCGATGTGCTTCCTACCGGACGCAATTTCTGTTCGGTCGATACGCGCGCACTGCCGACCCAAGCTGCATGGTCACTCGGACTCAAGTCGGCGAATCTGCTTGTGGAGCGACATGTTCAGGATAACGGAGATTTTCCGCGCGCGATCGGCTTGTCGGTGTGGGGCACCGCGACCATGCGCACCGGTGGAGACGATATCGCGCAGGCATTCGCGCTGATGGGTGTGCGGCCCAAATGGGCGGCCGGTAGTCATCGCGTGACGGACTTCGAGATACTGCCGGTGTCGATCTTCAATCGTCCGCGTATCGATGTGACCTTGCGCGTATCGGGCTTTTTTCGCGATGCCTTCGCGAACCTCATGCATCTTTTCGATGCCGCCGTGCAAGCCGTCGCCGAACTCGATGACGAAGACGCAGATGTGAACCCCATTCGCGCGCGTATTCTGCGCGAACGCGACGATTTGATTGCGCAAGGAATGGAAGCAGAAGAAGCGCGCCGTCGCGCAGGCTGGCGTGTCTTTAGCACGAAGCCGGGTGCGTATGGCGCGGGCTTGCAAGAGTTGATCGACATGAAGCAATGGCAGAGCGATGCCGATCTGTCCGCCGCTTATCAGGCGACAGGCGGCTACGCCTATTCGCAAACGGGCGACGGCGTGGAAGCGCATGCGAGCTTCGGCACGCGCCTTTCCACGCTCGATGTCGTGCTCCAGAATCAGGACAATCGCGAACACGATCTGCTGGATTCGAACGACTATCATCAGTTTCAAGGCGGCATGGTGGCGGCGGTGCGTCATCTTTCAGGCGCGCAACCGCACGCTTACAACGCGGATCATGGCAATCCCGCCTCACCGCGCGTGCGTACCCTGAACGAAGAGATTTCGCGCGTGGTGCGTTCGCGCGTAGTCAATCCGAAATGGATCGATGGCGTGAAACGGCACGGCTATAAGGGCGCTTCGGAGCTTGCGGCAACGGTCGATTATCTCTTCGGCTACGACGCCACTGCACGCGTGGTATCCGATCATCAATACGCGCTCGTCACCGATGCTTACGTGCTCGATGACGACACACGCGACTTTCTCACGCAACATAATCCGCATGCGTTGCAGTCCATCTGCGAACGTCTTCTCGAAGCGATGGAACGCGGCATGTGGCGATCGCCGGGCGCGTATCGAGATGATGTCGCGCGTCATCTTCTCGATGCGGAACAGCAAATCGAAGGCCGACAGACGTGAACGATTCTTCTCTCACTCCCGTATTTCCATTCACGGCGTTGGTCGGACAGGATGCGTTGCAACAAGCGCTGTTGCTTGCGGCGGTCGATCCCATGCTCGGCGGCGTGCTTGTCAGCGGGCCACGCGGCACGGCGAAATCCACTGCGGCGCGCGCACTGGCCGAACTGCTGCCCGAAGGAAGGCTCGTCACGTTGCCGCTTGGCGCAAGCGAAGAGCAATTGATCGGCACGCTGGATATTCAAGGTGCGTTGCGCGATGGCGCGGTCACGTTTTCGCCGGGTTTGCTGGCAAAGGCGCATCTCGGCGTGCTTTATGTGGATGAAGTGAATCTGTTGCCGAATCCGCTGGTCGATCAACTGCTCGATGTCGCGGCGAGCGGCACGAACATCGTCGAGCGGGATGGTATTTCGCATCGGCATGAGGCGCGTTTCGTGTTGATCGGAACGATGAATCCCGAGGAAGGCGAATTGCGGCCACAATTGCTCGATCGCTTCGGACTGGCGGTGGAAATGAGCAATGTCTTCGATGCGGAGGAACGGCAACGCATCGTGAAGGCGCGGCTTGCATTCGATATGGAACCCGAAGCATTTCGCTCGCGTCATGCGGAAAAGCAGAAGCAACTCGAAGCGCGCATTCATCTTGCCCGCAAGAAACTTTCATCGCTCGATTTCAACGACGCAGTGCATGCACGCGTAAGCGAACTGTGCATCGAGGCATACGTGGACGGGCTGCGCGCAGACCTCGTGATGCTGCGTGCGGCGCGTGCCCTGGCGGCGTTCGAAGATGCAGAGCGAATCGAACTGAATCATGTGGAAAGAGTAGCGGAAGCGGTGTTGCGGCATCGTCGGCATGAGAATAAAAGTGCTCCGCCGTCCGCACAAAAACGTGCTTCGGATAACGTAGCAAAAAATCAAAACGATTCCGACTGGGGACATCTGCCGCCTGAGCCGGTCGGCACGGCCAAAGTGAAACAAGTCAGGCCGCTCGCCGCAAAAAAAGCTTGAACCATCGGGGAAGCCGCGCCGATGCGCAAACGCATCGCCTACGATGGTTGGACGCACCTGAACGCGGCCGCAGCAAAGCGAGCGCAGGCGACGAGAGCACGCGCATCGACTGGATGAAGACATTGCGCGCCAAACGCGCAGGACGTCTGGAAGCGGGCCATCTACGCTATCGCCGCGCGACAGGCGATGCTTCTCTGCTGCATTGTTTCGTGCTCGATTGTTCCGGGTCCATGCTTAAAGGCGAACGCCTCGCGCGCGCGAAGGGCATGCTCGTGGCGCTGTTCGATCGCGCTTACCGGGAGCGCGCGCAAGTCGCGCTCGTGTGCTTCGGCGGCGGCCGCGCGGAAGTGCGGCGCGAACCGGGCGCGGCGCATTGGTGGAACGAGCGATGGGTTGCGCCCATCGGCGGAGGCGGGGGCACGCCGCTCGCGCTCGGATTGGCGAGTGCATCGACCGTGCTCGAACGTGCGGCGCGGCGCAATGGTTCGCAGCGTCGCTGGCTTTGGCTTCTCACCGATGGACGCACGAACGAGACGCCTGTTACGCCGAGGGCGGACCGGATCATCGTCGTGGACTTCGATGACGACTCGCTGCGCACCGGTCGATGCGAAACCCTTGCGCGTACATGGCAGGCCGAGCACGTTCGCGCAGATGATCTGCTCGACTAATCTTTCGCGTACCAACGCGGCGTATAAACGCGCTCGCCCACTTTGCGCGTGGTGGATGAACCGACAATCACCATCGTGCGCATATCGACGAGCGTACCGTTCAGTTCTTCGAGCGTGATGATGCGCAGGCTTTCACCGGGACGGCCTATATCTCTTCCGAGGACGACGGGCGTAGCCGGTGCGCGATGTTGCCGCACGATATCGATGGCACGATCGAACTGCCAGGGCCGCGCTTTCGACAGCGGGTTATAGAACGCCATCGCGAGATCGGCTTCGCAAGCAAGCGCAATGCGTTGCTCGATCACGCTCCACGGTTTCAAATTGTCGGATAGCGAAAGCACGCAGAAATCATGACCCAGCGGCGCACCCGCGCGCGCGGCGGTCGCAAGCGAAGCGGATACACCGGGGACGATATTCAGGCGTACTGCATTCCATTCGGGATGCGCGTGCTGGCCTTCATCGAGCGCTTCCAACACGGCTGCGGCCATGGCGAAAACGCCGGGATCACCGGAGGACACCACGACCACGCGACGGCCTTCGCTTGCGAGTTCGAACGCGTGCCGCGCACGCTGCAACTCTTCTCGATTGTCCGTGAGATGCGCGCGTTGATCGTCGCGGAACGGGCCGGCCATGCGCACATACGTTTCATAACCGAGAATGTCTTGCGCTGCGTTCAGGGCGGATTTCGCGGCGGGCGTCATGAGTTCGGCGCTGCCGGGACCGAGACCGATCACCGTCAGCGTGCCACGCGCGCGGCCTATTGCCTGCGCATCGATGGGCGCGTTCGCAATATGGAGCGTCGATTCGAAAGGATTGCGTTCGTTGAAACGAAGCGGCACGTCGAACGCATGCGCTGCTTCTTCGAGTATCGGCGATGTCATCTCACTGAGCGGCGCGACGATGGCTGCAAGCGCGAGCGGCGAAAGATCGCGTGCTTGCAATGCATTGCGCAGGCGTTCCACGAGGCCCGGCGTGACGTCATCGATCCATGCGACAACGCAGCGCGGATGAATCGTGAGACTGCCATCGTCGAGCCTCGTATTCGGCGTGATGCGCACGACACGGCGTGCATCATCAGAAAGAGGCAAGTCGGCGTCGTCGAGCCAGGGCGCATTGCCTTCGATGCGTGTAGTTCCACCCGCAAGCAAATCGGACACGAAGCGCTTGCCATGCTCGATGTCCGCGAGTGCATAGCCCGCAGGCGGCGCAAGCAGGCACATGCCGAAGCGCAATTCACCGCTTGTCGTGATCGCGGGCGCGGTCGCGAGCGCTGCACCTATCTCACGTGCCATCACGTTCACGCCACTCATGCCGCCGAGCAAAGGCACCACGGCGCTGCCATCCTGCGCGATGGCGAGCACGGGCGGTTCCGCGACCTTATCGGCAAGACACGGCGCAAGCGCGCGAATGACGATGCCTGCCGAACACAACGCGACGATGGGCGTATTCGCGGCATACAACGCGCGCACATGCGCACCGAATTCCTCATAGCCAACATCCGCACTCACGCGACGCGAAAGCCCATGCACCAGCGAACCGGGAAAGCTCGCCTGAATGCGTCGCGCAGTATCGAGCGCGCTGCTTCCCAGCACGACGATTGCAAGCGGCGATGACGAACTCAAGCCTGCCATTTCGCCCCCGGCACGACCAGCAGCGAAAAATAGGGCGATGCCATCGGATCGACTTCATCGAGCGGAACAATGCGTTGATTGGCCATGGTCGCACGTTCGACATACAGCGCGCGTTTGTCCAGTCCCAGTTCCACGAGCACGCGGCGCACTTTTTCGAAATTGCGCCCGAGTTTCATGATGACGGCGGCATCCACGCATTGCAGCTTGTCTCGTAGTTCGGATTCCGGAAGAACGCCGGACAGCACCGAAAGACTCTGGTTGCGATAGACCAGCGGCACGCCCAGCACCGCGACGCCGCCGAGCATCGAGCAGACACCGGGGACGACGTGCGCATCGAAGCGTCCGGAAAGCCTGTCATGTAGATACATGTACGAGCCGTAAAAGAACGGATCGCCCTCGCAGATCACGGCGACATCGCGGCCTGCTTCGAGATGATCGGCAATCGTGAGCGCGGCTTCATCGTAAAAAGCGCTGATGATGGTTTCATAACACAGGGGCGGTTCGAGCGCTTCGGTCGTCACCGGATAGACCAGCGGCAAGCGTGTTTGCACATTGTCTAGATGCGGTTCGATGATGCCGAACGCATTGCCTTTCTTGCCCTTCGCCACGAAATACGCGACAACGGGTGCGGCTTTGAGCAGCCGCAACGCCTTGACCGTGATGAGTTCAGGATCGCCCGGACCGACGCCCAGACCATAGAGACGTCCGCTCATTACTCCGCCTCCGATGCCAGCGCGTTCACGGCGGCGGCGGCCATCGCACTGCCACCACGGCGGCCCGGCAATGCAACGAAGGGAATGCCGCGGCTGTCGGCTGCAAGCATGGCCTTCGATTCCGCCGCACCGATAAAGCCCACTGGAAAGCCCAGAATGAGCGCGGGGCGGGGCGCGCCGGCATCGATCATGTCGAGCAGATGAAAGAGCGCCGTGGGTGCATTGCCGATAGCGACGACCGCGCCTTCCAGTCGATCGCGCCACAATTCGAGCGCGGCGGCCGAGCGCGTGTTGTTCATGGCGCGGGCGCGTTCGGCAACGGACGGGTCGCTCAACGTGCAGATCACGCGATTGTCGGCGGGCAAGCGTGCGCGCGTGATGCCTTCCGCGACCATGCGCGCATCGCACAGCACGGGCGCGCCTGCGATGAGCGCGTTGCGGCCTGCATCGCCGGCACCGGGCGAGAAGCGCAGATCGTTTGCGATATCCACCATGCCGCATGCATGAATCAGGCGCACGGCGAGCTTTTCGAGGTCACGCGGGATGTGCGTGAGGTCGGCTTCGGCGCGAATCGTCGCGAAGGACTGGCGATAGATTTCCGCACCGTCGCGGATGTAATCAGACATCGGCATGGCTCCGGGCAAGCCTCGCGGCTGCCTCTTCGATGGTCAGGTTGCGCGCTTCCAGACGCGCGTGGCGATACAGATCGTAATGGCCGGGCGCAACGGCAAGCAGCGTCGTTTCGATAGGACGCGCCGATGCGCACGAACGCGGGCAGCCGCTCAAATGCACTTCGCCCGAATGTTCGCCGATGAGCGTGGACAGGCGATGCGCATCGGCTTTCGTGTCGGCATGACTCTTTAGGCATCCGGATGAACCGGCGCATGCGATGATGCGTGCAAAGGGCGCGCGTACGTCGGTGACGAGGCCGAGTGTGTTCAAAGCATCTGACACTTCGCTTGCACGTTGACGTTCGACGCCCGGAATCAGCACGCTTTGCCACGGCGTCATCATCATGCGACCTTGCGCATGGGTCGATGTGAGGTCGGCGAGTGATTCGAGCGTGGTCGCGTTCATGCGGCCGAGTGGAATTTGCGCGCCGACATAGCCTGCATGCGCGCCGAATCTGAGCGATGCATCGACAGGCGCGCGTCTCCATGTCGGTGTTTGGGAAAACGAACTATCGAGCGATGCGAGAAACTGCGAAGTACCAATACGCGCAAGCAGATCCCGCATGCGATGCTCGTCCGGCAATGCAAACGCGAGAAACGCGCGCGTCACGCTCATGGCGAAAGCCACAACATTCTCACGCGCGACAACGCCAGCCGCAGGCAAATCCTCGGCGGATAAAGGCATGCAGCCCGCAAATCCAAAGGCGAAATGCGCACCGTCATCGATTGCGGCGAGCCACACATCATGCGGATGTTGCAGCATGGCAAGACGCTCGCCGCCATCGAGTTGCCAGGCGAACTTGGGCGAAAGCGCATGAAACGCGGCATCGGCCTGCAAGGCATCGACGATACGTAAAGCAAGCGCCCGAATGGATTCGTTCGCAAGCGGACTGAGCATGACATTGCGCAGATCGTCGCCACCGGACGATGACGGACCGAGACCTGCATCGAGCGCAATCGCGATGAATTCCGCATGGGCATCGTCACGAATGCCGCGCACTTGCAGATTCGCACGGTTGGTCACTTCGATCACACCGGAGCCGCATTGCACGGCGGCGCGCGCCACGGCATGCGCGGCATCCGCGCTCAATTCTCCGCCCGCGAGACGCACGCGCGCCAGCCCGCCATCGCGCGCAGGCACGATGCGCATCAACCCCGGACACGCGGATACGAAAGAATTCAAGGACATGGCCCATTGGGCTCGGCGCTCATGTCGCGAACCGGTACACCCCGCCCGGTTGGCGTCGCGCTCAAGCGATGTGTCGGCAGGTCTCTTGGCTGGCAGGTCTTCATTCGCGCCAGCCTTCCCGGTCGAAACCAGTGGCGGTGGAGCGCGGACTCGCTGCGTACAATTGCGGGGGCAGCCACAGTTTCGCTGTGTTCCCTGTTAGGCCCTGAAAAATGGGCACCGACGAACGAGAAGTATTATGCCCGCTTTTAAAGACCCTTTAGCGCTAGGCACGAAGCGCATCATGCATTGCGAAGGAGACCGCGCATGTCCGCATGGCTGACGGTAGTGGGAATCGGCGAGGACGGCTGGCATGGTCTCGCGCGTGATGCACGCCGCGCGCTGTTCGAGGCCGATGCCATTCACGGCGGCGAACGTCATCTCGCATTCATGCCTGCGCGCGTGAAAGCGCGACGCGTGCCGTGGCCTAAACCTTTTTCGCTCGATGCAGTGCTGGCCGAGCGCACTCAAGGCACCGAACGCGTCTGCGTGCTCGCAAGCGGCGACCCGATGCACTTCGGCGTCGGCGCAACGCTCGCGCGCGAACTGCATAGCAGCGACATGCGCGTGATTTCCGCGCCTTCGTCGATATCGCTTGCAGCCGCGCGTCTCGGCTGGGCCTTGCAGGATGCGACCTTCCTGTCGCTGGTCGGCAGGCCGCCTGCGTCGCTTCTCGCGCACGCGTTTCGTGGTTCACGCTTGATCGTATTGAGCGCGGATGGCACCACGCCCGCGACCGTTGCCGCGTTATTGACCGCGCATGGTTTCGGCGCGAGCCGCATGACTGTGTTCGGGCATCTGGGCGGCGAACATGAAAGCCGCATCGATGAGCGTGCCGATGACTGGCGCGAACCGGAGGTCGCGGCGCTCAATCTCATCGCCATCGAATGCCGCACGCATGCGGGGCACGCGGGGCCGCCGCTCACGTGCGGGTTGCCCGACGAAGCGTATCGGCATGATGGCCAGATCACGAAGCGCGATGTACGGGCCATCACGCTCGCGCGTCTTGCGCCGCAGCCGGGCGAATTGCTGTGGGATGTGGGCGCGGGGAGTGGTTCAATCGGCATCGAATGGATGCGGGCGCATCATGCCTGCCGCGCGATTGCTATCGAAGCGAACGAGGGCCGTCAACGTCTGATCGAACATAACCGCGATGCGCTCGGCGTGCCCGCGCTGCAACTCGTGAAGGGCGAAGCGCCCGCTGCGCTCGAAGGCTTGCATGCGCCGGACGCCGTGTTCATCGGCGGTGGATTGACTGCGCCGGGCGTGCTCGATACATGCTGGACGAAGCTGCGGCAAGGCGGGCGGCTCGTCGCCAACGCGGTGACGTTGCAAAGCGAAATGGCGCTCGTGCAATGGCGTGCGCAACATGACGGCGAGCTTACGCGCATCCACGTGGCGCAGGCGGAGCCGCTTGGCACGTTCGATACATGGCGGCAGGCCTTGCCTATCGTGCTGCTATGCGTGAGCAAGCCATGAAGCGTGTGCTTCTTTTAGGCGGGACCGGCGATGCACTTGCCGTCGCGCGTCATCTCGATCCACCGCACGTCTATAGCCTCGCGGGTTTGGGCCGCGTGCCCGACGATCTCGCGTGCGAAGTACGTGTGGGCGGATTCGGCGGCATCGCGGGCCTCGTGCATTTTCTGCGCGATGCGAACATCGCTCTCGTGATCGATGCAACGCATCCCTATGCCGCGCAAATGAGTCATCACGCACGCGATGCCTGCACGCACGCCGATGTGCCGCTTTGGGCCGTGCGTCGTCCGCCGTGGCATGCGCAAGCGGGCGACGACTGGCGCGACGTCGCGGATTGGCGCGCAATTGTCGAAGCGGTCGCGCCTTATCGAAGGCTGCTGTGGACGCTCGGGCGCGAGCCGCTTGCGCATCTGCATGAGATTCCCGAATCGCAATTCTGGACCGTACGCTGTCTCGAAGCGCACGCGGGCAACACACGTTCGCGTATCGTGGATGCACGCGGGCCGTTCGACATAACAGGCGAGCGCGAATTGTTCGATGCATTGAATGTCGATGTCGTCATCAGCAAGAACAGCGGCGGCACGGCAACCGAAGCGAAGCTCGCAGTCGCACGCGAACGTGGCTTGCCCGTGGTGATGCTCGCGCGTCCCGCGCTGCCCGCCGCCGATCTGGAATTCGATACCGCCGCGCAAGCCGTCGAGGCTATGCGGCAATGGCTCAACTAAAGAATCGACATGACCGTCTACTTCATCGGCGCGGGGCCCGGCGACCCCGAACTCATCACCGTCAAAGGACAGCGATTGATTCGCACGTGTCCGGTGATTCTCTACGCCGGTTCACTCGTGCCGACGCAAGTGCTCGAAGGACATCGCGCGTCGCAGGTGGTGAATACGGCCGAACTCGATCTGGATGCAATCGTCGCGCTCTTGCAGGCGGCGCACGAAAAAGACGAGGACGTCGCGCGCGTGCATTCCGGCGATCCTTCGTTGTACGGTGCAATCGGCGAACAAATTCGTCGTCTGAAGGTACTTGGGATTCCGTATGAAATCGTGCCGGGTGTGACAGCCACCGCTGCATCCGCAGCAACGCTCGGATGCGAACTCACTTTGCCCGGCGTTTCGCAGACGGTGATTCTCACGCGCTACGCCACGAAAACATCGATGCCGGAGGGCGAATCGCTTGCTGATCTCGCGCGCCATCGCGCGACGCTTGCGATTCATCTCGGCGTGCGGCATATCGAACGCATCGTCGCGGAGTTGCTGCCGCATTACGGTGCGCAATGCCCCGTCGCGGTCGTCTTTCGCGCGAGTTGGCCCGATGAAGAACGCGTGCGCGGAACGCTCGCCGACATCGCAGAAAAAGTGCGTGCAGCAGGCATGGAACGCACCGCGCTGATTCTCGTCGGCCGCGTGCTCGATACCGACGATTTCGCGGATTCCACGCTCTATCATGCGCGATCTTGAAGCCGTGTTCGCGGCATTGGCGCAATCCAAATTTCGCAGCCGTTTCGTGCTGGGCGTGCGTGAACAGCGTTATTTGCGCGAACGCGGCATCGAAACGATCGTGGCGCAGGCGCATGAACTGATCGGCAAGAGAATTGCAGCGCAAGCGCCCGTCAATGATGGCAAGCAGACACCGTTTCGCGGACATCCGGTTTTCATCGCGCAACATGCAACAGGAACGTGCTGCCGTTCGTGTCTCGCGAAGTGGCATGACATCGCGGCGGGCAGGGCGCTCGACGAAGCAGAACGTCGCCATGTGGTCGCGGCGATCGAGCGCTGGCTGCGCGCGCAACCATCGATTGAAACAACGCTTATCGACGATCCTCAAAGAACGCTGCCCTTTTAGATGCACGTTACAAACAATGCCTCGCTAGTCCATGAGCTTGGGCGTAAAGTGATAGACCGGAATCGGCGACGCAGGAGGCCGTGATGTGGAAATGCAAGCGCTGCAGCGTCGAGATACCGAGAGAAGCCGTGCAACCGGCAATCGATCCAAGCGGAATATTCTTTATTTGCCCGGGCTGCTCGGGGCGCAATTCGCTTGAGAGCGCCGACCGGTCCAGCACGCGTCTTTATCAGAAAGCCTTGTCCGGCGAGGGTTCGCGAAGCCGTCCTTTTCTTTGGCTGGAAGGCGATCTCTTCTTTCGCGAAACCATTCAGAACAGAACGTTCCAGATTCAGATCACGCGCGAGTGTCTCGACCGCGTGTTCGGTTCGGACGGCTCCTTGTCGAGTGACAGCGAGGTCACGCACGTCAATCTGACGCATGTGCTCGGCATTGCGGGGAGGAAGGTCAGAGACGGACTGACTTCACCCATCAAGGTGCTGAGTTCCGACTTCGGATTCATGTGAACCCGCCTTACCTCTGGAAATCGCCATGTCGCGCATGATAAAAGTTGGCAGTCACGAATTTCACGTCGTTGTCGATTCGAGCGATGCGGGCGGTTTCTGCTACACGCTCGTCGATATCGACATGGGCGGCCCGCGCGTCAGCGAGATTCGTCATGAGAGCAATCTGCTCTTCGATACCGCGGAAGCCGCTTATGAAGGCGGTTCGGCACATGCCCGGCGCAATGCCCGGCAATACCGGCTTTAAACCAAGGCCGGAAATTTAGTGCGGTTTGAAAGGAACTCGAAAGAATTTCAAGACACCAAGTGGATGAAAGTTTTGCCGCGTGCCCAAAACGCACCATTACTTACGCCGAAATACCACAAATAGCGGATTTGAAACGGAATTCTGCGGGTATTTCGAGCGTGCGTACGTGGGTTTGCGGGTAAACTCTCATTCGTCTGTCGAGTCCCCTTTCCATTCTTCCTGTGTCGTCCTTGCCGCAGGATTTACCGCACGTCGCATGTCCGATAAACCTCATCGTCTCGTCGAGCTGGATTTCTTTCGTGGGCTCGTCATGCTTATCATCGTCGTCGATCATATCGGCGGCAGCATGCTTTCTCGCTTCACGCTACATGCGTTCGCCCTGAACGATGCCGCAGAAGTGTTTGTCTTCCTCGGCGGATTCGCTACCGCAACAGCCTATGTATCCATGTGCGAGCGCCGCTCCGAAAGCGCCGCGCGCATGCGATTCATCCGGCGCGCGTTCGAGATTTACCGCGCGTTCATCGTGACCGCCGTGCTGATGCTCGTCGCTTCCTTCCTGTTGCGCCCGTTCTTCGGCCACGCGCCGAACCTCGCGCTGCACGATCTCGACAGCTTCACGTCGGAACCGCTCGCCTCGATCACGCAGATTCTCACGCTGGAACGTCAGCCGTATCTCTCCGCCGTCTTGCCGATGTACACGCTGTTCGCGCTATCCGTGCCGCTGGTTCTGCCACTCGCGCGCAGCAAGCCGTGGCTGCTGCTCGGCCTGAGTCTCGCGTTGTGGGCGTGCGCGCCGCAGATCGGCGAATACATGCCTTCCGTCGATGACAACCTGTGGGACTTCAATCCCGCCGCGTGGCAACTCATGTTCATGCTCGGCGTGCTCGCGCGCTGCCAGCCGATTTATCAACGCGTCAGCGCCAACCGTTTCGGCTGGGCGATGAGCGCACTGGCCGCAGTGCTCATCGCGGGCATGGCGTATTACAAGCTGCTCGTGTTGCCGCCTGCGCTCGACAGCGCGTTCAAGCGCGATCTCGCCGGCGTGCGCGTCATCAACTTTCTTGCGATTGCGTGGATCGCGACGAATCTCGCGCGCTATGGCGTGGTGCGGCGCGTGGCGGCGCGGCTGCCGTGGGTCGGCGCGGTGGGGCGCGCGGGCATGGTGTGCTTCGTCGTGGGCGCGGTCATTTCGCTCACGGTGGATTCCGTTCTTTTCACGCTGACGGATGGCCTGGTCAATGTGCCCGCCGGAATCGCCGCCGATGCGATCGCCATCGGCCTGTTGCTCGCCGTGCCGCATGTACGCGAACCGGTGATGAACTGGGTTCGTGCGCGCATGCCGACCAGAACGGCAGCGGTCGCGGCGGACGTTCGCGTGCGTTGAGTTTGCAAGAGCAGGCGGGACTTCGTTCCCGCCTTCTTTATAACTTCGGACAGGCAACTAACTGTCGATCACTCCAACCGCCTTCGAACTCGGGATAAACCCGAGGCACGCATCTTGCCCTCAGTCCTGCACCACTACAAAAACTGGACTGTCGACATGCTCAAACTTGCCATCCTCTTCGCCATCATCTCGGTCGTCGCGGGCCTGTTCGGCTTCACGCGCGTCTCCTCGGGCGCGGCGGGCATCGCGAAGATTTGCTTCTTTATCTTCCTGATTCTTTTCGTCGTGTTCCTCGTCATTGCGATCAGCGCGGGGTCGCTCGTGCTTTAACGTCCGCGACGTCTTGCCCATGCGCGCTTCCTCGCATCGACCCCGGCGCGCATGCGGTGTTACATTGAGAGACGGAGATATTCACCGGCGCTGCGCGAAACTTATCGCGCGGCGCCGTTGAGCCATAAGGAGGGGACGATGCAGCAGGTCATCGGCACGGCATTGCGGCCGGCGCAGCAGGAGGTCATCCACGCATCGCACGAGCGTTCGGCGACCTTCGGCCTTTTTTCAACGATGCGTCCCGAATACGCCGTGCTGAGCGGCGCTGCCTTCGCTGCGAAGCTCGACGAGAACCACGCGTTGTTCGCGCACGCGTTGCCGGTGATGGAAACGCTCTACGCGCAGATTGCCAACACGCACAGCATGATCGCGCTGACCGATGCCAGCGGTCTCATCCTCCATTCGCTCGGCGACGACGATTTTCTCGAGCGCGCCCAAAAAGTCGCGCTGCGCGCGGGCGCGTTGTGGAGCGAAGAACATCAGGGGACGAACGCCATCGGCACGACCATCGCGGCGCGCGAAGCCGTGACCGTTCATGGCGATCAGCACTATCTGCGCGCCAATCACTTTCTGACCTGTTCGAGCGTGCCCATTCTCGATCCGCGCGGCAATCTCGGCGGCGTGCTCGACGTGACCGGCGACCGGCGCGGCTATCACCAGCACACCATGGCGCTCGTGAAAATGTCCGGCCAGATGATCGAGAATCGGCTGATCGCGAGCACGTTCAGCGATGGCTTGCGCATCCATTTCCATAGCAGACCGGAATTTATCGGCACGCTGATGGAAGGCATCGCCGTATTCGACTTGGACGGGCGTTTGTTGAGCGCCAACCGCAGCGCGCAGTTTCAGCTTGGGCTGGAACTGGGCCATCTGCGTGCGCAGACGCTGACGACGCTGTTCGGCGCGCGGCCCGATGAACTGATCGCGCGTGCGGGTGAAGCGGCGCATCGGCTGCAATTGCATAACGGCGTCGGCGTGTTCGCGACGATCGAATTTCACGCGCGGGCGGGAACGCCGCCTGTTGTCGTTACGCCAATTGCAAAGCCGGTTCCTTCCGCATTGGCCGATCTCTGCACCGGCGATGCGCAAACGCAAGACATCGTCACGCGCGTGCGCAAGGTCGTCGGCAAGAACATCCCGATTCTGATCGGCGGCGAAACGGGCGCGGGCAAGGAATGGCTCGCACGCGCGATCCATCGCGATTCGCCGCGTCAGGCGGGGCCGTTTATCGCGGTGAATTGCGCGTCGCTGCCGGAAACGCTGATCGAGAGCGAACTCTTTGGTTATGCGCAGGGCGCGTTCACGGGCGCGGCCAAACGCGGCGCGACCGGCAAGATCATGCAGGCGAATCACGGCACGCTTTTTCTCGATGAAATCGGCGACATGCCTTTGGCTCTGCAAAGCCGTCTGCTGCGCGTGCTGCAAGAGCGCGAAGTGGAACCGCTCGGCGGCGCGCGCGCGGTGCCGGTGGATTTCACGTTGATCTGCGCGAGCAATCGTAAGTTGCGCGAACTAGTGGAGCAGGGGACTTTCCGCGAAGATCTGTATTACCGCGTCAACGGGCTTTCCGTCACGTTGCCGCCGTTGCGCGAGCGGACCGATTTGCGCGCGGTTGTCGTGCGAATTTTGCGTGCGGAAAGCGTGGATGGCCGCGTGCCTGGCATCGATGAAAACGTGCTCGACTTGTTCGAACGGCATCGCTGGCCGGGCAACTTCCGGCAGTTGAGCAACGTGCTGCGCACCGCCAGCGCGATGCTCGACGATCACGAAACGCGCATCTGCATCGAGCATTTGCCGCGTGATTTTCTGGATGAGCTGGACGCGACAGCATCGACCGCTTCCGCTCAATGTGTCGATGCACGCCTCGCCGATATCGCCGCGAGCGCGGTGGCGGCGGCGCTCGATATGCATCGCGGGAATGTGTCGGCGGCGGCGCGCGCGTTGGGTGTTTCGCGCACGACGGTGTATCGCAAACTCAAGTCATAGCGTTCAGCGCGATGCGTCGATTGCAGGCGCATCAGGCCGCTGGTCTTCGAGCGCGCCGCTATGATCCTTCAAGCCAACGCCCGTGAGCTTCAGCTTGCGCGCTTCGTTCAGATGCCAATGCAGCTTGAACGCGGCGGTATCGTAATCGAGACCTTCGGGACGCACGTTCGAGATGCAGTTGCGCTCGGCATCGTTGCGGCCCGCGCGCGGCGCATACGTCACGTAAAGCCCGAGACTGTCCGGCGAACTCAGGCCCGGCCGCTCGCCGATCATCACCACGACCATCTTCGCCTTCATCAATTCGCCGATGCGGTCGCCCAGCGCCACGCGCGCCTGCGTCGCGATCACGATATCCGCGATGTTCCAGCCTTCGAGCCGGTCGCGCATGCGGGTGAGCATCGGCAGGACATGGCGTTTCGCGGCGAATGCTGAAAGACCGTCTGCGGCGACGAATACCACGTCGGGTGCATCGTTCATGGTCGATGCATGCGCCGCGAGCCGTTGCGCGCTTTCATCGCTCAATGCGCGGCCCAGGTCTGGACGACGCAGGTAATGATCGCGGTCGGGCGCGGCGCTCGCGGCATCGAGCGTATTGAAGCCTGCTTCGTGCAGTGCTTCGGCGAGTGCGTGAGTATCGAGCGGTTCGTGCACGGCGTCGCGCGCTTGCGCATGCGCGAGTTCGAAGGCGAGCAAAGGCGCGGTCGGCAAGCTGCTGCCCGAACGCCCCAACGCGATGCGCGCGTTCGTGAAGCGCCGCAGCGTATCCCATGGACTGAGGGCATCGTCCGTCATGTTTCGATCCATTCGAGCAACGGCTGCTGCATGGGCGATGCAAGCAATGCACCTTGCGCGTCCGTCACGCGCATGCTCGCGAGCCATGCCTCGAATTCCGGCGCGCGCTTGAGATTCAAGACGCGGCGGATATAGAGCGCATCGTGAAAGGACGTGCTCTGATAATTGAGCATGATGTCGTCCGCGCCCGGCACGCCCATGATGAAATTGACGTTGGCCGCGCCCAATAGCGTGAGCAGCGTGTCCATGTCGTCCTGATCCGCTTCCGCGTGGTTCGTGTAGCAAACGTCCACGCCCATCGGCACGCCGAGCAGCTTGCCGCAAAAGTGATCTTCGAGTCCCGCGCGAATGATCTGCTTGCCGTCGTACAGATATTCCGGTCCGATGAAACCGACCACCGTATTCGTCAGCAACGGCTCGAACCGACGCGCGACCGCATACGCGCGCGCCTCGCACGTTTGCTGATCGACGCCATGATGCGCGTCCGCAGAAAGCGCGCTGCCTTGCCCTGTTTCGAAGTACATCACGTTGTCGCCGACGGTGCCGCGTTTGAGCGACAACGCCGCCTCGCGCGCTTCCTGAAGCAACGAAAGCGACACGCCGAAACTCGCGTTCGCGCGCTCCGTGCCCGCGATCGACTGAAACACGAGATCGACCGGCGCGCCCTGTTCGATGGCCGCGAGCGTGTTGGTCACATGCGTGAGCACGCAGGACTGCATCGGCACGTCGTAGCGCTGGCGGAAGGCGTCCATCATCGACAGCAGCTTGCCGATGGCGGCCGGCGAATCGGAGGCGGGATTGATGCCGATGACCGCATCGCCGCAACCGTACAGCAAACCGTCGAGCATGGAAGCGGCGATGCCCTTCGCATCGTCGGTCGGGTGATTCGGTTGCAGCCGCACCGACAGATGCCCCGGCATGCCGATCGTCGTGCGAAAGCGCGTGATGACCGGCCGCTTTTTCGCCGCGAGAATCAGGTCTTGATTGCGCATGAGCTTGGAGACGGCCGCCGCCATTTCCGGCGTGATGCCCGAGGTCACCGCTTCGAGCGCGGACGTGCTCGTCGTGTCCGCGAGCAGCCATTCGCGGAATTCGCCGACCGTCAGATGCGCGACGGGCGCGAAGGCTTCCATCGAATGCGTATCGACGATCAGACGCGTGATTTCATCGTCCTCGTAAGGGATGAGCGGTTCGTCGAGGAACGCGCGCAACGGCACTTGCGCGAGCGCCAGACGCGCCGCGACACGTTCTTCTTCCGTCGACGCCGCCACGCCCGCGAGTTCGTCCCCCGAGCGGCGCGGACTGGCGCGGGCGAGCAGCGTTTTCAAGTCGTCGAAGCGGTAGCGGCGGGCGCCGATCGTTTCGTGATAACTCATCGGATGTCCTTGAGGCTTTCGGCCGGATGGATCATCCTTTCACTTTAACCGCTTTCGGCGTTGGCGCGTTTGCGGTCAAAAATGACGCGGCGCGGCGTTTTTCTCGTGCGTGCGATAATTCGCTGCTTCAATCCGCAAGCCTCATTCCGCTGTGAAAACCCTCCTCGCTTCAATCGACCGTCTGCACGATTTCGACGAAATCGTCGATGTGCGCACGCCGCTCGAATTCGCCGAGGATCACATTCCCGGCGCGATCAACGCACCTGTCCTGAGCAACGAAGAACGCGTGATCGTCGGCACTATGTACAAGCAAGTTTCGCCGTTCGAGGCCACGCGCGTCGGTGCGGCGATGGTGGCGCGCAATATCGCGCATCATCTCGACACGCTGTTCGCCGACCGTCCGCGCAACTGGCGGCCGCTGATTTATTGCTGGCGCGGCGGCAAGCGTTCCGGTTCCATGACCACGTGGTTCAACATGATCGGCTGGCAAGCGCGTCAGTTGGATGGCGGGTACAAGATGTATCGCCGTGACGTGCTCGACCGGCTCGTGAGCATGCCTGCGCGGTTTCGCTATATCGTGCTGGCGGGGCATACGGGCAGCGGCAAGACGCGTTTGCTCAATGCGCTCGAACGCGCGGGCGCGCAGACGCTCGATTTGGAAGGACTGGCGGCGCATCGTGGGTCTTTGCTCGGGGCGTTGCCGGGACAGGCGCAGCCTTCGCAGAAAGCGTTCGATTCCGCGCTCATTCGCAAGCTCGCCGGGTTCGAGCATGAGAAGCCCGTGTTCGTCGAGGCGGAAGGGCGGCGTATTGGTTCGATCGCCTTGCCCGATGCGTTGCTCGATTGTCTGCATGCGTCGCCATGTTTGATGGTGGAAGCGCGGCGCGAAGATCGCATCGCGTTTCTCTTGCAGGATTACGCGCATCTTTTCGATGATCCCGCGTTCTTCAAGGCGCAACTGGACAAGCTCGTCGCGTTGCATAGCCGTGAGCGGGTGGCGCAATGGCATCGGCTGATCGATGAAGATGCGCGGGCCGAATTGTTCGGCGAACTCATCGATCGTCATTACGATCCCGCTTATGCACGCAGCAGCAAGGCGCTTTACAAGGAAGTGTCGCGCGCGTTGCCTGTGCTTTTTCGTCCGACTGGCGAGGATGGTTTGGAGCAGGCGAAAGCGCTGCTCGAACGGCTTGCCGGGACTCTCAACTTCGAACACCTTACGATATGAATACGCTTCGACAATCGCGCGTCGCGCCGGGCTTGATTGTGTTTTTGCTGATCGCCGTCGCGGGGCTTTTCTACGTGAAATGGTTTCCGTATTACAACCGCGCGTTCGTCGCGGCGAGTCAGCATTCCATCGGCAAATCCATTTTGATGGGGACGGCCGCGAGTGCGCCTGCGCCGTCGTGGCACGCGGCGCTCGATTACGCGCTGGCTTATGGCAAGGCCATCTGGCAGGCGATCGTGCTAGGTCTTTTGCTCGGCTCTGCTTTGCAGGCTTTGATTCCGCCGCGCTGGGTGGCGCGTGCGCTTGGCGGGCAGGGGTTTGGGAGCGTGGTGAACGGCGGCTTGATGTCGCTGCCGGGGATGATGTGCACGTGCTGCGCCGCGCCGGTCGTGGCGGGATTGCGGGCGAGGGAGGCATCGCCGGGGGCGGCGGTGGCGTTTTGGCTCGGCAATACCGTGCTCAATCCGGCAACGCTCGTGTTCATGGGCTTCGTGCTCGGATGGCAGTGGATGGGTTTGCGGCTCGCGCTTGGCGTGTTGATGGTGTTCGGGTTGGGGTATGCGGTGAATCGCATGGTGACGCCTGAGCAGGCGGCGTCTTCTCGCGAGGCTTTGGCTCGCTTGGTCGAGGAAGATGTGCCGGGGACCGCGTTTTCACGCTGGATTCGGATTTTGGTAAGGATGTTTTTTCGGCTGGTGCCGGAGTATGTGGTGTTGGTTTTGTTGTTGGGCGCTGCGCGGGCTTGGTTGTTTCCGGTTATTGGGCCGGATGTGGGTAATGGGTTTCTCTGGATTCTCTTGTTTGCTGTCGCGGGGATGCTGTTCGTGATTCCCACTGCCGGGGAAGTGCCGATTATTCAGGCGATGCTTTCGCTTGGGATGGGGGTTGGGCCTGCGGGGGCGTTGTTGATGACTTTGCCGCCGGTTAGTTTGCCTTCGTTGGTTATGGTGGGGAGGTCGTTTTCGGTTAAGGTTTTGGGGTTTGTTGCGGTTTCTGTGGTGGTGTTTGGGGTTGTGGGAGGGGTGGTGGCGGTTGGGGTGTTTTGAGGGTTTTTCGTCGTGCAAGGGGCTGCTGTTTTTTGTGCTTTTATTGCAGTAGCCGCCTCCCCGGCGGGGGGGTGACTTTCTTTGCTGCTGCAAAGAAAGTCACCAAAGAAAGCAGCTTTTTACCCCATGCACGATGGCTGGAGAGGGTTGGTCTGGATTAACGATACAGTGGCCGCAATAGGATGTCCTACGTTTGGTTAAGCGTGTAGGCAACCTAGCGATTACGCGCTCGAATCCTTTGGACTTAGTGGACCGCATTCATTCTTTCGGCCATGCGCTGCGCGCGCCGAGAAAGTAAGAACGGAATCCCGCAGCCTATAAGCGCCCAGCCACCTCAAACCCTTTCGCTAGATTGCTATTTGGCCCAACCTTGGTTAGCGCTTTTGGTAAGCATTAAAGGCGCTACGTCTGGATGTTTCTTTGTCAAATTGCTAATTACGCTGGGCCAAATTGCGTGGATGAGTTTTCGGCCTAAAGGTTTTCCCGCATACATCTTGAAAAAAATTCCCTATAAGTTTCGTCCGTCGTGATTCAGCGATGAAACGCGTATGACGCAATACAAATATGGCGAAGCAAGGAAATTTAATGTTCAAGGCAGCAGTACGAGACGGTGATTCCACGACTACCGGTGGCCAGGTGTTTGGGTCTGGTTTTCCCGCTGACGGAAGGAATGTGGCGCTTGACGGTGACAAGGCAACTTGCGGTGAATGTCCTGGAAAGCATCTGATTCGAGGATCGCGTCACGGCGCAATAGTGAATGGTCGCGCTATGGTCCAAGAAGGCGACGATGTCACGTGTCCGTGTGGCAAGAACCGAGTCGCAGCGAGCTTTTCTGGAATCGTTTTCGAAGAGGCAACCACGCGACAACACAAGTACGATCACGGGCCATGTTTGAACCGTACCTTTTATGGTAAAGATTCTATCTCCATGTGCGATGAAGTGTACGTGCTTCGGAGTCAAGCGAGTGGACATCCCCTTCCAAACGTGTACTACCGTTTGATTAGCGAAAACGGCGTAATTGCGCAAGGTATTACCGACCAAGCTGGACGGACGCAACGCTTCAAGACGAATGTGGCCGAACGAATCACGGTCGAGATTGGGGACATTGAGTAATGGCAAGAGAATTCTTCGAAGTTCACTCGTCCATGACCAACACGATCGAGGGATCGTCTGTGGATGTGTACGTCAATACAGAACGCATCTGCCCGAACATGACGAATGCAGATTTTAGAAAGATGTTCGCGGCGGCACAGCAGGAGGCAATCGAAAAACTGGAAGCCCGCCTTGCGGGGTTGAGAGTCTGGAGCGCAAGCGAAAGGGACCGGGTATGGCGATGGTTCGGCCGTAACGACGAAGCCACTCATCGGCGGCTTCAAGTTGGACTTACAAAAGTTCTTGAGGTGGTGCGCGGATTTGGGCCTCAAAACGTAGTGCGAAGCGGAAGCGATGCGGACCGCGCAACCGGATGCCTTCCTAACTCTCGCACGGACGGCGTCGCGGCGCACGTATGCGCACCAGATACCGCGACACACACGATGGCAATCGATCTCAATTTTTGCACGATGCGGCCATGGAGTGGAACAGGCGACTCCCAAGCATCAACCATCATCCATGAGGCGACTCATTTTCTCGACACGATGGCAACGGGCGACCCTCAATACACGATAACTTTTCGGTTAAAGGATTGGGGGCAGGCGCATCCCGATCTGGCAATAGTGAATGCCGACAGCGTAGCGGGGTATTGTGTCTACTCTGAAAACTAAACCCTTGATTCCCGCGTTCTTGTTGATGTGGTTTGCATCAGCATTAGCCTGCGATGGTCCACAGAATCAACCTGGAGGAAATATCGATGTTGCCTTCGCGCGGGATTCGGCGTCGCTTAATTTAGGGGAATTGGCACGGCTTTCAGCATGGTCCACTGAAATGAAAAAGTTCGAATATGCGGACGCTATTCAGGTCGTTGGCCTCGCGGAATCACGTGAAGCCAAGCCAAAGAAGCTGGCGGAACAACGCGCCCAAACAGTGTGGAACGCTCTTCAACAGTTCGGTCTGCACAGTCCGCACTCATGGGTAACCGGGCGCGTTTATGCCGTGCGTGAGCCACGAAGATTTTCTGAGCCGGGTGGGGAGCGGGTAGAAGTCACGTTTAGCCCCGGATGCCCGAACGACTGTTGCATCCCGTAATCCGTTGTCCCAATGGCACGTGCGAACGTTCGAGCGTGTAATCGCCGCTTGTCCATACTGATAGCGGAACAAGGTCGACACGTTTCGGCGCACCGCGACGTGAAACATACGTTTCGGCTGACGATCCAAGAATGGCACCCTAGGATACTGTCTGCCCGCAGTGCTCGCCTTTAAAAGAATACGCGATGGAAAGCAGGATTAACGCAAAAAACTGCGCATTGTGCGGTAACCCGTTCGCCATTGTGGGCGACTCGGACGAGCACATCATTCCTAACTCGATCGGTGGACGGCGCAAGCTTCGATCTTTCATTTGTACTGGATGCAACCGCCGTACCGGCGAGACGTGGGACGCTGAAATTTGGCGACAGTTTTGCCTTATTGCATCAATGCATGGCACGGTGCGCGAGCGTGGTGAATTACCGGCTGTCGCTGTCAACACCGCATCAGGGAAGCAATTAAAACGTCGGCCAGATGGAGTCCTGACGCCTCGAAGGGTCACTTTTGAGGAGGTGCCCAATCCTCAAGGTAACGGCTTCCTTATCAGTGCTGCTGTGCGCACGATGAAGGAGGCCAAAGACATGGCGAAGAGTCTGGCGGGAAGATACCCTGAGATGAATGCTAAGGAAATTCTTTCGAAGTTCCAGCCAAAGTCGGAGTTCCTCGATTCACCAATCACGTTCGGATTGGAATTCGGCGGCGCGCTGAGTGGACGCTCAACAGTGAAAACCGCAATTGCTATGGCAATGGCCGCGGGAGTTATGCCATCAGCGTGCAATCTCGCGCTCCCGTACCTTATCGACGAAAAGAGCGATGCGCCCTACGGTCTGTTCTATGAGCGCGATTTGATAAGCGAGCGACCCACCAGCTATACACCCCATATTGTCAGTGTTCGCGGCGATCCAGGCCGCGGCTGTTTGTGGGGATATGTAGAGTATTTCGGGCTAGCTCGAATCGTCGTGCCCCTAAGCGATCGATACGACGGCAAAGCCTTTTCTTCTACTTATGCATTTAATCCCGCCAATGGCAAAGCGATTGACATCCGTGTGGATCTATCCTTCTCCGATGATGAGGTTGAGCGGATCAAGGCGAACGAGGCATATACAGATGAACAATACACTGCCGTGGTCCACGCTTCGTTCAACATCGTCTATTTCCGAAGCCTGCGACGTCAGTTCAGAAAGTCCCTCGCCGAGTCGTTTGCGCATGCTGCATCGAAATTGGGAATTGCCTATGGCGAGGCCATTTGTCCGGAGCAAGCTGAAAAATTTTCAGAATACATGATGGAAAAACTCGGGCCGCTGCTAGCACACATGTATGCGAATGGCCTCCCAATCGCAGAGGCCATGCGAAGCGATGGCGCTGAGTGACTCTTGCCCCCAGCGGTATTGCTATTTTTCTGGAGATTTGCCAGTGCTTCGATGATCTGCGAAGTGAAGCAGAAAAGAGAACCAGCATCGCCTACCTTCTACGCGTGGTTGTTCGTCGGGTTCTCAAGCAACGTACGGCCGAATAGCAATAGAGCGGGGAGGCGTGAGGTGGCTGGGCACGCGCATGCTGCGGGGTTCCGTTCTTACGTTCTCGGCGCGCGTAGCGCATGGCCGAAAGAATGAATGCGGACCACTAAAAATCAAACGATTCGAGCGCGTAATCGCGAGGTTGCCTAAGCGGCGCGTTGAGCGTGGAAAGTTCTATTGCGGCCACTGCATCAATTAATCCAGACCAACCCTCTCCAGCCATCGTGCATGGGGTAAAAAGCTGCTTTCTTTGATTACTTTCTTTGCAGCAGCAAAGAAAGTGATCCCCCCGCCGGGGAGGCGGCTACTGAATAAAAAGCCCAAACACCAGCAGCAGCAAAGGCGCCCAAATCACCCCTTCGCCCCCACCATAATCAAAACCTTAAACGGCAACGCCAACAAAACCGCCCCACCCACGCCAAAGAACCAAAGCAAAACAAACCACCCAGCCCTGCGCAAATGAGCCGCATAACGCTCAATGATAGTGATGATCCCCATGCCTCACCTTCCCTCGAAAAACCCAATACCCCAACACCGTATAACCAAGGATCAAAGGCAAAATAACCCCCGCCCCGACGATAGTAAAAAGCTGACTTGACCGTGGCGCCGCCGCATCCCACAAGGAAACCCCGGGAAAGATGTCGTCAGGAGAAATACTCGCGACAAGCCCCAAGTACCCCAGCACCACAAACCCCAAAGCCGCTACGAAAGGCCACCGCTCATGCCCCGACAATATGGATCTGCGCATCACAAAAGCGCACCCGAGAACCAAAACCGGCACCGGCAGCATGCGATAAAACATCGGCGTATCGAACCAGCGCGAGGCGATGCCCGCATCCTGCATCGGCGTCCAGACGCTCACGACTGCAATCGTCAGCAGTTGAACCAACGTAAGCGGCCAAACAACGCGATACAAACGACGCTGCAAATCGCCCTCGGTCTTGGCAATCAGCCAACATGCTCCAAGCAACGCATAAGTCACGACCAAAGCCACACCGGTGAACATCGCGAAAGGCGAAAACCAGGCGAATGCATCGCCGGAAAAACGCCCATTGGAAACAGGAATGCCATCGAGAAAAGCGCCCAGCGCCACGCCCTGAAAGAATGTCGCCCCAGCCGAACCACAAATGAAAGCAAGATCCCAAAGATGCTTGGTACGACGAGCCTTGGCGCGAATCTCGAACGATACGCCGCGAAAAATCAGACACACCAGCATCAACACGAGCGGCAGATAAAGCGCGGAAAGCACCGTCGAATAAACCATCGGGAATGCGGCAAAGAGCGCCGCGCCACCGAGCACGAGCCACGTCTCGTTGCCATCCCAGACGGGCGCGACGGTGTTCATCATCACATCGCGATCGTGCTGATCGGGAAAGAACGGAAAGAGAATGCCGATGCCCAGATCGAAGCCATCAAGCACGATATACATCAACAGCCCCAACGCAATGATCGCGGCCCACGCGAGAGTCAGGTCCATGAATCACACTCCTTCGATGGATTGATGCGGCAAGCTCAGCGGACGACGCGCACTGCCATCCTCGGGAGAAGGCGCATGCGTGGACGAAGGACCGTGCTTCAGCAACTTGAGCAAATAGTAAATGCCCGTGCCAAACACGATGCTATAAACCACCACGAACGCCAGCAGCGACACACCGACCTGCTGCGCGGTAACAGGCGACACCGCATCGGCCGTGCGCATCACGCCATACACGACCCACGGCTGACGTCCCGCTTCCGTCGTGATCCATCCCGCAAGCAGCGTGACGAAACCGCTCGGTCCCATGACCAGCACGAAGCGATGAAACCACCGCGCATCAAACAGCCTGCGTCTGCGATGCAGCAGCCACGCCATCACGGACATCGCGATCATCAGCACGCCGAGACCGGCCATCACGCGAAAAGTCCAGAAAACGAGCGTTGAATTGGGCCGGTCCTGCTTGGGGAAAGACTTGAGGCCACGTATTTCGCCATCCCAACTATGTGTGAGGATCACGCTGCCGAGATGCGGAATCTGCACGGCGTATTTCGTGGTTTCGGCATCCATATCAGGAATGCCGAATAGATTGAGCGCAGTGCCGCCTTTCTCCGTTTCCCAAATGCCTTCGATCGCCGCGATCTTGGCCGGCTGATATTCGCGCGTGTTGAGTCCGTGCGCATCGCCGACGACCGCTTGTATCGGCGTGAGCGCAAGCAATAACCAAAGCGCCATCGAAAACATCTTTTTGATGGCGGGATCGCGCCGGCCGTCTAGCAAATGCCACGCGCCGCTCGCCGCGACCACAAGCGCCGCGACGATGAACGCCGCAATCGCCATATGCGCAAGCCGATAGGGGAACGAAGGATTGAAGATGATCGCGAACCAGTCGACCGGCACCACATGATCGCCCTCGATGCGATAACCCTGCGGCGTTTGCATCCAACTGTTTGACGCGAGAATCCAGAACGTGGAGATGAGCGTGCCGATGGCGACCATCAGCGTCGCGCCGAAATGCGCCTTCGGACCAACCTTGTTCCAGCCGAATAGCATGATGCCGAGAAAGCCCGCTTCGAGAAAGAACGCGGTCATCACTTCATACGTGAGCAACGGTCCCGTGACCGGCCCGGCGAAACTCGAAAAGCCGCCCCAGTTGGTGCCGAATTCATACGCCATCACAACGCCCGACACCACACCCATGCCGAACGCGACGGCGAATACTTTCGACCAGAACAGACACAGTTCCTTGTAGACGGGCTTGCCAGTCTTGAGCCACGCGCCTTCTAGCACGGCGATAAAGCTCGCCAGCCCGATGCTCAACGCGGGAAAGATGATATGAAACGAGACGGTGAACGCGAACTGGATTCGCGCGAGGTCGAGAGCTTCCGGAGTCGCATGCATGATTGCCTTCTGCCTTGAAATTCACGCGCGCGCCGTGCAGTCACGGGCTGAAACGGGCGTGTTGACGGCTCGAAGGTTAGTCCTATTTCACGATGTCTGTTGCGCTGCGTCAGAGGATGCGCATTGCGCGCAAATGTCGCAGATTCAAGGGTTTATCCTATGCACACGATTGATCCGTCGACGTTTTCGGGATACGCACTCATCAACGTGCAGTCATACGCGGAGCGATTTTTGCGACAATCGACCGCACTGCGTCACGGCAAGTTGTCGCAGGCAAAAGCAATCAACCCTGAAACGAACTTTGACGCGCTCGCCCTATGGAAGTCCAGGCGCGCGCGCGTAACATAATGGGCTTTACGCGCGGCCCTTCGCGCGGGCAAAGACAAGTCGGAGAACATCATGCGGCTGGACGATGAAGCGGAAAGTCAGAACGTCGAAGACCGGCGCGGAGGCGGCGGTGGCGGCTTTCGCATGGGCGGCGGATCGATCGGTATCGGGACGATCGTCGTGGCGCTGGCGGCGTCGTATTTCTTCGGCATCAACCCGATGACGATCATCAACGGCGCGCAGATGTTGCATTCGAACGCGCCGCCGCAGCAGCAAACCCAACCGCAAAACGGCCCGCCCGCGCAGGATGCCGGCGCGGTGTTCGTGCGCCGCGTGCTCGGCAATACCGAACGCACCTGGCAACATATCTTCCGCACGCAGTTCAATCAGGACTACCCGGCGCCCAAGCTGGTCATGTTCTCCGGCGACACGCAAACTGCGTGCGGCGTGGGGCAGACCGCGATGGGTCCGTTCTATTGTCCCGGCGACCGCAAGGTGTATATCGATCTTTCGTTCTACCGCGAATTGCGCGACCGCTTTGGCGCGGGCGGCGATTTCGCGCAGGCGTATGTGATCGCGCATGAGGTCGGGCATCACGTGCAGAACGTGCTCGGCATCATGAACAAGGTGGATAGCGCGCGTTCGCGCATGTCCACCGCGCAGCAGAATGCGCTGTCGGTGCGCGTCGAGTTGCAGGCGGATTGCTTCGCGGGCGTGTGGGCCGCTGTCGCGCAACGTGATAACGCGAAGCTGATCGAGCCGGGCGATTTCGAGCAAGGACTGAACGCGGCGGCCGCCATCGGCGACGATCGTCTGCAACAGCAATCGCAAGGGCGCGTGATGCCGGAATCGTTCACGCACGGCACGAGCGCGCAGCGGCAACGCTGGTTGCGTCGCGGCCTGTCCACGGGCGATGTGCGTCAGTGCGATACCTTCTCGGCGCAATCGCTTTGATGCGCTGAGCGCCGCGATTCTTTAAAATCGCTGGTTTCCCGTTCTCCGACGGGAAGCACACACGGCCCACTCATGAAGCGAATCCTGATCGTCAAAGTCACGTCTCTCGGAGACATCGTGGAGACGCTGCCGGTCGTGTCCGATCTTCGGCGCGCGTTCCCGTCGGTCAAGGTGGACTGGGCGGCGGACGCGGCGTTCGCCGACATCATCCGCTGGAATCGCGGCGTCGATCGCGTGTTGAGCGCGCCGTTGCGCCAGTTCAAGAAGGCGCGCAACTGGAACGATCTGAAGGGAATCGCGGCGTCCATCGGCGAATTGCGGGCGGAGAAGTACGACGCCATCGTCGATATTCACGGCGTGTACAAGAGCGCGATCATCGCGTTCGTCGCGCGCGGGCGCGAGCGTTATGGCTATCTCAACCAAGATCTCGGCGAGCGTGGCGCGGCCTTCGCGTACAACCGGCGCTTCGGGCCGCGTCCAAAGACGGATGCGTGGCGCGGCATGCGCGTGAGCGTCGCGCAGGCGCTGGGTTACGAGTTCGACGAGACGCCGGACTTCGACATCGAGTTGCCGCCGCTTGGCCGCACGCTGGATATTCCGAACGGCAAGCCCATTGCGATGCTGTTTCACGCGACTTCGGCGGAAGTGAAGAAGTGGCCGAAGGATCACTGGGCCGAAGTAGGCCGTTGGTTGAACGAACGAGGTTACGCCATCGCTTTGCCGTGGGGCAGCGAGCAGGAACGCGGCGAAGCGCAGGCCATTGCCGCGCTCGTGCCGGATGCGATCGTGCTGCCCAAGCTCACCGTCGAGGAATGCGCACATTGGATACGCGCATCCGATCTGGTGGTCGGCATGGATACCGGGCTCGTGCATCTGGCGCACGCCATGCAGCGTCGAACGGTCATGCTATTCAAGGCGACGTCGCGCGAGCACTTCGGGATCGACGCGCCGGGCCGTTCGATTTCCATCGGTGATGAAGGCGCGTCACCAGAGGTGAAGGACGTTATCGCCGCAATCGAAAGCGTCACGCACACGCACACCGAAACTACGCGCTAAAAACTTTTATGCGCATAAAACTTTCAAACGCGCATATCTGCTGTCAGATTTTCGGTAAAAAAATCCCGCATTACGAAATTAAAAGGGCGCTAGTGTAGTTTTTTCCTCGGACTACTTGACGTTTGTTTCAGTTCGCTAGACGATTGGGAAAAATCCTAAGAATGAGCTGAACATGTCCGAAGACATCGCCGCTTCTGAGAGCCCGGCGCTGGTTCGTCTTGAACCATCCGACATTCCCATATCCGAACCGCTCGAATGGCCGGTCGTCGCGGACGATGGAACCCTGCTGTTCGATATCGGCACCGTCGTGCCCGATGACGCCGCCCGCGCGTTCCTCTTCCAGCAATTCGAGCTATATCGCGCAGCCGATGATTCCGCCGGTTTCTCAAGAGACGATGCCAACCGCGACCGTCCGGCCACGCTCGAAGAAGTCGGTCTCACCATCGGCGGGCGCGTCGGCTTGCGCGGTACCGGCACTACCGGCTCACAGATGTACGCCAGCCGCGTCATCGGCTTCTCGCATCCACGACGCAACAACGAACGTTCGCTGTTCATCACTCAGCCTTTGCTGGCGGGTTTCGGCCCGCTGGACCTGACACGCGGCGAGCAGGTCGAACTCGTCGCGCTGACTGGCCGTGGCGTGTTTCGCTTCGCCTGCACGGTCGATGCAACCAGCCGCGAGCCGTTCAACTACGTGGTCCTTTCCGCGCCCGGCACGATCCGCCGCTTGCGCACACGCAAGTTCGCACGCATGCCGACGCGGCTCGCCGCGCAGTTTTCCGTGGATGCAGCGGGCGCACCCGGCCCGCAACAGTTCGGCCGCGTGAGTGACATCAGTCCGTATGGCATGTCGCTGTCCGTGCTCGAACCGACCGCGCGCGTCGGCGACCGGCTGAATCTCGCGTTCCACTTCAACACCGACGGCACCGATGTGCAGGTGGACACCATCGCAATCGTGCGTCACGTGGGCGCGGTGGAAGGCGGAAAAGGGAACGCGGCTTACGGGCTGGAATTCGAATCGCTGGAGCCGTCGCAGCGTATCGCGCTGAAGTCGTTCATGGCCGAGCATAGCTAAGCGGACGCGTTCCGCCAGGCATCACTCAGCCGGAAACCCATCCGGAAAAAGCCGCGCGATAGCTGATTCGAAATGCTCGAAAGGCGCCGCGCCGCGCAGGCCGATGGGCGGCGGCGGTTCGCTGTCCGGCGCCGCATCGCGCGAGAGCACGGCGAACGGCACGCCGGTCACGCCGAGCTTCTTCGCGAATTCTTCATCCTCGATGACGAGATCGGTGTACGTGCCGTCATCGAGCGATTCTTCCAGCAGTTCGGGATCGACGCCGCAACTGGCCGCGATGTCGAGCAGCGCGTCGTCATCGCCGATATCGATGCCTTCCTCGAAGTACGCCTTGAAGATCGCGCGATGCACGACATCGAAACGGCCGGACTCGCGCGCGAACATGGCGGCCTCGAACGCCTTGCGGCTGCGCGGCGCGACCGACGGCATGCGCATGGTGACTTCGCGTTCCACGGCCAGCGGCTGCACCGACTTTTCCCATGCGTCGATGGCTTCCTCGCTGTTCGCATCGGGCAGCGGCGTGGGTTCGGGACGCAGTTCGAACGCGTGCCAGCGGATTTCGACGGCATCGCCATAAGCGTTGCGAAGCTGGTCGATCACCGGCGTTTCGAGGTAGCAGAAAGGGCACGTGAAGTCGGACCAGACGTCGACGTAAAGCGTGGGCGTGGATGCCATGTAAAGCCTCTGAAGCGAAGGGCGCGATGCGCCATGAAACGGAACGCGGCGCATGCGCGGTAAAGCCGCGAGCGCCGCAAAAGCGATATGTTAGCGCGTGCTGCTTTCGGCCGCGCGATGCGGACCATGCGCGCTTCAGAAGCCGCCGTCGATCTCGATACGCGTTCCGTCGAAGAAGCGCGAAAGCCGAAACGCGTGCGGATCGACGAGCGGCGTATCGTTCGCGACCAGATCCGCCATGAGCTTGCCCGCACCCGGCCCGATGCCGAATCCATGCCCCGAAAACCCCGTCGCGATGAACAGGCCGGCCACGCGCGATGCTGCCGAAATGACCGGCACCGCATCCGGCGTGACATCGATATAACCGGCCCATTCCTGCTCGACTTTCAGCGACGCGAACGCCGGAAAAATCGCGCGAAACTCGTTAATGGCCGCGCGATTGAACGACGCGACCGGCGCGGGATCAAGCGTGCGCTGAGTCTCGAACACGGTCGGCCGATCGAGCGGCCAACGGCGCGGCCTTCGCCACTCCTCGAAGAAACGCGCGTTGAAGCCGATCTTAACCGAGCCGAACTGGCTCTTGAGCGCAGGCAGATACTTCATGAAAAGCCGAAAGCTGTCCGGCGTGATGTCGCTATAGCTTCGAAACGCGTTGGCGATGGTGTAGCCGCCATCGAGCCGCTTGCGATAACCCATCGACGGATTGCACGCGCTCACGTCCGGTCCGCCTTCGAGCGGCGCGGTGCGCAAGACGGACGAGCGCACCATCAACTGCGGCACGTCCACGCCCACATTGCCCGCGAAATAACGCGTCCACGCACCGCCCGCGACAACCACGCGCGAGGCCCGCACACGTCCATGTTCCGTGACGATGCCGCTCACCGCGCCGCCGCTCGTCTCCACGCCACGCACCGCGCACGGCGAGAGGATCTTCACGCCGCGTTGACGCAATGCGGCCGCCATCATCGGCACGGCGCGTTGAGGTTCCGCGCGTCCGTCGCTCGGCGTGTAGATGCCGCCTGCGAAGCGTCGCGCGCTGCCGGTCATGAGCGCGGCGGTTTCATCGGCGGAGACGATGCGCGAGTCCAGCGCCTCTCGGCCGACCTTTGCGAGGGCGCGCGCAAGCCACGCTTCATGATCGGCGAGCGCTTTCGCGTCTTCCGCGGCATACAGAATGCCGCACGTGCGATAACCGCTGTCGATGCCGAGTTCCGCATCGATCCTTCGCCACAGCTTGAGGCTTTCGAGGCTCAGTTCCAGTTCGCGCAAATCGCGATGCGTCGCGCGGCACCATCCCCAGTTGCGGCTGGACTGTTCGCCGGCCACATATCCTTTCTCGAAGACGGCCACGGACAGTCCTTTCTCCGCGAGAAAACGCGCCGTGCTGATACCGATGATCCCGCCGCCCACGATGGCGACATCGACTTCATCCGGCAAGACACGATCATCGGCGATGCGTTCGGTTGGCGGTCCCATCAGGCGGTGTCTTCGAAAAAGAGTTGGCGAGCATGCTAAGGGAATCGCGCGCGTTTGACCATCGCCGTTCAAAAGGACAGCCTCGCTGCGTGAGCGGCGCGCTTCCGTTACGATGAACGCGGAACATCGCCTGATGTTTCTCATGCCACCCGCGCCGCGCCCGATTGATCGACTCAGGCACGGCGCGTGCGAATTCGTCTGCGCGTCCGGACGCTTCGAGCGCTCCGGTCATCGCGATTCCATCCCATCTTTGGAGAACTTTCGTGCAAAAGACAGCATCGGCAAAATGGAGCGGCGGCATCAAGGACGGCAAGGGTTTCATCTCCACGCAAACCGGCGTGCTCAACGACGCGCCTTATGGCTTCAAGTCGCGTTTCGAGGAAGGTCCGGGCACCAATCCCGAAGAACTGATCGGCGCGGCGCACGCGGGCTGCTTCACGATGGCGCTCTCGCTGCAACTGGAAATGGCCGGCATGAAGGCCGAAAGCCTCGAAACGAAATCGACCGTCACGCTGGATAAAGACGGCGAAGGCTTCACGATCACGGCCTGTCAACTCGATCTGAAGGCGAAGATTCCGGGCGCGGACAAGGCCGCGTTCGACAAGGCCACGCAAGCCGCCAAGGAAGGCTGCCCGGTCTCCAAGCTGTTCGCGGGCAACGCGAAGATCACGCTGAACGCCGAACTGGTTTCGTAAGCGGCTTTGGGTTCGAAAAAGCGCGGATCGTGTGAAAGCCATCCGCGCTTTTTTTTATGCGCGCGGCAAGTTGCGACGGGCGGCTTTGTCCGCGTACATGCGTCCGTCGCTATCCACCATGAGGTCGATGACCGACTGATGCCGCGCCGCATCGAACTGTGTATGTCCGACGCTGAAGCGAATGGCGTAGCCGCGCGCGGATGCCGCATCGATCGCTGCCAGCGCCGTGCGCAGACGTTCGAGGATGCGCGCGGCTTCGTCGTCGCCTGCATCGGTGAGCAGCGCGACGAATTCATCGCCGCCGAGCCGGCCGATGACATCGCTTTCACGCAAGGAATCGCGCAGGGCGGCAGCGAACGCCGCGAGCGCGCGGTCGCCTTCGGCATGGCCCCATGTATCGTTGATGCGCTTGAAATCGTCGAGATCGAAGAACAGCAAGCACGCCGAATGCGACAGCCGCTTGCAGACGTTCAGCGCGTGCTGCGCCAGCGCTTCGAAACCGCGACGATTGGCGAGCAGCGTGAGTTCATCCACGGTCGCGAGTTCGATGGCCGCGATCTCCTGCTCCGCGATATGCGCAAGATCGCGCAACAGGCCGCATTCCTCGTCGTTCAACGCGCGCGGGCGTGTGTCGATCAGGCAGAGCGTGCCGAGTTTGCTGCCGTTCGGCACCATTAACGGCTGACCCGCATAGAAGCGGATGCCCGGATCGCCGGTGACGAGCGGATTGTCGTGAAAGCGCGTGTCAGCGGTGGCGTCGGGGATCATGAAGACGTCGTCGTGCATGATCGCGTGGCCGCAGAACGAGATGTCGCGCGGCGTCTGCGCTACCCCTAAGCCCGCGCACGACTTGAACCACTGCCGGTTCTCATCGATCAGGCTCACGAGTGCGATGGGCACGTCGAACAGCCGCCGCGCGAGCCGCGTTAGGCGGTCGAAGCGCTCCTCGGCGGGCGTGTCGAGCAGCCTGAGCGTGCGCAGCGTGGCGAGCCGCGCGGGCTCGTTACGAGGGATGGGTGCGGCGAGCATAGTCTCCGGTTCCTGTTTTGAGCGTAGGTGACGGAACTGAACCCTATTCTCCGACAAATTATCGTTTTGTTCACACAAATAATGCGACGATGCCGACACGCGCCCGCGCGAACGTTGCGGCTATCATGCCCTTTGCCCGGTCTGCATCGCAGCCCCAGACGTCCCACTATCCCAACAACCGGAACGCCTATGAAACTCAAGCTGGACTGGACCATCCTTACTCCGATTCTCGCGCTCGTCGTGCTGGCCGCGACGGCGATCATTCATGGCACTGCGCTGCTGGTGTTATCGGCTATTGCGCTGGCCTTTGCCGTGTTCGCGGCGGTGCATCATGCGGAAGTGGTCGCGCATCGTGTGGGCGAGCCGTTCGGCACGCTCGTGCTCGCTGTCGCGGTTACCGTGATCGAGGTCGCGCTGATCGTCTCGGTCATGCTCTCAGGCGGCCCCGAGAAGGCCGGTTTGCCGCGCGATACCGTGTTCGCCGCGATCATGATTTGTAGCGGCGGGATCGTCGGGCTGTGTTTGCTGATCGGCGGTTTGCGGCATCACGTGCAGGACTTTCAGTTGCAGGGCGCGAGCGCGTCGCTGGCCATTCTTTGCGCGCTGTCCGTGCTGACGATGGTCCTGCCGAACTTCACCAGCACGGTGGTCGGTCCGGCGTTGTCCACATCGCAACTGATCTTCGTCGGCGTGATTTCGCTCGTGCTGTATGTGACGTTCGTGTTCGTGCAGACCATCCGGCATCGCGATTATTTCTTGCCGTCCGTGCCGGAGCCGACCGATGTCCTGAAGGAAGAACTCGCGCCGCACGCACCGCCGCCGACCAATGGCGAAGCGTGGCTCGCGCTCGGTTTTCTGATGCTGTCGCTCGTCTCCGTGGTCGGGCTTGCGAAACTGTTGTCGCCTGCGGTCGAGGCGGGCGTGGCGGCGGCGGGTGCGCCGGAAGCGGTCGTGGGCGTGGTGATCGCGGCACTTGTTCTGTTGCCCGAAGGACTCGCGGCGGTGCGGGCGGCGCGTCTGAACCGGCTGCAAACGAGTTTGAATCTGGCGCTGGGCTCGGCGCTTGCGAGCATCGGATTGACGATACCGGCGGTGGCGGTGGTGTCCATCGTGATCGGCCAGCCGATTTCGCTCGGGCTTGCGCCTAAGGAAATCACCATGCTCGCGCTCACGTTGATCGTGTCCGTTATTACGCTCGGAACGGGACGTTCGACGGTGCTGCAAGGCGTCGTGCATCTGGTGATTTTCGCGGCGTTCCTGTTTCTTTCCGTCGTGCCGTAATCTACGTATCGAACAGAGGTGACTTATGAACGCTATGGACCGCGCCGATTACGCGAAGCAGGACGTGGGCAATGTGGTGTCGCTCGAACATGTGAATCTGCGGGTGCCGGACCAAAGGCTTGCCACTGCGTTCTATGTGACTGGCCTCGGGCTAACGCGCGATCCGTACATGATGACGGGCGTCGGCAATATGTGGATCAATATCGGCCGCTCGCAATTGCATTTGCCGACCGGAAAGGCGCAACGTCTGCGCGGGCGGGTCGCGCTCATTGTCGGAGAACGCGAAGCGCTCGTTGCCCGACTGAGCACCGTTCGTTCGACGCTCGATGGCACCGCGTTCGGCTGGACCGAGCATGAGGACCGCGTGGAAGTGACGTGTCCTTGGGGAAACCGCTACGACTGCCTGCTTCCCGATGCTCGCGATGCGAATGCGCCGTGGGCCGATCTCGATCTCGGCATCGCGTATGTTCGGCTCGATGTGCCTCCCGGTCGCGCATCCGCAATCGCAGCGTTTTATCGTCAGGCGCTGGATGCATCGGCGAGCGTGCATGAGGTCGATGGCGCGCAACAGGCCGTGATCGCAACCGGTCCGCGTCAGCAGCTCGTTTTCGTAGAATCTAACGTGATGCATGGCGAATACGACGGGCATCACATTCAAATTTACGTCTCGAACTTCAGCAAGCCGCACGCGTGGCTGGCGAAGCGCGGGCTGGCCTACGATGAGGAACCCTATCAATACCGGTTCTCCGACATCGTGGATAACGAAACCGGCGAGACGTGCTTTCAGTTGGAACACGAAGTGCGCAGCACACATCATCCGCTTTATGCGCGCGCGTTGGTGAATCGCAATCCTGAGCAGAACAACCAAAACTATCAGGCAGGCGGCGATGCACGCACGGGCTTATTCTAACGAGCGTGCTGCGTCGTACTACCAAACAACATGGTAATGGTGGACCGCAGCCAGCGATTGCCCGCTTCCTGATGATAACGCGCGTGCCAATACTGCTTCACCGCAAAACTCTCCACTTTCACCGGGCAAGGATGAACGGCCAGATCGTTCACCTTGGCCAGCGTTTCGCCGATATGCCGTGGCAAGGTCGCAATCAAATCCGTCGATTTGATGATCGAGCCCAAACCTAAAAAGCCCGGCAATTCCAGCACGACATCGCGCTCCACGTTGTCGCGCACCAGCGCCTGTTCGATCAACTGCGCGCCCGTTCCGGCGGCAATGGCGACATGTCCTTCCGATCGATACTGCTTCGCGGTGAGCTTCCCACGCAAGCGCGGATGATGGCGATTCGCAAGACACACGAAGTCCTGAATATAAAGCTGCTGCTGATACATCCCGCCGCCTAGCCACGGCGCATGACCGATCGCCAAATCTGCCTCGCCTGATTCCAACGCCCGCTCCGTATTGCCATCGATCCGTGCCGCTTCCAGACGAATGCCTGGCGCTTGCGCACGCACATGCGCAAGCATGCGAGGAAGCAGCGTGATGTGACTCGCATCCGTCATGCAGATGCGAAAGCGGCGTTTGGCGGTAAGCGGATCGAACGCGATTTCCCACGCTGCAAAGCGCCGCAGCGATTCGAGAATCTCGCGGCACGGCCCGATCAACGCATCGGCCTGCGGCGTGGGCGCCATGCCGCCCGGCGTGCGAACGAACAGCGGGTCTTGCAGATGTTCGCGCAGACGTCCAAGCCAAATGCTCACGGTCGGCTGACTTTGCCCGAATTGTTCGGCGACGCGCGTCACGCTGCGAAGGTCATACAGCAAATCGAAAAGCTGCAAGAGCTTCAGATCGGGAAGTTCGTTCGGGTCCATTTTTAAGCGCTCGTTTGCACCGTTATTGCGTCACGCAATGATGCCATTGCCGCCATTGCATTGCCAGACTGAAGCGGCGCTCGTATCGTTGCATCGTCCAATCAGGGAAAGGCGTTATGAAGATTGCATTTGTTGGCGCGGGTGCGCTGGGTTGCGCCATCGGGTCAACCCTGACTGAAGGCCGGCACGAAACATGGCTCATCAATCGCGACGCCGCCCACGTCGAAGCCATGATGCGCGATGGCCTGCGTGTCGTTGACGCCAACGGCACGCGCCACGTCCGCGTCCTCGCAACCACGCGCCCCGCTGACGTCGGCCCCGTCGATCTCGTCATCGTGCTGGTCAAGTCTTTTCATACAGATTCGGCGATGCGCGGTGCACTCGCGCTCATCGGTCCTGAAACGGTCGTGCTGTCGCTGCAAAACGGCCTCGGCCACGAAGATGTGCTCGCGGAAATCGTGGGCCGCGAGCGCGTGCTGGCGGGAAAAACGTATGTGGGCGGCGTGCTGCGCGGGCCGGGCCATATCGAGTCCGGCGTTGCGGGAAAGCACACGATCATCGGCGAACTCGACGGCAGCATCACGCGCCGCGCGCAGGTTATTGCCGAAGTGTTCAATGCAGCGGGTTTGATTACGACGGTCAGCGACAACATCCTCGGCACGATGTGGGACAAGTTGCTGATCAACGTTGCGACCGGCGCGTTGACGGGCATCACGCGGCTCACTTACGGCCAGCTTTACTCGGAGCCGCTTCTCAAGCAGATCGCGCTCGCAGCGGTGAACGAAGCAATGGCCGCCGCGAAAGCCGCAGGCGTGAAGCTATCCATGACCGATGCTGAACAGGCATGGACGCTTGCATCCGCCGGACTTTCGCCGGAGTTCAAAACCTCCATGCTGCAAAGCCTCGAAAAAGATTCGATTACCGAAATAGATTTCATCAACGGAGCGGTCGTGCGCTGGGGCCAGCGGTTCGATGTGCCGACGCCCGTCAACGCGACGCTCGTCGCCTGCATCAAGGGCATCGAGCGCGCCATGAACGACCGAAAAAGTAAGGAGACACGCGCATGAACGGCAGCAAGGCTTATCTGGAGCATGTCGCCATCTGGGTGAAGGATATCCACTGGCACATTCGTTTTTTCGAGGATGTGCTCGGCATGACGATGCGCGAAGTAGACGGCACGAAAGAAGCACCGCGCCAGTACTGGACACTCGGCGGTCTGCAATTCATGCACAAGCCGGATTACGACAGCCCCGAAGGGCGGCTCGGCCATCTCGGCGTGATGTGCGAAGACCTCGAAGCGGCGCTTGCCGCGGCGCACCGCCATGAAGTCACCGAACTGCCGCAAGGACGCAACTGGATTCGCCTGCCCGATGGCCTCGCCGTCGAACTCATTCAGGCCAAGCCCGCTTCATGCGTGAAGCAGGCGCTTTCGATCAACCCGCGTGCGGAGGCATGAATGACGATCGCTGATAAATACTGGGACGATGCCCGCGAAGGCGACGAATGCATCAGCCCGACTTACACCGTGACCAAGGAACGCATTCTCGCGTATGCCGATCTCACCGGCGATCACACGCCTGTTCACGTCGATGAGGAATACGCGAACGCGAGCCACTTCGGGTCCATCGTCGCGCATGGTCTTTTCGGTCTTTCAATTGCCGATGGTCTCAAGACGCAAAGCGACTATCGCTTCCTGCCCGGCATGTCGCTCGGCTGGACGTGGGACTTCAATTTGCCGATCCGCGTGAACGACGTGCTGCATGTGAAATTCCGCATCGGCGCAATGCGCGCGAGCAAGAGCAAGCCGGGTTGGGGCATCGTCGTGTTGCCTTCGGATCTCATCAATCAGGACGGGCAGATTGTTCAGCATGGCGAACATCGCTTGATGGTGCCGCGCCGTCCGGGAGCATTCTGATGCAGGCACGTCCACTCGAAGGTATTCGCGTCATCGATTACAGCCATTTTCTGGCGGGTCCGTATGTCGGGCGATGTCTGGCCGCGCTCGGTGCGGAAGTCATCAAGGTAGAGCGCCCCGTCAGCGGCGATGCAGGACGTCAGCACGCCACCGTGCTCGATGACGAGCAAAGCGCCTACTTCCTGCAACTCAACATGGGCAAACGCGGTGTCAGCGTGAATATGCGCGATGCACGCGGCAAGGACTTCATGCAACGCCTGTGCGATTCGGCGGATGTGTTCGTGGAGAATTACCGGCCCGGCGCGCTCAAGAAACTCGGCCTCGGCTATGAAGAACTGTCAGCGCGTAATGCGGGGCTCGTCTACTGCTCGATCTCGGCATACGGCCATACCGGACCGGATGCGCATCGCGCGGGCTTCGGCCTCATCGCGGAAGCCAAGAGCGGCATCATGCAGATGATTGGCAATCCTGGCGAACCGCCACCGTTGATGCGCATTTCGCTCGGCGACATGTACACGGGCATACACGCGGTCGCCGCGATCAACGCCGCGCTGCTCGGCCGCGTGAAAAGCGGGCGTGGTCAGCATATCGACATGGCGCTGTACGACACGCTCGTTTCCATGCACGAATACGCGGTGCAGTGCTACACGATGCAGGGCGTCGTCCCCGAGCAAACCGGCCACGACATGCCGACTTCGACGCTCTACGGCGTGTTCCGCGCGGCGGATGGCGACCTCGTGATTGCAGCGCAAGTGGACGATTCATGGAAGCGTTTCGCCACGCTGATCGAGGCGCATGGCGGCCCCGCTGGCTTCGGCTCGGATGCACGTTTTCATACGCTCAACGGACGCAACACGAACCGTCTGGACATTCTCGCGGTCGTCAAGCCGTGGGTGGCGTCGCGGCCCGTCGCGGACGTGCTCTCGCTATTGGACAGCATCGATGTGCCTTGCGCGAAGGTGCAGCGTATCGACGAAGTGCTGGCCGATCCGCAGATCATCGCGCGCGGCATGGTGGTGGAACAGGAGCATCCGCGCTTCGGCACCTTGCGTTTGCCGAACCTGCCGTTCCGCTTCTCCGATTGCGATACGACCATTCGCGAAGTCGGCCCGGATCTCGGCCAGCACAACGCGGAAGTCGCGCAATCGCTGGGCTTCAACGCGGCCGAAATCGACGCCATGCAAACGGATGGCGTGCTGTATTCGAAAGCGAGGTGATGATGAGCGACCGTTACGCGGTGATCGGAAATCCGATCGGACACACGAAATCTCCCTTGATTCATGGGCTTTTCGCGGACGAGACGCGTCAGGACATGACGTATGACGCAATCGAAGGCCCGCTCGAACCGGACGATGCATTCGCGGATACCGTGCGTGCATTCATCGGCGAAGGCGGGAAAGGGATGAACGTGACCGCGCCATTCAAGCTCAAGGCCTTCGCGATGGCCGACGTACGCAGCGAACGCGCCGAACTCGCAGGCGCGGTCAACGCGATGAAGTTCGAGGGCGGGCGCATCATCGCGGAGAACTTCGATGGCGTGGGACTCGTGCGCGACATCGAAGTCAATCTGAAGCTGCCGATGCAAGGCAAACGCGTGTTGCTGATGGGCGCGGGCGGCGCGGTTCGCGGTGCGTTGTTGCCTTTGCTCGCGGCGCGGCCGGCCGAACTGGTGATGGTGAACCGGACCGTATCGAAGGCAAAGACGCTCGTTGAACAGGTCGGCGCGCATCCGTCGTTGAAGGCATGCGGTTATGACGCGCTCGAAGCGATGGGCCGCTTCGATCTGGTCATCAATGCGACGTCCGCAAGCCTCACGGGCGAGTTGCCGCCGGTGCCGCCGAGTGTGTTCGATCCGGCGGGCGCGGCCTACGAACTCGCCTACGGCAAGCGTTTGACGCCGCTTCTGCGACTCGCGCGCAATGCGGGCGTGTCGAGCGTCGCGGATGGCGTCGGCATGCTGGTGGAACAGGCGGCGGAAGCGTTTGCCTGGTGGCGCGGCGTGCGTCCTCAAACGCGCGCGGTGATCGACAGGCTGACCGTTCCGCTTGACTGAGGAAATCGCTATGGCATCCGAAGCATATCGATTCTGCCGTTACGAAGTGGATGGTCCGTTGCTCACGCTGACGATCGATCGACCCGAGGTGCTCAACGCGTTTCATCCGCTGGCGCATCGTGAGTTTGCCGATGCATTGGACCGTTACGCGGCAGATGCGTCGTTGCGCGTGGCTATCGTGACCGGCGCGGGTGAGCGTGCCTTTTGCGTCGGCACGGACCTGAAGGCGCTGGCCGCCGATGGCGATCACACGAAACCCGCGACGGGCTTCGCGGGCATCACGCATCGCTTCGATCTTTACAAGCCGGTAATAGCAGCGGTGAACGGTCTGTGTCTCGGCGGCGGCATGGAAATACTCGCGGCGTGCGATCTGGGCATCGCGGCGGATCATGCGCAGTTCGGATTGCCCGAACCACGTGTAGGGCTTGCCGCGCTCGGCGGCGGGCTCTTGCAGCGTTTGCCGCGGCAAATCGGCATGAAGCACGCCATGGGTCTCGTGCTGACGGGCAACCGCATTTCCGCGCAGGACGCGTGGCGTATCGGATTACTGAACGAAGTCACGCCCGCCGCCGACTTGATGAATCGCGCACGCGCGCTGGCGCAGGACATTATCGCGTGTGCGCCGCTGGCGATTCAGGCATCGAAACAGGTGATGTTGCAAAGTCTCGCGCACGCCGATCTCGCCACGACGATGCACGAAGATTATCCGCTCGCGCGGCGCATGCTCGATAGCGAAGATGCGCGCGAAGGGCCCAGAGCATTCGCAGAGAAGCGCAAGCCCAAGTGGACAGGGCAGTGAGCGCGTCAAGCGTCGCTTGCATAGGAAAACTGAAAGAGCGCTTCATCGAAGCTGTTTTCGGACGGCACGAGCGCGTGCTTGATGGCCGCCGCGCCGCGTTTCGTGGATTCCTTCGTCAATGCGCCTGCGAAAAGAAAATGGCTGAATCCGCCCGTGTTTTCCGTGCCGCGAATGCGTTTTTCTTCGGTCTGCCGATTGGTCAGGCCGTCATGAACGCGTCCCAGTCGGATGCGCGTGAGGCATTCCGCTTCACGTATGCGATCAAGCGCGTCGGTGTCAGAAACGTTGAAGCGAAGACAAAAGCCAAAAGGCGCGATGCCCGTGCCGATATCGATCAACGTCTCGCACAGCGCGCGCTGAACGTTGCGGTAGTGCGGCATGAGCCGCCGCGTCCATTCGGTCGGTGCGTCAAGTCTTGCGAGGTATTCGGGCGATTCGAGATCGCGCGTGGACTCGACATCGATCACGCACAGAAAGCGTGGACCATCGCCCGCGATGCGTTCCCATCGCTCGGCGCGCAGAAATCCCGACAATGCAAGTCGCTCCGGCAAATGCTCGAACGAATGCCAGCGCAGATATTCGTCGACGGTTTCGGCGTCCACGTCATGGCGAATCACAACCATAGCGCCCATGCGCGTTCCCCTTCTCAGGATGTCGATACCCAAACAATAACGCAATTACCAATTGAAATTGGATTCTAAAATAGATACGCTTTCTAAAAATGGAGCGAGACACATGGCACAGATCAAATACGCGGCGATTGGTTGCAGCGGCATGGGGCGAAGGCATCTGCACGGCCTCGCGCAACTGAAGCGCAGCGGGCTGGCGAACATCGAACTGGCCGGCGTGTGCGATCTGAACGCCGAGTACGCGCGCAGCATGGCTGACGAAGCGCACGCGCTGTTCGGCGTGCGGCCGGCCGTCTACGCGGATATCGGTGCGATGGCGCGTGAGCAACGCGATATCGTCGCAGCAGATATCGCCACCGATGCCGCCTCGCACATGAGCGTGGCGTTGCAGTGCTTCGCGGCGGGGCTGCATGTGCTGTGCGAGAAGCCGCTGGGCATCACCGTGTCCGAATGCCGAAACATCGTGTCGGCGGCCAAGGAAGCGGGGCGCATCCTCTCCGTTGCGGAAAATTTTCGTCGCGATCCGATCAACCGTCTCGTCAAAGCATTGCTCGACGATGGCGCAATCGGCACGCCGCGTCTGATGCTCGAAACCAGCATCGGCGGACGCGATGTAATGGTTCAGACACCGTGGCGGCATCAAAAGCCATCCGGCATGGTCGTGCTCGATTCGGGCGTGCACAACGCGGACATCATTCGTTATTACATGGGCGATGTCGCCAGCGTCCACGGCGAAAGCCGTCTGCATGAAAAAACGCGCCGCGTGGCCGCGCGCGCCGGAGGTTCCGCCGCCGCGACCGACAAATGGTGGCGCGCATCGAGCGACATGCCCACGCACTTCGAAGCCAGCGGCGACGATGCCACGTACTCCCAACTACGTTTCGCGTCCGGCGCAATCGGCCAGTGGGTGAACGACCGCGCGGGACATGGCGAGCATCGCGAAAGCCGCGTGATTTACGGGTCGAAAGGCTCCATCGTCGCGCCGGGTGACCGCAACGGGCGGCCCGTCGCGCTGCATCTGGACGATGGCGCGGTCATCGCCGATGCACGCATTCTCGATCACGCGCCGAGCTATCGGTTGAGCGCCGTCGCCGCCGCGCTGTTCGGCGATGCACGCCCGTGGACCTATTCATTCGCCTTCGACGAAGTGGACCAGCGCATTCTCGCGCTGCAACTCCACGAACTCGCCGATTGCGTGCTGAACGGCACGCAGCCCGAGGTGACCGGCGAAGAAGCACTCGCGGATGTCGCGCTCGCCTATGCGCCGATCGAATCGGGCCGGCTCGGCCGCAGCGTGAGTCTCGATGAAGTCATCAGCGGCGAGGCCGCGCCGTATCAAACCGAAATCGACGCCATGCGACGCGCATCAATTCGGAGTAACGGTTGAATCCACATCACGTCCAACCGCTTTCAGCCGAACGGTCGCCCGCCCGTCAAGCACGAGTCTCGACGCGCCGTCTGAACCAGATCGGCATGTTCGCGCTGCTGATCGCGGCGCTCGCCGTGCTGATCGTGTTGCCGCTCGGCGCGCTGATCCTGCGCGGCTTCGTGCGGATCGACAACGGGCACGCCAGCGCATCGCTCGCGGCGTTCGGCAAGGTGTTCGGCGATGTCAGTTATTGGATCGCGATGGGCAACACGCTCGTCATCGCGCTCGGGTCGATGCTGCTTTCGACCGTGCTCGGCGTCATGCTCGCGTGGTGTCTCGTGCGCACCAACGTGCCGTGGCGCGGCTTTCTCGAACGCGCCGCCGCCATGCCGATCTTCATTCCGCCTTTCATCGGCGCGTTTGCGTGGATTCTGTTCGGTGCGCCGCGCATCGGCATCTTCAATGTCGCGGCGAAGTGGATGAGCATCGGCCAGCCGTTCAACGTGTATTCGTATCTCGGCATCGTCTGGGTGATGGGCATTTACATCGCGCCTTACGTGATGATGATCGTGGCCGGCGCGCTCAGAAACATGGACCCGAGCCTCGAAGAAGCAGGGCAGGTGGCAGGTTTAAGCCGCCTTCGCACCATGCGCGTCATCACGCTGCCGGTTGTCGGCCCGTCGATTCTCTCCGGCGCGGTGCTCGCCTTCGTCATCAGTCTCGGCTTGTTCGGAACGCCGGTATTGCTTGGGATGGCGAAGGAAATCTATCTCGTCACGACGCGAATCTACCTTGAATTGCAGCAGTTTCCGCCGGATGCGGGCATTGTCGCGGTGCTGGCGATCTATCTCATGGTGCTCTCGGTCGCGGCCAATCTCGTGCAGCAATGGATGCTGCGCGGGCGTTCGTTCGTCACCGTGACCGGCAAGGGTTTTCGTCCACGATTGATGAAGCTCGGCGCAAGCCGCTTCGCCATAGCCGCCGCCGTGTGGTTCTATCTCGCGCTCACCGTGTTCGCGCCGATTGCGATCATCGCGTTCGCGGCGCTTTCCACTTACGCGTGGTCCGGCCATTTCACCTGGAACAACCTGCGCTTTCTTTGGACCACGGTCGATGTACGCACGACCTTCGTCAACAGCCTGCTCATCACGATCATCGCGGCGAGCGCGACCACGGTGCTCGGCGTCGCGGTGTCGTGGTTCACCACGCGCTCGAAAATGCGCGGACGGCAATGGATCGAAGCCATCGTCCTTTTGCCGATGTCCGTGCCGAGCCTTGCCTTCGCGCTCGGCGTGTTCTTCTTCTGGGTGTGGATGCCGAAGTGGGTCGGCGTCTATGGCACGGTATGGATCATCATCATCGCGCTGGTGGGGCGCTACATCAGCTATTCGGTGCGCGCAATCTCAAGCAGCCTCGTGCAGATTCATCCCGAACTCGAAGAAAGCGCGCGTATTTCCGGCTATGGCTGGACACGCGCGTTATCGCGCATCACGCTGCCGCTCATCATGCCGAGCGTGATTTCAAGTTGGGTGATGATTTACAGCATCTTCGTGTCGGAGCTTTCGATCGTGCTGCCGCTCTATACAGCGGAAACGCGCACGCTCTCCATCCTGAGTTTCGATACGTGGTCCATCGGCCAGTTCTCGCAAGTGGCGGCGTTGTCGCTGCTGCAACTCGTGATGGGCGTGGGCGTGATGGCTGCCGTTGCCGTCATCACGCGCCGCCGCGAGAGTTCCATCGTCTGATCCGCGTTATTTGCCGGGAGTCCATGCATGACCGTCGCCATTCAATCATTGACGAAGCGCTTCGGCGGCGTTCACGCCATCGACGATCTGACCGTGCAGTTTCGTCCCAACGCGATTACGGTATTGCTGGGCGCGAGCGGTTGCGGCAAGACCACGACGCTGCGCTGTATCGCCGGACTCGAACAGCCGACCAGCGGCGAGATCGAAATCGATGGACGCACGGTGTATTCATCGACGCGCAACATCGACTTGCCGCCCGAGAAGCGCGAACTCGGCATGGTGTTTCAGTCGTACGCAATCTGGCCGCATTTGAGCGTGATGGAGAACGTCGCGTTGCCGCTGCGCGCGCGTGGCACGGCGCACGCATCGATCGATTCACGCGTGCGCGATACGCTTGCCGCCGTAGGCCTCGGTCAGCAAGTGGACCGCAGCGCGATGCAGCTATCCGGCGGTCAGCAACAGCGCGTGTCGATTGCGCGCTGTCTCGTCGCCGATCCGCGCCTGATTCTGATGGACGAACCTTTAAGCAATCTCGACGCGAAGTTGCGCGTGGAAATGCGCCACGAGATTCGCAATCTTCAGCGGCGCATCGGCGCGACCATTCTGTTCGTCACGCACGATCAGGAAGAAGCCATGTCGCTCGCCGATGAAATCTTTCTGTTTGACCGTGGCCGTATCGTGCAACGCGGCGCGCCCGAGGAGTTGTACTTCAGGCCAGCGGTGCGCTATGTCGCGGAGTTTCTTGGCAAAGCTAACCTTTTTCCGGTTGCGCTGCGCTCGCAGGCGGGCGAAACGGAAGTGATCGCGCAATCCGGGCAGATCGTCGTGAAGGGCGATGTCACCGGCGCGGCGGGCGGCGACGAAGCGCTCTGCATGGTGCGGCCCGAAGCATGGCGCGTGGCCGCGCGTTCGCAGGCAGGCGTGCCGGGCCGCGTGCGCGAGACTTCGTTCGTCGGCGACCGGCGCGAGTTGCGCGTGGAAACCCCGCTCGGCGATCAGACGGTCGTGACACCCGGCTTCGAACGCTACGCCAACGGCGATGAAATATCGCTGAGCGTCGCGCCCCAGCATTTGCATCTCATGAGAGGAGAGCTTCGATGATCGCCGTCGGCACCGGCTTGTTCACGATGTGGAACGACATCCCGCCCGCGTACGGACGCGAGTTCGCGCTGATGCACACGCGCGATCACGTGCCCGAGCACATGGCCTATCTCGGCGATGACGGCATCCGCTGGGCGCGGCGCTGTATCGATGGTCAAGGTGACATGCCGCGCTTCTTCACGTTCTATGGCCTGACGAGCCTGAACGTGCTGACCGACGAAAAGCATGCGCAATGCAAGGTGAAAGAGACCGCGTGGTTCCTGAAGATGCGCCCGCATTATCGCGACCGCATTGCGCATCATTGTTGGGTCCTGGCGAGCGCGGGCGGCGGCACGGGCGGCTGCGTGGCGACGCTGCTGATCGAACTCGCCGATGATGCGCGCCACGATGCAACCCGCCTAGCCGCACTCGCCGACAACCTCACGCGCTTATCGCCCGTGCTCGGTGCGCATCTCGCCGCGCCCGAATTCAACGTGCCGATACGCGTGGGCGAAGCGTTGCCGTCCAATCGTCAGGGTAACGAAACATTGGGCGTGGTGATCCTCGAAGGCTTCGACCGCTATGAACTGGCTGCGTGTCTCGACGAGGCGCGCGTGCTGCTCGTGTCGAGCGGCGTGGCGACGAGCGTGCGGTCATCGGGACATTATGCGCAGGCGTATCGATTGGATTACGAGGAAATCGCGAATTTGAAGCATTTCCGACGCGACGATGCGCTCATCACGGACCGCTTCGACCTTGAATAAAGCACATAGAAAAGGAGACAGCATGATCGCATCGAAGAAACGCCGCCGTCTGGTCAACGCGCTCTCGCTCGGTGGCGCTGCGCTCGCGCTCGGCATCGAGCCGATGTTCGCGCACGCCGAACCGGACAGCACGCTGATCGCGGACGCGAAGAAAGAAGGCAAGCTCGTGGTGTACGGCGATCTGTTCACGGTGCAGATCATCGTCAAGGGATTCACGGCGAAGTATCCGGGCATCGACGTGACGACGGCGACCGGCGACGCATGGCAAATCTATAACCGCTTCATCGGCGAGCAACAGGCCGGACGTCCGGTGATGGACGTGTTCTATCAGGCGGAAGACACCATCATCACGGCGGGCGCATCCGGCACGCTGGCGGATGTTTCGTACAACGACAAGAGCGCGCTCTTGCCGATTGCCACGCCGGACAAAGGCACGACCTATCTGCGCGGCAACGGCCAGTTGTGCTTGTTCGCGTATAACAAGCAATCCATCGGCTCCGCGCCGATTCCCGCCGACTGGCAGGACTATGCGAAGCCCAAGGACGAATGGGACGGGCTCGTGGCGACGACCAACCCGGCGTCGTCATCGGCGACCTTCGCGGTGATCGCAAGTCTCTATCAGCACTACGGACCCGACGCGGGCGGCGCGATCCTCAAGGGCGTGCGCAAGACCAACGCCGAACTGGTCGCGTCGATGGGCGTGATGACCACCAAGCTGCAAACCGGCGAACGTCCGCTCGATTTCTTCACCAACACGACGGCCGCGACGGGACTCATCACGCAGGGCGTTCCGGTTGAAGTGAAGGTGCCTGCATCGGGCGCGGTGGCGCAGTTCAACGCGGTGGCAATCAGCAAGACCGCGCCGCATCCGAATGCATCGAAGCTGTTCGTGGACTATGCATTAAGCGCGGAGACGCAGACGCGCCTTGCCGCGGCCGGCGCATATCCGGTGCGCAAGGATGTGGCCGCGCCAAAGGGCTTGCCTGCGCTCACGAACGTGAAGCTGCTCAAGCTCGATCTGCCGCAGGCGCTCAAGGATCGCGAGACGATCCTCAAGTGGTGGTCGGCGAGCACCGGTTTCAATACGCGTTGAGGAGCCACCATGATCGATGAAGTGAATCTGCGCGATGTGTCCGTGGCGAATCTGACGGTGGCGGGCGGTGCGCCCGTCGAACTGATCGAGGCTGCGGCAGCGGCGGGTTTGGGCAAGGCCGGTCTGCTGCTGCGCACGGCGACGCCCAAGCCGCTCGCGCATGAAATCATCGGCAAGCCGGAGGTCGTGCGTGAGATCAAGGCCGCGTGCAGCGCCAACGCGGTGAGCGTGTTCGATGTCGAAGCGTTCATCCTTTCGCCCGCCGCCGATATCGATGCCTATCGCGAAGCGCTCGCGACCGGCGCGGAACTCGGCGCGACGCATATCTCGGCGGTCGGCACGGAATTGCTCACCAACGATACCTTTCTCGGCGCGCAGGAACGCGTCGACCTGTTCGGCAAGCTGTGCGATGCAGCGGCGGAATACGGCCTGCATGTGGGCGTCGAATTCATGCTGTATCGCGATGTGCGCACGCTCGGCGAAACGCTGGCGCTCTTGAAGGCGGCCGGACGCTCGAATGCGGGCGTGATTCTCGATGTGCTGCATTTTCATCGCAGCGGCGCGAAGCCGGAGGAACTCGATAGCGTGCCTGCGGAGCGCATCGCTTATGTGCAGTTGTGCGATGCCATCGAACACAGTCCGCCGCTCGATGGTTTGGCCAACGAAGCAAGGACCGCACGTTTGCATCTTGGCGATGGCGTGATTCCGCTCGATGCGATTCTCGACCGTTTGCCTTCCCAAGTTCAGCTCGTTATCGAAACGCCGGTCAAGGCCGATGCCGGTCTCACCGATAAAGAGAAAGTGGCGCGCTCGGCCTCGGCCGCACAGCGCTTTTTCGAACGACGTTCGCGCAAATAGAAAACCAACATGACCACTCGACCCTCATTCGAACGACGCGTCGCCCTCGTCACGGGCGCGGCATCGGGCATCGGATATGCCTGCACGGAACGGCTGATGTCGGAAGGCGCGACGGTCGTGCTGTGGGACATCGACCAGAAACGGCTCATGGCATGTCAGGAGCGCTTGGGCGAGCGTGCCATCGCGCAGCGTGTCGATGTGACGAACGAGAACGAAGTACGCGCCGCGTTGGAAACGGCGGTGGCCCGCGCGGGCAAGCTCGATATCGTGGTGAATAGCGCGGGCATCGTCGGGTCGAGTGCTTCGGTGTGGGACATGCCGCTCGATGACTGGAACAAGGTGATCTTGCTGAATCTCACGGCGACGTTCCTTGTCTGCAAGGCGGCGGTGCCTTACCTGCTGGCGAATGGTTACGGGCGTATCGTGAACATGGCGTCGATTGCGGGAAAAGAAGGCAACGCGAACCAGTCGGCGTATTCTGCTTCGAAGGCCGGTGTGATCGGACTGACGAAATCGCTCGGCAAGGAACTGGCGCAGCGCAATATCACCGTGAATGCGATTGCACCTGCATCCGTGCAAAGCGAATTGCTTGCGCAAATGCCGCCCGAACAAATGAAGATGCTGCAAGCCAAAATCCCGATGGGCCGCCCCGGCACCGTGCTGGAAATCGCCGCGCTGATCCGCTGGCTATGCAGCGAAGAAAGCTCGTTCTCCACGGGCGCGGTGTTCGATGCATCGGGCGGACGCGCGACTTATTGACGTTATCGACTCCATGACAATTCCGACTCAACTCGATTGCGATTTGCTGGTCATCGGCTCGGGCGCGGCGGGGCTTTCTGCCGCCGTGACCGCTGCGTGGCATGGACTGAAGGTGGTCGTCGTCGAGAAAGACGCCGTGTTCGGCGGCGCGACCGCGTGGTCGGGCGGCTGGATGTGGGCGCCGGGCAATCCGCTGGCAAAACGCGCGGGCATTATCGAAGATCCGCAGCAACCGCGCACGTATCTGAAGAACGAACTCGGGCATCGTTACGATCCCGAACGTGTCGATGCGTTTCTCGATAACTGCGGGCACATGGTCGGTTTTTTCCACGAGAACACGGCACTCAAGTTCGTCGATGGCAATCAGATTCCCGATGTGCACGGGCATGTAGAAGGTGCGGCGACGCAAGGGCATCAGGTGATCGCCGCGCCTTATGATGCGCGCGACATCGGCCCGCTCAATCGACGCCTGCGCAAGACCATGCGCGAAACCTCGTTCATGGGCATGCCGATCATGGCGGGCGCGGATTTGATGGCATTCCTGAGCATGACGCGCTCGTTCAAGTCGTTCCTGCATGTGACGAAGCGCTTGGCGCTGCATCTGCGCGATCTGGCGTTTCATGGCCGCGCGATGCATCTGGTGAACGGCGTCGCGCTCGTCGGACGGCTGGCGAAGTCCGCGCAGGATCTCGGCGTGACGCTGATGGAATCCGCGCCCGCGAAGCGTCTGATTATCGAGGATGGCGTGGTGCGCGGCGCGGTCGTGATGACAGTCGTCGGCGAAGTGCCGATTCGCGCGGCGAAAGGCGTGGTGCTGGCTGCGGGCGGTTTTCCGAACGACATGGCGCGTCGCAAGCAACACTTTCCGCGCACGCCGACAGGACGTGAGCATCTCGCGCTGCCGCCTTTAAGCTGTTCGGGCGATGGCATCGGGCTCGGTGAATCGGCGGGCGGTGTGCTCGTGACGGATCTCGCTTCGCCTGCCGCGTGGGCGCCGGTGTCGCGCGTGACGCACTCCGATGGCAGCGTGGGGCATTTTCCGCACATCATCGACCGGGGCAAGCCGGGCGTGATCGGCGTGCTGTCCACGGGCAAGCGCTTCGTCAACGAGGCCGATGGTTATTACGATTACACCGCCGCGATGGTGGCGGGCGCGCCGGACGGCGAGGAAGTGGCGTCGTGGTTGATCTGCGATCACCGCTTTTTGCGGCGTTACGGTTTGGGTTATGTGCGGCCGTTTCCGGTGCCGATCGGGCGCTCGCTGCGCACGGGTTATCTGGTGCGTGGATTTTCGCTGGAAGAACTGGCGGCGCGATGTGGGATTGATGCGACTGCGCTTGTTTTGACGGTCAAGGCATTCAACGAAGGCGCGAGACGCGGCGAAGATCCTGAGTTCGGGCGCGGTTCGACGCCGTATAACCGAAAGATGGGCGATCCGTTGCATCGGGGGCCGAATCCTTGCGTTGCGCCTATTGAGCAAGGGCCGTTTTATGCGGTGAAGGTGTTTCCGGGTAGTTTCGGCACGTTTGCTGGGCTTAAGACGAATGGTTCCGCGCAAGTGCTCGATTGTGAGGGTCGAACGATTGCAGGGTTGTACGCGGCTGGCACCGACATGGCTAGTGTGATGGGTGGGTTTTATCCTTCGGGTGGGATCAATTTGGGTCCGGCGATGACCTTCGGTTATATCGCGGCGCGGCATGTGGCGAATGTGCAGCAGTATGAGGACGCGGCGCAGGCTGGTCTGGCTTTGCCGTCGTTGGATTTGAAATTGGTGTCGTTGGCGAGGTGATTTTTTTGTGCAAAGGGCTGCTGTTGTTTGTGTCTTTATTGCAGTAGCCGCCTCCCCGGCGGGGGGGTAACTTTCTTTGCTGCTGCAAAGAAAGTCACCAAAGAAAGCAGCTTTTACCCCTCCGCACGCTGGCTGGAAAGGGTTGGTCTGGATTAAGCGATGCAGTGGCCGCAATAGGGCTTGCCACGCTTAACGAGCCGCTTAGGCAACCTAGCGATTGCGCGCTCGAATTCTTTAGCGTTAGTGGACCGCGTTCATTCATTCGGCCATGCGCTGCGCGCGCCGAGAGCTTTAGAACGGAATCCCGCAGCGTATCAGCGCCCAGTTACATCACACCGTATCGCACCTCTCCCATTCGGCCGTACCTTGGTAAGCACTTTTGGGCGAAGCGCGCACACCAACGCGCGTCACCTTTTAGTCGGAGCACTAACCAAGGTAGGGCCGAATAGCAATCTTGCGGGGAAGCATGATGTGGCTGGGCGCTGATAGGCTGCGGGATTCCGTTCTTACGTTCTCGGCGCGCGAAGCGCATGGCCGAAAGCATGAGCGCGGTCCACTAAGCGTTGGTGATTCGAGTGCGAAATCGCTAGGTTGCCTAAGCGTTTGTTATGCGTGGCAAGTCCTATTGCGGCCACTGTATGGTTAAACCAGACCACCCTTTCCCGCCATCGTGCATGGGGTAAAAAGCTGCTTTCTTTGGTGACTTTCTTTGCAGCAGCAAAGAAAGTTACCCCCCCGCCGGGGAGGCGGCTACTGAATAAACAACACAAACAAGACAAGCCCCTTGCACGACAAACCGGCAACACATCACCCAACGCACGAAAAACAAACCTCAAACCCTAACCCGAACCTCCCGAATACCAACAACAAACTCCGAATCAACAACCGCATCCACGCGCGCAGCAAACTTCGCAATACGCCAACCAAACACAATCGCCGGCCCGAGCGTAGTCCCCGGCCCCGGATACGTCCCACGAAAGATCGACGCAAGATCGTTCCCGCACGCGAACAGGCCGGGAATCGGCAGGCCTGCGCCGTCAAGCACTTGACCATCGGCATTGCCGGCAAGACCTGCGCTGCAAGCAAGATCGGCAGGCCAGACGGTCACCGCGTAATACGGTCCTGCGCCAATGGGCCGAACGCATGGATTCGGCTTCTGCAAGGCGTCGCCGTTGAAGCGGTTCATCGGGCTGGCACCGCGATGAAACTGCGGATCTTCGCCGCGCACCGCATCGCGGTTATACGTGGCGACGGTGCGTTCGAGGCCATCGGCATCGACCTTGAGCTTGCGCGCGAGTTCGGCCAGCGTATCGCCCTTGATGAGATAGCCCGCCTTCTCGAAACTCGCGATACGCGCACTCGAACGTGACCGCATCACGAGGCCAAGACCGTAGTCGCGAAGGAACGCTGCATCCACGATCAAATGCGCGGGCACGCTCGCGGGATCACGCAACATGCCCATCACGAAATCATGATACGAGTCCGATTCATTGACGAAGCGCTCGCCGCGTGCATTCACCGCGATCAAACCCGGCTTCGCGCGATCGAGCAGGATATGCGGCCACAGGCCATCGGGCTTGCCGTTTCGGCGCAGGATGGAGCAGGGCATCCACAGCCCGGGGCTTTCGCAACCGTTATCGAGCTTTGCGTTGAGTTCGACGGCGCTTTTCACGCCATCGCCGGTATGCGTGTCGGGCGAGAGCGACAAAGGTTGCGCGCCCGCCGGAAACAGCTTCTCGCGCAGCACCGGATTGCGCGTGATGCCGCCCGTCGCCAGCACCACGCCACGCCGCGCACCAATGCGCTTCTTGCCCGTCGATGCCTGCACCACCGCGCCCGTCACCTTACCGTTTTCGCGCACGAGTTCGACGAGCGGCGTCTCGAATCGCACTTCGATGTTCTTCTTCCGCAAGCTATAGAACAAACGCGCAGCCAGCGCATTGCCCATGACAAGCTGCGTGCCGCGCCGGTAACGCATGCGGTCGAGCGCATAGCGACCGACCACGGACACCGTGCGCGTGAAATTTTTCTTCGATGCAAACGGTTCGAGCAAGGCATCGAGGTCCGTGCGCGCGACCATCATGCCGCCCAGACCCATGAACTCGGGACGCGGCGGCCGCACGCGCGCGAAGTCGTTGCCGAGCAGGCGTCCGTCGAACGCGACGGGCGCGAGTGCGCGGCCACCGAACGCCGCGCCCGGTCCGCTCACATAGTCGGGATGCGCCGCCGCCGCGACGAATCGCACGTCGCTGATACGCTCCAGTTCGTCGATGGCTTCTGGCCCGCTCGACAGAAACGCTTCGCGCGATTCATCGCCGCCACGGTCGCCGACCACCGATGCGAGGAAGCGGCGCGCATCGTCGATACTGTCCGGCACGCCCGCGCGCACGCTGTGGCTCGTGCCGGGCACCCACGTCGTGCCGCCCGATGTCGACGTGATGCCGCCGACCGCCGCCGTCTTTTCGCAGACGAGCACCTTCAACCCTTCGTGATGCGCGACGAGTGCCGCCGTCATGCCGCCCGCGCCCGCGCCGAACACGAGCAGATCGACTTCTTCATCCCATGGCGATTGATTGAGGTCGAGTGCGTTCATGCCTTCGTCGTCTCCGATGCAGAAGTATCCAGCGCGACCGGCGCTTTGGATGCCGCCGCACGATGCACGGCAAACGTGGTCGCGAGCGTGCGCGTGGCGTCCTCGCCGGAACACACGGGTTCTTCCTTGCCCGCGATCACAGCCGCGAAATGCCGCAACTGTTCGTGATACGGGTCCGCGCGATGCGGCGTGCTTTGCTCCACCGTCAGCGGATCGTGCCAGCCTTTGCCGCTGCGGTATTCCCAGACATCGAGCAATGGCAAGGTGAGCGAAGCATCCGTGCCGCTCAGAAAATGCGTGTTGACGTGCTGACGCGGATAATGCGCCGCCTCGCCCGCCGCCAGATCCCAGTTCCAGGGCGATGCCGCGCAATCCGAGACCGTCAGCGTGCCGAGCGCGCCGTTCGCGAAACGCAGCAACACGGCGGCCGTGTCTTCCACTTCGAAACCGCGCACCGCGTTCGATGTCACCGCTTGCACCTCGGTCACTTCGCCGAGCAGGAAACGCATGATGTCGATATCGTGGATCAGGTTGATGAGCACCGGACCGCCGCCTTTCTCGCGCCGCCACGCCATGTCGAAATAGCCGTCGGGCTTGTAGAAGGTGGCGAGCGCCGTCGCCGCGACCGGCTTGCCAAGCCTTCCCGAATTCACGATTTCGCGAGCACGCCTGAGGATCGGATTGTGCCGCCGATGATGCCCGACCATGAGCGGCACCTTCGCGTTCTTCGCCGCGCGCGTAAGTTGCTCGGCCTGCTCGACGGTATCGGCAATCGGCTTTTCCATCAGTACGGCCACGCCGCGTTCGATGCACGCCAGCCCGACCTGAAGATGCGTCGCGTTCGGCGTGGCGACGATCGCGCCTTGCGGCTTGGTTTCATCGAGCATGGCGGTGTAGTCGGCGAACCAGCGCAGACCTTCCGCACGCGCGAAGGCTTCCGCTGCCGGCGATGGATCGGCCACCGCCACGATCTGGCAATCGGGATGCAACCGCGCCCGCTCGACATGCATGCGCCCGATCGCGCCCGCACCGATGAGGCCAAGTGTCGTCCTGCTCATTCCTTTGTCTCCTTTTCTCTTACTCGCTATGCTCGAATGCGTTTTCGGAATAGTATTCCAATATCAAAGTTTGTTCCAGAGAAAAGAGAAACGGTGATGTGGAGCGATGCTGTCCGCGCTACCATCGAAAAGAGGAGACAACGATGATCGTCAGCAATCAGCAGGAAGTGACCGACGCCGTGCTCGCCGAACTGAGCCGCGCGCCCGATGCGCGTTTCCGCGAAATCATGACGGCGGCGGTGCGCCATCTGCACGGTTTCGCGCGCGATGCCCGGCTGTCCGAAGCGGAGTTTCATCAGGCATGCGCGGTGGTCGCGAAGCTCGGCCAATTGACGACCGAATCGCATAATGAAGTCGTGTTGATCGCCGGATCGCTCGGGCTTTCCGCGCTCGTCTGCCTGCTCAACAACGGCGATCACGGCCAGACCGACACCACCGCGAACCTCATGGGCCCGTTCTGGCGGATGAATTCTCCGCGCACGGAGAACGGCGCGAGCATCGTGCGTTCGCCGACGCCCGGCGCGCCGATCTTCGTGAACGCCTGGGTGCGCGATACGCGCGGCCGTCCGGTAGAAGGCGCGGAAGTGGACGTGTGGCACACCTCCGCCGATGGCTACTACGAAAATCAGGACCCTTGCCAAGCGGAAATGAACCTGCGCGGCAAGTTCACGACGGATGCGCAAGGGCATATCGCGTTCCGAAGCGTGAAGCCTGCGGGCTATCCCATTCCGTTGTCCGGTCCGGTCGGCGCGTTGCTGCGCGCGCAGGGGCGGCACAACATGCGGCCGGCGCATATCCATTTCATGATCTACAAGCCGGGCTTCAAGACGCAGTTTTCGCAGGTCTATTCGAGCGACGATCCTTATCTCGATACCGATGTCCAATTCGGCGTGACGCGCGCGCTGGTCGGGCAATACGTGCTGCATGATGGCGAGCGCGCACCGGCGGCGGATGTCGAAGGGCCGTGGTATTCGCTCGATCATCACTTCGTGATCGAGGCGGGCGAGGCGAAGCTGCCGAAGCCGCCGATCACCGGCAAGACGAGCGGCGCGCGGCCCGAACAGGCCGTGCTCGAACGCACTCAACCTTAGGAAAAGACATGCCCATCGTTCATATTTCCCTCGTCGAAGGACGCGACGACGCCGCCGTGAAAGCGTGCGTCAAGGCCGTGGCGCGCACCATTCATGAGACGCTCGGCGCGCCGCTCGAAACCATTCGCGTGTATGCGACTTCGGTGCCTGCTGCGCATTGGGCGGTTGGCGAGCGCACGAAGGACGAGATTCCTTCGACTCCGTCCAAGAGCTGATGCGATGACGACGACACCGTTGTTCGGCTGGTGTGCGCCGCTGCAAAACGCGGGTTTCATCCACGATGCGGGGCTGGATTACATCGAAGCTCAGATCGTCCCGATGCGTCTCGAAGACGATGCCGCTTTCGCTCACGCAAAATCTCAGGTGCGGGACTTGCCTTTGCCCGCGCTCGCCTTCAGTTATCTCTTTCCGCATGATGCGCGGCTCGTCGGGCCGGAGAAGGATGAGCGGCGCAATCGTGCGTATTTCGATCGTGTGGTTGAGCTATTGGAATTGGCGCAGGCGCGCGTGGTCGTGCTCGGAAGCGGATGGACGCGCAATATTCCGGAAGGTTGGACGAAGGATCAAGCCGAAGACGAATTCCTCACCGCGCTCGGATGGTGCGCCGATGCGCTCGAAGGCACCGGTACGACGCTCGTGATCGAACCGCTGAACCGCAAGGAATCGTCTTTGGTCAACAGCGTGGGAGAGGGCGCGCGGCTCGCACAGACGTTGAATCGCGCGGAAGTGCGCGGGCTGGCGGATTTCTATCACATGGATGAGGAAGCCGAGCCGCTCGACGAACTGCGTGCGCATCATAAGTGGCTGGCGCATATTCATCTGGCGGATACGGGGCGGCTTAATCCGGGCACCGGCGTGTATGACTATTCGACTTTTTTTGGGCATCTCAAGGGATGCGGTTATGCGGGCTTGCTGAGTGGCGAGTGCGGTTTCAAGGGCGAGCCGGTTGCATCGATACGTGAGAGTTTGGCGTTTTTGAGGCAGGCTTGGAACGAAGTGTAATCAAGCGGTGAAAACCAATTTCATTCGCCGTGGTCGTAGGGAAGGTGAAGCCGGTTCCGGCTTATGTCTGACCTATTCGGAGGTGTGATGCAATTCGATAATCAGCGGTTGCCCGGTAATGGCGGGAACTTGCAGGCGAATCCTCCCGGTGTTTTGGTGAAGATTCTGGCGGTGTTGATCGGGGGTGCGGTGCTGGTGGGGGCGTTTGTTGTTTCGTTGTTTATGTTGGCTGTGGTGTTGGTGGTGGCGGTGTTGTTTGGGGGGTATGTTTGGTGGAAGACGCGTGAGTTTCGCAGGCAACTTCGTGAGCGGGCGGGTGAGCGGGTGCCTGAGGGCGAGGTCATCGAGGATGTTGAGTTCAACGACATCAGTAAGCGTTAGTTCGGTGTATTTTTTGGGTGTTGGACTTGTCGTGCAAGGGGATGCTGGTTTTTGGGGTTTTATTGCAGTAGCCGCCTCCCCGGCGGGGGGATCACTTTCTTTGCTGCTGCAAAGAAAGTAATCAAAGAAAGCAGCTTTTTCAACCAGACAGTGCTGGTTGAAAGGGCAATGGGATTAATGGTCGCTCTTGGTGACAATAGTTTCCCGCCTCGGAGGCCTGCCCGGCCTGTACGGGACTTGGTACGCAAAGATTTCGCACCTCTATCCGTCAAGCAAAGTGGTCCGCAGTCATCCGCGCGGCGTGTTCGGCGCTCACGCGCCTTCGCCGTAGGGGTCTGCACGTGAACCCGGCAGATCGCCGAGACTCACGACTCATCGAATGTTCTCGCTTCAATGCTATTCGGCCCTACGGTGTTTAGCGCTTTTTTACTGCCGATCTCACAGCAATGGTAAGGCCAGAGAAAGCGTCATTGCTTTAATCACTGACCAACGGTGTTTGGCGTTTCGTGACTGTCGACCTCAAAGTAACGGTAGGGCCGAATAGCATTCAAGCGAGGAGATTCGATGAGTCGTGAGTCTTGGCGATCTGCCGGGTTCACGAGCAGACCCCTACGGCGAAGGCGCGTGAGCGCCAAACACGCCGCGCGGATGACTGCGGACCACTTCGTTTAACCAAGAGAGGTGCGAAATCTTTGCGTACCAAGCCCCGTGCAGGCCGGGCAGGCCTCCGAGGCGGGTGACTATTGTCACCAAGAGCGACCATTAATCCACTTGCCCTTTCAAGCGGCAGTGTCTGGTTGAGAAAGCTGCTTTCTTTGATTACTTTCTTTGCAGCAGCAAAGAAAGTGATCCCCCCGCCGGGGAGGCGGCTACTGCAATAAACGCACAAAAACCAGCAGCCCTTTGCACGATGAAACAACCAAATCAAACATCACCACCCCAAAGATCATCCACCGCACGAATCGCCAGCAAATAACCATTCGCGCCCGCGCCACAAATCACCGCAGTCGCCGCAACCGAAATAGTCGAATGACGATACTCCTCCGTACGCCGATGAATATTCGTGATATGCAATTCCACCACCGTCCGACGAATGAGTTTGACCGCATCAAGCACCGGAATACGCCCGAACGAAAACCCCGCCGGATTGATAATGAGCGCCGCATCCTGCAAGAACGCTTCCTGAATCCAATCGATCAATTGACTTTCGCTGTTGGTCTGCCGAAACACGCACTCGAACTTGAGCGTCTCAGCAAGCGCCAGGCAATTGTCTTCGATGCTCTTAAGCGTGGTATGCCCATAAATATGCGGCTCCCGCAGCCCCAGCATGTTCAGGTTCGAACCATTAAGTATGTAGAGTTTGCGCGTCATGGTATCAATGATGAATGCTGCGTTCCAGGGCCGTGCCTTTCGTCTCAGACGACACGGCGATCATAAGAAACGAGAGCAGATTAAGCGACCCGCAGACCGCGACAATGGCCCACGGCGAACCGTGAAACGCATTGAGCAGCGCCACTGCGACAATCGGCATCGGGCCACCGGTGAGCAGGTTTGCACCCGAGTATGACAGCGCCGAACCCGTATATCGCGCTTCCGTCGGAAAGGATTCGGCGAACCACACGGGCTGAATGCCGCTCTGAAATTGCGTGAAGCCAAGGAACGCGCCCATCACGGCCATCGTCATGCCGACCGAGTGTTGATTGAGGATCGGGAAGTAGATCAGGCAGCAGGTCAGCGTGCAAAAGGAACCGATCAGCAACGCGCGTTTTCGTCCGATGCGATCGCTCAGATAACCGCCCGCCAATGCGCCCGCGATGGCGCAGACATTGGCCGTCATCAACAGCATGAAGCCCGTCTGTTTCGGCACGCCGAGGTTCTTCGTCAGATAGCTCAGCGAGAACACCACGATCAGATAAAACAGCGCCGCCGGACCGCAAAAGAACAGCGTCAAACGCAGCGCGGTACGCCAATGAAACTTCAGCACGATGCCAAGCGGATTGGCCGCACGCGCGCGTTCGCCATTCTTCTTGAGCGCCTCGAAAGCCGGCGTCTCGCTCACCTTCATGCGAATGTAGATGCCCAGCAACACGAGCACGAAGCTCGCGAGAAATGGCACGCGCCATCCCCACGACTCGAACTCATCGGCGGATAGCAAGCTCGCCAATGAAAACAGCGCGAGATTCGCGAGAATCTGACTGAGCGGCGAACAGATGCCAAGCAGCCCTGAATACAGCCCGCGCTTCGCACTGGATGCATGTTCCACCGCCATCAATTGCGCACCCGTCGATTCGCCGCCGAGCGCGAAACCCTGCACGATGCGCAGCGTCACCAGCAGCACCGGCGCGAAGATGCCGACTTGCTGATACGTGGGCAGCAGCCCCATGAGAAACGATGTCGCGCCCATCACCGAGACGGTGACAAGCATGAGCTTGCGGCGGCCCCAGCGGTCGCCAAGCATGCCGCAGATCACAGCACCCAGCGGACGCGCGGCCAGCCCCGCCCAGAAGCTCGCCAACGACGCGAGCAATGAAGCGGTCGGATCGAGCGAAGGAAAAAACAGCTTCGGAAAAATGGTGGCGGCGACCACGCCGTACAGCGCGAAGTCGAACCATTCGAGCGCGGTTCCAACCGTTGCGCCCGCCACGGCGCGACGCGCCATCAAGTGCGTTTGCGCGGTCTGTTCGCCCGCCGCGATATCTGAGTCAGCAAGAACCGGCATGTGTCTCCCCAATGTTCGGTAGGGTTTTTGCGTTCATGTCTTTGCATGAACAGATGCTATTGTTTGCGCTGCGAAAGAGGAGCGTTCCGGGCCGGAACTGCATTTCACATCATAAAAAGCGCGCGATATGTCTTTAAAGAGTGGCCTGAAAATTCTGGATTTTCTGGCGTCGCATGGCGAAGGCGCGGGTCTTGTTGCGATTGCGGATGCGTTGAGTCTGCCGCGCAGCACGTGTCATCGGCTGCTGGCTGATCTCGTCGAAAGCGGCTACGTGCGGCAACTCGTCGAGCACAGCCGCTATATCCTGACGATGCGCATGACATCGAACGGGCTGGAGTTTCTGAGCCTGACGGGCATCGCGGATATCGCGCAGCCGATCATCGAACGCGTCGCGGCGCAGACGGGCGAACTGGCGCGGCTGTCGCTCGTCGATGGCGATGCGATCATCTGGGTCGGCAAGGCGGACGGTCAGCGCACCGGCTTTCGCTACGATCCCGACATGGGTCAGGCCGCGCGTCTTTCCTGCACCTCGACCGGACATGCATGGCTCATGACGATGACCGATGAAGAAGCCGTCGCGCTCGTGCTGAAACAAGGCTTCGGACAACCGAACGAATTCGGTCCCAATGCACCGACGACATTGAAAGCGCTCTTAGGCTTTCTGCACGCAGCCCGCGTGCGCGGCTACGCGATGATCGACGAAGTGTTCGCCCCGCGCATGTCCGCCGTGGCCGCGCCCGTGGTGAGCGGTTCGCGTTGCGTCGGCGTAATTAGTCTGGCGGGTTTGCGCGTGCGGCTCACGGCGGGAAAGATTCACGAATATTCCGGACTGCTGCGCGAAGCGGCCAACGAACTCGCGCAGTTGAGCAATCTGGCTGGCTTTCCATCCCGCCCGCCACTCGGCAAGGGATGATCCTTTACTCTATTCGAAACAACTCACAAGGAGAACAACATGCTCAAGAACCTCGACCCGCTACTCAACGCCGATATCCTGCACGCGCTTTGCGCAATGGGTCACGGCGATGAAGTGGTTATCTGCGATGCAAACTTTCCCGCTGATTCCGTTGCCCGCCAGACCGTGCTCGGCCACGCGCTGCGTCTCGATGGCGTGAACGCGCCGCGCGCCGTACGCGCCATTCTTTCGGTGATGCCGCTCGATACCTTCGTCGACGATCCCGCGCAACGCATGGAAGTAGTCGGCGATGCAAACGCATTGCCCGCCGTGCAACGCGAAGCGCAGCGCGAAGTGGATGACGCCGAAGGCCGCGCCACGCTGTTCGCGCCCGTCGAACGCTTTGCCTTCTACGAACGCGCGAAACAGGCCTATTGCGTGATCGCGACAGGCGAGCAACGCGGTTACGGCTGCTTCATCTTCAAGAAGGGCGTGCAGCTTGCACCGGACGCACCGGAAAAGGGTTAAGCGCGATTGCATAGCCGCGCGCTATGTCCTGCATGAGCAAATGATTTTTTGACCGCGTTTATGGCCGGTTAGCGTACGGGCATCGAGTATTTTCACGCTGACCGGCATGACAGGAATCGTCTTCACCGATAAAGCCGCGCAACACTACGCGCAAGCCATTCGCACCGTCGCGCCCGAGATTCCGCTCTGGTCCCTCGACGACGCGCAAGCCGCTGACGCGGACGTCGCGATAAGCTGGCTGCCTCCGCGCGGCGCATACGGCGCGCTGCCGAAGCTGCGGCTCATTCACAGCATCGGTGCGGGCGTGAATCACATCATCTCGGAGACGAGCGGCGCGCACGTGCCGGTGTGCCGTATCGTTGATCCTGAACAGGCGCGCATCATGGCGCAATACGTTCTGTGGGGCGTGCTGCATTTTCATCGCGGGTTCGACCGGCTGATGCAGCAGCAACACGAGCAACGCTGGCTCAAGTTCGAGCATCCGCCTGCCGATCGAACGACGGTCGGCATCATGGGCATGGGCGTGATGGGGCAGACGGTGGCGCGTTCCATCGCGCAACTCGGGTTTAATGTGCACGGATGGTCGCGCACAGGCCGCGAGTTCGAAGGCATCCGCGTGTATGGCGAAGACGAGCTGGACCGTTTTCTCGACGGTCTGGACATGCTGATCTGTCTCTTGCCGCTAACCAACGCCACGCACGGCATTCTTTCGACGAAGCTGTTTGCGCGCATGAATCGCGGTGCGAGGCTCATTCATGTGGGTCGCGGCGATCATCTCGTCACGCACGATCTTCACGCCGCGCTCGACGACGGCCAGCTCGGCGGCGCATTGATCGATGTGTTTCCGCTCGAACCCTTGCCGTCCACCGATCCGCTCTGGACCCACGACAAGGTCATCGTCACACCGCATATCGCCGCGATCTCCAGCAGCGAGACCGTGGCCGAGCAGATTCTCTCGAACGTGCGTTCCTTGCGCGATGGCGCGCGGCTCAACAACGTGATCGAGCGCGAACGCGGCTATTAAGCCTCGAAGTGCAGACGGCGAATATAGTTCTCGCAGAACGACACGAAACGATTCACCACTTGCCGCGGCTTCATCTTTTTCGATTGCGCGATGCCGAGCGTCGTCGCGTTGAGCGTGTCCTTGAAGCGCTTGATGACGAAGTCCTCGCCATCCACGGTGCGGCTCGATTTAAGCGGGAAATTGAGGATGCTGTAGCCGAGACCATTCGCCACCATGCCGCGCACGACTTCCGGTTGCGACGAACGAAACGCAGGCACAGGACGTTCGCCCACCGCATCGAACAGGGCTGCGAAGTATTCGCGGCTGTGCGGCAGATCGAGCATCACGTAAGGCTCATTTTGCAAGTCGGCGAGCGACACGCGGCGCGCACGCGCAAGCCGATGCGTCTTCGGCAAGATCACATAAGGCGGCAGCGACAAGAGCGGCGTGAAGCCGATGTCTTCGGTCAGATCGAGGCTATACGTGAGCACGATATCGAGCGAGCCGTCCTGCAATCGGCTCATCAATCCATCCTGATGCGCTTCGACCGTGCGAAACGAAATGCCCGCATGCTCGCCTGTAAAGCGGCTGATCAGTCCCGGCATGAGCGGCGGCGCGAGCGACGTGAGACAACCCAGCGCGATGGAACCCGTCATGCCGCCATCCAGTTCCTTCGCGGATGTCTGCAATTCCTCCGCGATTTTCAGCAGATTGCGCGCTTGCCCGAGCAGATCGCGCCCGGCCTGCGTCAGCGACAAACCGCTCGCATGATGCCGGATAAAAAGCTGGACGCCGAAGTTGCCTTCGAGGTCCGTCATCGCGGTCGATACAGAGGGCTGCGAAATATGTAGCCGACGCGCGGCCGCGGTGAACGAGAGCATTTCCGCCGTCACCACGAAGTACCGCAGTTGCCGCAATGAGTAATGCAGCGATTGCATCTCCATGCTGGTATACCTATGAGCTTTTAGCTGCGCAGAATCTTGTGATATTTGCGGTCGTAGTAGATCAGCACGCCGGGATGTGCGTTGCTCGTGATTTCATCGACTTCGCAGATGAGAATGTCATGTGTACCTACCGCCGTGCGCGACACCACGCGGCAATCGATCGACGCACTCGCATCCGCCAGATGGGGCGGTGCGCCATCGCGATCGATCCATACGCCATGTGCAAAGCGCGCTTCCATCGTGCCTTTCTTCGAGAAGCCCGCTGACACGTCATGCTGATCCGCACTCAGCGTATTGATGCAGATGCGCCCGTTCGCCGTCACCGCGTCATACGCCGACGAACTCCGGTTGATGCACACCAGCACGCTCGGCGGCGTATCCGTCACGCTGCACACAGCCGATGCAGTGAAGCCCGCGCGTCCGCCGGGACCGTCGGTGGTGATGACGTGCACGGCGGCGCCGAGTTGCGCCATCGCATCGCGAAAGGTCTGTAGCGTGACGTCGGTGGCGTTCATGTCAGTCAGCATACGAAGGGTCTTCCTTGTCCAGCACGCGCTTCATCTCCTCGAAATGCGCGATGGAAAAGTCCGTGATGCCTTCCCAGTCGCGCGCGGTTTTTTCCGCGACTTCGGCGGACAGCACGTTGAGTTGCCGGCCCGTCGAATACGCGATGCTCAGAATCTGGCAGGCGCGCTCCAGCGTGTACATGTCGTCGAACGCTTCGCCGATAGAAGACGCTGTCACCATCACGCCATGATTGCCCATCATGAGGCGCGACTTGTCGCCGAGCGCGGCTACGAGTCGTGCGCCTTCGGCGGCCGTATCGGCCATGCCACCGAATTCCTTGTCGAGCGCGACGCGGTTCCAATAGCGCGCCGTGTTCTGCTCGATCGGCTTGATCTCGGGATCGGCGAGACACGCAATGGCAGTCGCATAAACCGGATGCAGATGCAGCGCTACGCGAATATGCGGCGCACGCCGATGAATCTGCCCGTGAATGGCCCAGGCGGTGGCATCGATATCGTTGCGGCCTGCGAGGTCTTCACCTTCGTCGGCATCGAGTAAAAGCAGATCGCTCGCGCGGATGCGGGAAAAATGCACCCACTTGGGGTTCATCAAAAACTTGCGGCCATCGGGCGAGACTGCCGCGCTGAAGTGATTGGCCACGGCCTCGTGCATGCCCAGTTTGGCGAAGCATCGAAACGCGGCTGCGAGATCGACGCGAAGCTGGTGCTCATCCATGTCAAAAACTCTCTTACGTTGATGTGTTGAAAACGCCTGCAATAAACGAATGCACGTTCACGCGGACGCCGCGCCCTTGCCGCGCGGATGCACGGCCTGAAGCACGAGAAACAGCAAAGTCACCACGCACAGCACTACGGTCGAAGCGGCGGCGAGCGTGGGCGTCACTTGCAGCAAGATATCGTTCCACAGTTGCTTCGGCAAAGTCGTCTTGATGCCGCCGCCGATGAACAACGCAACCGTCAGTTCTTCGAACGAAGTCAGAAAGCCGATCACGAAGCCTGCGATCAAGCCATTCTTTACCGAAGGCAAGGTGATGCGCCGGAGCACTTGCAAGCGGTTCGCACCCAGCGTACCCGCTGCGTGATCCAGCGCCCAATCGTGGCCGCGAAACGTCGTCAGCAAAATAACGAACACGATCGGCATGGCAATCACCACATGCCCGATGATGATGCCGAGGTTCGTCGCGACCAGTCCCATGCGCGCGCAGAGATAGAACAACGCGATGGCGGTCACGATGCTCGGCACGATCATCGGCAAGAGGAACAGCAGGAATAATGCGCCCGTTGCGCGCGATTTAGAACGCGCGATGCCAAGCGCCGCGAGCGTGGCGATCACCGCCGTGAAGAATGCCGCAACAAGGCCAATGCCGAACGAACGCAGCGTCGCGCCGATCCACAGCGACGAGGTGAAATACGCATCGAACCAGCGCAGGCTGAAGCCCTTCGGGGGAAACGAGAGGAACGTGTCGGCGGTGAAGGCCATCGGCACGATGGCGACGATGGGAAACAGCAGCACGGCAATCAGCACGCACGAATAAATCGCCAGCGGACTCACACGCACCGCGCGCCGCACATGACGGTCCCACGGCACGATCACGCGCGAACACGCCAGTCCCAGACCGTTGACGAGTGCATTGCCCATCCGCCGCATATGACGATGATGCGCGGGCTTCACGGCATCGCGATCATCGACCAGCGAGGCCATGCCGAACACGAGGTTATAAAGAAAGCAACTGACGAGCGCCGACAGCACCAGCACCACGGCAAGCGCGCTGCCCAACTGCCAGTTCTGCAACTCGTTGATCTGCACGATGATCAGTTGTCCGAGCATCATCTCGCGAGGCGAACCGAGCAGCGTCGGCGTGATGAAAAACCCCAGCGCGCCGATGAAAACGAGCAGGCCCGCCGCCGCGACACCGCGCATCGACGAGACGAAGAAGATGCGCCAGAACACTTGCGCGCGGTCGCCGCCGAGTGTGGACGCAGCCAGCGACGTGCGGCGGTCGATCTGGTTCATCACGGGCAACAGCGTGACGACTGCGAGCGGCAAGAGCGTGTGCGCCATCGCGAAGATCACGGCAGAGCGGTTGAACAACAACCGGTCGCCGCCCGCGATATGCAGCATGCCCATGACATCCGCGACGATGCCGTTTCTTCCCAGCAGCACGAGCCACGCGAAGTTCTTGACGAGCGTGCTGGTCCAGAACGCGAGCAGCACAAGCAGCGCCACCGCCTGTTGCGTGCGTTTGGACAAACCCGACAGCCAGTAGGCGAGGGGATAGCCGAGCAAGAGGCAATACGCCGTGGTTTGCAGCGCGATGGAGAACGTCGTCAGCAACACGCGCTGATACACGCTCGGGCCGAAGAAACGCGCGAACGCGGAAAACGACAGCGTGCCGGTGCCGTTCTGCATCACCGAAAGAGCGAGTAATCGCAGCGATGGCACGATCAGGAACGCGAGCAGGAACACCACACCGGGCGCGGCGAGCCACAACGGACCGAACTTGAAACGTGTGCGCGGCGTGACGAGCGCGCCCGCGCTTGCGGTGGTCGTGTTCATCGCGTGTTCTGCGCGTGACGATTGGCCGGACGCGACAGGCCGAGATTCTCGCGCAACGTATGGCCGCTGTATTCGCTGCGATAACGGCCACGGCGTTGCAGTTCCGGCACGACGTGCGAAACGAAATCCGACATATCGTTCGGCAATACATGGAAGGCGAGCATGAAGCCATCGGCGGCGCGCGTGTCGATCCATTCTTCCATGTGATCCGCGATGCTCTGCGGCGTGCCGCACAACGTTACCTTGCCGCGTTCATAGCTCGTATAAAGCTGGCGCAACGTGAGCTTTTGTTCGCGGATCATCGTCGCGATCTGATTGAAGTACGCCTGATGAAAATTGGCCTTCTGCGGAATCAGATGCTCGGGAATGGGTTCATCGAGCGGCAGGTTCGATACATCGAGTTCGAGGTCCGCGCCCAGACGCATGCGGCCTACATCGGGATGAATCAGGCTTTGCAGTTCGGCGTACTTGTCCTGCGCTTCCGCTTCGCTGCCGCCCACGACTACTGAGAGGCCCGCGAGAATTTTCATGTCGTCGGGCGAGCGGCCGAACGCAGGCATGCGGGCTTTGACATCGGCATAGAAGCGCTGAGATTTTTCGAGCGTCGGGTCCGAAGAAAACACCACTTCCGCCGTTTCCGCCGCGAATGACTTGCCATCTTCCGACGAACCGGCCTGGATCACCACAGGCCGTCCTTGCGGCGTGCGTTCGATATTCAGCGCGCCATACACCGTGAAATACTTTCCCTGATGATCCGTGACATGCATTTTCTCCGGCTCGAAAACCTTGCACGCTTCCTTGTCGTTGACGAAGGCATCGTCGTCCCATGTATCCCACAGCTTCGACACGACGTCGAAAAATTCGCGTGCGCGCGCATAACGCTGATCGTGCGGCGGCAACTTGTCGAGACCGAAGTTGCGCGCGGCGAAGTCGTTCGCGGACGTGACCACGTTCCAGCCCGCGCGTCCATGCGAAATATGATCGAGCGATGCAAACAGCCGCGCGATGTTGTACGGCTCGTAAAAGCTCGTCGACGCCGTCGCGCCCAGCCCGATATGCCGCGTCGCGCCGGCCAGCGCCGAGAGCAGCGTGATCGGCTCGAAGCAATTCATGAAGTGCGGATAGCGCGCATACACGTTGAGCTTTTCGGTGCGCGCGGCGGGCGTATCCGCGATGAAGAACAGATCCATCAGGCCGGATTCCGCGAGTTGCGCGAGATCGCGGTAATAGTCGATGTTCGTCGTGGCACCGCGTGGCGCGGTGGACTTGAGCCACGATGCCGGATGCGATCCCGTCGCGTGCACCAGCACGCCGAGCGCCATGTGTCGGTCAGCCATGATCGTGGCTTCTCCTTAGAGTGATCGAGAAAGCATTAAGCATTAAGCATTAAGCATTACGCATTACGCATTACGCATTACGCATTACGCATTACGCATTACGCATTAAGCATTACGCATTAAGCAGCCATTCCTGGAACTTCTCGTTCGCGGAATCGAAGTTCTTGCCCCACCACACGTTGTCGCGGCGCTGCAGGCGTTCGAGATTCTTCGGATAGGTCGGCAGCAGTTCGGCGCGTTGTGCGTCGATGAACTTGTAGGCGTCGCTGTTGCTCGGACCGTTCGCAATGAGGCTCGAATACTGCGCCTGACGCTCCGCGCGCATGCAGAAGCGCACGAACTGTTGCGCCTGCTTGAGCTTCGTCGTGCCGACCGGAATCGACCAGCCATCGACGTTGTAGGTGCCTTCCCAGACGATCTTCACCGGCGCGCCCGATGTGATCGCAGCGAGTGCGCGGGCGTTCCATGTATCGGACAGATCGACTTCTCCGCTTTGCAGCAGTTGCGTGTTCTGCGCCCCGTTCGCCCACCACACGTTGATGTTCTTGCGAATCTTGTCGAGCGACTTGAGCGCGCGGTCGACATCGATCGGATAGAGGTCTTTCGGCGCGACGCCATCCGCGAGCAGCGCGTTTTCAAAGAGACCGATGGGCGAGCGATACAACCCACGCCGGCCGGGAAATTTCGCGGTGTCCCAGTAATCGTGCCAACCGGTCGGCTGCGCCTTGGCGAAACGGTCTGTGCGATACGCCATCACCACGCCGTAGATCGAGAAGCCGAACCAGTTGTTCGTGAGCATGCCGGGCAGGATGCCTTTTGCATCGCTCGAAGCAATGTCGAGCGGCGCGAGATAGTTCTTCTGATCGGTCAGGCGGATGGCGTTGTCGGGCGTGATCATCGCCACGTCCCAGATATGCGAGCCGGAATCGACCGAGAGCTTGAACTGTGTCACCGGGTCCGACTCGTGCGCCACATTGACGATACGGATGCCCGTTTCCTTTTCGAACGGATCATAGAATGCGGTCCGCATGACGGGGCCGAGCGCGCCGCCGTTATCGGCCACCGTCAGTTGATCGGCCGCGTTGGCACGTTGCGTCCAGATGGTCGGGAAGCCGAGCGCGATGCCCGCAGCGCCCGCGGTCTTGATGAACTCTCTGCGGCCTGGCTTGTTGCTTGAACTCACGCTCGTTTCTCCGGTGATGGGGTGTGGATTTAGTGATCGAGAAGCAGGGAATGTTCGGGCAGCCAACGAAGGGAAACGGCATCGCCCAATGAACGCGGCGTGGTGCCTGCGGCCTGTCGCACGGTCAGCACCGTGCCGCTTTGCAATTCCACGAGCAAGCGCGTTTCCGAGCCGCCATAAATGCGTTCCACGATGCGTCCGCGCACGAAGCCCTCGCGTCCGTCGTCGATGCGAATGTGTTCGGGCCGCACGATCAGCATTGCCTCGGGTGCGCTCGCCGCGTTGGTCGCGGCATCGGCGGGAAGGGGGATGAAACCGTCGGCGGTAGCGAGCATTCCGTCGCGTCCCGGCTTGCCTCGCAGCTTGTTCGATACGCCGATGAAGTCCGCCACGAACGCGCTGCGCGGCGTTTCGTAGATGGCTTGCGGCGTGCCGATCTGTTCGATGCGTCCGCCGTTCATGAGGCACACGCGGTCGGACAGCGCGAGCGCTTCTTCCTGATCGTGCGTGACGAAGATGATCGTCGCGCCTGTTTCGCGATGGATGCGCTTGATCTCCATCTGCATGTTTTCGCGCAGTTTGCGGTCGAGCGCGGACAGCGATTCGTCCATCAACAGCAAGGAGGGCTGATAAACGAGCGCGCGCGCCAGTGCCACGCGTTGCTGCTGACCGCCGGACAATTCGCGCGGGAAGCGTTCGCCGAAGGTGGCGAGGCGCACCATTTCGAGCGCATGCATCACGCGGCGTTTGACTTCGCCGGACGGCACGCGGCGCATCTGAAGCGGAAAGGCGATGTTTTCGAATACGGTCAAATGGCCGAACAGCGCGTAGTTTTGAAAGACCACGCCGATATCGCGTTCATGCACCAGTGCGCGCGTGCGGTCTTTCGAATCGATAAAGAGCTTGCCCGCTGTTGGCTCGACCAGCCCGCAGATGATTTGCAGCAGCGTGGTCTTGCCCGAACCGGACGGCCCGAGCAGCGTGAGCAGTTCGCCGTTTCTGACCGAAAGGTCCATCGGATGCAGCGCGACGGTCTCGCCGTAATGTTTCGACAAGCCTTCCGTGCGCATCTTGATGGCGGATGCGGGCGTGGACGCGCCCGGCATGACATCGGCGACACATGCCAGCTTATTCATGATGGATCTTTCCTGGAGCGAGGGTTGCGATCCGCGTGATGTGCCCTGTGTTTGGCAAGCCGCGGACTGCGGAAAGTCTTTTGCTTCAGACCGTTGATGCAATCTAACAAGTCAAATTAGAGGGAAAAATATTGTTTTCCCATGCACTGGATAGGCTTGACCTATGCGGCGCGATTCTTTTAGATCTGGAACAATGCTTGTTTTGCTTTTTGGTCTCTTGTTCACTTCTATAGGGAAAAATTCATGACTGATCGCAGCGCGCCGACTGACGTCGAGATTCATCCGCTTATCGCGGGACGGTGGAGTCCGCGGGCCTATGCTACTCAGCCTGTGGATCATGCGGCGGTGCTTTCTTTGCTCGAAGCGGCGCGGTGGGCGCCTTCTGCTTATAACGTGCAGCCTTGGCGTTTTGTTGTCTTTGAGAAGGGCGTGGATCAGGGTGCGTTTGATCGTGCGTTTGCTACGCTGGTGCCGTTTAATCAAGGGTGGAATGTTAATGCGCAGGTGTTGATTGCGGTTGTCGCGGATACGCTGACTTCGAAGGGGACTGAGAACGGTACTGCTAGTTATGATGCTGGCGCGGCTGGCATGTCGTTGTTATTGCAGGCGCATTCGATGGGGCTGGCGGCTCATTCCATGAGTGGGTTTGATGGGCCTGTGTTTCGTGAGCTGTTTGGTATTTCGGAGCGCTTCAAGGTGCTTGCGATGATCTCGGTTGCGCATCATGGGGATGTGGCCGGGTTGCCGGATGGGCTTGCGGAGAGAGAAGGTGCGCCGCGGGCGCGGTTGGCGGTGGGGGAGATTGCTTCTTTTGGTGGGTGGGATTTGGGGTGAGGTTTGTTTCGTGGAAGGGGCTGCTGGTTTTTGTGCTTTTTATTCAGTAGCCGCCTCCCCGGCGGGGGGATCACTTTCTTTGCTGCTGCAAAGAAAGTGATCAAAGAAAGCAGCTTTCGCAACCAGACACTGCAGCTTGAAAGGGCAAGTGGATTAATGGTCGCTCTTGGTGACAATAGTTGGCCGCCTCGGAGGCCTGCCCGGCCTGCACGGGGCTTGGTACGCAAAGATTTCGCACCTCTAGCGGTCAAGCAAAGTGGTCCGCAGTCATCCGCGCGGCGTTCTTGGCGCTCACGCGCCTTCGCCGTAGGGGTCTGCGAGGGAATCCGGCAGATCGCCAAGACTCACGACTCATCGAATGTTCTCGCTTCAATGCTATTTGGCCCTACGGTGTTTAGCGCTTCTTTACTGACGATCTCGCAGCAATGGTGAGGTTAGAGAAAGCGTCATTGCTTTAATCACTGACCAACGGTGTTGGGCGTTTCGTGACTGTCGACCTCAAAGTAACGGTAGGGCCGAATAGCATTCAAGCAAGGAGATTTGATGAGTCGTGAGCCTCGGCGATCTGCCGGGTTCACGTGCAGACCCCTACGGCGAAGGCGCGTGAGCGCCAAGAACGCCGCGCGGATGACTGCGGACCACGTCGTTTTACCAAGAGAGGTGCGTACTCGTTGCGTACCAAGCCCCGTGCAGGCCGGGCAGGCCTCCGAGGCCGAAAACTATTGTCACCAAGATCAAGCATTAATCCACTTGCCCTTTCAAGCTGCAGTGTCTGGTTGAAAAAGCTGCTTTCTTTGATTACTTTCTTTGCAGCAGCAAAGAAAGTGATCCCCCCGCCGGGGAGGCGGCTACTGCAATAAAAGCCCAAAAAGCAGCAGCCCCTCGCACGAACAACCCGCAAAGTAATCGCGACGTCACTCAAAACCGGGTGGATTCGGCCTTGAATTCTCGCTCACCTAACAACTCGAAGCTCAACACTATCCCACCTCCGCAACTCGATAGCATGCTGCATCATCCCAAGCGTAAGCGGCTCCGGTGCCCCATGATCGACCACACCCCAAACCCGCAACAGCCATTTCGTGAAAAACGGAATCCTGATCCCTCGCCACGGAAAGTATCGATTGAAATCGAAGTCACCACGATCAATAGAAAAAAGCTCGAAGAATTCAGCAATTAAATCCGCCGCTGCTTCGGGCGCCATCTGAAGATCCTCGTCGATACGATCGGTGAGCAAGAGCGGCTGATGCTTCGACTTGTAACCGTGCCTGAGAACAAGCGCTTCGAGATCAGCCGAGAGTGCCAACGGTTGCGTCATTGATTCGATCCTCAGGCCGAACGAGTGCGTTATAGCGGAGTATGACCTTCATCTCGATGGTGACGAGGTCGTAAGCCGTAATCGGAGCCGCGATCCACGGCACCCATCTGCCGACAAACGCGCCAAGGTGCATCACATATCTGACGCGAATGGAAAAGAACCCGACGAGAGTAGGGAGCCGCCGATTAACCCTGATGTCCAACAATTCACGGCAGATCACGGAGGCGAGCGACGTGCCGGGGATTGCACCGCCCGGCTTTGTACGCGTGCTCAGAATCGGGGCGCCAAGAACCATCGCGAACACGCTGACGACGTCGGCAGTACCGAAGTGTTCACAGATGACTTCAACAACGACACATAGGTATAGCTCGTCTGCGCTCAGATTGTGCAGATCACCATAACTATAGCGAGTGAGAGGCACCTCTCTATCACTGACAAGGTTCTCGTAACTCATCTATTGCCGCTTTGACGGAATTGGCGAAGATCGATTACGCCTGTCACGGCGCCTTGGGAACTTCCGGTTTTACTCTGCGGGAAATACTCCAGTTTCATCGACGCGAAAGAAAGGCTGACCGTCTCGATGGCCATATTTCCGCCGCTTGCAGGAGCCACCTTGGTAATAACCACATCGTTCATGGTTATCCGAAAATACTCGAACGGCATCCCGCCCGCCTTGCGTAAGGTTAGGGTAGCCCGAGGAATATGGCTGGCGTGATAGCAATAAACCGCGAGATTGGGCGAAGCGCGGTCAATGGCGTGCAGGAACGTGAGATCGCTAACCGCGGCTTTGGATGCGCCGCCGCCGGAGCCCGATAGAAAAGCAGCGTCTTGGTGAATGTTCCAATTCCATGCGCTGGCCTGAATAGCGCCAGCATGATCCGCGTCCTGCGATTCGCCGTCGATTCCCTCGATGCGTATGAAAATGTCGTCCGACATGATTCTCTCTTCATGCAAAGGCCTGCTTTTATGCAGGCGATAACGAATGTCGAAACGGGGCATACCCCGAGTCGGCATCAGGTTATCGCACAAGCAGCAGCGCAAGAAAGCGAGAAAGTCCTAAACAATGTTGCCCCGCCTTACGCACCTATCTATTGCATCAGACGGGAAGCAGCCAATCAACCCCTCCTAGTCGCCAACTCCGCCCCTTGCCTCAACGCCTCCAACATACTCCCTTCATCCGCGATCCCTTTCCCTGCGATATCAAACGCCGTCCCATGATCCACAGAAGTACGAATGACTTCCAACCCAACGGTAACATTCACCCCAGCCTCAAGCCCCAAAACCTTAACCGGCCCATGCCCCTGATCGTGATACATCGCAACGACGAGATCAAAATCCCCACGCCCCGCGCGATAAAACAGCGTATCCGCAGGCAAAGGCCCGGTCACATCCAACCCACGCTCCTGCAATAACTTAACCGCAGGAATGATCTTCTCCTCTTCCTCACCATACCCAAACAACCCATTCTCCCCCGCATGCGGATTGATCCCGCAAACACCGATACGCGGCTTGGCAATCCCCGCCTTCACGAGCGTCGCATTACCGCGTTCGATCGTCCGCTGCACCAAACCCGGCTCGATCTTGCGAATGGCATCGATGATGCCGATATGCGTCGTCACATGAATCACGCGCAATTGCGGCGCGACGAGCATCATTGACACTTCATCCACGCCGGTGAGATGCGCGAGCATTTCCGTATGACCAGGGAACTTGTGCCCGCCCGCGTGCAGCGCTTCCTTGTTGAGCGGCGCGGTGCAAATGGCATCGATCTGATGCGCCTGCGCCAGTTCCACCGCACGCGCGATATATTGATACGCTGCATCGCCCGCCACGGGCGAGAGCTGGCCGAAGGGCAAATCATCGGGAATGAGTTCAAGGTCGATGCAATCGATCGTGCCCGGCTCATAACGCGCCTGCGATGCATCCTCGATACGCCGCACCGTCGCCTTCGCGCCGACGAGTTCGATCGCGCGCTCCAGCCGCTTCGCATCGCCGATAACGAGCGGACGGCATTGTTGGTACACCGTATCATGCGCCAGACTCTTGACGATGACTTCCGGGCCGACGCCGCTTGCGTCGCCCATCGTGATGCCGATAACAGGAAGGTAGTTGCTCATGATGTCGTGTTCAGAATAAGAAGATTCAGCGGGCGACGCTCACGTGAACGCCGCGCAAATGTTGGTAAGCGCCCAGCAGCGCATGCTCGCTGCCAAACGCACCGGCCTTGGTGACGATGGAAGGGCCGCGTCCCGATGCAGGCCGCCCGAGCGCCACGCCCGCTTCGATTTCGCGCACGAGTTCGAGTCCGCCGACGCCCGCCGCCGCGAGCATCGCGCGAGCGGTTTCGCCGCCGGTCGCGATCAAGCCGGAGAGGGCGTCGAAGTGTGGCGCGACGAGCAAAGCCAGTGCAGCGGATAAGCGCGCGCCTTCGGCAGGATCGAAAGCATCGTCGCGGCCAATGCGCAGAATCGCGTCTTCGTCGTTCAGCACGCATGCCGCGATGCGCTCACGCCAGACGCGCCATTCGTCATGCCGCTCGGCATCGCGCAAGACCGCAGGCGGCACGATCAGTTCGATCACGCCGGCCGTGTCGCGCAACATCGCGCACTGGCGCTCGGAAATGGCGGACAGACTGCCGACAAGCGCCAGCACCGGGCCGCGCAATGCTTCGGCATCCTGTGCTTCGTGCGGCGCGAGACCGGCATCGAACAAATCGGGCAGGGCGGCCAGTTCGCGCGCCAAACCACCCGAACCGACCCAGAAAAACCGCTCGTCGATGTCGGCCGTCACGCGCGCCAACATGGCGAGATCATCGCTGGTTTCGGCATCGACGATGATCGCATCGATGCCATCCGCCGCCGCCGACGCGACCATCGCCGCGATACGCAGCGGATCATCGCGCAAGGCTGCAAGCGTGACATGCGTGGTGCGCAGACCCGCAGCTTCGAGCATCGCGCGCAGCGACGCATTCTGGCCTTCGTTCTCCAGCTTCCACGTTTCGGTATCTTCCAGCGGCACGCCGCGCACGATCACGCGGCCATCGCGCACCGTGCGGCCCGTCGCCGGAAACGCGGGCGCGACAATCGCCGGTCCCGCGAGCGCGGCAAGCGCCGCCGTTTCCGCCGTCCAGTTGCCGCGCAAGGTGGAATCGATCTTCTTGTACAAGCGACGTCCCGGCGCGCGCATCGCCTGCCAGACGGCGGCTGTCCGTGCGCCAGCTTCGGCGGGCGGCGCGCGGCGCGTGTCGGTGTCAGCGGCGATCACGGTGGCGTTTTGCACGGGCGCGTTTGCATCGAGCGATACGATGGTCCGGCGGCCCGTCGCCGCGAACGCAATGGCGCTGTCGGCAGCGCCCGAGAGATCATCCGCGACAATCAGCAGGCTCGACGCCTTCATCGCGTGGCCTCCGCTGCGCCGCGATTCGCCCGATTGGCTTCGCGCGCATTCACGCGTTTGGCGACGGAAGCCGTCAGCACCGGCGAGACGATCGCCGTCACCACCACGCACGCCGCGACCAACAACGTCGCCGACTTCGCCGCTTCGGCATAAACCGGATTCGCCGCCGCGATCAACGCAGGCACCGCCGCCGCATTGCCCGCCGTATTGGCAGCCGCCGCACCCGCGACACCCGTGCCGCCCGTCAGACGATCCGCGATATACAGCGGAATGCCCGTCACGATCACCACCGCCAAACCGAGCCCGATGCCGAGCAATCCAGCCTGCCAGACTTTGTGCAGATCGAGCCCGGCGCCGAGCGCCAGCGCGAAGAACGGAATCATCACCGGCACGGCGCGGCCGAGGAACTCGCGCATCTCACGGTCGAGGTTGCCGAGCAGCATGCCGACCGCCAGCGGCAGGATGCTGCCGACGAGCGTCGGCCACGGAAACGCCGACAGACCCGCCACGCCGAGCGTCACCATGGTCAGGAACGGCCCGGATTCGAGCGACATGATGGTGTACGCGCCGACATCTTCCGAGCGGCCGTATTGACCCATCAGCGCCATGTAGAGGCCGCCGTTCGTGTCGTTCATCGCGGCGATGACGGCGAGCGTCGAAAGCCCCGCGAACAGGCCCGAACTCACCGGCTGCTCACCCAAAAAATGCCCGAGCACGATGCCCGCGATGATCGCCGTGCCGATCTTGGTGGCGAACAGCGCGCCGCCTTTCTTCAGCAAATAAGGCGTGGCCTTCACGTCGATGCTCGCGCCCATGCAGACATAGAACACCGCAAGAATCGGCAGCGAGCCGGTGAACAGCGCGTTGGTGAACGAGCCGAAGAACTTCGGCATGTTCGGCAGGAACGTGGCGACGAGCGAGCCGATCAGGAGCGGCACGATCATCATGCCGCCGGGTACGCGTTCGACGGCGCGCTTGATATGAATCTGGGCCATGCAAGTCTCCAGGTGGATTTGCGCGATTTGGTCTATGAATGATCGATTCGATCAGAATGCAGTGTAATCTTTTGATCGAACGCGCGCAATTATGGGCGTGTACGCGTAAACACTGATCAATTCGGGCGAAAACGATTGCTTGAATGATCAAATCGATCAAAAATTTCCGCACGCCGTTTTCATTGGATGCCAGCATCCACCGCGCCCGCTTGGGTACACTCCCGCATCCAAAAAAAGAAAGGAACCGCATGAAAGTCGAGAAACGCCGCGAAGCCATGCTCAAGGCCGTGCTCTCCGGCATGAATGACGTGGCCGCGCTGTGCGAGCACTTCGGCATGTCGGAAGCCACGGTGCGGCGCGATCTGCGCGCGCTGGCGGACGAGCGGCGCATCGTGCGGACTTATGGCGGCGCGGCGTCGGTGGGCGTGCATGAACCGGAGGAATCGCTGGAGACGCGGCGGGCGAGTTTCCGGGAGCAGAAGGAAGCCATCGCGCGTGCGGCGGCATTGCATATTCACGACGGCGACACCATCTTTCTCGATGGCGGCACGACCACCGCCGCGCTCGCGCGCTGTCTCGCCGGACGCGATGCCGTCCACGTCTTCACCAACAACCTGCTCGCGGTGAGCGTGCTCGCGCCAACGGATGTGCGCGTGACGCTGATCGGCGGCGACGTGCGGCCTTCGAGCATGAGCATGCTCGGACCCATCGCGCAGTCCACGTTGTCGCGAGTGAGTTTCGATAAGGCGTTTCTCGGCGCGGATGGCGTCGTCGCGGATCGCGGCTTGTGCGAAGCGACCGCCGAGCAGGCGTATCTCAAGGAGTGCATCTCGGCGCAGGCGGCGCACGTGTTCGTGCTGGCGACATCGAACAAGCTGGAACACGCGAGTCAGCAGCACTGGACGCCGCTGCCGCGCGACTGGACGCTCATCACGGATTCGCTGGCGGATGCTTCGGTGCTCGAACCATTCCGCGAACGCGGCAATGTCACGGTGGAATGCGCGCCCGCGTGACGGCATCGTTTCGATGAATCACGTATCCTGAGCGGCGCAAGTAGCGGTGTTTTCTTCCCCCTCAAGGAGCGAACGATGCCAACGATGCAGGCAGTGCAGGTTGCGAAAGCGGGCGGTCCACTGGAACTCGTCGAGCGCGATATTCCCGAGCCGCCCGACGGACACGTTCTCATCAAGGTGCAGGCGTGCGGCATTTGTCATAGCGATTCGCTGACGGTCGAAGGGCAGTGGCCGGGGCTTCAGTTTCCGCGCGTGCCGGGTCATGAAATCGCGGGCGTGATCGAGAAAGCGGGCGCGGGCGTGGAGGGCTGGGAAGTGGGGCAACGGATCGGCGTGGGCTGGCATGGCGGGCATTGCGGCCACTGCGATCATTGCCGTCACGGCGACTTCGTGCTTTGCAAGAACGCGCTGGTGCCGGGCATCAGCTATGACGGCGGTTACGCGGAGTACATGGTCGCGCCGCAGGAAGCGCTGGCGCGCATGCCCGACGATCTTTCCGATGTGGATGCCGCGCCGCTCCTCTGCGCGGGCATCACGACCTTCAATGCATTGCGCAACAGCGGCGCGCGCGGCGGCGAGGTGGTGGCGATTCTCGGCATCGGCGGATTGGGGCATCTGGGCGTGCAGTTCGCGCGGCAGATGGGCTTCAACACCGTGGCGATTGCGCGCGGTCAGGATAAAGCGCCGCTCGCGAAGCAACTCGGCGCGCATCACTATATCGACAGCGAAGCGCAGAACGTGGCGGAAGCCTTGCAGGCGCTTGGCGGCGCGCGCGTGATTCTGGCGACGGCCACTAGTGGCAAGGCAATGAACGCGGCCATCGGCGGGCTCGGGTTGAACGGCAAAATGATAATGGTCGGCATCTCCGACGAACCCGTCGAAGTGCCGATCACGCAATTCATCATGGGCCGAAATTCGGTGCAGGGCTGGCCGTCCGGCACGGCGGCGGATTCGCAGGAAACGCTCGCGTTCAGCGCGTTGTCCGGCGTCAAGCCGATGACCGAGGAATATCCGCTCGATCGCGCGCCCGAGGCTTATGAACGCATGATGAGCGGCAAGGCGCGCTTCAGAGTGGTGCTCACGCCGGGCAGCAAATAGCCTTAGATCAAGCACCGACCGATTTCGCGAGCGCGACGGCATCCGTGCCGGCGTAGATGCGCATGGGGCTCGCGGGATCGGTCGCGGCGCGATACACGCCTTCGGCCACTTGCGAGCCGAGCGTGATATCGCCGCCTTTTTCCCACTCGGCGAAGATCTTGTCCACCATCGGTTGATACGGTTCGGGAAAACCGGCCTGCATGCGCGTGCGGGCGTTATCGCCGAAACGCGTTTGCGGCGCGCGTCCCGGCAATACGATGCGCACGCGTACATCGAAAGGTTCGAGTTCCAGCGCAAGCACTTCCGTGAACGCGTTGACGGCTGTCTTGCTCGCCGTGTAGACGGACAGCAAATTCAGCGGCCTCAATGTCACCGTCGATGTCACGTTGACGATCACGCCCTCGCGTCGCTCGCGGAATTGCGGCAGCACGGCCTGAATCATCGCCATGGTGCCGAACGTGTTGGTTTCGAAGATATCGCGCACGGTGTTCATCGGCGTGCCTTCGAGCGCGTTCAGAAAGCCGATGCCCGCGTTGTTCACCAGCACGTCGATGGGTCCGGCTTCCGCCACGGCGCGCTGGATGCTCGCGGCATCCGTCACATCGAGCGCGATCACGCGCAGACGCTCGGAACGCGGCAAGACGTCCGCGTTCGGCGTGCGCATGGTGGCGATCACGTTCCAGTCGCGCTCCAGAAAGTATTGCGCGGTGTCCAGCCCGAAGCCCGACGAACAGCCGGTGATGAGTACGGTTTTCATGATGTTTTCGAGGAAGGTTGCGGTACATTCACGATAGGCTCCGTCATCCGGACTGGCTACAATCGAGCGTCCGGTTTTCATTCGAGGGAGTCCGGCCTTGACCGATCCTTTAGCGGAAGTCGTCGCGCTGCTTCAACCCGTCGCGACTTTCTCCAAGCTCGTGAGCGGCGCGGGCCGCTGGCGCGTGCGGCGCGACGAACAATCGCAGCCGTTCTATTGCGTGATTCTCGATGGCGCGTGCCGCGTGGTCGCGAATGGCCAGCCGCCGCTCATTTATCGGACCGATGACTTCGTGCTGATTCCCGAGGTCGTCGAATTCGAAGTGACGGGCGTCGATCCACCCGACGCCAACGCGCCGGATACCGTGCCCGTCGAAATTCCCGGCACGGGTTTCCGCCTCGGCACGCCGGATGCGCCGCCCGACGTGCAAATGCTCGTCGGCCATTGCGTGTTCGGTTCGCCCGATGCCGCGCTGCTCGTCTCGCTGTTGCCGAGGTTGATCCACGTCAGCGGCGAGCCGCGCCTGTCCACGCTCGTCAAACTCGTGCGGGAAGAGTCGCGCGATGCCCGGCCCGCACGCGATGTCGTGCTCGCGCGTCTGCTCGAAGTGCTGCTGATCGAAGCGCTGCGTTCCACGGGCACGGAGGCATCGCCCGGACTCGTGCGCGGCCTCGCCGATGCGCGTCTGTCACTCGCGCTGCGCCGCATGCACGAAAGCCCGGAGAAGCCGTGGACGGTCGCGGAACTCGCGAAGGAAGCGGCCTTGTCGCGCTCGACTTTCTTCGAACGATTCAGCCGCGCGGTCGGCGTCGCGCCGATGGAATATCTGCTCTCGTGGCGCATGGCGCTGGCGAAGAATCTGCTGCGCCGAAAGCAGGGCAGCGTGGCGACGGTGGCCGAACGCGTGGGTTATGGCTCGGCGAGCGCGTTCAGCGTGGCCTTCACGCGGCATGTGGGACTTGCGCCGACGCAATACGCACTCGAACCATCGGAGTAGAGTCGAAAAATCATGGACCAGAAGACGATCACCGAAGACCCGCTCGGCGCGTATCTCAAGGACCGGCGCGCCAAACTCGACCCTGCCGCGCTCGGCCTGACGCCGGGAAGGAGGCGCACGCCCGGCTTGCGGCGCGAGGAAGTGGCATCGCGCGCGAACATCAGTCCGGCGTGGTACACATGGCTCGAACAAGGGCGCGGCGGCGCGCCTTCGGAAGACGTACTGGACCGCATCGCGCAGGCGCTTTTGTTGAGCGGTGTCGAGCGCGAGCATCTTTTTCTGCTGGCGTTCGGTCGTCCGCCAGAAGTGCACTATCAAAAGAGCGAAGGGGTGACGCCGCGTCTGCAACGCGTGCTGGATGCGTTAAATCCGAGTCCTGCGATCATCCGCACGGCGACGTGGGACGTGATCGCGTGGAATCGCGCCGCGACGATCATGCTGACCGATTACGGCGCGTTGGCACCGGAGCAACGTAACATCCTGCGTCTCATGTTTCTCGATCCGCGCGCGCGTGCTGTTCAGTACGACTGGGAAAGCGTCGCGCGTTTTGTCGTGGGTGCGTTTCGTATTGACGTGGCGCGTGCGGGCGCTACATCGGTGGTGAGCACGCTGGTCGAAGAACTATGCCGCCTTAGCCCCGAGTTCGACGCGATGTGGCGCGATCAAAACGTGCAAGCGCCGTTCGAAGCGGTGAAGCATATCAAGCATCCCGTGCTCGGGCCGTTTGCGTTCGAGCATTCGGCCTTCGCGGTGGACGGGCGACAGGATCTCTGCATGATCGTGTACAACCCGGCCACACCCGAAGACACGGCGAAGATGGAAGCGTTGCTCTCTCTTTGAGCGAAATCAGAAACGATGCCGCATGCCGACCGTCGCCACCACCTGATTTGCCGTCGATGAAGCGCCGCCCGCCGTGTTGATGAACGCGACATAGTTCGCGCCGATCGCGTGCTGATACATGCCTTCCGCGTACACGTCCGTGCGTTTGGAGAGCGAGTACACCGCCTGTACGTTCACCTGATTGAATTTCGGATCGGTGCCGAAGGTGCGGCTGTTGGCGGCGTGACCATCGGTATAGGTATCTGCCACGCCAAGGCTGATCGCGGGCGTCAACGCATACTTCGCGTTAAGTTCGTAGTTATAGAAGCTCATTGCGCCGTTGATCGAACCGAACGAGGTCGAGCCTTCGTACACGCTGCGCGTGAACACGAAACCGACGAGCGCCGGACCGTAAGCGTAGTTCGCGCCCGCACCGAAGATCCATTCGCGCGATGCACCCACCACGAAGCCGCCCGAGCCGTTCGCGGTGGATTCCGCGACATCGATCGCGCCCGCCGTGTTCGTGCTGTTCGATCCATTGATCTGCAAATAGCCAACGGCCGCGTTGAACGGGCCGTAGCTGTAGCTGCCGCCCGCGCTATAGGCACGGTTCATCGCGAAATCCGTGGTGTTCGAGAACGCGTACAACGCGCCGAACTTGAAGCCTGCAAACGTGGGGCTCGCGTACTTGACCGCGTTGCTCATGCGCACGGAGTGGTTCAGGTTGTCGTTATCGAACGGATGCGCGAAGCCGGTATCGCCGAAGGTGCCTGCGGTGGCCGACAGCGGTGCAACGTAGTCCACCAGCGAATCGTACTGACGCCCCAGCGTGACCGCGCCGTAATTCGTCGATGCAATGCCGACATACGCTTGCCGCCCGAACTCGCGACCGTCCTGTCCGAGCTTGCCGCTCTGCACGTTGAAGCCGTTCTCCAACACGAAGATGGCCTTCAGCCCGCCGCCCAGATCTTCCGAGCCGCGAAAGCCGAAGCGGCTGCCGTTGATGTTGCCGCTCGTCGCTTGAAAGAGCGGGCCGGACGTGCCGCTCTTGGAGACGTTGTTCGTGTACATCAGGCCTGCATCGATGATGCCGTACAGCGTGACGGAACTCTGAGCGTGCGCGCTTGCCGCGACGAGAAATGCGGACAGCGCCAGGGCGATTCGTGTTTGCTTCATGCCTGACCTCCGTAGATGGTGGATGGGGTGCAGGCAGAGTAATGGGCTGTCGATGCTTCGTTGATGGCGGAATCAATAAATCGCGCCGGGTGTTGCGTTTGACGCGATGCACACAAGTCAATCGATGACTTGTCGCGTGTTCGCCATAATCGGCGCATAGGGTCTAGGGTTAGGCGAAGCGCGTACCTTTCAACTTGTTTAATCCGACATAAAAATCATGCTTTGCGCAGGGCACGCACGCGTTCATCGAGTCTTTCATCGTCGATGCCCACGGGTTCCACATGCGCCGTGACATCCGATGCCTGAAACAGATGCGCCACCGCTTTTTCCGCGCGATCCGCTATTTCATGGCCTTGCGTGACGGTGAGACCGCCATCGACTTCCAGATGAAACTCCACGAACACGCGATCGCCGCCATTGCGCGTGCGAATGTCATGCACAGCCTTTACGCCGGGACATTCGGTGACGGTCGTTTCAATGCGCGTGCGTTCCGACTCGTCCAGTTCTTCATCGAGCAATTGGACGAGCGCCTCCGCCGCCATGCCGCGCGCATTCCATAGCATGTAGAGCGAAATGGCCAGCGCGCCGAATGCATCCGCGCGAGTCCAGCCGAGATAGTGATCGAGCAGCAGCGCCACGAGCACGGCGATATTCACGGCGACATCGGTCACGTAATGCGCACGGTCGGCGGCGATGGCGGTCGATCCCGTACGCGCCACCACAACCGTTTGCATGGCGACCAGCCCGCCCGCCGCCAGCGTGCTGACCACGATCACGCCAATGCCGAAACCCGTTTGATTCAGCGGTTGCGGATCGAACAGACGCTGCACCGATTCGAAGCCCAGTCCTATCGCTGCCGCACCGAGCAGCATCGCTTGCACGAAGGCCGCGACGGCTTCGGCCTTGCCATGTCCATAACGATGCCCGCTGTCCTCGGGACGCGCGGCATAGCGCACGCCCGCGAAGGTCACGGACGAGGCAATCACATCGACCAGACCATCGGCTGCGGACGTGAGCAAGGAGATGGAGCCGGTCGTGAACCACGCCCATACCTTGACGACCACCAGCGTCAACGCGACCGCCAACGCGACGATTGAAGCGAAACGGCGCAGCGCTTCGCCGGACATGCGCTCTGACATGAAACGACTCCGTAAATGAAGCGTCTATTGTCGCAGGACAAATCCACTGCGCGTTCATGAAACCATGTTTCGTCGAACATAGAGTCAATGTCGTGCGGGCGATTGGGCGCGCGGCGGCACGGGGATATCGTTGTCTCACATCGAACGAGTCCACGGAGACACCATCATGGCGACCCCCACCGTCGCGCCGCTGACGTTTCAGCGCACGCCCAACCTGCCGCGCAACTGCACTTTCGACCCGCATGACTGGTTCATTCTGAGTCAGTACTGGCATCCTGTTGCGTTTGCATCCGAGATCGCGGACAAGCCGTTTCATGCGACCTTGCTCGATGAATCGCTCGTGCTGTTTCGCTCGAACGGCGCACTGGTTGCCGCGCGCGATGTCTGTCCGCATCGCGGCGCGCCGCTGTCGCAAGGTTGGGTGGAGAACGGGCAGATCGTGTGTCCTTATCACGGTCTCGCTTACGGTGCGGACGGCAAGTGCAAGCATATTCCTTCGCAGGAAGGCGGGCCGATTCCCGACCGGCTGCATTTGACGACTTACGCGGTGCAGGAAGCGTATGGACTGGTGTGGGTATCGCTCGGCGGCGGCACGCAGCCTCTGCCCGATTTTCCGTTCTGGAACAGCGAAGGCTTTCAGCAGATTCTGCCGCCGTCCATCGATATCAAGGCATCGGCGGGAAGGCAGACGGAAGGCTTCATCGATGTCGCGCATTTCGCGTGGATTCATCATCATAGTTTCGCGGAACGAACGAATCCTGTCGTGCCGACTTACACAGTCGAGCGGCGCGGCACCGGTCTGCGCGCGGAGTACGTGAGCACCGTCAGCAATTTTCCGAAGTCCATGCAGGCGCGCGCGCCGGAAGGCTTTCTGTGGCGACGTATTTTCGATGTGGACGTGCCTTTCTTCGCGCGTCTCACGGTGCATTTTCCGGAAGGCGGGCGGCTCGGCATTCTGAATGCAGCAAGCCCGGTGTCTGCGCGTCTCACGCGTTTGTTCGTGCCGATTGCGCGCAATTTCGATCAGGATTTGCCGCTGGAAGATGTGTATGCGTTCAACCGGCAAGTGTTCGAGGAAGACCGCGCCATCGTCGAATTGCAATGCCCGGAAGACTTGCCGATCGACCGTGCCGCCGAAGCGCCGATTCTCGCCGATCGTTCGTCGGGTGCGTACCGGCGCGCGCTCGCGGAAATTGGGCTTGGTCAGGCTTATGTACGCTGAACGCGACGCTCAGGAGAAGCGAATCATGAAAATCTGGGAATGCGTGATCTGTGGCTTTCGCTACGACGAAACGCAAGGTCTGCCCGAAGCGGGCATCGCGGCGGGCACGCGCTGGGAAGACGTGCCCGACGACTGGTTGTGCCCCGACTGCGGCACCGGCAAGCAGGACTTCGAAATGCAGGTGGTGTCGGCATGAGCACGATCATCGTGGGAACGGGACTCGCGGGCTATACGGTCGCGCGGGAATTGCGCAAGCTCGATGCGGATGTGCCTATCACGCTCATCAGTGAGGATGACGGAGCATTTTATTCGAAGCCCACGCTGTCGAACGCGCTTGCCATGAAGAAGACGCCGCGTGAACTGATCACGTTCGATGCCGACGCCATGCGCACGCAGTTGAACGCGGAGATCGTGGTTCACGCGACGGTCGAGCGTATCGCGCCGCAAGCGCGTGAGGTCATCGTGAACGGCGTGGCGCGGCGTTACGACAATCTCGTGCTCGCGTTGGGCGCGGATGCACGCCGCATTCCCCTTGCAGGCGATGCCGCTGAAGACGTGCTGTCGGTCAATTGCCTCGGCGACTACGCGCGGTTTCACGAGCGTTTGCAGGGTGTGAAAACGGTGGCGCTGCTCGGTGCGGGTCTCATCGGCTGCGAGTTTGCCAACGATCTCGCGCTCGCGGGTTATGAAGTGACGCTGATCGATCCCGCGACTACGCCGCTATCGCGCCTGTTGCCGCAACAGGCAGGTCATGCGTTCGCGCAGGCGCTCGGCAGGCATGGCATTAGTTTGCGGCTCGGGTCGTCGGTGAAGGCCGTCAAGCGTGCGCAAAAGGGCTATACGCTCGATCTTTCGAATGGCGATGTGCTTCACGCGGATGTCGTGCTATCCGCAATCGGTCTTGCGCCGCGAGTCGAACTCGCGGCGCGCGCGGGGCTCGCAATCGAAGGCGGCATTCGCACGGACGCGTGGCTGCGCACGAGCATCGAGCATATTTATGCATTGGGCGATTGCGCGGCCATCGAAGGCAAGGTGCAGCCTTACGTGCTTCCGATCATGCATGCTGCCCGCGCGTTGGCTCGCACTCTCGCGGGCGAACCCACACGCGTGCAGTTTCCGGTGATGCCGATCACGGTCAAGGTGCCTGCTTCGCCGACCGTCATCGTGCCGCCTGGCGAGGACGGTATGTGGCGTTTTTCACAAGCAACCGACGACGCACTTCAGGCCCTGTGCGAACACACGGAAGATGGCCGCGCGCTGGGCTTCGCATTGCTAGGCCCGGCAACGCAAGGCAAGGCCGCGCTCATCAAGGCGATGGCGTCCGGTTCTTTCCAACACGACTGATCGATCAGGATTCCGTACAACGAACATAACGACGCAGCTTGCAATCTGACCGACCGGCGTCGCGTTCGAGGGCGGCGCACGGAACCTGTCGCTCTGAGGTCCGTCCGATGAACGTTTGCGCGCCGCGTGCTGCATGCACGCGGCGCTTTTTTCATGCCACGCGTGCCGTGACCGACGACTGATCCGCCAGCGTGCGCGCGACGTTCGTCACCAGCTTGCGCAGCCAGCGCGTCGCGGTGCTGCGATGCGTGCGTTCATGCCAGAGCTGATAGTACGTAAGCGCGGGCGTCGCGCCCGGAATCGGCTCGATGCGCAAGGGCAGCAGCCGCGCATAGTGCGAAGCGAGCGCGCGCGTAGTGGTGAACAGCAGGTCCGAACGCACGAGCACATAAGGCGCCATGCCGAAGTAGGGCAGCGTGGTCGTCACCGTGCGCGCGAGTCCGTTGCGGGCCAGTTCCGTATCGATGGTGCCCCACGCCGTGGTGTTGTACGTCGTCACGGCGAGATGCCCGGCTTCTTCATAAGCATCGCGCGTGAGCGTGCCCGGTGCGATCGGATGCGCCGCACGCATCAGACAGACGAGTTCGTCCTGACACAAGGGCTGAAGATGCAGATGCGCGGGCGGCGTGCGCCAGTTGCCGATCACGAGATCGAGCAGCCCGGTTTCGAGGCCACTTTCGTAGCCGCCTTCGATCATCATGAGATGCTTGAATTCGAGTCTTGCTTGCGGCGCGGCCTGATGGAACGCATCGATCACGGCGGGCACGAAGAACACATCGAGATAATCCGGCGAGCCGATGCGAAACGTCCGCGTGCTCGATGCCGGATCGAACGCGGTATTCGGATGCAGGATCGCGTCGATGCTGGCGAGCGCCTGCGCGGCGGGCTCGATCAGCGTCAACGCGTGACTGGTCGGCACCATGCGGCTGCCGCTGCGCACGAGCAAGGGGTCGCCCGTGATCTCGCGCAATCTGCGCAACGCGATGCTCACCGTGGGTTGCGATTGCCCGAGCAATCGTGCTGCGCCCGATACGCTGGATTCTGTGAGCAGCGTGTGCAAAACGCGAATCATGTGGGAGTCGATGCTTTCCCTGGACATCGTGGGGCCTGCTTTTTGATGGGGTTTTGTGTGGCCGATGCTCGGCGGGCGATGTTTTTTGGTTTTGTGGGCCTTGGGGGTGTGTGTTCGAAATATACGGTTGGGTATGGCGGTGGTCAATGGAGGGGTTGTACGCGTGGGCGTGGGGAGGCTTGTTGCATAAGGCTCATGAATGCTGGTTTATGTTGGAAATGGCGGGGGCCTTATATTTAGGTAGCAGCGCTTGGGTTTTTTTGGGTGTTCTTTCGTGCAAGGGGCTTGTCTTGTTTGTGTTGTTTATTCAGTAGCCGCCTCCCCGGCGGGGGGGTAACTTTCTTTGCTGCTGCAAAGAAAGTCACCAAAGAAAGCAGCTTTTTACCCCATGCACGATGGCTGGAAAGGGTTGGTCTGGATTAACGATACAGTGGCCGCAATAGGACTTGCCACGCATGACGAGTCGCTTAGGCAACCTTGCGATTTCACGCTCGAAGAATCAACACTAAGTGGATCGCAGTCATTCATTCGGCCATGCGCTACGCGCGCCGAGAACGTAAGAACGGAATCCCGCAGCGTATGAGCGCCCAGCCTCATCAAACCACATCGCACCCGCCCCATTGGGCCCTACCTTGGTAAGCGCTTCTGGGCAAAGCGCACACACCAACGCAAGTCACCTTTTAGTCGGAGCACTAACCAAGGTAGGACCGAATAGCAATCTTGCGGGGAAGCGTGATGTGGCTGGGCGCTGATAGGCTGCGGGATTCCGTTCTGAAGTTCTCGGCGCGCGCAGCGCATGGCCGAAGGAATGAATGCGGGCCACTAAGAGAAGATTTTTCGAGCGCGTGATCGCGAGGTTGCCTAAGCGGAGAGTTATGCGTGGCAAGCCCTATAGCGGCCACTGTATCGTTAATTCAGACCACCCTTTCCAGCCAGCGTGCGGAGGGGTAAAAAGCTGCTTTCTTTGGTGACTTTCTTTGCAGCAGCAAAGAAAGTTACCCCCCGCCGGGGAGGCGGCTACTGCATAAAAAGCCCAAACAAGAGCAGCCTTTGCACGACATATAAACACCAACACTCGGCAAAAAAAAAGAAACCTACGGGACAGCAAAAAGACGAAGCCCCGGCTTGAATGAATCGACCGGGGCTTGCGTGTGCTGCGAGACATGCTGCGTGATACATCATGCGAACTTCGTGCTACACCTACGGAAACATCCATCAAAAAACCATCCTTCCGATACTCGATACGACTTTCCAAAAATGCCTTCAATCCACATCGAACAACGCGCTGCCTGCTGCTTCACAACCACAACCATCCAATCGATACACGCTGCATGACAGTAAAGAGTGAGCGGTAAGCCGTCTTGCTCAGCGTGTATCCGTTCTACTTGCTGTAGCGCTTTGTTCTGCACCACGGAAACCAGTTTAGCGGCATCGTCGCGAGTTTCATCGCTTGAAAAAGGAGGGAAATGGGCGTCTTCCCGAGGCTTTGACGGCACTTCAAAATGGCCGCGCTGCGCCGTACAGTCCGCGGGTGCGCCGTGTGCTACGTTCTCGTACGCGCCCGACATCACGTATAAGAACCCGAACGAATGAAGCCCGCTCCAGATTCAGAAAGCCGCCGTTTGTCCGTGCTGGCCGGATACGAAGTGCTCGACACACCACGTGAACAAACCTTCGACGAAATCGTCGCGCTCGCGGCCACGCTGTGTCAGACGCCAGTGGCCGCGATCAGTCTCGTCACATCGGGGCGTCAGTTTTTCAAGGCCGAAACGGGCCTCAACGTGAGCGGCACGCCCTTGACTCACGCCGATGCCTTGCTCGCCGAAGACTTCCTTCAGATCGACGATACGCGCACCGACCCGCGTTTCGAAAGCAATCCGCTCGTGCAGGGCGACCGGCCCTTGCGCTTCTATGCCGGCGCGTTGCTGAAGACGAACGAGGGCGTGGCCATCGGCATGCTTTGCGTGATGGATCACGAAGCGAGAACCCTCGACGCTCCACAGCAACAAGCGTTGCAGATGCTCGCGCGTCAGGTCATGACCGCGCTCGAAGGACGCAGGCCGTACCGCTCGGCGGAAGCGGAACGCGCCCGTTACGACGCCCTGTTCAACGCGATCGACGATGGCTTCTGCATCATCGAATTCTTCGACGGGCCGCATGGGCCGCTGAGCGACTACGCGCATATCGCGGCCAATCCGGGATACGAGCGGCATACGGGGATCAAGGGCATCGTCGGCAAGACGTTGCGGCAGGTCGATCCCACCGACGCGGATCGCTGGATCGAACTCTATGGCAACGTGCTGCGCACCGGCGTGCCGACGCGTTTCGAGCGCTATTTCCTGACCGCCGGGCGGCATATCGAAGTGTCGGCGTCGCGTATCGAGCCACCTTCGCTACGACAGGTCGCCGTGCTCTTTCGCGACATTTCCGAGCGAAAAAAGGCCGAAGAAGCTGTGCGCGCCAGCGAGGCGCTCGCGCGTGAAAACATCGAACGGGTGCAGCTTGCTTTGGCGGCGGGCGCGATCATCGGCACGTGGTTCTGGGATTTGCCGAACGACCGCTTCACCGTCGATGAAGCCTTCGCGCAGGCGTTCGGTCTCGATCCGGCGCTGGGCCGCGTCGGCTTGAGTCTCGCGCAGGTCGTGGCGACCGTGCATCCCGACGATCAGGAAGGGCTGGCCGCTGCAATAGGCAAGGCCATTCGTTCGGGCGGGCATTACGCGCATCAATACCGCGTGAAGCGCGCGGACGGGCGCTATTACTGGATCGAGGCGAACGGGCGCGTCTATCTCGGCCCGGACGGCACGCCGTTGCGTTTTCCCGGCGTTCTGCTCGATGTCGAGCAGCGCCGGATCGTGGAAGAAGAACGCGATCGCGCGGCGGCGTCGCTGCGCGCGCTCAACGAAACGCTGGAACAGCGCGTGAGCGAGCGCACCGCCGAACTCATGCGCGCCGAAGAGCAACTGCGGCAGGCGCAAAAAATGGAAGCGGTCGGCCAATTGACCGGCGGCCTTGCGCACGACTTCAACAATCTGCTGGCGGGCGTGTCGGGTTCGCTGCAATTGCTGAGCATCCGGCTGAGTCAGGGGCGGCTTGCGGACGTCGATAAATACGTCGTCGCGGCGCAAGGCGCGGTGCGGCGCGCGGCGGCGCTGACACATCGGCTGCTGGCGTTTTCGCGGCGGCAGACGCTCGATCCGCGTCCGACCGACGTCAACGCGCTCGTCAACGGGATGACCGACATGATCCAGCGCACCGTCGGCCCCGGCATTCCCATCGAGGCCGTGGGCGCGACGGGTCTTTGGCCCGCACTGGTCGATGCCGGGCAACTCGAAAACGCGCTGCTGAACCTGTGCATCAACGCCCGCGACGCCATGCCGAACGGCGGGCGCATCACCATCGAAACGGCGAACAAGTGGATCGACCGCAATGCCGCGCAAAGCCACGACATGCCCGAAGGCCAGTTTCTTTCGTTGTGCGTGACGGATACCGGCACGGGCATGACGCCCGATGTCATCGCCAAGGCCTTCGATCCGTTCTTCACGACCAAGCCGATCGGCATGGGCACCGGGCTCGGTCTCTCGATGATCTACGGCTTCGCCAAGCAGTCCGGCGGGCAGGTGCGCATTTACTCGGAGGTCGGGCAGGGCACGACGGTGTGCATCTATTTGCCGCGTTATTACGGCGACGCGCACCCCGATTCCGCCGATCAGACCGATGCCGCGATTTCCGGCACGGAAGCCGGTGAAACCGTGCTCGTCGTCGATGATGAACCGAGCGTGCGCATGCTCATCACCGATGTGCTGGAAGAACTCGGCTACACGGTGATCGAGGCGGCGGACAGTATTTCGGGGCTGAAAGTGCTCCAGTCGAACGTGCGGATCGACCTGCTCATCAGCGATGTCGGCCTGCCGGGCGGCATGAACGGACGCCAGATGGCGGAAGCAGGACGGCAGACGCGTCCGGGCCTCAAGGTGCTGTTCATCACCGGCTATGCGGAAAATTCGGTGATCGGCAACGGGCATCTGTCGCCGGGCATGCAGGTGTTGACCAAGCCGTTCGCGCTCGAAACGCTGGCGGAGAAGGTGCGGCAACTGATTCAGGAATGACGCGCATTGTTCGTTTCGACGTACAGCCCGTGCGGATTGAGAGGGATTATCGGATAAAGCGGCCGGCGCTATCCTGCTGACTGACTCACGAATCAAAGGAGCTTCGATCATGTCAGCCAGCAAGATCGCAATCGTCACCGGCGGCAGCCGCGGGCTCGGCCGCAATACAGTGATCAGTCTCGCCAGAAAGGGCGTGGATTCCATCTTCACGTATCACCGCAACCAGACGGAAGCGGACGAGGTCGTGAAGCTCGTCGCCGCTGCGGGCCGCAAAGCCGTCGCGCTTCAACTCGATACCGGCAATACCACGCAATTCCCGCGTTTCGCCGATGACGTGCGCCGCACGCTCGCCGACTGGGGCGCGGAACGCTTCGACTTTCTCGTGAACAACGCGGGGACGTCGCATCACAACAGCATCGAAAAGACGACGGAAGAAGAACTGGACGGGCTGTACAACGTTCACTTCAAGGGCGTGTTCTTTTTGACGCAAAAGTTGTTGCCGCTTATCAACGATGGCGGGCGGATCGTCAACGTTTCTTCGGGATTGACGCGGATCATCGTGCCGGAGAGCGCCTCCTACGGTTCGATGAAAGGCGCGGTCGAGGTGCTCACCAAGTACCTGGCGAAGGAACTCGCGCCGCGACGCATCGCCGTGAACGTGGTTGCGCCCGGCGCGATTCAGACTGACTTCAGCGGCGGCATGGTGCGCGACAACCCTGAGCTGAACAAACGAATTGCCGACATGACAGCGTTAGGACGTGCGGGCGTGGCCGACGATATCGGGCCGATGATCGCCTCGCTTCTGTCTGAAGATAACCGGTGGATCAACGCGCAGCGGATCGAAGTGTCTGGCGGTCTGGCGATCTGAAAACCGCACGAATGGTCAGTTCCGCTGAGGAATCAACGCGTTGCATTTTTGAGAAAAGGTTGCAGTGCAGCACGAAAAGCGTATAGTTAGGGTTATTACTTAGCTACTAACCCTAGAGCCGATCATGAAGACCACTGCACAACAATCCTTGCTCGTTTCGTTTGGTTCCTGGCTGCGCGCTGCAAAGGCTGCAGTGCGTCGTGAATGGGACCGCGCGTTGCAACTGCATCTGCAGAACTGCGAAATCTTAGTTGAAGCGTATCGCCGTAAGTAAGCTGGACTGAGTTAAATACAAACGCCCCGGAAGCACCATGCTTCCGGGGCGTTTGTCGTTTACCGTCAGATCGCCCAGCCGCCGAGATAAAACGTTGCCAGCGCCAGCGCAATCGCCACCGTCCCCACGTTCAGCTTGCGATACTCACCCGCCACGACACGCCCCACCACCAGCGTGCAGAACCCAAGCATGATGCCCGTCACGATGTTCGCCGACAGCACGATATACACCGCGCAGACGAGGCCGGACATGGTATCGACGGTATCGTCCATGTGCAGCTTGCTCACGTTGCTCAACATCAGCAGGCCGACGTACATCAGCGCGGGTGCGGTCGCATAAGACGGCACGAGGCTCGCGAGCGGCGAGAGGAACATCACCGCGAGGAACAGCAGGCCGACGACGCTCGCCGCCAGTCCCGTTTTCGCGCCCGCCGCCACGCCCACCGACGACTCGATATACGCCGCCGCCGGAGCGCCGCCGAAGCACGCGGAAAAGATCGAGCTGAGCGAATCCGCCGTCAGCGCGCGGCCGCCGTTGACGATACGGCCGTTCGCATCGATCTGACCGGCCTGGCCTGCCACGGCGCGAATCGTGCCGGTGGCGTCGAACACGGCGGTCATCACCAGCGCGAGGACGCTCGGCATCACGGCCATCGACAGCGCGCCCTTGATGTCCATCGCGCCGATCAGCGACGCATGGCCCGGTGCGGAGAGCTTGGGCAACGCGAAGATGCCGTTGAAGTGCACGGCAGGATCGAACGCGAGGCCAATCGCCGACAAACCGATCACCACGAACAGGATGCCGCCCGGCACGCGCCGGCGCTCCAGCCCGAAGATCGCAGCGAGTCCGAGCACCGACATCAGCACCGGAAACGCCGTGATATGGCCGAGCGAAACCGGCATGCCCGGCGCGGGATTCTTCACGATCAGGCCGACGTCGTTGGACGCGATCAGCAGCAAAAACAGCCCGATGCCGATGCCCGTGCCATGCGCCACGCCCGTCGGCAAGTTACGCAAGATCCACGAGCGCACGCCCGTCACGGAGATCGCCGTGAATACGACGCCCATCAGAAACACCGCGCCGAGCGCGATATTCGGCGTGAGGCCCTTGCCGAGCACGAGGCCGAACGCGGTGAACGCCGTCAGCGAAATAGCGCAGCCGATCGCGATCGGCAAACGCGCCCACACGCCCATCAGCAAGGAGCCGAACGCGGTGGTGAGACACACGGCGACGAACACCGCGCTCGTGTCGAAACCGGCCTTGCCGAGCATGCCGGGCACCACGAACACGGAGTAGACCATCGCGAGGAACGTGGTGATGCCCGCCACGATTTCACGCTTCTCCGTGCTGCCTGCGGTTGAAATGCCGAAGTAGCGATCGAGGAAACCGCCGCTGGCGGTCTGAACGGGCGCGTCCTGTTCCGTGGGGGAAATATCGATGTCGATGTCGCCAAGTTGCCGGGCGGAAGATTCCAACATGGAGCTGCTCCTTTATCAGCACGCTGAAACAGGAAGCCGTGCGCCTGCATGCCTTGCATGCGCTTCGGTCCGTCGTCAGGGTCGTCTCGTATGTAGTTCTGGATATTGCCGGGTGGCAGATGTTTTTAGCTGCACTCGGTCAGGACGAAGACTAGGGGAACAGAACGCCAGCACCAATCTCATAAAAAACATGCCGCCCATGCCGAGTGGCTTATATGCTGGGAATCCCGCTTGGGGCGGGGCTTCGCGAAATCTCGAAAACGCCGGACTAGGGCAAATGCCTAGTCCGGCCGAGCGGTCAAAAGCCGACTTCTTTCAAAGTACCGACATCAAGGCTGAATCACGCGCGACACACCGCGTCCGCGCGGATCGGACATGGGTTCGGGCGTGGTGCCATCGATACGAATGGCCTGAATGTCGCCGTTGAAGCCCTGCATCTCGAACTTGTAGCCCTTGGCTTCGAGCGCCTTCACGACATCAGGGTCGAGTTGATGGAACGGCTCCTGAAAGATCGTGTTCGGCGGCAAAAGCTGATGATGGAAACGCGTCGCGCCCACGGCTTCGGGCAGCGGCATGTTGAAGTCGTACACGTTCGAGAGCACCTGAAAGATCGACGTGAAGATGCGCGAGCCGCCCGGCGTGCCGATCACCATCGCCACCTTGTCGTCCTTGGTGATGACGGTCGGCGTCATCGAGGAAAGCGGGCGCTTGCTGGGGGCGATCGCGTTGGCATCGCTGCCGACCACGCCAAACATGTTCGGCACGCCCGGCTTGGAGGCGAAGTCGTCCATCTCGTCATTGAGCACGACGCCCGTGCCTTCCGCGATCACGCCCGAGCCGAAGTAACCGTTGATCGTGTACGTGTTGGAGACGGCGTTGCCCCATTTATCGACCACGGAAAAGTGCGTGGTTTCGGCCTTCTCAGGCATGGAGGTGCCGAGTCCCGGCTGCACGCTCTTGGTGTCCGAAGGCGTCTCAGGATTCACTTCCTGCGCGCGCTTGAGGATGTAGTCGTCGTTGGTCAGTTGTGCGACGGGCACTTTGTAGAAGTCAGGATCGCCGAGATATTGCGCACGGTCGGCGAACACGCGCTTCTCGATTTCCGCGACCAGATGAATGTATTGCGCGGAGTCCAGCGGCACGCCGTCGAACTTGTCCTTGAGATCCGCCTTCATCTTGAGTAACTGAACGAGGCCGACGCCGCCCGAACTCGGCGGCGGCGCGGTAATCACGCGATAGCCGTTCCAGCTCGCGGTGATCGGCTGACGCCACACTGCCTTGTAGTCCTTGAGATCGCGCTTCGTAATGAGACCGTGGCCCTGCATGGCGCGGTCGATCATGTCGGCGGTGTCGCCGTCGTAGAAGCCTTTCGCGCCTTTGTCCGAGATGCGCTGCAAGGTCTTCGCGAGGTCCGGCTGCTTGAACGTTTCACCGGCCTTCATGCTGCCGAAGTAGAGATCGAAGTTGGTCTTGCCGCCGAATTCCTTCGCGGCATCGTCGCGACGCTTGACGAGTTGATCGTCCACCACGAAGCCATCCTGCGCATACTTGATGGCGGGCGCGAGCACCTGCTTCCACTTGAGCTTGCCGAAGCGCTTGTGCGCTTCCCACATGCCCGACACCGTACCCGGCACGCCGACCGCGCGATAGCCGTACAAGCTCATGCCCTTGATGACTTCGCCCTTGTCGTCGAGATACATGTTGCGCGTGGCGGCGAGCGGCGCTTTCTCGCGGTAATCGAGGAAGTAGGGCCGATGATCGACGTAGAGCGTCATGAACCCGCCGCCGCCGATATTGCCCGCTTCAGGATACGTCACCGCAAGCGTGAAGGCGATGGCGACGGCTGCATCGACGGCATTGCCGCCTTGCTTGAAGATTTGCTCGGCGGTGTCGGCGGCGAACTTGTCGGCGACCGCGACGGCCGAGCCTGTCAGCACCGCAGGCTGCGTATCGGACGTCTTCGCATAGGCCGGTGCGGTTTCGATAAAACCGGCGCTCAACAACGCGCTGGTGAGCACGGCATTCACCGCGAGGGCACGAAAACGAGCTTCTTTTTTCAATGACATCTCCAGCTTCCTCCTTGGCTTCTTCGCTTTACATCGAGTTGAGGCTTATACCACGGGCTTCGCGCAAGGTTGCACGAAACGGACCCGCGATACGCGCCTCAGGGCATCTCAGCACTTGCATGGAACGAAATTATGGAGCGAAGTGAGGGGGCGCGTCACGGCATCGCGCGGGCGCGCAGAACCTTCTTTTCGAAACCGCGGCGAGACGCCGGCAGGAGAGACCCATGAACGCGCAAGTCGAAGCCATTCCGAAGGACCGTCGGGGCGTGATTCCGTATATCGCGGTGGCGGGCTGCGCCAGCGCCATCGAGTTCTACACGAAGGTGTTCGGTGCGACCGAGACATTCCGATTGGAGCAGCCGGATGGGCGCATCGGGCACGCGGAGTTGTCGATTGGCGGCGGCGTGATCTACCTGTGCGACGAATTCCCGGATTACGGCACGGTCGGCCCGCTTTCAGTCGGCGGCACCCCCGTGATGCTGCATGTGTACGTGGAAGATGTCGATGCCGTCGCCCAGCGCGCGCTCGATCAGGGCGCGACGATCCTGCGCCCCGTCGAGGATCAGTTTTACGGCGACCGTGGCGGACGGCTGCGCGATCCGTTCGGCCATGAATGGTGGATTGGCACGCACATCGAGGATGTGTCGCCCGAGGAATTGCGCGCGCGCGCCGAACGGCTGTTCGGCGGCGGTTGATTTCCTGACTTATTCGTTCGCGAAGGACACTTCCCTGAACGCTTCGTGCGCGTGGGGTTCGTCCGGTGCGTCGAGCGAATAGGTTTCGACCACGCGCCGCACTGATTGCCTGAACGATGCGACCAGATCCGAGCGAATCCCGCTTCTCGGATACGAGAGCGCGTATTCGTATTCGATGTCCGTATCGAACGGACGCACGACCACGCCATGCGCGCGCCAGACCTTCGCCGCGAACGGCTCGACGATCGACACGCCGAGCCCGCCCGCGACCATCGCGTAGCGGGTGTGCGCGGTGTCCGTGAACACGGTGTAGCGCGGCCTTTCTTCCGTCGATGAAATGAGCGATTGCTCCGCCTCGTACGGCTGACGCGCGTTTGGCAGCCAGCCGATCAACTGCTCGCCGCGCAGGTCGGCGGGGCGCACGATCTTCTTCCTGGCGAGCCGGTGCGTGGCGGGCATCGCGCATAACGCACGTGCCTTGAGCAGCGTTTCCACTTCGATGCCGGCCACCGCCGGAAATGCCTGACTCAACGCAACATCGGCCTTATGGTTCTGAAGCGCGACGAGCACTTCCGGCACTTTCACCGAATCCACCTTGACCGGCACGCCGGGATGACGCGCGGTGAAGTCCGCCAGCACCGGCGGCAGCAGCGTGGTGGCGAGCACCGGCATGCAGGCGACCGTCAACGCGTCGGACGCTTCCTCGCGGATCATCGCCGCGACTTGCTTGAGACGTTCAAGGCCCAGGAAGTTTTCCTCGACGGACTGATAGAAGCGCAAACCCGCGTTGGTCGGATTGAGACGGCCGCCCACGCGGCTGAAAAGGCTGAAGCCGAGATCGGCTTCGAGGTCGGCGATCAACCGGCTGATGGCGGGCTGCGTCACATGTAGTTTGCGCGCGGCGCCGACGCTGGTGCCGGTCATGATGAGGCTGCGAAAAGCCTCGATCTGGCGGAATCGGATCATCGTTTGAACGGCCTAGGATAAAGCCGGAAAAAAGTGTGGCCGCTTTTGGCGGCAAGGACGCAGATCTTATAGGAAACAGGCACTTGCCGCACTTTTGCCAAATTTTATCGCGGACGGTCGGCGGTCGAAGTGTCGGAAATGCACGACTATTCGAAAAATTTAGTCACTATAAGCAGATGTGAGTGGCATCCGGCTTATTGATGCGAAATACTCGCCGCCAGCCTGTAGTCAGATGAAAGCGACTTGAAGCCGTTTGACAAGCGATAGGACTTCGAAATGCGCTCGCTTCACGGTCATGAGTCGTTAGGGTGACTAAAAAGTTTAGCCGGGTCGCGCTAAACGAAGTAGTGCTTTCATCGCAGGCCAATGACTTTGCCGGCCTACGCCGGACGACACGAATAAACAGTCGAGACAAGAGGATTTTTCATGCCGTTCTTTGCCATTCCCCGTCGCCATGTGCTGCTTGCTTGGGTGCTTGCCGCATCGTCCTTGTCCGCGAATGCAGCCGTGATTCCTTCCGGCGTGACGCTTGCCGCCAAGCAGGAACTATTGCGAAACAACGGCTCCGAAGTGGAGACGCTTGACCCGGCGCTGGTCGAAACCGTGGGCGCGGCAAACCTCGCTCGCGATCTGTTCGAAGGCCTGACCGCCGCGAACAACGACGGCACGGTCATGCCGGGCCTCGCCGAGAAATGGGAGCAGAAAGACGCGACCACGTGGATCTTCCATCTGCGCAAGAACGCGCGCTGGACCAATGGCGACCCTGTGACTGCCGCCGATGTCGTGTATGGCTGCCAGCGCTTCGTCGATCCGAAAACGGCGTCGTCGTATGCCAATGTGTTCGGGCCGTTTCTGTTGAACGGCGCGGACATCGTCGCGGGCAAGAAGCCGGTGAGCATGCTGGGCATTCGCGCGATGGATGCTTACACCATCGAAGTCAAGACCGCGAATCCGGTGCCGTTCCTGCCGGAACTCATGTCGAATCCGAACCTCGGGCCAGTGCATCGCGCGACGGTGGAGAAGTACGGACGCGACTGGACCAAGCCCGGCAATATCGTCAGCAACGGCGCGTTCCAGTTGAAGGACTGGCAGGTCAACAACAAGCTCGTCCTGACGAAGAACGCGAATTACTGGGACAAGTCGAACGTGCAACTGACGCAGGTCACCTACCTCCCTATCGAAGATGAAAACACGGACGTCAAGATGTTCCAGTCCGGCGACATCGAGATGACCTATCAGTTGCCGACCGGCACGTATGCCAAGTACGCGAAGCAGTTTCCCGGCGACATCCGCAATTCGCTGATTCTCGGCACGCGTTACTACAGCTTCAACAACCGCGATCCGCTGCTGAAGGACGTGCGCGTGCGGCAGGCGTTGTCCATGGTGATCGACCGCGATCTGCTCGCGCAGCGCGTCACCGCCGATGGCCAGATTCCGCTCTACGACGTGCTGCCCAAGGGCGTGACCGGCGCGGATGTGAGCACGTACGCGTGGGCGTCGTGGCCCATGTCGAAGCGCGTCGAGGAAGCGAAGAAGCTGCTGGATCAGGCGGGCGTGAAGCCGGGCACGAAGCTGCGTTTCGCGACCAACACGAGCGACTACAACAAGAAGATGGCGCTGTTCGTGGCCTCCGAATGGAAGACCAAGCTCGGTCTGGTGATGGACATCGAATCGATGGAATTCAAGGTGCTGCTCAAGAAGCGCCATGACGGCGATTATCAGATCGCGCGCAACGGCTGGGTCGCGGACTATAACGACGCGACCACCTTCCTCACGCTCGTGCAGTGCAAGTCGGACCAGAACGACAACTTCAACTGCAATCCGAAGGCGGATGCGCTCATCAAGGAAGCGAGCCAGACCACGGATCAGGCGAAGCGCACGCAATTGCAGACGCAGGCCGCGAAGCTGATTATGGACGACTATCCCATGCTGCCGCTGCTGCAATACGGTCTGCCGCGTCTGGTGAAGGGTTACGTGGGCGGTTATTCGCTGAAGAATCCGATGGATCACTACGCGAGCAAGGATCTCTACATCGTCAAGCATTGACGCCTGACACGCACGAAAGCACAAGCGAAGGGGAACGCTGATGTGGTCATATGCCTTGCGGCGCGTGCTGTTCACGCTGCCGACGCTGCTGATCGTGATAACGGTCTGCTATCTGTTGCTGCACGCAACGCCGGGCGGGCCGTTCGACGGGGAACGCAAAGTGTCGCCGGAAGTGCTGGCGAACTTGCAGGCCCGTTATCACCTCGGCGAGCCGTTGTGGAAGCAGTATTTGCTTTACCTCGACGGTTTGCTGCATGGCGATCTTGGCGCGTCGTTTCGTTACGCCGACTGGAGCGTGAACGAACTCGTGCTGCGCGCGCTGCCGGTGTCGCTGACCATCGGCGGCGTGTCGATGCTGCTTGCCATCGTGATCGGCGTGGCGCTCGGCATCGCGGCGGCGCTGCGTCGCAACGGCATGATCGACTATCTCGTGATGCTGGTGAGCAACGCGGGCAACACGTTTCCGTCCTTCGTGATCGGGCCGGTGCTGATCCTCGTGTTCGCGATCCTGTTGAAGTGGTTGCCCGCAGGCGGCTGGAACGGCTTTCAGGTGCGCTACATGGTGCTGCCCGTCGCGCTGCTGGTGATGATCAACGTTGCGACCATCGGCCGCGTGACGCGCGCGAGTCTCATCGAGGTGATGAACACGCCGTATATCCGCACGGCGCGCGCGAAGGGGCTGCCGTTGCGCACCATCGTGCTGCGGCACGCGCTGAAACCCACGCTCATTCCGGTCGTATCGGTGCTCGGCTCGCTGGCGATTTCATCGATCACGGCCGCAGTGGTCACGGAGTCCGTGTTCTCGCTGCCGGGCATCGGCAAGCTGATCGTGAACGGCGCGGCCAATCGCGATTACACGCTCGTGCTCGGACTGGTCGTGCTGGTGACGGTCGTGGCCGTGCTGCTGAATTTGCTCGTCGATCTGGCCTATGCGTGGCTGGACCCGAAGATTCGTTATTGAAGGAGGCGCATGATGAAATCCGCATCTCTCGCACCGCTCCTCGAAAAAGCGGCGGTAGGCCGAAGCCCCTGGGCGGACGCGCGCACGCGTTTTCTGCGCAACAAGGCGGCAGTCGTGAGTCTCGTGTTGCTCGTGTTCATCACGCTGGTGTGCATCGTCGGGCCGTGGCTGTTGCCGAATCAGTTCGACTCGTCCGACTGGAACGCCATGAGCGCGCCGCCGACCTTCGCCAACTGGCATCTGTTCGGCACCGACGATTCCGGGCGCGATCTGTTCGTGCGCTGTCTGATCGGCGGTCGCGTCTCGCTCATGATCGGCGCACTCGCCACGCTCACCTCGGTCACGCTCGGCATCGTGTGGGGCGCGGTGGCGGGGTTCGTCGGCGGGCGCATCGACAACGCGATGATGCGCATCGTCGACATGATGTACGCCATTCCGTATCTGCTCATCGCGATCCTCATGGTGACGCTGCTCGGGCGCGAGTTCTATCTCGTCGTCGTCACCATCACGATTTTTTCGTGGATGGACATGGCGCGCGTGGTGCGCGGGCAAACGCTGTCGATCCGCTCGAAGGAATACGTGGAGGCGGCGCGCGCCATCGGCGTGCCGGCGCGGCGGATCATCGCGCGGCATGTGGTGCCGAACCTGCTCGGCATCGTCGCGATTTACACGACCGTGACCGTGCCCGCCGTCATTCTCACGGAGTCCGTGCTGTCGTTCCTCGGCCTCGGCGTGCAGGAACCCATGACGAGCTGGGGCGTGCTGATTCAGGACGGCGTCGGCGTGATGGAAGCGTCGCCGTGGATTCTGCTGTTTCCGGCGGCGCTGCTCTCGATCACGCTCTATTGCATCAACTTTGTCGGCGACGGGCTGCGCGACGCGCTCGATCCGAAGGACAGGTGAGCCATGCCGCTACTCGAAGTCAAGGATCTGCAAGTCGAATTTGCCACGCCCGATGCCACCGTGCGCGCGGTCGGCGGCGTGAGTTTCACGCTGGAAGAAGGGGAGACGCTCGGCATCGTCGGGGAATCCGGGTCGGGCAAGAGCCAGAGCGTGCTCGCCATGCTCGGGCTGCTCGCGGTGAACGGGCGTGCGCGTGGTGAAGCGGTGTATCGCGGCGAAAATCTCATTGGCATGCCGCAAAGGGCGCTTAACCGCATTCGCGGCAATCGTTTGTCGATGATCTTTCAGGACCCGATGAGTTCGCTCAATCCGTATCTCACGATCGAGCGGCAAATGACCGAGGTGCTGGAGCTGCACAAGAACATGACGCGGCGAGCGGCCAAGAAGCGCGCCACCGACATGCTCGAAGCGGTGCGGATTCCGGAGGCGGCGCATCGCATCGGGCAGTATCCGCACGAGTTGTCGGGCGGCATGCGGCAGCGCGTGATGATCGCGATGGCGCTGTTGTGCGAACCCGAAGTGCTGTTCGCCGATGAACCGACCACCGCGCTCGATGTCACCGTGCAGGCGCAAGTGCTGCAATTGCTGCGCGATTTGCAGCGCGACTTCGGCACGTCGATCGTGCTCATCACGCATGATTTGGGCGTGGTCGCGGGCCTGTGCGAAAAAGTCATGGTGATGTACGGCGGCCGCGTGATGGAGCAATGTCCGGCGCAAACGCTGTTCGCGAAGCCGTCGCATCCGTACACCATCGGCTTGCTGCGCGCGTTGCCGAGGCTCGATCACGATGGCGCGGAACTCGCGGGCATTCCGGGCAATCCGCCGAACATGGCGCATCCGCCGGCGGGCTGTCCGTTTCACGAGCGCTGCGCCGATGCGAACGACGAATGCGCCACGCACACGCCGCCGCTCCAAGCGGTCGATACGCATTGGCTGCGCGCGTGCCATCGTCCTGTCGAAGTCATGAAAACGCGTTATGCAGAGGCGAGCCATGTCTGACGCCACGATCCTCTCCGTGCGCGACATGCGCGTGCATTTTCAGGTGAAAAGCAAAACGCGCCTGCCGTGGGGCGCACCGCGCACGCTGAAAGCCGTCGAAGGCGTGAGCTTCGATCTGAAGGCGGGCGAGACGCTCGGCGTGGTCGGCGAATCGGGCTGCGGCAAGTCCACGCTCTCGCGCGCGATCCTCAACCTCATTCCCGCGACGTCCGGTGAAATCGTCTGGATGGGCGCAAATCTTTCGCAGGCGAGCAAGCGCGACTGGCATCGCGTGCGCGGCGATGTGCAGATGATTTTTCAGGACCCGCTCGCCTCGCTCGATCCGCGCATGACGGTCAGGCAGATCATCGCGGAGCCGCTGGAGGAGCATCGGCCGGGCATGAGCCGTCAGGAGATCGACGCCCGCGTGCGCGCGATGATGGCGCGCGTCGGCCTGCGCGAACAGATGATCAACCGCTATCCGCACGAGTTTTCGGGCGGGCAGTGTCAGCGTATCGGCATTGCGCGGGCGCTGATCGTCGAGCCGAAGCTCGTCATCTGCGATGAGCCGGTGTCCGCGCTCGATGTCTCCATCCAGGCGCAGATCGTCAATCTGCTCAGGCAGTTGCAGGTGGAGATGAAGCTGTCGCTGATCTTCATCGCGCACGATCTGGCGGTGGTGCGTCACATCTCCGATCGCGTGATGGTGATGTACCTCGGCCGCGTAATGGAACTCGCGGACAAACACGCGCTGTACGACACGCCGCGTCATCCGTACACGCGCGCGCTGTTGTCGGCGGTGCCGGTGCCGGACCCGTCCGTCGAGCGCGGCAAGGTCGTGCAGATTCTGTCGAGCGATATTCCGAGCCCGATCGATCCGCCTTCAGGGTGCGTGTTCCATACGCGCTGCCCGAACGCGCAGGCGCAATGCGCGCGTGAAGTTCCTGCGTTGCGCGCGCTCGAAGACGGCGCGCTGGCGGCGTGTCTGTTTGCCTGAGACGGGTATGCGCATGACATTGCCGCCATAGCGGAACCGTAGTCACGGCACGCGGCAGTTCAATGCCGCGCGCCGTCCCCACTCGCAGCGAATTCCGAACGCCTCGTTCGCCCCGATCTTCACGATCGCCGGGCGCGGCGAGTTGCATCCGTGCGTCCGGAAATCGCCGCGTCATTTTTATAAAAAGCCGTTCAGGTTGGGTCAGTCGTTGGAGATACTTTTCATGCAAAAACAAAAACGCTCAGTAGCACTTTCAATCTTGTTGTTCAGCGGTGCAGTGGCGGCCAGTCTGGGCGTTCACGCGCAGCAAGCGCCTGTCGCATCGGTCGCGCAGCAGCAGCCGGATGCGGAGCCCATCTCGCGCCACACGGAAACGCCGCCCGATTCCCCGCCGAATACCGAAGCGGATGCGCCGGTGAGCAATCAGGCGAAATCGAAGGGTTTCATCGAAGATTCGCATTTGAATATGTTGTTGCGCTCTTACACCGAGCATGACGATTTCAAGGGCGCGGGCAAAAAGGACGCGTGGGTGCTCGGCGCGCAGGCCGTATTCGAATCCGGCTACACGAAAGGGCTGATCGGCCTCGGCGGCGATGTATCGCTGTTCGGTGCGTTGAAGCTCAACGGCGGAAACGGCGCGGGTAATCGCGTGCGCATCGGGCCGGATAATCACGTCTACGATCAATCCGCGTGGGTCTATCCCGGCGTGTGGGACGTGAAGGCGCGCATGTCGAATACGGTCGTCAAATACGGTCAGCAACTCTTCGACAATCCGTTCCTGTCGCCGCATGACAATCGCGCGCTGCCGCCGACATATCGCGGCTTTTCGCTCGCCAGCGATGAAATCAAGAACCTGACGCTCAAGGCCGGCACGGTGGATGCGGTGCTCGCGCGCGGCATGACATCGACGACGCAGCTTTACACGGAATACGGCGGCACGCATATTTCGCGCTTCACGTACTTCGGCGGCGACTGGACGCGCGGCGACGACACGGCGGTGTCGCTGTACGGCGGTATCGCGAACAACGTGTGGCAGCAGTATTACTTCACGGCGACGCAGAGTATTGGCGATCCGAAATCCGTGCGCTGGACCGGCTCGGTGAACTACTACTACACGGGCGCGATCGGCAGCGAACGTCAAGGGTCGATCAACAACAACGCCTATAGCCTGGCGCTCGCGGGCACGCATGGCGCGCATACGCTCCAGTTTGCTTTCCAGCAGATTGTCAGCGATCAGATGTTCGACTACATGGGCCAGTCGGCGGGCGATTATCTGTCGAACTCGCTCGATGTGGACTACAACCAGCCGCACGAAAAATCCGTCAGCCTGACGTATTCGCTCAACATGAAGGACTACGGCGTGCCCGGACTCAAGTTCACGTTGTGGGGCGCGTATGGCTGGGGCGCGGATGGCAGCGCGATGGCGAACAGCGGCACCACGCAGGCGGCGAACTACATCGTGAATGGCGAGCCGGTGCATGGCTCGCATCACGAATTCGGCATCATCCCGAGTTACACGGTGCCGGACGGCAAGTTCAAGAACACGTCGGTCAAGTTCTACTACATGTACCACAAGGGCAGCGAGCACTATTCGGATATCACCAGTTCGGTGTATCGCCTGATGGTGAATGTGCCGGTGAACGTGTTCTGACTTTAACGATGCGGGCGTTGGGAACGCTTCAGAAGCGCGTCCCGACGCTGCATCCGCCGAAACCGCCGCCGTTGGTCGCGAAGCCGTTGCAGCCGAACAGGCCGCAACCGCTAAGCGTGAGGGTTGCCAGGATGATCGAAACGGCGGCGAGAGAACGGAGAGGTTTCATGATGACCGGAGAAAAGTCGCTGAGATGGCGAGCGATTCTCCGTTAAATCGTTCTCCGATACGTCAAAAAGTTTGCATCTTCAATGTTGCGGCATAGGCTGTTTCAGTTGATCGCCTTCGCTGGCAATCGCGAAGACCAGCAGCTTCGCGGGCTTCGTGCGGCTCGCATTCTTCGACACGATGTGATGTGCGCCCGGCGCCTCGTACCACGATTCTCCCGGCCCGTAAGTCTTCGCGGGCGAGCCTTCGAGTTGCGATGTCACGCGTCCTTCGAGCACATACGCGAAGATCGAGCCGGGGTGCGTGTGCGCATCCGATGCCTGACCGGGTTTGTACGCCACGGTGGCGATCAGCACGTTTTTGCCTGCTGCTTCGGGTATGGCTTGCTTCATCACAGGCGTGATTTTTTCTTCGCTCGATGAGTCGTGTGCCCATGCGGCGGCGGAACTCAGCAACAGCGCGGCGGCTATCAATTTTTTCATTGAAGGCTCCTCAAGCGGGCAATTTGCGGAAGGCAATCGCGAAGCGGTTCCAGCCGTTGATCGCGGTGATGAGCAAGGTCAGATCGACGATTTCCTCATCGCTGAAATGCGGGCGGACGGCTTCCCATACCGAATCGGGAACGTGTTCTTGCGACACGAGCGTGAGCGCTTCGGTCCATTCCAGCGCGGCGCGTTCGCGGTCCGTGAAGAAGGGCGTTTCGCGCCACACGACGACGGTTGCCAGCCGACGATCCGTTTCGCCTCCTTTGCGGGCATCGGTCGTGTGCATGTCGACGCAGAACGCGCAGCCGTTGATCTGCGAGGCGCGCAGGCGGACCAATTCGGTCAGGGATTTTTCGATATTGGATTTGGCGATGCGTTCTTCGAGGCCCAGCATGGCTTTGATTGCAGATGGGCTGGATTTGTAGAAGTCGAGGCGGGGTTGCATGGTGCGTGTCCTTTTGGCTGGAGCGCTTTGGGTGGCGCGACAGGTTTAGATTAGGCGTGGAGGTGGTTTTTTGGAATGACCGGTTTTGGGGAATTTTAGGTGACCAGTGGTTGGGGTTTTTGCGGCGGGCTTTGAACGGGTCGAGCACGTGGAGATGGCAGCATCTGGAACTGACGGACAATGTTTGGTTTTACTGTCGTTGCGGGCTTGGATTTTGTTGTTCTTTTTGTGCAAGGGGCTGCTGTTGTTTGGGCTTTTATTGCAGTAGCCGCCTCCCCGGCGGGGGGGTAACTTTCTTTGCTGCTGCAAAGAAAGTCACCAAAGAAAGCAGCTTTTACCCCCAGGCACGCTGGCTGGAGAGGGTGGTCTGGTTTAACGATGCAGTGGCCGCAATAGGACTTCACACGCATAACGAGCCGCTTAGGCAACCTAGCGATTACGCGCTCCAACTCTCTAGTCTAAGTGGACCGCATTCATTCTTTCGGCCATGCGCTGCGCGCGCCGAGAGCTTTAGAACGGAATCCCGCAGCGTATAAGCGCCCAGCCACATCACACCGCATCGCACCTCTCCCATTGGGCCCTACCTTGGTAAGCGCTTCTGGGCAAAGCGTGCACACCAACGCGCGTCACCTTTTAGTCGGAGCACTAACCACGGTAGGGCCGAATAGCAATCTTGCGAATAAGCGTGATGTGGCTGGGCGCTAATAGGCTGCGGGATTCCGTTCTTACGTTCTCGGCGCGCGAAGCGCATGGCCGAAAGCATGAGCGCGGACCACTAAGCCATAAATATTCGCGCGCGTGATCGCGAGGTTGCCAAAGCGGCAGGTTATGCGCGGGAAGTCCTATTGCGGCCACTGCATCGGTTAATCCAGACCAACCCTCTCCAGCCATCGAGCATGGTTTTAAAAGCTGCTTTCTTTGGTGACTTTCTTTGCAGCAGCAAAGAAAGTTACCCCCCCGCCGGGGAGGCGGCTACTGAATCAAAAGCCCAACCAACAGCAGCCCCTTGCCCAACATAAAGACAGCATCACCGACGATCCAATATCCCAACAGACCAAACCCGAATACTCAATCCAACCCCGCCGCCGGCCCAAAAAACTCATACCGACTTTGCGCTTCCGGCACCCCAAGCGCCCGCAGATGCCTCTTCACCGCCTTCATAAACGCCTTCGGCCCCAAAAAATAAGCATCCACATTCCGATCCTCGGGCAGCCATCGACCCAGCAGCGTTTCATCGACGAAACCGATGGCATGCGCCGCATGATCGCCCTCACGCGCTTGTTCGTAGCAATAGAAGCGCTTCAATTGCGGATGTCGCGCCGCCAGCGCTTCGACGGCATCGCGGAAAGCATGCACGCCGCCATGCCGCGCCGCATGAATAAAGCTCACCGGCCGCGCCGGGTTCGAAGCCAGCGCCGCACGCAACATGGCAAGCGTCGGCGTGATGCCCACACCGCCGCTGATCAGCACGAGCGGCCGTTCGCCATGCTGCAATCGGAAGTCACCGGCAGGCGGATACAACTCAATCACATCGCCCGCGCGCACGCTGTCGTGCAAGAATCCGGACACCTTGCCATTCGGCTCGCGCTTCACGCTGATGCGATACGCGCGCCCATCCGGCGCGTCCGACAGCGAATAATTGCGGCGCGTTTCCTCGCCATCGACGAACACGCGCAACCCAATGTACCGTCCCGCCTCAAAATCTAGCAGCGCGCCGCCGTCTTCCGGCACGAGATGAAAAGACGTTATCTCATCGCTTTCCACGACTTTTTGCGAGACCACGAAACGCCGCGTGCCGCGCCATCCGCCGGGCGCATCTGCGCGTTCGGCGTAGATGTTCTCCTCCAGCCCGATCAGCAAATCCGCGAGTTGCCCGTAAGCGGCTGCCCACGCTTCGATCACCGCATCGGTGGCGATCTCCGCGCCGAGCACTTCGCGAATGGACGCCAGCAGGCAGCGTCCGACGATCGGATAATGCTCCGGCTGAATGTTCAACGCGACATGCTTGTTGATGATCTGCCCGACCAGCCCGCCAAGCTTCTCCAGCTCATCGATATGACGGGCGTACATCAACACGCCCTTGGCGAGCGCGCGCTGTTGTGCGCCGCTGGCCTGATGCGCCTGATTGAACATTGGACGCACTTCGGGATGGTTGTCGAGCATGGACTGGTAGAAGTGCGTGGTGAGCGCTTCGCCGCCGCTTTCGAGCAGCGGGACGGTAGCCTTGACGATGGCGCGATGTTCGGCTGAGAGCATGGTGTAGTCCTTTTGAAGTGGATAAAGTTTCTTGCTCTCCAAATACATACACGATGCATGCCAGTTTAAAATGATAGCTAAATCAACGTTCTGAAGTGAGAAATGGTCGAATCGACTCTGGTCACAAAGACTGCTGAAGTAGTCGCAATGACTTCACGCGTGTTGCTGGACGCGCTCGTGCCGCTCATCGAAGACCTGTCGCGCGAGATGCCCGACACAGAGCGCTATCGGCGTTTGCTGCGCACCCTGCGCGCGCTTTTTCCCGGCGATGCCGCCGCGCTCCTGCGACTGGACGGCGACACGCTCGTGCCGCTCGCCATCGACGGTTTGTCGGGCGATACGCTCGGGCGCCGCTTTCGCGTGAGCGAACATCCGCGCTTCGCGGCCATCCTGTCGCGCGTGGAGCCCACGCGTTTCCCCGCGCAGTCCGACTTGCCCGATCCCTACGATGGCCTCGTCAAAGACATCGGCGGGCATCTGGAAGTGCACGATTGCCTCGGCTGCCCGCTCGTCATCGACGGAAAACCGTGGGGCGTGCTCACGCTCGATGCGCTCGATCCCGCGCGTTTCGACGACATCGACACGGCCTCGCTGCAAGCGTTTCTAAGTCTCGCGGCGGCGACCGTCAGCGTGGCCGAACGTATCGATGCACTGGCGCGCTCGGGCGAAGAACATCGCCGCCGCGCCGATGTCTACGCGCAAGCCAGCGAACGTCAGCGCGAGATGATCGGCAACAGCGAGTCCTTCCGGCGTCTGCGCGATGAAATCGCGATCGTCGCATCGAGCGATCTGACCGTGCTGATTACGGGCGAGACGGGCGTCGGCAAGGAACTCGTCGCCAGCGAGATTCACGCGCGTTCGCCGCGCGCGGGCAAGCCGCTCATCAGCCTCAATTGCGCGGCGCTGCCGGACAATCTGGTGGAGAGCGAACTGTTCGGACACGTGCGCGGCGCGTTCTCGGGCGCGTCGTCGGACCGGCGCGGGAAGTTCGAACTGGCCGACGGCGGCACGCTCTTTCTGGACGAAGTAGGCGAATTGCCGCTCACGATGCAGGCCAAGCTGCTGCGCGTGTTGCAAGACGGCCAGTTGCAGCGGATCGGTTCGGATCGCGAGCATCGCGTGGATGTGCGGCTCATCGCGGCGACGAATCGCGATCTGGCCGCCGAAGTGCGCAACGGGCGGTTTCGCGCGGATCTGTATCACCGGCTGTCGGTGTATCCGCTCGTGGTGCCGCCGTTGCGCGAGCGTGGCCGCGACGCGCTGTTGCTCGCGGGCTTCTTTCTGGAGGAGAACCGCGCGCGGCTGGGTCTCGCGAGCCTGCGCCTTTCCGCCGATGCACAGAACGCGCTGCTCGCGTATCCGTGGCCCGGCAACGTGCGAGAACTGGAACACGCGATCAGCCGCAGCGCGCTGAAGGCACTCGCGGCACAACGAACGCGCCCGCGTATCCTCACGCTCAATGCGGCCGATCTTTCGCTCGCGGCTTCATCGGCTATCGAAACGACTCACGCTGAAGCTGCGCCCGTCGCCGATCTTCGCACGACCGTCACCGCCTACGAACGCACGCTCGTGCTCGATGCCTTGACGCGCAACGATCAGAACTGGGCCTCCGCCGCGCGTGATCTTGGCATTGATCGCGCCAATCTGAACCGGCTGGCCAAACGTCTCGGTCTGAAGTAATCGAGCGCGCGCAATGCGCATCGTCACGCATCTCAAAATGATGCGGAACATTGTTCGAAGTCAATAAACGATCGATTGCATCGCTCGCAGCGAACGCGTGCATTGAGACAATCTGCATGCTGTGAAAGACGTGACGGCTCTCCTAAGATCAGAAGGACCGGCTAGTACACCGAAGCGTCTTGAAGAACAGCGGCAAACCGTGTATCGGTCTTATCCAAAGATACGCGTGTTCGTCCATCCAATACGGCCAACCGAGCGGGGGATACGTGGGAAACGTGCGCAGGCGCAGCGCCTGGATCTTGTCCGCGTGCTTGTCCTTGACATGCCTCAAGGCGTTTGCGGCCGATGCGCCCACCGAACGCGCGCCGGACACCATGCAGGCGCGCGTGCTCGGATGCGCCGCGTGTCACGGCGACAAAGGTCAGGGCACCGACAACGACTACTTTCCGCGCCTGTCCGGCAAACCCTCGGGCTATCTCTACAACCAGTTGCTCGCTTTCCGTGACGGCCGGCGCAAGTATCCGCCGATGAATTACCTGCTCGCGTATCTGCCCGATGCCTATCTCAAGCAGATCGCGGATTACTTCGCGAGCCAGCGTCCGCCATTCGCGCCGAATGCGCCCGTCAAGGTGGAGGCCGCGACGCTCGAAACGGGCAAGACGCTCGTGATGAAGGGCGACGCCTCGCGTGGCGTGCCAGCTTGCGTGAGTTGCCACGGCGCATCGATGACCGGCATGGAGCCCGCGATTCCCGGCCTGCTCGGCCTGCACGCGGATTACCTGAGCGCGCAACTCGGCGCGTGGCGCTACGGCACGCGCACGACCCTCGCGCCAGACTGCATGCGTCAGGTGGCGCAACGGCTGTCGGATCGCGATATCACCGCCGTCGCCACCTATCTCGCGTCGCTGCCCGCGCCGGCCGATCCGGTGCCCGTCGCCGCCGGTTCGCTGAAAATGCCGCTCGTCTGCGGCAGCGTTTCCCACTAACCGAGGACACGACGTGCTCCGCTTGCGACACCTTCGACGATTCATACGGGCGCTGGCCGTCGCGGTGCTGCTGGCCTCATGCGTCACGCGTGCGACCTTGGCCGTGGCGCAAACGGCCAGCGCCGACACGATCAAACACGGCGAATACCTCGCGCGCGCGGGCGATTGCATCGCGTGTCACACGCTGCCTGCGGGCAAGACCTTCGGCGGCGGCCGCCCGATGGACACGCCGTTCGGCACGCTCTACACGCCGAACATTTCATCCGACAAGCAAACGGGCATCGGCACATGGAGCGCCGACGAGTTCTATCGCATGATGCACACCGGCCGCTCGCGCGACGGTTCGCTGCTCTATCCGGCGATGCCGTACACGTCCTACACCAAGGTCACGCGCGCCGATTCCGACGCGATCTACGCGTTCCTCATGTCCACGCCCGCGGTGCATCAACCGAATCGGCCGCATGAATTGCGCTTTCCGTTCAATCGTCGTGAATTGCTGATCGGCTGGCGTTCGCTGTTCTTTCGTGAATCGACGTATCAGAACGATCCAAAGCAATCGGTCGAATGGAATCGCGGCGCGTATCTCGTCGAAGGACTCGGCCATTGCTCGATGTGCCACACGGCCATCAACGCGCTCGGCGGCAACGTGAAATCCAAGGCTTTCGAAGGCGGCCTCATTCCGATTCAGAACTGGTATGCGCCCGCGCTGACATCGAACAAGGAAGCGGGGCTGGGCGACTGGAGTCTCGATGACATCGTGGGGCTGCTGCACGCGGGCGTATCGAATCGCGGCGCGGTGTATGGACCGATGGCCGAAGTCGTCTACGACAGCCTGCAATACTTGAGCGATGACGACGTGCGTGCAATGGCCGTCTACCTCAAAGCGCTGCCCGCGCATGCCGGTGACAAGTCCGCGCCGCCGACTCAGGCAGCGGTCGAAGCGCGCTCCGATCTCGCGCCGCTCGGCAAGAAGGTCTACGACCAGCATTGCGCCGAATGCCACGCCGCGCAAGGTCAGGGCATGCCGCCGGACTTTCCGCCGCTCGCCAACAACCAGTCGATCGTGATGACGTCCGCCGTCAATCCGATTCGCATGGTGCTGAACGGCGGCTATCCGCCCGGCACCTTCAAGAACCCGAAGCCCTACGGCATGCCGCCGTTCGCGCAGGCGCTTTCGGATGTGGAAGTGGCGGCGGTGGTCACGTATATCCGCACGACGTGGGGCAATCACGGCGCGCCCGTCACGACGAAGGAAGTCAACGAACTGCGCTCCGCACCACTTTATTAAGGATGCTTAATCACACCATGAATGAAGACCCGAACGAAGACGCAAGGATCGATGACATCGTAAAAAGCGGGCCGGGCGGCGCGATCATGCTTGCGAGCATTGCGACGGCCATTGTCATCGGCCTGTGGTTCGTTTTCTATTTCGCCGTGTTCCTGCCGCGCGGCGTGATCCACTGATTCAACTGATTCCACTGATTTCTCGATTCATCGAAAGGCGTCTATGTCCACGAATTCAGGCTCGCACGATGTCGCCGAAAGAGTAGAGCGGCGCTGGGCGTTCGTCGTCCTCGCCATCGTCACGGTGCTCGTCGCGATGGTGGTCTACACCGGCCTGCACTGGGCGATGATGCCGCCCTCGCGCGTCGAGATCGTGCAACCCGCGAGCCTGAGCGTGTCGGGCGAATTCATCGAAAGCAATCTGGGGAGCGCGCCGGAAGCGGACGGCTCGGTGACGGTGCGTATCGTCGCGCAGCAGTATTCGTTCACGCCGCAATGTCTCGTGGTGCCCGCAGGCGTGCCGGTCACGTTTCGCGCGACGGCGGCGGACGTGGTGCACGGCTTTCTCATCACCGATACGAACATCAATTCGATGCTTGAACCGGGCTACGTCTCCACCTTCAAGACGACCTTCGACACGCCCGGCGATCACACCATGCCTTGCCACGAGTACTGCGGCACGGGTCATCAGAACATGTGGGCGCACGTGAAGGTGATCGATCGTACCAAGTTCATGAACATGGCCGACAAGCTGCCGGCCGCCTCGCGGAGACTGTCCTGTGTTCAATAGCAAGCGCCTCGTGCTCGCGCATTTCTGGCTGGCGTTCGTCGTCTTCGGTATCGCGCTCTTGCTGGGTGCGTGGCAGATGCTGGTGCGCAGCCCGCTGCATCCGTGGTTGCAGAATCCCGAGTTGTACTATCGATCCGTGACCGCGCATGGCACGGTGATGGGTTATGCGTTTCCCACATTGATCGCGATGGGCTTCGGTTATGCGGTGAGCGAACTGTCGCTCAAGCGCCCGCTCGTGGGCATGCGCTGGGCGTGGCTCGGTTTCGTGCTGGTCGCGGTGGGCGCGGTCATGGCGGAAGTCACTGTAGCGCTCGGGCTTGCCTCGGTGCTCTACACCTTCTATCCGCCGATGATCGCCAACGCGTTCTTCTATATCGGCGTGGTGCTGGTAGTGGTTGGATCGTGGGTCTGGGTCGCGCTGATGTCCGTGAACCTCATGTCGTGGAAGCGCGAGAATCGCGGCAAGACCGTGCCGCTTCCCATGTTCGCCACGGTTGCCGGTGCCTATCTATGGGGATGGACGGCGGTGGGCGCGGCCATCGAAGTGCTGTTCATGATCCTGCCCGTCGCGCTTGGCTGGAAGTCCACCATCGATGCAGGACTCGCCCGCGTGTTCTTCTCGTGGACGCTGCACGCCATCGTCTATTTCTGGCTGATGCCCGCCTACATCGCGTATTACACGATCATTCCGCGCGCCATCGGCGGCCGCCTCTACAGTGATTCGATGGCGCGCATCTCGTTCATCCTGTTCCTCGTGGTGTCGATGCCGATCGGCATTCACCACTTGTTCGCCGATCCGCAAGTAGGCTCGGGCTTCAAGTTCATGCATTCGGTGTTCACGGCGCTGGTCGCGGTGCCGACGCTGTTGACCGTGTTCACGATCTGCGCATCGGTGGAAATAGCCGCTCGCTTGCGAGGCGGACGCGGCATGCTCGGCTGGATTCGCGCCTTGCCATGGGACAACCCGATGATGCTCGCCGTCGCGTTTTCGTTCGTCATGCTTGGCTTTGGCGGCGCGGGCGGTCTCATCAACATGAGTTATCAGCTCGATTCGACCGTGCACAACACGCAATGGGTGACGGGGCATTTTCATCTGATCTTCGGCGGAGCCATCGTCATCATGTACATGGCGATTGCGTACGATCTGTGGCCGCATCTCACGGGGCGCGCGTTGCTCGATTTGAAGCTCATGCGCTGGCAATTATGGCTGTGGTTCATCGGCATGATCGTGCTGACCTTTCCGTGGCATTACGTCGGCATTCTGGGCATGCCGCGACGCATGGCGTTCTATGACTATGGCGATCCGGCCATCGCCGCGCAGGCGGTGTATGTGACGATTTCGGTCATCGGCGGCCTGATACTCGTGGTGTCGGGCGCGATGTTCATCGCGGTGCTGGTGCGAGGGCATCGCGCGCCGCGCGCGGTGATCGAAGAATTCCGCTTCAGTCGCGCCGTGCATGAACCGCGCAGCATTCCGGTGGCGCTCAACGGCTTCGCGTTGTGGCTCACGTTGATGATCGGCTTGACGCTCGTGAACTATGGCTATCCCATCGCGCAATTGCTGTCGCAGCCGGATACGTCGGTGCCCGCGGTGCCCATCGGAGCACAGCGATGAGCGATGAACGCCTCTTCACATTACGCAATCGCTGGTTCACGGTCAGCGTGCTCGGGACCATTGGGATTGCAGTCGTGTCGGCGCTGATCGGCTTTGTATGGCTGCCTTCCGTGCATCGCGATGAACCGTTCAGCGGTATATGGAATGCAATCTGTAGCGCGGCGGGTTTGCCGCGTACGTGGTTTGCGGAAACGAACACCGTCGAGCCGAAAACAAAACTCTCCAGCGTCGAGATGACACCGCAATTGCTCGCCAGCGTGACATCGAACTCAGTCGGACGCGGCGCAACGTTAGCGTTGCGCTGCACGATGTGCCACGGCGAGCGCGGCATGAGCGAGGCGAATTCGCCGAATCTCGCGGGGCAATATGCATCGGTCATCTACAAGCAGTTGATCGATTTTCAGCAGGGCGCGCGCACCAACGCCGTGATGTCGCCCATGTCGATGAACCTCAGCGACCAGGACATGCGCGATCTGGCCGCGTATTACGCGAGCCTGCCGAGGCCGCCCGCGCAGCGAAGGATCAGCGCATCGCTTGCGCCGTCGATCGTCGTGCACGGAGCGCCGATGCGCAATATCGCGCCGTGCGCTGCGTGTCATGGCGGCATCGACAATAAGGCGGGCAGTCCGTGGCTCGATGGTTTGCCGTCCGCCTATACGAAGTCGCAACTGCTCGCGTTCAAAAGCGGCGCGCGCACCAACGATATCGATCAGGTCATGCGCAACGTCGCGCGCAACATGACAGACGAGGAGATCGAGGCGGCGTCCGCCTACTACGCGCGAGAAACGAACGCGCATTGACGAAAGGGGCTTCGTTGCTCCGTTCGGGCGGTTTCGGTTATCGTGGTCCAATGAATGCAAAATGCAATGTACAAAACGGACCCGACAACATGGATTCAAATTCTGACGCTGCGCCAATCGTCACCGATGTGCTGATCGTGGGCGCAGGCCCCGTCGGCATTTTCGCGGCCTTCGAAGCGGGCGTGATCGGGCTGACCTGCCAGATCGTCGATGGATTGGATCGCGTGGGCGGGCAGTGCATCGAGCTTTATCCCGACAAGCCCATTTACGATATTCCGGCGGTTCCTTCATGCACCGCGCGCGAACTCGTCGATCGTCTGATGGAACAGATTCGTCCTTTCGATGTGCCGATTCATCTCGGTGAGCGCGTGCTGTCGGTGTCCCAGCGCGAGGATCATCGCTGGACCGTGCGCACGGAACGCGGCACGACGTTCGATACGGCGGCCATCCTCATCGCGGCGGGCAACGGTGCATTCGTGCCGCAACGTCTGCAAGTGCCCGGCGCGGATGCGCTCGAAAATCGTGGCGTGTTCTATAGCGTCGCGCGTCTCGCCGATTTCGAGGGGCGCGAAGTGATCGTCGCGGGCGGTGGCGATTCCGCACTCGACTGGGCGCTTGCGTTGAAGGACGTGGCGAAGAAACTGACGCTGGTGCATCGGCGTAACGGGTTTTCTGCGGCGGCGGCTTCCGTGGCCGCGATGAAACGCGCGGTGGAAGCGGGCGAGATGGAATTCGTCGTCGGCATGATCGATTCGCTCGATGCGCCCGATGGCGAGTTGCGCACGGTACGTATCAAGCAAATAGAAGGCACGACCGATATTCCGGCGGAACGGATCGTCGCACTATATGGACTTGTGGCGGACCTCGGGCCGATTGCGCAATGGAATCTCGATGTGCGAGGCGGACGAATCGAAGTCGATACATCGAACTACGAATCATCGCGGCCAGGCATTTTCGCGGTGGGCGATATCGCGCAATATCCGAACAAACAGAAACTCATTTTGTCGGGCTTTCACGAAGCCTCGCTCGCGTTGCGCAAGGCTTATTCGTATGCGTATCCCGACAAGAAACGCACGCATATTCATTCGAGCTACGACGCGAAACTCGCGGAACGCGTGCAGTCTCATGCACCGCACGGTTCCGAGGATCACGATTAATCAGCCATGCTGATGAAGCGGATTACGGCACGTTGAATGATCGTGCTTCGTGTCATCCCACGCCGAACCTAAAATAATGCTGCAAAAGTTGAGACGCCGATAGCTTGGGTCTTTAAGCGCGAGCACATCCGCCTTCACATTGCCGAACGTGGTTTCCGGCTTATGGATGGTGCCTTGCGCGAAGGCATCGATGATGCCTTCCTTGAAATTCGCTTCACGCGGATGCGCCGTCACCACGCGCTGACGGTCATCCGCGCTGAAGTCGTTATAAGCAAGGCCAAGCACGTCCATTTCCACGCCCGCTGTCACCAAAGCCACCACAGGCTTCTTGTGCTGCGGAATGCCCGGCGTCGTATGCAGCGCGATTGAATCCCACACTTGCTCGATCTCGCTTTCACCGATGCCATGCCCGCGCAGAAAGTCACGCGCCGCATTCGCGCCATCCACTTCGAAGCGTTCATCCTCGCTGCTGTAAGGCGCGATCAGGCCCATGTCATGAAACATCGCGCCGATATAAAGCAGTTCGGGATCGTACTTGAGCTGCTTGCGTTCGCCTGTCAGCGCGCCGAACAGGAACACGCGGCGCGAGTGGTGATAGAGCAGGTCGGGTTCGGTATCGCGCACGAGCTGCGTGGCTTCGCGCGCCATTTGACTGTCGGGAATCGTGATGCCTGCAATGATTTCGCTCATGTTCTTTTGCTCCTTGAATGTTGAGTAGGTTTGTGCGCGCGCTGCGGCAGGAAAGTGTCCGCGTTGATAGAATCGCGCTGGTTTTAGTCGATATGGCTCGGCGAGATCGGATCGCTTGCGGGGAAGGTTTCCGCGAGCGCTTCATCGAGCAACCAGTCCTGACGTGTTTGCAAGTCCATTGCTTTGCTCTCCGTGAGGTTTCAAGAACAGCGTTGCCATGAATCACAGTGTCGGCAAAAGCCCGCGCTGCGACAATCCAAACAAGGCGTCGGACTCTGCCAGCCGCACGCTGTCTTCTGCCACGCATCGAGCCATCGATGCACGACGTTCTCATAACGATGCGTACAGTCGCGATTGCGATCTTTCCCGGCGTGCAGGCGCTCGACGTCGCCGGTCCCGTCGATGTGTTCGCGGAAGCCAATGGCTTCATCGCGCAGGGCGAGGGCTATGAGTGCGTGCTGGTTGGACCTGAGGCGCGCATCGTGCGGGCATCGAATGGCACGCGCATGGTCGCGGATCTGACCTTTGGCGAGGCCACGGCGCGCTATGACATCGCGCTGGTGGCGGGTGGCCCGGAGTTGCCCGAGCGCGCGCCGGAAGATGAACTCATTCAATGGCTTAAGACCGTGGCGACGAGCGGCGAGCGCTATGGCTCTATCTGCACGGGCGCTTTTGCGCTGGGCCACGCAGGCTTGCTCGATGGACGAACGGTGACCACGCACTGGCAAAACGCGCCGCGTCTGGCCGAGCGCTTTCCGCTTGCGCGCGTGGAACTGGATCGCATCTATATGCGCGATGGCAACCTCGTGACATCGGCGGGTGTGACTGCGGGCATCGACGTGGCCTTGGCGCTCGTCGCGGAAGATCATGGCGCGCAAGTCGCGCTGGCGGTCGCCAAGCGCCTCGTCGTGTTCGCACAGCGGCGCGGCGGCCAATCGCAGTTCAGTCCATATCTCACCGCGCCCGCAGACGAGCGCTCGCCCGTCGCGAAAGTGCAGGCTCACGTGATGGAGCATATCGGCGCACGGCTGTCGGTCGAGGAACTGGCGCGGGTGGCCGGCATGAGCGAGCGCAGTTTCGCGCGCACCTTCGTGCAACTCGCGGGCATGACGCCACATGAATTCGTCGAACGCGCCCGTGTAGATGCGGCGCGCAATGCGCTGGAAAGCAGCGACGCACCGCTCAAGACCGTGGCGTATGAATGCGGCTTCGGCACGGCGGATCGCATGCGGCTCGTGTTCACGCGGCGCATCGGCGTATCGCCGGGGGATTATCGGCTGAGCTTTCGCGTGCCGGTCGCGAAGTGATTGCTTTGGATTGACGTAACGATTTCGCGTGTCACGACGGGTTCGTTAAAATTGAGATAGCGCGGCTGATCGTCGTAATGCATTTTGTATGCATAACGCAAAATGCCAGGCCGCGTGATGATTTCAACCTTCGACAGATGGACAAGCGAATGACGAACCAACAAGCCGCCGTGCAGGACCCCTTCGAACGGCGCGCATTGCTGTTGCATTTGGGCGATGTGCTGGAGACGGTGTTTTGCCTGAGCCAATGTGCTGACGATTACCCGAACATCGGTGCAGCCTTGCGCGGCAACGATGCACTCGCAGGCTTCACCCTGCTTGCCCATGTCGATGAAGAGATGCCGCCGCGCGATTTCATTCGCCTCGCGACGGGCGCGTTCTTCGTCTGGCCCAAGTCGCTGCTCGATGAAACCCTGAATCGTCCGCTGCTCGCAAGCACGGTCCAACACGATCTCTTCGATGCCAACGCAAAGGGCTGGGATGCATACGTCGCCGAGCGTCGCCGCGATGTGCCGTGGTTCGGCGAGGACTTATCGGCAGAGACGCGTGACCATGCGCCCGTGCACACAACCGAAGAAGCCACCGCTCAACCTGATTCGGGCAAGACCTCCCGCTTTTCAAGTTGGCCGTGGCCCGATCATAAAGGCGACGCCTGAAGCGAAGCGCTGCTTACTGCTTCTTGCCCATGCTGGCCGCGCCTGCATCCATGCCAAGTCCGTTAGCGCGATCGGGCGCAGGCTGTTTTCCCGCCGACACCTTGCCCGGTTTTGGGTTCAGCGCGCCGCTCGCGCCCGCAGCGGCGGCGGCGGGTGAAGTCGTGTTGTGCTCCTGATAAGCGGGCGTGCTGTCGTATTGCAGCTTGTCCGGCTTTTGCTGAGTTTGTGCGTTCGCCGTGATGGCGGTCGCCGCCAATGTCCCGCCGATCAGCACGGTCGCCATGCGCGCGATTGCGCTCGATGCATATCCCATCTCGTCCTCCTGATTGTTCTGCGCTTTACGCTTTTTTAGCAAGGCGCGGTCCCGGATCGCCATTGATTTGTCGATGCGCAAGCATCTGCGTGGCTTGATCGCACGTCGCGCGCTTCGTTGATGCGCATCAACGGCGTTCGCGTGGCCGCTCGGGACAATTCCAGCTTTAACGTTGGAATGAATACAAAATGAAAAATCACATCGGAGTGGCGATTCTGGCAGTGGCTGCACTGTTCACGTCCGCAGCGCATGCGGACGATCTCGCGGGTTCCGCCTATGCAAGCGACGGCATCCACGCAAACGATGTGCTGGTGCGGCTGCGCGCGATCAGCATTCAGCCGCAGGTTTCGGCGGGCGGTGCGCTGGGCACGCTCGGCGTCGGCGTGAACAATTCGATCGTGCCGGAGCTGGACTTCACCTACATGATTCGCGACGATCTCGGCGTCGAACTGATTCTGGCGACCTCGCGCCATCAGGTGACATCGGACATAGGCGGGCTGGGCGGCGTGGGCGTGCTGCCGCCGACCTTGCTGCTTCAGTACCACTTCAATCACGCGGGACGCGTGCGGCCCTACGTCGGCGCGGGCCTGAACTACACGTATTTCTATAACGACAAGCTCAAGGCGGGCGACACGCCGGTGTCCATCAAACGCAGCAGTTTCGGCCCGGCGCTGCAGGCGGGCGTGGATGTGCAGGTGGCGCGCAATCTGTTCGTCAATGCGGATGTCAAGAAGATCTGGATGCGCACGAGCGCCTCGACCGCAGGCACGGAGTTAGGCTCGCTGAAGATCGATCCGTGGGTGATCGGTCTGGGCGTCGGCATGAAGTTCTGAGGCGCGGCGGCGTCCACGTCTGAGAAATTGGCGGAAGATGGCGGTGCTTCTGGCGTGGACGACGCCGCCTTCGCGGTATCCTTGACAGCAGGCCCGGCGCAGACCCGCGCCGCCCGCGGCATGGGCGCGCAGGCTGCAACGACTAAAAACACCGCATCGGGGAACAGCACGCCAATGAGACCTTCCATTTATGCGGGGCTCGCCCTGCTCGCCATGTCCGGCGCAGCGCTCGCTCAGCAGCCGCTCACCTTGCCCGGCCGCGCGCAAAGTTCCGGGCAGCAAGCCGTGGACAATGCCGCCTGCTATGCCTTCGCCAATTCGACGACGAAGGTGAACATGGCGCGCGAGTCGCAGACGCCGCCGAAAAACAACTCCGCTCCGCCGCGCACGATGAATGCGCCGAGCCCGGTCGCGCCGCCGTTGCCGCCTACGGCATCGGGTGCGCTGGCGGCATCCGGCGCATCGGCGGCGGTTGCGGCGTCGGGCGCGAAGGGCGCATCGGCGACGGCGGTCGCTTCGGCATCCGCGCCGGTCGCGGCATCGGGTGCGGCGGGTGCATCAGCCGCGATGCCGGGATCAGGCGCGATGGCCGCATCGGGCGCGATGGGCGCATCCGACGCGATCATGGGCGGCGACATGAAGATGCCGCCGCTTCCGCCGCCGGAGCCGCCAATGGTGCGCTACTGGCGCGCCTACAGCGATTGCATGCAGGGCAAGGGGTACTACGTGAAGTGAGCGGCGGGGCGCCCTCGTGTCAGGCGGGGGCGTTTCTTTTGGCATTTTGCGTTATGCATTTTGCATGCATTGTGCCGAGGAATCGTTCACTTCAAAAGTCCGAACACTGCCACGCCGTTCGTCGACCCAACGAAGACCTTGCCTCGCGCGATCATCGGCGTGATGAACTTGTTTCCCGCGCCCCATTGATCCCGCGTGCCGGCCTGATTGCTGTTGTATAGCTCGCGGGCGAGGTTCGCCGCATCGTAGGCGTGGAGCGCGCCGGTCATGCCGTTTTCCGCGACCCAGACAATGCCGTTTTTCGCGCCATCGGCGGAAATGGCGGGCGTGGCGCCGGGATACGGAAAGGTCATCGCGCTCTGCGATGCGGGCGTCGCCGCGAGCATCCCGTTCGCGACGGGCAGCGCTTTCAGGTGATCGTTCAGGCCACCGTAGTACACCACGCCGTTGAAGTACGCCGCCGATCCCCAGATGCCGCCGGACAGCGTGCTGGCGAGCGTCTGCCAGTTGCGGTTCGCGTGGGGGCTGAACTTGCCCATCGCGTCGCGATCGACCACGTAAATCTTGTTGTCCTTGCCTGCGCCCAGCGCGAGATGCTTGACGGTGCCATCGGGCATGGTCTGATCGGGCAGCAGGAGCGGACCGCCGGAGCCGAAGTCTTCGTCGTCGGTGGATTGCGCGACGTTGTTCATCGTCGCGAAGTAGTCGATCACCTTCATGTGCGGCGCAAACGACAGCTTCATGAACGTATTGCCAAAATTTCCGTCGATGGGAAAGCCCCGCGCATCGAGCGTCGGCGTGAACGTGCCGTAACTGCCGTCGATGACATACAGCGCCTTGCCATCCGATGCCATGCCCGAACCCGACATCCAGATCGAACCGCGCTGACCGTTGGGCGTGATGTTGAGCACGCCGGTTTGCGCGAGCGTGTCCGCGCTGTAGGCCATCATCCAGCCGGTGTAATTGCCGGTCATGCAGTGCGCGGTCCAGCCCATGTAGACGTTGCCGCCGACGAGCGTCAGCGCCGCGCGTTCGGTGTGCAGCGACGGATCGAACGTGAGGAAACCGTTCACGCTGTTGCCGCCGCTGCCTGGATAGCGCGCGGTGATTTCCTTCGGCCCGCCGAGAAGCTCCGCGCCCGTCGCGAGGTTTATTGCATGCAATCGGTGATGCACCCGGCCATTCGCATCCGTGCTCATGGCGACGGCGTACAGCGTGCCGTTCAGGCCGCGCGTGCGATCGATCACCGGCGTCGCGGTGATGCCGATCTCCGGCGTCAGATCGCGACAGTCGGTAGCGGACGGCGTTTCGCCTTTTCCGAGCAGCGAAGTTTTCCAGAGTTGCGCGCCGGTATCGGCATCGAACGCGTAGAGGCTGCCGTGCTCGGTCGCGACGTACACCACGTCGTGCGCCGCGCCATCAATCGAGAGGTTTGTCACGTAGAGCGGCTGGGCATCGACGCGGCCATCCGTCGCGAGCATGCGCAGCTTGCCGAAGCTGTTCGCGTTGACGTTCGCGGGCGTGAGCGCGGTTTCCGCGAGCATTTGGCCCGAGCGCGCGAGGTCGTTGTGATGCATGAGCACATCGGTCGGCGCGGCGTTTGCGGTGATCGATACGCAAGCCGCGATGACCATGCAAAGCCATCTCATACTCAACTCTCTAATTACGAATGATCGTGCATCGTAGCGGCGGCATGCATAATTCAAAAGACAAAATGCAGTCCCGAAAAGGCATCGCGCGTTATTCCGGACTGGTTTTCCGTTACCGCGCGTTAGATGCTGTCGAAATGCCCGCAACGAGGGAGCCCAAGATGGTTTCGAACAGCATCCACGAAGGACAGTGCGCGTGCGGCGCGGTGCGTGTGCGCGTGCTCGACCGGCCGCGCGACGTCAACCTGTGCCATTGCATGACATGCAGACGCATCCACGGCGCGCCGTTCGGCGTGTATGCAATATTCAAACGGGACGCGGTGGACGTGTCGGGCGATACGCTTTCGTGGGCAAGCTCGGACACAGGGCATCGGCATCATTGCGTGGTGTGCGGATCGCCGGTGTACCTCGCATTCGATGGCATCGACGAGATCGAAGTGCCGACCGGTCTTTTCGATGAAACCGGCCTCTTTCCGCCCGCCTACGAAATATGGTGCAAAAGCGCCGAGCCGTGGCACGACCCGCAAGGCCGTCCGCGCTACGTGCGCGAACGGCGCGACTGACTTCGCCTCAGCACTCGACGATTGCCTTCACGACGCCTGCTTTCGGGTCGAGCAGCGAGGAGAAGCGCTCGGGTACATCGGCGAGCGTCAGGCGGTGGGTGTTGAGCGCATCGGTGGGGACGTCGCCTGCGCGCATCGCGGCGAGCACGGTCTCGAAGTCCTCGGGCGTGGCGTTGCGGCTGGCGAGCAGCGTCGCTTCGCGCTTGTGAAACTCGGGGTCGGCGAAGGAGATACGGTCGGGCACGATCGACACGAGCACATACTTGCCGCCATGCGCGATGAATTCGAAGCCGCGTTCCATCGCCTTCGAGTTGCCGGTGGCATCGAAGACGACATCGAAGAATTCGCCGTTCGTGAGACGCGAGAGTTCTTCCTTGTCGTGCTCGCCGATCTGCACGGTCGCATCCACTTTGAGTTCGCGCTTGCAGAACGCCAGTCGATCTTCACGCGTGTCGAGCGCGGTGACATGCGCGCCGCGCAAACGCGAAAACGTGAGCGCCGCCATGCCGATGGGACCGCTGCCGACCACCAGCACGCGTTGCTTGGGCTGCACATCCGCGCGACGCACGGCATGCGCGCCGATCGCGAGAAATTCGACCATCGCGGCCTGATCGAGCGTGACGCCTTCCGCCTTGTGGACGAACTGCGCCGGCAAATTCAGATACTCCGTGAACGCGCCATCGCGATGCACGCCGAGCACCTGAATGTTCACGCAGCAATTGGTCTTGCCTTGCCTGCACGCGATGCACTTGCCGCACGACAGATACGGCATGACGTACACCGTATCGCCCTTGACGAGCCCGCTGGACGCATCCGCTTCCTCGATGACACCCGACAGTTCATGTCCCATCACGCGCGGATACGACAAATAAGGTTGATTGCCCGTGAAGATGTGCAGATCAGTCCCGCACACGCCGACGCGCTTCACGCGCAGCAGCACTTCGTTTTCGGCGCGCGCGGGCTTGTCGCGCTGTTCGGCTTTGAGGGTTCCGGGCGTTTCGCAAATGACGGTCAGCATGATGTGTCTCTTCTCGGTCTCGTTGGAATGGGGAGCCAGCCCAAGGGTATCGATGCCGCGCGTTTTGGTCAAGCCAGTTTGATAAATTCGAAACTGGTAAGGCCAGCGCCCGGCGCGCAACCGCCTTATAGTTTGTTTAATGTTCATTGAATGCAAAAAACCACGCGCACGCGCGACAAGGACATCGAGTGCTTTCCCTACATGAATTCGTCGAGCGGCATCCGCGTCTGTTTGTGCTGTCGGGCGCGGGCATCAGCACGGAGTCGGGCATCCCGTGTTATCGCGACCGTGAAGGTCAGCGCAAAGGCCGTCAGCCTATCTTGCTGAAGGATTTTCTGGGCTCGGACCACGCGCGCAAGCGCTACTGGGCGCGCAGTCTGATCGGCTGGCCGGTGGTGGCGCAGGCCGCGCCCAACGCCGCGCATCATGCGGTGCGGGCGCTGGCGGCGCGCTCGCGGGTGCATCGGCTGGTCACGCAGAATGTGGATGGACTGCATACGCGTGCGGGCAATCCCGATGTGATCGAACTGCACGGCAATATCGGGCGCGTGCGCTGTATCGATTGCGGCGCGCGGCATGCACGCGCTGCCGTGCAGGGCATGCTGGAAGCGGCGAATCCGGATTTCACCGGTCATATCGCGCCCGATTTGCCCGATGGCGATGCGCATATCGAAGATCTCGATTTCGCCGCCTTCGAAGTGCCGGGCTGCGTGCGCTGCGGCGGCGTGCTCAAGCCGGACGTCGTGTTCTTCGGCGAGAACGTGCCGCGCGAACTGGTGCAGGATGCCGCCCGTTCGCTCGATGCCGCCGATGCCGTGCTCGTGCTCGGTTCGTCGCTGATGGTGTATTCGGGCTACCGTTTCTGCGAGTGGGCCGCGAAGAGCGGCAAGCCGATCGCGGCGGTGAACATCGGCAAGACGCGAGCGGATGCGTTGCTGGCGCTCAAAGTCGAAGCGCCGTGTTCGGAGGCATTGGCCGATTTGATCGAGCGGCTGGATGCGCGCGCGGTGGCTCAGTAGCGCTCTCGCGCCAGCGTTTGGATGCCTTCTAAGAGCCGCTGTGCATCGGACAGGCGCGAAAACACGGCGGGCGTCGCGCGCACGACATCGCCGGCGGCGGGGCCGGGGCGCATCACCGTGAACACGCCGAAGCGTTCGCGCAGCGCGTCCTGCACCGCCTGGCCCGGCATCCCTTCGATCCGAAACGCGGTGATACCCGCGGTCATCGACGCATCGGCGGGCGTCATGATCTGCACGCCCGGCAGCGCGCGCGCCGGTTCCGCCCACGCATCGCGCAGGGCGCGCAGGCGGGCTTCCTTGGCGCTCGCACCGATGCGCGCATGCAGTTCCAGCGCCGACGGCAGCGTGAGCCACGCCGCGAAGTTCGGCGAGCCGGTATGCACGCGCGACCGGATATCGTCGGCGGGCCACGTGCGGTCGCCGAGATACGGATCGATGGCATCGAGCGAATCGCGGCGAATGTAGATCGCCCCGCAGCCGAGCGGCGCGCCGATCCACTTGTGCAGATTGAGCGCGGCGAACGGCGCGTTCAGATCGGGCACGTCGAAATTCAGTTGACCCCACGAATGCGCGGCATCGACGATGACTTGCGCGCCCGCCTGCTCCGCGAGCGCGGCGATGTCCGCCACGGGCATCACCAGCCCCGTCGCGAAGCACACATGCGACACCAGCACGAGCCGCGTTCGCGGATGCGCGCGCAAAGCATCGGCGTAAGCGGCAAGCACGGCTTCGCGCGTGGCGGGCTCCGGAATCACCATCCGCACCGGTTCGACGCCGCGACGCTCACGCAGCCATTCCATCGCGTCCCGGCCGCATGGGTAATCCAGATCGCTGTAGAGCACCGTGTCGCCCGGCGCGAGGCGGTTATATCCGCCGATCAGCGCGAGCAGCGCTTCGGTCGCGTTGCGCGTGAGCTCGATCTCATCGACGGCGCAGCCCATCGCGGATGCCACGCGCGCGCGCAGTTCGGTATGGAGTTCGGTCCAGTGCGGGCGCACGAGCAGCGTCGTCTCGAAGTTCAGGCGGTCGGTCCATTCGCGGAACGTCGCTTTCACCGGTTCGGCCATCGCACCCCAGTAGCCGTTTTCCAGATTGATGAGCGCATCGGATTGGCGATAGAGGGCGCGCACGGCATTCCAGTAGCTTTCATCATGCGCGGCATTCGCCGGAGTGGGCGGCAGGGCGGCGAGCGAGGTTTCGAATTCGGCGGTGCGATGGTCGAGGAGAGTTGGCATCGGGCGAACGATTGAAGTCGGACGAGTGTGCAGTATCGCTTATCGTCTCGAAAAGACACCGATAAGTAACTTTTGCATGATGCATTCAAAATGCAAAGTTAAATTTGCCGCATAAAGTTGGACAAATCCGGGACTTTTTGCCCTGCGAGCCTCAAGACTCGCCCGATGTGCGCCGTAATCTGCATCTAGAGCGTCACGCCCCGTACGAGGGCAAACGTTCGCGCGTGCCTTTTCCGAGGCGGCACACGCGTTCAGTCGATGCCGACAGTCCAAACGGATCTGAGAGAACCTAAAAATGAACCTGAGAAACATCACGATCAAGAACAAGCTGATCGCCGGATTCGGCATCCTTGCGGTGCTGGTCGTCCTTAACGCTGGCATGTCGTTGCGGGCGCTGTCGGTTGCCACCGATGGCTTCGCGCAGTACGTGAACGGCATCAACGCGCGTGCCGATGTTGCAGGCGAATTGCGCACGGCGGTCGATCGACGCGCGATTGCGGCGCGCAATCTCGTGCTCGTCACCAAACCCGCCGATTTCGAACTGGAGAAGGCCGAAGTCGTGCGCGCGCATGAAGACGTGCAGGCGCGTCTCAAGCAACTCAAGGACATGATCGCGGCGGCGAGCGACACGAGCGAGAAGGCGAAAAGCCTCGTCGCGGAGATGGCGCGCGTCGAAGCCCTGTACGGGCCGGTCGCGACGGATATCGTCGGTCTCGCGCTCGCGGGCAAGCACGATCAGGCCATCACCAAGATGGACGACGAATGCCGGCCGCTGCTCGCGCAACTCGTCAAAGCAACCGACGACTACGCCGCCTACACGCGCACGCGCCGCGAGGAAATCGTGCGTGACTACGAGGCGCAATATCAGATGCAGCGTTACTTGCTGATCGCGCTGTGCACGTTCGCGGCGGCGTTCGCGGCGCTGGCGGGCATCGCGGTGACGCGCTCGATCACGGGGCCGATCGGCGTCGCGGTGAGCATCGCGCAGACGGTGGCGCGGGGCGATTTGCGCAGCCGCATCGTCGCCGATACGCGTGACGAAACGGGCGACCTGTTACGCGCGCTCGGCGAGATGAACGAGCGTCTTACCGAAACCGTCAGCCGTGTGCGTGAAAGCAGCGGCGCGGTGGGCGGCGCGGCGAAGGAACTCGCGACCGGCAACACCGACCTGAGCCAGCGCACCGAGGAACAGGCGGCATCGCTTCAGGAAACGGCGGCGAGCATGGAGCAACTCACGTCCACGGTGCGCCAGAATGCGGACAACGCGCATCAGGCGAGTTCGCTGGCGTCGAATGCATCGGAAGTGGCGAAGAAGGGCAGCGAAGTCGTGTGCCGCGTGGTCGATACGATGAACGGCATCAGCCATAGCTCGGGCAAGATCGCGGAGATCACGGGCATCATCGAAGGCATCGCGTTTCAGACGAACATTCTCGCGCTGAACGCGGCGGTCGAAGCGGCGCGCGCGGGCGAACAGGGCCGCGGCTTCGCGGTGGTGGCGAGCGAAGTGCGCAGTTTGGCGCAGCGTTCGTCGACGGCGGCCAAGGAGATCAAGGAACTGATCGCGGATTCGGTGGACAAGGTGCGCGGCGGTTCGGCGCTGGCAAGCGAAGCGGGCGCGACCATGTCCGAAGTCACGCAGGCGGTCGCGCGCGTGACGGACATCATGCAGGAGATCGCGGCGGCGTCGGCGGAGCAGGGACGCGGCATCGAACAGGTGAATCTCGCCATTACGCAGATGGACGAAGTCACGCAACAGAACGCGGCGCTGGTCGAGGAAGCGGCGGCGGCATCGCAGGCGCTCGAAGAACAAGGTCGCAAGCTCAACGAAGTAATGGCGTTCTTCGCGGTGGAAGGCGGCGTGCAATACGCTCAGGCGCCACGCGTGGAGCGGGTGAAAGCGACCGTGAAGCCGGTCGCACCGAGAGCGGTTTCGGCGGAAGGATGGAGCACGTTTTAAAGCCGGATGTCAGCAAAAGAAAAGCGGCGGCGCATCATGCGTCCGCCGCTTTTTCACATGACCCGCATCAATGATGATCGAAGTCCGCACGCGATACCGGCGTAGACTTGACCTTCGCGTACTGGAATTCCGGCAGCGCCTTGATCGCGGCCTTCGTCGCACCGGCCAGGACGAGCTGGCCGTTCTTCACATCGAATTGTTCGATGGGAATGGCCACGTCGTGACGAGACACGCCAAGAAACTTGTTCGCTGCAATGATCGCGAACGACACCGCATGATCCGGCGCCACGATGATGTCCTGAATCACGCCGACCTTCTCGCCGTTGTCGTTGACGACCGGCTTGTTGAGGATCGACTTCTTGACGCTCCATCCATTGATGATGGCCGTCGATACCTCGACCGACACGCCGAGCGGTTGCGCGCCCGCGACTTGCGCGAGAGCGACCGTGGGACCGAGTACCGCGGATGATGCGAGAAGCAGTGCCACGAGTTTCGAGTTCATATTCATCTTCATATCCTCAAAAGATTTGGCAAACGGGTTTAACGAACAATGGCTGGACACGCGCGATGCTGCGCGGCTAGGAGTGTGAACGTTTATCGTCGTCTTTGCAGAATCGATGCACTGCACTGAGATGGGGCGCAAAAAAACGCCGCGTTTTTGACGCGGCGTCGGAACTACCCGGCAAGAATCAATGCGACAAACGCTTGAGTGATTCACCCTTGTGAACCGCGCGCTTGCCGCTCTTGTCGCTTTCGACTTCGTAATGCGGATCTTCCTGCGATGCGCTCACGCCATGCCCGTCGAGCTTCGTGTGCGAGGTAATCACGCGCACGACATGGCCCGTGGTTTGGCCTTGCGGCGTGTTCCAGCTTACGTGGTCATGCACCTTGAAATGTTTGGTCATGAGCTAAGTCTCCTGTTCGATGACGCTCGATACGGCGCAACGCGCATGCCTGCGAATCAGCGCAGACGCGCAAGCGTGGCGTGATCCGGCGTGCCATCGAAATAATGACGCAGCGCGGATTCGAAGACGGCGGGATCATCGGCGATGCGCGCGAACAATGTCATCGACGAATGGAATTTCATGTCGTCAGGATTACCGAAGATCTCGTGAACGCTCAGGTTTTGCAGATCATCGACAAGACGTGTGAGTTCGATCAGGCGCGTTCCAAGCACAGGATGCGCAAGATACGCGCGCGCTTCGTCGGCGGATTGAATGGCATAACGTTGCGCCATTGCGCTATGCCCGAGACCCGCGATTTGCGGGAACACGAACCACATCCAATGCGAACGCTTGCGGCCGGCGGCAAGCTCGGCGCGGGCATCGTCGAACACGTTGTGTTGTGCTGCGACGAAACGTTGGAGATCGAAAGAATCGTGGTTCATGATGTGCTCCTTCGGGTATCACGCGACCGCCTCCGCGATGCGCTGGCGCAGCGCCGCATCCGGACAATCGCCGATGCCCGCCTGTACGTTGTCGATCATGTATTCGCGCTTTCCGGTGCCCGGAATCACGCACGTGACGGCCGGATTTGCCAGCACGAATTTCAGCAGAAGCTGTGCCCAGCTCGTGCAGCCGAGTTCGGCAGCGAAACCGGGCAAGGGACGTCCGCGCAGACTCGACAACAACGAACCGCCACCGAACGGTTGATTGACGATCACCGCGACGCCTCGTTCCTTTGCGAGCGGCAGGAGACGCGCTTCGGCATCCCGATCATTCGCTGCGTAGTTGATCTGCACGAAATCGAGCCGCTCCGAACGCAGCACGTCTTCGACCTGGGGAAACGCGCTCGATGTGTAGTGCGTGACGCCGATATAGCGCACGCGTCCGGCCGCTTTCCAGTCGCGCAGCGTGGCGAGTTGCGTGCGCCAGTCGAGCAGATTGTGGATCTGCATCAGGTCGATGCGAGGTGTGCGAAACAGGCGCATGGACGTTTCCATTTGCGCGATGCCGGCGTCGCGTCCTTCGGTCCAGACCTTGGTCGCGATGAACGCTTTGTCGCGTGCGTTCAGGTCGGCGAGCAGCGCGCCCGCCACGGCTTCGGATGAGCCGTACATCGGCGAGGAATCGATTACCGAGCCGCCGGCCGCGAACAGCACGCGCAGGACTTCGGCGAGTTCGTGGCGGCGGGTGGTGTCATCGGCGACATCGAAGGTGCGCCAGGTGCCGCAGCCGATGACGCCGAGCGTTTCGCCGCTCGACGGGATCGGGCGCTTGTGCATGGGCTGCACCGAGTCCGCATGCGTGAGTCCGTGAGCGCCGAGCGCGGCGGCGGTGATGAGGAATGTGCGACGGCTTAGACGGGGGAATCGCGAGGGCATCGTTCGGCTCCGGGGTCGATCGATTTCGGTCGTATCGACGAGGATAACCCGGGGCGTTCGACGCCGCCTGTCGCGCTATTTTTGCGCTTCAGCAAGGCATGCCGCGAGCTTTTCGAAGTACGCGAGCGCCTTGCGCGTCGGCACCACGGTTTTGGTGCGCTGATCCGCGCCGGTGTCGTCCAGTTCGACGAGACCCTGCTCCTTGAGCCGCGCGAGCCGGCGATGAACCGTGGCAGGCGCACCCGCCGCCGACAGCGCCATGGTTTCGGTGACGGTGAGCGTGCGGCCCGCGTGCCAGGCCGCCGTGAGCGCTTCGAGCAGACGCTGTTCGGCGGCTTCGAGTTGCGGAACCGAAGGCAGCGCCTGAACGGCCTGCGCGAGGTTCAGAAAGCGAAAATAGATATCGACGAGCGGTTTCTTCGCCATGATGATGCGCTCGGCGAGCGCTCCGTGAATGAGGATGAGAGAAAAATCGACGGGGCATCATAGCATCGGGAAATGCCCTGTCGTCTTTGAAAGAACTTATCAAAGTGATAAACAAATGCTAGGATTCGGGCAATCGAGTGGCCGTCCGGTCTTTGTGCATATTGACGCGCAACGCGACGAACCGGTAGCGCGAGGACCTGAGAGAAACCAAAATTGAGCACGCCGTTCCTGGCCGATCGAATGATCGGTCACGGGGCGGCGTAGTTCATCGTGCGCTATTCGCTTGCGCGTCGCTCCGGCATGGGGCGCGTCTTGACCAACTTCAACAGCATCCGCCCTGTATAAATCACGAGCAGGCTGCCGGATAAATCTCCTATCACCATCACCATGAAGCGGTCGCCTGCGCCGGTCGTTTCGCCATGCATCGCGAACCAGAGCTGATGCAGTGCCGGCCCTGCTGTCGCGTATAGCACGATGAGAAGCAGGAGGCGTTGCGCGGTCAGATTGGACAGGGACGCGTTCAGACCGAGCTTTTTCGTGGCGAAGAGATAGATCAGATAAGGCGCCAGCGCCGAGATCGTGCCGTAGAAGAGCGAGCGGAGGGGATCGTCGGGGAAATAGATGAAGATCGAGCTTATCCACGCCGCTAAAAGCATGCCGATCGCGCCGGTTTCACCGAACAGCAATGTGCAGAGCAGACGCGTTCCGGCGGGAAGGTAAATCCAGTTCGCTCCGGGGACGTATTCGGAATTGGGAAACAGGAATTGATTGGCGATGACCGTGAGAAGGAATGCGGTGGCGCTGGTGATGACGATCAGGGATTGGTGGCGGAGGTGGTCCATTGGGCGGACGGGGGAGGGCGAGGGGGAGTGGAATTTAACATGGGAGTGGCATTCGCGGTCTGTTAGAGACCGAATGGGTTTGAAGTTTTTTGCGAATTTTGGATTCATTCGCGAATGCCACGGGGTGGGTCGCTATCGTTGCGATCCAAACGTTAAAATGTTCAAATCATTTTAGCTTGACGACAATGATCGCCACAATTACCAATACGGCAACCACCAAAATTTGCGAAAGCTGATTGCCTGCTTTTAGCAATGTACTGATTGTATAACAGCAGGAGTAGCTTAACAAATCAAACATTTTCATCCATGTTGGTGTATGGGCGCAGGATTTCAGGGTGTTTGGAGCAGCAGGCATTCTTCGAGTTTCTCGCTTGAAAAGACTTTGAACTTTCTTTGCAAAAGCCTTTCTTCTCGTGTGCTTCATATTTACCTCCGGTGTCGATGGTTCGCTTTGTAAGCAGGGATGTTACGCGTTCATCCGGTACTACGAGTTCAAAAGTTAGGTCGGTTGAGAAATTGCCGTAGCTCGCGGATCAATCATTCTTCGCTCGGCCTGCTTGCGCTATGTGGGAAGGTTCCAAGGCCCCCAACTTAAATGCCTATAAGCAATAAAAATGATTGGAGTCGTAGATGCTTCGGCGTATCCTCAGCGAACTACCTTGCCTCCAGGACTCACCCGTTAATACGAATTGTCCTTCACTTCGCACTGCATTCAATTTAGCCGGTTTTTCGTCGCCTGAATATGGATCGCTAACTTTTTTTACTAAAAGGCCCATTTTTTAAGTCGACGCCGCATTTCATTTGTAGCGGATTCTGCTTTAGGCAGTGGAATTTTAAATATGAAGGCCGTCAGGCAAGTAAATCAGATTTTTATATGGTTGAGACTTGGCAATCGATTGAAACGTTAAGGAAGGTTTTGGTTGGCCAAGGAACTTGCGAATTCCTTGGCCGAATCTCCGCTGCTGCGGAGGAACCGCACTCACGCGGTAATACGACGGTCTATCTCCGCGACCACGGAGCAAACCTCATCGCGACGAGAACAACAACCTCTCATCATCGAAGCCGAGAAACTAACAGGAATCTGAAAAAATGCCAATCGCGAAAAGAGACTGTCCGCGTTGAGCAGTTGTCTCGTACAGAATCGATGCGCGTTGGCTATCTTTCAATGAAACCAAGTGGATCGGCAAGATTTATTACGTTGTGTTGAACGCTGCCGCTTAATATTCCTGTCCTAATCAATTTGCCAAGCGGCTATCGAATCCGCGTTCGCGTCATCTCATGAATACCGAAGTCACATCACCCCTTCCGCCCCCCATCGATCTCATCCGCCGTCTTCGCCTAGCCGGCCGCGCGGCCGAAGCCCGTTCGCTGATGTCCACGTTGATCGCCGCCCCGTCTGCGGATTTATTCGTCGGTCAGATTGGCGTTGATCTGAATTACCTCGGCATGACCGCGCAGGCCGTGCCATTCCTCCTGCGTGGTCTCTCGCAGCCAGTCAGTCCATTGGTGCAGTACCAACTCGCTGAGGAACTGTCCATGTGCCTGTACATCCTCGGTAAATATCATGAAGCGAACGCGCTTCATCGCGTCAATCGCGATCGCGCGCGCGGAGAAATGTTCCTCAACGTTCTTTTCAGAGGCGAACAACGGTGGATTGAAAACCTCGCGCCGAAGCTGCTCGGTATCGACGAGCCGGTCGCCGGACTATCGATCCTCCTTATCGTCGAAGGCGGTTTCGGCGACTTTGTGATGTTCTCGCGTTATGTCGACAATCTGCTGCGAGACGGCGCGCGCGAAATTGTTATCGAGGTGATGGACGAGTGGCGCCAAGTCATCAGATTGCGGGAAAACGTCACCCTGGCGCGCCCGTTCCCCGAGGAACGCCTGGCGCATGCGCAGCGCTGCGATCGCATCGCGACCGTGTTCCACCTTTTCCCGCGCTACCAACGGTCGCCTTATTTTCCGAGGGTCGATCCCGCAGCCCTGATCGAACTGAACGATACATGCCCGTTACCGAGCGCAATCGAGCCTTTGCTTCGCACCGGCGACGCACGCCCTAAGGTCGGCCTGATCTGGCGCAGCGGCAGCGGCGTGCGCCACGAACCCTATCGTTCGATGAAGCTCGCGCAGTTGTCTACCGTGCTGCAAAACGAAGCCTGCGCTTTCTATTCCCTGCAAGTCGGCGGCACGCAAGCACAAACCGATGAAGAACGCGCGCTCATGCAAGCTCATGGTGTCATCGACCTCGGGCCGCATCTGCGCACGTTCGGCGACGCCGGCCGCGTGATGGACGCGCTCGATCTTCTGATCTGCGTCGATACCGGCCCCGCGCATCTCGCGGGCGCGTTGAATCGTCCTGTATGGGTGCTGCTCGCGCAAAGCGCCGATTGCCGCTGGTACGACGACCAGCGCTATACGCCGTGGTATGAAGCCATGCGTTTGTATCGCCAGGAACAGCTGGGGGAATGGGCCAAACCCTTGGCTGAACTGAACGCCGATCTGAAAGCATTCGCCGCCAGCCGAAGCATCAAGACGCCCGCCGTTCAAACGATCTGAAGCGTTCGCGCCGATGCTCCTCGTCGAAGGGCACGCGCGCGAGTTCCTGTCATGCACGACACGCGCTGCATTTCCGGCTCATGTACGATGGCGGCACGATCGTCCCGAAAATATCATGGCGCGTACATCACACGGCTCCGTCTGGTCTTTTGCATGCAAACATACGCGCATCGCGTTGGCGCTCGTGCTGGCCGTCGCGCACGGTGCGGTGCGCGCCGACGCGGGCGACGAGCCATCGACGCTGGTGAGCGATGTCCACGAGTTCGTGGTCGCACAGGACGGCTCCGTCGCCGAGGACGATTCCACCGTGCTGCGCGCGAACACATCGGCGGGTGTCGACGAGATTGCGCAGCGTTATGTCTGGTATGACCGAAGCGTGTCGAAGGTGGAGATCGTCGAAGCCTATTCCGTCGATGCCAACGGCGTGCGTCACGACGTAACGCCCGATCAGATCCGCGACATTCAGGAGCCGCGCTCGGCGGGCGCGCCGACCTTTCAGGACGCCAAGCTGCGCGCGGTGATCTTTCCGGCGCTGGGCGTGGGCTCGACCGTGCATCTGCGGTTCCGCAAGAGCCAGTCGACGCCGGTGATCGCGGGGGAATTCAATTACTACGTGGAGCCGAACCAGCGGCCCGTGCTGGAACAAAAACTCGTCTTCGATCTGCCGGCAGATAAACCCCTGCATGCCGATGCGCGCGGCTATATCGCCGAGCCGCCGCGGACGGCAAATGGTCGAACGCATTATGTATTCGATTATCGGCGCGAGCAGTATCCGCGCATCGAGAGCGGGTCGGTGGGCTACGCGCAGTATGGCGACCGTCTGATGGTTTCGACCTTCGCGGACTATGCGAGCTTCGCCGCGAGCTATCGTGAGCCTGCGGCAGATGCCACCGCGCGCGATCCGGCCATCCTGCAACTTGCGCAAACACTCACGCGCAACGACGCCGACCCGCGCGCCAGGGCCAAGACCCTTTACGACTGGGTGCGTCGCAATATTCGTTACGTCGCGATGTTCATTGGGCAGAGTCCCGCCGTGCCGCATCGCGTGACGGACGTACTCGCCAACCGCTATGGCGATTGCAAGGACCACGTCGCGCTGTACGGCGCGCTGCTCGATGCGGTCGGCATTCGCAACGAGGCCGCGCTGATCGGGCTGGGTTCCGTGTACGCGCTGCCCGCCGTGCCGGGCTATGGCTCGGGTGCGATCAATCACGTCATCACCTACATGCCCGAACTCGATCTTTACGCGGACAGCACGGCGTCGAGCGTCGAATTCGGCTATCTGCCGCTCGCGGACATGGACCGGCCGACGTTGCTGACCGATTCCGGCACGCTCGCGCGCACGCCCGCGACCGAAGCGCTCTCTCGCGAAGCGCGCCTGCAGATCGACGTCGCGCCGGATGGCGTGGCGAATTTTGCATACTGGGTGAAGGACGGCGGCTATAGCGCGGAACTGGAGCGCATGCACTTGCGTGTGGCGACGGCCCAGCGGCGCGACCAGATTGCAGCGGATCGCCTGCGTTATACCAATCTGCGCGGCGCGGGCTCGCTGACCACGAGCGATGTCGATGCCACCAGCGGCCCCTTCGAAACCACCGTGCGCGGCACGCTGGACGACGTGGTCTGGCCCACCGGCACGACCGCCTTGCCGGCACTCACGAGTCTGTCCGGCGGCATCGCGACGCAAGCGCGCAGTTGGTTATCGGAACGCACGCGCACGCAGCCGTATTTGTGCATCGGCGGAAAATTCGAGGAAGTCTCGCAGATTGTCTTGCCACGCGTGATGCAGGTCACCGAGGTGCCCGACGATCTTGAGCTGACCAACAGCTTCTTCCGCTACCGCTCACGCTATCTGTTCGATCCGTCGTCCAACACGATTCAGGTGACGCGCCTGCTCGATGCACGCTTCGACAAGCAGGTGTGCACGCCCGACGACTTTCGCGCGGCTCAGACCGCGCTCAGGCAGATGGAACGGGACACGCAGGCACAGATCATCGTGAAGGCGGCGGGGCGATGATCTGTACCGCGTGACGATGTGATTGCATGCAGAATGCATAACGCAAAAAATGCATCATTGATCGCGTGCCACACGGAACCCGTTCTGCGATTGCCGCACGCTGGAGCTGTACTTGAAGCGCGTGGCCGATTGCATGTAGGCCGCGCCTTCTCGCCACGATCCGCCGCGTATCACGCGCGCCGGGCAGGATGCCTCTTCCCAACTCCGGCCATCGCCCGGTGCGCCCTTGTATGAGCCGTGCCAGCAATCAGCCACCCATTCCCACACGCTGCCGTTCATGTCATACAAGCCATAGGGATTGGGCGTGAACGATCCGACCGGCGTCGGCGCGTCCGGGCGATACGGATCGCCGCAATCCTTGCAGTCGCCCATGCCTTTCTTCATTTGATCACCCCACCAGTACGTGCTTTGCGTGCCGCCGCGTGCCGCGTATTCCCACTCGGCTTCGGTCGGCAGGCGATACGTCTTGCCACCGACTTTGCTTAACCATGTCACGTACACCTGCGCATCGTCCCAGCTTACGTTGCGCATCGGCGAATTGGCTTGCGGCGCGGCATTCGATTCCGCGTCCGGCACGATGCGCGTGCACGCGCCCGCATCGACACACGCGTTCCATTGCTCGATGGTGACTTCGTACTTGCCGATCGCAAACGGATGCGCAATCGATACGCGATGCGGCGGCTTCTCGGCGGGATCGTCGTTGTTGCTGCCCATAGAAAAAGAGCCGGACGTGATCGGGATCAATACCGGGCAATTCGGGCAATCCTTGATTTCGTTACCAGATGCCGTCTTTGCTGCGGGCTTCGGCGCTGCGGCAGCAGGAGCAGAAGGCGCGGACGCGGTGACAGCCGGACGTGGCTTCTCTACCGGCGCAGGAGGCGTCACTACCGCGGCCTTGGGTGCGATCGGAGCGGATGCAGCAGGCTTAGCTGCAGCCGATGCATGCAACCGTTCGATGCGCGCCTTGGCCAGCGTCGCGAAGCGCCCGTTAGGATAGGCCTTCAAATAAGCCTCGTAATCGCTTGGATACGTGCTGTCCTTGATCGAATCCCAGAAGGTCAATTCGTACTGCTCGCTGCTGTCCTTGGGCAGAATGCCGCGTGCGCGCAACGGAGCGGCGTTATCTTCAGTGCTGGCCAAGTGAAGCGGTGATGTCATATCGCCCAGCACCATATCGCGTTCGAGCGTCGATGCGATCCACGGACGTTGCGTGCCATGCGAGCTTTGCGCAAGCGATGCGGCCGCTGCATCGAAACTTGCATGAGATGCGCGTTGCTCATGTTCGAACGCATTCAAAAGCGAGGACGTATAGCGTCCGTTGCGATCGTTCTCGAATGCCTGCGCACCGGGCGCTGCCGCGAAAGCCACGAGCGTATGCGGCGGCAGCGTAGGCGCATTCATATTGCCGAACGGCGCCTCCATGCACATATCCAGTACAACGACATTCGCCGCGTCTGGCCGTCCGTGCGCCATGCGATCGACAATGCTCCTCAACGCAATGCCTTTGCTCAAGAGCTGTGCGGGTTTGTTTTCACGTACATCGCGCGGCGCGAGCAGAGCATCGCCATCGGCTTGCAGCCCGTGCCCCGCGAAATAGACAAAAGCCGTATCGCGCGGCCCCAATGTTTCGATGAACGCATCGATTGTGCGGCGCATGTCGGCTTCATTGAGATTCGTGTGACTCGTGACATCGAACCCAAGCGACGTGAGCGCGCGGCTCATGTCGTCAGCATCACGCGACGCACTCTTTAGCGGATGCGCGAGATAGTCCGCATTCCCGATAACGAGCGCGCGGCGCTTTATCGTTTGCGATGCTTGATGTCCTTGTGTCGTCGCGTCCGACTGCATGAATTCGAGCATGACAGGTGCCGCGCGCAAAGGCGCCTGCACGATGCCGATCGTCACGAACATGCCCGCGATAAGTAAGTTCCGCCACATATTCACACCCTGTCCGTATGGCTTGGTGGGCGGCGCGCGAACGCTCGCGCATTCGTTCGCCAGGGCTGCGCGGGCGAGGTCTACGCCCGCTGTGATGCACGACTGCGCCTGCCAGACGGTCGTGCTCGAACAGCACAAACAACAATATCACGCAGTACGACCCGAATTTAATCCCCATTTAGGAGGTATTCGTTAAGGGACGTGCGCAAGCGTCCTGGCGCACATATCTTTTCTTAGTGTTACGTCCTAATCTGAGAACGGCAACCGGTTGGCCAGGCACGTTCGTGCATGCGTCAACATACATATCGGATGCCTGATTGCCTTGTCCACGATCATCATCATCATCGAGAGGCATGCATAACATGCTAAGAAGAACCGTGCTTGGTGCGCTGGCGTCGCTTGCCGCAGTAGCCGCAGATTCCTCTTTCTCGGCGGCGCAGCGTTCGCGCACTCCAGCGCCGCCAAGCGCCGAGGCCTACATTATCTGGCCGCCCGATGGCGCGGTCATTTCAGGCGGCAAGCTCTGGGTGCGCATGGGTTTGCGCAACATGGGCGTGTGTCCCAAAGGCATCGACATGCCTAACGTGGGGCATCACCACTTGTTGATCGATACAGACTTGCCGCCGCTCGATCAGGAAATCCCCTCGGACCGGAATCATCTGCACTACGGTGCGGGCGAAACGGATGCGCGCATCGAGTTGTCGCCGGGCAAGCACACGCTTCAATTGCTGATGGGCGATTTCAATCACGTGCCGCATGATCCGCCGGTGTATTCCAAGAAGATCACGATCACGGTGAAGGCCTGAGCGCGGTGATGTCCGCGCATCCGCGACGCTAAAGCCAAGGACGCAAGACATGAGAAATCCCATTGCCGGCGCGCGCGCGCTTTCACGTTCCATTCTGCTCGCGGCATCCTGCGCGACAGCGTTTGCGTTCACGCATGTGGCCTTTGCCGGACCCACGCCTGCACCCGCGAACGCCTATGCCTATATCGGTTACCCCAATGACGGACAGACGTTCTCCGCGGGTAAGCCGATCAAGGTGTGGTTCGGCTTGCGCTATATGGGTGTCGCGCCCAGAGGCGTCAAGTTTCCAAACACCGGCCACCATCATTTGTTGATCGATGTGGATCTTCCTCCGATGGACAAAGAGATTCCATCGGACCGCAATCACCTGCATTTTGGCGCGGGCGAGACCGAGACGCTGGTCGAACTTCCGCCGGGCAAGCACACGCTTCAGCTATTGATGGGCGATGACATGCACGTGCCGCACAACCCGCCGGTGTACTCGAAGAAGATAACGATTTACGTCAGATGAACGCGCGAGCGATCGCGCATTGACGATTGAATTGTTCCCCGTGTCTTGTGAAGTCCGTGACTTTTGACGGAGGACGGCACACGCGTAAAGGTCTTCGAAATCCCTGTCGCATGGGAACCAACACATGCAATAGGAAGTGTTTGTCTTAATGCATCCTATTAAAAAGCCTTGAATAAACTGATTAATTATCGAGAAGGCCTCAAAGCCTTATCAATAAAAGAACAAGCAGGAGACAGTGCATTAAACGGTATGCCTGGCATATCCTGTGCATTGAATGCTCTACACAGACAAACAGTCGTTCGCGGAAATAAAAGCGAACGAAGGTCGGTAGAGCATCAATGCAGGAAAGGCGAGGCACGGGGAGCTTCGTCGCGTTATCCGCCCGCGCAAGCGGACGGCACGGTCGACCGCTTTTCCCGAGAGAGGGGTCATGACCGGTTCACGACGGCTTGCGTGCTCAATGGCACGCAAGCCAAGTGACGAAATCCCAATGGACCCGCATGACGCCTTGTGATTGACTGAAAGAGTCGATGACGGTGCGGCGTGTCCGTTCAATCAACTGTGATCGTCGGTGCGAATGCGCCGGGAGTGAGATCGTGCGAGCCTTGTTGCCATCGTTGCGCGTCCATGTCGTACCGAACAGCGGATATATGACGCGCCGGATCATCGCCACGGCTTCCGGGCTGTGCGCGGCTTCGCTGCTCGCGGGTTGCTTCGACGTGAAGGTGCCGCAATATCAACGTCCCGATACGCCTGAAAAGACCGCTTATACGACCAAAGACACGGTGAAGGTCGCGGCATCCGACACGATCGCGCCCGACTGGTGGAAGCAGTTTCAGGACCCCTATCTCGACTCGCTCGTCGAGCGCGCAATAGGTTCTAACTTCGACATTAAAGTGCTCGCGGCGCGCATTCAGGTGGCCGGCGCGCAGATCGGCGAAGCACGTGCGGGCGCATTGCCGTCGATGGATCTGGGTGCGGGCGCGAGCTTCCAGAAAGTGACGGGGCAGACGTTCTCCAAGCAATACAACGTCGGCACGCAAGTGAATTGGGACATCGATATCTGGGGTGCCGTGGAGAAGGGCGTGCAGGCATCGAAGGCGGAGTTTCGCGCGACCGAGGCGGACTGGCGTGCGGGCTATCTCGAACTCGTGTCCAACGTATCGACCACGTACTTCCAGATTCTTCAGTTCGACGATCAGATCGACCAGCAGAAACGCAATATCGCAACGAATCAGCAGATCCTCACCATTTACGGCGGCATGGAAAAGAACGGTCTCGTGCCCCACACGCAAGTGCTTTCGCAACGCGCTGAATTGAATCGACTGACGCGCGATCTACTGGAATTGCAGCGCTCGCGCGATCTCGGCGACAACGCGCTGGCTACGTTGATCGGCGTGCCGGCGGGCAGCTTCAAGGTGCCGGACGGGCATTTGCAAAAGCGCGTGCAGGTGCCTCCGGTTCCGGCGGGTTTGCCTTCTCAATTGCTTGCGCGTCGCCCGGATCTCATCGCGGCTGAGTATCGCGTGCTGGAAGCATATGACCTCGTGGGGCAGGCCAAGCTCGCGCAATTGCCGACCATCAGCTTGACAGGTCGCGGCGGCAGCGCGAGCTTCCAACTAACGGATTTACTCAAGGCCTTCACGTTCAGCTTCATGCCGAGCATCAATATTCCGATTCTCGATCCGAGCGTGCGTGCGCGCGTCAAGACCACGGAAGCACAGACCACGGTGGCGGAACAGCAATACCGCAGCACGGTGATGAGTGCTTTCGAGGAAGTGGAAAACGCACTCGTCAATCTCGATTCGCATACGAAGCAGCGCGCGGAATTGCAGCAGGAAGTCGAGCATTTGACCATTGTCGCCGCGCAAGTGGACGCACAGCTTAAAGAAGGCGTGATCTCGCAACTGGAAGTGTTCGAAACGGAGCGGACGTTGCTCGCCGCGCAATTGGCCTTGCTCGCCAACCATCAGCAGATTCTGTCGGACACCGTGACCTTATATAAAGCGCTCGGCGGCGGCTGGCCCACGGTGGACGTGCAGAGCGCAAGCAAGGGCTAATTCCTGAAGCTTTAGCTTAAATGTCGTGAGTGCGAAGGATAACGATCGTTCTTATACGCCAACCGGACTCATGCTAATGGCGTTTGATGCCAGTGCCACGCAATTGACTCGGACCATGCAAGACTTAAACTTTCGAAAGCCGCCGTTCGTGCAAAACGTCAGGAACGGCGCGGTCAACTTCGTCGGCCAGAGAAGCGAGAATCTGCGCTTTTTGGTCCCGAGCAACGCTGTCCATGTGTCCGGCTTCGCCAGACGATCGTCTGGCGCGTGCGCGGCAGCGGCTGGACAGGCATCGTGACATGCACATGGCCCTGAGCGATCCGACAGCCGAGAAAAAGCCCAGCGTGGGAGAAGCGTTCGATGTCGTGCTCAAGCCCACGGCAGCCGATCAGGTGGATATTCGCATCGACGAAAACCTGTTCGCGATCGGACGCCTCGAAGCGCCGTTCGACACCATGCCGCCTGACGCCGTGGCGCAGTTGTCGCGTCGTCATGCGCGCATTTTCATCGAGCATGGCTTCGTTTATATCGCGGACCTCGGCAGCAAGAACGGCACGACCGTGAATGGTGCGCCGGTGCGCGAGACGCCCGCGCGTCTGAGAGAGAACGACGAGATCGCCTTTGGCAATCACCTGTCTTATCGCGTGCAATTCGTGCCGCGCAGAAACCGTGCGGTCGCGCTTAAACCGCTCACCATCACGCTTGTGCCGCAGCGGGACGATCTCGGTCTGCAACCCATCGAACTCATGCAATTCCCTTTTCTCGTTAGCAAGAGCGACGAGACTTTCGCACGCTATCGCGAGCAATACCCTCATCAGGTCAATTACGTTTCGCGCCGTCATGCGCATGTGTTTCTCAAGGCGGGCGCGCCTTTTGTCGAGGATTTGGGGAGTACCAACGGAACGTTCGTGAATGGGGAACGTCTTGGCGCATCCGCAGTGGAATTGAAGAACGGCGACACCGTCGCGTTCGGCGGATCGCATTTCGTCTATACGGTGAGCACGCGCGGCGACGAGAGTGAATCGACGCTCACTGAAATGATGAAGAGTGAAGCGCAAGCCGTACCGCATGAAGAATTCGATGCCGACAAGACGACCTTTGTAGGTTCCGCGCATTCGTTTCTGGATATCTTTTGCGTCGATCATGCGGCGGCGCGCGAAGACGAAGTCAATGAAGAGGCGCAACCTACGCCGGATCAAGCTAAAGCCAAGGACACGTCTAAAGCCAGGCGCGGCAAGGTCTCATTGTTTTTGTCGGAATTGAATACGGCCTTTGGCGGAGATGAACGCATTGGCGCGAAACGCACGCGCATGGTGCTTGCCGGTGCGCTTGTTCTCGTGCTGGCCGGAGGCGCGGCGCTTTTCTATAGCGGCTCGTCGGAGCGCGACGCCAAATCTTCGATGGAACGCGGCGATTACGCCAAAGCGGCTGCGCTGACGAATGACTATCTCAAGACGCATCCGCAAGACATGCGTTTTGTCGCGATGAATACCGAAGCCTTGCTCAAGGCCAATGTGCCGCCGTGGCTCGCCGCACTGCGCAAAGGCGATTCATCTCAGGCCGATGCGATTCTCGCGCACATGAAGGCTTTAGGCGAAAACAATACCGATGTCCATTCGCTTCTCGATGAACTCGAATGGATCGGCAAACTGGAGACGTTCGTCGCGAGTCGCGGCGGTGCGCAGGCGCCTATTCGCATGTATCAGGACGAAGCACGCATCGGCGCAATTCTCAAGCATTGGGAAGCGGATGCAGCAGGCCATCAGCGCGACCTCGACCGCATCGCGGGCTATGTGCCCGAATTCCGTGATCCTTATGCGCTGGCGCTGAGTCACTTGCGCAAACTGCAAAGCGACGATTCGGTTTATCTCGCCGCGATAGAGCGGTTGAATGCCAGTGTCGCCAAGAACCTCGCACAGGATGATGTCGATGCGATCAATGCGACGCTCAAGGAATACGCTGATAAATATCCGCGTCTGGATGGTCTTGCACGCGTGCGCACCGACCTCGACAACTATACGGCCTTGCGGCGCGATACAAATGGAACGAGCCTCGCGCCGCTTGCTGCATCGCTAAGAAAAATAAGTTTTTCGACGCCGCCATTTCAAGAGAAATTCCAGCAGATGAGCACGACGCAACTGCCTGGCGCCGAGGTGCTCGCTCAATACGCGACTGTCGATGATGCCTGGAACAACGGGCGCACGGCACAGGCCATCGACGGTTTGCAAAAGCTGCCGCAAGGCGTGTGGTCGCCTTTGGTGCAAAAGGAACTCGCGCATAAGAACGCCGTGGCAACGCAATTCGCCGGTTTGCAAAAGGCACGCGGCAGCAAGACTTATGAAGACGCATTGCTATCTTTCTATGAAATGCTCGATATGCAAAGCGACGCGTATTTCGTCAAGGCAGTCGCACCGGAAATGGCCGCGATAAAGGGCAAGGCAATCGCGCGCGCGCAAGGGTTGATGACGCAAGCGCAGACGGCATGGACGCAATATCGAACGAACGGTGGCATTGGTGGATCGCAGCGGCTCGAATCGGGTATATCGGATTCTTTCCGCACGCAGGCGCGCCTGCTGTCGGATGCGGAAGACGCCGCCACGCGCGGCATGCGTATCTTCCGGCAAACGAAGGCCGACGACGCAGCGGACCAGGCCAAATGGGCCGCGCTCGTGAATGAGATCAGCACGGAAGCGGATTTGCAGCGTCGCTCGTTGCAGGACTTGCGCATGGTGCTGGAGCCTGCGCTGCTCAAGACCAAGCTCGCTTTGATCGGTGGAGGACAGGCCCAGTGAAACGCGACGTGCAACTCAAACCGCTTTCGGAAGCGCTGGGCGACCACGGCGTGGAAGGCATTTCCATTCTGACGGCCGAACCGCTCAAGCTCGCTCAGACAGTTGTATTGACGCTGGTGGCGTTGGTTATCGCGGGCGTCCTGTGGTCCTTCATCGGTCACGCCGACGTCATGGTGACGGCGCAGGGCACGCTCGCGCCTGAGTCGGAAGTGAGGCGTCTCTATACGCCTATAGACGGAGAACTCTCTGATCTCTATATCGCGGAAGGCCAGCCCGTGCGCAAGGACGACGTGGTCGCACGTCTGAATGCAAGAGGCGCAATCGAGGCGGCAACCAACGCGTTAGAAGCGCAACTCAAGCTCGACGATGCCGAGCGCGAATGGAAGCAGTTTCCCGAGAAGAAACTTTTGATGGAGCGCAAGATAGCCGCGCTCAAGGTGCAGATGGAAGTGGAGGAGCATCAGCATCAGCAACGGGTGACCGAAGGCACCAGCAAGCTCGCAGAAGGTCAGAAAGCGAGTTTGCAAGAGGAGCGCAGCCTGATGGAAAACGCCCGCCGTGCGCGCGACGCGGCCAAGACCGAACTCGATCGCTTTCAAAGACTTTTTGCGTTGCCGGGCGGTGGCGGCGTGTCGGAAGCGCAGGTCGAATCCAAGCGCAATGCTTATCTCGAAGCGGATGGCGCTTATCGCGTGGAGCAGTCGAAACTCGCCGAACTCGACTTTCGACTGAGCCATGAATTCACTCAGGCCAAGGCGCAACTGGAAACGAGCGGACAGGAAGCCACTAACCTGCGTTTGCAATATGAATCGTCGATGCGCGAAGTTGCGAGCACCGAAGACAAATTGCGCCTGCAATTGCAAACAGCGCGATTGGTCGCGGATGCCGCCGCGCGCATCAAGTTCGAGAATATTGATAAGGACAATTTCCTGCTCATTCTCGCGCCCGTGTCGGGCGTTGTAACCGATGTGACCTCGACGCAGCCGGGCGACAAGATTCAGGCTAATACACCACTCGGCGGCATTGCGCCAGCCAATGCGCGCTCGGTTCTCAAGATCGAAATTGCCGAGCATGATCGCGCTTTCCTGCGCGAAGGCCAACACGTCAAGCTCAAATTCAATGCATTTCCTTATCAACGTTATGGGGTGATCGACGGCACGCTTGCCTTCATCTCACCCACGACCAAGCCCAGCCCGACCACCAAGCAACCGGTATACGAGGGTCGCGTGACGCTGGATCGCGATTACTACCAGGTGGCCGATACGAAATATCCGCTTCGCTACGGCATGACGGCAACCGCCGAGATTGTCGTGCGCGAGCGGAGGCTGATCGATCTGGGCCTCGACCCGTTCCGTGATGTGGCGGGCTAGCGCGACAGCGCTGGCGGGAACGAAATGAGGCTGTTAAACGATTCATAAAACGGATGGAGAACGACATGACGGCGATTGTGCGTATCGACGACGAAGTGATCGACGTCGGAGAATTGCTCAGGCTTCTCAAGTTGAATGGACAATTCGATAGCCTCATCGAACAACTGGTGCGCGACAAGCTGACCGTACGCGCTGCGAAGAAGTCAGGCATCAAGCTGAGCGACGATGAAATTCAGACGCGCGCCGATCAGTTCCGCCGCATTCGCGGGCTGCATCGCGCGGCGGATATGAACAATTATCTGGATGCGCTGCACGTGAGCCTCGATGAATTCGAGACATTCATTACCGACACGCTCTATCAGGAAAAGATGCTCGAACGTGTCGGCACCGAGCGCGAGGTCGAAGAGTATTTTCAATTGAATTCGCCGAGATTCGATTGCATCGAAGTGAGTCATATCCTGCTCGACACCGAAGGCAGCGCCAAGGAAATGATTTCGTATCTCAATGACGACCCCGATAGCTTTGCAGAGATGGCGCGTGAGCACTCGATTGCCGACACGCGCGATCAGGGCGGCGTCATCGGCCGGGTGATGCGCGGGCAAATGAAGCCCGAGATCGAAGCCAAGGTATTCAATGCGGAACCGGGCGATTTGCTCGGACCGTTCATGTCCGTGGATGGTTCGTCGTACGAGATATTCGCCGTGACGGCCAAGCATCCCGCCTCGCTCGATGAAGACGTCACCGCTGAAATAAGGCGTTTGCTGCGCGACGAATGGATGGTCGCGCGCGCTCAGGAACACGTGATCGAAGCTCGATAACCAGAACACGAAAACCGACACGACATGGACGCTCCATCGAATCTGGACTCGCCGGCCGACTTTCTCGCGACAGTCGAAATTCTCTCGCCTTTCACGCGCGAGGAGATCGGGCAGTTGGCCGAGCATGCGGAGTCGCGCCGTTATGGCTTTGGCGAAACCGTGTGCAATGCGGGCGATGCGGCCGATGGCCTGTATATCGTCAAGGCGGGTTCGGTGCGTGTCTTTACCGAGGAGCACGGAAAAGAAATCAGCATGGGCGTGAAGAAGGCGCCCGAGACGTTCGCCGATATTGCCATGCTGCGCGACTATCGGCATGAATCGTCGGTGCGGTCATCGGGTAAGACGGAGGTATTGTTCATTCCGCGTCAGGTCATCGAGCCGGTAATCGCTAAGAACCCTGCCGCGCTGGCGTTCGTTACGAGTTTTGTCGCCATTGCGTCGGCGGGCGGCTTCGTGGCTGCGCTGTTCGATTTGCGTGGCAAGCTGGATCGTGCGGAGTTGGAAGAATGCGTGCGTAGCGTCGGCGTCAAGCGCGTGGGCGAGGGAAAAGAAATTCTCAAGCAGGACTCGCGCGAAGATCGCCGGCTTTATGTCGTGCGGCAAGGCGAAGTGCGGATCGTGCGCGAAGAAGGCGGCACGGAGCACGTGCTGGCCACGCTCGGCCCCGGTGAGATATTCGGCGAGAAAGCGTGCGTGATGCGACAGGAGCAAATGGCGTCGGCTATTGCAAATGTCGATACGCGCTTGCTCGTGATCCCTGAAAAGACAGTGCATTTCATTATCGAGCGCAACGTCAAGCTGCGTGAAGTGCTCGAAGAACGCATTCGCTTCGGCGAACGCGAGCTACAGCGTCAAAAGAAATTATCCGAGCGCCGTAAGCTGCCTGCGATGCTCGATTTGCAAAGCAAGCCCGAACTGGGCGAGCGCGTTCTCAAGCGCTTTGCGTGGATCGAGCAAGCGGAGGAAATGGATTGCGGCGCGGCCTGTCTTGCGATGATCTGTCGTCACTACGGCATCAGCATGACGCTAGGCAAGCTGCGTGAATTGGCTAATGTGACCACGCAGGGCGCAACGCTCGATTCGCTTGCGCGTGCGGGTGAATCACTCGGCTTTACCACGCGCGGCGTGCAATGTTCGATCGAATCGCTGCGTGGTTTCGAATTGCCTTTGATAGCGCATTGGGAAGGCTATCACTACATCATTGTTTATGGCGTTTCCAAGGAAAACGTGTGGGTAGCGGACCCGGCCGTCGGTTTCAAGAAGATGACGGTGGGCGAATTCGAGCGCGGCTGGAGCGGCACGTGTCTGCTCTTCACGCCTGCGCAGGATCTTGCCGCACAGAGTGTATCGCGTTCGCCGTGGATACGTTTTGTCGGCTATCTCAAGCCGTATAAAAAGATTCTGCTGCATTTGTTCCTGGCGACCTTCGTGATTCAGGTGCTCGGCGTGATACCGCCGCTCATCGTCCAGAACATACTCGATGGCGTGATCGTGCATCAGAACGTGAGCCTGCTGCACGTATTGATTGCGGGCCTCATCATTTCCAGTGTGTTCACTCAGTTGATGTCCACGATCCGCGCGTATCTCGCGAATTTCATGGTGCGCAACATGGACTTCGCGATGATGTCGGGCTTCTTCAAACACACGTTCTCGCTGCCATTCAGTTTCTTTGCCAAACGCAAGACGGGCGATGTCTTCGCGCGCTTTCAGGAGAATCACACGATCCGCGCGTTTCTTACCGAGTCCACCGTGACCACGGTATTGAATCTGCTGATGATCTTTATCTACTTCACAATCATGTTTCTCTATAACGTGAAGCTGACGCTGGTACTGATCGCCTTTGTCATTCCGATGATGGCGCTGACCGTGCTTGCCACGCCGCGCATCAAACAAAATGCGCGTGAAACTTTTTCTACCGCCACGGACGCGCGCTCTTACTTGATGGAAGCGCTGGGTGGCGTGGAAACCGTGAAGGGCATGGGTATCGAGCGTGCCGTGCGTCTAAAGTGGGAAAAGAAATACGCCAAGTCACTCGAATTGCAATACAAGTCGCAGCGCTTCAATATCGGGGTGGGTCTATGCAGTCAATTGCTCAATGCGGGCACCACCATCGCGGTGCTTTGGGTCGGCGCGAATCTCGTGCTCGTGCGTGAATTGAGCATTGGCCAATTGATTGCGTTCAATGCGTACATGGGCAGCGTGCTGTCGCCGCTGATGGGTTTGATCGGCTTGTGGAGCCTGCTCAACGATGCCGGCGTTGCAATGGAACGTTTGGGCGATGTGCTCGACATGGAACCCGAACAAAAGCCATCGGACATGGAACAGCGCGTCATGCTGCCCGACCTGCAAGGCGAAATCAGCTTCAACGGTGTGTATTTCCGTTATGGTGAGGGCGAGACGCCTTATGTGCTCGAAAACATCAGCTTCGATATCAAGCCGGGAGAATTGATCGCGGTAGTGGGACGTAGCGGTTCGGGCAAGACGACACTCGCTAAATTGCTGGTGGGTTTCTATGCGCCGACCGAAGGAAAGATGACGGTAGACGGTTATGATCTCAACGTGATCGACAAGGGTTTTTATCGCGCGCAGATCGGCTATGTGATGCAAAGCAATCTGCTGTTTTCCGGCACCATTGCCGACAATATCGCAAGCGGCGATGAAGCGCCGGACCGCAAGCGTATCGAGGAAGTCGCCAAGATGGCGGATGCGCACGCGTTCATCGTCAAGATGCCTTTGGGTTATGAGCAAGTCGTGGGCGAACGCGGTGTAGGCTTGTCAGGCGGGCAGATTCAACGGCTTTGCATTGCACGTTCTCTGTATAACGACCCGCGTCTGCTCGTATTCGATGAAGCCACGTCCGCACTCGATACACAATCGGAAAGCAATATTCTGGGCAACATGCAGGAAATTCTCAAAGGGCGCACGGCGGTCATCATTGCGCATAGACTTTCGACGATCATGCGCGCCGACAAGATTCTGGTGCTTTACGAAGGCAGCATCGTCGAGCAGGGCAGGCACGACGAACTCGTCGCGCGTAAAGGCATGTATTACCAACTCGTGCAGAAGCAACTGAGCGCAGCATGAAAATACTCGACCAACCCGAAAGTGAAAACAGCGCACCCGCATCCGCCATTTCGTATGCGGGGCTGATCGAGAAGATCGAGATTTTGCGTTCGACGCTGCGCTGGACATCACGGCTCGAACGCCCTGAGATCGAAAAGCTCTTGCGGCAAGCAAGTTCCTTGCGCGATGAAGTCATGCAGCTTTCGCATAAGGAGCGTTTCGTTCAGGCGGCCGCTTCGGAGCCGCGACGTGACATGACTTCCGGCGCACGAAGGCAGGCGTTGATCGAACGCAGCTTCGTCTTCGAAGGCACGTTCGGCGATAACCCCAAACTGCTGGAAGCGCTCGAAATTGCCGAAAAGGCCGCGCCAACCGATCTTCCCGTGTTGATCGACGGCGAAAGCGGAACGGGCAAGGAACTCATGGCGAAAGTCATTCACGCGAACGGTTCGCGCGCGGATAAGCCCTATATCTCCGTGAATTGCGGTGCCATTCCAGACAATCTGCTCGAATCGGAATTGTTCGGACATCGAAAGGGTGCGTTCACGGGCGCCACGAATGACCGCAAGGGGAAATTCGAAAGCGCGCATACCGGCACCATCTTTCTCGATGAAATCGGCGAATTGCCGCTATCGGGGCAAGTCAAGCTCTTGCGCGTGCTCGAAGCGCACGAAATTCAGCGCGTGGGTTCCGATGAACCCATTGCGGTCGATACGCGTATCGTCGCGGCGACCAATCGCAATCTGCGCAAGTTCTGCGAGGAAGGGCGCTTCCGGGAAGACTTGTTCTATCGCCTGAGCGTGATTCATTTGACCTTGCCTGCGCTCCGTGAACGGCGTGACGAAATTCCGCTTCTGCTTTCCTATTTCGGCGATGAGGCGGCGGCAACGCTCAAACGCAGACCGGTGAAACTCTCGCCGCGCTTGCGTGACTTTCTTCGCAATTACGATTATCCCGGCAATATCCGCGAATTGCGCAATGTGGTCTATCGGCTCGGGTGTCTGGCGGGCGACATGGCGGACATCGACCATTTGCCGGTGGACATACGGCCCACGTCTTCGTTGTCTTTGGCCATGGGCGGCCCTTCGGCCACCGCGAATGGCATTGCCACGGCGAGTTCGCTTAGCGAGGCCAAGCGTGTCGCAAGTGATGAAGCGGAGCGGGCGTTTCTTGAGCGCGGCTTGCAGGAGACGGGCGGCACCGTGGCGGAACTTGCGCGGCGCTATGAGATGAACCGGTCGCATTTGCAAATGCTGCTTAAGAAGCATGGGTTGCATTCGAAGGATTTTCGTGCGGCGGCTAGGGAGAGTAAAGGGAATTAATAGAGTTATATGTAGGCGGCAGCGCTCGATCTGATGGAGAGTGCTTTCGTGCAAAGCGCTGCTGTTGATTGGGCTTTTATTGCAGTAGCCGCCTCCCCGGCGGGGGGTAACTTTCTTTGCTGCTGCAAAGAAAGTCACCAAAGAAAGCAGCTTTTTACCCCCATGCACGATGGCTGGAGAGGGTGGCCTGAATTAACGATACAGTGGCCGCAATAGGACGTTCAACGCTTAACAAGCCGCTTAGGCAACCTGGCGATTACGCGCTCCAACTCTCTAGTCTATGTGGACCGCAGTCATTCAATCGGCCATGCGCTGCGCGCGCCGAGAACGTAATAACGGAATCCCGCAGCGTATGAGTGCCCAGCCACATCACACCACATCGCACCTCTCCCATTGGGCCCTACCTTGGTAAGTGCTTCCGGGCAAAGCGTGCACACCAACGCATGTCACCTTTTAGTCGGAGCACTAACCAAGGTAGGACCGAATAGCAATCTTGCGGGGAAGTGTGATGTGGCTGGGCGCTTATAGACTGCGGGGTTCCGTTCTAAAGCTCTCGGCGCGCGTAGCGCATGGCCGAAAGAATGAACGCGCTCCACTAACGCTAAAGAATTCGAGCACGCAATCGCTAGGTTGCCCATGCGCTTAACGAACCGTGGGACATCCTATTGCGGCCACTGTATCGTTAATTCAGACCACACATTCCAGCCATCGTGCATGGTTTAAAAAGCTGCTTTCTTTGGTGACTTTCTTTGCAGCAGCAAAGAAAGTTACCCCCCCGCCGGGGAGGCGGCTACTGCAATAAAAGCCCAAACAAGAGCAGCCCCTTGCACGACATATAACCAACAACCGGCAAACACAACTCACACCCCGGGATTAACCTGCGTCTTCTCCTCACTCATCGCATCCTTGGCGCGCGCAACGACCACAGAAATATTATCCCGCCCCCCACGCCTCAACGCGAGCTCAAGCAAATTCTGCGCGGCAAGCTCGCAATTATCCTCAGCAAGTTCACAAGCCATTTCTTCTTCGCCGACGTAATTCGACAAACCATCGCTGCATAGGAGGAAAGTATCGCCGTCGCTCACATGAATGGCGTCTTCATCGAGTTCCAGCACATCGAGCGCGCCGACTGCCCGCGTGATGAGATGCGCCGCCGGATGATTCAGCGCTTCTTCCGCCGTCAATTCTCCACGCGCCTTCATTTCCGCGACATGGCTATGATCGCGCGTCAATTGCACGAGTTTGCCGCGCCGCAGCAGATAGATGCGGCTATCGCCCGCCCATAGATAACCGCACGTATCTTCGCGCGCGGTCAGCATGACAACCGTGCTGCCGATGCGCGCCACCTGCCGCCGCGCGGCCTCCGCGCGCAAGCGGGCGTTGACATCGAGCAAGCGTGTGCGGGCGTCCGCAACGCTGCTGTCGGCGCTCAGGGCGGCCAGGCTATCGACGACCATCCGGCTCGCCACATCGCCGACGGCGTGACCGCCCATGCCGTCCGCGACAGCCCACAGGCCACGCTCGGGTGCATCGAGCACGGCGTCCTCGTTGATCTGACGCACGCAGCCCACGTCGGAGCGCGCAGCGGATGTCCAGCGAAATTCGGTCGTGAAGGTCAAGGCAACCTCCGGGTAAGCCGGGTGACGCGACCAGCGCGCGAGGTCCGGTCATTGTGCGCTCGTGCGCACGCCTTCGAATGTCGATCAACGAACAGTCGTTACCACCGGGAACGGCATCACGTCGCGCTGTTCGCAGCGATGGCATTCGGGCTGACCGCGAGAATCGCGTTGTTGCCCGTATTGCTCACGTTCACATTCTGGAACTGGTTGATCATCTGGCCGGCGTTATAGGTGTTGTTCGTGATGTCGTACACATTCACGACGCCCCCGCCGAGCGCGGACTGCGGACGGTCTGACACATAAGGCGTGATCCATCCGTACACCCACGGCGCGCCGCCGCCGCCGCTCAATGCGCACATTGCCTCGCGATCAAGATCGCGGTCGTGTTCGAGATCGGTAATGGTGATCTTGCTCATGTCGGTTCTCCGGTTTGGTTTTGCAGGCTTGACGCATGAACTCAATGCAAGGGCCATGCCGACTTATTCGTCTACAAGCCCGATTCCTTAGCCGACCTTTAGCGGCGTGCTTTAGCGCCTTTAGCCGCCTCGCAACGCGTCCGAATGAGTTGGATATGCACCGACTTTGTCGAGTCGCAGGGCGGTTTAGGACCAACACATTTGTCCTCATGGTTAGCCGTTAAGAGTGACGCTAAGAAGCCAACATATAGGGCAAAAATCATGTCGGCCAGAACCGCACATATCGAAGCATCATTAGCCCTCGGAATACAACCAATCACATTGAATTCAACGACTTACAAACCCTGGCAAGAAACCTGCAATTGGCTTCGCAACAAGGCGCCAAACAAACACTCCGGCGCCATCAACCGAACAAAAAACGGAGCGAGCCATGAACACCAACCAGCAACGCGATTCGATCCTTTCGATCGACGACGAACCGGCGCCCGGCACCGAGCTCGTCACGCGCCGCTGCGGTTATGACCACCACGGTCTTTATGTGGGCAATGGAATGGTGATTCATTACGCCGGCTTTGCGAAGTCGCTGCATCGCGGCCCCGTCGAAGAAGTCACGCTCTCGCAATTCGCGGGCGGTCATGAAGTAACGATTCGCCAAAACGCTGCCGCTAAGTTCACCGGTCTCGACGCCGTGCGTCGCGCCCATGCCCGTCTCGGCGAAGACAGCTATCGCCTGCTGACCAATAACTGCGAGCACTTCGTTTCATGGTGCCTGCATGGTGAAGCGCGCAGCCAGCAAGTGCGCGCCTGTTTCGCGAATCCGCGTACCGCGCTTCAGGCGGTGACGGGACTCGCGCGCGCCTATCTGGCCGCACAACGTCGCCGCGCCAATGCGGCGGCCGTGCTTGCCGCCTGAACCATCGCTAAGCGAACGAAGGAGCCCGTCATGCAAACCACTGAAAACTCATTGCACCGTGCCGTTGAAAAATGGCTTGCGCCGAGTGCCGCTCATCCGGCGCGTGTCGTGCGGCTGTGCCGTTCGAACGTCACGGGCATGCGCTATGTTTGTATCGAAATGCCCCATGCGGGCGGTCCGGTCGTGATCCTTTTCTTCAGGCACGACGATGGCTCGTGGAACGTTTTCCCGCAGGAAACAAGGCGTCCGGCGATGTCCGCGCAACGTCTCGCGGCTTGAAGCTGAAAGACAGCAGTATCCCCGGCTTTGACACGAACGACGCGCTTTCGCTACTCTAGTGACGATAAGCAAGGCGCACGGACAGCGGCGGTCATGGTAATTTCCCGTCCGTGAACCAGTTCGTACAATATCGAGGACCTAAGCCGATGACCCAGCCCGACTCCATTTCCTCCAACCGCGCGATGCCCGATTCCGAACTCGGCGACAATCCGCTCGGCATCGCGGGGCTGGAGTTCGTCGAGTTTTCCAGCCCCGACCCGCAACAATTGGCAAGCCTGTTCGAACGTCTGGGCTTCGTGCCTGTCGCACAGCATGTCAGCAAGGCCGTGACGCTTTACCGTCAAGGCAGCATGAATTTCTTGCTCAACGCAGAAGCGGATTCATTTGCCGAGCGCTTCGCGCAATCGCATGGCGTGGGCATTGCCGCCATCGGCATTCGCGTGATGGACGCGCAAACGGCGCATGAACGCGCCATTGAATTCGGTGCTTGGGATTTCGAAGGCGAAAAGATCGGCCCGAATGAATTGGCAATACCGGCTATTCAAGGCATTGGAGATTCGCATATTTATTTCGTCGATCACTGGCCGGGCAAGAACAGCGGCGAGGCATCGATCTATGACATCGACTTTCGTCCTATTGCCGGCGCCAATAGCGATCTACACGGCACGGGTCTTCTCGAAGTGGATCATTTCACACAGACCGTTGGCGCGGGCCGCATACGCGACTGGCTGGATTTTTACGGACAGGTATTGCACTTCGAGGAAATTCATCAGGTGCATCCCGACTGGCACGTATCGCAGGATTCGGCGGTGACCGTGTCGCCATGCGGTTCGATCCGCATTCCGGTTTATGAGGAAGGCACGTATCGCACGGACCTCATGCAGCAATATCTGCCCGATCACGAAGGCGAAGGCGTGCAACATATCGCACTGGCATCGGCGGATATCTTTGCTTCGGTTGATGCGCTCGCCGCACGCGGCGTACGGTTTCTCGTACCGCCCTCGCGCTATTTCGATCAGATCGATGAACGTCTTCCCGGTCACGGACTCGATATCGAACAATTGCGCAAGCGCGGCGTGCTCGTCGATGGCGAGATCTTGCCGGACGGCACGCCGCAGCTATTTCTACAGATTTTCGTGGAGAGATCGCCGGGCGACATGTTCTTCGAAATAGTCGAACGTCGCGGTCATCATGGCTTTGGCGAAGGCAATTTAAGCGCAATTGCCAAGGCGCGTGGCTAAAGATTCTTAGTGCCGCGCCTTAAGCAATTTACTGCACGACGATCGTTCCCTGCATGTGCGGATGAAGCGAGCAAAAGTATTTATACGTGCCCGGCTTGTCGAATACATGCGAGAAACTGTCGCCGCTGTCGAGCGGGTCCGACTTGAACGATTTGCCTTCATCGGCCACGGTATGCAGCATGTCGTCATGATTCACCCACGTGACTTTGGTCCCTACCGGAACCGTGACGGTAGGCTGACTAAAGGCGAAGTTATCGATGCCGATAGTCGGCGCATTCATCGCCACGACTTGTTTTGCAGGTTCCTCGGCGCAAGCGGTGGGAATGATGCCGATCACGCCTTTGACCACGAGCGCAAGCGCTGCCTGACGCATGACCTTGAGTGCGACGAGCCTGAGATTGGATGGCGAGACATAGCTCGCGAGCATGGTCGCGTTCATGATTGGGCCACGGCCAGCGCCGTGTCCACGACTGCGAGTTGTTCATGTCCGCGCACATGCGTGACTTCACGCAAGCCCAGCATCGAGCGCAATCTATCCGACGGCACCTTCATCGGTCCGGGGCCTGCGGGATCGCCCGGCGAGGGCTGCGGGAACGCGGTGGACATCGCCGAATAGAAACGCATTTCTCCCTCCACTTTTTGCGCCACCTGATGAACGTGGCCATTCAAAACCGTCACTGAACCAAAGCGCTTGAGCATGGCAAGCGCCTGCGCGCTGTCATCCGTGCCCCAGCCCCATTGCGGATAAAGCGCCCATAAAGGAATGTGCGCAAAGACGACGATGGGCGTGCTGCTCGAACGTCCCTGCAAATCGGCCTTGAGCCATGCGAGTTGCGCATCGCCGAGAAAACCCAATCCGCCGCCCTTCAAATCGATCACGTTGGTAAGGCCGATGAAATGCACGCCGCCCTGATCGAAGCTGTACCAATGGCGATTGCTGCCCTTGCCGTATTGCTCGGAAAAGCGGTCAAAGAATGGATTGCCGTCTTCGACCAGAACGTCATGTTCGCCCGGGACGTAATGCACCGGCATGCCCGCCGCGCCGATGATCTGCGTGGCCGTGTCGAATTGCGCGGGCTTGGACATATGCGTGATATCGCCCGTGTGAATCATGAAGGCAGGGCGCTGTTTCATGGTGCCTACACGCTTGACGGCTTCTTCGAGCGTGCTGGTCGGTTCCGTATTCGGATCTTTATTGAAGCCGATATGACTGTCACTGATCTGCACGAAACTGAATGAGTTTGTCTTGACTTCGGCGGCATCGGCGGACGAAATGATTTTCGACATCGGCACACCGCCGCTAATGGTCCACAACACGCCCGCACCGGCCCATGCCATGCATGAGAGCGCGGTCCGGCGGCTTTTGCCGTGTTCGTCGAGTTCATCGTGTATATCGTTGTTCATGGCAATTCCCTTTTTAGGCTCATGAGTTCGATGGCGGCCGCATTCGATGAAAAAATTCCTAGAGCTAAGGCGCGCATGGCGGCACGGAACATGAGCGCAAGGCCGGTGCAGTCGGCGTTGCTGTTGCGACGCTTCGGCATTCGTCCATCGAACCGGCTAAAGGGGCGCGATATTCCCGCTAAATTTTTTGAATTGGCGGAAAAATACGGGAATAAAGCCGTTGAGTCGGGCGTAATGGAGGGCAAGGGTGCAAAGCAATTCAATGCGCCGCCCGATTCGATATCCGTTTAAAAGGAGACCCGCGCGATGTGGCCAGGCCGGTCGAGAGAAGAGAAGTCCGCGCGTCGCGATTCAGGCGGGGCGGGCGAGGCATTGCACGCGCGTTTCGAGGCGCTCGTGGTGCCGCATCTGGATGCCGCGTATAACCTCGCGCGCTGGTTATCCGGCAATGCGAGCGACGCGGACGATGTCGTGCAGGAAGCGTATTTACGCGCGTTTCGTTTCTTCGGCGGATTCGAGGAAAAGGAGGACAGCAATGCGCGGGCGTGGCTGCTGGCCATCGTCCGCAATACATGGTTCACGGAATGGCGGCGACGCGTGAATTTCGCGGACGCCACGCCCTATGATGAAGAAATCGGCGGCGACGAAGCCTTGCCGGGTTGGTCCGACGAAGCCGGCGCCGATCCCGAAACGCTTGCCGTGCGCCGTGATGAAGTTCATCTTGTGCATCGCGCTTTGGAAGCGTTGCCGATTGCATTTCGTGAAGTGCTCGTATTACGTGAGTTGGAAGACATGAGTTACAAGGAAGTGGCCGCTGTGACAGGCGTGCCGATCGGAACGGTGATGTCGAGGCTGGCGCGCGGCCGCAAGATGCTGGCGGGGGCGGTGCGCACGGCGCAAGGACAGGACAAGCCGAATGTGAGGCTCGTGCGTCGCACGGGTCCGGGTCAAGCCGAGGAGTCGGGAAATGGAAAATAACGACACCGCCTCGCTCCAGACGAGGCTTTCCGATGGATCGCTCTATCAACGTGCGCCGGTGCATTTGCGTGCGCAGGTCGTGGCGCGCGTGCGTGAAGAAGCGCAGGCGCAGGAACGTGCGCAACAGCGTGACCGCTTGCCCGAGCGGCGCTCGCAATCGAGAGGTTGGGGCTTATCGCTTGCAGGACGCGGATCGTTCTTTGGCGGCGCATTCGCAGGCGCGAGTCTGTCGGCGATCGTGCTTGGCGCGGTGCTTTGGCTACAGGCCGTGCCACGCTTGACGACGGGTTCGCCGGTCGCGCAGGAGATCGTGTCGAGCCATGTGCGCGCGTTGCTGTCGGACCGCGCCATCGATGTGATCTCCAGCGATAAGCACACCGTCAAACCGTGGTTCAACGGCAAGATCGACTATGCGCCGCCGGTGATCGATCCTGCCGGTCCGGGCTTCGCGCTGGTGGGCGGGCGGCTGGACTATATCGATCATCGGCCCGTGGCCGTAGTGGTTTATCGCTACCTGAAGCATCCGATCGACGTCTATGTTTTTCCCGAGCATAAGAACGGACAGGCACCGGTGGAAGCCAAGAGCGATAAAGAAATCACGCCGGTGGTCACGCAATCTGATGATGGCTATGCGCTCGCACGCTGGAATCATGACGGCATGACGTTCTGGGCCGTGACGGATGCCTCCGGTGCCGTGCTCAGGCAATTCGCGCATGCGATCGAAACAGGAGCGCCGCGCTAAATCATTTCAAGTGTGCGTTAGGTTGCGCGCGGTTCGCCTAAAGGTGACCGCGCGTTTTTTTATGAATAGGCGCTGTCTAAATACTTTCCCTTAGCCACCGAATCAATTTCGGTCGCATTCTTATGCGCCAAAACGGTGCTCATCACTTGTTTATTCCAAGCGCTCAAAGATTACATAGCGTTAGATGTTGCCAAACGCTCGTCCGATTCGGGTATCTCCGAATATGGTCATATCCTTACAATTTTCTAAACTCAGTCAGCGCCCGTGTAATCGAATCAATGCGAAAAGCGGGGACGGGGTCAGGCGCGAGCAGACCTTTCGATAACGATCGAAGCGACGGAGACATATATGGGAATGCGGATAAAGCTCATCGCGGGCGCGCTTGCGCTTGGCGTTTTCTCCTTGGTACAGGCGGCGGACCCGATCAAGATCGGTGTCGATGGGCCATTTACGGGCGGTTCCTCTTCGATGGGCGTGAGCATGCGCGACGGCGTGCGTCTGGCGACAGCCGAAATCAATAAGTCGGGCGGTGTGCTTGGCCGGCAAATCGTGCTGGTCGAACGCGATGACGAAGCCAAGAACGAACGCGGCGTGCAGATCGCGCAGGAACTCATCAATAAGGAAAAAGTGGTTGCGGTCGTCGGATATATCAATACGGGCGTCGCGCTTGCGTCGCAGCGCTTTTTTCAGGAAGCCAAGGTGCCCGTATTCAATAACGTCGCGACCGGTTCCGTCGTAACGAAGCAATTCGACGATCAGCCCGATAACTACGTATTCCGCAATGCCGCCGCGGACCGCATTCAGGCGCCGATGATCGTCGAGGAAGCCGTCGTCAAACGCGGCTTCAAGAAAGTCGCGATTCTCGCGGACTCCACCAATTACGGTCAGCTCGGCCGCGAGGATCTGGAAAAGGCGCTGAACGCAAAGGGCGTTAAACCCGTTGCCGTCGAGAAGTTCAACATCAAGGATGTGGACATGACGGCGCAATTGCTCAAGGCCAAGGAAGCGGGCGCGGAAGCGGTGCTGACGTATGGCATCGGGCCCGAACTCGCGCAGATTGCCAATGGCATGGCCAAGCTCGGCTGGAAAGTGCCGCTGATCGGTAGCTGGACCCTTTCGATGGCGAATTACATCGACAATGCGGGCTCCAACGGCGAAGGGGCGCGCATGCCGCAAACCTTTATTCAAGATGCCAATACACCCAAGCGCAAGGCATTCATCGAGTCTTATCTGAAAGAGTTCAAGCCTAAGAACGACCGCATAGATTCGCCGGTGTCGGCGGCGCAAGGCTATGACTCGGTTTATTTGCTGGCGGCGGCTATCAAGCAAGCCGGCAGCACCGACGGTCCCAAGGTCAAGGAAGCGCTTGAGAACCTGAACACCAAGGTGGAAGGCGTGGTGATGGTCTACGACAAGCCCTTTACCAAGGCCGATCACGAAGCCATCAGCCCGAATGTTCCGGTCATCGGAGAGGTCAAGGCAGGCCGCGTGATCTATGCGTATGACGCCGACAAAAAGGGCGGCGGCACATTGCGCACCAAGCAAACGGCATCGAATTAATTTATATGCGAGTCCCAGGGCCGCTCCCGCTGTCACGGCGGGAGCGGCTTTGTCGTACACGCGTGGCTCTCATAGAGGCGCCAAGGGATGATCCTTCTACAACTCATTTATAGCGGCATCGCGCTCGGCATGATTTACGCTGTGATCGCATTCGGCTATCAACTGACATTCGCCACTTCCGGCACGCTGAATTTCGGTCAGGGCGATGCGCTCATGCTCGGCGCGCTCGTTGGTCTGACTTTGGTGTCGGCGGGCGTCAATTATTGGCTCATGATTCCGCTCGTGTGCCTCTTCGGACTCGTGCAAGGTTCGTTCGTCGAACGAATTGGCGTAAGGCCAGCTATCAAGATCAAGTCGGAGTTTGGCTGGATCATGTCGACCATCGCGCTGGGCATTATCTTCAAGAACGTCGCGGAAAACGTGTGGGGCCGCGACGATCTGCGCTTTCCTTCGCCATTGCCCGAAGCGCCACTCAAAATATTCGGCGCGAATGTCTTGCCGATGGAATTGCTCGTGGTCGGCGGCGCACTCGTCATGATGCTCGCCGTCGAATTCTTCAATCGCAAAACGATCTTCGGAAAGGCAGTGGTCGCGACCGCCAACGATCGCGATGCAGCCGCGCTCATGGGTATCAACACGGGGCTGGTCATCACATTCTCTTATGCGTTGTCCTCGCTGACTGCGGCATTCGCGGGCGTGCTGATCGCGCCGCTCACGCTGACCGGCGCGACCATGGGCGCGGTGCTCGGACTCAAGGCGTTCGCCGTGGCGATCATCGGTGGATTGTCGAGTGGCATGGGCATCATTGTCGGCGGCATGATTCTGGGGATCGCGGAGACGACGACGGGCTTTTATATTTCCACCGGCTACAAGGATGTGCCGGGTCTCGTGCTGTTGCTGATCGTGCTGGCGGTGAAACCGGCTGGCCTGTTCGGCAAGTCGGCGATCAAGAAAGTCTGAGGCGGCCATTATGAAAGCAAAGAACTGGATCGCTTCGTTGATTGGCCTTGCGGCGCTACTGATTTTTCCGATTGCGTCGGGCAATCCGTATTACATCCATCTCGTCGAAACCATCATGATTTACGCGATCCTGCTTTTCGGGCTGGATATCGTGGTGGGCTATACCGGACAGGTATCACTGGGACATGCCGGGCTTTTCGGCGTGGGCGCCTATACGGCAGGCGTGCTGTTCATGAAGCTAGGCATGCCGTTCTATGTGACGGCGCCGCTTGCCATTGTCGTGACGGCTGCGTTCGGCGCAATTCTCGCGCTTCCCGCATTGCGCGTGTCCGGTCCTTATCTGGCGATGGTGACGCTTGCGTTCGGCACCATCATTCAGATTCTTATCAATGAGATGGATTTCATGACCAACGGGCCGATGGGACTCAAGATTCCCAAGCCGATGTTCGCCGGTCACAGGCTCGACGAAACGCAGTATTACTGGCTCGTCGCGGCGCTGCTGGTGGTGTCGCTGATCGTCGTGCATCGCGTGCTCAAATCACACCTCGGGCGTGCGTTCGAAGCGTTGCGTGACAGTCCTATTGCATCGGATTGCATGGGGGTGTCGGTGTATCGGTATAAAGTCTATGCGTTCGTCATAAGCGCGGGTTTTGCGGGACTCGCGGGATGTCTCTATTCCTATTCCGAGCAATACATCTCGCCCAATACCTATAACTTCGAACTGACTATTCTTTTCTTGCTCGCGATCATCATGGGCGGTCGCAAGACACGCACAGGTGCGATCATCGGCTCGACGGTAATCGTGCTTTTGCCCAAGCTACTCGACGACATATCGAATTTCAGAGTCGTGGCGACGGTGCTTGCCGTGCTTGTAGTCGTGGGTGCAGTGCTTGCGCTCGCACGAAAGACCACGACGGTGCAACGTGTAGCGGTGCCGATCATCGGAACGGTGGGATTGGCGGCATTTTCTTATTGGATCGAAGCGCTCACCGACTGGCGCCTCACCATTTTCGGCTTGATGATTCTGCTGGTCGTTTATTATTTGCAGGACGGTATTGTCGGCTTCGTTCGTAAAACCCTCAATCTCGGCCGCGTGCGCGTGACGAAGGTCGATACGCAGGAACTCGCGAGTCATACGCCTCAAGACGACGCCATTGCCGCGGTCGCCAACGAAGGCGCGGACATCATCTTGGATGCGCGCGCTGTGCTGATGCAATTCAGCGGGCTTAAAGCGCTCAACGAAGTGAATCTCACGGTCAGGCGCGGTTCTATTCATGGCCTGATCGGTCCGAACGGCTCGGGCAAGAGCACGATGATGAATGTATTGACGGGTATTTACGTGCCCACGGCAGGCACGATCGAATACCAAGGGCAATCGCTTGCGGGCCGTACATCGTCGAAGATCGCGCTTTCGGGCATAGCGCGAACCTTCCAGAACGTGCAGCTCTTCGGCGAAATGACGGCGCTTGAAAATGTGCTCGTCGGTTTGCATCACACGTTTCAATCCAATTTCGCGGATGTCGGTGTCATGAGCGCGCGCTATCGCAGGGAAGAACTCGCTGCAAGAGAACGCGCGTTCAACATGCTTCGCTTTGTCGGACTGGAACAGGTCGCAGGTGAAGAAGCGCGCAATCTTCCCTATGGCAAGCAGCGTTTGCTGGAAATAGCACGTGCGCTGGCGCTCGATCCGCAATTGCTTTTACTCGATGAACCCGCCGCCGGTCTGACCGCGCCTGATATTCGCGAACTCGTGGCGATCATTCGCAAGGTGCGGCATCACGGCATCACGGTCGTATTGATCGAGCATCACATGGACGTGGTAATGAGTGTGTGCGACACGGTATCCGTGCTCGATTTCGGGCAGAAGATCGCGGAAGGCAAGCCAGCCGAAATTCAGGCCAACGAGAAAGTCATTGAAGCCTATCTGGGCGGACAAGCGGCGCAAGCGACCGCCTAAGAAAAAAGGAATCGGCAATGCTAACGATCGACAATCTGCATGCGGGCTATGGAAAGGTCAAGGTGCTGCACGGCATTTCGCTTCATGTTCCCAAGGCGCGCGTGGTCACGTTGATCGGCTCGAACGGTGCGGGCAAGACCACGACCATGCGCGCCATCTCGGGCATGATAAAGCCAACGGGTGGCGAAATAAGAATGGGTGTAGGGAATGAGGCAAAGCGAATCGATTCAATGGATTCGCACAAGATCGCACGAATGGGTTTGGCGCATTCGCCAGAAGGAAGGCGCGTGTTCGCCACGATGTCGGTCACGGACAATCTATTGCTCGGGGCATTTCCGCGCCTGACATGGTCACGTCCCAAGGGCGATGTCGCAGCGGACCTTGAACGCGCCATAGAGCTGTTTCCGCGCTTGAAAGAGCGTCGCAATCAACTCGCAGGTACGTTATCCGGCGGCGAACAACAAATGCTGGCGATGGCGCGCGCCATCATGCTGAACCCCGATCTCGTGCTGCTCGACGAACCTTCCATGGGCCTCGCACCCATTCTTGTCGATGAAGTGTTCCGCATCATCGAGCGCCTCAAGCAGGATGGCGTCACCATGCTGCTGGTCGAACAATTCGCGGCGGCCGCGCTCAACGTGGCCGACTATGGCTATGTGCTCGAAAACGGGCGCGTCGCCACGCACGGGCCGGCGGAACAATTGCGCAACGATCCTTCGGTCAAGGCGGCCTATCTCGGCGCGAGTCACTAAGAGCCACTAAGCGCCACTAAGATCGCTTAAAGCCGCGCGCTTCGGCACGCATCGCACTATCATGGTGACTCCGGGCTTCGCGCCATGCTTACAAGGAGTTTGCCATGATCTCCGGCAAGACCACGCTGATTGCCCATCTCGGCTATCCGACCGAGGCGTTCAAAGCGCCGATGATCTATAACCCGTGGTTCGACAAGCAAGGCATCGACGCCGTGGTCATGCCAATGGGTATAAAACCCGACGACTACGTTTCCTTTCTGCCGCAACTCTTCAAGCTCACGAATATTCGCGGTGCGCTCGTCACGATGCCGCACAAGATCGTGACGGTCGGCCTGATGGACGAAATCAGTCCGACAGCGAAGATAGCGGGCGCGTGTAATGCCATTCTCAAACGCCCGGACGGCACGCTGCTGGGCGATCAGTTCGATGGCGCGGGCTTCGTGCGTGGCGTCGAACGCAAGGGCCGCTTGCTGAAGGGCACGCGCGTGCTGGTGCTCGGCAGCGGTGGCGTCGGCTCGCCGATTGCGGCCTCGCTGGCGGCAGCGGGCGTGGCGGAGATCGCCGTATTCGATATGAACACGGCTTCCGTCGAAGGGCTGGCGCAACGTTTGCGCGATCACTATCCGCTCCTGAACGTGAGGACCGATACCAAAGACCCGGAAGGCTTCGATGTGATCGTCAACGCGACACCGCTCGGCATGAAGGAAAGCGACCCGTTGCCATTCGATATCGACCGTATCGCGCCGAGTACGTTCGTCGGCGAAGTCGTGATGAAATCGGAATACACGCCGCTATTGCGCGCTGCAAAAGAAAAGGGTTGCGCGGTGCAAGTCGGCACCGACATGCTGTTCGAAATGATTCCGGCGTATCTGGAATTCTTTGGGTATGGCACCGCCACTGCAGATGAGTTGCGCGCCGTGGCGCAAATAAAATACGCTTGAGCTTAGAAGTGTTTGCGATGCTTACATCGGCATAACCTCGCAAGCGTTCAGGCAGCCGATCATCCTCTGACAAATAAGCCGCATCGACAGGCGGGAGGGATCATGGGAACGAGTGCATCCGACGCGCAGGCGTGCAATCAACCCGGCGGCGTGGAGCCCGAGCCGCATCGGCATGGAACGCTTGGACTCGCACTTGCCGCGTTGGGCGTGGTCTATGGCGATATCGGCACGAGTCCGCTCTATACGCTCAAGACCGTATTCGACCCGAGCGGCGGATTGAGTTTGCAGCCGGGCAATATCATCGGCATCGTCTCGCTTATCTTCTGGTCGCTGACCGTCATCGTTTCGCTCAAATACGTTACGTTGATTCTGCGCGCCAACAATCATGGCGAAGGCGGCATCATGGCGTTGCTTGCGTTGGCCGCATCGTCCGTCAAGGACAAGCGCAGATTGCGGCATGCGTTGCTTGTAGTCGGCGTGATGGGTGCAGCGCTCTTCTACGGCGATGGCGTGATCACACCGGCCATTTCCGTGCTGAGTGCAGTGGAAGGACTGGAAGTGGCCGCACCGGTATTGCAACCGTATGTCGTGCCGGTCACGCTCGTCGCGCTGATCGCGCTGTTTATCATGCAAAAGCACGGCACCGCTGGAATAGGTGCGGTCTTCGGGCCTGTGATGGTCCTATGGTTTGTCGTGCTTGCCGCGTCGGGCATCATGAATATCGCCGATTCACCGCGTATTCTCGCCGCGCTCAATCCGTTCGAAGGCCTGGCGTTCTGCTTTCGTCATCGTTGGCTTGCGTTCGTGGCGCTGGGCGCGGTCGTGTTGTCATTGACGGGTGCGGAGGCGCTTTACGCGGACATGGGCCATTTCGGCGCGCGGCCTATTCGCCTGACATGGTTCGCCGTGGTGTTTCCCGCGCTCGCACTCAATTATCTTGGTCAAGGTGCGTTGCTGCTATCCGATCCATCGGCCTTGCAGAACCCGTTTTATCGGCTATTTCCGGCGTGGATGCTCTATCCGATGGTCGTGCTCTCGACAATCGCCACGGTCATTGCATCGCAAGCGGTGATCTCCGGAACCTATTCGATGACCAAGCAAGCCATGCAACTCGGCTTCCTGCCGCGCATGAACGTGGTCTATACATCCACGCGCGAAATCGGGCAAATCTATGTACCAGGGATCAACTGGACACTCTTGCTCGCCGTCGTGGCGGCGGTGCTCGGTTTCGGTTCATCGACCGCTTTAGGTTCGGCCTATGGCATTGCGGTGACGGGCACCATGCTTATCACGACCATGCTGACTTTTTTCGTGATCCGCTATGCATGGCGCCTTAACTGGCTGCTGTGCGTATTCGCGACCGGCTTCTTTTTTCTGATCGATGCAACGTTCTTCTCCGCTAATCTACTCAAGATTCGCGAAGGCGGATGGTTCCCGCTTGCCATGGGTCTGGCAATGTTCATCATCATGGCGACGTGGGGACGCGGCTCCGAAATGATGATGCGCGAGGCTCACGTTCGCGCGGGCACCACGCCGCTCAAGCCATTTCTCGCTTCTTTGGTGGCGAAAAAACCAGTACGCGTCGAAGGCACGGCGATCTTCATGTCACCGGACCCTAACGGCGTGCCGCATTCTTTGTTGAACAACCTGATGCATAACCGCGTGCTGCATGAACACGTCGTATTCCTGACGGTCGCGAGCGAGCCGGTTCCATTCGTCGATGAATCTCATCGTATCAGGCTTGAAGTGTTGGGCGAAGGATGCTTTCAGCTTACCGTGAGCTATGGCTTCAAGGATCAGGTCGACTTGCCCGCGGCGCTTGAAAAATGTCGTGGCTCAGGGCTTAAATTCGAACGTTCGACAATCTCTTACTTTCTTTCACGCGCGACCGTGGTGCCCACGCCCGGCGCAGGCATGGCGCTCTGGCGCGAGAGACTTTTCGCGGTCATGTTGCACAACGTGGGCAATGTCGCGGCTTATTTGCGCTTGCCGGCGGATCGCGTCATTGAATTGGGAGCGCGCATAGAAATATGAGCCATGAAATTAATTGCGCACAGGAGACGCCATGACCGCGAAGCATTCTCTCAACCGCCATCCGTTTCCTTCGGCCACGCGACCCGTCGAGCGTGGCAAGATCGTGACCGCGCGCGAGGCCGTGCGTCTGATCCGTTCGGGCGATACGCTGGCGACGAGCGGTTTCGTCGGCATCGGCTTTGCGGAGGAAATTGCAATAGCACTTGAAGAACGCTTTCTGGAAGGCCAATCGAAGGAACAGAGCGAAGCCCAGCAGCCCATTGCGGATCTGACGCTGGTCTATGCAGCGGGTCAAGGGGATGGCCGCGTGAAAGGGCTTAACCATCTCGCGCACGAAGGCTTGATTAAACGTGTCATCGGCGGCCATTGGGGCTTGGTTCCACGGCTGCAACGCCTGGCCATCGACAACAAGATCGAAGCGTATAACCTGCCGCAAGGCGTTATTTCACAACTCTTTCGTGACATCGCGGCGCATCGTCCGGGACAATTGTCGACGGTCGGCTTAGGCACGTTCGTCGACCCTCGCAATGGCGGCGGCAAACTCAATGCGCGGACCACGGAAGACATCGTGCTGCTCATGCCGGTCGATGGCACGGATTATCTTTTCTACAAGGCCTTTCCGATCGATGTCGCCATCGTGCGCGGCACGACCGCCGATCTCAACGGCAACATCACGATGGAGAAAGAAGCGCTCACGCTCGAAGCGTTATCCATTGCGATGGCCGCGCGCAATTCAGGCGGCATCGTGATCGCGCAGGTCGAGCGGCTGGCGGAATCGAACACGCTCAATTCGCGTCAGGTCAAGATTCCGGGCGTGATGGTGGATTGCGTGGTCGTCGCGCGCAGTGAAAATCATTGGCAGACTTTCGGCGAAGCCTATAGCGCGGCATTCTCCAGCGAACTGCGCGTGGCCGCGAGTTCCGTCGCACCGATGGCGTTGACCGAGCGCAAGATCATTGCGCGCCGCGCTGCATTCGAATTAATGGCAAATAGCGTGGTGAATCTCGGCATCGGCATGCCGGAGGGTATAGCGAGCGTCGCCAACGAAGAGCAGGTTATCGACCTCTTCACGATGACCACGGAGCCGGGCGTGATCGGCGGCATTCCCGCAGGCGGACTCAATTTCGGTGCGGCCACCAATACGCAGGCGATCATCGATCAACCTTATCAATTCGACTTCTATGATGGCGGTGGTCTGGATATCGCGTTTCTCGGACTGGCGCAGGCAGACAAGCAGGGCGATCTGAATGTCAGTAAGTTCGGGCCGAAGCTCGCGGGCGCGGGTGGCTTTATCAATATCAGTCAGGCCGCCAAGAAAGTGGTATTCGTGGGAACGTTCAATGCCGGCAAGCCTGACATTGCCATTCACAACGGCAATTTAGTCATTCGTCGCGACGGCGATTGCCGCAAGTTCGTGGACGCGGTCGAGCATCGCACCTTTAGCGGGCGCTATGCGGTCGAACGCGGGCAGACGGTGCTCTATATCACCGAGCGCTGCGTCTTCGAATTGACCGAGGCGGGACTGAAACTGACAGAGGTCGCGCCGGGTATCGATATCGAGCGGGATATCGTCGAGCAAATGGGTTTTCGGCCCGTCATGGATACGCCGCCGCGCGTGATGGACGAACGCATTTTCCGCGATACGCCCATGGGTTTGCGCGATCTTCTGCTCAGACTCGATCTTTCGGAACGCTTCAGCTATGACGTTGAGAAGAATCTTTTCTTCATCAATTTCGAAGGCCATGAAGTCAATACGCTTGGCGATGTCGAATCGATCAGGCGCGAAGTGGAAAAGCAACTTGCCGAGGCCGAGACACGTCCTCATGCCATCGTGAATTACGATAACTTTTCCATTCGCCCCAGCATGCTCGATGCGTATTCGGAGATGGTGACGAAGCTCGTCAGCGACTTCTATGATGGCGTCACGCGCTATACGACGAGCAGTTTCCTGCGCATGAAACTGGGCGACGCGCTCAAGCGGCGAGGCGTCGCGCCTTATATCTATGAAAGCCCCGAGGAGGCGAGAGAGCACGAAATCAAGCGCGGTGCCGCTTAGTTTTATTCATGTGCGACCTCGCTCTGCTTTGAGCTTGCTGTGGCGCCTGCCGTAGCCGAAGTAAATGACCATGCCGATAGCCATCCACACGACGAGCCGTATCCATGTATCGGCGGGTAATCCGGCCATGAGGAATACGGAGGAAATCGCACCGAGCGGCGCGACGACCCATACGGCGGGCGTCTTGAAACTGCGCTTGAGTTCCGGCTGCGTGATGCGCAACACCAGCACGCCGATCGATACGACTGCGAACGCGAACAGCGTGCCGATGCTCACCAGTTCGCCGACGAGACCAATCGGCAACAGTCCCGCCAGAATCATCACGACGATGCCGGTAAAGATGGTCGTGATATAGGGCGTGTGAAAGCGATGATGAATCTTCGACGCGAACGGCGGCAGCAGACCGTCTCTCGCCATCGAATAGAAAATGCGCGGCTGGCTAAGCAATAAAACGAGGATCACGGACGTAAGCCCGAAGATCGCGCCCAGCTTCACAATGGGAGAAAGCCAGCGCATGCCGATGGCATCCACGCCGACGGCGATCGGGTCCGACACATTGAGTTTGTCGTAAGGCACGATGCCGGTGAGCACGTAGGACACGAGCACATAAAGAATCGTGCAGATGATGAGCGAGCCAAGCAATCCAATAGGCATGTCGCGCTTGGGATTGCGCGTTTCCTGCGCGACGCACGACACCGAATCGAAACCGATATACGCAAAGAACACGACTGCCGCGCCGCGCAAGATACCGCTCCAGCCGAATACGCCCGACTCTCCGGTATTCGGCGGAATATAAGCACCGGTCGGATTTTTGGCGGTCATCCAATGGCTCGTATCGACATAGGCAATGCCCGCGACGATAAACGCGAGCACGATGAACACCTTGATAAGCACAATGAAGCTATTCACGCGCGCCGACTCACGTATGCCCACCACGAGCAGCATGGTGATGAGGCCGACAATGAGCATGGCCGGAACATTCAGGATAGCGCCCGCGTGACTCCATCCCTTGCCGGGATCGTAGGCGAAGGGCGCTTGTGATAACGCGGCGGGAATGTCGATATGAATCGAATGCAGGAAGCTCACGACATACCCTGACCAGCCGATGGCGACCGTGGTCGCACCGACTGCATATTCGAGGATCAAATCCCAGCCGATGAGCCACGCGATCAATTCGCCCATGGTCGCGTAGGCATAGGTATAGGCGCTGCCTGACACGGGCACCGTCGAAGCCATTTCAGCGTAGCAGAGACCCGCGAGCGCACAGACAACTGCGCCGAGTACAAAGGAAATGGTGATAGCAGGTCCGGCATTGGTGGCGGCGGCATGCCCTGTCAAAACGAATATGCCCGCGCCGATGATGCAACCAATGCCCAGCATGACGACATCGAGCGCGTTCAGCGAACGGGTGAGGGTATGTCCGCCGTCGTTTTCCTGCATGTTGTCTTCATCGCTTTGCTCGGCTTCTTTTTGCAATGCAGCGATGGTCTTCCTTTGCATGACGCTCACAATCGTCTCCTTGTGTCAGGGCAACGGGGCCGCGCATGGCACGCGGCGAGGGTTACCCTTTGTTTTAAATATAACGATATGTCGTTTTGTAATAGCAGATTTTCGGTGAGAGTTCGAGAATGGTGGTTCGCGCTCGGGAATGAATTTCGCGGCAGCTCAATTAAACTGGCGTTGCGCCTCGTCAGCAGAAAGCGTGCCGCATGAAGTGCGTCATACAGTGAATGGTCAGGTGAGCCTTATAATCGAACGGTCAGTCCGCGTTCATCCGGCTCGGATGAGATCATGAACGAGCCATCGCACGCGCTGATATTTTCTTAACGTGGAGATTAGATATGTCGATTCGCATTGGTGACGAAGCCCCGGATTTCACGGCGGAGACGACCGAAGGCACGATCCGCTTTCATGAGTGGATCGGCGACAAGTGGGCCATTCTGTTTTCTCATCCGAAGGACTTCACGCCGGTCTGCACTACGGAGCTTGGCTACATGGCCCGGCTCAAGCCCGAGTTCGAGAAGCGCAATACGAAGGTCATCGGCTTGTCCATCGATCCGGTCACGAATCATTCGCAGTGGGCCAAGGATATCGAGGAAACGCAAGGCACGGCCGTCAATTACCCGATGATCGGCGATGCAGACCTCAACGTCGCGAAACTCTATGACATGATTCATCCGAATGCGAGTGGCGGCAATCCGCGCACGGCGAATGACAATGCCACGATTCGCGCGGTGTTCCTGATTGGCCCGGACAAGAAGGTGAAGGCCACGTTCACGTATCCGATGAGCGCGGGCCGCAACTTCGACGAAGTGCTGCGCCTGCTCGACGCAATTCAGCTCAACGCGAAGCACACGGTTGCCACGCCCGTGAACTGGCGACCGGGGGATGACGTCATCATCCCGACATCGGTATCGGATGAAGATGCGAAGAAGAAATATCCGGAAGGCTTCAAGACTTTGAAGCCCTATCTGCGCACGGTGGCGCAGCCCAAGTAACGCGGATATAAAAAGAATAGCGCCGGCCTTCAAAGGCCGGCGCTTTTTAATTGTGGCCCGTGCGTCGCTCAGGCGAGGTATCGACTTCACCGGGGCGGCGCAACATCTTATCCACTTCGCCCGCATGCATTTCTTCGGTGTGAATCATCTGCCGCGCATATTCTTCGAGTGCAATGGAGCGGCTTTCCACCACGCCAAGCAACTCACGATATAAACCCAATGCAACCGTTTCGGCCTGCAAAGACTCGCGCAAAATGGTTGCGATATCGAAGGTGTGATTGTCGAGCAGCGGCCCGATTTCAAGCGACGGATACGCGCCCAGCGTAGTAATCCATTCGCCCGCCTGATGCGCATGCAGCAAAGACTCATCCGCCTGCGCTCTAAGCCATGAAACGATAGGAATGCGGCCGAAGCCAAAGACCAGAAACGAATAATGCGTGTAACGCACGACGCCCGCCAACTCGGATTCGAGAATCCTGTTGAGCACGCTAACAACCTTTTCCTTATCGAGCTCTGCCATGATTGCCTCCGTATGTCCAATGCCAAACGTTCCGGAGAACGGATGGACTGAGACTCATCGCATGATGCCGCATGGCGCGATTCGACTATTCTAGTCGCGCAAACGATTCATGCGAGACGAATCTGCGCGCGTTGGCGCGCAAGATACGGACCCAGAAGCTATCTTCCGGGCTCAGGCGGCTTCTTCTACCCAGGTCGATGCAGCACGCGCGAGTACTTGCGTCATGGCCGCGCGCGCGCCTTCTCCGTCGGCCACATCGATGGCACGCACGACACGGCCATAGTCGCCGATCTCGGCATCGGCGGAGCGCGTGCTATTCGGCGTCTGCGCACGCAGCGCGTCTTTCATGGTGCGGATGCCCACGCGCACGACGCTGCCCATCTGACGCAGCAACTCGTCGCCGCTCGCATCGACGATGGCCGTTTGCAATGCTTCTTCTGCAAGCGTCTGCGCGGATTCGGACGGGCCTGCATGCACCATCCGTTGAAAGGCCGCATTAATGCCAATGCGTTGATGACGGTTCGCACGCGTGGCCGCAAGGGCGGCAGCGGGCGGATCGACCAACACGCGGAATTCGAGCAAACGCGCGATGTATTCCGTATCGGGCTGTGCGCGCAAACGCCACTCGGCCACTTCAGGGTCCATGATGAGCCATTCACGCGCGGGCTTGATGCGCGTGCCCGTCTTGGGTCGCACATCCAGCATGCGGCGCGAGATAAGAATGCTGAGCGCCTCGCGCATGATGGTGCGGCTCACGCCGTGCTTCTGCGACAGAAGCACTTGTGGCGGCAAGACGTTATCCTTATATTCCCCGCTTACGATGCTCGCGACAAGATGATTGACCACACGCTTGACGAGCGATGCTTCATATCCATGGTTCATTTTTGTTCTCGGTAACTCACCCACGCATCGGCTATGCGCCGTTCCCCGATGAAACGGTTCGCCGCTTTCTTTGATCACGATTCCGGCGTCCGGCGCTTTGAATTGCAATGCGCCGTGCATCTTGCTTCGCGCGCGCCGGGCACGCTGAGTTGGTCTCTCGTCATTCCTCGACAACGCGGTTTGACGGTACTGTGTTCGTGCTGCACCCCACAGCGGTCGGCCGCTTTGATCGCATCGTCGATCCGCTGAAGGCAAGCGTATTTGCAACGGCCTGATTTAACAATACGGTTCACCGGGAAATCATCCGACTATGGTGCGTCCGCCCACAAAGTCCAGACAACATGGCTGCGAGCGTGATGGCGCAAGCGTTTGCGAACGGTTTGCCCATGACGACACTTTTGTAAATGCGCCACAGGGTCGGTCCGTTATGCGAACCATCGCGTGTGTTATTTTTCCGGTCCTGAGGCGCGCAGCGTGATGGCTTCGCGCATGAACGAACATTGCATAGTGGAGAAACAAAGATGAAAGTCGCCGTCATGGGTGCGGGTGCCGTGGGCTGCTATTACGGCGGCATGCTCGCGCGCGCGGGTCACGATGTCGTGCTGATTGCGCGGCCTGCGCATGTCGAGGCAATCGAGCGTGAAGGTTTGAGGCTCGATACGCAGCGCTTCGATGAACGCGTGCGCGTCAGCGCAAGCACGGAGCCGGGCGCGGTGCAAGGCGCGGGGCTCGTGTTGTTCTGCGTGAAGTCCACGGATACCGAGAATGCCGCGCGGTCCATCGCGCCTTATCTCGAACAGAATGCACTCGTGCTGTCATTGCAGAATGGTGTCGAAAACACCGAGCGTCTGCGTGAATTGCTTCCGCAAGAGGCCGCTGCGGCGGTGGTGTATGTCGCGGCGGAAATGGCCGGTGCGGGGCATGTGAAACATCACGGTCGCGGTGAGTTGGTCATCGAGCCGTCGAGCACGAGCGAGGAAGTCGCGCACGTTCTGGCGCAGGCAGGCATTCCAACCGAAATCTCGGACAACGTTCGCGGTGCGCTGTGGGCCAAGCTCGTTTTGAATTGCGCGTATAACGCTTTATCGGCCATTTCGCGCATGCCTTATGGAAAGCTCGTGCAAGGCGAGGGCGTCACGCGTGTCATGCGCGATATCGTCGATGAATGTTTGGCGGTAGCCAAGGCCGATGGCGTGACTATTCCCGGAGATGTGGATATGGCAGTGCGAAAGATTGCCGAGAGCATGCCGAATCAGTTTTCTTCCACGGCGCAGGATGTTTTTCGCGGCAAGCGCAGTGAGATCGACCATTTGAATGGCCTGATCGTGCGGCGGGGCGAAGCGCGCGGTGTTCCGACGCCCGCTAATCGAATGCTGCATGTACTCGTCAAGCTAATCGAAAGCAAAGCGGCTGAGTCTTGATTGTTAATTGTTGATTGTTAATCTTCAGGCCACGGGCACGAGTGATGCTCATACTTAAGCAGACGCCGAAATTGACGCGTCCCTTAACGAAACCGGAGGTTCATCATGAGATCGTTTGTCAAAGCCGTGGCCGCTGCTGCCGTATTGGCGGCGCCGGCTCTAGTGTTCGCTCAATCGGATTCGGGCGTGACGCGCGCGCAGGTACAGCAGGATTTGCGGCAAGTCGAGGCAGCGGGTTACGCGCCCGATTCCGATCATACGAATTACCCGAATGGGATTCAGGGCGCGGAGAAGCGTGTGGCGCGTCAAAACGGCTCGTACGGTGGCGTTTCCAACGGTACATCTGCGGCAGGAACACGGATGATGTTCCCGCTGGACAACGACAGCGCCAAGCCCACCTATTTCGGACACTGAATGTTTGTCCTTGCTCGTCGATTCCTGCACGGGTGAACAAAGGCCGCTAAGATACTTTTGCTCCTTTGCTCACCTTTGTAGGAATCGAATCATGGAACGCACTGTCAAGATACCCGGTCCCGACCATCCTATTTCCATCGAAAAAGATTCGTCTCACGTCGTTGTCAAGGCGGCGGGACATGTCGTTGCCGATACCAGGCACGCGCTTTCCCTGAAAGAAGCGTCTTATCCGGCAGTGCTTTATGTACCGCGCGAAGATGTGGACATGGCGTTGCTCGAACGCACGTCGCATTCGACCTATTGTCCTTATAAGGGCGAGTGCAGCTATTACAGCATTCCTTCTGCCGGCGAGAAAGCGGCCAACGCGGTGTGGACATACGAAAGTCCTTACGATGCGGTCGCGCAAATTAAAGAGTATTTGGCTTTTTATCCTGACCGTGTCGATTCGATTGAAATAGCGCCTGCCTGATCGCTTCGAATCAATCCAGCAATCGTTTTGCCTGCGCGCGCAGCGTGGCGGTGAATTCATCGAGCCAATTAACGGCCAGCCGCCAGCTTTGCCAGAAAAGCTCCACGTCCATGCGCGCACCCGGCGATACATCGACCAGCGCGCCGCTTTCCAGAAGCGGCGCGATCAGCCTTTCAGGACACATTCCCCACGCAAGCCCGGACACGCACGCATGCACGAAGCCCGCACCGTGCGGCACGAGATGCGCGGGCGGGTCGATGTCGATTCGCGTCAGACGCCGCAGAAAGCGCTTTTGCAAGTCATCCTTGTCATTGAAATTGACGCAGGGGGCGTGTCTCGATGCATCGCGCGTCACGCCTTTGGAGAAGTGCTCGTCGCGATAGGCAGGCGCGCACACCGCGCGATAGCGCATGCGTCCGAGCCTGACCGCGCGCCAGCCCGCCAAAGGCAGCGCTTGCGTGGTGACGGCGCCTTGCACATCGCCGTCTCGAATCCTTTGCGCGGTGTGATCCTGATCGTCCACGACCAGATCCAGCAAAAGGCCGCGTTCGACGCAGAAGGGCGCTGCCGCCTCGAAGAACCAACTGCTCACGCTGTCGTCGTTCACCGCGATACGCAATCTCGGGCGCGCTTCGATGGGCGCGCCGGGCAGCGTGGGCATTCGGCCGCCTAATTCCGCTTCCATTAATTGCACGCGTTCGGTATGGCGGCACAACAGCGCACCGGAGGAAGTCGCCTCACACGGCTGTGCGCGTTTGACGAGCAGGCTGCCGACGCGTTCTTCCAATAACTTCACTCGTTGCGACACGGCAGAAGGCGTGACGTTCAGCACGCGCGCCGCGCGCTCGAACGATCCGGTACGCACGACCGCCAGCAGGGCGTCGAGCAGCGCGTAGTCGAGCATTAGCGTTCCTTAATTCAAATAAGGAAGTTTAGCTTTTTAGTGGCCGGGCAGCGCGGCAGAATCAGGCTTTCTCAGTCACGGTAAGCCTTCTTCTCATGCAACCCAGTCCTTTCAAACTCGAACGCTATTTCGCGCAACATGAGTTCACCGCGCGCCATCTTCTGTGCAGTTCCGATCCGGAGTCGATGTCGACCGGCGATCTGCTCGCGCTCGAGCCGGGTTCCGCGCAAGGCCTGCACGATACCTGGCTCGGCTATACCGAGTATCCGGGCGATCCCACCTTGCGCCATGCGTTGGCAGCGCTGTATGAAAACATCCAGCCGGAGCAGATCATCGTGCATACAGGCGCGCAGGAAGCCATTTTTTCCTTCATGAATTCCATGCTCAAGCCGGGCGATCATGCGATCGTTCATATGCCTGGCTATCAGTCGCATTATTCGGTGGCCGAAGCGATGGGCGTTACCGTTTCACCGTGGCGGGCGAGGGAATCCTGCGGATGGGCGCTGGATGTAAGCGAACTCGATAAGCTGCTCACGCCGCAAACACGCGCCATCGTCATCTGTGCGCCGCATAATCCGACCGGCTTTCTGCCGTCGCTTGAAGCGTTCGAAGCGATCATCGCGTTCGCGCGCAAGCATGGGTTATGGCTTTTTAGCGACGAGGTGTATCGCGGCCTCGAATACGATGCCGCGGATCGTCTTCCTGCCGCTTGCGATCAGTACGAGCGCGCGGTATCGCTCGGCGCGCTATCGAAAACGCACGGGCTGGCGGGATTACGGCTTGGCTGGATCGCGACGCGCAGCACGGAAGTGCTTCAACGCATGAGCACGTTCAAGGACTATCTGACCATCAGCAATAGCGCGCCGAGCGAATATCTGGCGACCATCGCGGCGCGGCATACCGAATGGCTGATTGCGCGTAATGTCGGCATCGTCCAGTCGAATCTGCAGGTGCTTGACGAATTCATGACGCGGCGTGCGGACCGTTTCGAATGGCATCGTCCGAAGGCGGGGACCATCGGCTTTGTCCGCCTGAAGGAAGAGTCAGCGACGGCATTTTGCGAAGACCTGCTTCAACAAACCGGCGTGCTGCTCTTGCCTTCGACACTGATCGATCACGGCGACTCACATTTCCGAATTGGCTTCGGCAGGCGCACCATGCCGGGTGCACTTGCCATTCTCGATACGTATCTCGACCGCGTTACTTAGACGCGACCGTGACCAACACCGCGTCATTGCGATACACATTCGGGAACATCTGTTTGAGTTCGCCGATCTTGGGCAGATCGTTGATGGCGATATACGGGCTTTCGGGATGCTCGGTCAGATAATTCTGGTGATAGCCCTCTGCTGGATAAAAGCCCTTATAGTCCTCGATCTTAGTGACGATCTTGTCCTTGAACACATGCGCCGAATCGAGTTGCGTGATATAGGCCCGGGCGACATCGCGCTGCGCGCCGTTCGTCGGAAATACCGCCGAACGGTATTGTGTGCCGTGGTCCGGGCCCTGGTAGTTCAACTCGGTCGGGTTGTGCGCGACGGAGAAAAATACCTGCAACAAATGGCCGTACGTGACCTGAGTGGGATCGTAAGTGATCCGTACAGATTCCGCATGCCCGGTATCGCCTTCGCTAACACGTTCGTATTGCGCCGTATTGGCGGCACCGCCCGCATAACCCGCCATCACTTCCTTCACGCCGCGCACATGCTGAAAAACGCCTTGCACGCCCCAGAAGCAGCCACCCGCGAACACGGCGGTTTCGGTGTGCGTCGCACCGACGGCCTCGTCGTGCGCGGGCGGAGGAACGGCGGTCGCGCCCTCGGTCGAATGTGCGGCGCGCACCAGCATCAACGCGCCTGCGGATAACGCGGCCACACTCACTGCCTTGAATACTTTGCTGACTTGCTTTGCCATGACGACTCCTCAAGCGATATCCAACGTTGCCGATGTTCTCATCAGCCAAAAGTAAATGCGTAAGCCTCGACGCCGGAGTCGAGAAACTCGATGCTGAACGTTCTGTCCTTCACGGGCCCGGCTTGCCGGACGAGTTGATAAAGACGCTGCCCTGTCACCGTGCCGGTTCCATCTGCCTGCACATCGGTGCCGTGCGAGGCACCCGGCGCTTCGCCATCGATACTCACTCGAAACCGCACCGGCTTGCCATCCTTCGAAGGCCCGAGCACGAGATGCAGATCGCGCGCGTGAAAGCGATAAACGATCCGTCCCGAAGGACGTGCCAGCGTGGCATGTTCCGCACTGACGTTCCACGTTCCGGCGAGCGCCCAGTCGTTCACCTCCAGCGCCTTGGGCGACTTGTATTCGTGCGCGCGGTTCTCCGCCTCGCCGCCCGGTGACATGAATTGTTCCGCGCGCTCATAACCGATATAAGTTTCCGGTGAACGGACATCCGCGTTGTCGGCCTGCATCATCGCGCCCTGCGCCGTTGCTTCTTCGCTTGCGGTCGAATTCTTCGCCATCGGTGCAACATTGCCGTGTCCCGCTTCAGCGAGCAATTGCTGAATCACTTGCTCGGAGTGTTCATAATCGCCTTCACCGAAATGATGGTAACGAATCTGCCCCTGAGCATCGACGAAATAATGCGCCGGCCAATATTGATTGTTGAGCGCGCGCCAGATCGCGAAGTTATTGTCGATAGCGACCGGGTAATCGACACCCAGATCGTGCGTCGCCTTCTTCACATTGTCGATGTTGCGTTCGAACGCAAATTCGGGGGCATGCACGCCAATCACGACCAAACCCTGATCCTTATACTTCTGCGCCCATGTTTTGACATACGGCAAGGTGCGCAGACAATTGATGCATGAATAAGTCCATACATCCACGAGCACGACTTTGCCCTTGAGCGCTTCCTTTGTGAGCGGCGGCGAATTGAGCCATTGCACCGCGCCGTCGAGCGGCGGCAATGTGCCTTCCACCGGCAAGGGCGCGGCATTCGCCGCAGAAGCCGTATTGACGCTTGCGCGCATCATGGCAGGGGCATTCACATTGGCATTGGCAGGCTTCATTGTGTTTTGCGCGGGCATCATTGCATTGTCACGATGACCGAGTTTATCGATGAGCCTTTGCTCGAAGCCCGAAGTCGCCACCGTCGAAACGCGCGCGAGCACGCCCGTATCGAGTCCCAGCGCAATAGCGGCGACACCGCCCAACATCGCCACGCCGATGCCGCGCCTGATCCATTCGCCGGCACCGAGCGAGCGCTTCATGGCGGCAAACACGCGCCCACCGATCAGCAAGGCCACGGCAAGCGAAGTCGCAGCACCCGCCGCGTAGGCCATCAGAAGAAATGTCGTGCTTGCGCTTGCGCCATTGAGCGCCGCGCCGGTCAAAACAAGCCCGAGAATGGGACCCGCGCAAGGCGCCCACAGCAAGCCCGTTGCAATGCCCAATACGAAGGAACCGCCCATGCTCGGAGATGCGCCATCCTTGCCGTTGTTGCGTTGCGCAAAGGCGGTTAGCCGATTCCCCGCGCTGACGAGCGGATGCATGATGCGGTCGGCAAGTCTTGGCAAAAGCAGCGTGAGTCCGAAGACGGCAAGCAATGCAATGGCGGCCCATCGGCCAAACTCATTGGCTTGCGTGGCCCAGCCTCCGCCAATGGCGGCAAGCGATGCAACCGCCGCGAAAGTCAGTCCCATGCCAGCCAGCAAGGGCAAGCCGCTTTTGACGAAAGGCTGATCCGCACGTGAGAAAACGAACGGAAGCACCGGGAGAATGCACGGACTCAAGATGGTCAGCGCGCCGCCCAGATAGGCAAGAACGATGATTAGCATGATCGGCTCGACATATAGGTTGATTGAGAGCGCGCGTTCACGCAGCGCCCGGCGCGAAGTTCATGGCAATGCCGTTCATGCAATAGCGCAGCCCCGTGGGTTTCGGGCCATCGTCGAAGACGTGACCGAGATGACCACCGCAGCGGCGGCAATGCACTTCCGTGCGCGTCATGCCGAATGAGCCATCCACGCGCGTGGCGATCGCATGATCCATGGGCGCCCAAAAGCTCGGCCAGCCCGTGTGACTATCGAACTTGGTACTCGAGGAAAACACCGCAAGCCGGCAGCCGGCACAGGTAAAAGTGCCCGCACGATGCTCATCATTCAAAAGGCTCGTGTAAGGACGCTCCGTGCCTTCCTGCCTTAAAACCTCGAATTGCATCGGACTTAGCAGCTTGCGCCATTCGTCGTCGCTATGGGCGACTTCGAAAGCCTCTTGCGGTGCGGCATTCGCACGAAAGCGCCCGGTCAGCGCAAGCACGGCGGCGGCCGCGGTGCCGGTGAGCAGAAAGCGGCGACGGGTTTGCATGGTGTTTTCCTCTTCAGCGAACAGGTTGAGCGAATCTTAGGCTCGCGCGTATCGCCAAGTCCTCACCGAAAGTTAAATTAAATGTGATACTTGGCCCGCGAAAAATTCTGCACAATGACGGGGCTTGAATCTTTAACGTATACGATGCGCGTTTTCTTTCAGACGCGTATTTCCTCAAGCGTCTTAGCGATTTAATCGTTCATGGATCAACCGAAACGCATTCTGATCGTCGAGGACGACATGCACATCGCCGATGTGCTGGGACTGCATCTGCGTGATGAGCGCTATGAAGTCGTGCATTCCGCCGATGGCGCGGAGGGTTTGCGTCTGCTCGAACAGGGCGGCTGGGATGCGCTGATTCTCGATCTGATGCTGCCGGGCGTGGACGGACTCGAAATCTGCCGGCGCGCGCGGGCCATGACGCGCTATACGCCCATCATCATCACGAGCGCACGGTCCAGTGAGGTGCATCGCATTCTCGGGCTTGAACTGGGCGCGGACGATTACCTCGCCAAGCCGTTTTCCGTGCTGGAACTCGTCGCGCGCGTCAAGGCGCTGTTGCGTCGCGTCGATGCGGTGGCAAAGGATTCGAGGCTGGAAACGGGGCGTATCGAAGTCAATGGCATTGCAATCGATCCTTTGTCACGCGAAGCCTTTGTCGATGGCGCGCGCATTGAATTGACACCGCGCGAATTCGACCTGCTCGTTCACTTCGCCCGCCATCCGGGCAAGGTATTTTCTCGCATGGATCTGCTCAATGCCGTGTGGGGTTACAGCCATGAAGGCTATGAGCATACGGTCAATACGCACATCAACCGGCTGCGCGCGAAAGTGGAAAAAGACGCGGCCGATCCCAAACGCATTCTGACCGTTTGGGGTCACGGTTATAAACTCGCGGCGCTGGAGGGTGCATCGTCGTGAAACTCACGCTTTCGCAAAGGCTCTTTGCTATTTTTTGCGTGCTGCTGCTTGCATGCTGCGGTGCATCGGCATGGCTGCAAATTCGTGCAAGCGACTTGCGGGAGAAAGAGGTTATTCAAAGCCTTTCGCGCAGCCTTGCAGCACATATCGCGCATGACAGCGCGCTGGCCGACGCTCATGACATCGACGCACCCGCCGTGCGTCGTCTCTTTAGTCAATTGATGGTCGTGAATCCGAGCGTGGAAGTCTATCTGCTGGACGATGCGGGACACATCCGCGCAGACGATGCGCCGCCTGGTCATCTCAGGCGCAATCAGGTCGATCTCGCGCCGGTGCATCGTCTCCTGAGCGGTGCGCCATTGCCGATTCTCGGCGACGATCCGCGCAGCGCCGACAAGCGCAAGGTATTCAGCGCCGCGCCGCTCGGTGCGCCGGGCAAGCCGCCATTCGGGTATGTGTATGTCGTGTTGCTTGGTGAGGAGCACGACGAACTGGCCGCAAAGGCATCGGCAAGTGCTGTATTACGCACCACGCTGGCTTCCATGGGCCTTGTGACGTTGCTTGGGCTGATTGCCGGTCTGGTGGCGTTCGGCCTCGTCACGCGTCGTTTAAGACGACTGACGGATATCATGCGCCGCTTCGATGCGAGCGGCGCACCGGTCGAGCCTCCTGTCGCGCAAGCGCCATCGCGAGAGAACGAGCGTGACGAGATCGTCGTGCTGGAGAGCACCTTCGCCAGCATGGCCGCGCGGATCGGTGAACAATGGCGCGCGCTGGGACAGCAGGACCGCGAACGGCGCGAACTGGTCGCCAATATCTCGCACGATCTGCGCACACCGCTTTCGTCGTTGCATGGCTATCTGGAAACGCTTTCGCTCAAGGCCGATACGTTGGCGGAGGGCGACCGCCGGCGCTATCTGTCGATCGCGCTCGCACAGAGCGCCAAGGTCGGGCGTCTCGCGCAATCGCTGTTCGAGCTGGCGCGGCTCGAACATGGCATGGTTCGCCCGGACACCGAACCGTTTTCTCTCGCGGACCTTCTCCAGGATGTGTTCGAGAAATTCGAATTGTCCGCGCAGGCGCGCCGTGTGAACCTCGTCGCCGACATTGCGCCTCGCCTGCCTGCCGTATGCGCCGATCTCGGCATGGTCGAACGCGTATTGACCAACTTGCTCGACAATGCGATCCGGCACACGCCCGAGGACGGCAGCGTGCAAGTATTGCTCGAGGCAAGCGCCGATCGCGTCGAAGTCACGGTAAGCGATACGGGAACCGGCATCCCACCGGATAAGCGCGATGCGCTGTTTCAGCGGCCATTCACGTCGGGCGGCATGCATCGCGGCGGACTGGGTTTATTGATCGTGCAACGCATGCTGCAATTGCACGGCAGTCAGATCAGGCTGGTCGATACAGGGCAGAACGGAACGACATTTCGTTTCGAACTGCCATCCAATCATGCGTGACGTATTGATGCGATTTTTTCGCGCCTTCATTTCTCGATTTGCTGATTAACGTCGCACGCCTCATTGTCGATAATGACACGAGTCATGCCGGGTGCAGATGACACGCCTGTGTCCAATTGGGGCATGGACAGAAGTCTGAAACTTTCCTTGGATTCCCGCATTATGTTTGCTAGCATGTAATCGGGTCGCAGGTTACTGAGCTTTCGAGGGCGAAGACGTGACGCTGTGGCGTGGTGAATAAAATGGCTTGCAGGCCGTCAATACATGGATCGCGAGTCGTGAACGCGTCAAGCGCACGACTGCCCGTTTGCATCAATTGCGCATCATGACGTCATGAGTTTTAACGTCAGCGCCCTGGTGTGTGTCGGCGAGTATTCGACTTAAAAAATCGCACCCATTTTCGCGTGCGAACCAAGACGTACAAATGAATCAGACATGAACTTATTAATGCGGCAATGAATAAGCATTAAATTTCGATTCATGAAGTACGGTTGCAGCGCGATCGAGTGCGGCGCTGGCGTGGTGCGCGCTGACTCGTCTTTTCATCGCTGTACTTATCTCCCGGTGTCGGCAAGCGTCGTTCAGGCTAATGCGTTCCGTCTTCGTTCGTCGAACGGCGGACGGTGAGTTGCGCTCTCTATTCGCGTACCTTTGCAGGAGGGAACGTGGAAACAGAATTGAGTCTTCGAATTGCTAAAGCGTTGCGTCGCTGTGCATCGCATGAACAGGTGCTGACTTATCAGCGCTTTCATGCATTGTGCGAAAAAGGCGTTCCGCTCGTGACACGTTACGCGGCGCTCGAATCCGCCATCGAAACACTCGCGGATGTGCGCACGATCGATTACGGCGCGTTGATGGCGCTCGATAGCGGCTTGCCCGGCGCGGAGTTCTTTCAGCGCTATTTGCGGCACCGTCACGGCGAATATGTCACGCGCATGGGCGATCCCAAATACCACCGGCAAACGGTTGCACGCAAGCGCGCGCTGGTGGCCTCGGAGCGCGAGCGCGTCTATGCGCATGCACGTCTAGGACAGGACGCGCATGCGCGACAGGATGTCTTTGCGTGAAGGTGTTCCGGTATGCGCTCAGGCCTCGGCGGTTTCGTTGAGGCCTGCCTTCGCCACGACCCATTCGCAGAAGCACTTGACCTTCTCGATATTGCGTTCATTGACGCGATAAGAAAGGAAGTGCGTTTCTCGCGAGAGCGGCGCGAACACGCCCGCCCCGAGTTCGATGAGATCGCCGCGCGACAACTCACGTTCGGCCAGGCGCGTGGTTTCGAGCGCGACGCCCATGCCATCCACGGCGGCGGAAATCGCAAGCGCGGCGCGGTCGAACGATGGGCGCGGCCCGCGCGGCATTTCCAGCCCGTTCAATGCGAACCAGCCGGGCCAGGTCACACGGCTCAACTGTGAATCGATGAGCGTCATTCCGGCGATCTGCTCGGCGGGCGACACGCCTTCGCGAAGCACGCAAGGCGAGCACAAAGGCACGATTCGTTCGATGCCCAGCGCACGCGTCACCACGCCCGGTCTTTCGTGCGCGAAGCCGTAGGAGATCGCGACATCGACTTCGCGCACGCGTGCGAGATCGGCGGGCTCGGCGTCTGACGAAAGGCGAATGGTTACCGTCGGATGCGTCTGCATGAATTCGGGCAAGCGTGGTCCGAGCCATTTGGCCGCGAAGCTGGGTGCGCAATGCACGGCCAACACCTGCGCCTGCGGTTCGAGTGCCACTTCGCCACAGGCCGCTTCGATCACATCGAATACACGCCCCAGACTTTCATGCAGCCGCCGTCCCTCCGAAGTCGTCTCCACGCGCCGGTTGCGACGATGAAACAGCGGTCGGCCAAAGTATTGCTCTAGTTCCTTTACCTGATGACTGATCGCCGACTGCGTCAGATGCAGTTCGCTCGCGGCGAGCGTGAAGCTCTCAAGCCTTGCCGCCGCCTCGAATGCGCGCAAGAGAACGAAGTTTGGGATGCGCCTCATGGCAATTCCTTATGCATGAATGCATGTCATGGTTCTATGAACAGGCATCGTTTGTCTTTCGTCCGGCGCACAACGAACATGAGAGCCGTCGATAGACATCTGTAAAGCCGAAGCATCGAGCGCACGAACTCGATCTGTCAGGAAAGCGGCCTTGAAAAAAGCGGCGAATGCGCGCGAGACGCATTGACCTGCCACGCCGTGCTTGATCCAATCAGGAGACAAAACATGAGTTCCCATAGTCCTGTTGCCTATCTCTCGGGCGACGAGTCGTCCACTTACGCAAAAGTAACCTGGCGTCTCTTGCCGTTCCTTTTCCTGTGCTATCTCTGCGCTTATCTGGACCGCATCAACGTAAGTTTCGCTAAATTGCAGATGCTGAGCGATCTCAAGTTCAGCGAGGCCGTTTATGGCGCGGGTGCGGGCGTGTTCTTCATCGGCTATCTTCTGTTCGAAGTGCCAAGCAATCTGATTTTGTTGCGCGTGGGCGCACGGCGCTGGATCGCGCGCATCATGGTGACATGGGGTCTTATTTCGGCCGCCATGATGTTCGTGAGCTCGCCGACGAGCTTCTACGTCATGCGCTTTTTGCTCGGCGTGGCCGAAGCGGGCTTCATTCCGGCTATCCTGCTTTATCTGACTTACTGGTTTCCGGCCTCGCGCCGCAGCAAGGTGACCGCGCTTTTCATGACCGGGATTCCCATGTCCGGCGTGATCGGCGGCCCGCTCTCGGGCTGGATCATGACGCACATGGGCGGGGCACACGGTATCGCGGGCTGGCAATGGCTGTTCTTGCTCGAAGGCGTGCCGACCGCGATTCTCGGCATCGTGGCGTTCTTCTACCTCGACGACAAGGTGGCGGATGCGAAGTGGCTCACCGACTCGCAAAAGGCCATGCTCGAAACGAATTTGCGCGAGGAAAAGCCCGCCCACGCGCTTCATTCCGTGAAAGACGGCCTGATGCATCCGAAGGTGCTGCTGCTCAGCATCACTTACTTTTTCTTCACAATGGGCCTGTACGGCGTGAGCTTCTGGCTGCCAACGCTCGTGAAGGCAAGCGGCGTGTCGGACCCGCTCAATATCGGCCTGCTTTCCGCGATTCCCTATGCAGCGGGCGCTATCGCCATGCTTCTCGTCGGACACAGTTCCGACAAGCGCGGCGAGCGCCGCTGGCATCTTGCAGGCGCGGGACTGGTCGGCGCGCTCGGTCTTTATCTGAGCGTGGTGTATGCGCATTCGACATTGTTCGGCATGATCGCGCTGACCATCGCGACGATGGGCGTCGTGACCACCATTTCGCAGTTCTGGGTATTGCCGCCAGCCATTCTTAGCGGTGCAGCCGCGGCCGCCGGTCTTGCGCTGGCCAATTCGGTGGGCAGTATTTCCGGCGTGGTGAGCCCGTGGCTGATCGGCATCATTCAGACGCAAACAGGGTCGACCGGCAATGGCGTGCTCGGCCTCGCGGTGAGTCTCGTGATCGGCGCGGCGCTCGTGTTCACCGTGCCGGCGGCTTTGGTCAATAGCCGTCGAAACGCCGATCGATGATGTCGTGCAAGAAAGAATGGCCCTGCAAAAGCGGGGCCGCTCGCGCTTATAGCCTTCGTGCTTCACGTCGCTTCCGCTTTGCGTTGCTCGCTCAGGACAAGGCCCAGTCGTTCGACGAGATTCCTGCGCGCGTTCGCGGTATGCAGGTCCGTCAATTCCGAGGCACGTTGTGCGTCGCCATCGGAAATGGCGGTGGCGATCGCCGCGTGCTCGTCCCATATCGACTTGCGCTGTCCCGATGCCTGCAACACGGCGCCCATCACGCGACGCAGATGCACCCAGTGCGTATGCGCCGTTTGCGCGATGAGCGGATTGCCGGATGCCTCATAAATCGCGCTATGAAAGGCCATGTCGGCATCGATCATGGCTTTGACGTCATCGCCTCGGGAAGCGCGCCGTCCATGCGATATCAGCGACTTGTCGAGCTTCGCGTGGCGCTCCGCCGCGAGCCGCGCGGCAAGCGAATCGAGCGCGCCGCGAATTTCATAGAGATGGCTGATCCAGTCGGGATCGAGCGGCGTGACGAGCAGACCGCGACCGGGTGCATCGACGACGAGGCCGTCTTTCTTGAGCAGCCGCAATGCCTGCAGGACCGGCGAACGCGACACGGCAAGCTGCTCGGCGATCTCTTCCTGCGTGATGCGCGTGCCGGGGGCGAGCGAACCGGAACTGATGGCGTCGAGCAGGACTTTATAGACTTCGTCCACATAGTCGGTACGGGCCTGGAGCTTCAAAAGTTTGGCGGGCATGTCGATTACCGTGATGTCTGGATACAGAATACGGCAAGGTTACCGCCGCCTCATGCGGTGCGTCAACGCGATTGCTTCGGCATGCCAGCTTTTCTTCGTGTTTACCCATAGAGACAGCACTGGGCTGCGCCGCTAATCTTTGTATACAGAGTACGGAGTTCGGAAACCCGAATTCCGGAAACGAAAGAACTGACTAAACCGACCCACGAACGATGCGGAGACACATCCCCATGACCATCAAATCAGACAAGCTGGAAGGACAGAAAAGCAGCGGCGGCGCCACCACGAACGCAACGGTCAAGAAACTGGTCCCGTATGGCGGCTATTACGTGAACAAGGTGCCGGGTCATGATCCGGAACTGACCGAAACGGGTCCGGGCACGCCGATGGGCGAATACATGCGCGCGTTCTGGCATCCGGTCTGCATGTCGATGGAACTGACCGACACGCCGCGCTTTCTGAAGATCCTGAACGAAGAACTGGTGGCGTTCCGCGATGGCAGCGGCCGCGTGGGCTTGTTGCATGCACATTGCGCGCATCGCGGTGCATCGCTCGAATACGGTGCGATTCAGGAACGCGGCATCATGTGCTGCTATCACGGCATGGTGTTCGATGTGGACGGCGCGTGCCTTCATGTGCCCTTTCCGAAAGGCGAGGAGAAGGAAGCGGAGAAGTACGCGTGCTCGATTCGTCAGGGCGCCTATAAGGCCGTCGAGCGTCATGGCCTCGTGTTCGCCTACATGGGGCCGCCGGAAAACGAGCCGCCGTTCCCCGAATGGGAAGGCGACTACACCGTGATGCCCGGCGACGAACTCGTACCGTACAGCAACTTCCAGCATTGCAACTGGCTTCAGGTTCAGGACAACGCGGCGGACAACTTCCATCCGACCGCCTTGCATGCTGCCAAGAATGTCGTGAAGGGAAAGTTTCAGGGCACCACGTTCGACGAAGTGGGCGCGGCATCGATGGAAGTCGCACCGGACATGCATTTTCAGCCGGTGCAGCAAGGCCGCAGTCTTGCCTGCGCGGGTGCGCGCCGTGTGAACAAGGATCGCCTGTTCGTGCGTGTGCAACATCAGGTCCTGCCGAATTTAAGTTTGCATGCCTACACATCCGAGGACGGGTCAAAGAAGAAGCACTTCAGCCGCTTCCACATCATTCGCTGGACGGTTCCGGTCGATGACGAGAACAGCAAGATGATCGGCTGGCGCGTGATGGGTCCGGGAATCGATACGCGCGGCGTCGGCAAGAAAGAACTCGTGGGTTATGAATCGATCGACTTTCTCGATGGTCAGGTTGCATTGCGCCGGCCCGAGCGCTTCGGCAAATACAGCATCGACGAGATCGTGCCGATTCCGCCGAATCATCGCGAACGTCCGAACTATAAGGACGCGCAATACGCACCCGGCGATTACGAAGCCATCATCAGCCAACGTCCGATCGCGGTTCATTCCCTGGAGAATCCGACCAAGTTCGACGCCGGTGTGTTCCTGTTCCGCAAGATGCTGCGCGATGCCTTGCGCGGTTCGAACCCGGCTGCGTCGGCGGTGAATTTCGCCGAGTGGTTTCGCGAACACGCGGGTGCGCCCAATAGTTTCTGCTCGGGCAATGTCTTCGAGATCGAGCAGGGCGCGACGGTGGAGGAGGAAGTCGCGCGGCGTCGCAAGGTGCTCAAGCAGATCGTCAGCATTCTTGCGCAAAGCGAGACCATGAAAGGCGACGAGCGCAAGACCTTCGTGCAAGAGCGCTTCGAAGAACTCGAACAATCGATGAAAGCGTGACTGCATCGATCGAGGAAACATCATCATGTCAACGCAACTCAGTGCGCAGGCGGGCACGCTCGATCTGCTCGTGCGGCAAGTGCGCTATGAAGGCCGCGGAATCAACTCTTACGAGCTGGTGGACCCGGAAGGCGCGGCATTGCCGCCCTTCACGGCGGGCGCGCATATCGACATTCATCTTGCAGGCGGCGTGATCCGGCAGTATTCGATCAGCAATGCGCCGCGTGAGCGGCATCGCTATGTCATCGCGGTGTTGCGCGACGAGCGTGGACGTGGCGGTTCTCGCGCATTGCACGAGCAGTTGCGGGTAGCGGATATCGTTCGCGTGAGCCGTCCGCGCAATAACTTCGGTTTGATCGATGGCGCGCGCCGGGTGCTGCTCATTGCCGGCGGTATCGGCGTGACGCCGCTCAAGGCAATGGCGCATGAGCTCGAAGATGCGGGCATCGACTATGAAATGCACTACTGCACGAAAGATGCGGCCTGCGCGGCATTTTCGGAGGAATTCGAAGCAATGCGCGCGAGCGGCCGTCTGCATTTTCATTTCGATGGCGGCGATCCCGCCACCGGACTGGATATTCGCGGACTCCTGAATGATCCGGGCGAAGGGCAACACGTGTATTACTGCGGTCCGGGCGGCTTCATGAAAGCATGCGCGGAAGCGGCGGGACACTGGCCATCGGGCACGGTGCATTTCGAACACTTCAAGGCGCCCGAACGCAATCCGGATGAGCAAGCCGCCAACGACACGCTGGATGGTTTCACGGTTCGCATCGCCAGCACGGGACAGGAAATCGAGGTGTCGAAAGAGGAAAGCATTGCGGATGCGCTCGCGCAAGCGGGCGTGAGCATGGAGACTTCGTGTTGCGCGGGCTTATGTGGAACCTGCAAGGTGCGTTATCTGGAAGGCGAAGTCGAACATAACGATTGCATTTTGAGCGACGACGAGAAAACAGAATTTCTAACGGCGTGTGTATCGCGTGCGACCAGCAAGGTGCTCGTGCTGGATCTATAGCGAAATCGCACGAAGATTCTAAAGGCTCGGTTAGGGCGGACAAGGCAACTTGTCCGCCCTTTTTGCTTTAGCGCGAAGTCAATTTGCCTAAAGAAAAGACTCCATGTAAACCCGCTTGCCACATTTATTTTTTAGTGAAAGACTTGGCTCCCATCTGCTGCTTCGGATCGTCGTCCGATATACCGGACGATTGAAAACGGCAAAACGCCCGGTTATTTCATCGAGACCTGAACATGAGACTTGTGAGAGATTGCGCGAAGTACGTCCGTTGGTTTGCTCTTGCCGGTTTCGTCGCGCTGGCTGCCTGTTCAAAGGTAGAAACACCGGCGCAGGACGGCGCGGCCAGTTCCATTCTCAAGCAGGTTTTGCAACGCGGCACGCTCCGTGTAGGCGATTGTCTGAGCTTCGCGCCATTCGGTTTCTACAACAAGGATGGCCAGGCTGACGGATACGACGTCGATCTCGCCAAGGAACTTGCGAAGCAAATGGGCGTGAAGCTCGAAGTCGTCAATACGACAAGCGCGAACCGCATTCCTAATCTGCAAACCAGCAAAGTCGATGTGGTGTTCTGCAATTTCACACGCAATCTCGAACGCGCAAGAGAGATTGCCTTCACGAATCCCTATGTAGTGGCAAGCGAAGCCTTGCTCGTGAAAAAGTCCAGCGGCATCAAGTCGATCAAGGATATGAGCGGCCGTACCATCGCGACAGTGAAGGGATCGACCAATGGCGACGAAGTGCGCTCGCTGAACATGCAAGTCAAGATTCAGGAGTTCGACAGTTCGCAGGCGGCCATTCTTGCGGTCAAGCAAGGACAAGCGGACGCCATGATCGAGGACAATAACTTTCTCGCATATCAAGCCTCGCTCGATCAGGACTTGATGGTCACCGACGAAGCACTCGTGCCGCTCGAATACAACGCATTCGGCGTCAAGGCGGGCGATCAGGTCTGGCTCAATTATCTGAACCTGTTCCTGTTCCAGATCAATGCATCGAAGCAGAACGCGCAGCTTTACAAGAAATGGTTTGGTCAGGAGCCGCGTTTCCCGCTTAATCCGCAATATTGAGTCGAACTTTCCGAGGGAGGAAGCATGAGTTACGAATGGCTGACCCTGGCGAGTTATACGAATGACTTCGTGCATGCGGCGTGGCTGACGTTGCAGGTGACGCTGCTCGCCTTTGCGCTGGCAATGGTGCTCGGACTTCTGACCGCATTGGCAAGCGCATCGAAAAGCGGCGTGTTGCGCGCGATTGCCAGCGTTTATATCGAAGCGATCCGCAACACGCCCGTGCTGCTGCAGATCTTTATCGTCTTCTTCGGGCTGCCTTCGCTCGGCCTCACGCTGGACGCCTATACCGCCGGCGTGATCGCGCTGGGCGTGAATGTCGGCGCATATCTGGCCGAAGTATTTCGTGCGGGCATTCAGTCGGTGTCGAAGGGCCAACTCGAAGCGGCATCCATTCTCGGTCTCGAGCGTTCGCAGATCTTTATCGAAGTCGTGCTTCCTCAAGCGGCGCGCGCGGTCTATCCGGCGATCGTCAATAACTTAATCCAATTGTTGCTTGGCACGTCGTTGCTTTCCGCGATTGCTTTACCCGAATTGAGCGGCACGGCCACGGTCATCAACGCGCGCACGTTGCTTTATGTGCAGACATTCACGATCGTGCTGATTGCTTACCTTGTATTGAGTAACGTGCTGTCGTGGGTGGCGGCGCAAATTGGTTTGCGCGTGTTTCATCCGCCGCTCGTCATCAAGAAGAAGCCGAAACGCAAGTCTTTGATGCTGCGCCGTCCCGCCGCACGCACCTGAAAGGAGAGGACATGTCGAGCGAATTGTTGACGACCAGCCTGTCGATCCTTTTCCAAGGGCTTCTGATGACGCTCGCGCTGTCCGCCGCGTCCATCGTGGGCGGCACGCTGATCGGTCTCCTGGCCGCTGTATTGCGTTCTTTCGGCCCGTGGGGCACGGACCGCATCGCGCGGCTCTATACAGAGTTATTTCGCGGCACCCCGGTGCTCATCACGCTCATGTTCATTTATTTCGGCGTGTCGTATTTCGGTTATGCAATCGATGTCTTTGCCGCGGGCGTAGTGGGTCTTAGCGTTTATCAGGGCGCTTATATCGCGGAGGTATTTCGCTCGGGTATCGAGTCGGTGCCCAAAGGCCAGTGGGAAGTTTCGCAAATTCTGGGGCTATCCAAAACGCAAGCATTCTTCTCGGTCGTGCTGCCTCAGACCGGCAAGATCGTATTGCCGCCGCTCGTCGGACAATATCTTTCGCTTATCAAGGATACGTCCATCGTGAGCATGATCGGTATGTCGGAACTGATGCACGGCGGTCAGGCGATCGTCGATCGCGTCGGCCAGCCGGTGCAGATTTACGGGCTCGTCGCCGTGCTTTATTTCATCGTGTGCTTTCCGCTGTCGCAGTGGGTGCGCCGTCACGATCGTAGAAGGAGTGTCTTGTCATGAGTGAAGCGATTCAGGCGGTTCAGGCAGTCAAGCCGATCATCAATCTCGCGCAGGTCAGCAAGTCGTTCGGCGCCACGCAGGTCTTGCGCGAAATCACGCTCGATGTAAAGCCGGGCGAAGTGCTCGTCTTGATTGGTGCGTCGGGCTCGGGAAAAAGCACGGTGCTACGCATCATGAGTGGTCTTGAGACTGCGGACACCGGCGAAGTTTGGGTGAACGAAGTACCTTTGCACGACGCTAAGCGTGCGCGGGAAATTCGTGGCCATGTCGGCATGGTGTTTCAGCAATTCAATCTCTTTCCGCATAAGACCGCGCTCGGCAATGTCACGTTGGCGCTTATCAAGGCGCGCAAGATGACGCCCGCCGATGCCAGAAAACGCGCCATGGATGCCCTGGATCGCGTGGGTCTGGCCGATCGCGCGGATCATTATCCGAGCCAGCTTTCGGGCGGCCAGCAGCAGCGCGTGGCCATTGCGCGCGCGCTTGCCGTGGAGCCGGGCATCATGTTTTTCGATGAAGCCACGTCCGCCCTCGATCCCGAACTCGTCGGCGAAGTCACCGAAGTCATGCGCGGTCTCGCGCGCGATGGCATGACCATGGTCGTGGTCACGCATGAAATGGGTTTCGCGCGCAAGACCGCGGACCGCGTGGTGTTCATGGACCGTGGCGTGATCGCGGAGCAGGGCGCACCGGAACATATTTTCGTGAATCCGCAGAATGAACGCACGCGTCAATTCCTGCATCGCGTGCTGGATCACTGAATGAATTTGATGCGCGGAGAACAAAGGATGTCCTCAGTCGAAACGTCCCGCGCGCGCGGAGTCGATCGCGTGGTCGAGATCATGAAGCAACTGCATCTTGCGCGCCGTCCGCTGACGATGCGCGAATTGATCGAAGCCACGGGTGCTCCGCGTTCGAGCGTCTATGAACTCGTCACGATTCTGAGCGAAGCAGGATGGCTGGAAACGAGCGCGAACGGGAGTGTGTTCTTCGGGCGCGAGATGCATTATTACGGCTCGGATTACGCGGTTCACAATGATCTGATCAGCCGCGCGCATCAGGCCATTCTCACGCTGGTGCGCAATTTCGACGAGACCGCGCAGTTGTGCATGCTGGAAGGAAACAAGTACACGGTCGTGTTGTCGGAGAACAGTTCGCGGCCATTCAATATCAGCTCGGACATCGGCGTGAAAGTGCCGATTCCATGGACGGCATCGGGACGCCTGTTGCTGGGACACATGAACGCGCAAGCCATACGCGCACTCATTCCTGATGAGGATTTCCTGCTCGACAATGGCAAGCAAGTTGGCTTCGACGATTTCGTCGCGGACGTGCAGCGTGCGGCCGAACAAGGCTATTGCTGCACCACAGGCCTTTCCCATATCTTCCGTTATTGCATGGCCGCGCCGGTGCGCGACCGGTCCGGCTTCGCGGTTGCGGCATTATGTTTCATGACCAGCCGCGACACGGACACCGAGAAGAGAGACCTCATGTTGCAGGCGCTCATACAATCCGCCAAGGCGCTGTCCCAGCCCTATGGGCGCAATTGACGCTATCCGTCGAAATTCCCTCCATACGAATATCCACAGACAAAACTGCCGTTTGAACATCAAACGGCACGCCTTGTTCGCCAATCCCTAGCCAGATTAAGCATATTTTCCGGAATGGGTCGGTCACCCGTAAGCGAGCTTAATATAATCATAAGCAGCAAGCCGCGACGGGATGTGAGAGAAATCGTTTGCGTCTTGACGTCCTTAGCGGCGGAATAGCATTTGCTCCTGTTGATGAATCAAGGCCTTCTGGTCGAGGAGACATAGCGGCCATCACGAAGCAGAGATGCCGTTCGATACGGCACGGACCTTCGCGCGCTGCCAGTAATGAGGAAAACAAGAAATGACACCGGTTGTATTCGGCGGACGATTTGGATGGTTGCATCCGGGTGAGGGCACCCGAGGTGTGGTTCTGTGCAATACCTACGGTCATGAATTCGTCTGGACATACAGCGGCCTGCGGCATCTCGCCGATGCCTTGTCGGCGCGCGGCCTTTGGGTATTGCGTTTCGATTATCTCGGCACGGGAGATTCCGCGGGCGCGGATCTCGAAGCAGGGCGCTTCGACACGGCGATCGACGACATCGATTCGGCCGTTCAATTCCTCAAGTCTCAGGCGCAGATCGATCATGTGACCTTATGCGGCTTTCGCGTCGGCGCTGCCCTGGCGCTGTCGTCCGCATTGAATCATCACGTGGATGCGCTTGCGTTGCTCGCGCCCGTCATGAGCGGACGTTCGTACATGCGCGAATTGAGCGTCGTGCGCAAGACCTGGCTCGATCAGTTGCCGCCGCCGCTGCGCGAGATCCAGTCCACGGAAGGGCCGCTCAATGTGTTGGGGCAGCTTTATCACGACGATTTCAAGCGCGCGCTCGAATCCATCGATCTGGTCAGAAGCGTGAAGGACAGCGATCGTGCGCCGGCTCGCCGTGTACTGATCATGAAAGCGGGGACCGGTTCGAACGATCCGTTGGGCGATGCATTGGCCGCGAAGGGCGCCGATGTCCAGACGCGCCCGTTCGAGGATCTCACCGGCTTCCTGCAGGAATCGGCCTTCACGGTGATGCCGCGCCGCGCCTTCGAACAAGCTGCCGAATGGATCGCGCAGGGCGCGCAGGTGCAGGCGCGTTCTGCGCAGCCGGGCTTGCCTGCGGCGATCGAATGGCCGGATTTACGTGTCGAATCCGCCGATGCGATCGAGCGGCCCGTGCGCATCGGTGAGGAAGGATTGTTCGGAATCCTGTGCGAACCGCGCCGCACCCGGGATCGTGCGACGCCGGTATTTCTGTTGACCAATACATCCGCGAGCCCTCGCGTCGGAGATAGCCGGCTGTCGGTGCGAATTGCGCGCGAACTGGCTTCTCGCGGCGTGGCGTCCTTGCGTTTCGATGCGCGCGGACGTGGCGATAGTCCCGCGAGTCCGAATGCGGTGCAATCGGATACGCCGTATGGGCGCATCTACAATTTGCTGGCGACTCAGGATGCAGCGGCCGCCGCGCGCTGGCTCGCGCGTCAGGGATATCCGTTCATCTTCACATTCGGCATTTGTTCGGGCGCTTACCATGCGCTCAAGGCCGCGGTGATCGAGCCGAGCATCAATGGTGTCGTGTCGGTGAACATCCCGACGTTCAAGCGTCCTGAAGATACGACGCCCGAGGCGCTGCGCAAGAAAACGCGCAACTCGATGGCAGGCTACGCGCTTTCCATGCTCGAATGGAACAAGTGGAAAGCGATCATGCGCGGTGAAAAGAACTTGCTGCGCGTGGTGAATTTCATCGGCATGTACATGGCCAAGCGAGCGGGTTCGCGTGTCGTGGACGTATTGCATCTGGACCGTTTGAGCCGCGTGCCGCCAGAACTTGCGGAAACGCCCTTGCCGATGGTGCGCGCGCTCGATGCCAAAGGCGTGCGTACCACGTTCCTGTACGGCAGCTACGATGCGGGTCTCGATCTGCTCGCATCGTACTTTGGCAAGCTCGGTGCGCGTTTGTCGCGGTTTCCGTCCGTCGAGGTGAGGACGTATCCGAACATCGATCATTCGCTGTTCAACGCGGATTGCATCGGGCAAGTGATCGTTCTGTGCGAGAAGCTCATCAAGGATACGAGCCGGGAATTATCGGAACCTGCGATGACCGAACGCGCGACAGCGGTGCTTTAGGCGGTTCCGCTTTCGTGTCGCTGATGATAGGCGAGGTGCAGTTCGCGTACGCGTTGTGCCATTGCTTCGACGGGGCCATCGACGAGCGTGCCGGGAATGACGTCCTGAATGGACAGGGCCCGCACGGGTCCCGCCGATGCACCGAATTCCGCGCTCCAGCGTGAGAACTGCTCGCTGGAACTTGCATACACGATGCGGCCGAGTCCCACCCATCCATGCGCGGCGGAACACATCGGGCAATGTTCGCCGGATGTGTAGACCGTCGCGTCTTTTCTTTCCGTTTCGCCGAGATGGTTGGCCGCCCAGCGAGCGAGCGCGAATTCCGGGTGCTGGGTTTTGTCGCCACTGCCGATGAGGTTTCGTTCTTCCAGCAGGACACGGCCGTCTTTGGCGACCAGCAATGAGCCGAAGGGTTGGTCGCCTGCATTGAGCGCGGTTTCCGCGAGTTCGATGCAGCGTTCGAGGTGCTGGATGTCGACTTGATCGATCATGATGGGCTCAATGATTAAATTGACATAACGCAAATTATCGGATTTCTCGATTGATGCGGCAACAACCATCATGCCGCGTTCCAACGAAAACCGCGCCTCCAAATGAAACTTCTTCGAATACCGGCACACGCTTTGCGATCCCGGCGTGAAGCAGCACGTCCTCTTCATCTTCCCCTTTCCCTTTCCCGGAGACTCCGTCATGTCCATCACCGTCGGCGACTTTCTGATCGACCGTCTACACGCATGGGGCGTCCGGCGCATCTTCGGATATCCCGGAGACGGCATCAACGGCGTGTTCGGCGCGCTGAACCGCGCGAAGGGCAAGATCGAGTTCGTACAGGCGCGGCATGAAGAAATGGCCGCTTTCATGGCCTCGGCGCACGCTAAATTCACGGGTGAGCTGGGCGTGTGCATCGCAACATCGGGACCGGGCGCGACACATCTACTGACCGGTCTATACGATGCGCGGCTCGATCACATGCCCGTGTTGGCCATTGCAGGTCAGCAAGCGCGCGCGGCGCTCGGCGGTCATTATCAGCAAGAACTGGATCTTCCGGCGATGTTCAAGGATGTTGCAGGCGCATTCGTGCAGCAAGCGAGCGTGCCTTCGCAAATCCGCCATCTGGTCGATCGCGCGGTGCGGATTGCGCTGTCGGAAAAGCGTGTGACAGCGCTCGTGCTGCCGAACGATCTTCAGGATCTGGATTATGAATCGCCCGGCAGAAAGCATGGCACGCTGCATTCCGGAGTCGGATACGAAGCGCCCAGGATCGTGCCTTATCCCGACGATCTGCAACGTGCGGCCGATGTGCTCAACGCAGGAAAGAAGGTGGCGATACTGGTGGGCGCCGGAGCGCTCAAGGCCACCGATGAAGTGATCGCCGTCGCGGAAAAGCTCGGCGCGGGCGTGGCGAAAGCGCTGCTCGGCAAGGCCGCCCTGCCGGACGATCTGCCCTACGTCACCGGTTCGATCGGACTGCTGGGCACGGAGCCGAGCTATAAGCTGATGACCGAGTGCGATACCCTGCTCATGATCGGTTCGGGCTTCCCGTACGCCGAATTCCTGCCGAAGGAAGGCGCGGCGCGCGGCGTGCAGATCGACATCAAGGCAGACATGCTATCGATTCGTTATCCGATGGAAGTCAATCTCGTGGGCGACAGCGCCGAAACCTTGCGCGCGTTGCTTCCGATGTTGCAGGAAAAGACAGATCGAGCGTGGCGCAAGCGCATCGAGGGCTGGACGGCCGACTGGTGGAAGACGCTGGAAAAGCGCGCCATCGAACCCGCGAAAGGCGGCGTCAATCCGCAGCGCACCGTGTGGGAACTGTCGCCGCGCGTGCCGGCAAATGCCATCGTCACGAGTGATTCGGGATCCTGTGCAAATTGGTACGCACGCGATCTGAAGGTGAAGCGCGGCATGATGTGTTCGCTATCGGGCGGTCTCGCGTCGATGGGCGCGGCAGTGCCCTATGCGATCGCGGCGAAGTTCGCGCATCCGTCGCGGCCCGTCATCGCTCTCGTCGGCGATGGCGCCATGCAGATGAACAACATGGCCGAACTCATCACCGTGGCGAAATACTGGAAGCAATGGTCCGATCCGCGCTGGATCTGCATGGTGCTCAACAATCAGGATCTGAATCAGGTCACGTGGGAACAACGCGTGATGGAGGGCGATCCGAAATTCGAGGCATCGCAGGATATCCCTTCTGTGCCCTATCATCAGTTCGCGGAAATGATCGGCTTGAAAGGCCTTTATGTCGACGACGCCGAACGCATGGCGGCAGTCTGGGACGAGGCTTTCGCATCGGACCGGCCTGTCGTGATCGAAGTGAAGGCCGACCCGAACGTGCCGCCCTTGCCGCCGCATATCACGTTGCAGCAGGCCAAGGCCTTCGCGACCACGCTCATGAAGGGCGACCCGCAACAGGGTAATGTCATCGTCGATACTGCGCGGCAGGTTTTAGGGGCGGTGCTGCCGGGACATAAGGATTAGGCCCGCCATGCGGGGCGGACTTTCATCGTGCCGGTCGGCATCGCGCGCCGACGCCCCGCTCAATCATCAACCCCCGCCGATTCCTTGCGTTATTTTTCCGGTCCCGTCGCACGTTGGGCACGTCGCGCCTTCGCGCTTGCCCGAACCATTGCAATCGGGACACATGTCTTCGCCCGTGCCGGTGGTGTCGGGCTCGGCTTCATCGCCGGGATTGAGAGGAGGTTGTTGAGCCATTGCCGACTCCATGCAAAAGAGTTACCCGATGCAATCCACATCATTGCTTCATGGTGCCCGTGGAATTGCTGCCTGCCTTGCCGGACTGATCAGAATTGGGCGACATGCCTTGTTCTCGCTGCTGCATGAGTGTCCCGCTGCCTGAAGTGCCCTGCGAGACGCCGCCCTTCGAAGCGTCACCCATTCGAGCGGTGGGCGTCACGCCCGGCTGTTCCTGTTGCATTTGCGAGGACTGTTGGTTCGTCTGAGTGCGCGGCGCGTCCTGTGCGATGGCTGCGGTGCTGGCGAACGCTACGAATACGCCCGCGATCACGATAGATTTCATTTTCGTCTCCTTGACTGATCGGCGGCATGCGCGCCGCAATCAAGATGTCAGCATCGGACGTGCCGGGATGTCTCCGTAAGCGCGATTAGGTCACGTAGGATCAATCCTTCCAATCGCGGCGCTTGGACGTGGCTTTGGAACCCGAGGCGCCCTGAACTCCCGACTGAGCGTTCTTTTTTTGAATGCGCTGATCTTCGATGCGGCTCAGCGTGGCGGGATCCGTCCCAGACTGGCCCGCCGCGCCTGCACCGCCTTCCGTGCCGGCGGACTTCCCAGAATCGTTATGCGGTGTTGTATTGCCCGGCGGCGCGCCGTCCTGCTGCGCCCATGCACATGCGGGAAGCGCCGTGCAGGCGCATGCAAGCACTGAGATTACCAAAGCGCGAAAATTGCGAATCATGCGGACCTCGGTTCTTTCAAAGAGCGTCGGTGATCTTCGAGCAATTAGCGCACCGCGCAGCGAAAACGCCTGATAACTCGAAGGCATCACGTCCACGGCACATGCACACGATCCAAATCCCGATCCACCTGATAAGCCGCGCTGATCAGCGCCAGATGCGTCAACGCCTGCGGAAAATTCCCCAGCGCCACGCCGCTCGTTGAAACCTCCTCGGAAAAGAGTCCGACATGGTTCGCATACGCCAGCATCTTCTCGAACACGAGCCGTCCTTCGTCCACGCGTCCCGCACGAGCCAGCGCTTCGGCATACCAGAACGAACACGCGGAAAAACCACCTTCCATGCCGGGCAAACCGTCGAGCGTGGACCCGCGCGTATAACGAAAAATCAACGGATCGACGCGCAATTCACGGCCGATCGCATCCAGCGTTCCGATCCAGCGCGGATCTTTTGGGCCGATGAAACGTACCAGCGGCATCATCAGCGCGGAAGCATCGAGCGTGGATGAACCGGGCGTCTGCACGAACGACTTGAGTTCGTCGTTCCAGAACTGCTCGTGTATCTCGCGATGAATCTCATCGCGCGTCTCGAACCAGCGCACCAGAGGCGCAGGCAGCGAGCGCTTTTCCGCCAGACGCAGCGCGCGATCCACCGTCACCCAGCACATCAGCCGTGAATGCAGCAAGGGCCGTGTGCCGTTGCGAAACTCCCAGATGCCGTGGTCCGGTTCACGCCAATGTTCCACCACATAATCCACGGTACGCGAAACGTGCCGCCAGCCATCGTAGGAGATCGCTGCGCCGTACTTGTTGTAGAGATAAACGGAATCGAGCAACGCGCCATAAACATCGAGCTGAGTTTGCGAGCGCGCTTCGTTACCGACGAGCACATCGTTCGGCGGGCCATCGCCGAGGCTTTCCAGACGCGTCTCTTCGAGCGCATCTTCCCCATCGACCGCGTACATCACGCGCAGCGAGCCATTCGAACTGCAATCGCGGCTGCGCTCCGCGATCCACTTGCCGAAGCGCTCCGCTTCACCCGTATAACCGAGCCGCAACAGCGCATAAACGGAAAACGCGGCATCGCGAATCCAGGTGAAACGATAATCCCAGCGGCGCGAGCCATCCGGCGCTTCGGGCAGCCCGAAAGTCGGCGCGGCGACAATCGCGCCGGACTCGTCGGAACTCAGCATCTTGAGCGTGAGCGCCGAACGCAACACCACTTCGCGATAACGTCCACGGTACGTCGAACGTGACGACCATTCCTTCCAGAAATCGATGGTCTCCTCGAGAATCGCATCGAAGTTTCCCTTGAGTTTGGGCAGCGTGGCCGATGCCCCGAACGCGAAATGCGCCGAATCGCCCTGCTTCAGTTCCAGCGTGGCGTGAGCATCGTTATCGTCGATCGAGAGCGGCACCGTGCCGAACAGCTTCACCGGCGGCGTGCCATCGGCTGGAAAGAATTCGATACCCTTTTCAAAGGGCCGCGCCTCGTGCTTCACGCGTGCATAGTCGAAACGCGGGGCACACCGCACATCGAGCGTCATTGTTCCGTACACCAGACGAATGATGCGCATGACGCAATTCGGCACCGCATCGCTGCGTTCGGGAATGCCCGGCACCGGCATCAGATCGAGCAGCTCGCACACGCCCTCGCCTGTCATGAAACGCGTGAGCAGCACGTTGGTTTCGGGCAGATACATCTGCTTGACGTTGGCGTGTTCGGCGCGCGGCGTGATGGAGAAAGCGCCGCCGCGTTCGCTGTCCAGAACCGCGGCGAACAGCGTGGGCGAATCGATGCGCGGATAGCACATGAAGTCGATCTCGCCGCGCAGCGAAACCAGCGCGGCCGTGTTCATGTTGCCGATCATGCCGCGCGCATCGACGGGCAAGGCGGCGGGGGGTACGTGCTGAGAGGCGTGACCCATTGCGAGAGGCTCCAGGACAATTCGTGCAAGAGCCTGCAAGTCGCATTCCTGTCATTCGTAATGATCGAGACAAAAATACGACGACGTTCTATTCTCTCGTTTTTAGCGCGCGGCGGTACTGGTTCCGGTAGCGGATGCGGCCGACTCCGGCGTCAGGGCAAAGGCGCTTTCGCTCGCAGGCGTGCCCTGCGCCACGGCCTCGGTCTGTGCGGGCGAAACTTCCGCGTGCCGTGACGATTTGCCGAAGCTCGCGATATACACGACCGCCGCGACCGCGACGCCCACCAACAACGCAACCACTGCCACGCCCGACGTTTTTCGTCTCATCGGTGCTCCGAAAGAAAAAAGTTGAGGATACGATGTGCGGATTTTGCGGCCCGATGTTATCAACCCACCCATCGCCGCGATGGTGGCACATCGCGCATTGCACCTACAAAAGAGGAAATTTATGCATGCTGTCGCGGCATTCAATCTGATGCTCGTCGCGTTGATCGCGATCATCGCGCTGGAAGTGCTCGCCAAGCGCCTGCGCCTGCCGCCCGCAGCCGCACTGCTCGTCGGCGGCGTGGCGATGGCCTTCATACCGGGCCTGCCGCGCTTCGAACTGGACCCGGAACTGGTGCTGGTCGTGTTCCTGCCGCCGCTTCTGATGTACGGCGCGTACTTCTTTGTGTGGGAGGACTTCAAGCGCAATCTGAGCGGCATTCTGCTGCTCGCCATCGGCGCGGTCGCGTTCACGACCTTCGTGGTGGGTTATGCGGTGCATCTGGTCGTGCCGGAGCTTCCGTGGGCCGCATGCTTCGCGCTGGGCGCGGTGGTCTCGCCGCCCGATGCCGTCGCCGCCAAGGCCGTTCTGGAGCGCGTCTCGCTGCCGCGCAGGCTGATGGTGCTGCTCGAAGGCGAATCCTTGCTCAACGATGCCGCGGGCCTCGTGCTGTTCCGCTTCGCCGTCGTGGCGGCGTTGAGCGGCGTGTTCAGCGCGCCGCGCGCAATGGGCAGCTTCGCGCTGCTCGCGCTCGGCGGCGTGGCGGTCGGCATCGTCGCGGGCTTTATCGCCGTGCGTTTGCTGCGCGCGCTGGAGGACGATTATCTCGTCATCACCACGTCGATGCTGACCGCCTGGGTCAGCTATATCGCGGGGGAAATGCTCGGCGTGTCGAGCGTGATTGCCACCGTGACGTGCGGGATGGTGGTGGGCTGGCATCAGCACGAAGTCTTCAGCGCGGCGCAGCGCATGCGTGGCACCGCGTTCTGGCAGATCGTCGTGTTCGTGCTGGAAGCGCTGGTGTTCGTGCTGATCGGATTGTCGCTGCGCGGCATCGCGGTGCGGCTTGGTGGCGTGGGGCACGCGTTCTCGCTGCTCGCGCCCGCGACGGGCACGGTCATCGGCGTGGTGATCGTGTCGCGCTTCGTGTGGATGTATGGCGTCGAGGCCATCAAGGGCGTCGTGTGGATCGCGACGGGCCGCAAGAAAGAGAGCGAAGACGGCGAGCCGTGCGGACTCGAACCGAACTGGCGCGCGGCGACCATTCTCGGCTGGGCTGGCATGCGCGGCGTGGTGACGCTCGCGGTTGCCCTCTCGCTGCCGGACGACATGCCCGGCCGCGATCTCATCATTTTCGCGGGATTCGCGGTGATTCTCGTCACCGTGCTGCTGCAAGGCACCACGATGGGCCCGCTCATTCGCTGGCTCAACGTGCGGCGCGGACGCGAACGCTCGCTGCGTCATCTGAGCGAACCGCAGGCGTGGGCGCGGCTCGAAGCGGCGCAACTGGCCGCCATCACGCCGCTCGTTCACGATGAAGGCGGCACGGTGATCCATCCGCGTCTGTTCGAGCAATACAACTACCGCGCGACGCTTTCCAAGCGCTTCGAGGATCTCGAAGAATTCCCCGACGATGCCCGCCACGCGCATTACGATGTCGTGCTCGCGGCCATCGCGGCGGGGCGTGCGGAACTGCTGCGGCTGCATCGCGGTGGCCTGATTCACGATGAACTCCTGCATTCGCTGGAACGCGAGTTCGACTTGCAGGAGATCACGGCGGAACACGCGCGCGGTTGATTTAGCTTGTCGCGACAGCGGCGCGTTGTTCTTCGTGCCGCTTCTTCTTGCGCCGCGACAGCATGTTCAACGCTTCCACGAAACCGGCGAAGCCCATTGCCGCGTAGATATAACCCTTCGGAACGTGCGTGCCGAAGCCTTCGGCGATCAGCGTCATCGCGATCACCATCAGGAACGCGAGCGCCAGCGTGACCACCGTCGGATTACGTTCGATGAAGCGCGACAGCGGTTGCGCCGCGAACAGCATGGTGGCGACCGCGAAGATGACCGCGATGAACATGACCGGCAAATGCTCCGTCATGCCGACCGCCGTGATGATGCTGTCCACCGAGAACACGAGGTCGAGCACCAGAATCTGGCCAATGGCGGCCCACGCCGTCAGCGTGCCCACGCCCGAGCCGGATTGCTCGCCATCCGTGCCCTTTCTGACATGGTGGTGCATCTCCTTGGTCGCCTTCCAGACGAGGAACAGGCCACCGCCAAGCAGAATGAGATCGCGCCACGAAAACGCGTGTCCGAAGACTTCGAAGACCGGCGTGGTCAGACGCGCGATCCACGCCACGGTGCCGAGCAACGCGAGCCGCATCACCAGCGCGAGCATGATGCCCATGCGTTGCGTGCGCGCGCGCTGTTCCGGCGGCAGCTTATTGCTGAGGATCGAAATGAATACGAGATTGTCGATGCCGAGCACCACTTCCATCACGATCAGCGTGACGAGCGCGGCCCAGACGGTGGGATCGACTGCGAGGGAGAGAAGGTAGTCCATGAGGAATGGATGAATGGAATGAGTTGAAGTTCAGGGCACGATCTTCCGTCAAACGTCACGTAGAAAAAATAAGCGATAATCGAATGGAAAGTTCGGTTTTTACGAACCTTGGGTTACCTGAGGCGCTTATGCTCAACTATCGTCATCTGCATTATTTTTGGGTCGTCGTGAAGGAAGGCGGGTTTGCGCGCGCGGCGGAACGGCTGGACATGGCCGTGCAGACCATCAGCGCGCAGGTGCGCGAACTGGAAAAGTCGCTCGGGCATCAATTGCTGAAGCCGGAGGGGCGCGGCGTCGCGATGACCGAGGCGGGACAAGTTGCGTACGCGCGTGCGGAAGAGATTTTTCAGCTCGGGCAAATGATTCATGAAGAAGTGCGCGAAGCGGCCAGCGGCACGCAGGCGCGCCTTGCTGTTGGTCTGACGGATGGCATCTCCAAGCTCGCGGCGCACGCCCTGCTCTCGCCCGTGCTTGGCAATCCTTCGCTGCGGTTGCTGTGCCATGAAGGCGAAACGGACGAGCTATTGAGCGAACTCGCGCTGCACAAGCTCGATCTCGTGCTATCAAGCCATCCCGCGCCGCACAATCACAATTTGCGGCTGACGAGCGAGCGATTGGTGGCATCGCCCGTTGATTGGTATGGGCCTGCGGCGCTGGTTCGTAAAAGCGCGGTGTCGCAGTTTCCGGCGTGTCTCGCCACCTTGCCTGTGCTGTTGCCGACCGGCCATTCCACGCTGCGCGCGCGTCTGGATCGCTGGATCGAGGCGCAAGGATTGACGCCGCGCATCGCCGGGGAATTCGAGGACAGCGCGCTCATGGCGGTGTTCGGCGCGCGCGGGCTCGGCGTGTTCCCGATGGCCGAGTTCGGTGCGACGGACGGGCCGTTGCTGCCCGGACTGCGCCTGCTGGGGCGCTCGCCGGAGGTCAAGGAAGAAGTGCATGCCATCGTGTCGCGGCGCGGGCGGCATCATCCGCTGACACAGCAGATCATGCAAAGCGTGTAGGTTCGGTTTTTCCGAACTTGAGCTTCCGTTCTCTCTGCTTTTTTGAATGCGCTGTTCGACATACGCTGGACTCTCAAACCCAAGGAGCCATTCATGAGAGTCCTGTTCAAGTCCCGCGATCCCGAAGCCATTGCGATGCATTCGCTCGCGAAGGCGCGCAGCGAGTTCGTGTTCCGCCGTCTGGCGTGGCTCATTTCGAAGGCGACGGTCAGCCTGTCCGATATCAACGGCCCGCGTGGCGGCGTGGATAAACGCTGTCAGGTGGAGATTCAGGTGACGCGCGAGAAAACCGTGGTCGTGACATCGATTGCACGCGACTGGCGAGCAGCGATCGATCTCGCGCTGGCCCGCGCGGCTCGCACGCTCGTTCGCAAGCGCCAGACCACCAAGCCGACGCGACGCGTGCGTGCGCGCACGCTGGCATGGGCCGAACCCGCCGAAGCATGATTTAAAAGCGCGCGATTACGATACGAATGGCAGCTTCCGGTCGCGCGCTTCCACCAGCATCGACACCGTGATCTTGTGGACTTCGAGCTTGCTCTGTGTGATATGCGCGCGCAGCAGCATGGCCGCTTCGCCGTGCTTGCCGCGCTCGATGAACCTGAGCATGGACGCGTGTTCGTCGTAAGTCGCACTCGTGCGATGCGCCTTCAGAAAATCCAGCCGCCGCACGATGCGGATGCGCTCCGTCACATCGTTATGCACGCGCAGGATTTCGGCATTGCCCGCCGCGCGCACGATACCGCGATGAAAGCCCTCGTCCATGCCGAACATCGCGATAGGATCGCTTTCACGCGCTTCCGGCGCCACGCACCAAATTTCTTTTAACGCTTCGATCTCCGGATGATGCGGCGACGCCGTGCTGCCGAGCTTGTCGAGCGAAGCTGTCTCCAGCACGATCCGCAAATCGTAAAGCTGATCGAGCTTGCTGAAGTTGATGTCCGACACTTTCCATCCGCGCCGAAAACCGACTTCGAGATAGCCTTCGCGCAGCAGGCGAAACAGCGCATCGCGCATGGGCGTGCGCGACACGCCGTAATGTTGCGCGATGTCGGTTTCCGAGAAGCGGTCGCCGGGAAACAGCCGGAAATTGAAGATGTCCTGCTTGAGCCTTCGATAGACCTGTTCCGCGAGCGGATTGGCGCTTTGAATCGCCTTCACCACCGCGCTGTCCGGTTCTGCTTCCATCATGCCGCCGGTTTTATTCGAGCTGATTCGGTGTCTCCTCTTTATCAACACGTCCGGTCATGCGTCGATCAGGCTCACGTGCGCCGCCACGACGATCCATCCGCCGAACGCGCCGTTCGTGTCGCCCAAACGCGCCCATGTTTGCATCTGACGGCCGAGCAAGGGCGTGGCATCGCTCGTGAATTCGGTGCTTACCGTGGCGAAGTCCGCGCCGAAAGTCGTCACCACCGTGCGATGCAAACGCCGCGACGCAGGCACCGGCGCGCATGTTTCGCGCCAACGCCGGATCATGTCGCCGCCGTGCTGCACTTCCGCGATGCCGTAGCGCATGGTCTGCGGTGCATCCCAGAACAGCGCGTTCATGGTTTCCACATCGTTTTCGACGAGCGCACATTCGTAGGCGATGAACGCGCGCTCGACTTCCGCGACGGTTTCCGGCCTGTTGAGTTCGAGGCTCATTGATCAGGACTCCAGCAAGTCAGCAAGCATGGCCGTCCACCCGACGATTCCGCCCTGCGAACGGATCATCTCGATGGTCGCGGTCTTGAACACGGGGATATAGCTGGCGGTTGCATCTTCGATCAACAGGCATTCGTAGCCACGGTCGTTCGCTTCGCGCATGGAGGTTTGCACGCAGACTTCGGTCGTCACGCCCGCAAAAACCAGATGCGTCACCGAACGTTGCGCGAGTTCCTCGCCGAGATGCGTGGCATAGAACGCGCCCTTCCCCGGCTTGTCGATGACGAGTTCGCCTTCGATGGGCGTGAGCGCATCCACGATGGCGTTGCCCGGCTCGCCGCGCACGAGGATGCGGCCCATCGGCCCGACGTCGCCGATGCGCGCATGCGGCTTGCCGCGCAGCCGTTTCGCGGGCGGGCAATCGGAGAGATCGGGCGCATGCGATTCGCGCGTATGCACCACATGCCACCCGTTCTTGCGCGCATGCGCGATCAGTCGCGCGACGGTCGGCACGATCGAGGACAACAGCGACACATCGTTGCCGAGCGTTTCACCGAAGCCGCCCGGCTCGATGAAATCGCGCTGCATGTCGATCACGACGAGCGCCGTATGCTGCGGCTCGAACGTGAACGCGGAAGGTTTGGCGTTGGCGATTGTCGGCATGGCATCAGCCCTCGTAGCGCCGTTCGGGCGCGGGAAAACCACATGATGTCCCGTCTTTCACGACCACCTCCTCTTCCCACGGCAAACGATATTCGCCGCGCACCATGTCCTGCATGAAGGTGTACGGGCAATCGCGCGCGCCGCCTTTCACCGCGACATAACCGCGATGCCCGAACTGATAGATGTTGTTCTCCACGCCCCAGTGTACGCGCGCCTCGCGCACCAGATCGGGCCGCATTTCGCAGGTGATGATTTCATCCGGACGATGGCTGCCTTCGACCATCACCGTGCCATCGAAATTGCAGAACATGCCTTCGCCCATGGAGTCGAACGTGCCGTCGCTGCCGCATAGACACACGCTTGCAGTTTGCGCGAGATTTTGAAACGCGTTCGATTGATTCGTGATGCGCCATGCGTGCCTTATCGGTGCGGTATAGCCGGCCGTGCGCAGAATGATTTCCGCGCCTTTATAAGCGGCTTCGCGCGCCATCTCCGGAAACATGCCGTCGTGACAGATGATGAGCGAGAGCTTGGCGCCCTTCGGCCCGATGCACACCGGCACGCCGATATTCCCCGGCTCCCACGGTTCGACCGGCACCCACGGATGCAGCTTGCGGTAATAGAGTTGAATCTCGCCTTTATCGTCGATGATAAGACCGCTGTTATACGGATTGCCGCGCGGATTGAGCTCCATGATGGAAAAGCATCCCCAGATGCGATGCTCGATGCATGCCGCTTTGAATGCCGCGACTTCGGGGCCATCGAGCGTGCACATGATGGCTTCGTCGGTGCGCATCGACAGGCCGTGCAGCGCGTATTCCGGAAACACGACGAGATCCATCGCAGGATTATTGCGCCGTGCTTTACCGACCATATCGACGATACGCTGCGTCTGCACCGCCAGTTCGTCAGGCGTCCCAACATCCAGATTCTGCAACTGCACCAGCCCGATCACGATACCGTGCGGGGACTTGTTCAAACCGCCGAGACCACTCGAACTCATTATTCAGGCTCTCCTTCAGGCATGCGCGGTGACGGGCACGGCTTCGGCGTGCTCGTTGGGATCGGAATGTCCTGCCATGTGACGGCCCAGCGCGACGCGATCCGCGTTGGCCGCCAGCGTTTCGTGAACCAGACGCCCTTCCGCGATCACGGCGATACGATCCGCCAGTTCGAGCAGTTCGTCGAGATCTTCACTGACGAGCAGCACGGCGGTGCCCGCATCGCGCGCGGCCAGAATACGCGCGTGAATGTCCGCCACGGAAGCGAAATCCAGCCCGAACACCGGATTCGCGACGATCAATACATCCACCGGCTGGCCGAGTTCGCGCGCGAGCACCGCGCGTTGCACGTTGCCGCCGGATAACGTGCCGATGGCGCGCGCAGGCACCGGCGGGCGCACGTTGAATTCCGCGATCAGCCGTTCGGCGCGTGCACGCATGGCGCGGCGATCGAGCCGCCAGCCTTGGCGTTTCATCGGCGCGCGGTCGAAATCGCGCAGCGCAAGATTATCGGCAATGCTAAGGTTTGCCACGCATGCATTGCGCAGCGGTTCTTCGGGCAACGCGAACACACGCAGACGCGTCATTTCCTCGCGCGTCGCATGATAAGGCTCGCCGTGCATGAACATCGCGCCGGTCTGCACGCGACGCTGGCCGACGAGCGCTTCGATCAGTTCCTTCTGTCCGTTGCCCGACACACCCGCGATGCCGAGTATCTCGCCCGAACGCACAGCAAGCGAGACCTCGCGCACGGCCATGTGGCCGCGATCGTCCATCACGCACAACTCGTCGAGCGCGATGCGCGCGGGCGAATCCATCGGCGTGGGTTTGCGCGCGGGACGCACCGCGTTGAATTCGGCGACGGTGGCGGGATTGCGCGCCTCGCTGCCCATCATCCACGCGGCGAGCTTGTCGCGGTTCGTGTTGGCCACCGCGCTCGTGCCGACGAGCTTGCCTTTGCGCAGCACGGTCACATCGTCGGCATAGGCCATGACTTCGCGGAACTTGTGGGTAATCATGAGCACCGTGACTTCGCCGCGCGATGCCAGCTCGCGCATGAGGCCGAGCACTTCGTCGGCTTCCTGCGGCGTGAGCACGGACGTGGGTTCATCGAGAATGAGAAAACGCTGGCGCAGATAAAGCTGCTTGAGTATTTCAAGCTTCTGCTTTTCACCGGCGGCGAGACTCGAAACGGGCGCATCCAGCGGCAAACGAAACGGCATGGAACGCATGAATGCATCGAGTGCGGCGCGTTCCTTCGGCCAGTCGATTTTCCACGTCAGACGGCCACGCGCGAGCAGCAAATTTTCTTCCACCGACAAACCCGCCGCCAGCGTGAAATGCTGATACACCATGCCGATGCCGAGCGCCTGTGCATCGCGCGGCGACGCGATCTTCACCTGCCGATGGTCCGCCACGATCTCGCCTTCATCGAGCACGCCATAGCCGACGAGTCCTTTCACGAGCGTGCTCTTGCCCGCGCCGTTTTCGCCGAGCAAGGCATGCACGGTGCCCGCGCGCACTTTGAGCGTCACGTCGTCGAGCGCGGTGAATGCGCCGAAGCGCTTGGTCGCGCCGAGCACTTCGACTGCGAGAGCCTTCGTGATGGTGTCCATGATCAGCGTCCGAGTGTGGCGAGCAAAGCCTTCGAATCCGATACGGTGCCGAACACGCCGCCTTGCATGAGCACCATGTTGAGCGCGGCGTCGTGATTGCTTTTGTCGGTCGCGCCGCAGCAGTCCGCGAGTATCGTGCATTCGAAGCCGCGGTCGTTGGCCTCGCGCATGGTCGTGTGAACGCAGACGTCGGTCGTGATGCCGGTCAGCACGATATTCTCGATGCCGCGCGTGCGCAGGATCAGTTCGAGATCGGTGGCGCAGAACGAGCCTTTGCCCGGTTTGTCGATGACGATCTCGCCTTCCACCGGCTTGAGCTCGTCGATGATGTCCCAGCCCGGCTCGCCGCGCACGAGGATCTTGCCGCACGGTCCGACATCGCCGATACCGATTCCGTTCGTGCCGATCTGCCTGCTGCGCCAGCGCTTGTTCGCCGGCAAATCCGACAAGTCGGGCCGATGCCCTTCGCGCGTGTGGATGATCGTGAAGCCTTGTTCGCGCATCGCCGAAAGCACGCTTTTGATCGGCTCGATGGGCGCGCGCGTGAGCGAGAGGTCGTAGCCCATCTTGTCCACGTATCCGCCGATGCCGCAGAAATCCGTTTGCATGTCGATGATGATGAGCGCGGTATTCTCCGGGCGCAGATCGCCGTTGTACGGCCACGGATACGGACGTGCCTCGATGAAGCGGGTCATGTGATTTCTCCTGTGAAGGAAGCGTCAACGCGTGAGACTCAGTTCGCCGGGCGCGCCCGCGAGCGTTCTGTCGGGCCTGCAATTGACGATCATGATGGCGAGCGTCAGCACGTAGGGCGCGGCGTTGTAGAGGTAATAGCCGCTCGTCACGCCGATAGCCTGCAACGCCGGACCGAGCGCGCCCGCCGCACCGAAGATGAGCGCGGCCCACAGACAGCGCAGCGGTTGCCAGCGCGCGAAGATCACGAGCGCGACGGCCATCAGCCCTTGCCCGCTCGATAGCCCTTCGTTCCAGCTTCCCGGATAGACGAGTGAGAGATACGCCCCGCCGATGCCCGCGAAAAAGCCGCCCACGGTGGTCGCCAGAATGCGCACGCGGGTGATCGGATAGCCCATCGCGCGGGCGCTTTCCGCGTTCTCGCCGACGAGCCGCAGCGCCATGCCCCAGCGCGTGTGGCGCAGGCCCCATTGCAGCGCGAAAGCCAGCACCACGCCGATCACGAACAGCGGATTGATATGCAGCGCGTTGTGCAGTTGCGCGTTGGCGGTCCATGTGCCGAAGTCCATCGAAGGCAGCATGGGCGCTTGCGGTTCGATGAACGGCTTGCCGAGATAGAACGCGAGGCCCGTGCCGACCAGCATCAACGCGATGCCGAACGCGATATCCGACACGCGCGGCAACGAGCACACGAGGCCATGCAGGCAGCCGAGCATGAGACCCGCCACGCCCGCCGCGAGCACGCCGAGCCACGGCGAGCCGGTGAGGTACGCGGCGGCATAGCCCGTCATCGCGCCGGACACGAGAATGCCTTCGAGGCCGAGATTCACGCGCCCGCCCTTCTCGGTCAGACATTCGCCGATGCTCACGAACAGATACGGCGTGCTCACTCGGATGGCACCCGCGAACAGCGACAGGAGCAGTACCGTGATGGGGGAATGTGCGTCAGGCATGAGTGCCCTCCAGTCGAACGGTCGAACGGGCGGCGGCGGCCGCCTGCAACTTCACGCGCCACGCGGCGAGCCGCCCGCCGAGCGCTTCCCACGCGAGCAGGTTGGCGAACAAAAGACCTTGCAGGAACAGCGTGGTGGCATCGGGCAGGCCGAGACGGCGCTGCAACAGGCTTCCGCTCGCCTCGATGCCGCCCACCAGCACCGCGCACAGAATGATCGCGAGCGGATTCTGACGCGCCGCGAATGCGACGAGGATGCCTGCATAGCCGTATCCCGCGAGCAGCGATGCATTCGCGCTGCCCTGCACCGCCGCGACTTCGAACATGCCCGCGAGCCCCGCCGCCGCGCCACCGAGCGCGCACGCTCCGAGCGCCAGCGCGTTCACCGGCAAGCCGACCAGACGCGCGGCCTGATTGTTGCCGCCTGCGACGCGCATCGCGAAGCCCTTGGTGCTGTGTCGCACGAACACCCATGCCGCAATGCACGCGAGCGCGCCCCAGAACAGGCCCCAGTGGACATCGAGACCGGGCAGCGAGCCGATGGAAAACGCATCCGGAACCGGCGGCGTGGACGGCTTGTTGAGACTCGCCGGATCGCGCAACGGGCCTTCGACCAGATGCTTGAACAACGCGATGGCGATATACGACATCAACAGGCTGCTGATGGTCTCGTTGACGCCGCGCCACTGACGCATCGCGCCGACCGCGCCGATCCATATTGCGCCCGCCAGCATGCCGCCGATGGCCATCAGCGGCGTGGCGAGGAACCACGGCATCGACTTCGGCAGGATCATGGCGACGATGGCCGACGCGAGCCCGCCGAGCGCGAGCGCGCCCTCACCGCCGATCACGATCAGCCCGACTTGCGCGGGCAGCGCCACGCACAACGCGGTGAGCATCAAGGGCGCGGCACGCAACAAAGTGCTCTGCCACGCGAACGACGAACCGAACGCGCCCTGCACGATCAGCACGAGCGCATCGCTCGCCGGTTGTCCCTGCACGAGCAGGAACAGCGAGAACAACACGAGCGTGCCGACGATGGCGCATAACGTAGGCAACGTGGGCAGCACACCCAGCGCAAGACGCGGAAAGAATCGCATGACGGCTCCTCGAAAGAGGTCTTAAATCTGCCCGACGACACCCGCCACGAGATAGTTCATGCTCTCGAGCGTGATATCGGTCTGCGCGTAGCTCGTGCCCGAGGCGATGGCGCTGCCGCCCTTGTTGTCCTTCATCGGGCCTTTGAAGATCACGTATTCGCCCGCGACCATCTTCGACTTGATGCTGTCGGCGTTGGTCTTGGCATCCGGCGTGACTTTCGCGCCGTACGGCGACATCTTCACGAAGCCTTCCTTCAGGCCGCCGCGCAACACGTTGGGTTGTGGCCTGGCGCTCTGCGCATCGCTCACGAGTTCCTTGTAGGGCGTGGCCCAGTCCCATTCCGCGCCGGTGAGATAGCCCTTCGGCGCGAGCGCGGCCTGACTCGCGTGATAGCCGCAACTCATCGCGCCGCGCTTCTCCGCCGTTTCGATGACGACCTTCGGGCCGTCCACGTGGCAGGTGAGCACGTCGCATCCCTGATCGATCAGGCTGTTGGTCGCTTCGGCTTCCTTCACAGGCATGGACCAGTCGCCGGTGAAAATCACATGCGTGGTGATCGACGGATCGACCGATTGCGCGCCGAGCGTGAACGCGTTGATATTTCGGAGTACCTGTGGAATTGGCTTGGCCGCCACAAAGCCGAGCTTCTTGCTCTTGCTCGTATGCCCCGCGACCACGCCATTCAAATACTGACACTCATCGATATAGCCGAAATAGCTCGCGATATTCGGCGGATTTCCCTGCTTCCACAATCCGCCGCAATGCGCGAAACGCACCTTCGGATACTTCGCGGCCATCTTCAGCACATGCGGGTCGAAGTAACCGAACGAGGTCGCGAAAATGAGCGTCGCGCCGTCCTGTTCGATCATCGCTTCCATGGTCTTTTGCACGGCGACGGTCTCGGGCACGTTCTCTTCCTCGACCACTTTCACGTTCGGCAATTTCTTGATGACGGCGGCCGCTTGCGCCTGCGCCTGGTTGTAGCCGTAATCGCCCTTGGAGCCGACGTAGATCACGCCGACCGTGAGGGTGTTCGCGGCGAAGGCGAGTTCGAACGGAAACGCGGAACCGAGCGCGAGCGCACCCGCGCCTTTGATGAAGTCACGGCGGTTGGTCATGATGTGGCTTCCTGTGGGGATGAATCGTTGGAGAAGGACGCGAGACTGCGCTGATACGCGCGCCAGCCGCCGTGTCGGGTGATGTCGATGGCGCCGCTGTCGTGCGCGACGGCCACCGGTTCGCAGATGAAGCCTTTGACTGCGCGGCCGTTTGCAGTCGTGAGCGTGCCAATGCCGAGCGGCGCGGGAATCGCCGCTACGAACGCGCCGAAGGTGCGCGCGGGCATCTCCCAGAGCTCGATGGCGATGGCGTTGCCCTGCGACGGCGCGCGCACGAGTCCGGGCTTCGGCGGCACGGTATCGGCGAGCGCGTAGAGACGGTATTGCGGCGCGGTCGTGGTCTCCTCGACGAAACGTGCGCCGGCCTCGCGCATCTGCCATTCGAGTGGCATGCCACGCAAATGCGCGCCGACGACGGCGAGCGTCACCGTGGCTTCCTGATGCGGCAGCGGTTGCCCCGCGATGGCCTGCGATGTGTCCGCGCAGTCATCGAATAGCGCCTGAATGCGCGCGCCGAGCACCGTTAGCCGTTGATCCGCGCCTGCCGGTGCGATCAGCGTGATGCCCGCTGGCAGACCATCCGCGCGCGGCACGCCGGGAATGGCGAGCGCGCACAGATCGAGCAGATTCACGAAGTTGGTGTAGACGCCGAGACGGCTGTTCATCACGACCGGATCGGCGTTCACTTCCGCGATGGTCGGATGTGTGGGCGCGGTCGGCACGATCAGCACATCGACGGTTTGAAAGAGCGTTTCCGCGTGACGGCGCAGTTGCATCAACGTGTATTGGGCGTTGAAGGCATCGGCGGCGCTGTAGCGGTCGGCTTGCGCGATCACTTTGGCTACCGTCGCGTCCATGTCCTCGCGATGCTGCTCGAAGAAATCGCCGAGCGCCGCGCGCCGTTCCGCGACCCACGGGCCGTCGTAGAGCAGCGCGGCGGCTTGCTGCATCGGTGCGAAGGCGAAGGTGGCGGGCTCGATGCCGAGCTTCGAGGACAGCGTGCGAAGCGTCGAAGTGAAGGCGGCGCGAGCGTGGGCATCGTCGAAAAATTCGAGCTTGTCGGGCACGGCGCAACGTGGCGTGTCGCGCAACAGACCGAGCGGCGCGATGCGGCGTGAATAGCCGTCGGCGGGATCGAAGGCGGCGAGTTGTGTGAGCACGCGCCAGGCATCGGCGACGTCGTGCGTGAATACCGAGATCGTGTCGAGCGACTTGCACGCAGGCACCACGCCGCGCTTGCTGACGAGCCCGAGCGTCGGCTTGAGACCGACGAGTCCGTTGCAGCCCGCGGGCACGCGACCGGAACCGGCCGTGTCCGTCCCCAGCGAAAACGCCACGATGCCCTGCGCCACCGTCACCGCCGAACCCGCGCTGGAACCGCCCGAGACGCGTTCGGCGTGCGTGACCTGACGCACCGCGCCGTAAGGCGAACGCGTGCCGACAAGGCCCGTGGCGAACTGATCGAGATTGGTCTTGCCGATGAGGATCGCGCCCGCATCCAGCAAACGCTGCACGGCGAACGCGGTCTCGGTGGGCGTATAAGTGAACGCGGGACACGCGGCGGTGGTCGGCAAACCGGCCACATCGATGTTGTCCTTCACCGCGAAAGGCACGCCGAACAGCGGCTTGCGCGTGAGGATGGCGGGACCGTCGCTGGTCCATTCGTCGGCGAGTGCCTTGGCATACGCGCGCAGATCGCCCGGCGCGATACGCAGCGTCCACGCTTCCGGGCGATCACTCTGCTCGATGCGTTGCAGGACGAGATCGATCGTCTCGACCGGCGTGGACGCGCCGCTGCGATACGAATGGAGCAGCGCGCACACGCTGAAAGGCAGTTGTTGGACCATGAGTTCAATCTTGAATACAAGTTGAACGAACGGCTTGCAGCATCCATGCCATGCGCGGCAGAGAGGCTTCACAGCCTTATGCAGCGGGCCTTTCAGCGTCGATCAGACGAATCAATGCGCGTCCACTGTGTGTTCCAGCTTGGTTCGAAGCGCGCTCATCGTGGTGCGTCGAACGCTCGCCATGCGCGCCGGATGTGCACGGGCGCGCTCTGCCCTTCAGCCTTCGATCGCTTCGAATCCGCCTTCGGGCACGTGGTCCATCGACATGAAAAGCTTTCGCATGTCCGTGCTCAGGCCATGGAAGTGGCACAGGAAGGTCTGCTCGTTCGCGTAATACCACGGCGTATTCAGTTCGATGAAGCTCACCAGTTCCGGCGAGTCCATCTCCGGGCACAGCCCGCGCGCGATCAACTCCTGCATGAAGATGTACTGGTCGCCCTGGCTCGAAAATATCGACGTGACATCTTCGATTTCATGCACCTTGTCCAGCACGCCTTGCAGCGCGTGAACATTCGCCTCCGTATGCCGAAAACCCATCACTCCGGAGTTCAGGCGCCATCCGCAGATGTCGGCGGTCAGCACGCGGTCGCGGCCCTCGGTGAATTGTTCGAGCTTCACATCGCCGTTCATCACGAGGATGTCGGCATCGACCCAGAACACCCATTCGTGATGCGGCAGATACTTGCTGAGCAGGAACGGCTTGGACCAGTTGCCGCACGCCTCGCGCTGAAAGTCTTCCGGCACGTCGCGATGCTGATAAAACGTGTAGTCATGCCGCGCGCAATAGTCGCGCAGGCTGGCCTCGCCGAAACGCGCATAGCTGGCAATATTCGGCGTGTAGAGCATCACCACGGCGATCGGGCGGCCCGGCTGGTAGACGCTGACTCTTTCTTCCGGCGCGCCCGGCGGCGGCGCAACATCAAAGAACGGGCGATCTTGCGCATGACATTCGTTGATGTGTCGCGCCAGCACCGCGCGCCATCGCGGGCCGTATTTGCTGTAGAGACGCGGCGTGAACACGAGCGACACCGCGATCACCGGCAGGCCGCGAATGTCGGGATGCTGGCTGGACCACAGCGTGGCGATCGGAAGCACGCCGTTGACAGATTGCCAGTCCTCTTCGACGGCGAGCACTTCGAGCAGCTTTTCCTCGGTGACGAAATCGCCGTATTCGTAATAGACGCGGCAACGCGCGGCCATGCTTCGCGCATGCGCCCGGTTCGCCTCGGTATTTCGGATGACGAACATTTCCGTGTTGATGCCGAAATGGCCCTTCGTCACGAGGCTGTCGCGCCCGTCGAGAATCTGCGCGAAGTCGTGAAAGCGCAGGAAGAGCGCGTTCTCGCTCGCGAAGATCATGACTTCGTTTTCGGGCGCTTTGGCAAGCCGGTCGCTGATCATCTGATACTTGAACAACGTGCGCAACTCCAGCGAATCCGCGCAACTCGGATGGCGCTCCTGTATGTGCGTGGTGTTCGTGCGGCGGCAAAACTCCGCGTGATTGGCAGCGGAAAAGCGCGCGTGACGTTCGGTGAAGCAACTGACCAGTGTGACCATGACGAGTAACGAATGAGCAATCGAAAGGGTATCGGAAACGCGCGTTGCCCGCGAACGAGGGCCGGCAGCGCGCAAGGATGCCAAGCATAGCCGCTACCGAATACGAACTCGTAAATTATTGCGTCATGCGAAGCACCGGGCTTGCCTGCGCAGGCATCGTGCTTTGATTGTAGGACGTGACAAGAGGCGCTTCGTCCTCTCTTTTTTTCGAGCGCGCGCAGTCAGGCTGGCCAACAGCATTGCACCGTGGCCGTGCCTTGATGACACTGCGTCACTTCGCCTCTGCGAGCGCCTCGCGCTGCACATGCTGAACATGCAGTGCATCGAGTTCGGCCTTGCCGTATTCGATGGCAAAGCGCTCGGCGGCATGGGCGCTTGCGAACGAGCGAAATGGTCCGGCGGCGCGTCGCGCACCGCCGGGTTTCTCGACCAGCAGCGTCACCGAAAACGCGCCATCGCGATGCGCGACGATCGCCGACAATTCACAGCCTCGATATACGACGGGAATGGTGTCCATCAAGCACCTCGCTTCTATGCGTTGCGCCGTTCGTGCGCCGCTGCAAGCGATCGTTGCAAGGGTTTCGCGCGGCAAAACCTCATTGAGCATGGGTTCGCTTTTTGGCACCGTGCTGTGGCGCTCACTCGTGGTGTGCAATCGTTTGCGTCGTGTTAAGCGAAGTGTTAATGAAATGGTTTCCCTGCGGCTGTTTTCGATTACGACTTCTAGTCTTCCTGGTTTCTTCATGCAATCCGCTCAGGCGCAGGAGTTTTGCGTGCTTGCCGGACCGCTCAAGAGCGCGTATTCGTGGGAAGCGAACTATCGCGAAAGAATTGGCCGATACGCGGCTTGGAGCTTTTTATGCAAGGGGCTTCTGTTGTCTGGGCTTTTTATGCAGTAGCCGCCTCCCCGGCGGGGGGGGTAACTTTCTTTGCTGCTGCAAAGAAAGTCACCAAAGAAAGCAGCTTTTTACCCCATGCACGATGGCGGGAGAGGGTTGGTCTGGATTAACCGATACAGTGGCCGCAATAGGACGTTCAACGCATAACGAGTCGCTTAGGCAACCTCGCGATTTCGCGCTCGAATCTTTTTAGTTCTGTGGATCGCATTCATTCATTCGGCCATGCGCTACGCGCGCCGAGAACGTAAGAACGGAATCCCGCAGCGTATGAGTGCCCAGTCACATCACGCCACATCGCACCTCTCCCATTGGGCCCAACCTTGGTAAGTGCTTCTGGGCAAAGCACACACGCCCACGCAAGTCACCTTTAGTCGGAGCACTAACCAAGGTAGGGCCGAATAGCAATCTCGCGGGGAAGTATGATGTGGCTGGGCGCTAATAGGCTGCGGGATTCCGTTCTAAAGCTCTCGGCGCGCGTAGCGCATGGCCGATTGAATGAGCGCGATCCACTAGGCGTTGATTCTTCGAGCGCGCAATCACGAGGTTGCCTAAGCGGCTCGTGATGCGTGGAAAGTCCTATTGCGGCCACTGTATCGTTAAACCAGACCAACCCTCTCCAGCCATCGTGCATGGGGTAAAAAGCTGCTTTCTTTGGTGACTTTCTTTGCAGCAGCAAAGAAAGTTACCCCCCCGCCGGGGAGGCGGCTACTGAATATAAAGCACAAACAACAGCAGCCCCTTGCATGATAAGTGAACATCACCCACCCAATAGCTCAAGTATCGTCCAATACCTTTCAAGCGCCGCAAGGCGCATACTCTCTCGTCCTGTCACGGAACCGAAATATAGAGCGGATACAAAAGCCTTTCGATCTTCCGATCTACGTTCACGGTTCCCGTCGACATGACCGAACTCACTCCCGGCGTTCTGATCATTTCCCCGCACCTTGGCAGCGCTGTGTTCGGCTGCGGCGCGGCGCTTTCCGGCGTGGCGGATGCGCGCGTCTGCACGTTGTTCGCCCCGCCCGATCACGCAGAGGAGGACGACCATGCGCTCCATCTGCTGAGCGCGCGGCCTGTGCGGCTGAACTTCGCCGCATCGATGAAACCCTCGCGCCCAGCGCTCACCGACGCGTTGCGCGCCGTCATCCGCGACTATCGGCCGCGCGTGCTGATGATCCCGCTCGGTCTCGACGACGCCGACCATATCCTCGCGCACCACGCCGCCTGCGATGCCTGGCGCGCGCATCCCGCGATGACATGCTTTGCCTACGAGGAGAGCTTCCATCGACGCGTGCGCGGTCTCGTGCAAGGACGCCTGATCGATCTGCACGCACGCGGCATCGATGCCACGCCGATGTGCGCCACCACCGCGCAGCCCTTCGATGCGGAGCGCCGTCAGGCCTTGAAACGCGAAGCGGTGAGCGCGTATGCAAGCCGTCTAAAAGCGCTCGGCCCCGATGGCATCGACGACGTATTTCATGCGGAACGTTTCTGGAAACTCGAGGTTCAGAACAGCGCCTGCTGACCGGACATCAGCGTGGCGAAATCGTCGCGCATGAAAGGCAAGATGCCATCCGCGATAGGCTGAAGCTGCTTGCCAATGTAATGCTCGTAGTCGATCGGCGCGTGACGCGCTTCGACAGGTTCCGGCCCGGCGAGCGTCATCACGTAGCTGATCCAGCCGCCGTTCTGATATTGCAGCGGGCGGCCATCGCGGGCATTTTGTTCATCTGCAAGACGCGCGGCGCGCACGTGCGGCGGCACGTTGCGCTGATACTCGCCGAGACTACGGCGCAGGCGTTTGCGATAGATCAGCAGGTCGTCGAGTTCGCCGCGTCGCGTGCGGGTGACGTAATCGCGCACGTAGTCGTCGTAGGCATCGCCCTTGAACACGCGCATGTATAGCTCCTGCTGAAACTGTTGCGCGAGCGGTGTCCAGTCGGTGCGCACGGTTTCCAGCCCTTTGTAGACGATCTCCTCGCTGCCATCCGCGCGCTTCGTCAGTCCTGCGTAACGTTTTTTGCTGCCTTCCTCGGCGCCGCGAATGGTCGGCATCAGAAAGCGGCTGAAGTGCGTTTCGAACTGCAATTCGAGCGCGCTTTCGAGGCCGAAGGTGTCCTGCAAATGACGTGTCCAGTATTCATTCACATGCTCGACCAGCGCCCGGCCGATGCGCGCCGCATCCGCCTCGTCGCGCGCGCGGCGCAGCCAGACGAAGGTGGAATCCGTATCGCCATAGATCACGCTGTAGCCGCGCGCTTCGATCAGTTCGCGCGTGCGGTGCATGATCTCGTGGCCGCGCATCGTGATGGACGAAGCCAGACGCGGATCGAAGAAGCGGCATCCGCTCGAACCGAGCACGCCGTAGAACGAATTCATGATGATCTTGAGCGCTTGCGAAAGCGGCTTGTTGCCTTGACGCTTCGCCGCCTCGCGCCCTTCCCACACTTGCTCGACAATCGCAGGCAAACAATGCTTCTCGCGCGAGAAACGCGCGCCGCGAAAACCGGGCACGGTGCGGGCGTTCTCGTCATCGGTCGCTTCGCTCATGCCTTGCGCGAGACCCACGGGATCGATCAGAAACGTGCGGATGATCGACGGATACAAACTCTTGTAGTCCAGCACGAGCACGGAATCGTAGAGGCCGGGGCGCGAATCCATCACGAAGCCGCCGGGGCTGGCTTCTTCGGGCACATCGCCGAGATTCGGCGCGACATAGCCCAGCCGATGCATGCGCGGCATGTACAAATGCGTGAACGCCGCGACCGACCCGCCGCTTCGGTCCGCCTGCAAACCGGTGACGGTCGCGCGTTCGAGCAAGAACGACAGCAATTCGGTCTTCTCGAAGATGCGCGTGACCAGTTCGCAGTCTACGAGGTTGTAGCGCGCGAGCGCGGGCTTGTCCTCCTGAAAGCGCCGCTCGATCTCGTCCATGCGCGCATACGGACTGTCGATGGCCTTGCCTTCGCCCAACACGGATTGCGCGACATACTCCAGACTGAACGATGGAAAATTCCACGTCGCCGAGCGCAGCGCCTCGATGCCATCGATCACGATCCGCCCTGAAATCGCGACAAAAAAATGATTGCGCTTCATGCCGTGCTCGCGCCATTCCGCCACGCTGCCGTCACGGCCGATGGCGAGCGGCACGTTGTAATCATCCGCGTGCCGTTGCAGGATGCGCAGGTCGAACTGAATCACGTTCCAGCCGATGATCGCATCGGGATCGTGCGCGGCCATCCATGCATTGAAGCGGCGCAGCATGTCGGCGCGCGTCGCGCAGTATTCGAGGTCGAAGTCGCGTGCTTGCGATGCATCGCCGTTCGGCGAGCCGAGCATGTACACCTGACGCGCGCCGCAGCCTTCCAGCGCGATCGAATACAGTTCGCCGCGCGCGCTCGTTTCGATATCGAGCGAGACGATTTTCAACGCGGGACGATACCCCGCCGCGGGTTTGAGTTCGCTGAGAATGTAACCGTCGCGGCGCGCGGCGGGCGATGCATCGAACGAAACCGGCGCGGTGATGAACCGCTCCATCAGATAACGTTCATGCGGTCGAATATCCGCTTCGAAAACGTTGATGCCCGCGTTTCTCAGGCTCTTTTCCAAAGCGAGCAGCCCACGGTATTGCGCGCAGTAAAGGCCGAGCACCGGTTGCTGGCGAAAGTCCTTCAGCGGCAACGCGCGCAACTCCGCGCCACTTAACAAGGCTTCGGCTTTCGCGCGGTCGGCGGCATGGATGAACGCGACCGGCGTCTGCCGCGCGATGCGGATCTTCACCGGCCCGGCGTCGGTGGCGAGCCAGAAATCGACCTCCACGCCGTCCGCGGTGTCGCGCCAGTGACGCGTCAGCAAAAACCCTAGATGTCGATCAGACAAGCCGAACCCTTCGATGTCACATTCAATCGAAGCATTTTACTGTCGGCCCAAAAAAGAAACGGGGCGCCTGTCGGGGCGCCCCGCATGGAATTCGAGTACTTGAAAGGAAACGCGGTAGCGGCATTCCGGTGTTCCACCGCCCGTCCGGTCCGACCGGCGAGCGGTCCCCGGCGGTACTCCGGCGCCGCTACCGCCTAAGCAGCCTGTGCGACCAGGCTTGGCCGTTGCGACTGTAAAGCCGCTACGTTGGCGAGCGTCGCTTCTTGCAGGAGATCTTCGTCCGGCAGATGGGGCGCTTCGTTCTTGATGGATACCACCTCCAGAACGGCTTCTTGACTCGCCTGTCTGGCGGCCGCCGCTTTCTTGGTCTTCCCCGCGCGTGACGGCGGCTGGCAGGCCCCGCACACCACGTTGTTCTGCAAATCATGCTTGTGCGCGACGAACTTTCCGGTGCAGCGGCAGCAGGACGTCATCTGCAGCATGCCGGCATCGAAGAAACGCACGAGGGTCCAGGCGCGAGTCAGGTCGAGTACCGCTTCCGCGCCGCTGCTGTTGCAGTGCTCGACGTACAGGCGGTAACCCTTGGTCAGCGCATCGAGGTGCGAGCAGCCCGCTTCCTTGCGCAGAAACGTATAGGTGTTATAGAAGAGCGATGCGTGGATGTTCGCCAGCCACGTCATGTACCAGTCCGCCGAGAACGGCAGCATGCCTTTGGGCGGCGACATGCCCTTCACTTCGCGATAGAGACGGATCATGCGATCGCGCGAGAGCGTGAGTTCGCTCTCAAGCACTTGCATGCGCGCCCCGAGTTCGATCAGCGCGATGGCGCGGAACACTTCCTGGGCGTCTTCGGTGAGGCTCTTTTTCAGCATGGCTCGCTCCGTCTCTCTGAGGGGATTTACGCGAACTGTTCAGCCGGCTGGCCAGCCAGCAGGATGGCTGCGTGCGTCGGCGCGATTTCCGCATTCTTCGCGGGTTGCGTCAGGGCCGACAGCATCGAGTGATCATTGAAGCGAAAAGCGCACAGCAGGTTGTCCGCCGAAGCCAGCTTCACGACCTGCGCGAGCGTGAGCCCGGAGAGCAGATCCGCCAGTTCCGCCGAAAGACCGAGCCGGAACATGCCGATGGCGCGGTCCTCGCGCAAGAGACGCTGCGCGAGCATGAGATACGACAAGTTGATTTCCCGGATCGATTCCAACGTTTCGCGACCATTCATGGTTGCAACTTCCAGTAAATCCCCGAATTGCTTGCCGGCTTGTGCCGATATTTTTTGTGCCTCACCAGACGCTGTTCTGCCCGGCTACGTCCTGCTGTGCTTTTTGTTTCAGGGCGTTACATCTTGTAACACCACTGTGAAACGGATTCTAAGAAAGCTCTGAAGCGAAAGCAAGAGTGTCTTAATAATATTTTGTTGCAAACAACACTTGGCATCGGTAATTTGTGCGACCTACGAAAAGCTGCAAAAACGACCGTGTGGTTTGAGGCGTTTCCATGTTGTCGGCACTTAATGAGACGGGCTTTAATTTTGTAATAGAAATCGCCCGATGCCCGAGATAACGGGGCATCCCGCTGTCAGGTTGACAGCGAAACGCCGTTTATTGAGATGACGGATGGGAGGTAAAAAGCGGAGGAGAAGCCGCGTCGGCTATTTTTACCGATTCGCGGCATATGGAGTAAAAAATGCGTGTCCGTCGTAACAAGTATGCAGAATCGACTGTTGCGGCTGGCGTCAATGCTGCGGCACACCTTTGCGCCATGCGCCCCAGTGCGACACGATTTCCTGCACGAAAGGATTCCCGGTCAGATACAAATTCTGGATGGCGGGAGCAAAACCTCCCTGCGTCGAATAGTTCAGCAGATTGTCTGAAGCGGTCTGTCCTTCGTACGGCCGGTCGAAATCCGAACCGGCGCGCAGCACGGCGAGCCGCGACAAATCCACCTTTCCGATGCTCGCCGCGCGCTTGAGCGCCTCGTAAGTGGCGTTGTCCTCCTGCTGGGTCGTGCAGTACACGCCCTGCCCGTCAGTGAGCAGCTTGGTCCAGTAACGCGCCCGCTCGCCGATGTACTTCCCCGACCACCACGTATCGCCCGCGAGCGTGTCGCACTGGATCACCGAAGGCGGCTGATTGGCCGGCGCATAACCGAATTTCGCGCGGGCTTTCTTGGCATCGTCGCTGTCGGACAGCGTGACCTTGCGCGAAAGCGCATACGCCGCGTTGGCCAGCGACGCATTGAGCGCGAACACCTCCGTGCGATAGTCGAGCGGCGGCTTCTGCGTCGGTCCGGTCGTGTTGATGCCGGTAAAGCCGCTCGGCCAGTCGGACGGCTTCTCGCGCGCGTCCAGTTCCCATTGGATACCGAAGTCCACCAGATACTTCGCCCACGCGGCGGAACCGAGCGTGCCACGCGCCGGGTCGATGCCCGCGATGCCCGCGATCAGGAAATACGTCCTGCGCAGATCGAACTGGTCGGAGAACGTGAGCGCCATGATCGATGCAGCCGCGTTCGTATGGCCCATGCCCGTGGTGATGACGCACACATCGTCGCGATTGCAGTGGACTTCCGGGTAATCCGGCGACAGGCCCGGCACCTTGATCGCCTTCCACGGCCCGAGATTGTTGAGCCAGACCTGGCCTTCGGGGCCGAACATCGAGATGATCATGACCTTGACGTCGCGGCCACCGCCGCCGTCGCCTCCGCCGCCGTGCCAGCCGCGGGCGGAGTCGTCGTCCTGTGCGAAGGCGCAGCCGGTGAACGCCGGCAGCGCGGTGAGGCCCGCTGCGAGCACGCTCGCGCAGACCATCTTTTTCATGAAGCGTGGGGACCCGTTCGATCGTGACGCGGCAGCTTTTTTCATGGCGGGCGTGATCCTCGTAAGGTTCGAACTTCGAAGAAAAGCCGCGTTCGTTCTCGTTTCGATGAACGTAAGAACAGACGCGGCCAGCCCGGTGGATTATAGAAGCGTCAATAACAATCGAAAGGATGTGTAACCCTTAAGCCTTAACACGCGTGACGCCCCACCAAGCTCACGTGGATACCAGCTTTAGCGTTCAGCAAGCAAGTGTCGTCGCTTCGATCCTTATTTTGTGCGCTACCGCTATATGAGACTAGAGATCAGGCGGCAGCCGCATGTCGCGTGATGGTTGTGACGTGCCACTGGCACCCCGTGGTCTGTGATCGTCGCGTCGCCCTCGATGATGAGATTGGGCTTGACTTCGGGATGCAGCGGACAAGTCACTTCGTCGCCCTTGCGAGCCACCCGGCGACCGTCGAATTCCATTGTCGGTGAAGCGGTGATGACGATGCCGCCGTGATCGGTAGCATCGGCAAGGCGGATCAAATCGATCATTGCTTTGGCATTGAGTGAGTCGGTGGAAACGGGTCTACGAGGTCAGCGGTGTGGACCCAACCCGTTGTAATTTGATTCGCGGGATCGGCGTTATCGTACGGATTGTAGAAGCGCACGAAAGAGAACTGTTGACGGGTCTTCAGCACGAGCACTCCATTTCCTTTCGTTAAATAACCCTTTCTCACAACAAACGCCGAAACCTTTTGAACATCGAATTTGTAAGTCACTCTCAATTCGTTCGTACATAGCGACCATCAAGTCGTCGATAGATATGAATGCTGCTTTTTCCGTTTGAATCTCTTGCCCATGAAACAACGATATCTGTCGAGCCGTTTGCCCACTTTATAGATTTAAAGGCTGACCCTTGTCCGTCGTCCGTTAGTTCAATATTCTCAAGGCAACTGCTTACTTTTTCCGAAAACGAAATCTTCGCTCTTCCCCCCTCCAATTCCAGTGCGTACAGAAGATCTTCTGTCCCCGCGCCGCAATATCCCGTTGGAGATGTTGACGAAGGGGACAATACTACAATCAGGATGAGATTATTGTCGCCTGATCGACGTGCCGACGCTTCAGGGAAAATGACCCCCGACGACGAGCGCAACGCTCGCTTTAATTGAATTGGTATTTGAATAAGAGTCTTTTTTCCAGCAACCTGAGAATAAAACTTTCCGCCATCAAAGATAATTTTCTTTCCGCCTAACGTCGATACGCCGTCTGGTAAGGATTGATCGGCAGAGGAGTCATTGGTTAGCGCGAGGAGCGCAAACAAGAAAAAGAACAACTTACTCACGGCCTTCGACGTGATCGGCATAACAAACTCCACTGTACTTCCAAGGGTGGCTCTCAGTTTGACCTTTTTGCATTTTCGGATATTCGTCCTTGTCACGGGTGTGCAATTGGTCAACCGTTTTGCCTTGATTTTCGGCAACTGAAGTGTTCCAGCCCATATTACCGGTCTGAGGGTCACACAGCATGTCCGGCGTCCTTACCCACGTCTGACTGTGTTCGTCCCACGTATGATAACTACCGCCGTTCCATCGACTGATGGTTTCGTGCGCCAGTTGATCGTCGGTATAATGCCGACCGTTCTGCCCAAGATATGCTTTAGCGCTTGCTTGTTTTTGTTGATACAAAGCAGCCCCACCGCGAACATTCGCCTTCCAATTCCAAGCTTGCTCATAGGTTGGCGATGGATGGGTCAACTGAGTCATCCCGTACCCTGCGTCGCCGGCCACCACAGGTTCACTGTCGGCGTTGATGAAGTTTTTGAAGCAGCTTTCCTGCGCGAGTAATTTATCGAAACCGGTAACGTTCTGAATTCCAGCAAGAAAGCTCTTCACTTGGTCTTCATTTGGATTCTTGCCAAGAACTACGACAGTTCGTTTGTAAGTCTCGTCGCCGGCCTTTACAGTGACAACAAGTTTTCCACCGAGAATCTTCGAATTGAGATTTGCTTTCCACACCTTGTCGCTTGATGAGAGACTTCCGGTTTCAGTGAATGTTTTCAATTTTCTACCGCTGCGAACGCGTTCTTTCAAACCACTAACGTGCGCATTCCATTCGATTTTCCAATCCCATTGATATGGCGCCGCCACATCGGATTTGAATTCAAAAGATATGTCTGGAAAAGTAGCATCTTCGTCGACATAAAATTTATCTCCTGCATTCGGTCTTACCCATTCTCCCGAATCGGTCGTGACAACTACTTTAACCAACGAGTCGGCGTTACCGTTGGTTTTTCCTGGTTTGGCGCGATGGTGAGATTTATGATGCCCCGACATTTTTTTCCTTTGGTTCAATCACAATTGTTAATTCTTCTGGCACATCGGTATAAACACGCTCAGTCAAACCATGGTTGTCCGAATAGCCGGACCATATTTTTCCCGACTCGCTGTGAATTTCGTAATATCGACGCGCCAAAGGCGTTTCGCCGTCTTCGTCGAGCAAATGAAATTGCTCGTGATAGACATTGTCGTTTGGGAGGGTCGGCGTCTGTAAGCGCCTGGAGTCGGCGTCGATCTTCCCCCACGTCGCCCCTTTCTCCAAGATCGCTCCCGGCGAACCATTGATAATTCCGCTGCCGTTGATTTGGATGTAAGAGCCGCCCGCCCCGATCCAGATTTCCTTGGACGCCGTCAACACAATCCTCCCGTCCGCACTGCTGATCGTGATGTCTTTCAACGCCGCAAGCGCCATCTGATCGCTTTGCGCCTGAATCTCGACGCGTCCCTTCGCCGCGATGAGTTTCAGTCCCAATTGATACGCGAACAGCGAGATTGCCCCCCGCACCGATGCCAACAGCGATCGTCCGAGTGACACGCTCATGTCGCGTCCAGCCGTCACGGCAAAGTCCTGACCGCTCACCTGATGCGTGCTTTCGGCGGCGGTAGTGGCGATGCCCGCACTGCTTGTCAATACGAGGTCGGGCCGCGTCATCTCCGGCGACGGGTCATCGGGCGTTTTCGGGCCGCCTTTGATTGCTTCGTTCTGCGCTTTGATTGTCCGTACGACGTCAGACTGGCTTGCTTCGGTCGTCTGTGCCTCATGCCGCTGCGCAAGGCTCGTCAGTTCCTCGTGCTGCCCGCGCGCCTGCGTGAGCCGCGCGACCGTCTCGCCCATATCTTTCACGGGCGCGCTCGCACCGCTGCGTGCTTCGGTCGAAATCAGCATGCCCTTATTCGCCCGAAGTACACCCCACGCGTCGGTCGCTAGCTCCCATCCCAACCCGCGTGCCTGTTGACGCCCGTTGCCATACACGATGCGCGTGTTGTACCCGAGTACGAGACGCGAATTAGCCTGATCGCTGGCCACCTGCACTTGTTGCTTGCGGGGCGTATCGTCCGTTACCAGATAGTTGTGGCCTTGCCCTTCCAATGCGTGACTCACCAACCCTGTGAGCGCCATGTTCTTCGGCAGATCGAACGGCGGTGGGTTGAACTGATTTACCTTGCTCGACAGGACGAACGGCTTGTCCGGATCGCCTTCGTGATAGCCGATGGTGATTTCATCGCCGACACGGGGCACCGCGACGAAGCTATGCGGTCCGCCGTGCCACGGCAGCGACACCCGAATCCAGCAACTCGAGTTTTGGTCCTTCTTGCCGAGCCTGTCCCATTTGAATTGGCATCGAATGCGCCCGTACGCGTCAAGCCACAAAGGCTCGTTCGGCGGACCCGTCACCACCGCTGTCTCCGGATGCGCACGCGGTTTCCGCTTCGGCATGATCTTGAAGAATGCATTGCCTGGTTGCACTACGAACTCGATCTTGCAGTGGTAAAGCGCGTCGCCGCCCGTCGACACCGTCAATTCGTCGGGATTCCGCACATCGATCGAGGTCGACACCACCAGATACTTTTGGTTGATCTCTTTCTGAGGATGACCTTCCATCCGGAACGTCCGCCCTGTCTTCATTCCGCGCAAGTTTCCGGCGCCGTGGGCTCGCAAGCCTTCACAACGTAGCGCCTCAACGCGCACCCAGGCAAGGTAGTCGCCCTCGTTGTGCAGATCGTTCGGCCGACCCGACAAACCCATCGCTCCGGCCAGCGGCTGCGTATAGTCGCCCCAGTGATACTGCTCGATGTTATCGCGCGCGGATTTGCTGTGACGGTACTGGTTCACAAGGAACGTGCCGTTCGACTGTGTGTAGTCGTAGTCGTTGAGCGTGACGTCGCCCGCCGTGATCTGACGCGACACGCGCAGGCTGTGAATATGCTCTTCGTCAATGCGTCCGTTCCCGGACGGATGATAAAGAATAGTGTCGTAAGCGTTGCCGTGCTTTTTGTGCGAACCGGGCGAATCGCACAGGACCAACGTCATGCCATCGAAATGGTAGTAGATTCCCCACTCGCTCCAAATCTGGCTTAAAAATTCGTAATCGCTCTGCCAGAATTGCCGGATAAAGTCGCGTTTCGGAAAGACGTTATTGTTGAGCGCTACCGCGGCCAGCCGCAACTCCAAGGGGAACTTGTAGTTTCCGCCATTGAGCACGTTTTCCGTGATCTCCAAAACGCTCATGTCTTGAAAAACTCGGTTATCACGGTTCTGCGTCGCAAGCCAAAGCCAGGGCCTGACGGTGAACCGGTAATGCGCACGCCGCTCGTCGTTGCCTGTTTGCTGGACTTCCATGATGATGCCTTCAATCGTGCGTATGCCCGCGCCGACGTTGCCCGCACCTAGATTGCCGGGCAAGCCGGGGACGAAGGTGCCCTTGCCCTCGAATTCGATAGAGATTTCGATGCATTTGCCGATCAGTTCATCCGGTTTGATCAGTTCGCGCGTTTTGTAAACGTGGAACGTGGGGCTGACGAGTGAAGCCAGTTCCAGCTTGTATTCGAATAGCTCGCCGAGCGCTTCTGTGCCGGTGACGCTTTGGGCGACCAGCACGTCTTGACCGCCCCAGGTAGGCAGCGCCTTGCACGTTACCTTTAGCGTGCGGCTCTGTAATAGGCTGAACATCGATTGTGATCCCTGTCTATTGTTCATTAAGTTCGTGGCGGCCGCCGAGCACGGAAATGCTGAAGTCAGTTGCTTGCCCTGTTCAAGCAACGCCACGCGTGCCACGACGCGGCGCCCATTCCGCAATGCAGCCACGTTGCTTGACATGCAGTTTGGTCCGGGTGAACGCGTGGGCCGACGCGTGTCGCGCGAAGTAGTGTTCGAGAACGAGACCCAGCGCATATGGACTGACACCGTCGAGGCCGTCTTCGTCCACGGTGACCGCACATTCAAGTGCGCGCACCATCGGCGGAACGTTCTGTCGTACGACGCAATAGACCGGAGTGAGCGTGGCGCTAATGATGCTTTCAACCTGCCTTGAGAGCGCAGCAGGCATGTCTTCGGACAGATAGAGTCGTAGCAGGCTGCGCAGACCCTCACCGGGATTGGGTTCGTCGTAACTGTCGTCGAAGTCTGCTAGTTGAATATTGAGTTGCGCGAACAACTGCCATGCTTTGATGCCCGAGGCGAGCGGCGGTCTTGCACGGCTTGGCGTGCGTACCAGACCGACGCTGGCGAGCGGTGCCGAGCCGGGCATCGTGAGATCTTGCACGCCGTCACAGCTCAAGACGCTCGGAAGATCGCGGTTGGTCAGCCACGCATCGACGGACAGATAGTTGATTCGAATGCCTTCAACCGGGTTCGCTTGCATGTAAGGCAGCCCGTCGCGTCCGACGAGCGAAAGGAGCGCATCGGTTTTCACATACGGCGCGCGCGTTCCATAGAACCGGCCTTTCGCATTTGACACGGACTGCTCATGGCGCACCGTGAAATAGCGCCCGTGATTCTCTTCGTCGTGCAGCATGGCTCGATGGAGCGGGTGAAAAAGCAGTTCTTCAGAGTCCTCTTCGACGTCGACCTGACCGATGGTCATGTCCACGGAATGTACTTCGTAGTCGAGCGGCTGCTTCTCGAACGGCACCAGACGCATGGGCGTCCCGCCCTCTTCCACCTGCATCGGTGTGGTCCGCGTTTTGAAGAGATTTACCACCGGTACGCAGAAAAGAGCGAATTGACTTGCATCTACGTATTCGGCCAGTTTGCTGGTGGGCTGGTCCAACAGAACGACGATCTCGGCTTCGCACCCGTGAATACGCGCGAAACCTGCCTTTAATCCAGTCAACGTGAAGAAATAGAAACGGCTTGGGCACGCGAAATACTCGTGCATAAGGTTGTGGCCGAGAAACTTGGCCGCAACAAGCGGCAAGACCGCGTCGTCGGGTCCGAGCCCGTCCTGTACGACGGCATTGGACGTCACCACTTGCGGCGAGTAGTCCGCCTCGCCCAAACGCCCCGGCTCTCCGACGATAGAAACCACTGCGCCCGTATGAATGAGTTCGTGCAGGTGGGAGGCAATGCGTTCGTCTCCCGAAAGATAGATCTGCAAACGGTCCAGTCCCTGCAGCGAAGAGAAGGGAGTGTCATCAATCGTTCGCAAACGTAGGCGCAACGCGCCTTGCAAACGACGCTCCGGGGGAACGTACCGGCTTTGTCGCTGAATATCAGGCGGAACTTGAGTCAGCCGCGCGTCGATCAGAGTGATTGGATACAACGCCACGTCCTGCGTCGTGCGGAAGGTGCAAGGCGTTTGCTCGCCATCGGGCAGGTTCGTGGATGCCAGTTTCGCGCCGCGTTTGACGGTATAGCCCGTCTTCAAGGCGTGGGCTTTCCCATCGGGAAAAAAACGCGCGATGGAAATCGAAGGCGTTGGAGACAAATAGTTCGGATAGACCGACGACAAAAGCGGCTCGGTCATTTGCCGGAACGCGTCGTCGAAACGCATTTGCGTGCGCGCGTTCACGAACGAGGCTGATTCGAGCAGGCGATTGACGTAGGGATCGCCAACGCTGCCCGAGATCATGCCAAGCCTCGCTGCGATCTTGGGATGATCGCGGGCAAACTCCTCGGCCGAAGCCTGCATGAAGCGCAGTTCGCTTAGGTAAATGTCGAGCAGACGCGGATCCATTTGATTCACGTCAGGCGAGGCAGGAGTAATCGCGCATGCCTACGGCCGCTTGGACCGTAGGTTTCTGTGTGGAATACACAAGCGCTAGATGGTTGATCTGCATGCCTGAATTGCTGAGAATTTCGTGGAGGAAATTATCAGTCAGACCCTCAATAAGCTCGCATAGGAGCGCTCTTAAAGGCAGGTATGCAAAGCAACATACCGATCAGATACTTGACCTAAGTTGATATTGAGCGTGGTTTTATTGCCTTTGAGCAATCAATCTGTACAGACCGATCGCGCTAAGACCTTCAATGTTATTTCGAATTGCTTACGACCCCTGCGACGCCCTCGGCGGCGGCGTATTCGCCGCCACGTTCGGCCCTTGCCCCGCCTCGCCGGTCGGATGCTGCGCCGCCTTCGACGGCTCCCCGCGCTGATCCGCGCCCGTCACCTCGCTCTGCGCCTTCAACGCTTGCGCAGATTCAGCCACACGCTCATTCCCACCATCTACGATCACGAAGTTGCGCTGCGGATTCGCAATCTCGATACCCTTCTCCGTGAACTCATTGAGGATGCGCCGGTTGAACTCGCGCTGCACCGGCCAGCGCGTGCTGTCGCGGCATTGAATCTGTCCGGCGAGCGTGACGGTCGAGCCGTCCACCGCGTCGACGCCCCAGAAGCTGAAGTCGGAGAGTATGCCGTCGCGGAAGGCATCGTCCTGACGCAGGGCCGCGCCGATGCTCTTGAGCGTCGAGATGGCGAGATCCACGTCCTGACCGAGCGCGATCGACACGCGCACCGCCGCATTGCCGATACCGCGATTCGTGTTGTTCACCGTCGTCACCGAACTGAACGGCACCGTGTAGAGCGAGCCGTCGCCGCCGCGCAGCCGCACCGTGCGAATCGACAGATATTCCACCGTGCCCGACACGCCCGACACCGTCACCCAGTCGCCCACCTGCATGGCGTTTTCCATCAGCAGGAAAATGCCGGTGATGAAATCCTGCACCAGCTTTTGCGAGCCGAACCCGAGCGCCACGCCGAAGATGCTCGCGCTCGCCAGCAAGGGCGCGGTATTCACCCCGATCTCCGACAAGCCCGTGAGCAACACCACAATGCCGATGACGACCATCAGCGAGGTACGCATCATCGGCAAGAGCGTGCGCAGGCGGGCGGCGCGCACGCGGTCGCCGCTCGCGGTCCACTCTTCCAGCCGGCTCTCGACCATGATGTTCGCGGTCTCCCACACGAGCACGGCGAACACCGCCGCCACCGCGATCGTCACGAGCGCCGACGCAATGCGGTTGCCCACCCCGCCCGACGTGAAGAAATGCACGATGTGGACGCCCCAGACTTCGAGCAGCGCGATCATCGTCAGCACGGCGATCACGATTTGCACGACGCGCCGCAGAAGCGGGTAATACCGGTAAGCATGCCGATGCGCCACGGAGCGCCCGGCCACCGTTTCATCGTCGTCGTTCTCGTTGAAGATGCGGCCCAGCGCGCCGAACGTGACGATCGCGGCGATCCTCGCGCCCACCAGCACGAGCAGCGACACGCCGCCGAGATGAAACAGCGTGCGATAGCCGTTCTGCACATCGAGCGCCCAGACGAACCACAGCGCCATCACGAAGAAGATCGCGACGCCCGCCCAGACATCCGCGATCCAGCTTCCGACATAGGCCGTCGAACGGTGCGCGTGCAGCCGCGCGCGAATGCGTTCGGCCACGGGCGTGCGGCATTCGAAGATGGTGTAGGCGAGCATCACGTGAATATCCAGCGTGACGATTTTAAGAATGGCGATGCGCGCGGCATCGGACAGACCGAGCGGCTCGCAACCGTTCGCGATCGCAATGCCGAAGCCCGCGACGATCACCATGCTGCGCAGGCGCCGATACATGTACATCGCGGTTTCGTCGCGCATCTGAATGAGGCGCAGCCCTCTTGCGTGCGGCGCGAGAAACAGCCCGCTCACGATCATGATGACGCGGCAAATCAAGTACACGTCGATGATCGCGCCCGCCACGCGCGCCTCGGTCGTGTTGTCGTCCATCACGACGGAAGTCAGCAACGTCACCACGCCGATGAACACGCCGAGCGGCACGATCTTGAGCACGAGATACAAGAGCGCGTGCGGCAGACGTTGCAGCAAGGTCCAGTGCCGCGCCGCGTGACGCTGCCCCTTGGCCGTTTCCACCTTGCGCTCCGCGACGTGCACGGCGGCTTCGTCGCCGGTACGTTCGGCCGCTTGTTCGGCGCGCACGGCGGCGTGTTCCTGGCGCTTGAGGTCCGGTTCCGTCACATCGGTATCTTCGACCCCGCGCGCCGCGATCTTCATACGCGGCTTGCGCATCAGGCGCGAAAACACATATTCGAGGATGAACGCGGGCACGAGCGAAAGCAGCACGGTCCAAAGCACGTGTTCGAGCACTTCCCGCGCGGCGGGCGTCGCCGTGCGGTCGTGCCACCACGTTGCGACCGAGCGGCCGTTGAGCAGCGCTGCAATCGATGCCCGCACATCGCGCCCGAAGTTCGCGAGCCAGTTGCCCGCCTGCCTCGATACTTGCGATGCCAGCCCGTTCGCCGTCAGCGATTTGGCCAGCACGCTCGATGCACCCGACGCCGTGGCCGCGCCAGACGAAGCCGCCGCCGAAGCGCTCGCAGCCGTCGCAGGCTCAGCGAGCACGCCCGCCGCCGCGACGGCGCGCAACGTATCCGACACTTGCGCGCGCTTTTGCGGATCGTTGAGCACGTTGAGCGCATCGCGCGCCTGTTGCGGCGTGAGCGCGATGGCATTTTGCGAGGCGGGCTTCGATGCCGCCGTCGCGGCGAACGCAGCGCCGGGAAGCATCGAGAGCATGCCCGACAGGACAGCGAACGAAAAAACGAGGAAGTATTTGCGCATGACTCGGATGAAGATCACGGAATGACGGATGTTCGACGAGCGCACGCGGCGCTCATCGAAACGATCGAAGGTGAAAATCACGCAGCTTCGGCGGGCTTGCTCGCGCCGCGCGCGACATCGGGTTCGAAGAAGACCCAGCGCACTTGCGGAAATGCTTGCTGCAAGTCTTCTTCGATGACGTTGATCGCGTCGATCATCGCGCGGCCGCTGGCGTAATCGATCATCTCGGCCTGCACCGCGACGACCACATGTTTTCCCCACTGCAGCGTGATGAGACTCATGATGCGCGTGATCTCGCCACGCGCGCGCAAATGCGCTTCGATCGCGCGTCGCACTTCGGGACTGGCCGATTCCCCGACGATCATCGACTTCACTTCGCGCGCGACCAGAAACGCGATCACCATCAACAATACGCCCACGCCGATGGAACCCGCCGCATCGTAAGCGGGATTGCCCGTGAGCATGGTCGCGAGCACCGCCGCGAACGCGATGGCCAAGCCCAGCAACGCCGCGACATCCTCACCGGCGACGACGAGCAATTCGGATTCGCGCGTCTCGCGGAACCATCGCCACAAGCTTTTATTCGGCGCGCCCTTGCGGATTTCGCGTATTGCACCAGCAAGCGAAAACGCTTCCAGCACGACCGAAATGCCGAGTATCACCAGCGCGACGACCGGATTGGACAACGGTTCCTGATGCATCAACCGATGCGAGCCTTCGTACACCGAAAACGCTCCGCCGACGAAGAACAGCAGCAACGCGACGATCAGCGCATAGAAATAAATCTCGCGCCCCGAACCGAGCGGATGCAGCGCGTCCGCCGGTGCCTGCGCGCGCTTCAGCCCGAACAGCAGCAACAACTGATTGCCGCAATCGGCCGTCGAATGGATGGCCTCGGCGAACATCGAGCCGGAACCGGTGAAAGCGGCCGCGCCGAATTTACACACGGCGATGCCCGCGTTCGCGGCGAGCGCGTAGAAAATGGCTTTCGGTGATTCTTCGTTCATGCGTTCCTTGCAGATTGAATCAGGACACGTCGACGCGGCTCGCGCCATCGCTCATTTCGCCGATCACGGCGGCGTCGTGGAAACCGTCCGCGCGGAAGATCGCGAGCACGTCATCGACCGCTTCCGGTGCGCAAGACACGAGCAGTCCGCCCGAGGTTTGCGGATCGGTGAGCAAGGCGCGCGCCTCGTCGATGGGGGCATCGATCGAATTGTTCAATACGATGTCCGCGCCGTACGCCGCCCAGTTCCGCCCGGACGCGCCCGTATAGATGCCCGCGCGCACGAATTCGCGCACGTGCGGCAACCACGGCAAATCCGCGTAACGGATGCGCGCCGTGAGTCCCGCGCCGCGCGCGAGTTCCAGCGTGTGGCCGAGCAGGCCGAAGCCGGTCACATCCGTCAGCGCATGCACGGTGTCGAGCTGCGCCAAATCCGCGCCGGGACGATTGAGTTTCGTGGTGGCGTCGATCATCGCGCGGTAACCGTGTGCATCGAGCTTGTCTTTCTTGAGCGCCGCCGACAGCACGCCCACGCCGAGCGGCTTGCCGAGCACGAGGACATCGCCGGCGCGCGCGGCGGCATTGCGCTTCACTCGCGACGGATGCACGATGCCGAGCGCCGCCAGCCCGTAAATCGGCTCCACGGAATCGATCGAATGCCCGCCCGCGACCGGAATGCCCGCTTCCGCGCACACGGATTCACCGCCCTTGAGCACTTGCGCGATGACTTCGTGCGGCAACACGTTGATCGGCATGCCGACCAGCGCGAGCGCGAGGATGGGTTTGCCGCCCATCGCGTAGACATCGGAAAGCGCATTGGTCGCGGCGATGCGTCCGAAGTCGAAGGGATCATCGACGATCGGCATGAAGAAGTCCGTCGTCGCGACGATGGCCTGTTCGTCGTTGAGTTTGTAGACGGCGGCATCGTCGGCGGTATCGTTGCCTACCAGCAAGTTTGGGAAAGCAGGCAGCGGCGTGGCGCGCCTGAGCAGATCGGCGAGCACGCCGGGCGCGATCTTGCAGCCGCAGCCGCCGCCGTGTGAGAGGCTCGTCAGGCGTGGGGAAGTGGATTCGTTCATCTAGGTTTCATTCGGTTATGCGGTGATGAAGGGCATTATCACCGCTGGATCATGACACGCGCCGAAACAGCCCCGGATAGGCGGTCACGAGCCCGTCCGCATCGACCTCGATCTGCGCGGTGAAGCCCGAATCCAGCCCTTCGTAACGATAGCGCCGATGCGGCTCGATGCACGTATAAGCCTGTTCCGCCGCGCTCACGCTCAGGTCCGGCACGCTCACATACACCACGCGGATGACATGCCGCTCGTCCTGCTCCAGCCGTAATCGGCGAATGGGCAGCGTGTTGGTGAACGGCGTGGCAGTCAGATCGATATCGATGCAGCCATCGAGTTCGGGACGCGGCGTGCCATCGGCATCGGTCCAGACGCAGAGATCGTGATGCGGGCCGTCGCATGGCGCATCACGACGCAGATCGAGCGCACCGCCGCCCGCCAGTTTCAGCGCGAGGCGCGTGGCGCGCCATTGGGCATCGCATTCGATGCGGTAGAGCAGGCCGAAGGTCTGGCCATCGCTTTCACCCGTCACCGCGCTTTCGATCACGGCGCCGTGTGCATCGAGCGTCATGACGAGATGTTCCAGTCCGGTGCCGTCTTCCTGCGACCATCGCACGGTCTTCATCGCGCATCCTCTTTCTTCGATGCAAAGAGCAAGGATACCCCGCGTTGCGAAGGACGTTTTCGGGGCGTTTCGCTCGACGGTGCGAAACATCGCACGATATACTTTTGCGTCATCTCGAAAATGCCCTCCGCCCCCATCCCACCGAATGAAAAAAATCCTTGCCCCTGCCTTGCTCGCGTTGCTGATGTCGACGTCGATGCATCAGATCGTTCTGGCTCAGGAGACGCCGGACGTGCCGGAAGACTATTCGTATCTCACTCGGCTGCATGTTTCCGACACCGTGGTTCAATGCGTCGCCGCGTTCGATCGCTGGGTGGAAGACGCGCCGAAATACGATGCGTTGATCGTGCCGGACCGGCGTGTGTTGTCCGCCACCATCGATAGCGAAACGCCGGTGTTGAGCGTCGGCAATCCTGTTCCGGTCGATCAGGTGATCGTGATGCGCGCGTTCGCCAAGGCGCGCGGCAAGGCCAAATGGACGCGCGTGGACAGCCGTTGCGGCGTGCGCGATGGTCATGTGGTGGGCGTGTCCCTCACGCCGAACAACAAGCCGCAGATCGTCCGCTGATTTCGATTTAATCAGCCATCCGAACGATTTGGCTTTTTGCGCCGACGCTTCCCCTTCGTAAATATTTCACACCTCACGTTTGCTTACAAACGATCACGGCTTGTCATTTTGCCAGCCGCTACATTGGCTCTCATGGATTCACAGGGAGAAAACCCATGAAGAAGCTGGCGATACTTGCGGTACTCGGCGCGTTGCTCAGCAGTGCGCTGTCGGGCTGCATCATCGTGCCGCCGGGTGATGGCGGATACCACCATCACGATTACTACCGTTAAAGCGTTCGTTGATACGAAGAGGGAGCACACATCATGAACAAGACGAAGAAGAGCCTGCTGATCGCATCGCTTGCAGCGAGTCTGGGAATGGGGCTGATGAACGTGGCATCGGCTTATGAGGCGCCTGCGCCGCATCATGCGGTGGTGGTTGTTGGGTGGCATGGGGATCGTTATTGGGATGGGCACCGGTACTGGGCGCGGGAGGAGTGGGAGCGGCGGCATCCGCATCGGGAGGGGGGGGCTGCGCATCGGTATTGATTTGATTTGGGCGATGCTGCTGTTTTTTTTCGTGCAAGGGGCTGCTGTTGGTTGTGCTTTTATTGCAGTAGCCGCCTCCCCGGCGGGGGGGTAACTTTCTTTGCTGCTGCAAAGAAAGTCACCAAAGAAAGCAGCTTTTTACCCCATGCACGATGGCTGGAGAGGGTTGGTCTGGATTAACCGATACAGTGGCCGCAATAGGACTTGCCACGCGTAACGAGTCGCTTAGGCAACCTAGCGATTACGCGCTCCAACTCTCTAGTCTAAGTGGACCGCATTCATTCATTCGGCCATGCGCTACGCGCGCCGAGAACGTAAGAACGGAATCCCGCAGCGTATCAGCGCCCAGCCACAGCACACCTCCCCGCTATGTCGTTATTCGGCCCTACCTTGGTAAGCGCTTCTGGGCAAAGAACGCACACCAACGCAAGACCTTTTAGTCGGAGCACTAACCAAGGTAGGACCGAATAGCAATCTTGCGGGGAAGCGTGATGTAGCTGGGCGCTTATAGGCTGCGGGATTCCGTTCTTACGTTCTCGGCGCGCGAAGCGCATGGCCGATTGAATGACTGCGGGCCACTTAGACTTGAATATTCGAGCGTGAAATCGCGAGGTTGCCTAAGCGGCTCGTTATGCGTTGAACGTCCTATTGCGGCCACTGCATCGCTTAATCCAGACCAACACTTTCCAGCCATCGTGCCTGGGGTAAAAAGCTGCTTTCTTTGGTGACTTTCTTTGCAGCAGCAAAGAAAGTTACCCCCCCGCCGGGGAGGCGGCTACTGCAATAAAAGCCCAAACAACAGAAGCCCTTTGCACGACAAGAACAACAAAATCAAGCGACAGTAAAAACAAACACTGTCGGGTCACGTGCTAAAAATCCATCTACCAGTTCTTCGGATCGCCCCCAAGTTCCTTACACGTGTCATAAGCGATAGCCTGAAGCTTCGCATCCCCAATCTGGCCTGAAAGCGCATAACCCACCCGATCCAGCGCCCAGTAATACGTCGTCCGCGGCCCTTCGCGCAGCGAGCGGATCTTGTAGTCATCATGGCGGATCGTGGCCGTCGTCATGTAGAGCGTGAGCCGTTCGCCCGCCGCGTTCTGATACATGAACTGCGCTGCCGGACCTTCCTCGCCCGGCAAGAGCCTGCCGCCGACAAGTTGAAAGCCATACTCCGTCAACGATGGAATCGTCACACTGCGCTTGAGTCGGTTGGACAACCAAGTCACCAAATGATCCTGCTGCGACGCGCTCACCTCAACAGCATGCCGTTGCTCAGGCGCAAACACCGCATAAGCCATATCCGCACGTTCCGCGAAACGCGGCTGAGGATTACCTAAAGCGGGCAACAGCATGTGCATCAAAAACCCACACGCCACACCCACAACCAGAAAACACGCAGCCAGCAAGTAACGGTCTCTCGCGCGCGCCCGCATGACTATCACCTGCGGCTCCCCCTGATCGGCGAACAGCGCACGCAACGCGTTATCCTGCGCACGATACGCGGACACCGCCGCCTCGCTCGCCGGATCGCCCGTGATGCGCGATGCCACCGCCTCGCGCTCATCTCCGTGCAATTCGTCATCGACGTAAGCGGACAGCGCCTGCAACGCGCGTTCGTGCTCGGTTGGACGGTCGGGATTCGTCATGTGCGGCTCACTACTTTCAGCGTCGACGTCGGCTTCTTCGTCGAATCCTCGCCGAGCAGAACGCGCATGTGCTCACGCGCCCGCGACAGGCGCGACATGACGGTTCCGGTCGGCACGTTCAGCACCACGGATGCCTCCTGATAACTCATTTCCTCGACGCACACCAGCAACATCACCTCACGCTGCTCGACGGGCAAGCAGTAAAGCGCGCGTTCCACGTCACGCAACACGAGACCGTCCACTTCGCCGCGTGGCGCGGCCATCTGCCGCCAGGGCGCGGTTTCATCGTCCACGGCGATGTCGCGGCGTCCGCGCAACTGATCGATATACAAATTGCGCATGATCGTGAACAGCCACGCGCGCAGATTCGTTCCGGTCTGAAACGACTTCGCGCGATTGAGCGCGCGTTCGGTCGCGTCCTGCACGAGATCGTCGGCCCAGGCGCGATCGCCCGTCAGCGCGCGCGCGTAACGACGCAATTGCGGCAGATGCGCGAGCAAGTCGGCTTCGAAGCTCACGACTTCCGCGCTCGCATCATGATGTTTGTCCGTTGATCCATAGACTCTTCGGCTCGCGGATTTATTCCGCGAGCCCTTCTGGCTTTGCCGTTGCGACGCTCAGGGCTTGACGACGTGCCACACGTTGCGGAAGTTATCCCCGTTCATGTCGCCGGCCTTCATGTCTTTCTTGAAGGTGTAGACGCGCTTGCCGTCGTAAGCCCATTGTTTGCCGCCGCTCGCGCTGGACACCGTGGTCCATTTGCCGCTCGGCTGGTCGGAGTCGCCGGCCATCGCGGCGGGCCATGCGTCCGCACAGCCGCCGGTACACGCGCTCGGGGAGCCGGCCGTGTCCTTGTCGAAGGTGTAGAGCGTCATGCCCTGCCCGTCCACGTACATGCCGTTCGACTCTTTGGGCGCGGCGGCGTACACGGAAGATGCAAGACACATGGCAGCCAGGGTCACGCCCGTCAGGATTCGCTTCTTCATTTCGTCTGTCCTTTTTGTAGAAGTATCCGTAGAACGTTCCGGGGCGCTGCGCTATTCCGCGGACGATGAAATATATCGATGCGGCAGCGCCATCGCATCGGCCACATCTGCATGGTGATGATGCGCCGATTTCGCGGCGTGCGCGTGACGTCTCTCGCCGTCTCACGCACGCCTGAACGCGAGCTTATGCGCCCGCGGCCGCCGCATCGCGCCAGCGGCGAGTGTCGCGCAAGGGCGGCGCGCCGAACAACCGGCTGTACTCGCGGCTGAACTGCGACGCGCTTTCATAGCCCACGCGATGCGCGGCCGTCGCGGCATCGGCGATATCGAGCAGCATCAGGCGACGCGCTTCCTGCAAGCGCAATTGCTTCTGATATTGCAGCGGGCTCATCGCCGTCACCGCCTTGAAATGATGATGCAGCGACGACACGCTCATATGCACATCGCGCGCGATATCTTCCACGCGCAAGGGCTGATCGAAGTGCTGTCTCAACATCTGAATAGCCTTCGCGATGCGATGCGTCTGGCTGTCCTGCAACGCAATCTGGCGCAGGCGCGCGCCGGAGCCGTTCATCAGCAGGCGGTAGAGAATCTCGCGCTTCACCAGCGGCGCGAGAATCGGCACATCCTCGGGCGTGTCCATGAGATGCAGCAGACGCAACACGGCATCGAGCATGGAATTGCCGAGCCGGTTCACATACAGGCCGCGCGAGGCGTCCGCGTGCGTGGTCGGCGGGAGATTCTGGTCCTGAATCAGCGAGGTGATTTCCTCCACGTCGAGATCGAGCCGCACGCCGAGATAGGGTTCGGACTCGCTGGCAACCGACACTTGCCCGCACACCGGCAGATCCACCGACGACACGAGATAGTGCATCGGGTCGTAGATGTACGTTTCGTCGCCGACCATCAGCCGCTTGGAACCCTGCGCGATCAGCGCGAGCGCAGGCGTCTGAATGCCGTGCTTCGGCCCGCCCGGATTCATGATCCGATGCAGGAACAGCCCCGGCACCGGCGTTTCCACCGTGCCTTCGCAGCCCGCCGTGAAACGATCCAGCAGCGAAACCAGATCGAGGCGGGCTTGCTCCAGCGCGGCATCGAGCACGCCGCCGCCGTGGCGCGCCTCTCTGGGTTGATCGTGAGCGTCTTTCTCGGTAAAGCCGGGAGTGTCGTTTAGCGCCATGATTTCCGGAGGATTTTGCGTGGTTTGGACCTACGTGGAACGTTGACTAGCTTACTCGCGCGCGCGTGAGATTGCTTATAAGCGCCGGGGGTGTTTGCAGGAACAGGCAAGGATCCGACAGGATCAGGCTATGCCCCGCGCGAATGCCGGGACGATACTGCATTCCCGGCTCGTGCATCCGCGAGCCATCCAGCCACTCGGGAGCAATCATGCGCTACAGAAAATTCGGCAACACCGGTCTTTTCGTATCGGAACTGTGTCTGGGCACGATGACCTTCGGCGGCGGCACCGGCGGCATCTGGGACAACATCGGGCAGTTGCAGCAGGCCGAAGCGGACGCGCTCGTCGGCCGGTCGCTGGACGCGGGCATCAACTTCATCGATACCGCCGATGTCTATTCCGACGGCGCATCCGAAATCATCACCGGACAGGCGCTGAAGAACCTCAAGGTGCCGCGCGAGAACGTGGTCGTCGCGACGAAGATTCTCGGCGAGACCGGCACGAAGCAGCAGAATTCGCGCGGGGCGTCGCGCTATCACATCATCGATGGCGTGAAGGCCAGTCTCAAGCGCCTGCAACTCGATCATGTCGATCTCTATCAGATTCACGGCTTCGATCCGGCCACGCCGATCGAGGAAACGCTGCGCGCGCTGGACAATCTCGTGCAGCACGGCCACGTGCGCTATATCGGCGTGTCGAACTGGGCGGCGTGGCAGATCATGAAGGCGCTCGGCATTTCGGAGCGGCTCGGGCTGGCGCGCTTCGAGTCTTTGCAGGCGTACTACACGATCGCCGGGCGCGATCTCGAACGCGAACTCGTGCCGCTGCTGAACAGCGAAAACGTCGGCCTGATGGTGTGGAGTCCGCTCGCGGGCGGTCTGCTTTCGGGCAAGTTCACGCGTGAAGGCGGCAAGGAAGAAGGCAGCCGCCGCACCAAGTTCGATTTTCCGCCGGTGAATACGGACCGTGCGTACGACTGCATCGACGCGATGCGCAACATGGCCGAATCGAAGGGCGTGTCGGTGGCGCAGATTGCGCTGGCGTGGCTGCTGCATCAGAAGGTGGTGACGAGCGTGATTATCGGGGCGAAGCGCGTGGATCAGCTCGATGACAACATCGCCGCGACCAAGGTCAAGCTCAATGAGGACGAACTGGCCGCGCTGGACGAAGTTAGCCAGTTGCCAGCCGAATATCCGGGTTGGATGTTCGCGCGACAGGGCGAATATCGCCGCAAGCAACTGAAGGAAACGTCCGCCGAGTGAGCGCGTGACTCGGGATTTACCCGTAGAAAACGCCATTTTTGATGCTTTTAAGCCCCTTTATCCAAATTTTAGATAGCTCCTATCCTCGCCATCGCGTTGCGGTATAACGCGACGATGCCGACACTGTGTGCACAACATCACCACGCATCACGGAGACACACATGCGTACACAGGTCGGCATCGTCGGCGCGGGTCCCGCCGGACTTCTTCTCTCTCATCTGCTTCATTTGCGCGGCATCGAATCCGTCGTGCTCGAAGCGCGCAGTCAGCACGATATCGAATCGACCATCCGCGCGGGCGTGCTCGAACAAGGCACGATGGACCTGCTCGATCAGGCCGGACTCGGCGCACGCATGAAGGCCGAGGGCGCGTTGCATCATGGTTTCGAACTGGCGTTCGAGGGGCAGCGCAGACGGATCGCGCTGACCGAACTGACCGGGCATTCGATCACGGTCTATGCGCAACACGAAGTCATCAAGGATCTCGTCGCCGCGCGCGAGGCCGCGAACGGCGAACTCAAGTTCAACGTGTCGAACGTGACGCTGCACGACTATCAGGAAGGCAGCGACCGCAAGCCGCGCATCAAGTACCAGCACGAAGGCCGCGACGAAGAACTGGAGTGCGATTTCATCGTCGGATGCGACGGCTCGCAGGGCGTGTCGCGCGCGTGCATTCCCGAAGCGGTGCGGCAGGATTATCAGCGCATCTATCCGTTCGGCTGGTTCGGCATTCTGGTCGAAGCGCCGCCCTCATCCGACGAACTGATCTACGCGCGCCACGACCGCGGTTTCGCGCTTATCAGCACACGTTCGCCGGGCGTGCAGCGCATGTACTTTCAATGCGACCCGAAAGATTCCGTCGATGCCTGGTCCGACGACCGCATCTGGGCCGAACTCCACGCCCGCGTGGATACGTCCGACGGCTGGCAGATCACCGAGGGCAAGATTTTTCAGAAGAACATCGTCGGGATGCGCAGTTTCGTTTCCACGCCGATGCAATCCGGCAAGCTCTTTCTTGCAGGCGATGCCGCGCACATCGTGCCGCCGACCGGCGCGAAAGGACTGAATCTCGCGGTGTCGGACGTGCGCGTACTGAATGCGGCCCTCATCGATTTCTACAAGGAAAGCAGCAACGAAAAGCTCACGCGCTACACCGAAACCGCGCTCAAGCGCGTATGGCGCGCCGAGCACTTCTCATGGTGGATGACGCGCATGCTGCACAAACTCGACGACACCTCGCCGTTCGAGCAACGTCTGCAAGTCGCGGAACTGGAGCACGTGACGACGTCACGCGCCGCAGCCACCGCGCTTGCGGAAAACTACGTGGGCAGCGTCGCGGTTTGATGCGCGTTGCCGGGCCGCCATGTCATGTGAAGGCGGCCCGCCGCGCGTTACAGCACTGTGACCACGCGCGCATCGCCTTCCACGGACGGAATCACCTGTCCGCCCACGCGCCGGAAAGTAATCGTCACGTTACGCTCGCCTAACCGAAGATCGCCGATTTCCAGCCAGTCGATGCCGTCCGGCAACTGCGGCCGGTCGATGCGGATTTCATCGTTGACCGCATCCACTGTCACGCCGAGACACGCTTCCAGAATCATGAACGGCGCACCCGCCGCCCACGCCTGCGGCAGACACGCGACCGGATAGGCAATCGGCTTCTCGCCGCGCTGCCGAGTGAAGCCGCAGAACAGTTCGGGCAGACGCATGTCGAACGTCACCGCCGCTTCGAACAAGGCTTGCAGGATGCCGACCGCCGCGCCGCGATCGCCGTAACGCGCAAGACCGCGCGCGCACAACGCCGTGTCGTGCGGCCACACCGAGCCGTTGTGATACGACATCGGATTGAAGCGCGGCTGACCCGCAGCCAGCGTGCGCACGCCCCAGCCCGTGTGAAAGAGCGCCGATTCGAGTTGCCGCGCGACCAGTTCGCCGCGCTTGCGCTCCACCAGATCGAACGCCAGCAAATGCCCCGCGTTCGAAGACAGCACGCGGCACAACTGACGTTTTCCATCGACCGCGATGCCGTAGAAATCCGCTTCGGGCATCCAGTACATCGCTTCGACTTTTTCGCGGATATGGCGCGCGCGGCGATCGTAGTCGTCGGCGCGATCGTGTTCGTTGCGCTCGCGGGCGAGGCGCGCCATCGTCGAAAACGCCGTCGATGCATACGCCTGCACTTCCACCAGCGCAATCGGGCCGATGGGGAACTTGCCGTCCGCGTGGAACACGGAATCGTGGCTGTCCTTCCAGCCTTGATTGGCGAGGCCGTGTTCGGTCGCGCGTTGATAGTCGAGCAGGCCGTCCGGGTTCTTGTCGCAATGACGCGCGACCCAGTCCGCCGCGAGTTGCAGCGACGGCCAGATTTCATCGATCAGCGAGGAATCGCCGGTGCGTTCGGCGTAAGCGCCCGCCAGCACGATGAACAACGGCGTGCTGTCGACGCCGCCGTAATACAGCGCGAACGGCACTTCGCCCGTGGCGGCCATTTCGCTCTTGCGCGTCTCGTGCATGATCTTGCCGATTTCGGCATCGCGGAACGCCGAATCTTCGCGCGCCTGATGCGCCGACAAAAAGCGCAACACGCCGCTTGCCAGCGTGGGATGCAGCCACAGCATTTGCAGCGACGTGATGATGGCGTCGCGCCCGAACGCGGTCGAGAACCATGGAATGCCGGCGTAGGGATACGGGCCGGTGTCGAGATCGGTCGTCAGGAGTCCGAGATCCGCAAACGAACGGTCGATCCACTCGCTGAAAAGCGGATTGCTCGAACGCACGCGCGCGCTGGCCCGACGCCGGTCGCGCATGCGGCGGTGCGCATCGACCAGCGCTTCGCGGATTGCCGGCCGTCCCGATTCCGGCTCGCACTCCGCGGCTTCGGCGGCGTTGCGCTTGCTTTCCTCGCTGGCATCGCTCAAGGCATGCGTCACCGCCGTGACGGACAGATAGACGGAAATCGCCGTCTCCGACTGGATATGCAACGCGTAGTCGGCGCGCGTGGGCGAAAGCACATCGGGCGTGGGCGTGAACTGAATGCGCGCGGTACGTTCCACTTCATCCAGACCGACATAACGCAACACCACTTCGCCATTTTCGACGACCGGTGGCCGCAAGGTGCCACGCTTGCCGCGCTTGGCGCCGCGCACCTCGAACATATCTAGAAAGTCCGCCTTGAACGAGATGGACAGCGGCACGGTGGAAGGCTCCGTGCCGTAGTTCGTCAGCACGATGCTCTCGTGCAGCACGTGCCCGGAAAGCACACGTTTGCGTTCGACGTGGATCACGCCTTCCGGCGTGCCCGCGCCACCGATGGGCGGCAGCGGCTTGTTGGTCAGATGCGCCGTGAACACCGCGTTGTCGCTCGATACACTGCCCGAAAGCAGCGATGGCGCACGTCCGCCGAAGGTCAGTGTCAGTTCGGACAGCACACGGGTGTCATTGACGAACAGGCCGTCGTCGACACCGCGAATGTCGCCGTTCGCGTTGTAGACGGCGAACGTATTGCCCGATTTCAGCACGAACTGCCGCTCGGCCGGGACGTTGTTGTTTTCGGTCGGGATGAAGGGCTCGTCCGCGCGGGACTGAGACTGTTGCTGCTGCTGTATCGGCTGTTGCACCGGGTCCTGCTCGTGTTCCTTCGTATCCATCGCACCTTCCTGAAAGTTACGTGAAAGGACTACATTCGATGCGTGCCCGCCCCGCGCGATGCCACCGGTCATGGCTTTACATGCGGCAGGCGGGCGGCTTACCCGCTATCATCGACGGTTTTTCGACTCAGCCACGATCCTCGGGTTCTCCGCGCGCATGCATATCGACTTACTTTATTCCGCTTCCGGGCTCGCGGTAGGCTTTCTGGTCGGCCTGACGGGCGTGGGCGGCGGTTCGCTCATGACGCCGCTGCTCGTCCTGCTGTTCGGCATTCATCCTGCAACGGCTGTCGGCACCGACCTGCTCTATGCCGCCGCGACCAAGGCCGCCGGCACGCTGGTGCATGGCATCAAGGGTTCGGTCGACTGGCGCATCACCGGGCGGCTCGCGGCCGGCAGCGTGCCTGCCGCGGCCATCACGCTGTACTTCCTGCATGAGCACGGCATTGCATCGCCGGGCACGGCGCGGCTCATCCAGTTCATTCTCGGCACGGCACTGCTGATTACCGCGATCTCGCTCGTCTTCCGGCCTCAACTTGCCCGTTTCGCTTACCGCAAGGGCCGCGAGCGGCCTGACAATCCTACCCGCACACTCATCTGGACCGTGCTGACCGGTGCCGTGCTGGGCGTGCTAGTGTCGATCACCTCCGTGGGCGCGGGGGCAATCGGCGTGACGGTGCTGTTGCTGCTGTATCCGCGACTGGCGACAGTACGAATTGTCGGTTCCGATGTGGCGCATGCCGTGCCGCTCACACTGATCGCGGGCGCGGGCCACTGGATGCTCGGTTCGGTGGACTGGGCGCTGCTCGTTTCGCTCCTCGTGGGTTCGATTCCGGGTATCGCCGTGGGCAGCATGCTGTCCTCGAAAGCGCCCGAGGCACTGCTGCGGCACGTGCTCGCGGCGACGCTGGTTCTCGTCGGAACAAAGCTCGTGTTGAGTTGATGTTAGTTCATTCGACGGCACACTGACCAGTCGGCCAAAAGTCATAGGCCGAATCGCATTGCGTTCGTGGTGTTTGCGCGGTGTCCACGCAGCGTCCATTTCGCCTATGCCGTTTGGCCGAGTTTCCTCCTGCGCGCCGATGCGGCATGATGCGCTGTCAGCCGGATTCGCGTGTTCCGGATGTCGATCATGCGCCGCCATGGCGCGCCGTCCCGAGGAGTCGAGCGATGAAAGAGAACGAACATCCGCAGCACATGTTTCCTTCGAACGCCGAAACATCCGCAAGCGATGCGCCCGCCGATCCCGCGCGGCGTCGGCTGATCGCGGCGGGCGTGGGTCTCGCGGGGCTGTCGCTCGGCGGATGCAATCTGTTCGATCAAAAGCCGACCACACCCAAGACTGCCGCCGATGCCGCGCTCGACCGCACGCTCAACGCGAAGGTGCAGCGGATCGTCGTGATCTATGCCGAGAACCGCAGTTTCACCAATCTGTACGGCGACTATCCCGGCATTCAGTATCCGCTTTCGGCGGTGCCCGCTTCGCGTTACACGCAGTTTGATCGCGATGGCGTGACGCCCATGCCCGCGTTGCCGAAAATCTGGGGTGGCCTTGTTCCGCAGGCGCAGGAAGTCGATGGCAAGCGCTACGCCATCACCGAGCAGCAAATCGCCGATCTGCGCAACGCGCCCTTCCAGATCCTGGACGCACACGGCGCGCCATTGCCGAATTCGGTCATCACACGCGATCTCGTGCATCGGTTCTATCAAAACCAGATGCAGATCAACGCCGGACGCAACAACCAGTTCGCCGCGTGGGGCGATTCGGGCGGGCTCGTCATGGGCCATTACCGCAATTCGCCCGAGACTTTGCGATTGTGGGGACTCGCGCAGCAATACACCTTGTGCGACAGCTTCTTCATGTCCGCGTTCGGCGGCTCGTGGCTCAACCATATCTTTTTGATTTCCGCGCAGGCGCCCTTCTATCCCGATGCGAAGAACACGCCCGCATCGAAACTTCTGGCCGTCGTGGATGGCGACGACCCGACCGGCTCCCGCCTGAAACTCGCGCCGGATTCGCCGAAGTCCGCGCTCGAAGGCCCGCCCAAGTTCGTGCGCGATGGCGCGCTCACCGCCGATGGCTACGCGGTCAATACCATGTTCCCGCCGTATCAGCCGAGCAATGTGCGCCCCGCGCCCGGCGGCGATCCGCGTCTGGCCGATCCGTCGAACGTACTGGTGTTGCCGCCGCAGACGTATGCCACCATCGGCGACCGGCTGTCGGACAAGGGCATCGACTGGGCGTGGTACAGCGGCGCGTGGCAGTATGCGCTCGACAATCGCGACACCGGTTCGACGCCGGATTTTCAGTACCACCATCAGCCGTTCAATTACTTTCGGAACTTCGCGCCCGGCACGCAGGCACGCGCGCAGCATTTGCGCGACGCGGGTCTGGGCAACGATGCATCCACCAACAAACTGATCGCGGATATCGACGCGGGCCGTCTGCCTGCCGTGACCTTTTACAAGCCGCAGGGCAATCTCAACATGCACGCGGGTTACGCGGACGTGGCCTCGGGCGACGAACACATCTCGACCGTCATCGAGCATATCCGGCGCGGGCCGCAGTGGGACAACACGGTCGTGATCGTCACCGTCGATGAAAACGGCGGCTGGTGGGACCACGTCTCGCCACCGAAAGGCGACCGTTGGGGACCGGGTTCGCGCATTCCGGCGCTGGTCATTTCGCCGATGGCCAAGAAGGGCTACGTGGATCACACCGTCTACGACACGAACTCGATCCTGCGCTTCATCTCGCGCGTGCACGATCTTCCGCCGCTGGATGGCGTGGCCGCGCGCGACCGCGCATTCGCAGCGAACGGCGAAGCGCCGCTCGGCGATCTGACGAAGGCGCTCGATTTGGCTTGAGCGGCGTCGCGCGTCAGTTGCGTTCGACCCACGCCCGCGCCGAGATTTCGACGAGATAGCCGTAATGCAGCGCGCTGACCGGCACCACGGCGCGCGCGGGTTTCCATGCGCCGAAGTGTCGCGCGTAAATCTCGTTGAACGTCTTCCAGTGTTCGACGCCGACGAGATACGCCGTCACTTCGATGCAATCCGCCAGACTCGCGCCCGCCGCTTCCAGCACCATGCCGAGGTTGCGCAGCGTCTGTTCGGCCTGCTGTTCGAAGGGCAAATCGGCCGTATGCGTGCCGTCGACGCGCACCGGCAACTGGCCGGATACGCAAACGAGATTGCCCGCGCGCGTCGCGTGGCTGTAGTGACCGGCCGGGACGGGCAAACCGGGTGCATTGATGAGTTCGATGGATGGCATCTTTCGTCCGTAGCGTTGGTTAAGGTCAGAGCGCAAGCCGGCCCGCAAGAAAATCGAGAAACGCACGCGAACGTGCGGCCATCGATTCGCTTTGGTAGTACACCGCGCTGATTGGCTGGCGAACATCGGCCAGCACATCGTCGAGCACGGTACGCAGGCGTCCTGCGCGCACATCGGCGGCGGTCATGAAATCGGCCAGACATGCGATGCCGCCGCCATCGAGCGCGAGTTGCCGGATCGTCTCGCCGCTCGATGCGCTCACCGCCGGTTCGATTCGCACGAACTCTGCGCCCGAGCCTCGCAGCGGCCAGTCGTTCAGGCTTTCGGGCGCGGTGAAGCCGATCAGCCGCGCGCGCAGCAGTTCATCGATATCGCGCGGTTCGCCTTGCTCAGCGAGATACGCGGGACTCGCGAGCACGCGCAGACGGCTGCTGCCGAGCGTGCGCGCGTGCAGCGTGGAATCCTGCAGCGCGCCGATGCGAATGGCGATATCCACGCGCTGTTCCAGCAAGTCGACGATCCGCTCGTTGCTCGTCAGTTCCAGCGTGATCTCTGGATAAAGCGATGCAAACGCCTTCACCTCCGGCACGATGCAATGAAGCATGAACGGCGATGCCGCATCCACTCGCAAACGGCCGGACGGACGCTCGCGGCGGCGCGAGATGGCTTCTTCGGCGTCGTCCATCGCGGCCAAGATTGCGCGGGCGCGAGCGAGGAACAGTTCGCCCTCTTCGGTCAATTGCAGACGGCGCGTGGTGCGACGTACCAGCGTGACGCCGAGCTTGTGTTCGAGGCGCGTCAACGTGCGGCTCACGCCGGAAACCGTCTGAGTAAGCGCTTCGGCGGCGGCGGTCATCGAACCGCTATCGATCACGGTGACGAACACGCGCAGTTCGTCGGTGTTGGTCTTCATCGCCTCATTGTTGATTCGGAGTCAAATTTCATTTGAGACTATCACGCTTTTTGCGAAAGTCGAAGCGGTCCATACTGCGTGCATCGTTGAACATTTTTGAGGGAAAGCATGAAGATCTTCATTACGGGCGCGGGTGGGTTTATCGGCGGGTCGATCGCGGCGGGGCTCGTGCGCGACGGGCACGCGGTGCGCGGGCTGATTCGTCGCGAAGAACAAAGCGATGATTTGAAGCAGCTTGGTATCGAGCCGGTCATCGGCAGTCTGGACGATGCCGAACTCCTCGTTCGCGAAGCGCGCGCGGCGGATGCGGTCATCAACGCCGCCAGCAGCGATCATCGCGGCGCGGTCGAAGCGTTGATCGGCGCGCTCGAAGGTTCGAACAAGCCGTTCCTGCATACGAGCGGTTCGAGCATCGTCGGGGACGCGTCGGGCGGCGAAGCGACGGACAAGATCTACACCGAGGACACGCTGCCGGAACCCACGCCCGACAAGGCGGCGCGTGTGGCCATCGACAATCTCGTGCTGGGTGCGGCGGCGCGCGGCGTGCGTTCGGCCGTGCTGTGCAACACGCTGATCTACGGGCACGGCGCGGTGCCAAGCACGGCGAGCGTGCAGTTGCCGCGTCTGGAGCGGCAGGCGAAGCAAAGCGGCATCGTCCGGCATGTCGGGCGCGGGCTGAACATCTGGTCGAACGTGCATATCGACGACGTGGTGGACGTCTATCGACGCGCGCTCGACAAGACGCCTGCGGGCACGTTCTACTTCATCGAAAGCGGCGAGGCGCAATTCCGCGACATGACCACGGCGATGGCCAAAGCGCTCAAGCTGCGCGGCCCGGAAGACTGGCCGCTCAAGGACGCTGAAAAGGAATGGGGCTACGAAATGGCTAACTACGGTCTGGGTTCGAACAGCCGCGTGCGCGGTGCGCGGGCGCGGGCGCTGCTCGGCTGGAAGCCTGAGCACACATCGGTCATCGACTGGATCGCAAGCGAGTAAAAAAAGTGGAACTGGCTTGACCAGTTCCACGTTTCGCTTATTTCAACGCGCCAGCAAAGGCTTCGATGTCCGCCTGCTTCATGCCTGCCTTGACCGCTGCTTCGCGAATCTGACGCCACGTCGTGGCATCGACCGGAACGCCATTCGCGCCCCGTTCCGCGCGACGCGCTTCTTCCGGCTCGCCCGGCGCGTGGATCGCATCGACGCCTTCCGCGCGCGGCGATGCCTTCATCCATTCGAGGAACGCTTCGGCTTCGGCCTGCGCGGCGGGCGCATCGAAGGCGTTCGGATCGAGGATCACCGAAGTCATGCAGTTGATGATCGCGTTCGACGTTTCCAGCGTTTTTTCGTGCGTCGTATAGCCGCCCGACAGCGCTCCGCCGAAAATCTCGCACAGCGCGGCAAGCCCCGAACCCTTGTGCAGACCGAACGCGGTCAGCGTGCCGAACGGCTCCTCGTGCATGACCTTCGGCTCGACAGTCGGCCGGCCTTCGTGATCGAGCAGCATGCCCGGCGCGACCTGCACGCCCTTGTTGTACGCCACGCGCGTCTTTCCATAAGCGATGCCCGCCGTCGCGAAATCCAGCACCAGCGGCTTCTTCCCGTCACGCGGATACGCCGCGCAAAACGGATTCGTGCCGAAACGACGGTCGATGCCGCCATAGGGCGCCACCAGCGGATCGCCCGCGACATTCACGAAGTGGAACGACACGAGCCCCGCCTTCGCGCACTGTTCCGCCCAATGCCCGATGCGTCCGATGTGATGCGCATCGCGCAGGCCGACCGCGCACACGCCGAGCTTTTTCGCGCGCTCGATGCCGTGCTCCATCGCTTCATACGCGACCACCTGACCGAAGCCCTTGCGGCCATCGATGCTCAGCACCGCGCCCGCATCGCGGACGATTTCGGCGTGCGTGTTCAGCTTGAGCTGGCCATCGCCGAGCGACGCCATGTAGCGCGGAATCATGCCGACGCCGTGTGAATCGTGACCCGACAGGTTCGACATCACGAGATGGTCCGCCACGAGTTCGGCCTCGCGCGGCGCGCTGCCCGCGTGTTCCCAGATGGCGCGAACGTAGGCGTGCAGCGTGTCGGCCGCGATGCGCGGTTCGTCGGCGGACTTTCGGATTTCGTTCATGCGGCTTTCATCTCCTGGTTATAGACGTGCGCGCGTGGCCACCACGCGCCGGGCCTGACACTTTACCGCCGATCAACTGGCCTGACCAGTTGCTTTTTAGAAGGCGCTGAATACGTTCGACAAAAAGCCCGCGCGCGGCGGGCTTCCTGAAAACGCCTCACGTGAAGCTAAGAATCAAGGCGCAGAAGCCACCACTTCGGCTACAGCCGCGGTCAGTTTCTTCGCATAAGGCACGTCGAGAAACTCGTTCGGACCATGCGCGTTCGACTTCGGCCCGAGCACGCCGCACACCATGAATTGCGAGCGCGGGAAGCCTTCCTTCAGCGTGTTCATCAAGGGAATCGTGCCGCCTTGTCCCATGAACGCGACGTCCGCGCCAAAGTGCCGTTTCGATGCATCGTTCATCGACGATGCCAGCCACGGCGCGAGGTCCGGCGCGCTCCAACCGGTCGCCGCGCCCGCTTCCGGCTTGAAGGTGACGCGTGCGTTGTAGGGCGGATCGAATTCCAGCAGCGATTTCAGACGCGCGACCGCTTCCGTCGCTTCGACGAGCGGCGGCAGACGCAGCGACAGCTTGAACGCGGTGCGCGGCGCGAGCACGTTGCCCGCATCGGCGAGTGCGGGCAGGCCGGATGCGCCCGTTACGGTAAGCGACGGCCGCCACGTCGAGTTGATCAACGCTTCCTGTGGATCGGTTGTTGTCGGAAGCACACTGCCGCCGTCCTGACCGCACGCCCACGGCAGCTTTTTCCAGACGTCGTCGCCGAGAATGCCGGCCGTGGCTTCGGCTTCGCGCAGACGTTGCAAGGGAATCGGGCAGTGAAAATCCTTCGGCAGCAGATTGCCGGTAGCCGCGTCTTCGAGCCGTTCGAACAGTTGCCGCATGATGCGGAAAGTCGATGGCGCGATGCCGCCATAACCACCCGAATGCAGCCCTTCGTCAAGCACCTGGATTTCGAGATCGCCCGAAACGAGTCCGCGCAGCGATGTCGTCAACCAAAGCTGATCGTAATTGCCCGCGCCCGAATCCAGACAGATGACGAGGCCGACATCGCCGAGACGGTCGCGCAAGGCGTCGATATACGGCAGCAAATCGTAACTGCCCGATTCCTCGCACGTCTCGATGACGCCGACGCAGCGCGGCCGCTCCACGCCCTGCGCATCGAGCGCCGCCAGCGCGGTAATGCTCGAATACGTCGCGTAACCGTCGTCGGCGCCGCCGCGTCCGTAGAGCTTTCCCGCTTCCATTTTCGGCGTCCACGGACCGAGGTCGTTGCGCCAGCCTTCGAATTCCGGCTGCTTGTCCAGATGGCCGTAGAGCACGACTGTTTCCGTACTGCCCGAACGCGTCGCGGGCGTTTCGAAGAAAATCACGGGCGTGCGGTTCGGCAAGCGCACGATCTCTACCTTCAGGCCGCGCACCCGTTGCGTTTTGATCCAGTCGACCGCATCCGTCACCACGCGTTCGATGAAACCATTGCGCGCCCAATCGGCATCGAACATGGGGCTTTTGGCGGGAACCGCGATGTAATCCGTCAGCGCGGGCACGATCTCGTCGTTCCATTTGCGATCGACGAATTCGCGCAAGGCGGCGGAATCGAGCTTGACCGCTTCCTGATTGTGGGAGCTTTCGGCGGGTGTCATGGCGAGGTCCGTGCGTAGAGACAAACCTCCATCATAGACGGGTTTCGTGGCTGTCTCGACTGGCCTCGGACCGTGCTGGCCAGATTTTTCCGATGCGAAACGCGCCGTCCGCAGGGAAACTATTTCTTCAGACGTTAAGCGTCATTTTGTGTTCGATATCGTCACGCGGGACACAGCCGGGTCCGCATCGATGGCCTGATCCGTGAACGGGAAACGCTGCCAGTGCTTCGCGGCGAACGCGCGGGTGGCATCGCCCGAATGCGGCGATGCGGGATCGTCGGATTCGGAGTGCGAAAGCAGCGTGTCCGCCTCGATCGCGCCCGTGCCCGCGCCGAAACTCACGACTTGCACGTAGCTGTCGCCCTGCCCGGCCGGTTCCATCGGATAACCCTTCGCGTCCAGCGGACGGCGCGCGCATGCCACCGTGAAATAACCCTGCTCGTCGCAGCCGCCGAACAGCGGCACGCGCGCACCGTTGCGCGTGGTGTAGAGAATGTCGCCGCGTCGCGAATCCAGCGCGAAGCCGTTCAGCGAAAGCGCAAGCGCCGCCCCGCCGAGCGCCTGCCGCAAATCCTGCACGACACCCGGATTGTCGATGTTGAAGCCCGAAGGCGTCGCGAGCGGCTTGTCGGCGTCGAAACTCGACGTGTAGAGGCGTTCGGGCGCGATCTTGGTCACGCGGTTCCAGAACTCGTCCCACAGATTTGCGCCGCGCGAATCGATGTCCGAATTGCCGTCCCAGTTGCGCAGGACCGCGCAGGCATCGCGCAGTGTGTTTTGAGCGTCGTTGACGGCGCATACGGCGTCGAGCAAGGGCTTGCGGAACAGGCGCTCCGACATCGAGCCGGTTTCGAGCACCGCGCCCTCCACCGCGTCACGCGTGATGCCGCCCTGCATGCGTTGCAACCGCGCGGCCAGCAGATGCCCGTAGCGCGTGCGCAGCGATTGCTCGACCCGCGTCGCGCCCGCGATGCGCGGATAGCCCGTCATCGGCGCATTGGCGTTGGTGAGCCAGTAGCTGTCGTTGAAGTTGCCGACGTAATCACCGCGCACGGCGGAGGGCATCTGATCGGCGGGAAGCGCGCCGGGTTGGGCGCTGGCGGGATCGACGCGCCATGCGCACGCGCTCTTGGATCCATCGAGAAACGGCACGCCGGGCGCGCGGCTCGCGAAGGCGCGGCCGGCGGGCGTCGTGCAAGTGTCGGCGAGTGCGTCGGGCACGTCGGGCATCGCGCCGATATCGGCGAAGTACACGCGCGCGTCGTCGCGGCCGATGGCGAAGGTGTTGACCCACGGCATCGCGACGTAGCGCTTCTGGATCGCCATGAAATCCGCCAGCGAGCGCGCCTGATTCCACGCGAAGAAGTTCTGGAACGAGCGCACGTTGTCCGCGTTGACGTCGCGCAGCGCGTAGGCGCGGGCGGGCGTCCAGGCGAGCGCGGGCGACATCGCCGAAAGATCGAGCAGCGGGCCGTAGCGCGTGCGATAGAGCGTGCGCGTGACGGGTTCCACGCTGCCATCCGCGCGGCGGGCGCGCACGGTGAGCGGCACGGGCGTCATCGCCTCGCTTTGGCCATCGACGAGATAGCGCGTGGGGTTCGCTGGATCGAGCGTCAACTGGAAGATGCCGAAGCGCCGCGCGCTCGACACCGTATGCGTCCACGCGACGTTCTCGTTGAAGCCGAGCACGATGAGCGGCACGCCGAGAAACGACACGCCCGCCACGTTCAGTTGACCCGGAATCGTCAGTTGTGCCTGATAGAAACGGTCCGGCCCGCGCCAGAACCAATGCGGATTGCCGAACAGGATGCTGCGTTGATCGCGCGTGACCGGCGCGCCGAACGCGAGCGCATTGCTGCCGATGCCCGCGCTATCGCCAATCGAAAACTTTAACGCGCTGACTTCCGCCGATGCCGGTGCGTTCTCGCTACGCGGTGTCGCGCCCGGCTGTGGCGGTTGCGCCGTGGCGATCGGCTGCACGAAGCGCGCCGAACCGCCCGCCAGATTCGCGGCGATCAGGCGGCGATAAATATCGTCCGCGTTGATGGGCGTGACCCACGGCTTGCCGCGACAAGCCGCATGCGCGTTCGGGAAATCGCCCGCGCCGAGGTCTGTGAGATAGCGGTCGTAACCGGCTGCGAAACCATCGATCAGCGCGCGCAGTTCCGGTGTCTGTGCCGCGCGGTATCGCTCGACGGCGGCCTGGTCGTCGACGAAGCGGAAGAAGAAATCGGCATCGAGATTGCGCGGTGCGCCGAAGGTGGCGGGCGCGGTTGGCCGGGCATCCGCGCCGAAATACAGCGCGCGTTCGCCGCGATACGTGACGAAGCCATCCGCGAGCGTGCAGAGATTGTCCTGCGCCTGCGCGTAGCCGTAGCCATAGCCCAGACCGCCCCAGTTGGCCGCGCGAATGTGCGGAATGCCGTCTTGAGTGCGGCGGATGTCGGCGCTGTACGCGGCGCTCGCGCCCGCGCCGTTTTGCGCTGTCGCGCCGGACTGATCCGGCGACGCGGCGCATCCGGCCAATAACGCGCATAACGCGCCTGCGAGCGCTCCCAGCACGGCAAGCCTGACGGTCTGCTTCATCGAGAGAATCCCCGGGTCCGGTCGATGTAATTCGAATGATGCACTGCTCGTGGAGTATCGCATCGGTCGGGGCCGGAGCGCCGCCAAAATCTAGACAGTCGTGCGGAGACTGGGTTTTGTCGGGTCATTCCGGCAGGACGGCGAGCCGGGCGCTATGCTGGTGTCCCCTTTCACAACATCAAAGGAGCTCAAACAATGTCACTCACGATGTATCGCGCGTCGGTTCCGGTCTTCGTCCGCGGACTCGAAGTGTGTTCCGATTTGCTGGACAAAGCCGCCACGTACGCCGAGGAGAAAGGCATCCCCGAAGCCGAGGTGATCGGCACGCGCCTCGCGCCCGACATGCTGCCGCTCGCCGCGCAGATTCAGCGCGCGAGCGACACCTCCAAGCTTTCCGCGCAACGTCTGTGCGGCATCGAGGCCCCGCGTTTCGAGGACAACGAGAACAGCTTTCGCACGTTGCAGGAGCGCATCGCGAAGACGGTGGCGTATTTGCGCGGACTGCCGGAAAGCAGCTTCGCCGACAGCGACGTGCAGACCGTGACGATGAAGTTCCCGGGCTTCGAGCCGTCGTTCTCGGGCGTGGATTATCTGTTGGGCTTCGGTCTGCCGAACTTCTATTTCCACGTCGTGACGACGCACGACATCCTGCGTCATATCGGCGTGCCGATCGGCAAGCGCGACTATCTCGGTCCGCTCAAATAAGCTCGGAAATCTCGATGAGGTTGTAGTCGGGATCGCGCACGTAGACCGAACGAAGTTTGTGCGTCGCGCCCGTGCGTTCGACCGGTCCTTCGATGATCGGTACGTTCATCTTTGCCAGCCGCTCGATGACTTCATCGAGCGGCACGGCGGCGATGAAACACAGATCGAGCGCGCCCGGCGCAGGAATATGCGCCTTCGGCTCGTATTCCTTGCCGCGAATGTGGACGTTAATTTTCTGATTGCCGAAGCGGAACGCCATGCGGCCATCGCCGAAGGTTTCCAGCTTCATTTGCAGGACATCGACGTAGAAGCGTTGCGTGGCTTCGACGTCGACGCAGGTAAGGACGAGGTGGTCGAGGTGGTCGATCAGGGGCATGCCGGGCTCCGTTGGGGCGGGGTCTTTATAGCGTACAGGAGCGGCGAGGAAAGGTGCGCCGGAGTGCTTGAAAAGCATACGCAATTTGCGTATGGTCCCATGCAAGCGCTGGCAAGACTACTCGATCACGAACTACGAAAAAGGAGCGCGAAATGAAAAAACGAAATCTCTTCAACGAACTCGTCGAAGGTTTCGAAGCGCTTTCGGATGAACGCGCCGGAAAGGTGACGCTTCGGCGAATCACACCTGAACCGCTCGCACCCGTGGAGATCACCGCCGAAGAGATTCGCGGCGTCCGGGAATTCGCGCATGTCTCTCAGGCCGTGATGGCGCTTCGGCTGCGCGTGAATCTGCGCACGTGGCAGAACTGGGAACAGGGAAAGGCCAAGCCGAACGCGCAGGCTGCAATGCTCATTCGGCTCGTGGAAAAGCATCCCGAAACGCTCGCGATGCTCGAGTCGCTCTAAAGGCGCGTCAGGTCTTCCGCGCCTCGATCTGCTTCCGCCACCCCGCGAGAATCCGCCGCGCGAGGGCATCGTAATCGCCGCCGAAATGGTGATCGCCCGGCAGCTTCACCACTTCGATGCCCGTCTTGGTGAGCGTCGGGCACAGCGTGTCCTCTTCCTTCTCACCGTAGATGCACTGAACCATCGCGGGCGGCAGGCGAGTCAATTCCGGCCGCACCTTGAGCGCTTTGTCGCTTGCCGGCATGCCGAGCCAGCCTGTCACGCGAATCTGAAAATCCGCCGAGGGCGAGAAACCCATCAGCGAGATATACGACACTTGCTCGCGCACATCGTCGGGCAGACGGTTATAGGCAAATGGCATGACATCCGCGCCAAACGAGTAGCCGAGCAGCGCGACGTGGCTCGTATGCCAGTGTGCGTTGTACGCGCGGATCACGCGCGCGAGGTCGCTTGCGGTCTGCTGCGGCGACTTCTCGCTCCAAAAGTAACGCAGCGAATCGATGCCCACCACGGACACGCCATCGTGCTGAAGCGCGAGCGCCATCGTCTTGTCGAGATCGCGCCAGCCGCCATCGCCGGAAATAACGATGGCGAGCAGATCGGTCGGCTGCGCGGCGCGCAATTCGATCAGCGGCAGGTCGGAGACATCGGTATCGCCCGCGCCTTGCGTTTTCTTCGGATGCTGTGCCGTCGCCACGGGTTCGACCGCTTTCTTCAGATGCGGCGCGGTCAGCGAGACGAGCGCGTTCACCTTCGAATCATCGGGCGGAAGAATGGCTTCGCGCTCCATGAACCCCGCGAAACCCTTCGCGTGGATGATGGTCGCGTCCGGCGGACAGGGATTGAAACGTGCGTCGAGCATCGGGTCTGCGGCGAGCGTCACCGCGCCCGCGACCGTGTTGTCCGGCGCTTGCTTGAGCGCGGATTCGGCAAGGATCGCGCCCTGCCCGCTGCCGGCGAGAATCGGCGAATAGTAGTGGTTCGCCTGCACGGTGCGTTCGAGCTGATGGCTCATGTTCTCCGCATCGCCGACGAGGTTGTGACACGCCTTCTCCGACTTGTCCTTGACGAGACGCTTGGCGTAAGTCGGCGTGTCCACGCCGATGACCATCGCGCCCTTCGCGGCGAGTGCATCGGCGGCTTGCTGATCGACCGCGTTCCAGCCGCGCTGCTCCGAATACAGCACGACGAAGCCGGTCATGTCGCCGACCGGCCGCGTGAGTTGCACTTGTCCGTAACGTCCGCCGGGAATCGTTTCCGCTGCCTGCGCGGTGGAAAACGCGGCGAACGCGGCCAGCGCCGTCGCCAAAAAGGTCTTGCTCGAGAATTTCATGAACGCCAGCCGCCCGCCAACAGCGAGAGATCCGCCAAAGTGAAAAATACGCCAACCGAACCGGATGCCGCGAGATAACGCGGTTCCCAGCGCGGCTGGAACTTGCTTTTGAAACCGCGCAATCCGCGGAAGTTGTAGAAGCGTCCGCCGAAGCGCCACACCAGCCCGGCCAATCGATGCCAATGCGAGGCAAGCGGCGTCGGTTCCATGCCCGACAGCGGCGCAATGCCCAGCGACAGCGACTTGAACCCCGCTTCCTTCAGATGCAGCGCGAGCTTGGTAAAGAGATATTCCATCGCATACGGCGATGCATTGGCGATATGGCGCATCACGCCGACCGTCGCCTCGGTGTTCATATCGGTCGTCATGAACGTGACGAACGCGACCGGCGCGCCCTGCTGACGCACCAGCAACACGGATTGCGCCGCGAGATATTCCTCGTTGAAAGCCGCCACCGAAAAGCTCTTTTCGCGCGCGGAACGGCTGTCGAGCCAGTCATCGGAGATCGCGCGCAGCATCGGCAGACTTTCCGCGATGCGTTCTTGCCCGATCACTTCGGTGTCGAAGCCATCGCGCTCGCCGCGCTTGAGTGCATAACGCAGATGCGCGCGATGCGAGCCCTTCAGATCGAATTCGGACAGTGCCACGTGCGCTTCCTCGCCGAGCTTCATCAGCGTGAGACCGGCGTCGAGATAGAGCGGCAATGCGTCGGCGCGGACTTGATAGAACGCGGCGCGGCCACTGTGCTTGTGCGCCATTTCGACGAACTGACGGATCAGCCCCGCCCATTCCTCGCGCGGGCCGACCGGATCATGCAGCGCAGCCCACGTGCGGCCATGCTTGGCATACATCAGAAACGCGCCGCGCGATTCCGAGAACAGGAAACTCTTGTCGCCCATCATCGCGAGGCCGGCGTCGCTGCGTTCTTGTGCGCGGAAGATGCGCGCGGCATCGGCGAGATCTTGCGGCGCGGGTTTCACGAAGCGGCCCGCCGCAGGACGCAGCAATTGCCAGAGCGCGAAGGCGGAGGCGAACACGCCCGCCGCGAGCGTCGCGCGCAGCGCACGCGGGGCGCGCTCGTCGAAGGCGAATTGCCACCACAGGTCGCTGTTGTAGGCGACATCGCGGAAAGCGTAGAACATGATCCACGTCGCGACGGCCATCACCATGCCGATGGAGAACAGCCACGTCGCGGTGAAGCGCTCGGCGAACAGCGACGAGCGGCGGTTGAAGCGTTCGCGTGTCGCGATCAGCAGGCCGACGAGAAACGCCAGTACGCCCACTTCGACGAACGCGAGACCTTTTGCCAGCGACAACACGAGATTCAGCAGCGCCAGCGCGAGCGCGAACCACCACGCGGCGTCGAGGCGGCGCATCAGGCCGCGCGCGACGAACAGCAGCAACACGCCGAACACGGAGCCGAGCAATTGCGAGCTTTCCAGCACCCACAGCGGCACGATGGTCTGCAACAGCGCGATACGCATCTTGAACGCGGGCGTGGCGCCTGAGATCACGAGCATGGAGCCTGCCGCGAACGCGACGATCGACAGAAACACGGGGGCGAGCTGCGACACGTGATGCTTCTTCGGAAACGCGATCCGCCCTTTCAGCGCGCGGCCTTCGAACACGGCCATCACGCCCGCGGAGAGGATCAGCGGCAAGCCGAAGTAGATCGCGCGATACGCGAGCAGCGCGGCCAGCACGTCGGGCGTGTGCGCACTGCGGCCGAGCGCGAAGACCATGGCGGCATCGAAGACGCCGACGCCGCCGGGCGTGTGGCCGATCATGCCGAGCAGCATCGCCGCCGAAAACACCGTCATGAATTCGCCGAAGCCGACGTGCGCGGCGGGCAGCAGCGCCCACAGCGCGAGGCCCGCGCCGAATACATCGATGACGGCGAGCGCAGTTTGCGCGACGAAATCGCGGCGCGCGGGAATGGTGAACGCAAGCCACGTCCAGCGCGATTGCAGCGTGCGCGCCTCGCGTCCGCAGACGATCAGCATCGCCGCGAACACGGCCAGCAGCGAAGCACCGATGATCTGCAACGCAAGCGGCGGCAGGCGCATCATGCCTGCAAGCGTATCGGCCGAGAACGTCATGCCGACCGCCGTCATGAAGGCGAGCGACAGCGCGAGCGTCACGCCCGTGAAAATCGAGAGCCGTCCGACCTGCGCGGGCGTGACGTCCGCCGCACCGTACACGCGGCAGCGCACTGCCCCGCCCGTCAGCGCGCCGAAGCCGGTCACGTTGCCGAGCGCCGAGCCGACCGTCGCGCCGACCCACAACAGCGCGCGCGGCACTTTCGCGCCGATGTGGCGAAGACCGACCGCATCGCGCCCGACCAGCGCGGCGAAACTCAGCGCGGTCGCCCCGAGCGCGGCGGCCCAGGCGGCGGGCGTCATTTCGCGCAGCGCGTGCACCACGGATTTGTAATCGACCGCGCGCGACAGATGTTCGAACACGAGAAGCAAGAGCGCGCCGACGAGCACCGTCAGCGCGGGCGCGGCGAGACGCCGGAAATCGAAATCGCCCGGAACGCGTCCGAGCTTGAGGACGGTGCGAAGCGAAGCGGACAACTGTTTGCGAGACATGCGTTCTCTGAAACTTCCACGCGCTGCGACCGGAAACGAAACTTGCGGTGACAGCGCTAATCGTTGTGAGGGGGACAAATTTGCCCCGCCATGGGAGCGCTTTTTTCAACTCCTGCCGCTTGGCGCCTGCCATACAAATGGCTTTAGCGCATGAAACGCCTGTATAACGGCAGCGGTTGACGTGGCTTGACTAATATTGGGACGAGCGTGCATCGAAAGGATGACATTCGGCCCGATGCGGCTTCGAATCGTGTCTGTAAGGCTCGACGCGGCTTTACGGGTCATCTGTCAGACGGGTAGGATCGACCGGTTTTCCTCCATGTCCGCGTTTCGAAAGCAGCGGTTTCGATCCGGGCGCAAGATTAAGCGAATACTGCAAATAAGAGCATCGGAAATATGAGAAAAAATGTTGCAATGGGGCTGACGACCGGTTTCGCGGTCTGCGCGATGACTTTGACGGGGTGTATTTCGACCGATGACTCACTGCTCAAGACGGTGCCGGTCGGTTCGGGCACGTCCGTGCTGAAACCGTACGATTTCGTCGAGTGCGTGAAAAAGGCATGGACGCCGATGGACGCCCACGTCCGGCTGTATTCGCTGAGTTCGGATACCCAGGCCGTGTCGATTCCGAGCAAGGGCGTGGCCAGCGCCTCGGTCGTGCTGGCGGTCGCGCAGCAGTCGGCCAACGGCACCGGCTACACGATTTACGGGGATGTCGCGGTGGCGAGCCGCTACGTCGCGGCCACGCACACCTGCGATTGAAGTCAGGCGCGTTACGCGCTACCGGCGCGCAAATCCTCGCTCGCCATGTGCGTCCCGACGATGCGTCCGATCAGATAGCCATCGGACGCGCACGCGTTGGTGCGCTCCTTGCCGTTCCACTGGATCTTGTATTCGTCGTCCTGTGAGCGAAGCGCGGATGCATCGAATTTACGCTTCGACGGCTTGCCGGTGCTGACGGCGGTTTCGCCGATCAGCCGGTTCCAGGTCAGCGCGTAGCCGTAGCGCACGCCATCGGCGAAAGCGGTGTCATCGCACACTTGCGCGGGCGCGATTGCCTTGATCGTGCGATGAAACCCGTTCGCCGCGCCGATCGTAAGCGTCTGCTGGCCCGGCACGGCGGGCGGTGGCGCGGGCTTGACGACCGCGACTGGCGGTGCGGAAGCCGCCGCCGCATTCGCCGCCGCCGAATCCGATTGAGGGAGCGGCGCGCACGCGCCGAGGAGCAGCGCCGCCGAGGCGCTCGCTGCGCACGCGAGGCGCGAGCGTAGAGAAATCGACCTGCGATTCACCGAAACTGTTCTCGTCTTAAAAATAGTCCGGTCTCTACCTTACCATTTCGAAATTACATCTTAGGAAATTTCCGAGCGCGCTCTGAATGAAAAACGGGCGCTCTTTTCAGAGCGCCCGCATGGGTTTGCAATGATCGATCAGGACGCAGACGGCGCGTGACTCGCGGGCATTTCGATCCCGCGCCGCGCCATCTCCACGATCAGAAACGTCCGCCGCGTCACATGAAAGCGTGCGAGCAGATCGCTCGAATACTCTTTCGCCGTGTTTTCGCTGATGTTCATCTTCCGCGCGATCGCCTTGTTCGACAGTCCTTGCAACAGATAGCGCAAGGTTTCGGTCAAACGCGGCGGCAGATCGAGCGATTCGACGGTCGGCCCCGCATGCGTCGAAACCGGCTTGGGACTGTGACCGCCCTTGCCCAACACCGTGTTGGGCAGATACACCCGCCCGCTCAAAATGGTCTTGAGCGCCTCGCGAAACACGCCCGCGCCCTGCTCGCTGCCCTTCGAAATAAACCCGCACGCACCATTCTTGATGCATTCGAGCACGGTGTCCCGGTCGTCCTGCGCCGAGAGCATGATGGTCTGTACCTCGCGCTCTTCCCCGCGAATCCAGTCGAGCAGATCCATGCCGGTCGTCTGACCGCGCAAGTGATAGTCGAGAAACATCAAATCGTAGGAATTGGCCGAAAGCTTTGCCTTGGCCTGCTCGAATCCATCCGCTTCATCGATTTCGAGCAAGGGCTCATTGGCCAGGATGAGGCTTTTCATCGCGCTCCTGGTCAGCCCTTCGTCCTCTACGAGCAGTACTGTTTTGAAATAGCCGTTTTCCATTGCACATCCCCGAGAACGGTTCCGATATTACGCCCGCGCTGATTGACTTCCACCCTCCTTTCGAAGGGATACATCCGGCAGTCTCCCAAAATGCTCCGAACTCCCCGCCCGTGCCGGGTTCTGCACAAAGCAAGGACGATCAAAAATACCTGCATCGAATCAACCAATAACAATCAATCGACAAGCCGGAGGATGAGATGTCAAGCCGTCAAGCCGACAGCGAAACCAATTTCGCGTTGTGGCGTATCAAGCGGGCACAGCCGGGCGCACAGGGAGAAATCCGGTCGCGCCGCGTACTGATCGCCCACAAGGACAAGTCGATCGGCGATTCGCTCGCCGTGCAACTTCGGCTCAAAGGCTTGCAGGTCATCCATTCGCAGGATCTCAAATCCGTGCGTGCGTTGCTCGCCAGTTGGCAACCACAAGCGCTGCTGCTCGATACGAGTTTCGAGAACGAAGCCGGTTACGTTTTTCTGCGCACGCTGCGTCACGATTCGGACATGACGCACCGTTTGTTTGTCGCGATGAGCAACGTCTGGCCCGCCGACCCCGTGCACACGCTCAAGGAAGCCGGTTTCGATGCGCATTGCCGCCGACCATGTTCGACGTGGCGCATCGTCGAACTTGTCGAGGCTTTTTTCACGGCGCCGATCACGCGCTGACTCTTCGATCAAGGTGCTGTCATGAACAAGGAAACGTGTCTCGTCATCAACACTCCGCTTGCCGCGCGCACGTCGCGCGTGCCGGTCGAGGCGCAGCTCAGGCGGCGGCGCCGGCGAGTGCGTCCGGCGTCGAGCCGGTTGCCATCGCGAGCGACACCGTTACTTCACTATCTGGCGGCATGAACGCGACGCCGGTTCCCGGCAAGCCCTTGGCATCGAGATTGAAGCCGTCGCTGACATGCGAAACCGGCTCGACGCAGAGATAACCCGCGCCCGCCGGACAATGCACGACGACATGGCCGAGCATGCCATCGGCCTTGAGAGCAAGGCTGCGGCCATCGGCATAACGCAGTGTCGCGCGGCCATTCCAGCCGCTCAGGTAACGCGTAAAACCCGCTTCTTCCCGCCGATGCTCGCGCGCAGGCGGCACATCGTCCGGCTCGATTGCGATTTCGGCGTCGTGACGCCATTGCGTGGTGGCATCGAGTTCGGCTTGCATCGCGCTGAAGTACGGATGAAAACCCAGGCCGATCGGCATGCGGCGCTTCGAACGATTGACGACGCGCATCATGAGTAATGCGCCTTCATCGGTCGCGGCGATGGTTTGTACAGCATCGAACGCCCACGGCCAGCCGTGCTCGCCTTCTTCGTGCGCATAGTGCAGTTCGATGACATCCGCTTCCTGCCGCCCGACGCGCCACTTCGCGAACTGCCCGAAGCCATGCAGTGCATGCGGCATCGACGGAAACGCGGCAAGGCGCACGTGTTCCCCGTCCGGACCTGGAAATTGCGAATCCCGCACGCGATTCGAGAACGGCACGAGCGGATAGCTGCCCGCTTTCGGCCACGTATCGGCGGGCCATTTCGTCGATGCAACCGGCACCAGCCAGTCATGCACGCCGCGCGCGTCTTCGGTCGCGAAGCGCGTGACGCGCCCGCCTGCTGATGGCGCGAGTTCAATCAGATGCCTGCCATGCCGCACGGTAAGACGCGGCACGGCATCGAGTTCGAATACTTCGCGGATTGCTGTCATAGGTAATGCAAGGATCATTGGCGCTGTTCCTTCACGCGCGAGACGAGTTGCGTCGGGCTGACGAATTGCAGTGCGATCAAAACCCAGACGAGCGTGATCGCCATGTAGATCATCGCCATGGCGTCGATGGATTGCGGCGCGCGCACGCCGGTGGAAAAGACCGCGTAGTACAGCGCGACGACGAGCGTCTGCGTGGTCGGTCCAGCCGTGAAAAACGTCAGTTCGAACATGCCGATAGTGCGCACCAGCACGAGCAAGCCCGCCGCCAGCATGCCCGGCACGAGCAGCGGCAACAGCACATAGCGAAAGTACTTCAACGTATTCGCCCCGAAAATGCGTGCCGCCGATTCCAGATTCGGATCGATCTGCTCGATGAACGGCGTCATCACGAGAATGACGAACGGCAGCGCAGGCACCAGATTCGCGAGGATCACGCCGGTTAGCGTGCCTGCAAGATGGAACTTGTACATGACGGTTGCCATCGGAATGCCATAGGTGACGGGTGGCACCATCAACGGCAACAGAAACACGAGCATGGCGAAGCGCTTTCCCGGAAACTGCACGCGCGCGAGCGCATACGCCGCCGGCACACCGAGCGCGATGGAGAGCAGCACCACCGCGCCGACCACTTCCATCGTGACGAGCAGCACGCTCGACAACTGAAAATCGCTCCACGCCTGCGCGTACCAGTGCAGCGTGAAGCCCTGCGGCAACAGCGTGCCGAACCAGCGCGTGGCGACCGAATTCACCGCGACGGTCGCGATCAGCAGCAACACGTTGAGGAGGAAGAAGCCCATCGTCGCCCAGACGAAAAACTTCCACAGCCGGTCGCGCAGGCTCGCTTGCTGCCGCATGGTCTTGCCCGCGTTCTTGTCCGGCGATGCGCCCGTCCATGCTGGCGCTGCGTGATTGTCGGGCGCCATCAGCCTTTTCCTCCCGTCACCGGACCGGTATAGAAGAAGCGGCGCGCGCCGAGCATGCCGCCCACCACGAGCAGTTGCACAAAACCCATGACGATGGCGATGGTCGAAGCCAGCGAGTAATCGTAGCTTTCGAACGCCGCTTCGGATGCAGCAATCGAAATCACGCGCGTTGGTCCGGCGGGCGCGCCGAGCAGCACGGCCGACGGAAACACGGAGAACGCCTGCACGAAGGAAAGGCACGCGGTCATCGTCAAACCGGGAAGCAGCAGCGGCAGATAAATCTGGCGAAACTGTTGCCACGGACTCGCGCCGAGCGTGGCCGCGGCGCGCGCGAGCGTCGGATCGATGCCGGTCACATAAGAGAGCGTGAGCAGGAACGCGAACGGAAAGCCCGACACGATCAGCGAAATCAGCACGCCCCAGTAATTGTGCGTGAGCCGCACTTCATCGCCGTAGAGATGCAGCGCCTGAATGGCCTGCGGAAACCAGCCGTGCGGGCTGAAGTACGTGAGCATGCCATCGGCGATCAGCACCGTGCCAAGCGTGACGGGAATGACGAGCAATGTGGTCGCGAACTTCTGATACGGCGACGACCGCCTGAGCGCGAACGCCACCGGCACCGACACACCCACGTTGATGAGCGTGGCCGGCACCGCCAGCTTGAGCGTGACGACGATGGTCGGCCACATCGACGTGTCAGTGAAGAACGTGATGTAGTTGGCCCATGCGCCGCCGCCGTTCATCGGATTGAACGAGAGCATGAGCCCGTAGGCGAACGGATAGATGAACAGCGCGATGATAAAAATCAGCGCGGGCGCGACGAGCCAGCCTTTCGGGTCGCGCTGCGCGGCGGGCATCGCGATCATTTGTCTTCTCCGTACACGAGCGCTTTCGACGGCGCGACCCGCAAGCTGATGCGCTCGCCCTCGCCCACTTCGCCCGCGATGCGCGCCCACAACTTGCCGAACGCGCTGTTCACGATGATGAGCGAATCGCGTCCGCCGTATTCGACCACATCCACTTGCGCATCGAAGGCGTTCTGATCGCCGGGCGATGCGCGCTCCATGTCTTCCGGCCGCAACGCGAGCGACACGTTCTTGCTGTCGAATGCTTCCATCGGCAGGCCGAGCAGCCGCACGCCGTTCGCGTTCACGGCGACGGCATCGCCCTGTGTGCCTTCGAGCATGCACGGCACCACGTTCCGAAAACCCATGAACCGCGCGACATGCAGATTTTTGGGCCGCGAATACACTTCCTTCGGCGGCGCGACCTGTTGCACGACGCCTTCCTTCATCACGACGATGCGGTCAGCCATCGACAGCGCTTCGTCCTGATCGTGCGTGACGTAGAGCGTCGCACGCTCCAGCTTGCCGTGGATGCGCCGAATCTCCGCCCGCATCTCGATGCGCAGCCGCGTGTCGAGATTGGACAGCGGTTCGTCCATCAGCACGAGCGGCGGTTCGATGACGATCGCGCGCGCAATCGCCACGCGCTGTTGCTGACCGCCGGAAAGCTGGCCTGGCAATTTGGCATCGTGGCCGATCAACTGCACGAGTTGCAACGCGGCCTTGGCGCGCTGCATGGTTTCCGCCTTCGGCACGCCGCGCATCTTGAGGCCAAAGCCGACGTTATCCAGCACGGACATATGCGGAAACAGCGCGTAGTTCTGAAACACCATGCCGAAGCCGCGCTTCTCGGGCGGCAAGGTGTCGATGCGTTTTTCATCGAGCCAGATGCCGCCGCCCGACAACGGCTGCAATCCGGCGATGCAGTTCAGCGCGGTGGACTTGCCGCATCCCGAAGGTCCGAGCAGCGCGATGAATTCGCCGCGCCGGATGTTCAGATCGAGTCCTTTCAACGCGGCGAGCTGGCTGCCCTGTGTGCTCGTAAAGCTGCGCGAGACCGAATCCAGACGCAACTGCTCGAATGTGTGCTTCATGAGGTTCCCTGCGCTTTGCCATCTTTTCACATGCAAGCGGCGACGTTCCATGAGGACCGTCGCCGTCTTTTTCGCGATGATTCGCTTACTTCGTCTTCTGCGCGCCGATTTCGCGATCCCACTTCTGGAATGCCGCGACCATCGCCTGCGCGTTGAGCGGCACCACATGCGGACGGTCGGCCAGCAGCTTCGCATATTCAGGACGGCCGAACTTCTGAATGGTTTCCTGACTTTTCGCGGGCGCCATGCTCAGCGGCACGTCCTTGACCGCCGGGCCGGGATAGAAGTAACCATCGTCATAGGTTAATGCCTGTTGCGCGGGCTCCAGCATGAAGTTCATCAGCTTGTAGAGCACGTCGAGCTTTTCCTTCGCCACGCCCTTGGGGATGACCATGTAATGCGCGTCGTTCACCCACGTCATGTTGTCGAAGGCCTGCACCTTGAATTCCGCCGGCACGATGCCGAGCGCGCGCGGGTTGATGTCCCAGCCCGTCACCGTGACGGTCATGTCGCGCGTGCCCTCGCCCAGTTCCTTCATTACCGCCGACGTGCCGCCCGGATAGTAAGGAATGCAATCGTTCAGTTGCTTGAGGAACGCCCACGTCTTGTCCCAGCCGTTGATCGGATCGGTCGGGTCTTTATCGCCGAGGACATACGGCAGGCCCATCAGGAAGGTGCGGCCCGGACCGGAGTTGGCCGGACGCGCGTAGATCAGCTTGTTCGGATGCGCCTTGCACCAGGCGAGCAGTTGATCGGGCGTCTTGGGGACATCCGTGACCTTGGCCGGGTTGTATTCGATAAGCGGCCCGGCGGGCATGTACGTGACTTCCAGCCCGTAACCCTGCGCGATGTCCTGCATCTTGCGCGGACCCGGTGCGTACTTGTCGAGCACGCCGGGGAACGCCTTCGCCTGATCGGGCAGCAACTTTTCCCACAACCCTTGCTGGATGCCGGCGGCGAGCGCATCCGTGCCGGTCACGACGAGATCGATATCGGAGCGGCCCGCGCCCTGCATCGCCTTGATCTTGCCGGGCAACTGCGGCGCGGGCGCGTTGGTGAACGTGATGCTCGACACCAGATCAGGATACTTGGCCTTGAAGGCTTCGAAGCCCTTTTGCGTCAGTTGAAGATTGCCCGCGACATCGACGATGTTGATCGCCACGGGATCGGCCGCGTGAGCCGCGCTTGCGGCGAATGTCGCGCCGATCGCTACGCAAACCGCCGACAGCCTAGCCTTGAAATTCATTTCGTCTCCTCACTTCTCTTTTTTGATCTTTGTTTCAACCGGAAGTTGAAAAATAGCGAACGCAATCATCGTATGTCAAGCAAATGAGCTAGACGCCCGTGTTACCGAAACAGCTTTCAACGTGATTTCTGCAATGCTGGCATGGCTTTGCGATGGCGCTTGGGAGATACCCCGAGTGTGCGTTTTCCAAGTTGTTTAACTGGCTTTCTCGCGCGCTTTTGAAGTGTTCAGGGATGCTTGGCAATGCCGTGTGAATTTGAGCGTTTTCGCGGCCTGTAACGACGTTTCAACGGGACGAGTTATGGAAAACTCTCAAGCCGATTCAATTTGTCAAACAACTTCCTGTTTGTGTTCAGTTAATCAAGGGTTTCCCACTAGACTCTTTGCAGGTGGTACGACTTCTTTAGCGCTGACGCGTTAATGCCCGAACATCCGCTCCAAAGCATTTTCCAGATGGGATTTCATCGCCTGACTGGCGCGAACGGGATCGCGCGCGCGAATGGCGTCGAGTACATCGAGATGTTCACGCTGAACGAGTTGCTGGCGTTCGAGTGTCTTGACGAGCGACAGATTGCGCGACAGGTTCATGCTGAACACGACCTGCTCTTCCATGAACGATAGCACCGTGATGAAGAACTGATTCTTCGATGCGCGCGCCACCGCCAAATGGAATGCGTAATCGTGGTCGGAACCGATACCGTCCTGCGCTTCAACGATCCGGTCCAGCCGCTCGCACGCTTCTTCGATCGCGCGGATGTCGTCTTCGTCTGCTTTCAGCGCCGCGAGTTCGGCCGCGCCCGCTTCGGTGACCACGCGGAATTCATAGCACCGGCGAATATCCGAGAGTGTTTCAAGGGGCGCGAAGCGACGTACATCGGGATCGGGCCGTCTTCCGACCACGGTGCCCGAACCACGACGCGTCACCACGATGCCATCCGCCCGCAGCCGCGCAAGCGCTTCACGCACGGTAGGACGCGAGGTGGCGAAACGTTCCGCGAGCGCGTGCTCCGTCAGCAGACGGTCGCCCTCCCTGAACTCGCCTTCGATGATGCTGTTGAGAATATCGCTGTAGATCCGGTCGGCGAGACCGGACAACTTACGTTCGTTCATGGTCGCGCGAGAGCGGGCTTGTCGGGACGGGACGATTGTAAGGCAGATTCTTCGTGAAGCTAAACGTATCTGCGTTTGCTTGGGATGTGAGAAAGCGGCCGGCGCTTTCGTGCCGGCCGCTTCCGAACTGCTACCGCTGAGCGACTAAGCGCTTACCACTGGTGACCCGCGCCGATGGTAAAGCCCACGTTGCCCGAACCGCTCGTGTTGCCCGACATCTTGACCACCCAATGATTGTCGTTCGTGACATACGACACGCCGATCGCCGCACCCGATGCGCCTGCATATCGTGCTCCGGCGACGGCAACCATCGTCTTGCCCGCCGACGTGGGCTGAGGCAATCCTGCTGCCGCCATCGCCGCCGCGATACCGCCGTACGCCGTGCTCGCGACATTGTTGATTTGCCCTTGGACGCCAGCGATGCGTGCGTCGGTATAGCTTTGGGACTGAGCCGCCGCGATATTCAACTGACGGACGTTGACGGCATCGGTGTCCTGCGTGCCCGCCGCGACATTGGTGATCTGCCGTTCGTTTCCAGCCGAGCCGACCGATACCGTGTTGACTCGATCCGCCACGGAGTTCGCACCCAGCGCCACCGAATTGTCGGCGATGGCATTGGCGTTCGCACCCATTGCCGTTGCATGCACGCCTGTCGCGGTGGCGACCTCGGATGTGCGGTCGCCTTGCGCCGCGAATAACGGATTGCCTCCGCTCTCCGCGATGTTCGTCACGCGGCCGATCGCGTCGTTCATCTGCTCCACGTTGACGGCATCCGTGCCCGCGACGCCTGCCGCCACGTTATGGATGGTGACGCTGCCGGACGATCCGTCGCCGAGCGTGACGTTCGTGTAGTCGGTCTGCCCGTTCACCGTATCGTAGGTGAGCGCGGTTTTCGACGTGCCATCCCCGTTGATGAGGCCGGCCGCCTGCAACTGCGACACGTTGACGGCGTCGGTTGCAGCCGTGCCTGCGGCTACGTTCGTGATCTGACGTTCATTGCCCGCCGAACCAACAGAAACCGTGTTCGCCCGGTCGGCCAGCGAATTGGAGCCGATGGCCACCGAGTTTTGCCCGGACGCGACCGAGCCTCCGCCGATCGCCACGGAATCCGCGCCGCTTGCCACGGAGTCCGCAAGGGTGGAGTTGGCGTGGAAATACTTGACGCCACCTCCGCCGTTGATGGTGCTCAACGTGGTGTTGATGGTGTTGATGTCGATCGTGTTTTGGGTGACGCGGCCGTCGAGGTTGGTCAGCGCGTCGCCGACATTGTTGTACACCGTGCCGTCTTCGAACTTGTAGCTCGGCCCGATCAGGTCGCCGTTTGCATCGACGGAGGAACCACCGCCCAGCGCTGTGGCCGTGCTCGATGCCACGTCGTAGAGCTGCGACCCGTTCACTGCTTCGAGACTGTTCTCGTTGACTTGTCCCCGCGCGACGTTTTTGAGCGTGACTGGTTTGCCGGCGTTGCCGAACGTGACGCTTGTGTGATCCGGGTCGTCGTATGAAACCGTGTTGCTCAGGGCGACCGAGAGCGAGCTGATCCCCGTGGACATGGAGACGGCGCCTGTCGACAGCGAATCCACGCTGGTCGAAATCGTGTTGACGGTCGTGGACAGAGACGTGAGACCCGTCGACAGCGATCCGACGCTCGTCGACAAGGAAGTCACCACCGTCGATGTCGAGGACGACAGCGAGTCGATGCCCGTCGACAACGATGTGAGCGCGGTCGATGTGGAGGTCGACAAGGAGCTCACGCCGGTCGACAGCGAATCAATGCCCGTGGACAGCGATGTAACGGCAGTCGACGTGGACATCGACAGCGAGTTCACGCCGGTCGAAAGCGAATCGATGCCGGTGGAAAGCGACGTGACGGCGGTCGAGGTGGACACAGACAGCGAGCTCACGCCAGTGGAGAGCGAATCGATGCCAGTCGAAAGCGAAGTGACCGTGGTCGATGTGGACGTCGAGAGCGAATCGATACCGGTGGACAGGGAGTCCACGCCGGTCGAAAGCGAAGTGACCGCGGTCGATGTGGAGGTCGACAGTGAATCGATACCGGTGGACAAGGAGTCCACGCTAGTCGAAAGCGAAGTGACCGTGGTCGATGTGGACGTCGACAGTGAATCGATACCGGTGGACAGCGAGTCCACGCTAGTCGAAAGCGAGCTGACACCAGTCGACAGTGAATCGATGCCAGTCGAAAGCGAAGTGACCGCGGTCGATGTGGACGTCGAGAGTGAGTCGATACCGGTGGACAGGGAGTCCACGCTGGTCGAAAGCGAATCGATGCCGGTCGAAAGCGAGGTGACCGCGGTCGAAGTGGACGTCGACAGCGAATCGATACCGGTGGACAAGGAATCCACGCTGGTCGAAAGCGAACTGACGCCGGTCGACAATGAATCGATGCCGGTCGAAAGCGAAGTGACCGTGGTCGATGTAGACGTCGACAGCGAATCGATACCGGTGGACAGCGAGTCCACGCTGGTCGAAAGCGAATCGATGCCGGTGGAAAGCGAAGTGACCGTGGTCGAAGTGGACGTCGACAACGAATCGATACCGGTGGACAAGGAATCCACGCTGGTCGAAAGCGAACTGACGCCAGTCGACAATGAATCGATGCCGGTGGAAAGCGAAGTGACCGTGGTCGAAGTGGACGTCGACAGCGAATCGATACCGGTGGACAAGGAATCCACGCTGGTCGAAAGCGAACTGACGCCAGTCGACAATGAATCGATGCCGGTGGAAAGCGAAGTGACCGTGGTCGAAGTGGACGTCGACAGCGAATCGATACCTGTGGACAAGGAGTCCACGCTGGTCGAAAGCGAACTGACGCCAGTGGAAAGCGATGTGACGACGCTCGATGTGGACGTTGAGAGCGACTCGATGCCGGTCGAAAGCGAGTCGATGCCTGTGGAGAGCGAACTCACGCCAGTCGACAGCGAATCTACGCCAGTGGAAAGCGATGTGACGGCGCTCGATGTAGACGTCGAGAGAGACTCGATGCCGGTGGACAACGAACTCACGCCAGTCGACAGTGAATCGACGCCAGTGGAAAGCGACGTGACGACGCTCGATGTAGACGTCGAGAGCGACTCAATGCCGGTGGACAACGAACTCACGCCAGTCGACAGTGAATCGACGCCAGTGGATAGCGACGTGACGGCGCTCGATGTAGACGTCGAGAGAGACTCGATGCCGGTGGACAACGAACTCACGCCAGTCGACAGTGAATCGACGCCAGTGGAAAGCGACGTGACGACGCTTGATGTAGACGTTGAGAGCGACTCGATGCCGGTCGAAAGCGAGTCGATGCCTGTGGAGAGCGAACTCACGCCAGTCGACAGCGAATCTACGCCAGTGGACAGCGACGTGACGACGCTCGATGTAGACGTCGAAAGAGACTCGATGCCGGTCGAAAGCGAGTCAATGCCTGTCGAGAGCGAGTCAATGCCTGTCGAGAGCGAACTCACGCCAGTCGACAGTGAATCGACGCCAGTGGATAGCGACGTGACGGCGCTCGATGTAGACGTCGAGAGAGACTCGATGCCGGTGGACAACGAACTCGCGCCAGTCGACAATGAATCTACGCCAGTGGAAAGCGATGTGACGACGCTCGATGTAGACGTCGAGAGCGACTCAATGCCGGTGGACAACGAACTCACGCCAGTCGACAGCGAATCGACGCCGGTGGACAGCGACGTGACGACGCTCGATGTGGACGTCGAGAGCGACTCGATGCCCGTCGACAACGAACTCACGCCTGTCGAAAGCGAGTCAACACCGGTAGATAAGGAATTCACACCGGTGGAGAGCGAATCAACACCTGTCGACAGCGAACTCACACCGGTCGAAAGCGACTCAACTCCGGTGGACAGCGAGCTTACACCGGCGGAAAGCGAATCAACGCCTGTGGAAAGCGAACTTACGCCAGTGGAAAGCGAGTCAACACCCGTCGACAACGAACTCAAACCCGTCGACAACGAACTGACACCCGTAGAAAGCGACGAAACGCTGGTCGACAGCGAAGTCACGCGCGACACAGTCGTACTCAGACTCACCGATAAGGGGTAGATCTGCTTTCCGCTAATGGCGTCGGTGCTCGTCGCCGAAATTGCGCCTTGCGACAAGCCCGTCAAGACGGTGTTGTTCGCGTTCATGCCAGCCGTCGTGATCGTGAGCACGTCCTGACCATTCGCACCCAGTCGAACCGTGCCGGTATCCGTCACGACCATGTAGGCCCCCAACATGCCGCTGTCATCGTATGACGCAACACCCGCGCCGAATCCGCCCGCGAAGACAGTGCCGTTGCACGCGGCAGGATCGTTGCTCGGAACGGCGGAATCGGCAGAAGAAATGCACGCCGAAGGATTGCTCCCTCCATCGCCCAGCAAACCCACCGAAAAGGTGCCGGAAGCCGCATGCGCACCCCCGGCAGCCGCCAGCAGCGTCAAGGCCGTAGCAGCGGACCGACCGCGCCCGCCCGACTTCGAACCAGCATTCTCGGCCGCGACCACCCATTGCTCCGAAGCCCGACTCCACACAACGCGGTAAATCTTGTTCATTTCGCGAATTTCTCTTGATAACTGTGTCTTATCTACCCTGGCTCATGAATTCTCGAACATCGATTTGAATGGACGTGATTAGTCATCCGAATCTATTTCAAGAATTCGTGAGTCAGTGCGCTTCAATGTCTGTCCCGCAAGCAATCATTGTTCAAGATTGCAAAACGGAGAGCGCTGATTCTAGTTATCCAGATTGGGATAGATAGGCGGAAATTCTTAAAAAATGCCCGTCGTGGAGGTCCGTCGTAAAAAAAATACGGTTCTATTAACCCAATAGAAAGCTAAAAGAAGTGAATTATTTGATATGCGTGTTTTTAGGCATTCTTATTTGATTTGCGATTGCCTAAAGGCAATTACATATTTGAATGAAAAACGACGACGCCAACGCATCCGAGCAAATCAAAAACCCAAAAGTAAAAAGGCCGCGGTTTAGCCGCGGCCCTCTTTCCTAATCCAAACGCGATGAAACTTACCCCTGATCGCCCCCCGCCACCGCCAGAACCGCCCCCGTCACATACGACGCCTCATCCGACGCAAAGAACAAAATCGGTCGAACCTGCTCCTCGATCGTTCCATAACGATGCATGAGGCTGGACGCCACGGTCTGATCGACCACCCCGCGATACCAGTTCCGCTCGCGCTCATCAGCGGGTGAATCGCCGCGCGGCACGCGACGCGGCGGCGCGTCGGTGCCGCCCGGTGCGACGGCGTTGACGCGGATGCCATGCTGCGCGACCTCCATCGCCAGCGATGCGGTCAGCGCGTTCACGCCGCCCTTCGCCGCCGAATACGGCACGCGATGCACTCCACGCGTCGCCACGGACGACACATTGACGATCACGCCATGCCGCCGCTCGATCATCAAGGGCAATACGGCGCGGCAGCACCACAACGTGGGGAACAGCGAGCGACGCATTTCGGCTTCGACCTGCTTCGGTTCGTAGTGCTCGTAGGGCCGCGCCCAGATCGTTCCGCCGACATTGTTGATGAGCACGTCGATGCGTCCGAACGCAGTCAGCGCGAAGTCGATGGCGGACTGCGCGCCTTCGTACTCTTCGAGATCCGCGACATGCGCGCGGACTTCGCCGCCAGACGCCTCGACACCCCGCTCAAGTTCCAACACCTGTTCCGAGCGATCGATCGCGACCACCGTGCCGCCCTCCACCGCTACTGCCATCGCCACGCCTTCGCCGATGCCCTGCGCCGCGCCCGTCACCACCACGACCTTGTCGCTGAATCGGAATCGAGTATTCATGCCGCGACGCTCTCGGTGCTGGCCGCGAACTTCTCGAAGTAAAGGTTCGCCGGCTCGATGCCTGCCTGCTTCAGATACGCGCGCACCGCTTCGACCATCGGCGGCGGTCCGCAAACGTAGATGTCGATATCGCCGTCGTTTAGCGTTTCCGACGTGAAGTGCTGCGTCACGTAACCCCGGCGCGAGTGCGTGCTTTGTTCGGACGCGACGCATGTTGTATACAAAAGACCAGGCAACTTCGCCTTGAACGCGTCCAACTGATCGAGACCGACGAGATCCGCGTCGTGCGTCACGCCGTACATCAACGTGATGGCCTGCGTCTCGCCGCGCGCGGCAAGCTGGGCGAGCATCGAGAGGAACGGCGCGAGGCCGGTGCCCCCCGCGAGCATGAGCACGGGACGCTGCACATCGCGCAGATAGAAACTGCCGTGCGGGCCGCTGAAACTCATCGGCGTGCCGGGCGCGGCGTCGTGGCGCAGATAACCGCTCATCTTGCCCATCGGCACATCGCGCACGAGGAAACTCGCTTCCTTCGAGCCGGGCGGCGAACTGAAGGAATAGGCGCGCGTTTCGTCATCGCCGGGAATGCGCACGTTCGCATATTGCCCCGGCAAAAAATCGAGCGGACGATCCAGCGAGATGGAAAACGACAGCGTGCCCGGCGTGCTGCGATCGAGGGTGGCAAGCGTGCCCGTCACCGCCTGAGCCGTTGTCTTGCACGCAGCCACCGATGCCGCGATCTTCACGACGCAATCGCTTTCTGGCCGCATCTGGCAGGCGAGCACGAAGCCCTTGTTGGCGTCCTCTTCGGTGAGCGCATCGTCGATATAGCTGCCGCCGTCGTACCGTCCCGATTCGCAATGCGCGCGGCAAGTACCGCACGCGCCGTCGCGGCAATCGAGCGGCACATTCACGCCCTGACGATACGCGGCATCCGCGAGGGTTTCGTCCGGCTCGCAGCCGATGAAGCGCGTCGTGCCGTCCTCGAACTGCAGCGCGATGGAATGAGTCATGGCTTTGTCTCCTGGCACGCGGCGATGCGAATCGCATGCAAAATTAAAAATGCACGATTGCATTTCGCATGCAAAACGCAACATGCAAAGTGCAATGCGCGATCAGTCAGATGTGGTACACGTCGATCACGTGGTGGATGTAGTCGTTCTTCAGCGTCACGACCTTGCGTTTGATGACGGGCGACCCCGCCGAAGTATCTAGCTCAACTTCCGTCGCGCCGAAATACACGTCCGTCGTCTTGTAGCGATAACTGAGCGTCTGCCAGTTGAAGCGCACCGTGCAGCGGCGTGCATCGGCATCGCGCGAAACGATCTCCACGTTGGCGATGTTGTGCGAGGTGCGTGGCTCCGGCGTGCTCGCGCTCGACCTTTCCGTCTTGATGCGAAACACGCGATCTTCCAGACCGCCCTTGTTGCCGTAATAGATCAACGAGATTTCGCGCTCGGGGTCGCGCGTGAGTTCGCCGTCGTCGTCCCACGCGGGCATCCAGAACACGGCGTCGCTGGCATAGCAGGTGAGCCAGTCGTCCCATTCGCGGTCGTCCAGACATCGCGCTTCGCGATACAGGAACGCGCGGACTTGTTCGATATCGATTGTCATCGTCTTCGCTCCTTATCGGCTCGTGTCGTCGGACGAGCACGCGGCGCGCATCGTGTCGAGCCAGTATTTGTGTTGAATCGTGAAGAGCCCTTCGTCCTCCGTCTTCACGCCGCTCATCTTCGGTGCGAGGCCGAGTTCTTTCGCGGCTTCGTCGGCGCCATCGACCCAGTGCAGCGCGCCACGCGACATATCGTTCCAGGGCAGCGCGGATGCCGCATAACCCTGCTGGCATGCACGAAACTCTTCGAGGTCGTCGGGCGTCGCCATGCCGCTTGCATTGAAGAAATCTTCGTATTGACGGATGCGGCGCGCCCGCGCATCGGCGGCTTCGTTCTTCGGCGCGATGCAGTAGATCGTGACTTCGGTCTTGTCGACGGCAATCGGCCGCAGCACGCGAATCTGCGAGCTGAACTGATCCATCAGATAAACGTTTGGATAGAGACAGAGATTGCGCGAGTTGCCGATCATCCAGTCGGCGCGCGCCTGACCGTATTGTTCGATCAGTTCGTCGCGACGCGAAAACGCCGGGCGATCTTCCGGGTTCGACCACTTGCTCCACAAGAGCAAATGCCCGTGCTCGAACGAATAGAAGCCCCCGCCCTGCTTCGCCCATTTCGATGCGTCCATCGCGCGAATTGCATCGCCATCGGCGGAGGTCTTGCGGCGGCCTGTTGTCGCGGCATAGTTCCAGTGGACCGAACTGACGTGATAGCCGTCCGCGCCATTCTCCGCACCGAGCTTCCAGTTGCCGTCATAGATATACGACGATGCGCCGCGCAGCACTTCGAGACCATCGGGCGACTGGTCCACGATCATGTCGATGATCTTGGCCGCTTCGCCTAGATGCTCTTCGAGCGGCAGAACGTCTTTATTCAGGCTTCCGAATAAAAATCCGCGATAGCTGGCAAAGCGCGGCACGCGTGCGAGATCATGACTTCCATCGCAATCGAAACTCTCGGGATAGCCCGCATCTTTCGGGTCTTTTACTTTCAGCAGCTTGCCCGCGTTGCTGAAAGTCCAGCCATGAAACGGGCACGTAAAGCTCGACTTGTTGCCGCGCTTGTGCCGGCACAAGACTGCGCCGCGATGCGAACACGCATTGATCAGCGCATTCAGTTCACCTTGCTTGTTGCGCGTGATGACGATCGGCTGACGCCCGATAGTCGTCGTGAAGTAATCGTTCGGATTGGGAATCTGGCTTTCGTGAGCAAGGTAAATCCAGTTGCCCTCGAAAACATGCTTCATTTCCAGATCGAAAAGACTCGGCTCCGTGAAAGCCGCGCGATTCAAGCGGTAAATATGCTGCTCGCTGTCTTCGACGAGCATGGTGTCCAGCAGGCGGTCCGCCTTGCGATGGAAGGTAATGGTGTCGCTCATGTGATGCGTCTCCTGACTGCTGATGAGTCGTGCGCAGCGTGGGGTTTTGCCGTGCCGCGCGATACCGTCGGAGGTATCATCGGGATTGGCGCTGCTGTGAACGAATGATAGAAAGCCCATCGGCGCGGTGTCCAAGACCGTTTCCGCATCTTTCGATACCTTGAAGGTATGTCCATGGAAATCCGGCATCTACGCTATTTCGTGGCGGTGGCGACCACGCAGAACTTCACGCGCGCAGCGGAATTGCTCAACATTTCGCAGCCGCCTCTGTCGCGGCAGATTCAGCAGATCGAAGATGAAGTCGGCACGCGCCTCTTCGAGCGTGGCAGCCGTCCGGTGAAACTCACTGAGGCGGGACGCTTCTTTCTGACGCATGCCATGCGACTTATCGAACACGCGGACGATCTGCCCAAGCTCACGCGACGCGTCGCGCGGCTGGAGAGCAGGCTCGTGATCGGGTTCGTCGCATCGACCTTGTATGGGGCGCTGCCCGCGGTCGTGCGCAAGATGCGGCAAGCCATGCCGCAAACCGAAATTTCATTGGTGGAGATGTCGACCGTCGATCAGTTGCCCGCGTTGAGAACCGGTGCAATCGATGTCGGTTTCGGGCGCATTCGTATCGACGATGCCTCGGTGCGGCGCGAAGTGCTGCGCGAGGAACGTCTGCTCGTCGCGCTGCCGGACGATCATGCGTTATGCACGCAGAATGCGCCCGTGAGTCTCATGCGGCTCGCGCGCGAACCGCTCATCGTGTATCCCCGCAAGCCGAGGCCGAGTTACGCGGATCAGGTGTTGTCGGCGTTCGCGGATCGCGGGCTGGACCCGCAGGAAGTGCATGAGGTGCAGGAGTTGCAGACCGCGCTCGGATTGGTCGCGGCGGGCGTAGGCATCGCTCTGGTGCCGGCGAGCGTGGAACGGCTGCGTCGCGATGAAGTGGTGTACCGGCGGCTCGACGATGCGACGATCGTGTCTCCCATCATCATGAGCACGCGTCTGGCCGATGACTCGCCGGAGGTCGCGTTGCTCGCGGAACTGATTCAGCAGATTTACAGCGAATGGGGAATGGAAAACGCGCGCAAGCGGGACGAGCCCGCCGCGCGCGATTGAACATCGTTTAAAGACCTAGTAGTTCACGCGCTTCTTTCGCCGTGGCAACCGGCCGGCCATATTCTTCGCATAGCGAAGCAACGCGGCTCACCAGTTGCGCGTTGCTCTTGGCAAGCGTGTCCTTGTCCCAGCGAATGTTGTCCTCCAGACCCGTGCGGCAATGTCCGCCGAGTTCCAGCGTCCAGTGATTCACTTCGAGCTGATGACGTCCGATGCCTGCCGCCGTCCATGTCGCATCCGGCAGGAGCTTGCTGAGCTGCTCCACTTCGAAGTCGAGAATCTCGCGGCGCGCGGGCAATGCGTTCTTCACGCCCATCACGAACTGCACGTGCACGGGCGACTTGAGCAAGCCCTGATTCACGAGATCGACGGTGCTATAGAGCATCGCCAGATCGAAGATTTCGATTTCGGGCTTGACGTTGTGATCGAGCATCATCTGCGCGAGCGAGCGCACGAAGTCCGGCGGATTCTCATACACGATGGTCGGAAAATTCACCGAGCCGGTCGCAAGCGAAGCCATGTCCGGCTTCAGATCGAGCATGGCGCCGCGCTGTTCGAACGAACGTCCGCGTCCACCGGTTGAAAACTGGATGATGATGTCCGGACAATGCTTGCGAATGCCTTCCTGCAACTCGGCAAAGCGATGCCGGTCCGAACTCGATTTCTCGTCCTCGTCGCGCACGTGCAAATGAACGAGCGTAGCGCCCGCTTCGTAGGCCTCATGCGTGCTTTCGACCTGTTCCTCGATCGAAATGGGCACGGCGGGATTGTCTTTCTTCTTCGGCACCGACCCGGTAATGGCCACCGAGATGATGCACGGCTCCTGAATCTTGCCTTCATTGCTGGGGGAAGTCACGCTGTCGCTCCTTTGCGGCGCGGGCCTCGCGGGAACACGAACCCGCCGCTCCATATTTTAACTAACTAGTACGTTTTTAATGGTGAGGGATATGCACGCACGCTGCAAGCCACATTAACCCTAACCCGTTTTTTCATGATGCGTTGGCCCCGCCGCCGTTCCTCCTACGAATCGAACGGTTTTCGTGCATGGATGCTGCGTTCCGGCGCTTCCAGTATAGGAGGCGCGGGAATTCGCGTCGGGCGGCGGAAAGCGCGCATTGCGTCGCGAGGATATGCACTATCCTTTTTTGAAATCAACGCACCATGACGACGGGCGCGGCGTACACAGGCTGGGCATAGTAGACGCGAACCGGCGGCGCATAGACCACCACAGGCGGTCTGCGCGGCGGCGGAGGCGGCACGGCCACAACAACCGGCGCGACGACCACCGGCCTGACCGGCACGGGCGCATAAACGACAGCAGGCGCGACATACGTGACGCGCACGGTTGTTCCCGCAAAGGCGCTTCCAACGCAAGTCAGACCCAGCGCGGCGATAGTGGTGACAATGAGCAAACGATGATTCATGGCGATATCCTTGGGCTTCGAAGGAAGCGGTTGCACCTGATCGACAGGCAGTGACGCAACGATAGCCATGCAGCGCGCCCGAAGCGAGCGAGGACTTGTTTCACGGCATGTCGGCATGCATCCACCTGACATGCGGTGACACGATTCGTAGCATCCCTGAGATTGCCTGCGAGGCGCTGGTCCATAAAAATGGCGACATCCTCATCAATAAGGGAGAACCCCATGCAGACCCTCCGTGCCGCCCTCTTCTCGCTTTCGCTCTTGCTGTGCACCGCGCCCGTGATCGCGCAGGCGCAAACCGCCACTCAGCCGATGGGCGCAAGCCCGCGCGTCGAGCAGGCCATGCAGAAATTGCAGACGCGTTTCGCCAGCGCCAACACCACGCATGACGGCAAGCTCACGCGCGATCAGGCCGCGATGGGCATGCCGATGGTCTCGCGCCACTTCGACGAAATCGACACGCAAAAGAACGGCTATATCACGCTGCCGCAGATCGAAGCCTTCCTGCGCCAGCACGCCGCGCAACGCTGACCGGAGCCTGCGATGGAAGCCCAGCCGAAGATCATCGTGCTCGACGACGAAGCCGAACTGCGCAACATGCTTCAGCGTTTCCTCACATCGCAAGGATTCGAAGTGCGCGTGGTGGAAAACGGCAAGCGGCTCGACCGCTATTTGCAGCGCGAACCGTACGATCTGCTCGTGCTCGACTGGATGATGGAACCCGAAGACGGCCTCTCCGTGTGCAAGCGTTTGCGCGCGGAAGGTCAGACGCTGCCCATCCTCATGCTCACGGCGAAGGGCGATCCCGTCGATAAAGTAATCGGACTCGAAACCGGCGCGGACGATTACCTCGCCAAGCCTTTTCTGCCGCAAGAACTCGTGGCGCGCGTGCGGGCCTTGCTGCGCCGCCAGAAGATCGCGGCGGGCGATCCCACCCTCGCCTCGCAGATTCTGCGCTTCGGCGATTTCCGGCTCGATCTCGGCAAGCAACAACTCGCGCGCTTGGGCGCACCGTTCGAGATTCATTCGGCGCAGATGCAGCTTCTACACGCGCTCGGCTCGTCGGCGAATCGCGCGGTGAGTCGCGACAATCTCATCGCGCGCACGCGGGGACGCGGGCACGATGCGCTCGATCGCAGCATCGACGTGCAGGTGTTGCGGCTGCGTCAGTTGATCGAGGAAGATCCGGGCAAGCCGCGCTTCATCAAAACCGTGTGGGGCGTCGGCTACATGCTGCTCGCCGAAGTGGAGTCGTGAGCGTGCGCTTCGTGCCGCGTTCGCTTTTTGCACGCAATATTCTTTTGCTCGTGGTGCTCATTGCGGTGAGCCAGGTGTGCGCGCTGTCGGCGTTGTTGTACTTCGTGCAGCGGCCGCGCGTGGAACTGGCGGCATCGACGTTCGCGAGTTATATCGTCACGCTCGATAAGCTGCTGCGCGCCACGCCGCCCGATAATGCCGCCGCCATCACGGCCAATCTCGATGTACGCCGCGACATGCCCGCCGATGCGCGCGAGGCCGCACCCGAATCGAGCCTGCATTTTTATCGCACGTATCAGCGCCGGACGTTCATGACGCACCTGCGCCATGAATTGCCCGCCGACATTCCCGTGCGCTGGCAGAGCAGCGACAGCACCGGAGATGGTCAGCAACGTTTGTGGATTCGCGCGCATCTTTCGGGCGAACCGCGCTGGCTTGCGCTGCCCGTTCCCGAAGCCGCGCACGATGAAGGGCTCGTCACTACGTTATGGTTATCGCTCGTGCTGGCCGCGCTCGCGGTGGCGGCGGCGTATGTGATTCAGCGCCATTTGAACCGGCCGCTTGCGCATCTTGCGCAGGCGGCGCAGGCGCTTTCTTCGGGCGGCGATCCCGGCACGCTGCCAACCGATGGCCCGACGGAAATCGCGCAAGTCAGCGACGCCTTCAACCGCATGACCGCCGCGCTCGCCGAAGCCGATGCGACGCGCGCCCTGATGCTCGCCGGCATCTCGCACGACATTCGCACGCCGATCACCAAGCTGCGCCTTGCCATGGCGATGTCATCCGTGCCTTCGGTCGATGCGCGATTCACGGCATCGGCGGAAGGCTATCTCGACACCATCGACACCATTCTTCAGCAGTTCATGGACTACGCGGGAAGCGGCGCGAAGGAAACGCCTGTCGTCGGTGATCTCAATGCGCTGATTGCGAATCTCGCGGCGGATTTTGCGGGACTGGGACATGAGTTCGCGCTTTCATTGGGCGAGGTCGAGCCGTTTGCGTTTCGTCCCATCGGCATGATGCGGATGTTGATGAACGTGATGCAGAACGCGGTCATTTATGGCGTTGTCGGGCTTGAGGCGCGAACGTGGACCGATACTCGCGCGCGGACGGTGTGCATCGTCATTTCGGATCGGGGCAAAGGGTTTTCCGGTAAGGATCCCGAAGCACTTAAACAGCCCTTCAAACGCGGCGGTGGCGAAGGTCAACCCAAGGGAACAGGTCTCGGACTCGCCATCGTGGAGCGCATCGCGCGGCTGCATGGCGGCACGCTCGAACTCTCGGCACGCGAAGGCGGCGGCGCGCAAACGCTGATCGTGCTGCCCTTGAATGCTTAGTCGTCCGTGATGACAGTCGGCGGCGTGATCGCCTGCTTGTCCGCTTCGTCCGATACGTCTGCGCCCATCATCCCTTCCCTCACGAATGGCGTGATCGCCTGCAAGTTCGTGACCGGCTGCGCGCGCGCATTCACACCGGTGATGCTGGTTTCGTTGTCGTGGATCATCGCGCGGATGCGTGGATAAATCTGCTGCTCCCAGCGCCTTCCGTTGAACACGCCGTAGTGTCCCACGCCCGTCTGCACATGATGCGTCTTCATATACGGCCTGAGTTTGTCGCACATGTCCTGCGCGGCGAGCGTCTGGCCGACCGCGCAGATATCGTCGCGTTCGCCTTCCACGGTGAACAGCGCGGTGCGGCGAATCGCCGAAGGGTTGACCGTCTCGCCTCGCACAGTCAGTTCTCCGAGCGGAAGCGCATGACGCTGGAACACGGTATCGACTGTTTCGAGGTAGAACTCGGCGGTAAGGTCCATCGTCGCGAAATACTCTTCGTAGAAGACATGGACGGCATCTGCCTGTAACGGGTCGCCCTTCATGCGCTGACGAAACATTTCGGAAAACGAATCTAAATGACGCGGAAGATTCATCGACATGAACGCCATGAGTTGCACGAAGCCCGGATAAACGCGACGCGTCGCGCCCGCGAAGCCGAACGGCACCATGCCGATGAGATTGCTTTCGAACCATTCGATCGGCTTGCTCTTGGCCAGTTCGTTCACGCGTGTGGGATTCACCCGCGTATCGATGGGACCAGCCATCAGCGTCATGCTCGCAGGCTGATCGGGATGATCGTCCTGCGCCATCAAAGCGACGGCCGAGAGCGCCGCGACCGTCGGCTGACATACCGCGAGCAAATGCGCGCCCGGCCCGATCACTTCGACGAATTCGATGATATGGCGCACGTATTCATCGAAACCGAAGCGCCCATGTATCAGCGCGATATCGCGCGGGTTGTGCCAGTCGGTGATGAAGACGTCGTGATCGGCGAGCATCGTTTGCACGGTGCCGCGCAGCAAGGTGGCGAAGTGGCCGGACATCGGCGCGATCATCAATACGCGCGGTTGCGTGGGCGCGTGGCCGCCCTTGCGAAAGTGCACGAGCGAACAGAACGGCGTACGTGCGGCCACTTCCTCGACGATGGGTAACGGCATGCCATCGACCACGGTCTCATTGATGCCGAACGGCGGCCGAGTATGCGTCAATCCCGCGAGTTCGATCAGTTCGCATTGCGCCCCAAGCGTGCGGCCCCACGACGTATCGCTCATTGCAGGCCATTGTCCGAGCGCGCCTTGCATGACGGATGCGGCATGGCGCATCGGCAACATGAAGTCGGCCATGGCCTGATAGGCGGAGTAAGCGAATGGGTTCATCTCTCGCGTGGTCGCGTCGAATCAGACGACAAGGCAATACGCATGCCAAAGTATGTTGTCCTGACGCGAAGGCCATGACGACTGGCATCGCATTTGCGTTCTACGCAATCGATGCGCATGAACTGCCGCCTCGTGGTGCATGCGCGTCCGCAAGCGTGCATGGCGCGATGCGCGTAGCGCTCGATGCCCCGTTTTGGGCGTGTCATTCGGTTTATGGACTCAAGCGTCGGAGACGTTCATGTCGATTGCGACACTCACCATCAGCAGCAAGAACTATTCGTCCTGGTCGCTGCGCGGCTGGCTGCTCACGCGCTTCAGCGGACTGCCGTTCGAAGAGGCCGTGATGCCCGTCGACGATCCCGGCGCGCGTGCCGAACTGCTTCTGCTCTCGCCATCGATTCTCGTGCCTTGCCTGTTTCATGAAGGCATCAAGGTATGGGACACGCTCGCTATCGCCGAATATCTGAACGAAGTGTGTCCCGATGCCGGTCTGCTGCCCGAGGATCGCGCGCAGCGGGCGCATTGCCGCGCGATCTGCGGCGAAATGCATTCGGGCTTTTCCGCGCTACGTTCTGCATTGCCGATGAATCTCAAGGCGCACTTTCCCGGCTTCAAGGTCTGGGCGCGCGCGCAAACGGATATCGATCGCATCGTGACCGTCTGGCGCGATTGTCTTGAACGATACGGCGGCCCGTTCCTGTTCGGCGAGCGCAGCGCGGCGGACGCCATGTTCGCGCCCGTGGTCACGCGCTTCGTGACCTACGACGTGAAGCTCGACGCGGATATCGTCGCCTTCGGCGAACGCATTCTCGCGCTGCCCGACATGCAGCAATGGCTCGCGGATGCGCAACAGGAAGTCGAAGAAATAGACGAACTGGATATTGAATTTTAAATACGTTCGTTCGCAGCGTTCCAGTTTGTCGTCAGACAGTTTCCATTTAGGCCGATCGTGAACCATACTGAGTATCAGGAGGAAACGGCCATGGAAACCGCACCGAACCACGGCGCGTCCGATACCGTTCGGCACGCGCATGTCCTTCACATTCATTTCACCGATGCCGATGCGCTTCCCTTCCCCACGCGCTCAGTGGGACGAGGCGACGCGCTTTTTTGCGCCGGCGAGCCGTTGCACAGTCTCTACACGGTGCAATCGGGCTGCTTCAAGACGATCTCGACCTGTCCCGCCATCGACAACGACCGCGGGCCGCATACACAAGTCACCGGCTTTCATCTCGCGGATGAAACCCTCGGACTCGATGCCGTGTGCACGGGCCAGCATGAAAGCGATGCCGTGGCGCTGGAGGCGAGCGTCGTGCGCATCATGCCGTTTGGAATACTCGAACCGCTGTGCCGTGGCTACGCCGCGATGCAGCATGAACTCCTTGCGATCATGAGCGCGGAGATCGTGCGCGCTTCGCGGCTCGCGCTGATGCTCGGCACGATGCCCGCGCGGGAGCGTGTGGCGGCGTTTCTGCTCGATCTCGTGGAACGTTACGCGGTGAACACGTCATCACTGCCGGACCACGGAGTCGAGCTCCATTTGCCGATGACGCGCGGCGATATCGGCAGCTACCTCGGCCTCGAACTGGAAACCGTGAGCCGCATGCTGTCGAAGCTGCAGCGAGAAGGCGCGATCGTGCTGGATGGCAGGCAGGTGCGTATCGTGGATCGCGCGCGGCTCGTGCTGCATTGAGCTTTGCGTATTGCGTTTTGCGTTTCGCGTTTTGCATTTTGAATGCATAAGGCGGCATCGTGCTTCCAAATGCTGCGGTGCAATGCGTTCAGTATTCCTTCGGTGATAAACCGTCCACATGGTGCATCCATGCACGAGCGCGGCGCGGCATGTCACCTTTCTCTGCACGATGATGACGCGCCACCGCACCCGCGTCGCGCGACGATTCGACGCTCGTGCTTTGTCGCCTGGGCGTCAGAATCCCGCATTAAGCTACGTTGCAAGACATTGCGGCCGGATGACGGGTGCGCGTGAATTTCGGCATCGCAATTGCTTTTGGCATTCAGGCAAGCGCGCGTTGCAGTGCAGCGCAATTCGAAGCAACTTCTTCGCCGCGCCGCTGACAAAACGCACATGGCTTCATGCACATCCGAGGGCATGAGCAGAAACGGACACAACGATTCACACGGAGGAAGACATGCGTATCACGGTCAAGCTGGATGGCTTCGACGGCGCTCAGTCGGCGGCTTACGCCATCCTGTGGCTCGACAAGGAATCGCGCCGATGGTCGCGCGAAGGACATCAGGCGGTCGAAGTACCGGACTGGGGCGGACTTCGCACGAACGCGAACGGCACCACCATCTGCTGCCAGAAGGGGCAGCACTCTTACTGCATGCTGGAACGGCTCGACGTGGATGCGCCCGGCGGCTTGAGCGAAGGTCTGAACGGCCGCGTGATCTGGTATGCCGATGGCGCAGGCATGCAGGCGGCGGGACGCTGGCATGTGCAATGCATCGACCGCGATCAGATCAAGGCGGAACACAGCGTGTTCGCGGGCGAGCAGGACGTCTGGAACGCCTGAAACTTCAGGGCTCGTCGCCCGGAAACGGCGTCAACATCACCACGAATGTGGTCGCGGCGATCAGAACCGCGAGCACGCCATACCAGATGAAATGAACGCGGTCGAATAGCAAGCCGTTGAATGCAGCCGCAATGCCACCCAGCGTCACGAAAACCGCAACCGCCGCCGTGGCGATGCGCCCCTCGCCTCGAATCATGATGCACTCCCGACCGCGCCCGGGCGGTCGCGGCGTGATTTCGCCGCCATGCTTCAATCTTCGTCGCTGATCCGGCGAACGGATTGACGCGCATCAACACGCGCTCGATGCAAAGCGGCGCTGGTGTTTTCCCTTGCCCCATCCGGCGCCCTTAAATTGGTAGTATCAGGTGCCGGGTCGACCGAAGACGCCGGCAACGCGACGCACGTGTCGAGCCTTGTTCCGCGAACCCGAACGGCGCGTTCAACCGAAAGAACCTGGGGAGGCAAGATGAATCAATCAAACTTCAGCGACCCGTTCAGCCAGTTTGCCGCCATGTTCCAGCAGTATCAGCTTCCGGGGTTCGATGTCACGTCGATCATGGAATCGCGCCGCAAGGATGTCGAAGCACTCGCCGCCACCAATCGCGTCGCGTTCGGCGGCATGGAAGCGCTGCGCGACAAACAACTCGAAATTCTGCGCCGGACGCTGAGCGATCTCGAAGGCATCGCCAAGCAACTCGCCACGACCTCGGCCAAGCCGCCCTTCAACGCCAACGAAGTCGTGCAGCGCGCGCTTCACAACGCGCTCGCGGACATGCAGGACATCGCGCGGACCACGCAACAAACGCAGGCCGAAGCGTATGCGCTCGTGACCAAGCGTATCGAAGATTCATTGAAGGAATTGAAGGCGGCAGTCGACAAGCCGCAAGCATGAGCTATTACTTTTTTGCCTGCGTCGTGATCTGAAAGATATCGACGGCAACGTGCTCGCGTCCGTACTTCGACGCGAGCGCCGACAAACGTTTATCGACCGCGCGCAGATAGTCGGCTTTCGCTTCGCCGTCGGGGCGCACCGCGTCGAACAGCGGCGCGGGCGTCACCGTCAGCACGATCATCTCCGAGCCGAACGGCTTGCCGACCACCCAGTCTCCGCCTGAACCGAGCGTCGCCGAATAATTGGGCGGAGCCTGGTTATCGCGCGCCTGCGCATTCGGCAGCAGATGCACGACACTGCCGTCGAGCATGTAGTAATCCACATCGACGTAGGAATCGAATGCGGGCGTCATCAGATCGACGATGAGCGGATCGCCTTCGTTCAAACGCGCCTGATTGCCACGCGTATGCACCGCCGCGGGCCGTCCCGATGCGCGATTGGCGCTCCAGTACGGGCCGAACACCTTGAGCAGATCGCATTTGTCCTGCGCCACGGTCTGCACGCCGAAGTTTGTCGTTTTGACGCCGGGCACGCGCGAGAGCGAGTCTTTGAGACGCGCGAGGCCGTATTGCTCGGACACGAAGCCCTGCACATCCACGGTCTGATCGTGGACGGATGCCACCAGCGCCGAGCACGGCACGCTCGCGAGAACGGGCGTGACGGCAGCCATGGTGAGCGTGGGCGCGGGCGCGGCGGGGATGGCGGGCGTGATGGCCACAGCGGAGGCCTGGGGCTGCGGTGACGGTTGTGCTACAGGTTCCGCTTTTTGCTGCTGCTGCTGCGTGTAGTAGTAGTAACCCCCGCCCGCGATCAACGCGGCGATCACCACGCCCATGAGCGGTTTCGCAACGCCGCCGCCGTTCGTCTGGCGGCCCGTCTGCGCGCGCGCCGGTTCATCGCTGAATTCTTCGACGAACTGCGTGACGCTCGGCGTCCTCGTCTCGCGTTCGAACGACAGCGCCGCCTTCAGCGCCTTCCACTGCTTGTTGCCGAGATTCTCGGGCCGATGCGGCTTCATGTTCGCGCTGCGCGCCTGCAAGGCCGGCACGCGGTCGAACGGATGCTTGCCCGTCAGAAGCTCATACGCAATGCAAGCGAGCGCATAGATATCGTCGCGCGGGTCCGGCTCGCGATGATCGAGCATCTCCGGGCTCGCATACGCGGGCGTGAGCGCGCCGAGGCTGCCCGGATCGAACACGGTCGCTTCGGCTTCTTCCTCGGGCCGCTGAATCACGCGCGCGATGCCGAAATCGATGACCTTCACTTCCGCCGTGTCCGTCACGAAGACATTGGCCGGCTTGAAATCGCAATGCACGAAGCCGCGTTCGTGCGCGTAGGCCAACGCGTTCGCCATGCCCTTGAAAATCGGCCACGCTTCGCTGAACGGCAGGCCCTTGAAGTTCGGGTTCCGAAGCATTCGCGAAAGCGGTTGCCCGGAGAGATATTCCATCGTGAGATAGACGATGGCGCCATCGCGATCGAAGTCGTACACGGTGACGATATTGCGATGCGCGAGCTGCTGCGCCTTGCGCGCTTCCCGCTGCAACGCAATCAGCGACGATGGATTGCCGCGAAACTGCAGATTCAGCACCTTGATCGCCACATACGGACGGCGGTCGGACGCTTCGAGCTTGCGCAAATCGAGCGCCTTGTACACCGTGCCCATTCCGCCGATGCCGAGACACTCTTCCAACACGAAGCGATTGTTGAGCGTGTCGCCCACGCCCTTCACCTGATCGCGACCGGCAATGACCTGCGACTGCTCGCGCGCCGACGATGCCGGGGTGCGCTGCGATTGCACGGGCGCGAAACCCAGCGCGGTCTGCAGACGTGTTTCATCGCGGACCGCGGGAAAGCCCGTGCTCGGGTCCGTTTCAGGATCGGGTCTGACCGCATGCTCGATGCGGCGGCGTATGGCTGCGTAGATATCCGGCGGCAAGGGTCTGGCCGCATGCGCTTCGTCGAGTATCTCCATGAGTTGCTTCTGCGGCGTCAGTTCCGTTGCCAACGCCCCGTCCACATTCGCGAAGAATTCGTCGCGCGACCCGCCGTCGCCCCGATAAGTACGAATCGCCTGTGCAAAGCTAGTCATCTGTGCGACTTATGCGCGCTCCAAATCGACCGACAATTCACTTGTCGTAACAAAGTCCCGGTGCTCGTTCGATACTAGCCGGAGCGCCTGTGTTAAGCAAATATGGATTGGGTTTCAGCGCGGCATCGCGCACATGTCGTTCGGAGACCGACACATCGCAAACGAGTGTTGGCAACTTCAAGGCAGTCGTGTTTAATTGAAGAATGCGAAGCGTTGGCAATCAAGGGCTTGCATGGATTCGGTGCGGTTGGCACGTCCCATGCGTCAATCTGAGAAGCGGCTTGTCGAAGGTACGAGGCATCCGCGACGGGTATTTTCAAATCGGAGGAAAGCAGTCATGGCTGCAATCAAAATCAAGGATCTCGCCGACAGCGTTGAGCTTGACCGTCAGGCGATGACAACGATCGTCGGCGGTGCGCGCGACGGCTTGCGGCCGGCATTTCGCATTCGGCCGCAGACGGGTGCGAACCGCGTCGTCGATTATCCGGGCGTGCCGGTGAAGGATGTGCCGCCCGCCCAGACCGGGCCGTTCACGACCAAGATCGTGAATAAGAAGTAGGTTTTTCAAAGGGCGCGCAAAGCGCCCTTTCTTTTCAATGCCTGAGCGCGAACGTGCCGCCCGGTGGCGGACTTAGCGAACGCGCCGTGCGTTTGACGAGCGCGAGCCGCACACGCTCGCGCCCTTCTCCTTCCACTTCCCCGAAATAACGCGTTTTCCCCGCGACGACTGCGCCGACCGGCACGCCGTCGAGGAACAGCACGCGATTGCCCGCGAGCGCCGGGATTTTCTCGCCGGGCAAGAGCGTGCCGGCGAGATTGAGCGGATCGACCGCCGAGAGCGCGACCAGCGCGCCATCCTTCGGACGCCTGCGCATGTCGCGCAGCGGCGGCACGGCATCGGGCAAGGCGAATTGTTCGCCCGCCAGTCCCGCCACGAAACGGCCACCGCGAATCTCCCCGCGCGCTTCCAGCCGATGAAACACGCGCAAGAGTTCGCGCCACGGCGGCAGCCATTGCGCCTCGCGTTCGAGGAGCCGCCAGAACACCACGCCATAACGGCGCAGCAGCGTGCGCGCGACGTGTTCGATATCGCCCTCCGAGTCTCCACGGCGTAACAGCGCCCAGCGTCCCGCATCGTCCATTCCGCCGATGAACAGGCCGCCGCGCCGCTGCCGTCTCGCGAACACGTTGCGCTTGTTGGCCGGAGCCAGCAGCGCGCGCAGTCCCGCGAAACTGTCCGCGCTCACCAGACCGAGCGCGACGAGTTCGCCGAGCGCGTCTTCCAGTTCGGTGCGCAGCAGACGCACATCGGCGAGCAGTTCGTCGAAGAACATCGCGCCGTGCGCAGACAGCGCTTCGAACACGCGTTGCGCGCGCGAGGACATTTCAGGGGCAGCGTCGGTGCGCATCAACGCGTTCCATGCCGACAAATGCCGGCGCGGCAGCAGAACGATCGGCGTGCCGCGCACCGGACCGCCGCCCGCGCGCGAACGACCGGCGGGACGCGTCCACATGATCTTGCCCGCGCGACAGATTTCATCGAGCCACATGCCCGAATAATCGGCGATGCGCGCCGGCAGGATTTCCTCTTCCCACGCAATGGCGGGCGCTTCGAAACCTTCGAGCTGGTCGAGGACCGCGATCAGCGCATCGCGGCCTTCGCCGTGCGAATCCGGCGCGACGCGCTGCCATTCGAACAGGAAGCGCATGAAGTCCTGCCGCTCGACCGGCTCGATCTCGCGCCGCAGCCGCCGCACCGTGTAGCGATGAATCCGCGCCAGCAGATGGCGCTCGCACCATTGTTCGTCGTGCGTGACGTGTGCATCGGGCGTGAAGTGGCCGCGCATCACGTAGCCTTCCGCTTCGAGCCGCGTCAAAGCAAGCGCGATGGCCGATGCCGGTAACGCAAGCGGCCGCGCAATCTCCGCGATGGTCGATGGACCCGCGCCCGAGAGCCGCGCGCGAACGATCTCGACGAGCGCATCGTCGGGCGTCCATGCTTCGTCGAAACCGGGCGGCGGTTGCAGCACAGGACGCATCGGCGCGCCGTCGTACACCGCGCGCAGGCACGTGAGGCGCTCGACGGCGCACCACAGCGCGTCGTGTTCGGCGATCTGCATGCGTGTCGCGCGGCCCGCGTCGGCCAGCGATTGCAGCCACGCGGGCCAGTTTTCGCATCGATCCGCTTCCGCCTCGGCGATGCCGCCCAGCCCCATCAACGCTTCGTGCATTTCATCGACGCTCGTGACCGCGGGCCACGCTTCGTCGCGCACGCTCGCGATGGCGTCGGCATCGAGCGCGCCGAGATCGTCGGTGGAGTGCGGATCGGTCCAGCGGCGCGCCAGCACGGCTTGCGTGCGGCGTTCTTCGAGCGGGGCGTCATCGAGAAAAGCGTACGGGCGCGCCGACAGAATTTCGGCCGCAAGCGGCGACGGCGCGGGCAATTCACGCGTGACCAGCCGCACTTCGTCCGCTTCGATACGACGCAAAAGCGCGAGCCACGCCTCGCTATCCATTGCTTCGTGCAGGCAGTCGTTCAGCGTTTGCTCGACCAGCGGATGCGCGGGCACGTCACGCTCGCCCGCGAGATTCTCGGCGCACGCGACCTGATCGGGAAACACCGCCGCCAGCAAGTCCTCGCTTTTCATGCGCTGCAATTGCGGCGCGACCTTTCGGCCACCGGCATAACGCGGCAAGGCGAGCGCGTTGGTCGCGTTCCAGCGCCAGCGCACGCCGAACAAAGGCGCATCGAGCAGCGCCTGAATCAGCACATGTTCGGCCGTCGCGGACTTGAGGTAGCGCCACACTTCATCGAGCGCGAAGCTGTGACTGTGCGTGAGCGACAGCACGATGGCATCTTCCGTCGCCGCCGCCTGAAGCTCGAAATTGAACGTGCGGCAGAAACGCTTGCGCAGCGCAAGGCCCCACGCGCGATTCACACGGCTGCCGAACGGTGCGTGAATGACGAGTTGCGTGCCGCCGGATTCATCGAAAAAACGCTCCATGACGAGCGTGTTCTGCGTCGGCAACACGCTCAACGCGGCGCGTGCGCGGGCCAGATATTCGACGATCTGCCGCGCCGCTTCGCGCTCGATGCCGGTCCGTTCCATGAGCCACGTCGTGGCCGTATCGAGCGAACCATCTTTCGCCAGCGCCGCGTCGATGCCTTCGCGCAAACGCGAAATCGCCACTGAAAGCTCGTCGCTGCGTCCGGGCGCTTCGCCGAGCCAGAACGGGATATTGGGCGGCTGACCTTGCGCGTTCTCCACGCGCACGCGCCCGCCTTCGATCCGCACGATCCGGTACGACGTATTGCCAAGCTGAAAAATATCGCCCGCGAGACTCTCGACGGCAAAATCCTCATTGACGGTGCCGATCTGCAAGCCTTGCGGTTCGAGCAGCACGGCGAAGTCCGCGTTGTCGGGAATCGCACCGCCCGATGTCACCGCCGTGAGCTTGCCGCCGCGCCGGCCGCGCAAGGTGCCGCTGACTGCATCGCGATGAACATAGGCCGCGCGCACGCCTTGGCGGCCCGTATAGCCCTCGGCGAGGGTGCGCAACACGGCGTCGAAACGCGCGCGTTCGAGCGTCGCATATGGAAAAGCCCGCGTGACGCGTTCGAACAAGTCGTCCTCGCGCCACTCGCGGCACGCGACCTCGGCGGTGATCTGCTGCGCCAGCACGTCGAGCGGCGCGCGCGGGACGCTCAGCGCATCCAGTTCGCCGCGATGCACGCAATCGAGCAAGGCCGCGCATTCGATCAGATCGTCGCGCGAAGTGGGAAAAAGCCGCCCTTTCGGCGTGCCGCCAACCTGATGCCCCGAGCGCCCGACGCGCTGCAAAAACGCGCCGATCGATCCCGGCGAGCCGATCTGACAGACGAGTTCGACATCCCCGATATCGATGCCCAGTTCCAGCGATGCCGTCGCGATCAACACGCGCAACTCGCCGCGCTTGAGCCTCTGCTCGGCGTCCAGCCGATGCTCGCGCGCCAGCGACCCGTGATGCGCCGCCACCGCTTCCTTGCCGAGCCGCTCGGTCATGTAACGCGCGGCGCGTTCGGCCATGCGCCGCGTGTTGACGAACACGAGCGTCGTGCGATGCTGGCCGCATAGTTCCGCCAGCCGGTCATAGACGCGCTCCCATGCGTCGTTGGACATGATGGCGTCCAGCGGAATGGGCGGAATGTCGAGTGCGAGATCGCGCGCGCGGACGTGGCCGACATCGACGATTTCGCACGGCTGATGTTCGCCCACCAGAAACTTCGCGACGAGTTCGATCGGCTTTTGCGTCGCCGACAAACCCACGCGCACGGGGCGCGCACCGCCGTTCGCTTCGCACAGCGCGTCGAGACGTTCCAGACTCAGGCTCAGATGCGAGCCGCGTTTGCCGCCCGCCACCGCGTGGATTTCATCGACGATCACGGTGCGCGTGGTGGCGAGCATCGCGCGGCCGGAATCCGAGGAAAGGAGCACGTAGAGCGATTCCGGCGTCGTCACGAGAATGTGCGGCGGGCGCTTTTTCACGGCGTTGCGCTCTTGAGGCGTGGTGTCGCCGGTGCGCACGGCCGCGCGAATTTCGGGCGCGGAAACGCCCTGCGCTGAAAGTTCCTGCGCAATGCCCGCCAGCGGTTGCTCCAAATTCACGCGAATGTCGTTCGACAGCGCCTTGAGCGGCGACACGTAGACCACGCGAATCTCGTCCGGCAAATTGCCGCCGTTCGCGATGCCATCACGCACGAGTTCGTCGAGCGCGGCGAGAAACGCGGTCAGCGTCTTGCCCGACCCGGTGGGCGCTGCCACCAGCGTCGAGCGATGCGCGCGGATCAGTGGCCACGCGCGCACCTGCGCGGCGGTCGGCGCGGGGAAATGCGCGCGAAACCAACTCGCGACGGCGGGATGAAAGCCGGCCAGCGGATCGTCGGCGGAATCAGGTCGTGAAGAAGGAAGCGTCATCTCGATATTTTATGAGCGATGGAGAAATGCTGTGTGCCGCTGATTTTGAGATTAGTCCCATGCGGTAAAAACGACTTCCCGACGATGCTATGCGGCTTGCCAGATTTCCACCGAATGCCCTCCATGATCGTCATCAGCCTTTTCTTCGACCACGTACCCGCCGCGCTCGCCAATCACCGGCGCTATGCGCGCATGCACGGCTATCGGCATATCGAGCTCGATCTGAGCGAACTCGCCGGAAGCCGGAACGACGTGCTCTGGACATACAAGTACGAGGCGCTGCTGCTGCATCTGAGCCGGGCGCAACCGGGCGAATGCGTGCTGCTCCTCACCCAGAACGCGATGATTCTGCGGCCCGCGCCGCTCCCCGTGCTGCTGGACGGGCGCGACTGGCTGCTCGCGTGCCTGGATTCCGCTTTGCCGCAGACCGATATCCAGTTCTGGCGCAACACCGCCGAGGTGCGCGACAAGCTGTCGAAGGTCGTCTCGCATTGCCGTATCGATGTCGAACTGCCGGACGACGAAGGCGCGCTGCTCCGCGAATTCGATGCCTCCGCGGTGCAACAGCAGGCCGGCGAATTGATTATCGTGGCGCCCGCCGCCGTCATCATGGACAGCGTGTGGGCAAGGTGGCCCGCCTTTGGCGTCAGTCTGAAAGAGGAGCCTCAACACCGGCGCTTTCGTTCGGCGCTTTTCTCGCACATCAACGACCGTATGTCGCGCGGCTTGCCGCTGCTTTCGTTTCATAGCCCGGAGCCGCCGGACGATTCGCCCTACAGCGTGTACAACGCAGGACAGCCGCTTGCCATCGTCACGCTCCATACGCCCAATGTGGCGTGTTATGGCCGGATCGCCGAAGCCAATTTCAGGCGTTATTGCGCGAGTCACGGTTACACGCTGCACGTCTACCGCGAAATACCGGCCCATCTGAACGATGGCAAGACGTCCGGCAACTGGCTCAAGCCTGCGTTGTTGCGTGAACATCTTCCTCATCACGATTATGTCTTCTGGGTCGACGCCGACGTCCTTTTCAACGACATGTCCCGACGGATCGAAAGCATTGTCGAAGGGCGCGACGCCGTGTTCGCGCGCGACGTCGGCAACTGGGCCTTCAACTCCGGCGTCATGGGATTCCGGCGCACGCAGCAGAACTACGATGCGTTTCATCACATCCTGAACGCATGTGCCGTGCTCGACGATAAATCGAGCGTCTACGCGAACCACGGCGATCAGTATTTTTTCACGCGTCAGTTCCGAAGCCACGCGGATTTCGATGCGCGGCGCCTGTCGTCGTTCATCGAATGGAACACGCCGTGGGTGTACCGCCGGCCGGACAGCTTCATGGTGCATTACATCGGCATGTGGCACTGGAACAAAGCCCTGCAAATGGATTACGACCTCGGGCAAGCGGCCAACGAAGCGCCATCGCCTTAACCTTCGTCAATGAAGCGCCGCGCATTCCCAGATAGGATTTTCGCGGCGCTTTTCAAGTTGTCTGCTTGCACGGCATCGCGCTTGCTATAAGCATCACGCAAATAAATTCAGAAACATCGGCGCTTGTCGACAAAGCGCCATGAATCCCGCCGATCATCGACGCATCGCACCGATTTGCAGCGTCGACACCCAGCTTCACGACGCTCGACCGATCCTCCCACGCCCCAAGGAGAAGCCATTGAACGACGACGTCCAGCGCACCGCCACGAAAGAGACGCCCCTGTCGGACGAACTGCTTGCCCGCATGGACGCGTATTGGCGCGCCTGCAATTACCTCTCTGTCGGCATGATTTACTTGCGGGCCAATCCGCTATTGCGCGAGCCGTTGCAGCCCGAGCACATCAAGCGGCGTCTGCTCGGACACTGGGGCTCGGACCCCGGCCAGTCGTTCGTCTGGGTGCATTTGAACAGATTAATTCAGCGTGACGATCTGAATGTGATGTTCGTCTCCGGTCCCGGTCATGGTGCGCCTGCCACGTTGTCGAATTCTTGGCTCGAAGGGCATTACTCGGAAATCTATCCCGACCGCAGCGCCGACGAGCGCGGCATGCTGAAACTCTTTCGCGCGTTTTCATCGCCGGGTGGAATTGGCTCGCATTGCACGCCGGAAACGCCCGGCTCCATTCACGAAGGCGGCGAACTCGGCTACAGCCTTTCGCATTCGTTCGGCGCGGCTTTCGACAACCCCGATCTGATCGTCGCGACGATGGTCGGCGACGGCGAGGCGGAAACCGGTCCGCTCGCCACGTCGTGGCATTCGAACAAGTTTCTCAATCCCGCGACCGATGGCGCGGTGCTGCCGATTCTTCATCTGAACGGCTACAAGATCGCCAATCCGACGATTCTCGCGCGCATTCCGCACGAAGAATTGGAAGCGCTGTTCAAGGGCTACGGCTACGAGCCGCATTTCGTCGAAGGTCATGAGCCTGAGGCGATGCATCGGAAAATGGCCGCGACGCTTGAGCGTTGCATCGCGGATATTCGTGCGATTCAGGCCAATGCGCGCGCCAATAAGGACAACGTGAAGCGCCCGCGCTGGCCGATGATCGTCCTTCGTTCGCCTAAGGGATGGACTGGTCCGAAAGAGGTCGATGGCCACAAGGTCGAGGACTTCTGGCGTTCGCATCAGGTGCCGATTGCCGATCCCGCGACCAATCGCAAGAATCTCGCGCTGCTCGAACACTGGATGCGCAGCTACAAGCCCGAGGAATTGTTCGATGAGAACGGCACGCTGATCGAAGCGCTGCGTGAACTCGCGCCCAAGGGCGGACGGCGGATCAGCGCGAATCCGCATGCGAACGGCGGCGTGTTGCGTCAATCGCTGGATATGCCCGATATTCGCGAGCATGCGTTCGAATTCAAGCGCGCGGCGCATACGTATCAATCGCCGACAGCGGTGCTGGCCACGTTCCTGCGCGAAGTCATTCGCCGCAATATGACGCGCTTTCGTCTCTTCGGCCCCGATGAAACCGCGAGCAACAAGCTCGATGGCGTGTATGAAGCGTCAGGCAAGCGCTGGCTCGCGGAAACCTTGCCCGAGGACGCGGATGGCGGCGCGCTGTCCATCGATGGCCGCGTGATGGAAATGCTCTCGGAACACACGCTCGAAGGCTGGTTCGAAGGGTACGTTTTAACGGGACGTCATGGGCTTTTCGCGACGTATGAAGCCTTCGTGCATGTGATCGATTCGATGTTCAATCAGCATGCGAAGTGGCTTGAAAAAGCAAAGAACGAACTGGACTGGCGCGCGCCGGTGCCGTCCATCAATCTGTTGATTACCTCGCTCGTGTGGCGGCAGGACCACAATGGCTTCACGCATCAGGACCCCGGTTTTCTCGATGTCGTGACCAACAAAAGCCCTGGCGTCGTGCGTATTTATTTGCCGCCGGATGCGAATTGTTTGTTGAGCGTGGCGGATCATTGTCTTCGTTCGCATGACTATGTGAATGTGATCGTCGCGGATAAGCAGCCGCATTTGCAGTACCTCAACATGCAGGACGCGATCGTGCATTGCGCGAAGGGCATCGGCATCTGGGACTGGGCTTCGACCGATCAGGGACACGATCCGGATGTCGTGATCGCGTGCGCGGGGGACATCGCCACGATGGAAGCGCTGGCCGCTGTCGAGATTCTCAAGGCGCAATGCCCGGACCTCAGGATGCGCTTCGTCAACGTGGTCGATCTTTTCAGGCTCATGCCTGATACCGATCATCCGCATGGATTGTCCGACCGCGATTTCGATTCCATTTTCACGCGCGACAAGCCGGTGATCTTCAACTTCCATTCGTATGCGTCGCTCGTGCACAAGCTCACATATAACCGCACGAATCACGAGAACATGCATGTTCATGGCTACCGTGAGCGCGGCAACATCAATACGCCGTTCGAGCTGGCGATCATCAATGGCGTGGACCGCTATTCACTGGCGATCGATGTGATCGACCGGGTGGAACGCATTGCGGATAGTGCCGCGCATACCAAAGACTGGCTCAAGAATCAGCAGATCGAAGCCGTGAGTTATGCGCATCAGGAAGGCATCGATCGTGATGAAGTTCGTGAGTGGACGTGGAAAGGCTGAAGACATGGCACAAGGCATTCTGGTGTTGAACAGCGGATCGTCGTCGCTCAAGTTCGGTGTTTTTAGAGCGCGCGACGGCGACGAGCACGCGTGGTTGTCGGGCAGCGCGAAGGGCATCGGGCGTGAGGGCGGCTCGCTGTCCATTCGTTCCGCGGATGGTGCGATCGACATCGCGCAGGATCATCTGATGGAGACGCAGCACGATGCCCTGCAACGCGTCGCCGATGTCCTGCGCGAGCATATGAAGGAGCCGCTTGCAGCTGTGGGGCATCGTGTGGTGCATGGCGGGCCGCATGTGCGTGAGCATTGCGAGATCACGCCGGAGATCGAAAATGCCATGCGTGAAGCCATTCCGTTCGCGCCGTTGCATTTGCCGGCATCGCTTGCGTTGATCGACGAGGCGCGCGGCATTTTCAACGATGTGCCGCATTTTGCGTGCTTCGATACGGTGTTTCATCGGACGTTGCCTGAAGCGGCTTCGCGTTTTGCTTTACCGCGTGAGTATGCGGAGCAAGGCGTGGTGCGTTATGGCTTTCATGGACTGTCGTATGAGTCCATCGTGAGGGCGCTCGGTGCGGATCTGGCGCCGCGTACGGTGATTGCGCATCTGGGCAGCGGTGCGAGTCTGTGTGCGTTGCAGGATGGGCGCTCCGTCGATACATCGATGGGCATGACGCCGACCGGCGGCATTCCGATGGCCACGCGCAGCGGCGATCTCGATCCCGGGGTGCTGATTCATTTGCTGCGAGAGGCATCGCTGGATGCGGATGGGCTTGAAAAGCTCGTCAATCGTGAGAGTGGGTTGAAGGCGCTATCTGCTTCCAACGATGACATGGAGGCGCTTTTGAAACGCCGCGACAAGGGGGATCATGAAGCGGCGCTGGCTGTCGAGGTGTTTTGTCGTGCTGTTCGGAAGACTATCGGGGCTTATGCGGCGGTGCTTGGTGGTGTTGATCTGATTGTGTTCAGTGGGGGGATTGGGGAGCATAGCGATGTGGTGCGCGGCGAAGTGCTCAAGGGGTTGGAGTTTCTTGGGGCGGTGCATCGTGTTGTGGCGACGGAGGAGGAGCGGCAGATTGCGCGGCATTGTCGGGGGTTGATGGCTGCCTGAGTTTGATCTAGAGGGTTGTTGTCTTTATGTCGTGCAAGGGCTGCTGGTTTTTGGGTCTTTATTGCAGTAGCCGCCTCCCCGGCGGGGGGTAACTTTCTTTGCTGCTGCAAAGAAAGTCACCAAAGAAAGCAGCTTTTTACCCCATGCACGATGGCTGGAGAGGGTTGGTCTGGATTAACTGATGCAGTGGCCGCAATAGGACTTTCCTCGGTTGGTTTTGTGCATTGGCAACCTAGCGATTGCGCGCTCGAATTCTTTAGTATTTGTGGTCCGCAGTCATTCTTTCGGCCTTGCGCTGCGCGCGCCGAGAGTTTTAGAACGGAATCCCGCAGCCTATCAGCGCCCAGCCTCATCACGCTTCCCCGCAAGATTGCTATTCGGTCCTACCTTGGTTAGTGCTCCGACTAAAAGGTGACTTGCGTTGGTGTGTGTGCTTTGCCCAGAAGCACTTACCAAGGTCGGGCCCAATGGGAGAGGTGCGATGTGGCGTGCTGTGACTGGGCACTCATACGCTGCGGGGTTCCGTTCTGAAGTTCTCGGCGCGCGAAGCGCATGGCCGAAAGAATGAATGCGATCCACTAAGTGTTGATGATTCAAGCGCGAAATCGCAGGTTGCCTAAGCGGCTCGTTCTGCGTGGAAAGTCCTATTGCGGCCACTGTATCGTTAATTCAGGCCACACTTTCCAGCCATCGAGCCTGGGGTAAAAAGCTGCTTTCTTTGGTGACTTTCTTTGCAGCAGCAAAGAAAGTTACCCCCCCGCCGGGGAGGCGGCTACTGCAATAAAGACACAAACAGCAGCAGCCCCTTCCACGAAAGAAACAATCTACCCTTACACCCCAACTTCCCCCTTATGATCCCGCTGCCTCAACGACTCCGGCAATCCAAAACCCAACAACAACGCACACACCAAGCTCATCGCCCCGATGACATAAAGCGCCGGCGTCGTGCTCCCGGTGACATCACGAATCCGCCCCACCATCACCGGACTGACGATGCCGCCCAACTGCCCCAACGTGTTGATAAGCGCGATACCGCCCGCCGCGCCCGCACCGGTCAGGAGCTTCGGCGGCAGCGCCCAGAACGCCGGAATCGATGCGATCACGCCCGCGCCCATCACGCCGAGCGCGACGATCAGAAGCGTCGTCTGCTTATCGAACACGCCTGCTGCGAAGAAGCCCGCTGCGGCCATCAAAAGCAGCATGCAAACGAACTTACGACGCTCACCCGAGCGATCCGACATGCGCCCCACCACGATCATGCACAGCGCGCCGCAGATATACGGCACCGCAGTCAGCAGCCCGATGATGGTCGGACTCTGCGTCCCCGCCGCGCGAATCAAATGCGGTGCCCAGAAGTTCAGCCCGTACGACGCAACCTGAATCAGAAAGTAGATCAACCCGAGCATGAGAAACCCTGGCGTTTTGATCGCGCCGAACAATGAATGACCCGTGTCCGTGTGTTGACTCTGCGTGGAAATTTGGCTCTTGAGGTAAGTCTTTTCGGCGCTTGTGAGCCACGCGGCATCCTCGACGCGATCTTTCATTAGCTTGAGCACAAGCACGCCGAGAATCACGCACGGCAGGCCGCCGAGCAGAAACAGCCAATGCCAGCCCGCGATGTTCAGGACTCCGTTCATCGCGCCGAGCACGAGACCCGAAAGCGGCGCGCCAACTAGCCCCGAAAACGCCGAGGCGAGAAACAATAGCGATGTGATGCGTCCACGGTAGCTCGCCGGAAACCACAGCGTGAGGTAATAAAGCACGCCGGGCGCGAAGCCCGCTTCCATCGCGCCGATGATGAAACGCAGGCCATAAAACTGCCATTCGGTCTGCACGAACACCATCAGCGCGGTCGCGATACCCCACGAAATCATGATGCGCGCGATCCACCGCCGCGCGCCGACACGATAAAGCAGCATGTTGCTCGGCACTTCGAACAGCACATAGCCGATCACGAACAGACTCGCGCCGAGACCATAGGCCGTGTCGGACAAGCCGAGGGAGCTTTGCATCTGAAACTTAGCGAAGCTGATATTGATGCGGTCGAAGAACGCGAAAAAATAGCACAGCATGATGAGCGGCATCAACCGCCATGCCACCTTGCGAATGATGTCCGCGGTATTGCCCAGCGCCTGCGGCTCATCGGCCGTGCGCACGCTCAGATCGCTCATGATTGTCTCCGGTTTTTTGAGTTTTGAATTTTGAATTCAGATGGCGTGCACGTAATCGGGCACCGGGTGCAGATCGCAGTTGCGTCCGGCTTTCGCCACTTGTCCCGGCACGTCGTGCCCCACCAGCGCAGGCAATGTGCGCGACAGCGCGATCAGCCTTTGCAGATCGATGCCAGTCTCGATGCCCATTTCATCGCACAGATTCACGAGATCCTCCGTGCAGATATTTCCCGATGCACCCGGCGCGAACGGACAGCCACCCAGACCGCCGAGCGCGGCATCGAAGCGGCGCGCGCCGGCTTCGTAGGCGGCGAGGACGTTGGAGAGACCCAGACCGCGCGTGTTGTGGAAGTGCAGCGTGAGATCGTCGGCGGAGATGTGTTCCAGCACGCGCGTGACCAGCCGCGCAACCTGACGGGGATTCGCCATGCCGGTGGTATCCGCCAGCGTGACGCCTTTGATGCCCATCTCGCGATAAGCGCGCGCAATCGACACCACGCGGTCCTCATCGATCTTTCCTTCGAAAGGACAGCCGAACGCAGTGGCGACGGTCGCGTTGAGCCCAACGTTTCGAGCAATCCGCACGATGTCGCCAAAACCCGCCAGCGACGCTTCGCAACTCATGCGCATGTTGGCGCGATTGTGCGTCTGACTCGCGGACATCACGAGGTTGAGTTCGTTGGCGCCCGCCGCCAGCGCGCGTTCCGCGCCCTTCACGTTCGGCACCAGCGCGACGTAGATCGTGCCCGGCTTGCGCGTGATGCCTTTGAACACCGCTTCGCCATCACGCAACGCGGGAATGGATTTCGGCGATACGAACGAACCCGCCTCGATACGCGAGAAACCGCACGCCGACAACGCATCGATCAGCGCGATCTTGTCAGCGGTTTCCACCCATTTCTGCTCGATCTGCAAGCCATCGCGAGGCGCGACTTCCTGCACGATCAATGGTTCTTTGCATTCAAAATTCATTGCACCGCTCCTTCGGCACGCAGCCGTTCGACGTCGCTCGTTTCGAAGCCGAGCGATTCCAAAACCGCCTGCGTGTGTTCCCCCAACGCCGGACCCTGCCAGCGAACTTCACCCGGCGTGTCCGACAGCTTCGGCACGATGCCCGGCATGCGCACCGACTTGCCGCCCGGCAACACTGCGCGCAGCAGCATGTCGCGCGCTTGGTAGTGCGCATCGTCGACGATATCGGCGACCGAGTAGATGCGGCCCGACGGCACTTCCGCCGCTTCGAGCGCGGCGAGCACATCGTCCATCGAGTGATGCGCGGTCCATGCGCCGATGGCGTCATCGAGCATGGCGCTTTGCTGCACGCGGCCATCGTTGTGCGCGAGCGCCGGATCGTCGGCGAGATCGGGACGGCCGATGACGTGCATCAAACGCTTGTAGATGGGATCGCTATTGCCCGCGATCACCACAAAACCGCCGTCCTCCGTGCGATAGGTATTCGAAGGCGCGATACCCGGCAAGGCCCCGCCGCTGCGCTCGCGCACGTGGCCCAGCAGGTCGTATTCGGGCACCAGACTTTCCATCAAATTGAAGACGCTTTCGACGAGCGATACATCGACCACCTGACCTTCGCCCTGACCGGTCTTCACGCGCAGCACCGACATCAACGCGCCGATGACGCCATGCAGCGAAGCCAGCGAATCGCCGAGACTCACGCCGACGCGCGCGGGCAAACCTTCCGCATCGCCGGTCGTGTAGCGGATGCCGCCCATTGCCTCGCCGATCGCACCGAACCCCGGACGGTCGCGGTACGGTCCGGTTTGTCCGTAACCGGAGATGCGGACCATCGTGAGCTTCGGGTTTATTGCATGCAAAATGTCCCAGCCGAGACCGAGCTTTTCCAGCGCGCCGGGACGCATGTTTTCGATGACGATATCGGCATCCACGGCAAGACGTTTGATGACGTCCACGCCTTCGGGCGACTTGAGATTCACGCAGACCGATTTCTTGTTGCGCGACTGGAGATACCACCAGAGCGACGTGCCCTCGTGGAGTTTTCTCCATTTGCGAAGGGGATCGCCCGTGTTGGGCGTTTCGATCTTGATGACTTCCGCGCCGAACTCGGCCATCATCCGCGCGGCGAAAGGTGCGGCGATCAGCGTGCCGATTTCGACGATGCGAATGCCTTTGAGGGGTCCGCTCATGCTGCCTGTCTCCGTTATAAATGTCCTTGAGACAGAGCATATTGGCGAACGCAGCGCACGGTCCAACCGCATTTCGGCAAGCATCGTTCGCCAAACGCGAACGCTCGCGGCGTTTAGCTTGCGTTCGCTTCCACGGAACGCAGATGATCGAACAGCAGGCGGCTCACCGGTGAAAGCGCGTCCGCATCGCGCACGATGATGATGAGACTGCGCGCCGCCCATTCCTCGTCGAGCGTGACGGCGGCGAGACCGAGTGGGCGTCCCATCGACTCGAATACTTGCAGTGGCAGCACGCCCACGCCCATGCCCGCCTGCACCATGCGGCACACGGCATCGAAACCGGGCACGTGGATGCGCAACCGCAAAGCACGACCCGCCTGCCGCGCGGCCAGATGCGTGCGCATGTTGATCGAGCTGGCCGAATGCAGGCCGATGTGGTCGTAGCCGAGCGTATCGGAGAACGTGACGCTCGCGCGTTCTGCGAGCGGATGCGTTCCCGGCGTCACGATCACGAGCCGGTCGTGCCGGTAATGCGCGGTTTCGAGGCCGCGCGTGTCGGCGTCGCCGGAACAGATGCCGAGATCGACCAGACTGTCCGCCACGCCTTCGACGATACCGCCGCTCGGCCGCTCCTCCAGATCGATCTTGATCTGCTCGTGCAAGGATTGAAATGCGCTCAGGTCTTCCGGCAGAAATTCGACGATCGCCGAGAGATTCGCCATCATGCGCACGTAACCGCGCACGCCGCTCGCATGCTCGGCCAGTTCGATGCCGATCGCCTCGACATCGCGCAGAACACGGCGTGCATGATGCAGCAGCGTTTCGCCCGCAGTCGTCAGCGCCATGCCGCGCGCGCGACGCTCGAAAAGCGATGCGCCCACGGCCTGTTCCAGTTCCAGCAACCGCTTGCTCGCCGCCGATACGGCAATGGCCTCACGCTCCGCCGCGCGCGTGAGCGTGCCTTCCTCGAACACGGCGAGGAAGAGTTGCAGCGTCGTCAAGTCCAGTCGTCTGAGCAGATTCTTGAGGACCATGAGCGTTCAGCGCACGAACTTGAATGTGCCTTGCGCGCTCGCGATCATCACGCGGTCATCGACCCACGCTTCGCCGCGCGCAAAAAACACCGAGCGCCCCGCGCGTTCCAGAAAGCCCTTCGCCACGACCTTCTCGCCGATGCCGCGATCGAGGTAATTCACCGTCAGCGACAGCGTGAAGCCATGCAGCGGTTCGTCACTGGTCGTATGCAGTCCGGCGTAACCGCAGGCGGCATCGAGCAGCGTGGCGATGGCACCGCCCTGCAAGATGCGTTGCCGGTTCATGTGCCCCGCCTGGATCGGCATGGTGAATTCGGCGTAGCCTGCGCACCATTCGGTGAGCATCGCGCCGAGCGCTTCGAGAAACGGGTTATCGAGGTCGAGATTCGCCACCGTCGTCGTGCTCCTTGTTTTATGCATGCATTGTCCTGATTGTGCCATCGCAGTCGAAGCGCTTCAGGAGGCCAAGAAAAAACCCGCACGCGGCGGGTTTCATCGGTCTGATTGAATTTTTAATTTTGCATTCATTTGAGCAAGGCCACTTTACTCGCGACTTTGAGGTAGAGCGCAAGCAGCACGAGCACGGCGAGTTTCGCCATGCATTCGATGCTCGACAGGACCGCAAGCCACAGCGAGCGGTCGAATTCTTCCGGCAACTCCGGCGCGATGGCAAGCACGCTTGTCAGGCATACGAACAGCAGGAGATAGCGCGCCCAGCGCCGTCCGCGCAACGAGCACGCGGCAATGAGCAGCAACAGTGATTTCGCGACGATGACCGCCGCGGTCTGCTCGCGGCTGTTGCTGATGTCGATTTCCCATGGCACTTCGAACAAGGACCACGCGGCCATCACGCACGTGGCGGCGGCAAGCGCGCGCCGCACGCGTCTCGCGTCACCGTGAAGATGGACGAGCGCATGCCGGCCGGCCTGTGCGCCCGGTCCGGCAACAGATGTTTCGGCCGATTCAGGCGCGACGGATGGCGGAGCCGCGTCCAGCAGCGCGGATTCGTTGGCATGCGTCATCTCGCGCTCCCCGTGGCGCGCACCCCGTTGCAGATCATGCGATATCTCCATTCACTCGTTTAGCGTAGGCGAACAAAAAAGCGCTCACCACGGCGCAGCGTTGTACGGCGACGTCGTCCGATTTATTTTTTCGAAGATGGAAATATCTTTCTATTTTCCAAAATGGAAAACGGAAATAAGCAGAAAGACGACGCGCGGATACTGCCTAAAGGCATCGATTTACGATACCTAAAAGCAGCCCTATCTGCGAATTGCCTTTTGCTATCGTCAGATGGTTTGCGGTGGAGTAAAGAAATGCGTGTTCCGGCCGCAACGAATTAAAAACCAGAGTGCTCAGTTATATCCACGAATCACGCAGGACTTTTGTTCCTCCTCGGTCTTTTCTCCTGCGAAACGGCGGCAGATTTCCGTTACGTATTGGGGTTCACCCGACACTTGTGAAGACCGATGCGAGACCGGCGCGCCAGTATCCACGGGCATTTCTTCATCGTCCATCCAGGCATAGAAATGAACGGTAGAATTGGCTTCCATTTGCTTTTCTCCTTTGATGAAGCGCAAAAACGCTTTCAGTAGATTCAGAATGCGCCTTCGGAAGCTATCTGGCCCTAGTGGATTTCATTGATGGACGGAACGCCATTCGGCGAGGAATATAGAAAGAATGGCTCTTTCACGAGCGGTCATTATTGCCGGTCATATGTAATCGAATATCCGATTGCATAAATTTAAATGCCGCGCGCTCGCCAGTATTTATCGCGGCATTCCTTCAAAAGCCAACTGAATCTTCCCTCTAGACTACGTTTTTCTCGACAATCGGGCTTCCGTTCAACACGCGTGACCAGTCCAACGGCGACAAGTCCAGTGTGCGATAGCGTCCGTGCAAAATCAGTTCGCTCACACCGCGCCCGGTCGCCGGCCCTTGTTGCAGGCCATGGCCGCTGAAACCGTTGGCAAACACGCAATTTTCGATATCCGGATGGTGGCCGATGATCGCGTTCTGGTCGAACACGTTGTATTCGTAGTAGCCCGACCAGCATCGCTCCACGCGCAGCGCCTCGAAACCTGGCACACGATGAGCAAGCGTCGGCCAGATCACGTCGTCGAATAGCGCGTGGTCCACTTCGTCCAGCGGCAGATCGTCCGGATCGTTGTCGGGCGCGGGCGACGTGCCACAAATATAAGTGCGCCCTTCCGGCCTGAAATAGACGCCGCTCGGATCGATCAATAACGGACAGGCATCCAGGCGCGCTGGCGACGAGACATTGAAGATGCTGCGCCGTCGCGCACGCACGGGAATGTCGATGTCGAGCATCCCCGCGATATGACGTGACCACGCGCCCGCCGCGTTAACCATCACATCGCATGCAAAATGCAAACCGTTGGCGGTCTGCACGCCGGTCACTCGCCTTCCGTCGCGCTCGATACCCACGACTTCGGTCGCGACATAACGCGCCCCGAGCGATTGCGCCTTGCGACGAAACGCGCGCACGAGTCCATAACCATCGAACCAGCCTTCGCCGCTTTCACCGAACGCACCCGCCGCAAGGTCATCCGTGTTAAGCCACGGAAAGCGCGCGCGCAATTGCAGCGGATCGAGCAGGCTGATGTCCGCGCCGAGCGAGCGTTGCAGCGCGTGGTTCTCACGTAGCGCCTTTTCGCCGCGAGCCGTCGCGAGAAAGAGATAACCGCCTTCATGCAGATCAATGCAAGGCTGTTCGCCATCCACTTCGAGCCGTTCGCCGATCGTGCGTAGAAACTCGATACCGTAAAGCGACATGCGCACCGAAAGCGGCGTGGAGAACTGCTGCCGGATCGATGCCGCCGACAGCGCCGACGACGAACGCGCGTAAGTCGGATCGCGTTCGATCACCGTGACTTCCACGCTCGGATCGGCTGCGCGCAGGAAATACGCGGTCGCGCTTCCGATCACGCCACCGCCGACGATTACTACCCGAGAAGCCACACGTCCCCCGTTCGAAGGTCACTGAATGCTTAATGCTTTATACGTAATGCAAAATACAAAGCGCCTCAGGCTAATCGAGATTGAAATCGATGCCCTGCGCCAGCGGCAGCGCCGACGAATAGTTGATCGTGTTGGTCGCGCGGCGCATGTAGCCCTTCCACGCATCCGAGCCGGATTCGCGACCGCCGCCGGTGTCTTTCTCGCCGCCGAACGCCCCGCCGATCTCCGCGCCGCTCGGCCCGATGTTCACGTTGGCGATGCCGCAATCGCTGCCGGATGACGACAGGAAACGTTCCGCCTCGCGCAAGTCGGTCGTGAACGTGCATGACGACAAACCGTGCGCGGCGGCGTTGTTCGCGGCGATGGCTTCATCGAAATCGCTGTAGCGCATGACGTAGAGAATCGGCGCGAAGGTTTCCTTCAGCACGACGTCGGTCTGTGCGGGCATCTCGACGAGCGTCGGACGCACGTAATAGCCGTTCTCGCAACCCGCGACGCTCACGCGCTCGCCGCCCGTCACGCGGCCGCCTTCGCCCTTGGCCTGTTCCAGCGCGTCCTGCATGCGCGCAAAAGCCTGCACGTCGATGAGCGGTCCCATCAACACGCCTTCTTCGAGCGGATTGCCAATCGGCACTTTTGCGTAGAGCGTCTTGAGGCGCGCGACCGTATCGTCATAGATGCTGTCGTGCACGAACAGGCGACGCAGCGACGTGCACCGCTGCCCCGCCGTGCCGACCGCCGAGAACAGAATGCCGCGCACGGCCAGATCGCGATTGGCGCTCGGCGAGACGATGCCCGCGTTATTGCCGCCGAGTTCGAGAATCGAGCGGCCGAAGCGACGCGCCACTTCGACGCCCACGGTGCGGCCCATTTCCGTGCTGCCCGTCGCGCTCACGATATCCGAGCGTTTATCGATGACGAGTTGCACGCCGATATCGCGTCCGCCGATCACGACGGATGCGAGTCCTTCGGGTGCATCGCCGAATTCCTTGAGTGCATCGCGCAGAATTTGATCGACGGCGAGCGCGGTGAGCGGCGTTTTCTCGGACGGCTTCCACACGACCGCATTGCCGCACACGAGCGCGAGCGCCGCGTTCCACGACCAGACCGCCACCGGGAAATTGAACGCCGAGATGATCGTGCACACGCCCAGCGGATGCCACGTCTCCGCCATCCGATGCCCCGGCCGCTCGGACGCGATTGTCAGGCCATAAAGCTGCCGCGAAAGGCCCACCGCGAAGTCGCAGATATCGATCATTTCCTGCACTTCGCCCAGTCCTTCCTGCAGGATCTTGCCCGCTTCGAGCGAGACCAGACGCCCCAGCGCCGCTTTCTTTTCACGCAGCCGTTGCCCGAGCAAGCGCACGAGTTCGCCACGACGCGGTGCGGGCACATCCCGCCATTGCACGTAGGCATCGCGGGCGCGGGCGAGCGTGGCATCGACATCGGTCGAGGAATGCTGTTTGATGCGGCCGATGACCGCGCCATCGATCGGTGAATGCACGGTCAGGTCGCCTGCTTCCGCGAGACTCGCGATGCCCAGGTCGGAGAGAATCGATTGAACGTCCACGATGATTTCCTTGAGTTCGATGTAGCGTGCGTCGGCGTTTCTGATAAGAAACTTCGATAAGTTCGGAAACTATACGCGCGTCGAACGCTGCTCACAATGCAATCAAAAATCAGGGTTTTCCACAAGCAAAAAGCCCTTTCTGAAGCGGTTTTTTGTTGATACAACGGTAACCGGCCAATCTTGAGCCACACGTTTCCGATGCTAACATCGGAAACAAATCACGATCGCGCGTCATGTCCAGTCCTCAAACGAAAAGCACACCGGAACAATCCGCCGCCGATCTCGGACGGCGTGTGAAGCATGCGCGCGTCGCGCAGAATCTCACGCTCGAAACCGCGAGCCGGTTGTGCGGCGTGTCGCGCTCGGCGCTCTCGAAGATCGAGAACGGCCTGATGTCGCCGACCTTCGACGTGCTGCAAAAGATCGTGCGCGGCTTGCAGATCGATCTCGCGGAGCTTTTTGGCAGCGCGAGCACGCCGAGCGCGAACGGACGGCGCGCGTTGACGCGCAAGGACGCCGGTCAGCGTCACGCCTATCGCGGATATCAAATGGAACTGCTCGCCACCGAACTTGCGCACAAAGCCATGCTGCCGTTTCGCATCCGCATTTCGGCGCACACGCTCGACGCCTTCGACGACTGGGGCCGTCACGAAGGCGAGGAGTTTCTGTACGTCATCAGCGGCAGCGTGTGTCTCTATTCCGAACTGTACGCGCCGACGCATTTGCACGCAGGCGACAGCCTCTATTTCGACAGCCGCACCGGGCACGCGGCCATTTCCACCAGCGACGACGACGCCGAAGTGCTGTGGATGGCGACGGGCGGGTCATCGGGCGAGCTTCAGTGAAGCAACGGCTCGCGTAGTGAGAGACGCATGGGCATGGCGCTCGGGCCGGTCGTGAATGCGCAGACTTCGTGGATATCGTTCGGATGCAGCGTGAGCTTCGCGCGGAAGTTTGCCGCGAGCATCGAAATGACGAGGCGCATCTCCACGGTGGCGAGATGCCGCCCCGGACAGACGCGTGGACCCGCGCCGAATTGCAGGAAGGCGCGAGCGTCGTGCGTGTCCGCGTGATGTTCGTGTAGCCAGCGGTCCGGGTCGTACTGCGTGGCGGCGGAAAAGTGATGTTCGTCGAGCATCGCGGGGCGGTTCAGGAAGAACATCTTCGTGCCGGCGGGCAATCGAACGCCTCGCAGCGTGACGTCTTCCAGCGGTTCCAGCGATAGATACGATGCAACGGGATGCAGGCGCGTCGCTTCCGTGCAGACCGCTTCGCAAAGGTCGAGTTCGCGCATCGCGGTGTAGCTCGGGCAGACGTCGGCATCGGTGAGGATATTGCGCGCGTGGGCCGCGACGCGGTTTTGTAGCGCATCGTCGGAACCGAGATAGAGCAGCGCCCATGAGATCGCGGTTGCCGTGGTGTCCTCGCCCGCGAGGAGCAAAGTCAGCACGTTGGCGGCTACGTCGTCATCGGTGATGCCGGAGCCGGGTGTGTCGCGCAGTGCGAGCATGGTGTCGATGAGGTTGGTGCCTTCACGTTGACCCGTTTCGCGTGAGCGCGCCATCAACGCGCGGACGTAGCGATCGACTTCGGTCATCGCGTGATCGAAGCGGCGGTCGCGCGGCAATCGCACGTAGCGCCAGTATGGGAACGGCAGGTTCACGCGTGCGATGAGCATCGGCAACAGCAAGGACAAGTGTTCCTGAATCAGATTGCGCTCTTGCTCCAGCGTGTTCGGGTCTTCGCCGAACACGAGCGCACTCGTCACATCGACGGTAAAGCGCTTCAGGTCTTCGCGCATGTCGATCACGCGTTCTTCGCGCGCCGATGCTTCCCATCGTTTGCGCAGGCGCTGGGTGATCGCGGCGAGCGTCGGATAGAACGCCTTGATGTGATTGACCGAGAGCGCTTGCATCACGAGGCGGCGTTGCGGCGCCCACGCCGCGCCTTCGACGGAGAATACGCCGTTGCAGTGCATTTCCTTGAGATTCGCCTCGATCGGCTCGTAACGCCGATAGCGATGCAGCCGTTCGCGCAGCACGGCGTGCGCAAGTTCGACATCGCTCCACACCGTGACCGGCGTGCGCGCGAGACGAAACGCGTACGGCGTGCCGAGTTCGGCGGCCCAGCGTTCGAGCAGCAGATGATGCGTGGCGGGATCGAGCTGATGCAGATTGCCGATGAGCGGCAGGCCGCGCGGTGCGGGCAAGTCGGCGATTTCGCGCAGGGGCGCAGCGGTCATGTCGGCCTCGCGGGAGGGCTCGATATGAAAAAGGATAGGACAGTTGAGAGATGACCGCGCGGTCCTTTGGGCGCGGTCACAGATCAAGTCCTTTTATTCAGCCGGAAAACTTCTCCGCGAATGGAGCACGTTGGTGACTTCGATGCAATCCGTTACCCTGAAAACGATGACGTAGTTCGGATGAACGACGATTTCGCGCGTGCCTGCCACACGTCCTGATCGATAAAGGTAGGGCGAGGCGGCAGCAGCCTTTGGTCCTTCCTCGATTGCACTTTTAAGGGCGCGTGCCGCAACGGGATTTCTTTCGGCGATATACCGAATGATTTCTCCCAGTTCGTGGCGCGCATTCTGAGTCCATACGACAAGCAAACTCAAGCAGCCCTCGCCCTATGGCGTTTCTCGGCTTCGGCGATGATGTCTTCCATCTCCGCCATGACTTGATCATGCGGCACCCTTGCCCGCGTATCCGTCATCGACCTCCTGACCTTCTCCCTGAACCAAATGTCATAAGCTTCAGCTTCTTCGACCGTGGCGAATTCGGAGACGATCGGATCGAGCGGTGTGGTCATTTCAATATCTCGTTTCATGATGAAAACGATGATAGCCCACCGCTTCCACCGCGTCATTCAGCCGAACGGCCAGCTTGCGCCGGACCGATTTATCAGGCAGCGACCTTCCCTACCGACCGCTTGAAGTAAGGCGAACTCAACGTCGCCGCGCTCATGTCCGATGCCGCCTCCAGCAGCGCAGGCGCAAGCCGCGTCAAACGTTCCTCGGGCAAGCGGCTGGTCGGTCCGGCGAGACTCACCACGCCCACCACCACACCCGTCACCGGATGATGAATCGGCGCGGCCATCGACGTCATGCCGGCCTCATAAGTCTCGCTCGCGATGCCGTACCCACGCTCCCGCGCCGCTTGCAGATCGGCCAGAAACTGCTGAATGGTCTTCGGCGCCTTCGGCCCCCCCGTGCCCGGCCGCCCGATGCCGCCCTGCTTCGACACCAGCGCCAGCGCTTCCTCATCCGAGAGCGACGACAACCACGCCTGACCGCTCGCCGTGCAATGAAGCGGCGGCTGGCTTCCCATGTCCGGGTCATAGCGCAGCCCCGACTTCGCGCCCTGCGCCTTGCCGACGAACGTGATGTGGTCATCCTCCACCACGCCCAGCCGCGCCAGTTCGCCCGACTGCGCCGCGAGCCGGTCGAGCACCGGTTGCGACACGTCGAGCACGCCGCCCGTCGACAGATAGATCAGCGCGAGCGACACGAGCTTGAGCGCCAGCATGTACTCGCCGTGATCCTCGTCCTGACGGACATAACCTTCGTCGATCAGCATCGCGAGCAGCCGGTGCGTGCCGCTTCTCGGGATATTGAGCGTATCGGCGATGGTGGCAAGCGGCATGCGCCCGCCATTCTTCGCCAACAACTCGATGATCGACAACGCCCGTTCCAGATTTCCTGCCATCTTCTAACCTCGCCAAGTTCCGATTCGGAATGAGAACACGATTCCGCTTCGGAATTCAACCACTGGCTTCAATCAATCGATGTGCGCCGCGTCCAGCAACGCGAGCGTCGCCTCGCGCAAACGGCCGGCGCGGGTCAAAGCATCGGCGGTTTTGGCCCACTCTTGCATCGGTACTTCGATCGACAAAGGCAGGCCGTCCGGCAGCGCGCGCAGAATGCCCATCAGGTCGATGCCGCCCTCGCCCGGAATCATGCGTTCGCAGCGCGCCTGAAACAGCAGCGTTTCCAGATCCGTGGGACGTTCGGCGGGGGCATCGCAAAACTGCACGTAACCGAAGTATTCGCGCGGTAATTCACGCAGCGTTTGCGTCGACGAACCCGCGCGGTCGAAATGCAGCGGATCGACGATCAGCCCCGTATTCGCCCGTCCCGACGCCTCGACGATGCGCGCGCCCTGCACGATGTCCTTCGCATTCGTCCATGGCATCGGCTCCAGCGACGGCGACAGACCCAGCGGCTTTGCGATATCGCACAGCGCGGCCAGACGCTCGGCGGTGCGCGCTTCATCGGGATCGTTGCCCGCGACGAGCACATAACGCGCGCCCAATTCGGCGGCGGTTTCGAGCATCGGCGCGTAGGCGCGCACGTCGGTATCGGGCTTGAGGCGCAGGATTTCGGCATCGAGCACGCCGATGCCGGTGTCCTTCAACGCGGCGAGCGTCTCGCGCTTGAGCCGCGTATCGCCGACGATCTCATGCCGCACTTCGGTATCGGTCGCGGGCACGAGCCGCAGGCCGACGTAGTCATAGCCCGCCTTCGCGGCGCACTCGACCATCTGCGGCGGCGTGAGTTCGAGCACGGTCAATGCGGAGAGGGAAAGTTTTCGTTGTGACATCGACAGGTCTCCTCCTTTAGCGCAGCGGCGAGAACGGCGCGGGCACGTAGATGGTCGATTCCATCGTCGTCAGATGCGCGGGACCGCCCTTCGGCGGCCAGATACCGTCCTTCACCGCCTCGGCGCGGATGCGCGAACGCTCGTCCACCCCCGTGTACGGCCAAATGTTCAGGAAGCGAGGCACGGTGCCGTCGAGCGCGTACATCGCGCCGATCAGCGGCGAGCGCTTCACGCGTTCCGGCACGGCGTTTTCCCATGCATCGATGGTGTGTTGCAGGCTCGCGAGCTTCGTTCCATACACGCGCATTTCATAGATGCCGCCGTGCACGGCCGGTTCGATCGGTGGCAGAAACGGGAACATGGCGTAGCTGTTCACTTCGACATCGGTGATAAATTCGCCGCAGCCGAACGGATTGCCTTCGAGCAAGAGCCGTTGACGCTCGTTGATTAGCGCTGCTTCGGATTCGAAACCGCGCAAGACCATCACGCGGCCGAGCGTGCCGATATCCGAATACCAGCAGCCGAGCAGCGTCGAGCCGGGTCGATCGCCGCTCGCCTTGATGTTCTCGAAGACCTGCGCGTTGGTGCCGATTTTGACGGTGAGCGTCACGGTGTCATATAGATTCATTGAAAGTCCTTGCTGGGCTAGGTTCGAGAAAAATATTCGTCGATGCTTCGGATAGCGAAAGACCTGCAAGATAACCGAAGGTCATCGCAGGACCAAGTGTGATGCCGCCTGCCGGATAGTGTCCGCCCATCATGCTGGCGGCGTCGTTGCCGACGGCGTATAGACCGATGATCGGTGCGCGCGCTTCGTCGAGCACGCGGGCGCGGGCGTCGGTGGCGAGTCCCGCGAAAGTGCCGAGGCTGCCGGGCACGAGCTTGACCGCGTGGAACGGGCCATCGACGATTGGCGCGAGACATGGATTCGGCTTGTGCGAGACATCGCCCTGAATGCGGTTGTAGGGCGTCGAGCCTTTGTGGAACTGCGGATCGAAGCCGTCTTTTGCGTACGCGTTATACGTAGCGACCGTTTCAACGAGACCACGCGGATCGATGCCACATTCACGCGCGAGCGCTTCGAGCGTCGGCGCAGTCTTCAGATATCCTGATCGTTCGTGTTGGCCAAGCGAAAATGGAAACGGCTTCGCGGCACCCAACCCATAACGCCGCTGGAACCGATGATCGCAGACAAGCCATGCGCACACTTCCTCGCCCGGCGGCGTCGTGCCGATCAGCGCGGATAAAAAGTCGTGATACGACGATGCCTCGTTGGTAAAGCGCCGTCCCGCGCGCGTCACCGCGATCACGCCCGGCTTCGCACGCTCGATCAGATGCGGGAACGCGACGTCATCGCCATTGGCTTTCGGCACGAGCGATACGGGCGCCCACGCCGCCGGCGCTTCCAGCGATGCGTCGAAATGCCCGCCCGCCGCTTCGCCGATGCGAATGCCGTCGCCGGTATTGCTTTTCGGCGCGGCGGACCAGTGTTCCTTGACATCGAACGTACGCGCACGTCGCGCGATGTCGTGCGGATAGCCGCCGCATGCAAGCACCACGCCGCGTCGCGCGTGAATCTCATGCAACGTGCCTTCGATCTCGACGCGCGCGCCGGTCACGCGGTTTGCATCGCGATCTCGCAACAGGCTCACCGCCTTCGCGCGCGTCTTGAGCTGCACGCCGCGATCAGCCGCCGATTTCAGCAGTCGCGCGATCAGCGCATTGCCGTTGACCAGATGCATCGAACGGCCATGACGCAGCGTGTGCCACCCGAACCGGATGAAGCGTTTCGCGACGTGCCACGCCGAGCGCAACGAACGCGTCGCGTTGAGAAAATGCGCGAGATCCTGACCCGACGCGATCGCCATGCCGTTCACCGTCGTTTCCATGAGCGGCGGGCGCAGCTTGCGAATCAAAGGCCCGAGTTCGCGTCCGTCGAACGGCATCGCGCAGACGGAACGGCCGCCGGTGGCTGCGCCTTGCGTCGTGTGGAAATCGGGAATGCGATTGCCGTCGATGAAGCGCATCGACGTATGGCGCTCGAAGAATTCGATCATGCGCGGACCGTGCTCGATCAGCGCATCGGCTTTCGCGGCGTCGAAGTGCGCGCCGAGTTCGTTTTGCAGATACGTGCGCGGTTGATCCGCATCTTCGTCGATCCCTGCCCGCACCGCGAGCGGATTGCGCGGAATCCACATCCAGCCGCCGGACCACGCGGTCGTGCCGCCGAATACCTCTTCCTTTTCGCACACGATCACCGACAGCCCTTGCGCGGCTGCGGTCACGGCAGTGGATAAACCGCCCGCGCCGGAGCCAAGCACGAGGACATCGCAACTTAGCTGCTCTATGTTCGGCGTGTTTTGCTGCGTCTCCAACATCGTCAGGCTCCGTAGGTCTCGCTGGAACTTTCTTTAATGTTGGAATGCTATTCCACATTTGGATGTGATGGAAGCTTTTTTTCCGAGACGAGTCGGGCAACCTCGCCGCGAAGGAAAAGATCGACGGTTAGTTGCCTTGAATTGAATGGCCAAATTTGTTGAACGCAATTCCAAATTCAACTACGATTCATCATCCATTTTTACATTTCGATTCGGCCCGTGGCGCGATCCAAACCACGCGAGCCCAACAGGAGACAACGCAGCATGTCGCAGGACACATCCTTCTCCCCTTCCCTCGATGCCGGCCTGACCGGCGCCACACGTGTGTACTACATCGTCGGCGATCCCATCGCGCAGGTGAAATCGCCCTCGGGCGTGACCGCCGCCATGCGCGCGACCGGCACGGACGCCATCGTGATTCCCGCGCACGTCGCGCCGAAAGACCTCGCAACGTGGTTCGCCGGCGTCGCGCCGATGCAGAACTGCGATGGCGTCATCGTCACGGTCCCGCACAAGTTCGCCGCCAGCGCCTTCTGCAAGTCGTTCACGAAGGAAGGCGAATTCCTGGGCGCGGTCAACATGCTCAAGCGCAACGAGGACGGCACGTGGCACGGCGGCGCATCGGACGGCGTCGCGATGGTCGCGGCGCTGCGTGACGCGGGTTGTCAGCCGCAGGGCAAACGCGCGTTGCTGATCGGCGCGGGCGGCGCGGGCTCGGCCATCGGGCACGCGCTGGTGGATGCGGGCGTGGCGTCGCTCGCCATCCGCGAATTCGACGATGCGCGCACCACCGCCCTCGTCTCGCGGCTGGCCGCGCTGGGCCACGGCACGGTGAGCATCGCGGATGACGCGGGCGCGGAAACGTACGACATCGTCGTGAACGCGTCGCCAGCAGGCATGCGTCCGGGCGATGCGCTGCCCATCGACGTTTCACGCCTCGACGCCAAAACCTTCGTCGGCGATGTCGTCACGAAACCGCCCGTCACGCCGTTCATCGAAGCGGCCCGCGCGCGTGGATGCCCGACCGTCACCGGCACGCAGATGTTCGGCCGCGTGTGCGATGCCATCGTCGATTACTTGCTGAAGGAATAAGAAGCGCCGACATCGAACAATTCCGAGGAATCGGATCAATCCAATTTCATTGACGCGCGCCTTCGGTCACCATTCGCGCCGCGCATTCGCCTCCCTCGGATGCGCATGCCGGACTGCTGGCTGACAGGCATCACGCTGAGAATGCCGCCCTGAATTCAAGGCGGCATTTTTTTCGCGCGCCGTTTCGCTCGCATGACGCCGGCCCGGAACACGCGTTCCATCGAGGGTTCCACACAGCGCGCGTGAAGCGCGCAAGAGGCTGTCATGAAATCACATAAGTTCAATCTGAAACGCCTGACGCGCATGGGCGCGGCGGCCACGTTGCTCGCGCTGCTCGCGGCATGCGCCAGCGCGCCGGACGCTTCCACCGCGCTGCCGTCGGACGGCAGGCTCGCGAACGGACGCATCGCGGCGAAACACTATCTGACGACCGTGACGACCAGCGCGAACGGTTCGTCGGGTCCGTCGGTCGGCGTGGGCGGCGGTGGCTTCGGCGGCAGCGGGTTCAGTGGCATCGGCGCGGGCGCGGGCTTGAGTTTCGACCTCACGAGTCTGTTCCAGAAGAGCCCGGAGCAAACCGCGAAGGTGTACCGCTACAGCGTGCAGATGAAGGACGGCGCGAAGCGCGACATCGACAGCACGCTCGATTTGCAGGAAGGCGCATGCGTGAGCACGATCGATTCGAACCAGCCGGGCTATCCGCGTTTGATGACTTCGGACGCGTGCCAATAATCAGACTCAGGCGTTCCTGAGCGAAGCGCGTCGCGCGAGTTCATCCGCGACGCGCGCCATCACCGGCGTCCAGTCGCCCGCGCGATGCTGACGCACCAACGCAACCGAGTCATACCACGGTTGCGTTTCTCCAAAGCCCCAACACCAGTGCGACGTCCGATCGAGCATCCCGATCACCGGACGCCCGAGCGCGCCGCCCAGATGCAGCGGCGAGCTATCCACAGTCACCAGCAAATCGAGCGCGCAGACGAGCGCGGCGGAATCGTGGAAATCCTCACGATAATGCGGCGCAGCTTCGACGAGATTTGCGCCTGCCGCGCGCATCGAAGCGATATCGGCATCGCGGCCGGGCGCGACGGTGTAATACGTCACGTCAGACAAATGCCAGAGCGGCGCGAGCGCATCGACCGGCATGCTGCGCTGACTGTCGCGACGGTGCGTCGGACTTCCTGCCCACACCAGACCGACCTTTAGCGCGCGCTTGCCATCTGACGCGAGCCAGCTTCGCCATGCATCGATACGTTCCGGCTCGACATCAAGATAAGGATTGCCATCTATTTGCGATGGCATGAGTCCGAGCGCCAGCGGCATGCTCATCATGCCCAGACTGTAATCGGAGCCGCTTAGTTCGTTCGATTCAATCGCGATGCAATCCGCCACGAAACGCCGCACGAGCGGATACAACGCCGAACGCACAGCCAGACAAGCCTCGCCGCCGATGCGTCGAATCGCTTCCGCGAAGCGCGGATAAAGCCGCACGAACTGGATATCGTCACCGATGCCCAACTCGCTATACACGACGATGCGCCTGCCCGCGAGCGATTCCCCGCGCCAGCGCGGCACCTCGTTTTCGACAAAACGCACGACGTTCTTCTGCACGCGCGCACGTTCGAGACGGCGTTCGAAGCGCGTCCACCCTTCGCGCCACGCGCCGCGACGCAGTTCGAGATCCGCGAGATCGACTGCGATCGTGCCATCGCCGGAATCCAATGAGAGTGCTTCGCGATACATCGCTTCGGCTTCATCGAAACGGGCTTGCTCGCTCATATAGAACGCGATCGCCTTCAACGCATTGGCATCCACCGGCTGACCCGATGCCGCTTCACGCATGACCGCTTCCGCGCCCTCACTGTCATGACGCAGCCAATAACAATGACTTAGTTGCCACGCAAGTTCGATATCGTGCGGGAAACGCTGCCGCGCATCGATACAGAAACGCTCCAGCGCGGCCCAATCGCAAGCGTTGCGAATGTTCAGCGCGAGTTGCAGGGCATGTCGAGCGTCGTCTGGAACGGTACTGCTTAGCAAAGTCGAATCCATAAGGCAGTGCGATCAATCGATGAAACGAAGGGCGCGTAGTGTATCGGATCGAGCATCCATGCACGGCAAAAAAGTTTCAAATTGCAACGTTCGCAGCGACCGATTCACGCAACGACCCAAGGTCAGATTGAAACGCACTGCTACATATTCCACATTGAGCGCGTCATCTGCGTTTGCCATACTTCCACTCGGTCTCTGTCTCCTCACGCGTCCGTCCCCGACCGGGAAGTCTCGCAACCGGACGCGCTCTCGCCGCCTTCCCTGGGCGGCTTTTTTTTACCTCTCGCGTAATTGCCGCCGCGCGTCCATCTTGCGACGATGCCTCCACGTTGAACAGCCCTTTCTTCGAGGAGACGCAAATGGAAACGAACCGCCCGAATTTCATCCAGACGCGCGATGGCGTCGAACTGTTTTATCGCGACTGGCTGCCCGCACGCGCGCAAGACAATGGCAGCACGATCGTGTTCGTGCCGAGCTATTCATTGCCAAGCGATATGTGGGCGTATCAGATGCTGCCACTCGTTCAGCAAGGCTTTCGATGTATTGCGTATGACCGTCGCGGGCATGGAAGATCGTCCGATCCGGGCAGCGGCTACGACTACGACACACTGGCCGATGACCTCGCCGCGCTCATCGATACGCTCGATCTGCACGACATCACGCTCGCCGGTTATTCGATGGGCGGCGCGGAAGCCGTGCGCTATCTGACGCGTCACGGCGATGCACGCGTTTCGCGTCTTGTGCTGATCGCCTCGACCGTGCCGATGCTCGGCGCCGCGCCCGATAACCCCGAAGGCGTGCCACGCGAATACGCCGATGCCTTCCAGCACGATCTGATGAACGACTATCCGCGATGGCTCGCCGAAAACGCGCGGCCCTTCGCCGGCCCGAACGTGTCCGACGCAATGATCGAATGGATTCGCGAAATGGCGCTGCGCACGTCGCATCACGCGCTGCTTCATTGCAACGAAACGGTGATGACGGGCGACTTTCGCGCGGAGTTGCCGGATATCGCCGTGCCAACGCTGATCGTTCAAGGCGATGCCGATACCTCGAACCCGCTCGAACTAACATCGCGCCGAACGGCACGTCTGATTCCGAACGCGAAGCTCATCGTCTACGAAGGCGCGCCACACGGCATTTTTCTAAGCGATGCGGCGCGGCTTACGAAAGACATCGCGCATTTTTCTGTCAGCGCTTAGTCGAAACCAAGATCAACATCAGACGAAAACACCTTCGAAAACAAGACGCGAATCTGTCAACGCGCGACTTCATATGGCAGTCCGAATTGACAGCTTTCCCGACAATATGAAAGCATCGCGGTCGCGTCGATCGCATCTCTTTCATGGCTTGTTCTCTCACCGAAGCGGAGTTTCCCGATGATCTTCCATGCCTCCATTCCCGGCCGCGACCCGCGTCATGTCGCGCACGTCCTCGCTGAAATGTGGGGCGGTTTCGCCGCGCCCTTTCCGTCGTTTCCCGGTGCGTGGATGGCGGTCGCGGGCGACGATCGCGGCACCATCATCGAGGTGTATCCGCATGATCGCGTGATCACGCCGGGCGGCGGACGCGAAGAGTCGGTGAGCTTCGGCGATGGCCCGAGCGAGCCGCGCCAGTACAGCGCGTTTCACATGGCCATTGCGACGCCGCTGAGCGCGGAGCAAGTGCTTGCCATCGGCGAACGCGAAGGCTGGCGTGCGGTGCGCTGCTCGCGCGGCCGGAATTTCTTCGACGTGATCGAATTCTGGATCGATAACTCGACGATGCTCGAATTCCTTACGCCCGAGATGCAGGCCCAATATCTGGCCTTCGCGACGCCCGCCAACTTCGAAGCAATGGCCGCAGCCGCAAGCGCTTAAACGCCGAATCCGCTCGACGACAGACCCAGACGCCGCTTCTCCACGTCCGTTCCCGACACGCGGATGGCCGGAAACCGGTCTGTCGGATGCGCAATCTCATCCTGCGAAGCGACGATCTCCAACTCATAGCGGCCCGCATCGTAAGTGGCCTTCACGACTGCGTTCACCGCCGCGAGCGTGTGTTCGAGCGCAACGCGCATCGAGTCGCCCTGCAGCGTGCGCGCGACGAACACCGCGCTCGTGAGATCGCCCACGCCCACCGGCTGCCGCGCGAAGGGATACAGCGGGCGCTGCGCGAACCACGCCTCGCTCGGACCAACGGCCAGCATGTTGAAGGTGTCCGCCCGGCTGTTGCGGTCGAGCAGATGCTTCACCAGCACCATGCGCGGACCGCGCGCGATGACTTCGCGGCAGGCATCCACCGCTTCCTCGACGGTTTCGATGCTTCGGCCTGCGAGCTTTTCCAGTTCCATGTGATTGGGCATCATGGCGTCGGCGAACTCGGGCATGGTCGTGACGAGAAAATCCTCGATGCCCGGCGCCACGGTGCAACCGGCCGTGGTGCTCGGGTTCGAGCCCATCACCGGATCGCAGAAAAAGAGCGCGCGCGGATTCACCGCCTTCACCGTCTTGACGATTTCCACCACCGCCTGCCCTTGCTCGGGCGAGCCGAGATAGCCGGACAGCACGGCATTGCAGCGCGCCAGCACGCCAATCGCCCCGATTCCATCGATGATCTTTTCCAACTCCGCAGCGTCGAACACCTGACCGGTCCAGCGCCCGTATTGCGTGTGATTGGAGAACTGCACGGTATTGAGCGGCCAGACATTCACGCCGAGGCGGCGCATGGGAAAAACCGCGGCGCTGTTGCCCGCGTGGCCGAACACCACATGCGACTGGATACTCAGGACGTTGTTCATGTTTGTATTCCCGACTGCGTAGTTCGGCTAAATTCGGACGGCGGCTGGCCTGCCGCTTGTGCGTCACTGCGTGGCACCGCTCTCCCGGAGCACGCGAATGAATCGCCTGACGGGCATCGAAGCGCGTCAATTCCGTATTGTGCCGTGGCTCGACGCACTGCGGCATGGCGAGGCCGCGATAAATTGCGGCGCGGTGCTTCGTGGGTCGCGCCGCTGCAACATATCGGCGATGCATGGACGTTCGGCACATGGCTTGCTCGCCGAAGTTGCCGGTAAGCAGGAACAAGCCCGCTCAAGCGCATTCATCGCACTAGAAACAAAAAAAGAAACGACTCGGGCACACGAATCCGGATGCGCGCCGGATAATGCTCTGTCGCATTCGCAACCGGAAAGCCGCGGCCATTCGCGCAGAGGCTGACCGCACGCATAGAACCTCGACGAGGACACACGAACCAGCAAGAACGCACCGACAACCAACAGTCGCAGGTCAAATCAGGAGGCTGGTATGGAGACGCAGGCTAAGAATCGCACCGATTTGCAAAAGTCGACCCTCGCAATCGTTCTCGCCGGCGGGCGCGGCACACGCCTTGGGCCGCTCACGGACAAACGGGTCAAGCCCGCGGTCCACTTCGGCGGCAAGTACCGCATCGTCGATTTCGCGCTGTCCAACTGCCTGAATTCGGGCATCCGGCGCATCGCCGTGGTCACGCAGTACAAGGCGCATTCGCTCATTCGCCATTTGCAGCGCGGCTGGGGTTTCCTGCGCGGCGAGTTCAACGAGTTCATCGATATCTGGCCGGCGCAGCAGCGCGTGGATTCGAGCTGGTATCGCGGCACGGCGGACGCGGTGTACCAGAACCTGGACATCGTGCGTTCCATTGGGCCGGAGTTCGTGATCGTGCTGGCGGGCGATCACATCTACAAGATGGATTACACGCGCATGGTGCTGGACCACGTCGAGAGCGGCGCGGACTGCACGGTGGGTTGCATCGAAGTGCCGCGCATGGACGCGGTGGCCTTCGGCGTGATGCACGTCGATGAAAACCGCCGCGTCACCGCGTTCCTCGAAAAGCCCGCCGATCCGCCCGCCATGCCCGGCAAGCCGGATGTGGCGCTCGCGAGCATGGGCATCTACGTGTTCAGCGCGAAGTATCTCTACGAGATGCTTCAGGACAACATCGAGCAGTCGAACACGGATCACGATTTCGGCAAGGACATCATTCCGCGCGTGGTGACCACGGGCAAGGCCATCGCGCATCCGTTCGGCATGTCGTGCGTGACATCGAGCACCGACCCGGACGCGCCCGCCTACTGGCGCGATGTCGGCACGGTGGACGCCTACTGGTCCGCGAATCTCGATCTCGCCTCGACCATTCCCGAACTCGACCTGTACGACCGCAACTGGCCGATCTGGACCAATCAGGAACAGTTGCCGCCGGGCAAGTTCGTGCGCGACCTGAACGGTCAGCAAGGCGCGATCACCAATCTCATGGTCTGCGGCGGTTGCGTGATTTCCGGCTCGCAGGTGTCGAAGTCGGTGTTTTCGTCGGCGGTGCGGGTCCACTCGTTCTGTAACATCAATGAGGCAGTCTTGTTGCCGCAGGTGACGATCGGGGCGAGTTGCCGATTACAGCGCGTGGTGATCGACCGGGGTTGCACGGTGCCGGAAGGCCTCGTGATCGGCGAGGACCCGGAAGAAGACGCACGCCGCTTTTTCCGCACCGAGTCGGGCGTGGTGCTGGTCACGCGGGACGCGCTCGCCCGTCTGTAGCCGTCGCCTGTCATGCGAAGCGGCGCGCGCGCCGCTTCGATCAACGCTTTGAAAATAACCGACGACAGGAGCGCCGATGACCGTTTGCGTGCTGCATGCCGCAGCAGAAATGTTTCCTCTGTTGAAAACCGGCGGCCTCGCCGATGTCGTGGGCGCCTTGCCGCCCGCGCAATCTCGTCTGGGCACGAACGCGCGCGTCGTGCTGCCCGCTTTCCCCGCCGTGCTGGACGGACTGCGCGATCTCGAACCGGTCGCGGAACTGGGCGCCGCGTTCGGCATCGATGGAATCAGGCTCGAACGTGGCGTGCTGGAACCGCACGGCGTGACGGTGTACGTCGTGCGCGCGGATGCCTTTTACGATCGCCCCGGCAATCCTTATCTCGATGCCGCGCATCGGCCGTATGCCGATAACGACCGGCGTTTCGCGCTGCTCGGCTGGGCTGCCGCGCGCATCGCGACGGGTGCCGATCCGGCGTGGAAACCGCATATCGTCCATGCGCACGACTGGCATGCGGGGCTCGCACCGGCGTATCTGCGCGCGTTCGAACGTGGCGGCGCGGCGCGCGTCGCCAGCGTGATGACCGTGCATAACCTTGCCTATCAAGGCACCTTTCCCGCGTCCGAATTCGGCGCGCTGCAATTGCCTGCCGATTTCTTCGCGGTAAATGGCGTCGAGTTCTACGGCCTTGTCTCGTTCCTGAAAGCCGGGCTGTATTACGCCGACCGCATCACCACAGTCAGTCCGACCTACGCACGCGAAATCCAGACGCAGACGCACGGCGCGGGCCTTCACGGCTTGCTGCAAAACCGCACGCACGACATCACCGGCATTCTGAACGGCGTCGATTATTCGATCTGGAGTCCGTCGGGCGATGACAGCATCGCGGCGAAATACACGGCGGCGAAGCCATCGGCGAAATCGAAATGCAAGGCGGCGTTGCAGGACCGCATGAACCTGACGCGCGATGATGGCGCGCTGCTGTTCGGCGTGGTGAGCCGTTTGACCGAGCAGAAAGGCCTCGACCTGCTGCTTTCGGCGGTGCCGGATATCGTGCAGCGCGGCGGGCAGCTCGTCGTGCTCGGCACCGGCGACCCGGCGCTCGAAAACGGCATGAAGAACGCGGCGGCGGCGCATCCGGGTTCGGTGGCGGTGGAACTCGGCTTCGATGAAACGCTGTCGCATTCGATCATCGCGGGCAGCGACGTGGTGATGGTGCCATCGCGCTTCGAGCCGTGTGGGCTGACGCAACTCTATGCGCTGGCGTATGGTTCGCCGCCGCTGGTGCATCGCGTGGGCGGGCTGGCGGATACCGTGGTGGATTCGTCGCTCGAAAATCTTGCCGATGAACTCGCCACCGGCTTCACGTTCGATACCTTCGATCGCGCGGGCATCGTCGGCGCGATCCGGCGGGCGTTCGCGTTGAAAGCACGGCGTGCGGACTGGAAAGCGGTTGCTCGCCGCGCGATGGACCAGAACTTCGGCTGGGAAGCGGCGGCGCAGGAGTACACGGAAGTCTATCGCGGGCTTCTCCCCGACTGACACGCGCGGCGCGGCGGGCGCGTTCCGTGCTTCGTTCGGTGAGTTGCTCACCACTCGAAACCGCCCATGCAGAAAACCCTTGCAGGCCAGATCGCGCTCGTGACCGGCGGAAGTTCGGGCATCGGCGCGGGCGTCGCCAAAGCGCTCGCGGATGCCGGTGCGCAGGTCGCCATCAACTATCACTCGCACGCGGAACCCGCTGAGCAGCTTGCCGACGAGATCAAGGCGTCGGGCGGCGAAGCGTTCGCGGTCGGCGCGGACGTTTCCGACGAAGCGCAGGTCGATGCCATGTTCGACGCCACCATCGCGCGTTTCGGCACGGTGGATATCGTCGTGGCCAATTCCGGCATGCAAAAGGACGCGAAATTCGCCACGATGACGCTGGACGACTGGCGTCGCGTGATCGACACCAATCTCACCGGGCAATTTCTCACGGCGCGGCGCGCAGTGCGCGAATTCGAGCGGCGCGGACCGCGTGCGGTTTCCAAGGCGCTCGGCAAGATCATCTGCATGAGTTCGGTTCACGAAGTCATTCCGTGGGCGGGCCATGTGAACTACGCGTCGTCCAAAGGCGGCATTCTGATGATGATGAAATCGCTCGCGCAGGAAGTCGCGCCGCAGCGCATCCGCGTGAATTCGATTGCGCCGGGCGCGATTAAAACGCCCATCAACAAGGACGCGTGGGATTCGCCGGAAGCGCTGCAAAAGCTGTTGACGCTGATTCCGTATGGACGCGTCGGCGAAGTCGAGGATATCGGGCGCGCGGCCGTGTGGCTCGCTTCCGACGAAAGCGATTACGTGGTCGGCACGACGCTGTTCGTCGATGGCGGCATGACGCTGTATCCGGGATTCGCGGATAACGGCTGAATCCACGATAAAAAACGAACGGGGAACTCAGTGAAAGAACGCAATGTGGATGTCGCCGTGATCGGCGCAGGGACTTCGGGCATGGCCGCTTATCGCGCGGCGAGCGAAGCCGGCGCGAATGCCGTGCTGATCGAGAGCGGCGAATTCGGCACGACCTGCGCACGCGTGGGCTGCATGCCGTCGAAGCTGCTGCTGGCGGCGGCGAACGGTCTGCACGATGCCCGCGCGCTCGCGCCGCGCGGTATCGAAGGCACGCATGCGCTCGAAGCGGATATCGCGCGCGTGCTCGATTATGTGCGTCGAGAACGCGATCATTTCGTGGGCAGCGTGCTGAAGGAAGTCGAATCGTTTCCCGATGACGCCATCGTGCGCGGACAGGCGCGTTTTGCTTCGCCATCCGAACTGATCGTGGGCGATCTCAAGCTGAACGCGCAGCGCGTGGTGATCGCGGTGGGTGCAAAGCCTGCGATTCCCGACGAACTTCACATTTTCGGCGATGCGCTCATCACGAGTGACGAATTATTCGAGCAACGCACGTTGCCGCGTCGTATCGCGGTATTCGGCGCGGGACCGATCGCGCTCGAACTCGGCCAAGCGCTTTCGCGGCTCGAACTCGATGTGTTCGTGTTCGGCAAAGGCGGCGGCGCGGCTTCCCTTTCCGATGCACCCGTGCGCGACACGCTCGCCGCCGCCCTTTCCGACGAATTCTATTTCGACCCGGACGCGCATTTCGACGAAATGGCCTTGCGCGACGGCAAGCCCTATCTCCGCTTCAAAACGCCGGATGGCAAAGCACGCGAGGAAACCTTCGATCTCGTGCTCGCTGCGACCGGGCGCGCGCCGAACCTGAAGCCGCTTGCATTGGAAAACGCGGGCATCGAACTGAACGACAAGGGCGTGCCTCTGTTCGATGAAACCACCATGCAATGCGGCGACAGCGCGATTTTCATCGCAGGCGATTGCGACGGCACGCGCCCGTGGCTCCACGATGCCGCCGACGAAGGCAAGCTCGCAGGCGACAACGCTGGCCGTTTCCCCGATGTGCAGCCCGTCAAGCGCAAAGTGCCGTTCTCGTTGGTGTTCTGCGAACCGCAAGTCGCGATGGTTGGAACACCTTATGAAAAACTCGACCGTCAGATGACGGTGACCGGCGAAGTCTCATTCGAAACACAGGGCCGAAGCCGCGTGATGCGTCAGAATCGCGGCCTGCTTCACGTCTATGCCGACGAAAAAACCGGCAGGCTGCGCGGCGCACAAGGCTGCGGCCCGGCGATGGAACATCTCGGGCATTTGCTCGCGTGGGCCATTCAATTGGAATTGACGCTGGACGAGACGCTCAAGCTGCCGTTTTATCATCCGGTCGTCGAAGAAGGTTTGCGCGCTGCGCTTAAGGACGCAGACCGTAAATGCTATGAGGAACGTTCGGAAAAGCCGCCTGCGTTACCGAGTGCAGCGGGCTACTAAAGAATTAATAGTGCAGCGCAAATAAAAAGGCCGGTTGCTTCGCAGCAATCGGCCTTTCCGTTTCTTAAGCACAAATAGTCAAACTATTCGCGCCAAGCCTTTAACTTCCGCTCAAACCATATTGCAGTGCAAGGTCGAAACCCAACACCACCATCGAGCAGAACAAACCTAAAAGCAGATTCGCCAGACGATGGCCCACGTCCTTGTGCTTGGTCAATACGGCACCGGCCAAGAACGCGATTTCCACGATTACCTGCATGCAGAACACGGCGATCATCAGCGCGAACTCATAACCCATCGCGTTGAAGTTGCTGAAGTTGAAGCCGTTGACCGCGACCCAGGAACCGACACGCCAGATTTCGTATGCCAGAAGCAGCAGCGGGAAGAAATAGCTGGCTACATAAGTCGGCACCGTGGCGTGCCGCAATTCCATATTCAAATGTCGAGAGACTTGCATCGCGTACTCCTCATCGGATTAACCTGCCCATGACGCATGGCGTGCTTCGAAACCGAATGGCGCGCGGACGTCGTGCTCTTAGAATAGGTCAATTTTTTGGAAAGCGAATCATCGTTATCCCGATGATCGCGCCTGATAAGGCAATGCAAGGCGCATGGTGCAATGCAGCTTAGTGAAGCAATTATATTTTTAGTAGTCCGCTTAACTATTTCGGCATGCGCGTGCATGCCGAATTAAGCGATCGTTTGGGTTACTCAACGTCTCCGTATAGCTTGATGATGCCCGAAAAATCGATTCCGCCCAGTCCTTGCCGGCTCATCGACTGATACAACTGTTGTGCCAGCGCGCCCATGAAAACGGGCTGGCGAACGCTGCGCGCGGCATCGACGGCAAGGCCCAGATCCTTGAGCATGAGATCCGCGCCGAAACCGCCGCTATAGCCGCGCGATGCAGGCGCCGTTTCGACAATACCCGGATAGGGATTACACGTATCCGAACTCCAGCAGCGCCCGGTAGAAGTATTGATGATGCCCGCCAATTTCGTCGGATCGATGCCAAGGTTTTCGCCGAGCTTCATCGCTTCGGAAACACCGATCATGGAAATCCCTAAAAGCAGGTTATTGCAGAGCTTGGCAATCTGACCCGTGCCGGTTTCGCCGCATCGCACCATGTTTTTGCCCATGCCGGCCAGCACGGGGCGCAATGTCTCGAACAACGCTTCTTCCGCGCCAACCATGAAAGTGAGCGTGCCCGCCTGCGCGCCGACCACGCCGCCGGAAACCGGCGCATCCGCGAACGGATTGCCTTGCGCGCGCGCCTTTTCGCCGATGAGGCGTGCCGTCGCCGGATCGATCGTGCTGCTGTCGATCAGCGGCACACCCGCGCCCACGCCCGCGAGCACGCCGTCATCGTTCAGATAAACCGCCTTCACGTGCGCGGCGGCGGGCAGCATGGTGATGACCACTTCCGCGTTTTGCGCCGCCGCTTTCGGCGTGGCGGCGAGCGTCGCGCCTGCCGCCTTCGCCGCTTCCAGCGCGCGCGCGGAAAGATCGAACGCATTCACCGCGTGTCCCGCTTTGAGCAGGTTCGCGGCCATCGGACCGCCCATATGGCCCAAGCCAATAAAACCGATCTGCATCGTTATTCTCCTTAGCGCAATGCGATGGTCGTGTTCACGCCGTCATTGACGGTGGCGTCGTCGAACCAGCGCGCGGTGACGGTCTTGGTCTGCGTGTAGAACTGCACGACCTGCTTGCCATACGGCCCGAGATCGCCCAGTTTCGAACCGCGCGAACCCGTGAAACTGAAGTACGGCACGGGCACCGGAATCGGAATGTTGATGCCCACTTGCCCGACATCGATCTCGCTCTGGAACTTGCGCGCCGCCGCGCCGCTCTGCGTGAAGAGACCGACGCCGTTGCCCATCGGATTGCGGTTCACGAGGTCGATGGCTTCATCGAGCGTCGCGGTTTCCACGCAGCACAGCACGGGGCCGAAGATTTCGGTCTTGTACACGGTCATGTTCGTATCGACGCCGGTAAAAATCGTCGGTCCGATGAAGTTGCCCGCTTCGTATCCGTCGACCGCGACGCCACGTCCATCGAGCGCGAGCGTCGCGCCCTCTTCCACGCCGCGCCCGATCAGCCCGAGCACGCGCTCCTTTGCCGCCTTCGACACGACCGGCCCGACGTCCGTCCCCGGTTCGATTCCAGCATTCACCTTCAAAGATTTCGCGCGCTCCACCAACTCCGGAATCCAGTCCTTCGATGCCCCGACGAAGACCGCCACCGACGTCGCCATGCAACGCTGCCCCGCCGCGCCGAACCCCGCGCCCGCGAGCGCGTTGAGCGTCTGTTCCTTGTTGGCGTCCGGCAGCACCACGGCGTGATTCTTCGCGCCCATCATCGATTGCACGCGCTTGCCGTGCTGGCTGGCGAGGTTGTAGACGTGCGTGCCGACCGCCGTCGAACCCACGAAAGAAATTGCCTTGATATCGGGATGCGTGCAGATGGCATCGACCACATCCTTGCCGCCATGCACGACGTTGAGCACGCCCGCGGGCACGCCTGCTTCGAGCGCGAGTTCGACCAGTTCCATGGTCGAGAGCGGGTCCTGCTCGGACGGCTTGAGCACGAAGGTGTTGCCGCAGACGATCGCCATCGGGAACATCCAGAGCGGGATCATCGCGGGAAAATTGAAGGGCGTGATGCCCGCGCACACGCCGATCGGCTGACGCAGCGTGTAGGTATCCACGCCGCCCGCGACGTTCTCCGAGAATTCGCCCTGCTGCAAGGTGCCGATGGAACACGCGTGCTCGACCACTTCGAGACCGCGAAAGATATCGCCTTCGGCATCGGCAAGCGTCTTGCCCTGCTCGGCGGTCAGCGTTTGCGCGACCCGCTTCATGTTCCTGCGCACGAGATCCTGGAACGTGAGCATGATCCGCATGCGCGCGCCGAGCGGCGTCGTGCGCCACGTCTTGAATGCCTTTTGCGCGGCGGCGACGGCGGCGTTCACTTCGTCCATCGTGACGAAGGGCACGCGGCCTACCACTTCCTGCGTCGCCGGATTAACGATATCGCGCCACTCCTTTGTGTTCGACTCGACGAACGCGCCATCGATCAGCAGCTTCGCGGTGCGCACGGAAGCGCTCTGCGCCGGATGTTCTGAAGCAATATTCACGACTGTCTCCTTTATTTAAGTTGGGTGTTTTTCGAGTATAAGCGCGCTTCGTTGGGCGCAATCGCGCACCCCCAAATCATTGCTTTCAGGCAGCCAACTCACGCGCACAAAATATGACGCGTGAAATCCGTATTTTTTTGTTTCGATATCCAGATGAAACATGATTGGACGGACATCGGTACGGCATAATCGCCCGTTGATTTTTCTCAGCCATCCGCTGCGAGGCGGCGCTTTATCTCCGTGATTTTTATTAGCTTTTTCTTACCCTCAATTCAATCGGCAGCCGCAGCCGGTTCCCTTCGCGGCGCTTGCTGATGGCGTTCGTCATCTGGTCACGGCGCTCGGTATCGAGCCAGCGGATTCGCTTCGTCGAAGCGCGCACGGCGCGGATCATCGCGATCATCGCGGTCATCGCGCTGCTGATCGCGGCGCTGGCGTTGGGCATCGCCATCGGCACCACGTTCGCGCGCAGCCATCTCGGCGAAGAGCACGCGCTGGCCACGCGCCGCTCGTATGAGATCGAACAGCTCGGACACATCAATGCCTCGCTGCTCGAACTCGCGCCGCGTGTCGAAAACCTGTCCGCGCAAGTGAGCGAACTGCGCGATTTCGATGCGCGCCTCAAAGGCGCGAACGGCACGGGCGCCGCTTCCGGCGTGCACGATGTCCCGCCGCTTCCCGACAACGACGACCCCACCGTCTCGCTCGATGGCTCGGGCGGCCCCGAACTTCCGCCGCGCGTGTGCGACAACGGCAGCGCGCGCACCGGCAATCCGCGTCAGCGCCTGAAGGCGACCGAGCAGATCGTCAACTGTCTCGACGAAAAAATTTCTCTGCTGCAAAACGCGACGCTCGCGCACTACGCGGCCTACATGGCGTTCCCCGGCCGCGATCCGGCGCCCGGCTCGCGCTTCGGCTCGCCTTACGGCAATCGTTTCGATCCCTTCACGGGCAAGCTGAGTTTTCATCCTGGGATGGATCTGGTCGCGCCCACCGGCACCGCCATTCTGGCGAGCGCGGGCGGGCGCGTGATTCAGGCGGGCGAACATGGCGGCTATGGCAACGCGGTGGACATCCGCCATGCCAACGGCATCGTGACGCGTTACGGCCATGCGTCGAAGCTGCTGGTGCAGGCCGGCCAGTACGTGATGCCCGGCGACGAGATCGCCGAAATCGGCTCGACCGGCCGCTCGACCGGGCCGCATTTGCATTTCGAAGTCATCGTCGATGGCGCGCAGATCAACCCCAAGCCTTATCTGATGCTCTTTTCGCACCACACGCATGCGCAAGGCTGACAACAAGCGGGTGTCGCTCAAGCTCACCCAGCACACCTATTCACTCACGCCCAAGCGCGGCCTGGCCTATGTGCCCGGCGTGATCGCCGCGATTTGCGCGATCGGCGCGCTCGGCGCGGCGGGCTTCGCACTGAAGAACTCGCGCGAGCAGGCCAAGAAACTCGATGTGCTGTGCGCGCCGCCCGTCTCCGAGCAGACCTTGCGCGAGCAACTGGCGCACGCGCAATACACGCTCGATCAGGAAGCCGCCACGCGCACGGCGCTCGAAGAACGCGTGAAGCAGGACGCAGCGCAGATCGAGAAACTGCAGACCGACCTCACGTTCATGAAGCGGCAGCGCAAGCCCGAGTGACCCGAACACGGCGATCAGGCGTGGTGCGGCGCGATCGTCTCATTCTTTCTCTTCCGCATCGAAAGGAATCGACATGTTCACATCGAAGAAAGACTCACAAAGCGTCAAGCCCTCCAAGCTCGCGACGCTGATCGCGCACAACGTCCATATCTCGGGCGATCTCGAATTCAGCGAAGGCCTGCGCATGGATGGTCAGGTCACCGGCAATGTCACGGGCCGTCCCGGCGACGAAGCGCTGCTCGTGGTGAGCGATCAGGGCGCGATTCACGGCAACGTCAGCGCGCACGATGTCATCATCAACGGCCGCGTGGTCGGAGACGTACACGTGTCCCACTTCTGCGAGTTGCAAGCCAACGCGCACGTTCACGGCAATATCTACTATCAGAAGCTCCGCATGGATGTGGGCGCGACGGTCGAAGGCAAGCTCACGAAGCTCGATAGCATGCAAAACGGCGTGCCCTCGCTCATGTCGCCGGATACGCTGCCCGCGCTGGATTATTCGGCAGGCTGATCGATCGTCAGTCAAGGAAACCGCGAGCATGCGGCCCGAGGCAAATCCGCTAAGATTCTTACAGAGACGGACGCCACGCGCTCGCGCTTCATGTGCTTCTCCTGCCATTGCATTCATTGCAGGACGCAACGCCCCCCGCGCGTGATTCACATATCAACCGACAAGAGGGCGCCCCATGCTGGTCAATTGCGCGGCTTATCAGAACGGACGCAAACTCGCGGACGTTCATATCGACGACATCAACAACTATCGCGATGTCCCCGAATCTTTCATTTGGGTTGCATTGAAGGAACCCGGTCCGGGCGAACTGGCGCATCTGACGCATCAGTTCGGACTGCATGAACTCGCGGTCGAAGACGCGATGCACGGGCATCAGCGGCCGAAGATCGAAGAATACGGCGACTCGCTGTTCGCCGTGTTCCACACCGTCGAATTCGATGACGAAGGCGACGTGCTGGTCGGCGAGATGAACGTGTTCGTCGGCAAGAACTATGTGCTTTCGGTACGCAATCGCACGACCGAAGGCTTTCAGGAAGTGCGCAAGCGCTGCGAGCGCGAGCCGCATTTGCTCAAGCATGGTCCGGCGTTCGTCATGTATGCGGTGCTCGATGCCGTGGTGGACCGTTATTTCCCCGTGCTCGAAGCGCTCGGCGCGAAGCTCGACGAGGTGGAAGAGCGCATTTTCGAGCAGAACGGTTCGGCAGCGTCGCGCGAGATCATCGAGGATCTTTATTCGCTCAAGCGGCAGTTGACTATTCTTCAGCATCACACCGCGCCCTTGCTGGAATCGGTCAGCAAACTCTATGGCGGGCGTTCGCCGGGTGTGTGCTCCGGCATGCAGGAATATTTCCGCGATGTCTACGATCACCTGCTGCGCATCGTCAAGACCATCGAAGGACGCCGCGAAATGATCGTGACTGCGATTCAAGTGAATCTCGGCTTGATCGCACTGGCGGAAAGCGAAGTAACCAAGCGGCTCGGCTCGTTCGCGGCATTGTTCGCCGTGCCAACGATGATCGCGGGCATCTACGGCATGAACTTCCACGACATTCCGGAGTTGCAGTTGCCTTATGGCTATCCGCTTTGCATCGCGGTCATGTTTATTGTCGATCTCGGGCTTTACTGGCGGTTCCGAAAGGCCGGCTGGCTTTGATTTGCCGAACGCCCAGAACTTTGTAAGCAGGCGCGGAACTTTTTTACCTGTTTTGCTTTCTAACCAGCGCAAATTCAGGCGAAACGAAGTTTTCTGCCTTCAAGTACGTTAAACTTGCAAAACTCGGTGCATGGCCTTACATGAGGTCATGCCGCTCGAACGGGCAGTACGTTACTCCCGGCAGTCTCGTCTCACCTCGTCTCAATCAGCACGTCGGCTTCCTTGCACGGGCCTTTCAATATTCGATTCCGTCGCATTTGCCGATGTCGCCGTCCCGGTCAAGCCGGACTCAGGGCGCCTTCCCTGTTGTCCAACGCGCGATCGTCAAGCTCGCTTGAGCCTGAAAAAGACGCCCGATGGAGTCCGCGCAGGGACGACCACGGGTTCGCGCGCTTTCGCGTCCGTTTAGCGTCTGCCAGCGCGTCCGCCGTTTCGTCACGGGCGCACCGTATCCTGTTTTACATCGCCACTAGAACCATCAGCGACGATGCGCTGTGCCCGCCCTGCCGCTGTTCGATTGAAGCCGGGCACGCACGCTGCAACGCTGGATCTCATTACCACTTCAAGAAGGAGCCCGCATGGCCAAAGAAGAACTCATCGAACTCGACGGTATCGTGGACGAAGTCCTTCCCGACAGCCGCTACCGCGTGACGCTGGACAACGGTGTCGTCGTGGGCGCGTACGCTTCGGGACGCATGCGCAAGAACCATATCCGCATTCTCGCGGGCGACCGCGTGACGCTGGAATTGTCGGTCTATGACCTGACCAAAGGCCGCATCAACTTCCGTCATAAAGACGAACGTGCAAGCGGCGGCGCCACGCGCGCACCCATGCGCCGTCGTTGATTTTTATCTTCGATGCACCGAACGCACGCCTGATCCGCGGCGCGCGTGTTTTTGACCCCTGAGCGGATGACCTTACTCGACGCGGCCCGTGAGCCGTTCTGCGCCCGCAGCCCGCGTCGATGCTTCTACTTTTCTTCACGCACCGCCAGCAACGCCTCGATGGCGACCGCGAAGCCATCGTCGTCATTGCTTGCCGACACGAGGCTCGCCGCGCGCTGCACGGTGTCCGCCGCCTGCCCCATCGCGATCGATACGCCTGCGATCTCGAACATCGCCATGTCGTTGCCCATGTCGCCGAGCACGGCCACGCGTTCGAGCGGCACGTTCGCGCGCGCGGCCAGATCGCGCACGGCGGTGCCTTTGTTGGCGTCCTGATGCGTGACATCGCAGTAATAAGCCTGTGAGCGCGCCGCGTGGCCGCGCCCGTGCAATTTGCTCTGCAAGTCGCCTTCGACGCGCGCCATCAACGCGGTATCCGGCGTCGAGCCGACGATCTTGTCCACCGCGTTCAAATCCAACTTATCGAAACGGTTGACCAGCACGCCTTCATAACCGACCGTGCGCGTTTCCAGCGGCACGTAAGTGCCATCGGGATTCGTCAAATACCAGTTGTCGTCGATGAACACCCACGCATCCACATGCGCGGCGTCGAGCGTTTCGAGCGCGTCCTGCACGACATCGCGCGGCAGCTTGTGGGCGGTCAGCACTTCCCACGTGCCGGGCATGACGAGACTGCCGCCGTTGTACGAGCCATACGGCATATCGACGCCCAGCGGCGTCACGATATGACGCATGCCCTTGCCCGGCCGGCTGCTCGCCGCCGTGAATTCCACGCCCGCTTCGCGCAAGGCATGCACGGCTTTGATCGCGCGTTCGCCGAGCGACTTGTCCGTGTAGAGCAGCGTGCCATCGCAATCGGTCACGACGAGTTGAACCTGCGCGAGCTTCGCGAGCGCCGCGTCCAGATCGCCGGACACGCTGTGCAAACCATGTCGGGCGTCCATCAATGCGCTCCGTCACGGGTGTTGAAGTGCGGCAACTGGCGCGTCTCGCGCACCGAACGCGGATGCCACAGCTTCGCGCCGCCGACAATGCCCGCCGAGTTGTCCACCACCGCGACGTTCTTCGGCAGATCGAACTTCAGTTGCGTCGAATTACCGCCGCCGATCCACAGCTTGTCGAAATTCACCACGACCGCGAGCACATCGAGCACATGTTCCACGCGCTTGTTCCAGCGCTTCTTGCCGATCTTTTCCTTGACCGCGTTGCCGATGTACTCGTCGTAATTCTTGTCCTTCGTGATCGGATGATGCGACAACTCCAGATGCGGCATGAGTTCGCCATCGCGAAACAGCGCCGTGCCCGCGCCGGTGCCCAAGGTCAATACGAACTCGATGCCGTGCCCTTCGATGACCGCGAGCCCCTGCATCTCGGCATCGTTGATCATGCGCACGGGCACGCCGCCGAGCCGCTCGGAAATCATTTGCGCGAGCGGCACGCCCTTCCATAGCTCATTGCCGAGATTCGGCGCGGTCAGCACGACGTTGTCGCGCACCACGCCCGGAAAGCCGATGGAAATATGCGTCGGCGGCGTCTCGACCAGCGGTTTCACCAGTTCGATGAGCGTATCGACCACCACGTCCGGCTTGGCCGGATGCGGCGTCGCCACGCGCACGCGGTCGCTCTGCATGGAGCCATCGGCGGCGATGATCGCGGCTTTCAGCCCCGTGCCGCCTACGTCGATCGCGAGGATGCGCTCGGCCTTGATCGCCTGATGATCGGGCGTGACGTGGGATTTCTGCTTGGTGCGGGATTCCGTGCTCATTGTTTTTGTCCCTGTTCGTTGGAATGAGAATGAAGGCGACGCGATGGATCAATCTTTCTTATGCGCATCGGTCAGTGCGCGCCACGAGCGGCCATCGGCGGCGAGCAGTTCGTCCGCTTCCTTCGGGCCGGTGCTGCCCGCCGGATAGCCGTGAACCGGCAACGAACTGTCGGGATGCAGCACATGATCCACCGCCGCCCACGCCGTTTCGATGCTGTCCGCGCGCTGGAACAGCGTGACATCGCCGAGCATGCAGTCGTACAGCAGCGTTTCATAACCGACGTTCGGACGACCGGAGAAGAAATCGTCGTAGTTGAACGCAGACTGCACCGCGCCGATATGCATGAGCGGCCCAGGCACTTTCACGTTGAAATCGAATGTGGTGCCGTGCGCCGGATCGATACGCAAGGTGAACACGTTCGGCACGAGCGCATCCACAGGCGTATCGCGGAACATGCGGAACGGCACGGCCTTCAGTTGAATATTGATCTCCGTGCGACGCTCGCTCAGACGCTTGCCGGTACGCAGATAAAACGGCACGCCTGCCCAGCGCCAGTTCTCGATATGCACGCGCGCCGCCGCGTAAGTCTCCACGCGGCTGTCCTTCGCCACACCTTGTTCCTCGCGATAACCGGGACCGGCCGGACCGGCTTCGTACTGACCGAGCACCACGTCTTCGGGCTTGAGCGGTTGAATCGCTTCGAAGATATCGGCTTTCTTGTCGCGCACGGATTCGGCATCGAAGGAATTGGGCGGTTCCATCGCCACCATGCCGAGCAACTGGAACAGATGGTTCGGCAGCATGTCGCGGAACGCGCCGGTTTGTTCGTAGAACGCGCCCCGCGCTTCCACGCCGATGGTTTCCGACGCCGTGATCTGCACGTTGTCGATGTACTCGCGCCGCATGATCGGCTCGAACATGGCGTTCGCGAAGCGCACGGCCAGAATGCTCTGCACCGTGTCCTTGCCCAGAAAATGGTCGATGCGATACACCTGCGTTTCCTGCGCGAACTTGAGGATGCACTTATTCAAATCGCGCGCCGAGGCCAGGTCCGTGCCAAACGGTTTTTCGATCACCAGCCGCCTGAAATTCCCATCCTTTTCTTCGAGCAGACCGGCCTTCCCCAGATGTTCGACGATGGGCGCAAAGAAGCGCGCGCTCACGGCCAGATAGAACACCACGTTGCCGCTTTTTGCCTGCGAAAGCCGTTGCTTGAGGCGTTCGAAAGTTTCGTCTTCCTCGAACTCGCCCGCGAAATATTCGAGCCGCTGTTCGACCCAACTCCACGCCTTTTCATCCAGTTGCGATGTATGGAACGTGCTGGCCTTGTCGGCAGCGAACTTGCGCAGCGCTTGCGTGAGTTCGTCGCGCCACGCGGACGTTTCTTCCTGCCCGTGATTCACGCCGATGATCTGCATGCCGTCATCGAGCAAGCCATCGGCGGACAGGTTGTACAGCGAGGGCATCAGCAGGCGCTTGGTGAGATCGCCGCCTGCCCCGAAGATGACGAGCGTGCAAGGCGGCGCGGGATGCTTGCCGGCGAGCGGCTTGGAATCGGACTTAGCTTCGGCTTCTTTACTCGGCTGATTTTCATTCGGCATGGCTTGTTCTTCCTGGTTCCGTTGCGTGGGCTTCTGGAAAGACCTCGGGTGTTGCGGCACAGTTCAATTGCAGTCGGGCATTAACTTGTCTTTGACGTATGCCTTCTGTAATGCGAAGGCTTTCGTGTCGTAAAATGCGCTTCGATCATCGAGAACACACATGACCGTATCAGACACCGCCATCGATCTTTCCGCTTACTTTGCGCGCATTGGCTTCGAGGGCGGCGAACGGCCCGCGCCCACGCTCGATACCTTGCGCGCGCTGCATCTGCTGCATCCTCAGTCGATCCCCTTCGAGAATCTCGATGTCCTGCTCGGACGCCCAGTGCGTATCGATCTGGCGTCGGTCCAGCGCAAGCTGGTCTTCAACCGGCGCGGCGGTTACTGCTACGAGCACAACCTGCTTTTTCGCAGCGTACTCGAAGCGCTGGGTTTTCGCGTCGGCAGCTACGCGGGGCGCGTCCTGTGGGGGCGAGAGGCAAGGGACATGCCGCCTCGCACGCATATGTGCCTGATCGTCGAGATCGACGGCCAGCGTTATCTCGCCGATGTCGGTTTCGGCGGCATGACGCTTTCATCTCCGCTCGTGCTGAAAGGCAATCTCGAACAGATCACGCCGCACGGCGCGTTCCGCCTCGAACCCGACACGACGCACGATGACGCCCTGCCCGCCTTCATTCTGCAAACGCTCATCGACGGGCAATGGGTGTCCATCTACCGCTTCGATCTCGATCCTCAATATCAGGCCGACTACGCAATGTCGAACCATTTCGTCTCCACCTTTCCGGAGTCGATCTTCGTGCATAACTTACTCGCGGCGCGGCTTGGGCCGAATCAGCGCATCGGCTTGTTCAATCGTGCGATGAGCATTCACGACGAGCGCGAAGGCACGCAAAAACGCGAACTTGCCGATGCCGACGAACTGCTCCACGTGCTGGCAAACGAAATCGGCATTCGTCTGCCGGATGAACCCGGCGCAAAGGATGCACTACGCGCCGCGCTAACCCGTTTGCCCTGACATCCCTCAAAAAAAGGCATCGATGTTCAAGAAGAAAACGCGCGGCGCGAGCGATTTCCACACGCATCATCGCAGCCGCATGCTGACGAGCACGCTACCCGCGTGGCGTTCGCGATTCGTCGTCATCGGCGTGACGGCGGCGTTCATGGCGCTGGCCGGACGCGCGCTGTGGGTGCAGGTGATCGACCATCGGTTTTACATCGGCGAGGGACAAAAGCGCTATCAGCGCACGCTGGCGCTGGCCGCGACGCGCGGGCGCATCGTCGATAGAAATGGCGCGATGCTCGCCGTGAGTCTCGCGACCTACGAAGTCTGGGCCACGCCGCGTCTTTTCGATGGCGATCACGGCGGCGAAATCGCGCGTCTGCTCGACATGACGCCGGGCGAACTGGACAAGCGCATCGATTCGGGCAAGCGGTTCGTGTTGCTGCGCCGTCAGGTGGAGGCGGAAACGGGCGAGCGGATCGCGCAGATCGGGCGCGCGGGCATCACGCTCGTGCCGGATACGCGGCGCTTTTACCCCGAAGGCGAATCGGCGGCGCATGTGGTCGGCTTCACGAACAACGAAGATCACGGGCAGGAAGGCGTGGAACTCGCCGCCGATGCGCGGCTGACCGGAGAAGCAGGCCAGCGCGAAGTCATTCGCGACCGGCTCGGGCGCGTGGTCTCGCAGATCGGCGAACCGGATTTGCCGCAGAACGGCGAGACCATTCGACTGACCATCGACCGGCGCATTCAGCAACTCGCGCATGTGCAACTCAAGAGCGCGATCGTCAGGCACAAGGCGCGCGCGGGCAGCGTCGTCGTGCTCGATGCGAAGAATGGCGAAATACTCGCGCTCGCCAACTACCCCGTCTTCGATCCGAATGACCGCGCGCGGCTGACCGGCGAGCAGTTGCGCAACCGCGCTGTCACGGACACGTTCGAGCCGGGTTCGACCATCAAGCCGCTGGTCGCTGCGCTGGCGATCGATCTCGGGCGCGTGCGGCCGGAGACGCGCATCGATACCACGCCGGGCACGTTGAAGGTCGGGCCGAATGTGATTCACGATACGTCGAATCATGGCGTCATCACCGTGTCGGAGGCGGTGCAGATGTCGAGCAACGTCGCGCTCACGAAGCTCGCGTTGCAGATTCCCGCGCGCACGATCTGGGAGAAGTATCGCGAATATGGGATCGGTCAGGCGCCCGAACTCAACTTTCCGGGCGCGGCCACGGGACGTCTGCGCGTGCCGGAAAGATGGCGTCCCATCGAACAGGCGACGATGGCGTATGGCTACGGCCTGTCGCTCTCGCTCTTGCAGATCGCGCAGATCTACACGGCATATGCGGGCGACGGGCGTTTTCATCCGGCCACGCTCATTCACGGCGACACGCGAACGCCCGGCGTTCAGGTGACGAAGACCACCACCGCGCGCGCCGTACGAAACATGCTCGAACTCGCGATGGGCCCGAACGGCACCGGCCGCGCGGCGGCGGTCGAAGGCTATCGCGTCGGCGGCAAGACCGGCACGGCGCGCAAGCAGATCGGGCGTGCGTATGCCGTGAACAAATACCGCGCGTCGTTCGTCGGCATCGCGCCGATGAGCGATCCGCGCGTGATCGTCGCCGTCATGATCGACGAACCCACGGGCGGCACGTACTACGGCGGCACGGTGGCGGGACCGGTGTTTTCGGGCATCGTGGGCGGAACTTTGCCGCTGCTCGATGTCCCGCCCGATGCGTAGGCGCGGGCCTTGCTGCCATCTTCGAGGGCATTGAATCTGTCCGAACTGTAAAGCCCTTGTGATCTAATGCCGACTTAGCGTTCAAGCCATGAGAACCGGGAGACCAATGAAGAAATCGTTTGCCGCGCTCGCGCTGCCTCTGATCCTCGCCGCCTGCGGCCGTTTCAATAACGCCGATGCAGGCCAGCCCGAAGTCGATACGGCTTCGACCAACAACAAGGTGAACGCGATCGTCCAGTGCTTCACCGACGAAGCGAAGAAGCACGACGCCACCTATAAATCCACGCCGATTCCGCAAGGCACCATGCTCGAATTCGGCGATTCGAACGTCGTCAAGGTGCGCTACGACAACGGCGAAACCGTGTATCGCTTCTATCCGGGCGAACGGCATCCGTCGAATCTGTGGATCGAAGGCGCGGGCAAGAAATGCGCGCCGTGAACGTCTTCGAAGTCCGACATCATGCGTTCCACTAAAGCCATCAACGCCGTCGAACGGCTCAAGACGCGCACCGGCAATGCCCAGTACGCGGCGGTTTCCTTGCCGAACGGCGTCTTCTATCTGATCGAGCGCGCGCCCGAAGGCTCGCGCAAAATCTCCGATCCCATGCCGATGGACGATTTCGTCGCCTTCGTGAACGCCCGCGAGCCCGCGAAACCGCGCAAGGTCAGCAAGCTCGACGAAGCCATGGAAGCGCAGATCAGCCGCAGCGGCCGCGCACGTCCCGCCGATCCAAAGTCCGACACCGAAGCCGAATAAGCCGCCGTTGCGCGGCGCAGCACACAAAGATCACGTCTCGCCCTTGACGAATGTGCGTTGACAGACGGAGCGGCAAGGCTTCGCTTGCGTACATTTTTGCTAACCCCCGCTGCCTTTTATTCAAGGGCGACGGACGGCGGCAATACGAGCAAGGGCCACCCGCGACAAAACAGACCAGCGCGGGTGAACGGGGTGCCTGACCGATGCATGGACGACTACAGTCCAGCCCGGCCGGCCGTGAGGAAGACCAGAGATGAAAAAGAAGAAAAGCGAGACCAAGGGCAGTCTCATGCCCTCGGCATTGGCGGATGTCGAACTGCAGCACATCGAACGCGCGCTCGCGCAGCTTCGCACGATGAACCAACAGTCTTCCGGCACGCTCAACGTCGATTACTGGCGCGAGCGGCTGACTGCCGTCGTCAAGAATTACGCGCTGGTGCCGGCGCAGAAGCAGCGTATCGAAGCGCTGCGCGTCGCGCTCGATTCGGTGGGTCAGGGCCCGCGCGAACCGACTACCCGCAGGAAATCCAATAACAGGCTTTGGGCGAAAGCGGCCTGACCGCCGCTTTCGCCATTCGCGCCCGATGGCGCGATTTCAGCCTGGCCGTGCAATAAGCATTTACTTGCTGCTCTTGCATGGATGATTGAATCTCGAAGGTTAGTCAGGCATTCAACCTGCTCGTAAAAGGTATTCCCTTTACACGGTGGATTTATGCCTCGTTCCTTCGATGTTCGCGCGCGGCTCGGTGCAGCCGCCTTCGCGATGTTCCTCAGCACCGGCGCCTTCGCGCAGATCACGAACGGTTCGGGTTCCGACAATGCGGAATCGCGCGCGTCCGATTCGACATCGCGGGCCAATCCATCAGGGAATACGGTGGTGGAATCGAACGCGCCGCAATCGAAGGACGCAGCCCAGGGTTCCAAAAGCGGCAGCAAGAATTCCGGCGGCGCGGGCGGATTCGACAATGGCCTTTATGGCACGGGCGCGGGCAACAATGCCAAGAAAAAATAACGCGATTCAGCGCGCGAGCGCGTCATACCCGCGCCATTTGTAGATCAGCGCCGACACCACCCAGCACGCCGCGAACAGCCCGACGATCGCATAGCCCAGCGTGCCGAAATGATCCGACAGCATGCCGGCGAAGTCCCACACGCCGCCCTTCAATTGCAGCCGGTCCGCAATCAACCCGAGCGTTTCGATGCCTCCGACCAGCACCGCGATCAACACCGATGCCAGCGTCACGATCAGGTTGTAGTAGAGCTTGCGAATCGGCTTCATGAAAGCCCAGCCGTATGCACCGACCATCAGCAGACTGTCGGCGGTATCGATCAACGACATGCCCGCCGTGAACAGCACGGGAAACACGAGGATCGACCAGACCGGCAAACCGCGCGTCGCTTCGGCGGCGGCAATGCCCATCAGACCGATTTCGGTGGCCGTGTCGAACCCGAGGCCGAACAAAAACCCGAGCGGATACATATGCCAGCTTCGTCCGATCAGCCCGAACAGCGGCCGGGCGATGCGCGCGAGCGGGCCGCCGCCGAGGGTGAACATATCGGCATCCGCGCTGGCGAGGGTTTCGCCGCGACGCACGCGCCGGAAGGCCCGCCACACGCCGCGCAGCACGAACAGATTCATCGCGGCAATGGCGAACAGAAACAGCGCGGACACCGATGTGCCGATCAACGCGCCAATGTCCCGAAACTGCGCGAAACGTCCCTGCACCGCGAGCGCGGTCGCCGCGATCAGCGCCGTCGCAAGCACAACCACCGTCGAATGCCCGAGCGAAAAGAAGATGCCGACGCCGAGCGGACGCTTGCCTTGCTGCATCAGCTTGCGCGTGACGTTGTCGATGGCGGCGATGTGATCGGCATCGACCGCGTGCCGGAGGCCGAGCGAATACGCGAGCATCGCGGTGCCGAGCAGCATCGGATGATGCCGGAACGCGACCAGCGCCCAGATCCACGCAAGCAGATTGAAGGCGATCAGCGCGCCGATCAGCCGGGTCGAACGGCGCGTGCGAAATCCGTGTGCGGCATTTTCAGGAAGACGTTCGTCGGACATGAGCACGCGGCTGAATGTAACAAAGGTTCAAAGAATACCGTGCTTCGACCCTTAGCCAAAATCAGCGGGCACTGGCATTCGCGCTTTGAACCGATGCTTTTTCTCCCGCCCTGAAAACCTTAGACCGATTCGTTGGTTGGGATGCGCACGCCGCGCCGCTAGGATGGCCCTTCGCCATCACGCCCCGCCGCCATGCCCCGCTATCTCGACGACGCTCAAGCCCAGCAACTTCAGGCCGCACGCACGTCGTGGCTCTGGCGCACCGAATGGCCGACGTGGCTGGTGATCGTCGCAATTTACGGCGGATGGTTCGGCGTCGCGCTGCATGCACGCGAAATCGGTCTGCCGGGCGCGCTCGCGCTGCTCGCCGTGCTGTCGTGCTGGTATATGTCGCTGCAACACGAACTGCTGCACGGTCATCCGACGCGTTGGCCGCTCGTCAACATGCTGTTCGGTCTTGCGCCGCTGGCCGTCTGGTTCCCGTTCGCGGCGTATCGGGATTCCCATCTGCGTCATCACGACGATGCGCATCTCACCGACCCGGAACACGATCCGGAAAGCTATTACGTGACGCCCGAACAATGGGCGACGGCGGGAACCGTGCTGCGCGCGGCGCTTTCTGCGCGTAATACGTTTGTGGGCCGGATGCTGATCGGGCCGCTGTTTTCGATTGCTGCGTCGTGGCGCGAAGCGGCGCGGGCGATAGCCGAAGGAAACGTGCGTGCGCTTGCAAGCTGGGCCGTGCATCTCGCGACGTTGGTGCTGCTTGCGTATTGGCTCGATACGCGTTGCGGCATTTCATGGCGCGCGCTCGTGTTCGGTGTCGGTTATCCGGCGCTTTCGTTGGCGTCGGTGCGGTCGTTTCAGGAACATCGCGCGGCTGAGGACGTGGGCGAGCGGACCGTGGTCAACGAAGCGGCGTGGCCGTGGCGGCTGCTGTTTCTCAACAATAATTACCACGCGGTGCATCACGATCTGCCGGGCGTGCCGTGGTTCGCGCTGGGCACGGTATATCGCGCGCGGCACGTGGCGTACCGCGCGGGCAACGGCGGCTTCGTCGTGCGCGGCTATGGCGAATGGATGCGGCGTTTCGCGCTCGTGCGGACGGTGACGCCGGTGCATCCGCTGGCGCGTGCTTCTGTCAACGATGCCGATGCGCATCGCGTGTTCGGGCCGTTGCGCGACGTGTCCTGAAGCTCGCCTGTACCATCTGAACCATGCACCGTCTCGCCGCCTTGCCGATGTACAACGTCACGCCCGCCCTCGCCGCCGACTGGCGCGCGCTGATCGAGGGCGTTCGCGCGCGTCTTTCCGGCTGGCTGGCTGCGCGCGGCGACGATCTGTTTATCGCCACGCCGGACGACGATCTCACCGCCTTCTGGCTGCGCGACGATCTGCTGTTCTCGCAGACCTGCGGCTATCCGCTCGTGCATGCGTTGCGTGGACGCGTGCGTCTCGTCGCCACACCCGTTTTCGATGTGCCCGGTTGCGCGGGCGGTCTTTACCACAGCGCGTTGGTCGTCGGCGCGCACGTGACGGCGGACTCACTTGCTGATTGCCACGGCCTGCGCGCCATCTACAACAGCGACGATTCCAACAGCGGCATGAACCTTTTCCGCCATTCAGTCGCGCCGCTCGCGCGTGACGGACGGTTTTTCGCGTCCGTCGAACGCAGTGGCGGGCATCTGGCCTCGCTGCGCGCCTTGGCCGATGGACGCGCGGATGTCGCCGCCATCGACTGCGTGACTTTGGCCTTCGTGCGCGAGCATCTGCCGGAACTCGCGTCGGGCGTGCGTGAAATCGGCGTGACGGCGAGTTCGCCCGCGCTGCCGATCATCGCGCCGCTTAGCCTGCCGGAAGAGGCCAGCGTGCTCATATTCAACGCACTGAACGACACGCTCTCCCACGATGCCGCCCTCACCACGCGGCTGAAGCTCAAGGGCTTTGTCCATCTGAAGGAAACCGACTACGCGACGATCCTTCATCAAGAAGACGAAGCCGTCGCGCTCGGATACGTGAAACTCGCCTGACCAGACCGTCCCGGCAAACTCCCCGCACTTTCGGCACAATCAGGTTTTCCAGACGCGTGGCGGCATGTGCTTGCCTCCAGGCCGACACGCCACGCCGACGGATGCCACCGGAACGCCGCAATGATCCCCTTCTCGCTACTCGACCTTTCGCCCATCCCGCGCGGCGCCACCGCCGCCGATGCCTTCGCCCATTCGCTCGATCTCGCGCGTCACGCCGAACAGTGGGGCTATCAGCGCTACTGGCTCGCCGAGCATCACAACATGACCGGAATCGCGAGCGCGGCGACCTCGGTTGTCATCGGTCATATCGCTGCGGGCACGAAGACGATTCGCGTCGGCTCGGGCGGCATCATGCTGCCCAATCACGCGCCGCTCGTGATCGCTGAGCAGTTCGGCACGCTGGCGTCGCTGTTTCCGGGACGTATCGATCTCGGGCTGGGCCGCGCGCCCGGCACCGATCAGACTACCTCCCGCGCCTTGCGCCGCGAGTTGCAGGGCAGCGCCGAATCGTTCCCGGACGACGTCGTGGAATTGCAACGCTATTTCGCCGATCCGGTCGAGGGCCAGCGCGTGCGCGCGGTGCCCGGCGCGGGCTTGCATGTGCCGATCTGGCTGCTGGGTTCGTCGCTCTTTTCCGCGCAGCTTGCCGCCGCGCTCGGACTGCCGTTCGCGTTCGCCTCGCACTTCGCTCCGGATTATCTGCTGACGGCGCTGGAGATTTACCGCGCGCAATTCCGCCCGTCCGCGAGCCTCAAAAAGCCTTACGCGATGGTCGGCGTCAACGTGTTCGCCGCTGATACCGCGCAGGAAGCGCGCTTCCTGTTCACCTCGCTTCAGCAGCAATTCATCAATCTGCGACGCGGCACACCCGGACAATTGCCGCCGCCGGTCGAACAGATCGCGTGGAGCGAAACCGAACGCGCGGGCGTCGAGCACTCGCTGGCGTGCTCGGTCGTGGGCGATCGCGCGGATGTCGAAGCGGGGCTGCAATCGGTCATCGAACAAACTCAGGCCGACGAACTGATCGTGACTGCGCAGATTTACGATCACGCCGCGCGTCTGCGTTCGTTCGAGATCACCGCACAGGTGCACGACGCGATGAGCGCGGCGGTTTGAAGCGCGGCGTCATCCCCGGATAAACCCTCATGCTGGACGGGCACGGTTTTGGCGGGCAATAATGGAACGCAGCAGGGTTGTCCCTTGCGCGCCATGTTTTGAACGCCGAATCGCGCCGCCATGTACACGAGTTTCCGCGCGCAACGGCAGACCTAAAGCCTGAAACAACAACAACGACGTCGCAAGACGGGAGGAAGCATGTCCATGCCGAAAAGCGCCGCCACCGGAGCCATGACGCTCCTGACCGAATACGACGATGCCAGCGGTCAGGAAGTCCGTTCGCTGCGTCTGGAACCCGCCGCCGATGGCAAAGCCGTTCTGCTGATCGAAATCGATGAGCGCAAACCGGGCATACATCGCGAGGTGCGTTATGAAATTACGCCGGCGGAACTGATTGCCGCCATTCGCGCGCATGGCGCGGAATTACCGGGTGAACAACATAACCGTTAAAAGCATTTTAATAGTTCGCTAAGACGGCATACAATAGCGCTCAGACGGGGTTTCAAACGTGACGCGCTAAAATGGCGCACGGTTCAGCGGGAGCTTCGTCATCGGTGGTTCGTAGTGTTCATGGTTCTCCGGCGTGACTTCCGCGCGCACAATCGTCGTGCGTCCGTCGCGGCGATCCCTGGGCGGGCAATGCCCCGCAATCCGTTTTGATCTGCATTAGCTGCCTGGGCGCCTTTCGTGTTTCGGCAACCATTCGAGAATGCACGGTTCAAAACGGATTATCTGTCTAACGCCAGCCCGACATGAACACCAGCGCTCCACTGCGGGAAATATACTAATTGACGTGCGGCACGCCTTTTGCCACGCTTCATAAAACACCTTTAATTTAGTCATCGAGCCGCCCCGGTCCGCGCGGGGCATCCGCTCGTCTGTTCAAAATCAAAAAGCTGAATCAGGAAAGCCGTGGACGAAAGAAAGCGAGACAGCATCATTGCGTATTTACGCAGCCGCATGGCGGAGTTCGGTATTACTGAGCGCGCGCTGGCCGAGTCGTTGGCCGAAGCGCCCGTGCTCACCGCACCGCCTTCCTTTACCCGCGCAAACGGGGCGAACGGCGCACTGAAGTCGAAAAGGCCGATGCCGCAAATGCCTTCCCTGCCGCTACATGGCGGCTCACCGATTTTCCGCAATGCGGCCGGCGATACATGGGATGGTCTGGGCGACATGCCCGAATGGCTCAAGCGCGCCGTGCACGCGGGACAGGACATCGAGTTTTATCGCGTTTGATCGTGTCATCTTTGCGGGCGCACGGCCTTTAAGCCGAGGCACGCCTGTTCTCGTGGAGAACGCCATCCCGGCATTGCGTGCAATATGCGCGGGCGAAGTTGCGCGCCACGAATCGCCTGCATAGTCGATCCATCGCGTTTTATCAAGCCGAAAAATTTTCGCGCGGACTTCCCCATCGCCGCGCAAAACGTTTATTGGTGAAGCTCTGTAAGACGCGATGCCCGAGGGCGCGCCGGAAAACCGAATCGGCCAAGGGCATCGCCGAATATTAAGCACGCCCGATCAAGTCCCGCAGTCTCCATTCGACAGCTTCATGGCATTCAGGCAGGCGCACGACTCCGGCGCTGCGCTCACGCGCCGGTCCGGAGCGGCACGCCCGCCTCGTCCGACAGGAGGCACACATGCATGCCCATGGACGCCGCAGGATCGCGGCCGGCGCTCAGGCGTCACACCCGGTTGCGCGCATGAACGCCCGCGTGCCCGACCAACCGTGACCGGACGTGCGGCGGGCATCATGGTCTCTCGTCAGGAGAACCTTCCGAGCGTCGTGCGCCGCATGACGGCGGGACGCATGCTCATGGAAGGCGCATCCGTCGAAGCGGTCGCGCAACAACTGCATCTCTCGGTGCAGACCGTGCGCCGCTATAAGTCGATCCTCGCGGACGGCGGGCTCGACGCGCTCTCGAAGATGGGCGTGGGCGGGCGGGCGTCGGTGCTGGATCGCGCGGCGCTCGAATGGATTGCTGCGGCCCTGCAAGGTCCGGCGCGCGCGCATGGTTTCGAGAGCGACACGTGGACCAACGCGCGCCTGCGCGAGATCATCGAGCGGCGTTATGGCGTGCGCTACTCGCGCGTGTATATCTGGCAGATCGCGACCAATCTCGGACTGGGGCATCTGCTGTCCAAGTCGCGCCGTTAGCGCGCGTTGTTTCCCGGCGGAAAAAGGAGCTGCGCAATGTTTCGCTATCCAAACCATCTTTCATTTACGCTGCGGGCGATTCTTGTCGCGGTGAGTCTGAGCATCGCGCAGGCGTCGATGGCGCAGGATGCGCAAGGCGTCGCCGGTGAGGCGCAGGTGCAGGCGCGTGTCGTCGGCATCGATCCGGCGACGAACAGCGTCACGTTGAAGGGTCCGCAAGGGCGCGTGGTCGAGATCGCGGTGAATCCGCAAGTCGGCGATGTCTCGAAACTCCGGCTCGGCGACACCGTGAACATCGAGTATCGCGAAGCCTTGCTGATGCGCGCCGAGAAAGCGAAGCCCGGCGCGATTCGCGAACGCGTCGAGACCGAGGCGGCCATTCCTGCATCCGATGGCGTGATGGCGCACGCGCGCACCGTGGAAGTGATGGCAACGGTCGAGCACATCGATGCGAAAAAGCGGCTGGTGACGCTACGCGGGCCGGATCGCACGGTGACGCTTGCCGTGTCGCCGGAAGTATCGCTGGAAGGGCTGAAAAAAGGCGATACCGTGCAGGCCGAATTCGAAACCGCAACCGCTGTTCAGGTGCTGCGAGACGGCCAGCCGCTCAAATAAAAAAAGCGGAGCGCCCTGATCGGACGCCCCGCCCCTCTCTCAGGCCCAGCAGTTAAAAATTGAAGTTATCGATGTTGCTCGAATCGAAGGTCGTCGGCGGTCCGAGGATGACTTCTCCGTTCTTGCCGACCGTGCGCTTGCCGAGCTTGCCTGCCTCGAACGAATCGCCTTCCTTGCCGGTGATCGTGCCCGAAGCCAGATTAGCCGCCGCGAACGCCGCGAGATAACCGAGTTGACCCGGGTCCCACAACTGGAACGCCTTCACGGTGCCGTTCTTGATGAACGCGCGCATCTGATTCGGCGTGCCGAGACCTGTCACCATGACCTTGCCTTTCGCAGGCGAACTCTGGATATAGCGCGCCGCCGCCGCGATCCCCACCGTCGTCGGCGAGATGATGCCTTTCAGGTTCGGATACGCCTGCAACAAGCCCTGCGTCTCGACGAAGGACTTCTGATCGTCGTCGTTGCCGTAGGCGATCTTCACGAGCTTCATCTTCGAATACTCGGGCTTTTTAAGTTCATCCTCCATGAACTTGATCCACGTGTTCTGATTCGTCGCGTTCGGCGTGGCGGACAGAATGGCGAATTCGCCCTCGCCGCCGATCAGCTTCGACAGCAATTGAACCTGCCCGCGCCCGATGGCTTCCGACTCGGCCTGATTCACGAAAATCTGCCGCCCGTCCGGCGCGGTGTCGGAATCGAACGTGACCACCTTGATGTTCTGCGCCATCGCTTTCTTGAGATACGGCACGAGCGCGTTGGCGTCATTCGCGGCAATGACGATGGCATTCTGCCGCTGCGTGATGAGCGTGTTGATATAGCTCACCTGCGAGGACGCGCCCGCATCCGACGGCCCCACGACCTTGCCCTCGCCCTTCATCTCCTTGATCGCCGCCATGCCGCCATCGTCGGCGATCACTTCGTAGGGATTGTTGATCTGCTTCGGCACGAAGGCGATTTTCAGGCCGCTTTTCAAATCCGCCGCGCTTGCGGACAGCGCGACCGACGCCGCCAGCAGCGCCGCCGCGAGCATCGGCACGCGCATCAATCGGTCAAGTCTCTTCATGTCGGTGAGTCTCCTGTTATCGCGCGCGGTCTTCTTTGGACGACGTTGCGCTGGTTATCGACGAGCACAAACTTTGTTTCACGACGCCTGCGTTTGCGTTTGCGTTTGCGTCATCAGGCGTTTCTCGCGCGCCGCCCGCCAGCGCGCGACGAGATTCGGAATCAGCACGGACGAGAGCAACAGCGCGCCCGTCACGATGGTGAGCGTTTCGCTCGATACATCCGCCAGCGTGAGCGCGTTACGCAGCACGCCGATGATGACGAGCGACAGCAGCACGCCGATCATCGAGCCGCGTCCGCCGAAGATGCTCACGCCGCCGAACAGCACCGCCGCGATCACGGACAGCTCGAAGCCTTCGCCGTTGTCGCCGCGCGCGCTGGTGAATCGCAAGGTATAGACGATGCCCGCGAGCGCCGCCATCGCGCCGGACATCATGAACAGCTTGAGCTTGGTTTTGGCGACTTCGATGCCGCTGAATTGCGCCGCCACCGGATTCGCGCCGATGGCAAACAGGCTGCGGCCGAAGGGCGTCGCCTGCAATAAAACCGTGAAGACGATTGCGCCGACGATGACGAGGATGAACGGCATCGGCAAGAAGGAATCGCCGAGTGTGTTGATGCCGAACGCCGTGTATGCCGCCGGAAAATCCGCGATGGCCTGATCGCCGAGCAGCACATACGCCAGGCCGCGAAACAGCGCCAATGTGCCGATGGTCACCGCCAGCGACGGCAACCCGAAGCGCACGATCACGAAGCCGTTCAGCAAGCCCGCGAGCGTGCCGAACATGAGCACGAGCACGATCACGAGCGGCATCGGCAAGCCCATGTGCCAGAGCACGCCCATGAGCGCGCTGGAAGCCCCGAGCACCGACGCCACCGACAAATCGATCTCAGCCGCGACGATGATGAGCGTCATCGGCAAGGCAATCAACGCGATCTCGGTGAAGTCAGCGAGCATGTTGGAAATGTTCGCCGTCGACAGAAAATCCGCCGACAACACGCGCGCGCCGACGAGCGACACCACGAGCACGATGACGAGCATCGCTTCCCATTGCAGGTGACGGCGTTTGGCCGTCGAGAGTGCGGAATCCGGTTTAGCCATGATCGCGTTTCCTCATCATGCGGCGCGCGACGGAACGCGCGAGCAAGGTATCGAGCGTGATCGCCGCGACGATCAGCGCACCCTGAATGGCCTGTTGCCAGAACGGCGACACGCGCAGCACCACCAGCGCGATATTGATGACGCCGAGCACGAGCGCGCCGAGCGTCGCGCCCATCACCGTGCCGACGCCGCCCGTGATCGCGACGCTGCCGACCACCGCCGCCGCGACCACCTGAAGCTCGATGCCCTTGGCCGTGCTGGCATCCACCGTGCCGAAGCGCGCCAGCCACAGCACGCCCGCCAGCCCCGCGATGCCGCCCGCCAGCAAAAAGCCGATCATCACGCGGCGATCCACGCGAATGCCCGCGAGCCGCGCCGCTTCGGGATTGGAGCCGATGGCGTAATGCTCGCGCCCGCCGCGATACTGCTTCAGATACACCGACAACGCGATCAACACGACCAGCGCGATCAGCACGAGATTCGGCACGCCGAGCAGCGAACCCGTGGCGATGGACGCGAACGCGTCGGGCAAACTCGTCGCGTTGATCTGACCGCCGTGGACCCATGCGTAATCCGCGCCGCGCACGATATACAGCGTGGACAAGGTGGCAACCAGCGACGGCACGCGCCCGAACGTCACCAGCGCACCGTTCACCGCGCCGATGATCAACCCGATGCCGATGCCCGCCAGCATCGCGACGAACACCGGCATGTGCGGAAACATGACGAACAGACTGCCGACCGCATACGCGCTCACGCCGACCACGGACGCGACCGACAGATCGATATGCCGCATCAACATGACGATGGTCATGCCCGCCGTCAGCAGGCCGATGATCGACACATTGAGCAGCACGTCACGCAGGTTTTGCAGATTCAGGAACTCGGGCTTGGCCGCCGCCGTCGCGCCGATCAACACCAGCAGCACGATGAAAAGCGTTAGTTCGCGGCTGCGCGCGATGGTGACGGCGAGGCTGTCGCGTTTCGCTTCGGCAGGTGGCATCGCGGGTAGCGTGGGTGAGTGTCGTGTCATCATGCTGCGCGTCCCAGTGTTGGCGCGGTGCCGAGCGCTGCGCTCATCACGCGTTCTTCGTTTGCATCCGAGCGGGAAATGTCCGCGCTGATGCGGCCTTCGTGCATGACGAGCACGCGGTCCGCCATGCCGAGCACTTCGGGCAGCTCGCTCGAAATCATCAGCACGGCCATGCCCTCCTTCACGAGTTCCGCGAGCGTGCGATACACCTCCGCCTTCGCGCCCACGTCGATACCGCGCGTGGGTTCGTCGATGATGAGCACCTTCGGATTCGTCGCGAGCCACTTGCCCAATACCACTTTCTGCTGATTGCCGCCGGAGAGCGTGCCGACCGGCGCGTCGAGATCGCTGGCCTTCAGGCGCAGACGCTTGCCCCAGTCGTTCGCCAGCGTCGATTCGCTGCGCGCCGAGATCAGCCCGTGACGCATCAATCGCCCAAGTACGGTCAGCGACGCGTTACGCGCGATGCTCAGTTCCAGCGCCAGCCCTTGCGCGCGCCGGTCTTCCGGCACGAGCGCCAAGCCCGCGCGCACCGCCGCGGCCGGATGACCCAGCGCCAGCGCCTTGCCCGCGATCTTCACCTCGCCGCCATCCACCGGATCGATGCCGAAGATCGCCCGCGCCACTTCGCTGCGGCCCGCGCCGACCAGACCCGCGAGCGCGACGATCTCGCCCGCGCGGACATCGAAGGAAACGTTTTTGAAGACGCCTTCGCGCGTGAGATTGCGCACCGAGAGACGCACGTCGCCGGGCGCGACATCCGCCTTCGGATAGAACGTGTCGAGGTCGCGACCCACCATGCGGCTCACGATGGCATCGATGCTCATGTCCTGCGTCAACGCGTCGTGAACCTTCGCGCCATCGCGCATGATGGTCATGCGCTGCGTCAGCGCAAACACTTCATCCAGCCGGTGCGTGATGAAGAGAATGGCGACATCGCGTTCGCGCAGGGAACGCACGATGGAAAACAGCCGCTCCACTTCGGGCAGCGAGAGCGCGGCGGTCGGCTCGTCCATGATGAGCACGTTGGCATCGAGCGAGAGCGCTTTGGCGATTTCCACCACTTGCTGATCGGCAATCGACAGGCCACGCACGAGCCGTTGCGCGCGCAGATTCACGCCGAGCGATTGCAGCAGCGCATCCACTTCGCGATGCATCTGGTCGTAACGAATGCGCCCGAGCCGGTCGCGCGGCTGGCGTCCCATGTAGATGTTCTCCGCGATGGAGAGATCCGCGAACAGCGTCGGTTCCTGATAGATCACGGCGATGCCTGCATCGCGCGCCTGCGCTGGATTGGCGAACGTGCGCGCGACGCCATCCACGAGCAGTTCGCCCGAATCCGGCTGATAGACGCCTGCAAGCAGCTTCACGAGCGTGGATTTACCCGCGCCGTTTTCGCCGAGCAGCGCGTGGACTTCACCGGCGCGCAGTTGCAGGCTGCCGTCGATCAACGCGCGCACGCGTCCGAACGACTTGCTCGCGTGCTTCAGTTGGAGCCTGGGCGGCTGGTCTGTGGTCATGCGGTGTCTCCTTGCTTCAGATGCGGTAAATGCGTTCTGCATTGCGCACGAACAGCGCGTCTTTCTCGTCGATGCTCATATCGCTCACGATGCCCGCATACGCATTCCACAACTGCGTGTAGGTGCCGAACAACCGATCCACCGGAAAATTCGATGCGAACATCGCGCGCTCCACGCCGAACGTATCGATGGTTTCGAGCACGTAAGGCCGGAAGCTTTCGATGGTCCATTGGTGATCGAGCATGGCGAAGCCGCTCAGCTTCACGGCGACGTTCGGGCACGCCGCGAGCATGCGCATGCCATCCCGCCACGCGCGATAACCCTGCGGCGTGTTGCGATCCACGAACATGCCCGCATGATTGACGATGAACTGCGTATCCGCATGTTCGCGCGCAAGTCGCGCGGCTTCTTCCATCTGCGACGGATAGAGTTGCAGGTCGAACGACATATCGTGCTGCTTCAGCAAAGCGAAGTGCTTGCGCCATTGCGGCTCGCGCATGTAGTGACGTCCCACATAGTCGTAGAACTTGTTCTCGTGCACGTTGAGAATCTGGCGGATGCCGCGCGTGTTCGCAAACGCCGCGTGCGCTTCGAGCACTTGCGGCGCGTTGTCCGCCGACAGATCCGCGCCCGCGACGATGCCGTTGGGCTTGCCGCGCCCTTCGCCATCCGCGATCTCTTGTAGCCAGCGCGTTTCCTCGACGGGATCGGCGGGATCGTGGTTCGCATCGACATGGACGAGCTTGAGCACTTCGATGTCTTCGGCATCGCGCAGCAGATTGGCGAGCAGATAGTCGTGCTTCAGATCGCGCGCATCGCCGACGAAGGACGTCTGCGGATTCGCGAGCCACGGGTAATGATGCGTGGACAAATCCCACAGGTGAATATGCGGATCGACGACCTGCATGATGCGCTCCCGGCAAGTGGCGAACGGTTGACGATTCAGGGAAGATGAAAGACCTGCGCGAGCGGCACGGCGACCGGCGAATGATCGGCGTGCGTTTCCATCAGTTCGGCCATGTATTCCCACCATTTGCGCATGATGGGCAACGACGGCAGCATGTCGGTCGTGTGCGTGTCGGTGCGCTGGTAGGTCGCGAACAGGTGGCCGCTCGGCTCGTCCAGGAAGATTCGATAGTCGCAGATGCCCGCCTCGCGCAATGCATCGGCCAGCACCGGCCATATTTCGCGATGACGCCGCTCGTATTCCTCGCGCATGCCCGGCTTGAGGGTCATGCGAAATGCCACTGTCTCCATGGCGGCCCGCCTTTTTCTGATTGATGAACCGTCGCTGGCTGAACTGCGCGAGGTTCGTTGTGCTGCGACTATAATTCGCCGACCGATAACACGACAATCCGAAAGTTGGATTGGTCGATCGCAAAAGCGTATCGCTCGGCGCTTGATCTTGCACTGCATCACACGGACTGCCTAATGAATCAGAATGCCTCGCCGAATGCGCTTGTCAATCGACTGAAGTTCAAGCATCTGGCGCTGCTGGTTGCACTCGATGATGCGCGCAATCTTCATCAGGCAGCGGATGCGGTGAATGTCGCGCAGCCGAGCGCGAGCCGGATGCTGGCGGATATCGAGGAGGCGTTTGGGTTTTTGTTGTTCGAGCGCAATGCGCGCGGCATGCAGCCTACGCCGCTTGGCACTGCGGCGCTGGCGTATGCGCGTCGATCGCTTGCCGACCTCACGCGCTTTGCGGACGATCTGGATAACAAGCGGCGTGGCGGGCATGGGCAGCTTACTGTTGGCGCGATCATGGGCGCTGCGCCTGATGTCCTGGCGATGGCGGTTACTGAGCTCAAGTCGGAGCGGCCGCTGCTCAATGTGCGCATTCTTGGCGAGACGAGTGATCAGGTTGTGCAATTGCTGCATCGCCGCGAGGTGGACCTGGCTTTGGGGCGCTTGACCACACCGCTTCAGCACAATGACTTCGACTTCGAGCCGCTTGCGCGTGAGGCCATGCGGCTTGTTGTCCGGGCGGGGCATTCGTTGGCTGCGAAGCGTTCGCTTGGGCTGGATTTGTTGGTGAGTTGGCCTTGGATTCTTCAGCCGCCGACTAGTCCGGCGCGTAGTCTTTTTGAGGAGGAACTGGCGCGCGCGGGATTGACTACGCCTGCGGATGTGGTCGAATGCGCATCGATCTTTGCGACGCTTCAGTTGCTTCAAAACAGCGATGCGGTGGCGATGCTGCCGGAGTCCGTGGTGCGGGATTATTTGCGGGCGGGGTTGTTGGTTGAGTTGCCGGTGGAGATCGGCAAGAGTCTCTCTGGGTTTGGATTGCTGCGGCGGAAGTTCGAGACGTTGAGTGAGCCGGCGGAGTATTTTATTGCGTTGTTGAGGAAGTATTCGGCGGGGTCGTTGGGGGGGTGATTGATTTGCTTTAGGCTGCCTGAGCGATCCGTGAGATTTGCTGGATCAACTCAGGCAGCGCGAGCGCCTTCAATCTTGGGTCATGGATCGTAAAGCAAGTGCGTTATCGTCAAACGTGCTTCGGGTATCTTTGCGAGATCCGAACGGCTGTCAATCATGTGTCCATTTACCCAGGCATCTGCGCCCATGTCAATGTCATATTCGGCGCCACTCTTGTCTTGGTAGAAACCTGTCGGCGCATCCCATTGACAGCACGAAAATCGTAAATGCTGCCATTTTCCCCATGTCGCGAGCCAGTGATCCACTTTCTCGATGCTCGCACCTTTGACTCTATATGTGGCTCTGAAGCTCGGCACGCGCTGAGACCCCACCGTGACCGGTTCGCATCCTACGTACTGCACGTCAGGACGACTGTGGCCTGACTGCCTGAGATAGTCGCCGCAGGCAAACGGCGGCTTTGGCTTTGAATCGCAAAAGTCCCCACACGAAAGCAGTGTTGCAGCGTTGCCGCTGTGCTTGTAGACAGGACTATCCGGCTGCTTTGCGCGCGCGAAGGCAAAGCAGCAGAATAAAACAGCAACGATTGCCCACCTCACTTGGCTACCTCGAGGTACGCGACATATCGTCCTTGCGTGTCCGGCAGGCGATGCGAAATAAGATAGTTATAGACATCATTCCACCGCTCGAGTGCATAGACGGTCACGCAGCCTTCGGAGAAGTTGCCGATGTGCACGTAACGAGTTGAATTGCCGGATGAGCCTTCCAATTCAATCGGGAACCAGACTTGATCGGCGATGATGTCGCCCAAGCCCGTTTTCCTGGCGTAGTCAACATAGAACTTCGTATAGCTTGGATCATGCGGGGCATCGGGCGTCATGATTCGATGCTTTCCGGGCGGAATCGGTGTGTACTTCCCGTCCCATTCACTGTTTAGCGTCACCGTCATGGGCTTACTCCGTCCCGAGACTGTCATGGTCGCCCATTGCTGATCCAGGTTTTCATTGTGCCGAGGGACCGAGACGGTTCTCGACCTTCCCGCGTATTTGACGCTCACTGTTTCAGCCGATGCAGTTGGCGGCGTACCTGACAAGAATGCATCGGCATCTTTATCGCGTACGTAGGCTGTAAATCCGACGTATTGTGCGGCCCCATCCAATATTCTGAAGTAGGTGTATCCATCCTCCGACTTGATCATTGTCACTTTCGTATATTCGCAGAGCGAAATCGCTGCTCCCGAACGAAGTCTGGCCTTTAACCAACGTAGTTGGTCGGACGGCGGCATCCGAACGTATCGAGGTTCAAGCGCGACATGGTGCTGACTCCCCTCCCGATGATTCGACAGCGCCTCGCGCTGCTTCATAAACTCGACGTATGACTCAGCCATCTTCAGATCAAAGGTTCGATTTCTATTTTCACGGCGCCATTCGTGTGGATACGCTTGGTCTCGCCCGCCTTGTTTGTCGTGCCTTCCAGCACAGAGCCGTCTTCCAGTTTGATGCGAAAGTGCAGATCCGCTACCGGGCTCCGCTCGCGATCGTCCGTCGCCACCACCATCATTTCATTGAAGTCTGGAACGGTGCGATGCCCGGATGACTTCTTGCTCGTGGATTTCGCCTGCACGCACGGCGACGACGAATCTTTGATGACCCAGCCTTTTCCATGACGAGTCATGGTGAAGGATCCCTTGTCGCAGGTGCACCGCACGAAGTCAGCGGCTTTCGCCTTCGCTCGCCCTTTTGTTTCATGAGCCAGGCGATCGCCTTCAAAGCAAGCCGATCGACCGATGACTCCGCTGACGCCCTTGCATTTGCCGCAATAGGCCTGGTGGCCGACGAACGCCATCGTGCGATACCCGTCCTCGACAAAAAATGCGCTTTTGCCCGTCGGCGCGACATAGCTATCGGTACTGCTGGTGAGGGGATAACCTTCGATCCCCGGAAAGAAATCTCCCATCGCGTTACACCACCAATTCGATGACAAGTTTCATGGGCTTGTCGGTCATGACCCGTTCACATTGGCCATGCGCGTCCGTCACGCCCATGTAGACCCGTCCGTCCTCGGTTGTGATCATGTATCGCTGACTGGCGACTGGCTGACGGGTGTCGTCGACGAGCACGATCTGCTCATCGAACGGGGTCGCGGTCAGAGTGGATTGCGTCTTTCCGCCCTTCCATTCGATATGGATACCGTTGCCCGCCGTGAAGCTCATCCACATGTTCCGCTCGGCATGGAACACAGGCGCGGGACTACATCCACAGATGTTGATGTCGCCGCTCAACGCCCATTGCTTTCCGTTCGGTCCCGTTCCCTGATGCCGTGGCCCACGCGGAGCGATAAAGCCCTCGCGTTCGCAAGCGGTGCAGTACGTGCTCATGCCGAGCGTGGCAATATGCACGCGCGGCGGCGGATTCGAGCACGTCACAGTTTCAAGGCCTTCCGTGACCGTCGCACTCCCGGCGAAGTCGCCTTTGGCGAGGAACGCGCGCTTGAGTGTTTCTGCCGCGCCTTCTTGGTTGAATGCTGCCTGCATCTTCGTTATCTCGTCTCTTTAGTTGTTTTAAAAACGAGAAAATTAACCGAATAACAAACGAGGCGCGAGGTATCCGCTGTAGAGAATTGTCAAAAGGATAACTGATTGCCAATAGGCATATATCTAATCAGCAAGCCAACCGAACACTCCATCACATAAGTATTCGGCGGCATGGCCAACGCTCACTGCAAATTCACAAACAACCCCCCATCCACCAACAACGAAGCCCCTGTCACATACCTCGCTCGCTCCGAAGCAAGAAACACCACACACTGCGCCACATCATCCGGCGCACCCAATCGCCCGAGCGGAATACGCTTCTCCATATAAGCCCGCTTCGCCTCATCGGAAAGATCATCCGCGTTGAGATCGGTCGCGATCGTCCCCGGCATCACCGAATTACATCGGATACCGAACGGCCCGAGCGCAATCGCGCACGACTGCATGAGCGAATGCACGCCCGCCTTGGTCGGCGTGTAATGCGTCTGCATCCCACCGCCGACGAGCGCACTGATCGAACTCGTCGCCACGATCGCGCCGCCGGTCCCCTGCGCCTTCATCTGATTCGCGCAAGCCTGCGTCACATAGAACGCGCCATTGAGATTCACAGCGACCGTGGTTTCATAGACCGAAGGCGGCATATCCAAGAACGCATGAAACGGACAGATGCCCGCATTGCTCGACAGCACATCCACATGCCCGAACGCCTCCACCGTCTTTGCAACGAGCGTCTTGCCGGTCGCGGGATCGGCGACATTGCCTTCGACCGCAATCGCGCGCCGCCCAATCGCTTCGATCTCCTCGACGATCGACTCCACCGCCGACGCCTTCCCATACGAGCTATCGTTATCGCGCCAGTAATTGATGGCAACATCCGCGCCCTCGCGCGCGCTCGCGAGCGCAATCGCCCGGCCGATGCCGCGCGAACCGCCCGTCACCACGACGACCTTGTTTTCCAGCAGCATATGCGCCTCCTCAATGCGTGTAAGGCCGCGTCAACGCGCATTCCGGGTTCAGCCGGACGCCAAAGCCCGGCGTCTCCGGCACCTTCATGCGGCCATTCACCGGCACGGGTTCGTCGAGCAGCAAGGGCGTGAACATCGGCACGACCTGATCGGCTTGCGGGGCCATCATGAGGAACTCCGCGAACGGCGAGTTGTGCCGCGTGATGACGAAGTGATAGCTGTACACCGACGATCCGTGCGGCACGACCAGCACGTTATGCGCATCCGCGAGCGCGGAAATCTTGATGAGTTCCGTGATGCCGCCGCACCAGCCCACGTCCGGCTGCACGAGGTCCGCGCAACCCATCTCGAACAGCATGCGAAAACCCCAGCGCGTGGCTTCGTGCTCGCCCGTGGTGATCATCATGCCGCGCGGCACGGAGCGGCGCAGTTCGGCATAGCCCCAGTAATCGTCGGGCGGCAGCGTTTCTTCCAGCCACTTGAGGCCGTATTCATGTGCGGCGTCAGCGAGACGCTTGGCGTAATTCAGGTCGAGGCTCATCCAGCAGTCGTACATCAGCCAGAAATCGTCGCCCACTTTCGAGCGCATGTCCGCCAACCGCGCAATGTTCTTGTGCAGCCCTTCCTCGCCTTCCGCCGGGCCGTGCTGCAAGGGCATTTTTCCGCCGATGAACCCCATCTGCTTGGCAAGATCGGGCCGCGCGCCGGTCGCGTAGAACTGCAATTCGTCGCGCACCGGGCCGCCGAGCAGCGCGAACACCGGTTCCTCGCGCACCTTCGCGAGCAAATCCCACAGCGCCAGATCCACGCCCGAAATCGCATTCAGCACGATGCCCTTGCGCCCGTAGTACAACGTCGCGTTGAACATCTGATCCCACATCTTCTCGATGTCGGTCACCTTCTGCCCTTCGAGAAAGCGCGCCAGATGTCTCTCGACGATGAACGCGCCAATCTCGCCACCCGTCGTCACCGCGAAGCCCACGGTGCCATCGCTGGCTTCCACTTCCACGACGAGCGTGCCGAGCACGTTCAACCCGAACGACTGACGGCTCTGACGATATTCGGGATACCTTGCCATCGGCGTGGACACGTGATCGTCGATCCAGTGATCGCTGCCCTGATCGTGATAATCGGCGCCGCCGCCGCGTACGGTGAAGGCGCGCACCTGGCGAATGGTTGGCATGGACATGGCTTCGTCTCCTGTTTCGGTTCTATGTTGTCAGTGTGCTTCGGCGGCCTGCCCGCCTTCGATCACGTTGCGTTCCGGCACGCGCACCAGCGCGAGAATGACGAGCGCCGCCAGCACGCTCGAACCGGCGAGCACCATCAATCCGGCGCTCGTGGAATTGAACGCGCTTTCGGCGGCGGTGCGGGCCATCGGCGCGAAAAAGCCGCCGAGTCCGCCCAGCGAATTGATGAGCGCGATGCCCGCCGCCGCGGCCGCGCCCGTGAGATAACGCGTCGGAAACGTCCAAAACAGCGGTTGCGCGGCGATGAACCCACTGGCCGCGCAACACAGCGCGATAAGCGACACCGCCGGCGCGGACGCCACGCCCGACACCGCGATGGCGACGCCCGACATCACCAGCAAGCCCACCGCGCACATGCGATGCTTGCCCGTGCGATCCGCATAACGCGGCACGATCCACGTCACGATCACCGCGACGACCCACGGCAGCGCCGTCACCAGTCCGACGCGAAAGCCGACCTTGGTGCCGAGCAGCGCCGCCACTTGCTGCGGCAGATAGAACACGACGCCATATACCGCCGCCTGAATCAGAAAGTACGTGCAGGACAGCACGATCACGCGTGGATCGACGAGCGCGGCGAGCACGTTGCGCGGACCGTGGGCGGAGGCGCTGCGGGCGTCGTCATCGAGACGGGAAACGAGGAGCGTGCGTTGCGCGGCGGTAAGCCAGCGCGCGTCTTTCGGATCGTCGTCGAGATACCAGAAGGCCCACACGCCGACCAGCGAAGCCAACAGCCCTTCGACCAGAAAGAGCCATTGCCAGCCCTTCAGCCCGAACGCGCCGTGCAGGTCGAGCAGCAAGCCCGACAAGGGCGCGCCGAAGATGAACGCGAGCGGCGCGCCGAAATAGAACACACCGAGCGCCCGCGCCCGCGCGTTCTGCGGAAACCAGCGCGTCAGGTAATAGACGATGCCGGGAAAGAACCCCGCCTCCGCCACGCCGAGCAGAAAGCGCAGCGCATAGAACGTGGTGGCCGAATGCGCGAGCGACATCGCCGCCGACACGAGGCCCCACGTCACCATGATGCGGCACATCCACAGCCGCGCGCCCACGCGATGCAGCAACAGATTGCTCGGCACCTCGAAGATCGCGTAGCCGACGAAAAACACGCCCGCGCCGAACGCGAACGCGGCATTGCCGATGCCCGTATCCTGCTGCAACGCCTTCTGCGCGAAGCCGATGTTCGCGCGGTCCAGAAACGCGAGCACGTACATCAGAAGCAGGAAGGGCAGCAAATGGCGCATCACGCGGGACGTGACCGCGCCTTCCGCCTGTGCGGATTCGCTCATGTCATTCTCCTGAACCGGAAGACGGAAAACGCGCGGGGCGTCAGTACGTCGCGCGTCCGCCGGACAGGTCGAACACCGAGCCGGTGCTGAACGCGCAGTCCTCGGACGACAGCCAGAGAATGAGCGACGCGGCTTCCTGCGGCAGCAGGAAACGGTTCATCGGGATCTTGGAGAGCATGTAGTCGATGTGCTGCTGCGACATCGAATCGAAGATTTCGGTCTTGGCGGCGGCGGGCGTGACCGCGTTGACGAGGATGTTCTTGCCCGCGAGTTCCTTGCCGAGCGATTTGGTGAGCCCGATCAGCCCGGCCTTCGATGCGCTGTAGTGCGAGGCGTTCGGATTGCCTTCCTTGCCCGCGATCGACGCCACGTTGACGATGCGCCCGTAACCCGACTTGAGCATGTGCGGCACGACCGCGCGGCACGTGAGATACGGCCCGATCAGATTGACATCGATCACGCGCCGCCACACGTCCGGCGCCAGTTCCCACGTCGTGCCGTTGCCACCGGTGATGCCCGCGTTGTTCACCAGCACGTCGATCTTGCCGTGGGCGGCGATGGCCTTCTGCACGGCGGCATCGACGGAAGATTCGTCGGTGAGTTCGACCACGGCGTCGCTGACGGCGCGTTCCTTGTGCGCGGCGCGCAGTTCGGCGCTGGTCCGCGCGAGACGCTCGGCATCGACATCCCACAGCACTACGTCAGCGCCGGATTGCAGCGCCCGCTCCGCCACCGCGAGCCCGATACCGCGTGCGCCGCCCGTCACTGCCACCACGCGTCCTGCCAGATCGATACGGTTCATGCCTGTCGTCTCCTTTCTATCGTTGTCCGGTTCTTGCCGTCGAAAGACTATAGTCCGGTGGCAATAGCGCAACAATTCGAAAGGGCGATCGTTCGATAGCGAAAGCGGATCGCTATGAGCGCAAGGCGACGATCAGGCGTTCGTCACTGCTCAACGCCCGCGAGAAAACGGACTGAAACCGCGCGCGTGGCGCGCCCGTTTGTGCAACGCGGCAGAATCCTGAAAGTACCGGTCGGCAAAGAAGGAAAACGCGAAAAGTGCGCCGAGCGCGATGGGGCAGAAAATAAAAAAAGCGACGAGCACGATGTTCTCCCACTTAGGCTTCGTCGCAGTATAGATGTGCTACGTCGGCTAATTAGCGGCCTATGGAACAAAACTCCGTTCGTAATCGACGAATTGTGTGTGGGCTAACCCCAATAAATCATGCCTTTGCACCGAGGGCGGGCACACGCGTTGCTTTATGTGTTCGCCTCAATAAAACTAACCGGCAAAGACCCATCAGCATGTTCACACCCCAAGCCTGCACCACCACTTGCGTTCTCGACGGCATGCCCGTCACCCTGACGTTCTATCCGGACACCAGCGTTCTTCGAATCACCGATGCGCGCGGCCACTGCATGCGCGAAACGCGCTGGCCCGCACCGTGGCGCACCTTGCTCGCGACGCTGCGCGAATTCAGCGGACGCGACTCGCACGATCAAGTCTCCACGCTGTTGAACGAAGTGCCTCAAGCCGACGCTCACGCTCACGCGTTCGCCTGACCGTCCCGTTTCTGCTGCACGCCAACGCCCGCCGCATTCTCTGAAAGACCGTCGAGTTCCCTTCGGAAGCATCGACGGTCATCCCCGCATTCATCGCGTCAGGTCATCCTTTCCGATGCCGCGCTTCTAGCGCGTGTATCGCCTGAGAAAAGTCCGAACGCCACGGCTCACGCCCTTTACAATGTGAAACGATCGCCTGTACCGCATCCAGTAACGACCAAAAGCGCTCGAACCCACGTTCCACCCGCTCTCACGCATCCGCACACTGTCCAGATGGTCACTGAAACATCGTCATCGGAATCTCTCGCCGTCGCGGAACGCGTGCGCGAGCTCATGAGCCGTCACGGCATCGGCAAGCGTCAGCAGACGGCGGAACTGTGCCGCATTCTCGACCTCAGTTTCTCGCAGGGACACCGCAAGCTGCGCGGCAACAGTCCGTGGACGCTCGCGCAGATTCGCCGCGTCGCGGATGCGTTCGACGAACCCGCGCTCAAACTGTTCGACACCATCAACACGCGCCCGGACGACACCGAAGGCGCGCCGCACGATGCGCTGCTCAAGATCGGCTCGGCGGAAATTCCCTGTGTGGCGTGGGTAGGTCAGGCGCTGGACGCCGGCAGCCGGCCGGACTTCATCGCGCAGAAACTGAACAACCGCTGGATGGTCAGCAAGCACGAAGGCGTGCTGCTCTACGAAGCGTGCGACGTCCACAAGATCGAGATCCTGCCGCGCCGCGCCGACGTGGAAAAACCCGTGGTCGCCGTGGTCGATGACGATCATGCGTCCGCCGACAATCTCCACGATTATCTGGACGCCACCGGCTTCACCGCGATGGCCTTCTACAACCTCGACACGTTCCTCGAATCCCTGCAGTCGCAAGTGTTCGATGCCGTGGTGATCGACTGGCTGTTCGGCTCGCATACCTCGGCGGATGCCATTCGCGCGGTGCGTGAATCGGACAATCCGGATGCGCCGGTTTTCGTGCTCACGGGCGAACTCACCACGGGCAAGGCGAGCGAGTCGGAGATCAGCCAGATCATCCGCGATTACAACGCGACGTGTTTCGAGAAGCCTGCGCGGTTGGGCATTCTGGTGGCGGATTTGTCGAAGCGGTTGCTGCGGGCCTGAACGCACTTCAGGCCGCGCGCCGCCGTGCCGTCACGGCGCGATGCAAGGCGCTTTTCAGCACTTCATAGCGCACCGGCTTGAGCAAATAGTCGAAGAAGAACACCACCGCGCTCGGGTCCACCAGTTCGGGCGCGTACGCGCTCACCGCGATGATCGGCACGCTCGCGCCGGGCGCCGTGCGCGCGCGATATTCCTGCACGAACGAATAGCCATCCTTGCCGGGCATGTGCAGGTCGGCGAGGATCACATCGGCATCGTTCGCGCGCAGCCAGGCAAGCGCGCTGTCCACGTCGGGCATGGCGACGGTGGCATAGCCCAGATGCGTGAGCATTTCCATCAGCGATTCGCGGATCGACTCGTGATCGTCGATCACCAGCACGCGTGAGCGCGCGCGTGCGCCGGTTGTAGTTTCTTCTTCACGCGCCGGAACCTGTTCGGCGGGCACGGCCGGCAAGCTCACGCGAAACACCGTGCCTTGCCCGACTTCGCTCGTCACGCCGATCTCGCCGCCGAGCAAATCCACGAGTCCGCGCACGACTGCCAGCCCCATGCCCGCGCCATCGACGCGTCGCGTGCTGGAGGCATCGAGTTGGGTGAATTCCTGGAATATCAACGGTAATTGCTCGCGCGAAATGCCCGGGCCCGTGTCCCTCACCGAGATATTCAGGCGATTGTCGGCGCGCTCGAAACGCACTTCGACCGAACCGGTTTCCGTGTATTTGATGGCGTTGGTCACGAGATTGGTCACGATCTGCCGCGCGCGATGCGGGTCCGATTCGATCGCGCCGCGCTCGCCGACATACTCGCCGCGCAGCGCCAGCCCTTTCGTATTGGCCGAAGGCGTGTTGGCATCGACGATGGATTCGAGCAGTTCCGGCGGCTCGAACACCGCCATGCGCAGTTCGAGCTTGCCCGCGCCGAGTCGCGCGTAATCGGTCAGATCGCGCATTTGCGCTTCCAGATGGCGCGCGCCCGCTTCCAGCCGGTCGATGATCTTGCGATCCGCCGCGCCGTGCTGGCTCAAGCCCAGCAGTTCCACCGACGAGACGATCGCATGCAGCGGCGTGCGCAATTCGTGGCTGATCATGCCGAGAAAACGGTCCTTCGCCACGCCCGCTTCGCGCGCCGCATGCGTCGCCTGATGTTCGGCGGCGAGCGCCGCGCGTTGCTGCTCGATCAGGCGCGAGCGGCGGTAGCCGTTGAGCAGAAGAAGGAGCGTCGCCGCCGTCGAAAGCAGGCCGAGCAGCACGCCGCCCATCATGAGATAGCTGCGTTTGGATTCGAAATCGCGCACGATCGATTCGCGTTCGGCCACGTCCATGAGCCGCCGCCCGCTCGCCAGTTCCGTCACGACAGACGCATTCTGGCGCAGCACGCCGATCACGCGCATCGAGTGCTGGCGGTCCGCGCCGATCTGTTCGATGTCGCTTTGCATCGAATCGAGCGAAGTCTGCAACTGGCGCAGGATTTCCTGCTGACGATTGTCGAGCGCGTCGTGCCCGTCGGGCATGGTGGTTTGCGACACTTGCACGAGCCGCGCGCGCAACTGGCGATAGCCTTCGCGGACCGCCTGCGCATCCGTGTCGATGCCTGCGCGGTACATCAACACCTGGCTGTCGAAGTGCTCGTAGGCAATCTGGAATTGCGCGGCGTCCCAGTACAACCCGTCATAAGGCACTTCGAAGCGATGCGTCTCGTGCGCGAGCAGCCCCGAATACAGCATGTAGCCGACCGCGCCGATGGGCGGGGCGACCGCGAGCGCGATCATCGCTGCATACCAGAGCCTGCGAAACCACGGACGCGCGGCGCGTGCGCGCGAGGCTGACGGTGCGGGCGCGACGGCCATCTTACTGAAGCGCGTCCAGCGCCTTCGCCGCGCGCACGGAAGCGACCACGATCAGCTTCATGGTCGCGCGCGTCGCGCCGACGAAAATCTTGCGCGCGGCCTGATCGTCGAGCGTGTCGAAATCCACTTCGGTGAGGATCACGCACGGCGCGGATTGCCCCTTGAAGCGATAGATCGATTCGAGCAGCACATCGCCCTCGCGATACTCGGGATTGCCGAACAGATCGTACTGACCCGTGAACGCGCGCAGCCGATGCGGCCCGAGCTGATCGACAGCCGTCAGCGCCGAGCCCTCGCGTCCGCGAAACGACAGCACCGCAATGTCCTGCTTGCGAAAGCCGAGCGAGAGCGCCTGCGTGATCGCGCGCTTGGTCGCTTCGACGATCTCATCGGGATGACCATTGTCATAGGTCGAGATGCTCACGTCCGAGCCGTCGAACGGACTGCCCGCATCCAGCCGCACGCCCGGCCCAACGATCTTGCGAATGAAGCCGAGCAGATCGCGCGGGCTGCGGTAGTTGGTGCTTTCGCGCAGGATGGTCCAGCCGGGCAGCGGCACCGGTTCGCGCAAATAGAGGTTTTGCATGGGGTCTTCCAGCCACCACCACGCGCCGCCAGGATTGAGCAACCGTTCGAGCGACTCCACCCACGCCGCCTGAAAATCCTGGCCTTCATCGACGATCAGCACATCGGTTTTCCAGTGCTCGGGGACCGGCACGGCGGCGAAGCGTTCTTCGAGCGTGGCGAAGACATCGGGCTGGCTGAAGTCGGGCGGGCTGCCTGCATCGCGGGCGACGGCCGCGCTCAGTTGATGATAGTTCGCGATCTTCGCGTCTTTCGGCGCGATGGCGCGGATATGGTCGGCCAGCGGCCGGTTGAAGCACACGTACAGCACGCTCTTGCCCTGCGCGAGCGTGTCGTGCATCACGCGCACGGCGAGTTGCGTCTTGCCCGCGCCGGCCGTGGCGATCACGCGCAGGCGGAACGGCTCGAATTCGAGCCTGCGCGCCCATGTCGCGAGGCCGCCCGAGAGCCGCGTGACGAGCGTATCGGCGGCGCCGACGAGTGCGTTGGTATCGGGCGTAAGCGAGAGTTCATCCGCGAGATAGTGATGGATGCGCGCGGCCGCCTCGAATCGCGGTTCGTCGGGCGGCAGGATGTCGAGCACCACGCGCGGCAAGGACGCCTTGCGGCTGGCATCGACGATACGCGTGGGCGACACGCCCGCGATGGCCGCATCCTTGACGATATAGTCCGGGCAATACAGCAATTCCTCGACGCGATACGTGCCCGCGCCGAACGCCGCCGTGAAGCGCCGATGCAGGTTTTCCAGCGTCCGCGCCAGTTGAATGGCGACATTGCGCTCCTTCTGCAAATACACCTTCACCAGTCCCGCGCTCGTCTCGCGCAGGAAACCGGCTTTCATCTCGATCATCAGCACGCGGCCCGATGGCGCGACCACCACGAAATCCGCTTCGCCGAAGACGGAAAAGCCTTCGTTGAGCCGCGTCCAGTGCACGCCGTGATACACGGTGTAGTCGTCGGGCAGCTTTTCCAGCAGCGCGAGGGTTTCGATTTCGCGCGCGGCCGCGCCGGTGGCTTCGAGGTTCTTCCAGTCGTCGGGAACGATGCGGGCCATGAATCGCCTGTGAGCTGTGGATTGAGATCATTGTACTCAAGCGCGCGGGCCGCCAAGACTCACGCGTAGTCGTACTGGCCACCGCGTTCGAGCGCGCGCTTGTACGCGGGTCTCGCGTGAATGCGTCCGAGGAACGCGCGGATCTTCGGCAACTCGCTCGCGCCCGCGCGCTGCGTGCCGGTTTCGAGCGGGAAGCTCATCTGCACGTCGGCGGCGCTGAATTCGTCGCCCGCGAACCACGGCCATTTCACGAGTTCATCCTCGATGAAGCCGAAATGCAGCTTCAGTTGCGGATCGATGAAGCTCGTCTGCAAAGCCTCGCCGATGCGCCGCGCAATCGGCTTCACGAAGAACGGCATCTTCGCGAGACTCATGCGCACGGCCACCAGTTTGAGCAGGAGCGGCGGCATGGCCGAGCCTTCGGCGTAGTGCATCCAGTAGTCGTAGCGCACGCGCGCGGGCGTGGTGCCGTGCGGCGGCGAGAAGCGGCCATCGCCATAACGCTCGACCAGATATTCGAGAATCGCGCCGGATTCGGCGAGCACGAGATCGCCATCCGTGATGACCGGCGATTTGCCGAGCGGATGCACCGCGCGCAATTCGGGCGGCGCAAGCATGGTCTTCGGGTCGCGTTGGTAGCGCTTGATTTCGTACGGGACGCCGAGTTCTTCGAGCATCCAGAGGACGCGTTGGGAGCGGGAGTTATTCAGATGATGAACGGTCAGCATCGGTCGAAGCTCATGGAAGTGACGCAAACAAGGCATGCGTCTTGCAGAAACCGAAACTTATCCGCAAGCTCGCGTCGAGGCAATGAGTTTTCATCGAGGCCGCATCGCGCATGCGGAATAATCGAGCATTTCCAAAACCAACGAAGGAAGGGAGAACCGAATGACCCTGCTTATTTATCTGGTCGGCTGGCTGATTCTGATCGGCGGCGTGTCGTGGGCGCTCGTCGCCATGCACGTCTCGCAGCACACGATCCTGATCGTCGCCGTCATCATGCTCGGCATCGCGATCATCACGGGTGCGACACGCGCGCGTGGACGCGACCGCGGCGGACGCTGAAAATGAGCGATGCCGTGGAGGGTCCACGGCATCGCCATCGTTCTAAGTCACTACACGGGTGGAAATTGCGTCCTGCACCAGCGCCACGAGTTCATCGGGATGAACCGGCTTGGTCATGAAATGCTGAAAGCCTTCGCCGATGCTGCGTAATCGGTACTCCTCGCCTTCATGTCCCGTCAGCGCGATGGCGACGGAAGGCGGTAAGTTGCCGCGTATTTCATGGTCCCGCAGACGCTGGACCAGATAGAAACCATCCATGCAGGGAAGGTCGAGATCGCAGATGACGGCATCGGGAATATGCTCGATTGCTGCCTGCGCGCCGTCTTCGGCGTCGGCCACAGCGATTACGTCTGCACCCTCTTCTTCCAGCAACGTCTGCAACGATGCCCTGCTTTCGGGATCGTCCTCGATGAGTACGATCCGCGCATGCCCCAGTCTTGCTACTTCGTTCATGATGTTCTTTTCGACTGCCAAAAACGGAATTCTCGCGCAACGGTCTCCACGGCTCGCCGCTTGCCGACCTCACGCATGACGTGGAGTTGACACGAAAACGCGGCGGGAATTCCGAACGCACCGTATTTTTCGCCGCGTGTACGCCGGTACGAAACGTCGCGCGGTGTCTGGTGAATCCGCCGCATGATGCAATGCTTCCGAGTCAGCGGCGTGTCCTTTCAAGCAAATTGCGGACCGAAGCGGGGAAAGCCTTGCTGGGCGGGGTTTTGGCGTTGGCTGACAGGCGCGCAAACGGTAATTTGGCGACGTGGATACGCACGAACGTGTAATTCCGGGAACGCCCGGTCCCTGATTTCCCGTCAGATGTTTGCGGGCAGCGCGGAATCGGGGCGCGGGTCGTGGCGGGACGCGGGCGCGAGAACGAGCGCGCGGTATTCGGTCGGCGTGAGTCCGACGGTGGCCTTGAATTGACGCGTGAACGCGCTGTGGTCGGTGTAGCCGCATAGGGCGGCGACGTCCGTCACCTTCTCGTGGCTGACGAGCAAGGCGGTGGCGGCATCGAGCCGGGTCTTGAGCAAGACCTGACGCGGCGTGAGGTGAAAGACCTTGTGGAAATACCGCTCCAGTTGCGCAATCGACATGTTCGCCATGCGCGCGAGTTCACGCATGTTGAGCGGCTGGACGTAGTTTTCCTGGATATGCTGCACGACCGCCGCCAACCGGCTGTACGCGGGGTGCGTGCCTTCCGCCGCCTGCAGATCGCGCGAAATCCCCGCCAGTCCGACGATGCTTCCCGTCGTATCCAACAAGGGCTGCTTACAGGTCATGCACCACCCCGGCTCGCGTCCCGGATAAAGATGCAATTCCAACTGGTCGATCAACTGCTGTCCCTGCGCGATCACCGCCTGATCCTGCGCCGTGTAGATGCGCCCGAAACGGCGCGGAAACACGTCCTCGGCGGTCCGGCCGAGCAGGCGCGTCTTGTCGTCCTTGTGGCCGCAGCGGCGCGCGAGCGTGCGGTTGACCATCACATAGCGGGCGTCGCGATCCTTCACGAAGAAGACGATATCGGGCATGGCGTCGAACACGGGTTCGAGCAGCATGAAGTGCGCGAGCATTTCGCGCAGTGTTGCGGCGGCGGGCGTGGGGAGCGGTGGCGCGTGTTCGGCATCGTCGACGGAGGGTGTCATGATGGTGCGCCGCTTGGGGTGAGCAATACTCGGATGAACCGCATTATAGGTGCGCTTCCCCGGCATCAATATTCGCGGTATCCGCCATGAGCGTGTCGATGCGCACCGGCGCGAACGGCGGACGCGGCATCGCGCGCGGCCAGCCGAAGTACAGCGCCGACGCCTCGCCGCAGATGCGGCCCTGGCACGGGCCCATGCCGCATCGCGTGAGCAGTTTCGCGTCGCGCCAGTGTGCGTGTTGCGCGGCTTCGCCGATCGTCACGTCTTCGCAGCGGCAGAGGATGGTGTGTGGATCGGGGATTCGTTGCGCGGCTTCGGTTAGGTCGAAGGCTTGCTCCACGCGTTTTGCAAACGCGCGCCAGCGGGAACGTTCTTGCAGCAGGTTTTCATTGGGCCGAACATCGAGCGCCGCGTGTCCGGCAATCGCGCCTTCCACGCGCGCGCGCTCCATTCCGCCGATGCCGGTGCACTCGCCCGCCGCGAAGATGTCGTCGAGCGAAGTGCGCTGGATATCGTCGATGCGAATCGCGCCGTGTTCGTCCGTCGCGCAACCCAAGGCGAGCGCGAGCGTCGTGTTCGGCACCAGTCCGTAGCCGCACGCAATACGATCCGTCTCGATGATCCGCTCCGTCGCGCCATTCTTGACGCTCACGGCCTCCACGCGCGCCGTGCCGTGAGCCTTCGTCACGATACTTCCCGTGCGATAAACGCGCGCCACGGCCGCACCTAGCGCGATTGCCTGCGCGAACTTGCCCGGCGTCATGGACAACGACGCCACGAAGCCCGCGACCCGCGCAAACGGCGCCTGTTCGATCACCGCGACCACGCGCGCGCCGTGACGACGCGCCGTATCGGCGGCGGCGAGCAGCAACGGCCCGCTCCCCGCGATCACGATGCGTTCGTCACGCACCGGCATGCCGCCCTTGATAAGCGCCTGCAAACCGCCCGCGCCGGTGACGCCCGGCAACGTCCAGCCATCGAAGGGAAGCAGGCGTTCGCGCGCGCCCGTGGCGAGAATCAGCTTCGAAAAAGCGACGGACAACGGCTTGCCCTCGCGCTCGATCAACAGACGCCCGCCGCCCGCGCTCGCGACCTTGGCCGCGTTCATGACGACGAGATTGGCGCGGGTTCGAGTGTCGGCTTCCCAATCGCGTACTTCAGCCGCGCGTTCGGTCGCTGGTCCTTGCCGCCAGACCTGACCGCCCGAACGCGGATTGTCATCGACGATGACCGTGCGCGCGCCCGCCTGCGCGGTCACGCGCGCCGCCGTCAGTCCCGCCGGTCCCGCGCCAACGATGGCCACATCGAACCGTTCTGCATTCATCGCGCGGTTTCGATGTTGAGGCCATCGCGGCAGAGCGTCTGGCAGCCGAGCACATGCGCGCGGCCATCGACGCTCACGCGGCATTCGTGGCACACGCCCATGCCGCAAAGCGCGGCGCGCGGCATGCCGCCGACCGAACGGCGAGTGGCGATGACGCCGTGCATCGCGAGCGCGGCGGCGACGGTGGTGAATGTGGGCACCGTTAAACGCTCGCCATTGATCGTGACGTTGACGACCTCAGCCATCGACACGCTCCGCTTCCGAAGCAAACCGCAGCGGCGAGAACGCCGAGACATCCGGCAAACCCGAAGGCACTGGTTCGCCGAGCATCGACGCGGCCAGCAATTGCGCCGTGCCGAGCGAAGTCGTCACGCCGAGCCCTTCATGACCGGCCGCAAGCCACACGCGATCTTCGGGATGCCGCGCCGGGCCGATCAGCGGCAGGCCGTCGCATGTGGCGGCGCGCAGGCCGGTCCACGCGCGAATCGCGTTGAGCGCGCCGATGCCGGGAAGATAGCGGGCGGCGCGCGCGAGCATCGCGGAAAGCACGTTCGTTTCGACTGCGGGATCTTCCGTGTTGAATTGCCGCGACGAACCGATCAACACCTGACCGGTCGGACGCGGCTGCGCATTGAACGCGACCGACGTGCCGCGCGCGTGATGAGCGCTTTTGATATAGCCGAGTTCCGCCACTTGATGCCGCAGCATGCCCGGATAACGGTCGGTAATCAGCAAATGACCTTTCTTGGCTTCGAGCGGCAAGCCGTCGATCAGATCGCGCGCCGCCAGACCGTTCGCCACGACGATATGCGCCGCCTCGCGCCGCGTGCCATCCGCAAGCACGACGCTCGCCGCTTCGAGCGCCGTCACCGCGCAATCCGTCCTCACGCAAATGCGCGATGCACCCGGCGAACACGTCAGCAGCCATTGCGCCGCACACGGCGCGTACACGATGCAATCGTCGTCGATCAGCAAGCCGCCCAGCATCGCGTGACTGAGCGATGGCTCCAGTTCTCGCAGCATCGCCTGATCGATGAGATGCGCGCGCACGCCGCCCGCCTCATAGCTATCGCGCATGGCGCGCGCGGCGTCGAGTTCTTCTTCGTCCGATGCAACCCACAGCGTGCCGCAGCGCGAGAACGCATCGCGCGGACGCAGTTGCGGCGCGAGTTCGAGCCACGCCGCGCGCGATGCCCGCGACAGCGCGAATTCCGCCGCCGAGTCGTTCATCACGACGATATGCCCCATGCCCGCCGCCGTCGCGCCGCCGCCGATGCCCCGCGCATCCAGCACGTCCACGGTCAGCCCGCGCGCCGCCAGTTCCGCCGCGCACGCCGCCCCGACGATACCCGCGCCAACGACGATTACATCCGCGTTCATGCCGCTCCGGCAAGCGGGATGCCGCGCGCGAAAGGATCGCGCGGATCGAAGACGAGGCGACCTTCCGCCATGACGTGCGCGAAACCGGTGATGGTCGGCACGAGCGCATCGCCCTGCATTTCGTAGCATCCTTCGAACACGCTGCCGATGATGCTTTCCTGCCGCCACACCGCGCCCGCCGCGAGCACGCCGTCCGCCGCGAGGCAGGCAAGTTTCGCGCTGGTGCCGGTGCCGCACGGCGAGCGGTCGTAGGCGCTGCCGGGACACAACACGAAGTTGCGGCTGTCGATGCCGGCCACGGGCGAATCCGCGAACAGTTCGATATGGTCGATGAACGCGCCATCCGCGCCGGTGATGCCTTGGGCGTCGAGCGCATCGCGGATCGCTTCGGTGAACGCGGTCAGCTCGGCGATGTGCGCGGGCGCGAGTTCGCGGCCATGCTCCGCGACGAGGAAGAACCAGTTGCCGCCCCACGCGACATCGCCGGTGAGCGGTCCGTGGCCCGGCACATCGACTGTCACCGCGCGCAAATGGCGGTACGCGGGCACGTTGCGCACGCTGACGCTGCCATTGGCGTTGAGCGTGGCATCGACGGGACCGACCGGCGTGTCGATCCTGTGCCGCCCCGGCGCGATCCTGCCCGCATGCGCCAGCGACGCCACCAGCCCGATGGTGCCGTGGCCGCACATGCCGAGATAGCCGACGTTGTTGAAGAAGATGACGCCCGCGGTCGCGTTGGGATCGTCCGGCGCACACAGCAGCGCGCCCACGACGACATCCGAGCCGCGCGGCTCTGTCACGATCGCGCGCCGCGAGTCGTCGAACTTCGCGCGGAACACGTCGAGCCGTTGCGCCAGCGTGCCGCTTCCGAGATCGGGCGCGCCCGCCGTCACCAGACGCGTGGGTTCGCCGCCCGTGTGCGAGTCGATGAATTCGATGGTTTTCATGCCGTCTATCGTAGAAATGCGCATGGCGGGCGTCTTGGCGCAGCTAGGCAGTTTCGATGACGAAATCGGCACAATTCACAGCGCACGGTTCTGCCTTCCCCGAGCGCGGATACGCTATGCCGAAATCGGCACGCGTCGCGCGCGATTCACGCAAGACGCCCAATTTTTCGGTGCTTACACTGCGTGTCTTTCAATCACTTTCGGAGAGCCGCCGTGGCGCATATCTGGGAAGGCGTGATGCCCGCCGTCACCACCAAGTTCAACGCCGATTTCAGCATAGACCGCGCGTGGACCGCGAGGAATATCGACGCGCAGATCGAGGCGGGCGTGGACGGCATCATCGTGTGCGGTTCGCTCGGCGAGGCCTCCACGCTGTCGCTCGATGAAAAGCTCGAGGTGCTGGATATCGCGGTGGATGCATCGCGCGGACGCGTGCCGGTGCTGTTGACCATCGCGGAAAACAGCACGCTCGACGGTTGCCGTCAGGCCACGCGCGCCGCGAGCCACGGTGCGGCGGGTTACATGGTGCTGCCGGGGCTGCGTTATCTGTCGGATCGCCGTGAGACGCTCAACCATTTCCGCATGGTCGCTGACGCCAGTCCGCTGCCGATCATGGTGTACAACAATCCGCTCGCCTATGGCGTGGACATGACGCCTGCGATGTTCGCCGAACTTGCCGAGGACCGGAAGTTCGTGGCGATCAAGGAATCGAGCGGCGACGTGCGGCGCATCACCGATCTCATCAACGAAGTCGGCGACCGTTATGCGCTGTTCTGCGGCGTCGACAATCTCGCGATGGAAGCCATATTGATGGGCGCGCACGGCTGGGTGGCGGGTCTGGTGTGCGCGTTCCCGCGCGAGACCGTGGCGATTTCCAAGCTGATCCGCGCCGGACGCGTGGAAGAAGCACGCGCCATCTACCGCTGGTTCGCGCCGATGCTCGCGCTCGATGTCTCGCATAAGTTGGTGCAGAACATCAAGCTCGCCGAAGCGATCGTCGGGCTGGGAACGGAGCCGGTGCGTCCGCCGCGTCTGCCGCTGGCGGGCGAGGAGCGTCGCGAAGTGGAGGCGCTGATTCGCCGAAGCATCGAAACGAGGCCGGAGTTGCCGAGTTTCTAAAGTTGGGGCGAAAAAAAATGCCGTCGCGATGACGGCATTTTTTCGTTCAGCGGTTTAGCGTTTAGGCCGCGATCTGCGCGCCCTCGCCTTCCTCGATATCTTCCTGACCATCGTAAAGATGAAGCAGGCGATAACCGCTCTTGTAGACCGGTTGCAGACGGAAGTGATTTTCCGGTTCGATCTCGAGCGCCAGACGCAGACGCGACACGTGGCTGTCGATGGTGCGCGTGGTTTCGCGGAATTCGCGGCCCCAGACCATCGCGAAGATATGGTCACGCGACAGCACGCGGCCGATGTTCGAGAAGAACAACTGCGCGAGGCGGAATTGCGTGCCGCTCAAAAATGAAAAATCGGTCTGCACCCTTATCTGGCAAGGCTTTAAGCGGTGCTGTTTCTAATATTGTGCGTGATTTTTATGCAAGCTCTGGCGCGGCTTTGCGGGCTTTCATTGGCTGCATATTAGAAACAGACTGAACCAAGATTTTTCCAAAAACATAACGTGGCAGGCCGTCATTTCGGCTCGTAGTAAAATCCGCTTCAATCAAATCGGAGCAACAATGCTTTCCTTCACTTGGAAACTGCTAACCCGCTCGATCGAGATCAACCCAATCTTTTATCAGGCAGGGTACGAGGCGTCTGGACTTGGGATCAGAAAAAATCCTCATCGCCGGTGGACCGTTCAATGGTGGTCGTGGCGACGAGGATATTGGGATAAAGCTGAAGACGATCTCTACATCTGGTGATCAGCGACGACGCTGAGCCCACAGAAACCCGTATGCCGTCTGAGTAGAAGTAGCGAAGGAAGCGTAAGCCACCAGAAAGACCGTGGTTGTTGACGCGAGCAGTTGCCGCGAGCAGCCGACCGAATAGGTATTGGTTGCTACGCCCGCTGACGCGTTCGTCGCGGAAAAGAAATAAGAGCCGCCTCCCGGTGACGTCGGTAATGCTGCCGACGTCGTATTGATACCCCCCGCCTGCTGCGTTGTCGTGGTCGTTCCGGCCGGCGCGAAGCCTATTGATCCGCACACATTCCAATCCCCTGCCGTCAGCGAAACCGAAGTGATGTTCGCGGCGGTCGCAGTGGTGAGAGTGACTGGCGTGCCTGTGTTCGTGGCGCACCCCGTTGGTGAGCCACCATTCGTCACCTGGGCGCACACGTACTCGCCGACGCTTCCGGCACTCGCAGTGTTATTGGTGGTCGTTCCGACAATACCGGCGGTCTGGCTCGGCGTAATCGATCCCGATGCTGCGAGCGTCGTGAACGAGCCAGAGCTAGGCGACGTGGCGCCGATCGGCGTTCCCACAATGCCGTCCGACATCGTGACAACACCCGTCGAGTTTGAGATCGTGATCGGGTTATCCGTGAACGTTCCGGACACGTACCGGCCGATCGCAAACTGATTGGTCGAAGAAGCATTGTAGGCAGACCAAACCGTCGCGCCACTCTTGCGAATTTGATAGATCGCTGTTCCTGCGCCTGTCGAATCGTCCACGTAGAAGATTGCAGTCGGGTAGCTGACACCGCTCAGGCCAGTGAAGGTCGCACCGCTGAATGTCTGCGCAAGGGACCAAGTGTTTGCCGCGTTGAGAAGCGGCACGCTGGCACCAGTCGTGCCGGTATTGGCCGTGGCCGCCGTACCAAGGCCGAGCGCGGTGCGCGCCGCTGACGCGCTCGTCGATCCAGTCCCGCCGTTCGCGATCGGCACAACGCCGGTAATCGACGAGAAGGAGATGTTTCCCCATGCCGGCGTTGCTGACGGCCCTCCTGAAATGATGGTCTGTCCGGACGTCGATCCGGCAGGATTAAGCAGCGGGACCGGCACAGTCGTCGCGCCGAACGCGACGGACGTGAGCGCAAGAAGCGCGATGGCAAAGAGTCGTTTCATGTTCAAGAGCCTTGATAGGGGGTGTTCTGCGAAGTAGGTGCGACAGTCACGGTTTGAGGCGGATCGGTCTGGGTTCGAACAGTGGTTGTAGTTTGCTGAGGCGCGGCAGTCACACTGCCTGGTGACACCGCGAATGCCGTGATAGCAGCCTGCTGACTTGAGTTGTCGCGAGTCGCGCCGAACCAAAACGCCAAGATCTGCTTGAGCTCGTTGAATAGATAGCCGGTCACGTTGCCGATGGCGAGGCAAGCGACCGAATCCTTCAGGAGCATGACGCCGACTGGCGTAAACATCGCGATCACAACCAGCACGACGAAGGCAATCATCGAATAAGTGATGTACTGCCGTGTGTGATCACTCGGTTGCGCCATTGCAAGCTTGCGCGCCGAGTCGCGATCGGCCGCTTCGTTCTGGAAATCTTGTAGCGCGAACGTGAGCCGGTTGTTCTCCTGTTGAACGAGCATCTGCTGCAGCTGCACCTTCGCATTGATCTCGGCTTCCCTCAGCTTCTCGTACGCCGCAGGGTCGGCAGCAAGCGCGGCGCTGACCGCATCCGGCGAGTTGTCCACGCCGAGCGCGGTAGAAACGAGCGTGCCAACAGCGCCGCCAAGCGGGCCTCCGAGGATCGTTCCAACAATCGGCGCAGCCTTGCCGACGTCCTTTGCGATATCTGACCAATTCACTGTGCCACCCCCGTGCGCATCATCTCGGCCAGGCGATCGGCACGCTCGCCGACCTGCGTCGCCCATCGCGACGCGAGCATGCCGGCCGCAGCTGCTGCATACGATCCGTTCTGCATCGCAGCCAACGTGTTCTTGAACGTGAGCAGTGTGGTGATGCCCATGTTGAAGCACATGTTGAGCAGCACGCGTTGACGAACGGGCGAGAGATTGCGCCACCACGGCACGTTGCGATCGAGGTCGGTTTCGACTGCCTGAATGTCGAGCTGGAAGATCAGATCGATCACTTGCGGCTGAAGCTTGCCGCCCTTGCGTTTGTCGATCAGATGCCCGATGCCGATCGTCCAATATCCAAGGCTGTCCTGATAAGCCGACGGGACGTTGTTTTCGTCGCGCGTCAGCTCAGACTCAAGCGCCGCAAGATCGTATGTCGAGTTCACAGTCGCCCCATCAGCAAGAGAACGATCACGACGATGAGGACGATACCGAGAAAGCCCGATGGTCCATAACCCCAGCCACGGCTATACGGCCATGCGGGCACGCCGCCGATGAGCAGAATGATCAACACGACGAGAAGAATGGTTCCGAGCGTCATATCACTTACCTCCCTTGGTTTTTGTGTCGCTTTCCAGCGACCCAACACGAAACTCCAGAACGCTCAAGCGGTTGTCGTCGCGTTGCAACTCCTTGCCGACGTCCTGCGAGTACTGCTTGAGCTCGGCATCGCGCGCAGCCTTCGCGCGTCCGATGTCGTCCTGCCACGGATGCCATTGCGAATAAAGCGCGCCAGCCGCGGCGAATAGCGCGCCGGTGATCGACATGACCCAACGCCACGCTTTGCGATTTCCCCCGATCTCCGTCTTGATCGGCGTGAGTTCTTCATCGCGAAGCTTCGTGATGGACTCGTCAATGCGATCCGTTTTGCTCAATGCGACTTCTGCTTTTCGATCTGCAGACGCCACGTCCTTCTCAAGTGCAGCAAGTCGAGTCGTGACAACATGGATCGAATCGACCTTTCCCTTCACCTCCTTGATATCGTCGATAACGGTGTTTAGCCGTTCGACGAGCACTTGAATTGATCCATCCGTAACCATGTTCTTTTCCATCCTTGCCCCGCCCTGGCCTCTTTCTTTTTTGCGACTTAGCTCTCTCGTTATTGGAGCGTCGCCGTCACAACAGTAGGCAAGACGCTGTAAGTCAGCGACAACGAATCCCCCGCATCAAGCAAGGATCCTGACGAATGGACGCCAAGCTGCGTTGCCCCACGAAATGCGATGGCTGCCTGCACCGTTCCTCCCGTGATGTAGACGTGCTGCGGCATTCCAGTGGTATTCATGTAAGTGAACGGACTGGCTCCAACTACGACTGCGTTCACGACAGACGGCCCATACGTCCACTTCTGCTGCTGCGCTGCCCAGTTACGACCGAATGCAGTTTGCGTGCCGTTATCGATAATCTGAAGGTTTCCTGACAAGCTGCGCTGATAGACGATCTCGCCCACGTAATTGCCGATACCTCCATCAATTGCAACCTGATCGTGAACGCCGCCTTTAAGACGATTCCCTACAGAGCCGCCCACGAAGCGGAAGCCACCGGTAAGGCCACCAGATTGGGTATCGCAAAGGAATTCGTTGTATTGGCCTGCGCAGGAAACATCAACACCACCACCCGCAGGCGTGCCGTTTTCCTCGAAGTCCATGCCGACGATCTTGTTGTTGAAAGCACTCGTCGTCAGCACCATGCCGATCGTCGTGTTGAACTCGCAGTCACCCCCAAAGAGGATGTTGCCGAGCGTGGAATCAAGGTAGATACCGTACTGACAGGCCGCTCCTTGCGGATTGATGAACGTGCAATAACTTGTCTGCTCACCCGCGTTACGCTTGTTGAGCACCATGCCGTATTGAGGCTTGGCGGGCCCCGTTCCGTCGTCGTACCACCCCGAGGAATAAGGCGCGACTTGGACGTTGAAGGTTGTAATCACGCAGGCATTCGTGAGCAGGCCGGCGCTCGTCAATCCGGCGCCGCGCACGACTGCGCTCAGCACACAACCTGTATTCAAGCCGCGTGCGAAGATCGCGTGACCCGAAGACTTCGGTGCCTCGATGATGAACGGGTTCGATTGCTCGCCGAACGTGCAGAACTCGACGAAGGTTCCTGCTCCCGCGCCAGCATCCAATATCACCGCGTTGCCTGATCCCTTGTAACGCAGCACGACTGAGCCCTGTGCGGCCACGGTCATACCTTGCACTGCCCAATTAGGCGAGTTCGAGTAGCAATAGATGCCCGGAGGGAAAACGATCTTGCATGGACTTGAGAGCGCCAGCGCATAGCTCGCGGCGGCTTGGATCGCAGTAGTGTCATCTGTGACGCCGTCGCCCTTTGCGCCAAAGTCCTTTACGCTCACGATCTCGCGAAGCTTGTCCTGCATGCTTCGCCGTGTGGCGCTCCCACCGCTCTGCAGAAATGAGAGCTTTGCGCTGTCGATCGCTGCATTCGCGGCGACTGCGGCGTCGCTTACCGTGCCGTCAGCAGGCGTACCAATCGAGACAGTCGTGCGCCACGCGGCGCGCACCATGTTGACGAACGCCGGGATCGGCGAAGTGAACGTGACGGTGCGTCCGCTAAGCGTGAAATCTTCGGGATAAAACTGCGGCACGCCGTCGAAGTAGATTGGCGAGAGATTCTGGCCAGAACCTGGAAAGCCGCTAAGCGTGATGCTGTTCGCGGTGCCGCCGACGAAGTCTGCACCGCTGACGAATTCATTCACGATGGCGTTACCCGCCGGGCTCAGCGTGGCGGAAGGCGAGCACTCGGGAATCGAGATGATCAGTTCGCCGCACTGATTGAACACCGCGATCGAGTACGTCTGATCCGTCAGTCCAAGAAATATCTGGCGCGGGGATCCGGAGACCGTCGCCAGACCGTCCGTCGTGAAGATCGGCTGCGTCATCGGAATGGACAGGTCTTCGTCCTGATACACGCTGATCGGATTCCTCGTCGGGTCGGTGTTAGGCTGGCCGATATAGATCTGCCCTTGCTGCAGCGCCTGACCGTCCTTGTCCAGCCACATCGCAATCGGGTTCGTGATGACGGCGCTCATTTATTGGTCACCTTGTTCGTGTTCATGGTGTGTTCGTTTTCGCTGGATGTGATGACGCCCAACAACCAGCGCTCGCGGGCGTTCGGATCGTTCGCTGCGGTTGCGGCTTTCGCGATGTCGTAGAACCGACGGAAGACAGGAGAGTTGGCGGCAGCCTTGACGGTCTGAGGAGTGGCAGCCGAGCCGTTCTTAGCGAGCGCCTGAAATTCGGGCGACACGATCAGCTCGTCAGCCGCCTTCATAACGTCGGGCTTGCCTTTCGATAGGGCGCTGATGACCGCGTGACTGAGGCCCGCTCCGATAGGTCCGGCAACGTGCGCAGCGCCAGCAGCGACAGCAGTGCCGACGTGACCAACAGCAGCTTGGCGCGCGGTGTTCATGACGCGGCCAACGACGCCATCGACGCGGGCATTCAGTTCTTCGCGCGCGGCCATGATTCGGCCCGTTGTGATCGTCTCGCGCGTGGCGTTCGAGATGCCGCGCGAGACTTTCGCGAGATCGAGCAGCTGCTGGCGCGTCTCGGCCGGGAGGTTACCCATCACGGCATTGAACGCACCTGAGTTGCGCTTGAGCCCGTCCATCCAATCCGCATACGTCTTGAAGTTCAGTTCACCGTTGCGCGTGGCTTTGCCGAACGCATACGCCAGGCCGCTCGCTGTGACCTGTTGGCGCATGCTCGCGGGCACGGCCTTGATGAGGTCGATGAACTTCGATTCGTCGCCTTTCGGAAGCGCTGATACTGCGGTGCCGAGCTTGCCGACGATTGAGTCGCCGAGTTGCTTGCCATAAAGCGAAGTCAGATCGTCTTCGATGCTCTTGCGCATCTGCACCGTGGCGCGCGCCGCGTCGAACTTCTCCAGCGCGCCCGGAATGTTCGAGAGCGCTGCGCGCTGATCCTCGCTGATTCGCCCATATAGCGCCTTCAGCAGCCCGGTGTCCGAATCCTTGAACGGTCCCGAGTTCCTCAGGCCGTTGCCGATATCGCGCCGCACGTCATCGAGCAGCGCGTAATTCGGTGCCTGCGTCTGCGCCTTCATGCCGATCGACGCCGGATCCACCGCCTGCCCGTTCACCGTGATCGGCACTTCCTTAGGCGTGAGCTTCGCCTGGATCATCTTCTCCATCGGCGAGAGATTCTTCGGGCTTCCAAGATCATCGGCACGCTGCTGGATGAAGCTCAGGACGTTATCGGCGGGGGCTGCTGTTTTGGCGGGCACGGTCGAGCGCAACTCGGAATAGAGGCCTTCGGCCTTCTGATCGAGCTGCTGCTGCGTGCCCATAAGTTGACTTTTTACCTGCGAGGACAGGTCGCTCAGATCGCGCGTCCCGCCTGCATCGTCGATCACCTTCATGCCGCGCTGCGCGACGTTCTGAAGGCCTTCCATCTCGCTCGCGCGGGCCTGGCTGCCGGGCGTGGACTTGATCGCTTGTGCAAGCTCGCGATATGCCTGATTCGACGTCAGGTGATCGGGTTGCAGGTTGTCGTCGATGCCCAGGCGCTTTGCTGCGGCAAGCGTTTCTTCATCCGGCGCGCCCTGCGTGGCGAGCGTCTCGCGTGCGGTGTTCTTGCCCAGGCCGAACGGTGCGCCTTCCGTGCCAACGGCGCGGCGCGTTTGCGCAGCAAGTTCTTCCGGCGACATGAACTGTTGCGCGGCGCTCGAAAGCGGCGAGCCAGAAGGATTGACCGAGGCGCTGGTTTGCGCCTGTGCTTCGGTGGTTGCTGCTGTAGCACCAGGTGATGCTGTAGCAGCACTTTCTGCGGGCGCAGCGGCAGCGGTCGCGGCCTCCGGCGCAGCGGCAGCATCGCTAATTGGCGTCGATGCGGGCGGCGTAGCAGCGGCGCGCGGACGCGTGGCTACTGCCTGTTCTGCTGCCTGAGCAATCGCGCTGCGCTGCGCGGGCACCGTGGGCGGCGTCTGACCGAGTTGCTGATCGATGTCTTGAATGCGCTGCGCGGCGCGCGAGGCGTCTTGTTGCGCGGCCTGCTGAGCCTGCAACCGATTGATCGAGTTCTGGTGAGCGGCCATCTCGCCGCTGATCTGTTTTTCAGCCGCAGCGCGCGCGTCACTGAACTTCATACCCTGCGCCTGCAGCGCGCGCGTGCGATCAGCAACGGAGTCGAATTGCCGCCCTTCGAGAGACGAGATCTGATCCTGAATCGAGGTGTCGCCCTTTTGCGGCGCATTGGCTGCCACCGGGATGAGGCTTGCCTTTTCCTTCTGGAGAGCATCCACCGCAGGGTTTGCCACTGCAGGCGTGCCCGGGTTGGGCTGCGTGGCTAGCGGCTGAGCGGGTGCGGCCGGTGTCGCGGGAGTTCCAGGAGCGGCCGTTGGCGTCGAAGGCTCCGCCCAAGTCTCTGTGCCCGCCTTCCAGCCTGCGGGATTTGCGCTCGCGGCAGCGGCACGCCCTTGTGCGGTGCTGGTTTGACCAGCGGATGCTTGCATGGTCGGCTCGACGCGCTCTGCAGTCGCAGCAGCGGACGGAAGCTCTTTCGTGATCGCGCTCATCACGCGCGAAGCGGCTGCAGGGGACAATGCCGTCGTCAACAGGTTTGCCGCCATGCCAAGCGCCTGGCTGCCTGTTGCCTGATGCACCGCTTCGCCGACAACGCCACCGCCAGCGCCCGCCACGATCATGCCGGGAATCGCTTTGAGCGCCATGCCGGGCACCGGCACCGTCAGCGCGCCTGCGCCTTGCGCACCTGCCTGAACGATGTGCTCGGCGGGGGTTTGGGCGGTCGGCACGCCAGCACGATCAAGCAACGCTGTTGCCGACTCGCCGATACTCGGAATGTTCGGCGCAGCTTGCGGTGCTCCGGCCAGCGGAGCTTGTTGCTGTCCCGGAACAGTCGGGCCAGACGTTGGAGTCGTCTGCGGCGCGAGGTGTGTGCCCATCAGCTGATCGATCGCGTTCAGCGGCCCGCCGCCCTGCATCGCCGCGTTTAGCGCGTTGACCGGCATATCGATGACGTTCTTCGCCTTATCGACCACGCCGCCGACCGTATCGGCCAGCCCCTGCAAATAGCCGCGCGCAGCAACGCCCGCCGTGTGTCCAGCCGTTGGCGGTCCAGGTTGCTCGATGATGAGCGCCGCGCCTTCCGGCAGGCCGATGTTTCCGGACTGCACATCGTTCTGAAACTGCTTGGCGTCCTCCGGCGACATCTTGCCGTCGTTGAATGCATCGACGAGCTGCTGAGGCGCAGTCGGCCCGTTCGATGTGCCCTGCGGCCCTTGCGGTTGCTGCGCTGGCTGAAGCTTCATGCCATCAGGCAACACGATGCGGCCAGCCTGGACGTCCTGCTCGAACGCCTTCGCATCGTCCGGGCTCATCTTGCCGTTCTGATAGGCGTTGAAGACCTGCTGCATCTGCGATGGACCACTATCGCCCATGCTTGGCGCGGAGCCCACGGTCGGCGGCGGCTGAAGCTGGAATCCATTCGCTTGAGGCTGCGACCACGAAGGCGTCGCATCCGAGTTGTTGGGTGAAGCGCCAGTCACGCGCTTCACATAGGCCATCGTCTTGGTGCCCCAGTTCGACTGATCGGTGCCGCCGTGATATTCGGCTGTCGCGAGCACCGGATTGCCGCCGTTGCGATCAAGCGATTGCTTGAGCAGATACGCCGCGCCATAAGCGGCCGTCGATGGGTTCAGATAGGGATCGACGCCCGTCTGATCGATGATCGCCTTGCGCGTGGACGGCGTGATTTGATACGGCGTCGCGGCGCCCGCGCTGCTGATCTGATCGGCGTTGCTTTTCTCGCCTTTCGTGCGAATGTTGTTGAGCCATTGCGCAGGGATGCCGATCGCAGCGGACGCCGCCTGGTCCGCCTGTGCATAGGTCGGATCGTTATAGCTGACAGGAAACGCGCTCGCGTCGTAGCCGTTAGCCATCGCGTCATTGCCCCGAAGTCATGTATTTGGAATAGCGCGCGAGTGCATTGCCGCTCTGCGCGGGCGCGCCGTTCGCCGCCGGCGCACCGCCTTGCTGCCCGCCCGTTTGCACGCCAGGGCCTGCCGTCGGCGCGTCAAACGACGAAGGCGCCGTCGAAAGGGTCGCGATGCGGTTCTTGATGAATGCGGAGTAGGACGTGCCTTTGCCGACTTGCTGGCCGCCGACCGTGGCGTCATGCGTGGCCGGACCCATGTATCCATACGCGGAACCCCATGCCGCTTTCCCTTCGTCGGCGCGCGCCTGGCGCAGCTCGACATTGCGCATCGAGGTGAGGAACTGTTCGATCTGGTCCGGGCCGGCGTTAGCGGACGGGAAGCCTTGCTGAAGCACTTTCAGATCGGCGTCCGTCGTGCGACCGCCCTGCACGGAGCTGAAGATCGAGCCATTGCGCAGCGCGTTGTATTCGGTGCGCATCGAGTTCCAGTCGTCTTGCGATCCGACGATGCTCTGACCGGCCGCGCGCATGTCGGCGAGTGAGCCCTGCGTCCAGCGGCCCTGCTGCTTGAGCGAGTCGATGTTCGACATCGCTTGCCCGATGCGATCGGCTTGCATGCCGTGCTGGACGCTATCCATTGCAGCGCTGTTCACGATGTTGGCCGTGTCGCCGCGCATGTTCGGCACGTTCTGCTGATAGTCCAGCTCGCGCAGCTTGAGCGCCGTTTCGGTCTGGAATTTTTGCTGATCGAGATTAAAGGTCGATGCGCGGTTCTGCATCTCGCTTGCGATGTTCTGGGTCTGTGCATGCGTGAGTCCGAGATCGGCAACAGCCTGCGCGGGCGCAGTCGCAGCTTTCGCTTGAGCCACGGTCGCGTCTGCATTCGCCTTCGCAAGCGTCGCAGGTTGCTTCATGTAATCCGAGAAGGTCGAAGCGAACTGATCGGCCGGCATATAAGACGACAGCGTCGCGCCCATCAGGCCGGCTGCGGCCTTCGGATCGGTCTGGATCTGCTGAATGAGCGAGTCGGCGTGCTGCAGCTTCTGCTGGAACTGCGGGTCATTCGGATTGGCACCCGAGTTCACGAGCGCTTCTCGCTGCTTCTGGACGATATCGAGCGCGAGATCGGACCGACCGTTAAGCAGAGAGACATACGCCTGCGCCATCGGCGCGACGACGTCCTGCTGCTGTTGCTGGCGCGACATGGTGTAGGCGCTGGAAATCGCCTGATGCTGATCCGGAAACATCGCGCTCAGCGCTGCGAAGTTCGCAGGTGTCGGATTTTGCAAAGCCTGCTGCAGCATCTGCGGATACTGGATCTGCCGCTGAATCTGGATGCCCTGCATCGCGGTTTGCGCGCCGATCATGCCGGCCTGCGCCTGCGCCTGCTGCGCCTGCGCGTTCTGCAAGTTGATGCCCGATTGCGTCACCTCCGGCTTCAGGAACGAGCCGACCGGATCAGGCTGGATTTGCAAGCCGGTGTAGTTGACCGGCGACGGCGGGGTTGAGTTGATGTCTGCCATGTTCAGGCCTTAACCGTAGTTGCTAGGGTCGTCGAAGCCGCTGTACGAGCTTTGATAGTTGGGATTGAAGCCGCTCGTGCCGCCTGCGTTCATGATTGCGGCGAGCGCTGCTTGACCGCCGTTCGAGCCGAGCACGGACGAGAAGTTGTTCATGCCGCTCGTGATGGCGTTCGTGGTGCCGAGCGTCGCGCCCGCGCCCACCGCGCCCTGCTGACCTAGCAGCCCCGTGATGTTGTTGCCCGTCTGAATGCCTGCATTGCCGACGCCGGCTGCCGCGTTCTCGCCCGTGCTGTAGAGCTGACCGTAAAGGCCTGCGAGCCCCTGAATACCCTGCAGGGAAGCGCCCAAGTTGCCGATCTGTTGCTGCTGAACTTGCGCGAGCACTTGCGAAGGCAGATAGCCGAGCGAGGCGATTGTGTTGCCGCCGCGCAGCCCACCGGTTGCACTTGCGTTCTGCAAGATCGATTGCTGCCCGAGCTGCATCGCGTTCGTGTACATCGGGTTCGACGTCAGACCTTGCAGCGCCGTGTTCTGCGCGACGGATCCGTTCGCGCCTGTCAGGTTGCCCAGCTGCTGCAGCGTCGATGCGTACTGGCCCGCAGCTCCCTGATAGTTCGTGAGCGCGCCCGTGCCTGCATCGACGTAGGGCTTGAGCAAGCCTTGAATCTGGTTGAATTCGTAGTTCTGCTCGCCGATCTGGTTGTTGATCGCGCCCGCTTGTGTATTAGCGGCTTGGTTAGCGCCATACGCGCTGATCGCGGCACCGCCGACTGCGCCGACGCCCGCCGCGATACCTCCGATAGCTGCTGCCGAAAGTCCGAATGACATATCACTGCTCCAGCTTATTGTTTCGCGCCTGGACGTTGTCCGGACCGCCGAGCAGCTCGCGGTTCTCCGACTCCGTCAGCTCGCTCACGAGCTTGTCGAGATCGCGTTCGTTCGTCGCGTGCACGGTGGTCCAATACGTGTCGATGTGCGCATAGCCCGCGCGCTTGGCACCGGGCTTCGAATTGAGGATGGCGTGCGCGTCCGTGATGCGGCGAACGCCGCTATCGGTGGTGACCTCGATGTCACCGGAGACGATGCAAAGGTGTTCGGTTTTGTGAACCGCGCCGGTGAGAACAACGCCGGCCGGAATCAGCATCTTTCGCGCGTATAGACCAGGCGCGAAGAAATGCCACACCGGACACTCCACTTGCGGATGCTGTTGAAGTTCGCGTTCGAGCTTTTCCACCTGCATGCGCGAGGCATCAGGCTGAGAGAGCGTGACGGAGTTTTCTGCGGGATGCATGTGTTGCGAGTCCGATTTGTCACCGGCCATCGGGCCGGAAGTACTGCATCGGCACCCGCCGACACAGTTCGAACTCGCGTCACTGCTATTTGAAGTCGCTCGGTACGCGGCTGCGAGCGACTAATTGATCAGTTGGCAGAACGATATGCGATCTATGCGCGAAACGCAATCATCCATCAGGAAGCGATAGCGCCAGACACGGTAAGTGTTGCGCCGTTCGTCGATGCGAAGATCGACATGCCACCCGTGAGCTTGTGATTGATTGCGTTCACCAACGACAGAGACGATCCCGGCGCCACCGATACGCGATCGATGTGTGTTGCATCCGCAGCACTCGTGCCGATGAAAAGATCAACCACGGCATTGCCCGCGGCACCCACCGGGTTCCATGCGCTTGCCGCCGTGATCGACACCTGCGAACCGTTCGGCACCGCGCCATAGACAGGCGCGACCACCGCTGCGTTAATGGCTTGGCACAGTTGCGCCCAGTTGAGTTGCGTTGTCATGCTGATCCCCTTAGACCGGACGGGCTTGAATATACCCGTCAGCGGTGAGCGTTGATGTGGTGAAGATGGCCTGCGCGACGAGGAATACGTTCGCCGCGCTCGCCAGAGTGATGCGCGTCGTCGGCGCGAGCAGGTTAAACGGATCCGCGCCCACCAGCGCCTCCGGAAGCTGCTGATAGGTGTCAGGCGTGCCAAGCGTCGCCGACGCCGTCGCCACGCCTGCTGTGATGCGTTCCAGTACGGTAGACGACGCCGAGTTGAACACGATCACGCCTGAGATATCCCATGTTCCAGCGGGAAGCGGCAGACTGACCGCATTCGCGGCGGTGCCGCTGGTGAGCGATGTGCCGGTCTGCTGAGCGGCCTGAAAGACACCTGACGACTGCTTGATGACGCTAGGCGGTGGCGACACATACGCCGCCGCTTCCATGCGCGCGCGGATGCTTTCGTTGCGTGCAGGCAGCTGCGCCATTGAGCTCACCGCCAGTTGCGCCAGCATCAGAGACGAAGCGTTCTGCACTGGAAGCGGCGTCTGAACGACGAGCTGCGCCAGCGACAAGTCGCTGGAATTTTGGTCGATCGCATCGGGCAGCGTGACCGTGATGTCCTGAATCATCGCTTCCAGGCGACGAACAGCGGACTGATTCTGGCCGAACGACTCAGCAAGCTCCTTCCGATTGGCAGGCGTCGTCTTGAGCGTGAGTGTGGTCATCCGAGCTTCTCGCCAGTGAATTCAAGCGCTGCGAATGACACTGGCGCGGCGTTATAGCCAGCGAACCGAAACGCGCGGAAGTTTCGGAAAAAGTTCTTCGGCCGCCATTGCGCGCGCTTTTTCGTGTTGCCCTGCTTGCCCATCGAGATGAAGCGCGGCGCGCTCCACGCCATACCATCGTTGGAGTACTGCATGGACATCGTCGGCTCGTCGCCGAGCGCCACGCGTCCGAATGTTCCGACCAGCTCAATGGCATCGACCTGAACACCGACGCCCGCGTTATAGGCGAAGGTGGAATCGAACTGCCAGCGTGCGAGCGTGCCGAACTGCTTGGCCGTCGTTGCATCGAGAAAAGCGACCTGCGCGGACTGCTTGTCACCGAAGATGAACTTGCCGTAGCAGTAGACCGGATGCCAGCCGCGCCATGCGCCTGTGCCGTCGCTGCTCGAATCGAGCAGGAACCAGAGCTTTGCGCCTGAGGCCTGAGATCCGGCCACGTCAAAGGCGAAGGTGTAATCCGGAAGATGCAGATAGATGAACTGCTGTTCCTTCTCGGCGCGATATTCGAGCGTGCAGGTGGCGAGCACGTCATCGGTGTACGTGCCCATGATCGTCTCGATTTCACGCGTGGCGATCTTGTTGGCGATACCCAAGCCGACCGACAGGAAGACGCTCGGTGCTTCATCCTGCGCGCTTCCGACGAACGCGAAGCCCTGGCTGGTCAGACACTTCGCCTGTGGCCCGATGACGCCCTTCTGAATCGTCGCGCCCGGGTTCTCCGTGAACGGAAAGCCTGTGCCGCCCGTGTTGTCCATCACGGCGATCGTGTAGCGGTTGCACACGTAGAGCTCGTTGCGAAACTTCAGGCCGCCATTGAGCGGATCGGCTGAGTTCGAGTCGGAGCCGAATTTTTGCGAGTTGATGTTGAACTGATTGTCGAGATCAGTGACGTAGGTGGAAGCGTCATCGAACAGCACGAAATAGCCGCCCATCCACAGAAGATCGATTGGCGAGCCGACGTCCGAGTCTGTCACCTGTTGAAGCTGCGGCACGCCGAGCGTATTGCCCGAAGCCTGCGCTGTCGTCCAGTACCAGAACGTCCCGGCCGATACGATCCCGATGCCCTGATTCTTGAAGCCATACGCCAATGCCACCGGCTTGCCGTCGTCCGGAAGCTGGCCGAGCACCTTGATCAATCCGTTCTCATCGATGGAGATAAGGTTCGTGCCGATCACGCGATAGCAGGTGCCGAGCCAATTGATGCCGCCGCGATCGGTACCGGTGAGCGCGACCGACCCGTCATCAAAACGCGTGAGGCCTTCAGCCGAGCGCAGCAGCAGCTTGCTGATCCCGGTGTCCTTCAGAACCGGGATCAGGTTGCGCGGATAGGAGGTGCGAAAGTCTGCACCGATATCCGTGTAGGTTCCATTCAACAGAGGGACTTGCATCGCGCTACATCGCCGCGCTCAACAGCCCTTCGCCCGGCGTCACGTAGACGGTCGCCGTGCCCGTTTCCGTAATGAGCGAGAGCGCGCCGAAGGTGTCGCCCTTCGTGATGACCTCCGACGAGTTCGGGCCAATTGGATAGTCTTTCGTCGTCGCTGCGAAGTTATCCGAGACACTGGAGCAGCGCACGAAGACAGGCACCGCGCCGATGTTCAGAAAGCGCACCTGTTTCGCGTTTTGGTCGATGCCGATGAGCGTCGATGCCGCCGTCACAGCGACTTTCTGAGTCTGCCCATAGGCGGGCGAGAGAGGCTGATTGATCATGCTCATGCTCCGTCGAGCGGTCGCGCGATAAACGAAATGCGCGAGATTGAAAGATTGGTTGCGGCGTCGGCGCTTGCCACCAGCTGGATCACGTCACCGGCGTTGATCTGCCCGTTGACGTTGTTCGGGTTCTGCAGGATGCCGGCGAAGTGGAAGCTGTCAGGGTTACCCGTGCCCGCCTTGACCGCCTGCAGCTCGGACGTGAAGATGCCGCCCGCGCCGCCCGACCCTGTCTGCACGTTAAGCGTGAGCACGCGCGGCGATGGCAGCGAGCCATCAACGCACACCCAGAACTCCAGCGCCGCGATCGGGCGCGTGGCCTGCATGACACCGGTGACCACGTTGAGCGTGAGCGCGTCGCCACCGATTGGAAGCACGCTATTGCCGTTGGCGTCATAGGGCGCAACGATTGCAGGCGCTGGACCGATGGCAAGCACCTCGGCCTGCGTGCGCCGGAGCATGTAAAGCGACGACGCCGAGAGCAGGCCGTTTGGCATCGAGAGGTTCGCCTGCAGCATCGAGACGAGCGCGGAAAGCGAAACCTTGCGAGGCTGGCCGCTGTTCTGATTCCAGATCGCGATCTGATCCGAAAGCTGCGGTGAGCTGTCGGTGGAAAGCTGATTGATGTTGGACATGTCGGTCCTCAGTTCGAATCCGGCCACGGATTGCCGCTCGGTTCGAGCGTCGCGTCGTGGGTGGTGGTCACGCGATCAACGGGCGCGAAGAACTGCTGATTCTTCGTGTTGCGCCGGTTGCCGGAGCCAATAGGCATATGGCGCGGCATCTGCATCTGCGGGATCTCATAATTCCCATAGAGCAGCACGTCATAGGCGTCCTGGGCGCTTTTACGAAGATCGGCTGTCGTCGGCTTCGGGATGGTCGGCGCGATGAGCAGCGCCACGTTCAGGATCATCGCCATCTCGGCCCAGTCGGGCACGTTGATCTCGTCGTTCGCGTTGCTTTGATTCGCCTGAGGCGGCAAGTTGTAGCCGATACGGATACCCGCTGCATCCCACAGCGCCATCATGCGATCGAGGCGACGAATGCCTGTCGTGATTTCTTCGGGCTGCAGGTCGAACACATAGTTAGCCAAGCCCAACTCGGCATAGGCCTCGTTCACGATCTCGATTTTCTTCGTCATGTTCGACCTCTCGTGCTCAGCTCTTTTCGGACTCAGCGCCCTTCTTCGTTGCAGCCTTCTGCGTCTGTGCGGCGCGCTCCTCGTTCTGGCGAGCCTGCGCCGCACGTTCTTCGTTCAAACGTGCCTGTTCTTCGGCGCGCTCAGCCTCAGCGCGACGTGCTTGGCGCTGCTCAGCTTCCGCACGCTCTAGCGCTTCCTGACGCTTTTCAAGATCCTCGCGCAGACGATCAAGGCGGCGATGCTCGGCCTCCAGCATGTCGATGCGCTCGTTGATTTGGTCGTTCAGTGCCACGCGCGAGTTCTGATCGTGCTTTTCAAGCCCGGCCTCGTTCGGCGTGCGATACCAGCCGTCGTCGAGATAGTTGTCCACCTGACTCTCGTCAACAATGGTCCAGTCAACGTGCACGCCATGGATGCGCTCTTGCGTGCCCTTGCGATAAAGCATCGTCGGCGATTTCAATCCCAGCATGATGTGATTCTCCAGAAGTGCGAAAGGCGCCCCGAAGGGCGCCTGTGTCAGCGTTGCGTTAGATGGTCCACCAGACGTTGCCGTCCGAGTGAAAGCGAGCCACGGCATACTGCGCCGACAGCTGCAAGTTGGCCGCACCGTCGATCGTCGCGCCGTTCGCATCGGTGATGGTCACCTTGTTCGCCGAGACGTCGATCTTCTTCACGACGTACTTGCGACCCTTGCACGACGATGCCGGCGGCAGCACTTCCGACACGGCCGCCGCCGTGGCATCGACGATGATCGTCGCGTCGTTGTTACCTGCGCGATCCGAGGCCACCAACGCCGTCGCGACGAACGAGCGAATCGGGCCGATGAACCAGCCAGCGCCACCACCCGCACCCACTCCCAAACCAAAATCGACTGGCATTCTGTTTCTCCTAAGAGTTGATCAAGTCAGGTGCCGTTCAGACCTGGTTGAAAAGTTCGACGCCGCACATCTCGGTGTTGAGCACCGCGACACCGAAGAAGATGTCCGCGCGATAGAGGATCGTCTTCGTCTTGATGTCGTAGAACTTCTCCAGCGACATCTCGATGCCCTGCTCCGTCGTTGCGCGCAGCACTTGCACGCCCGCATCGGTCGGAGCCGCAAAACGACCCGGCAGCAGTTCGATCGCCGACTTCTTCCAGTGGGGGTTGAGCGACGAGCCAGCCGTGTTCAGCCAGGTGATAGCTGCGCCGTTAGCGGGCGTCGCCGTCACGTTCTGATAGCAGACTTCAGCGTTCGTGCCGCCTTGGCCACTGATGAACGGAGGCGTGATCTGCAGGTGCGTGCCGTCCACCACCGACACGACGCGGAAGGTCTTCGGCTGACCGGTGTCCTGCTTCGTGATGTGGTGCACGGAGTTGACGCCCGCAACCTGGAACGAATCACCCGGCTGGACGTTGGCCGTCGCGCTCACCTGAACGGTCTGGAAGCGGTTATCGACGTTCGTCACTTCACCGAACGATGCGGCAACGGTCGCCTGCGGCACATAGAACTGATTCGCGCCGCTGATGGTGATTGCACCACCAGCTGCTGCCGAGACGCGCGGCGCGTAGTCCATCTTGTAGACGCCGAAGTTCGATACCTCGCCGATGTACGCCTTCTCGTAGGCGGTTTCCGGCTTGCCTTGCATCGTCTGGCGCGCCGCGAGATTGCTGGCCATCGAGTTGTAATCGCGCGAGGAATAGGCCGCATAGCGCTCATCCGCGCCAATGCCCTGCTCGTTGTAGATCGAGTCGATCGCGGCAACATCGTCAAAGCCTGAGGCTGCCGACGTGCGCTTGACCACAAGTGAGCCAAGCGAAGTCACAGCGCTATTGACAGCGATGTTGATGTCCGAAGCCAGCTTGGTCTTCGCAGCGTCGCCCAGGCGGTTTTCCTGAAGCGCGTCGCGCAGCTCAAGTGCGGTCATCGTCCACGGAACCGAGCGCGGCTGATTGATGGCGGCCGGCACCGACAGCTGCGTGTAGCTGTTGAAGTTGCCGGTCATGTCCGTGCCGGAATACGACTGCGCGATGTACGGCATCGGGCGCCAGATGATATTGGCCGAGCGTTCCATCGATTGCTGATCCGTCGTGTACTTCTGGATCAAGCGGGACATGACCAGCATGTCGTTGAAGCCTTCCAGCAATTGCTCGAAGGCGACCCGTTCCTCTTTCGAGAATGCGTTGCTCATTTTCTAAGCTCTCCATCCGGATTTGACAGAGAGCAGCTGCACCGCAACTTGTCTAGCGCCCCTTTTGCGCCTGCTTGAGTTGTGCCTTGTACGCAATGACCTTCGACAAGTCCCCGGTCCGTTCCGCCTCGGCGCGCAGCTGCTCGAGTTTTTTCTCGCTGCCGCCGGCATTCGAAGCACCAGAGGAAGACGAGATACGCCCTTCGGGCGCGGGTTTGTTGTTTGCAGGACGCGTCGTCACTTTCAACTCCTTTTCGAGCTTTGCCGCCGCGAATGCAAACCGGACGGGATCTTTGATTTGAGCCAGGTCACGCAATTTGGTCGGATAGCGCCCCAGGGCATAGACGAGAAGCGCTGGTTTGTCCGCACCGGCCAGCAGGATCCCCTGCTGCTCGATCGACAAAGTCGTCACGACTTCGCTCTCTACGTCCTGAAAGTCTTTCCGACGCAGCGACGCGGCTTCCGTGCGATAGCCATTCAGACGTTCGTCGATGGCCTTCTGGCGCGCGCGTGCCGCACTCTCCTGTTCCGACTTGACCTGATCGACCTTGCGCTTGTCCTCGTACCACTGACCAAGCGCTTCGTCGTACTTGCCTTCGTCGTAATCGAAGTCTTCGAGTTTCGGCTTATTGCCGAGCGTCGGGACTGCGGGAGCCTGCGGTTGCTGCTGCTTCGCCGCTTCCATCTCGCGAATCTTGCGATTCAGCTCGACGTTCTGCTTGCGAAGCTCCTTTATCCATGGTGCAGCGTTTCGCTGCTCCTGACTCTCTGAGGCCGGCGGTGCCTCCTCGCCGAACTGAAACTCCAACTCGCCGTCATCCTCGCCTTCGTTCGGGTTGCCTTCGCTGCCTTCGACCTTGTCGGGAGCAGCGGTTTGCGATCCGTTCGCAGCGTCGTCGTGATGTTCCTCCCCTGAGGCACCATCACCGACATCGACTTGCAGCGTGTCTTTCGGGTCCAGCTCGGTCGTTTCTGCCTTCGTATTCATTCGATCACCGTGAACTCGCAGCTAGGCGCTGCGGGAGCCACGTCGCATTCATAGCAACGTACGTTGGAAAAAGCAAGAACAATCGCAACAGGCATTGTCTTGCCCGGGTTACTGCACAGCACCTTGCGGTGCTCCCTCAGCTGCTAGGGCATCCTGACTAGTCTGAGCGACCAGCGTTTGCAGGATCGAGAAGGCAGCCGTGAGGTCATCGCGCCGCGCGTTCGCCAGCTTCGCGATTGCTTCGGCACGGCTGCTCGCGGCATCCGCATAGGTCTTGACGGTGTTGGCGCGCTCCTGCCCAGCCTTCGCTGCTGCGCGCTGCGCTTCCGACAGCATGTATTGATCTTGCGGCGACGGCGGCTGCTGCGCGGCGGCTTGCTGCTGCTCCGCGAGCTTCTCTTTCTCGTCATCGGTCGGCGTCACGACACCCATCGTCACCAGGCGCATGCGCATGAATTCGCGCAGATCTTCGAGGCCTTCGCCTTCCATGTTCGTGAGGATCAGCGAGATGACGATCGACGCGACCTGCGGATCTTGGATGAACTGCAGCATGTTCACGAGGCGACTGACGGTCGCGGCGCGCCGGCTCACGAATGCCGGACCGACGTCCACCGTGACCTCATACTTGCCTCTGGCCGGGTCATTGACGGTCTTCGCAATGCCATCGACCATCTGCTGCTCCTTGATGACGACTTGGCTTGACGAACCATCCTTGCCGATCGACTTCATCTTCCGGCCGGCCTCGTCGATGATCTCGCGCGTCATGCCAAGCCAGATCTCGCCGGAGCGCTGCATGGACTTGCCGAAGTTGTCCATGTAGATGAACGCCTGCATATCGACGTGCGCTTGCACGCGCTCCATTAGCTCATCGGAGACGTTCGACACAACCTTCTCGCCAGCTTCCGGATTGCCAGTGAGTTCCTTGATGCTCGAATCAGTGAGTTGCAGGAGCGCGGCAAGCGGCTCCGGCACATTCGGCGGTTCCGTGTAGCCGATCGGGCCGCTCGGCATCTTCTGCCCGTTCTGATCCTTAATCGGATTGACCAGGTTGTACGGGTTGTCGTTGATGTTGTCGTTCGCCCAGCTCATCTCGTGGCCCTTCACCTGCTCGGGCGTGAAGATGGGCTTACGACGCGGCGAAAGCGCCGAGATGACGCCGAGCAGCGAGATCTGCATGTTGAACAGGCGCTGCGCATCCTTGCCCAGGCGGATATGCGACATGATCCGCTCCTGGTTATCGATGAAGGCACGCTTGCCGTAGAACGGCACGATTGGAATGTTGGGACCAGCGATGAAGCCGCAGTCCTCCAGCACCTTGCCGCCGTCGTGAATCCACTTACGCACGCGGCGCTTTCTGATCGAGCGCACGCGCACTTCCTTGTACCCCTGGTCTTCGAGGTCTTTGCGATAGTTTTCTGTGAGCTCGTCCTCACTCACCTTCATGTCGCGCTGGTTCTGATTGAGCAGGCGGAAGACGTGCTGCTTTTTCTTCTGCTCCTCGATGCGGTAATACTCGGCGATGTAGACGACGTCCGGCGTGTACCAGTCGAACTCGGTCATTTTCTGCACCTTGCGAATGGTCGTGGGCGCGCCCTGCGGTGTCTGCTTATGGACCGAGTTGTACGGATCCTTCTCACCAGTGTCGCCGTAGGTATCCTCATATTCCTCGCGGGCCATCGACGTGAACACCCAGCAGCGCTTCGCGTCCGACTTGTCGTAGCGCTTGCCGCCGAGATCCCAGAAGACGGATGAGTCCGCGTCGTAGATCGGCTCGAACACGATCTTCTGCGTGTCGTCGTCCTCGTCGTATTCGTCGCTGTAGACGTTGCGGAGTCGCCACGCACCCATGCCACCAGCGACGCCCTCGTCGAAGGCGTTGTCGAATGACTCCGTGCCACCAGAGCGCGCGACGTCGGCGCGGTGCATGCCAGCCAGAGAGTCGGCCGTCTGATCGTCGGCGTCGTCATCCTTCGGCTCGAACTTCACTTCGACGCGATTCGCGCGGTATTCGTTGAACACGCGGATACATGCCATGTGCAGCTTGTTCACCTCGAAACGCGGCCTGTTGTCGAACTGCAGGCGCAGCGCGTCTTCCCACTGCGCACCATCGACGAACACGAAGCGGCGATCCTGAAGGCACTTGAGCCGCACCTCCTGCTGCGACTTGTAGGCCATATCGAAGTGCGTGAGCGACTCCTCAACGAGATCGGCTTCGACTTCTGATTTTGGTCGTGTCATGAGATTTCCTTGTTATCGCCGATTGGCGTTCCAGTGATTCACAGTCGCGGGGATGGCGACGGGTTCATCGTCATCTTCCTCACCCCGCAAGTTCTTGTACTTCTGCCCCCACTGGCGCAGCGCGTCAGCGGCGTTCGAATGCACGTCGTGCTTCGGGTATTCCTTCCACGTGCTGCCGCGCTCGTCCCATTCCTTCGAGTACTTCTCGACGTGGTCCAAGCCTTCCTTGCATCCTTCGGCGTCGAAGTAGGCAGTCGAGAGTGCCGAACGCGTTTGCTTGATACCGGTGGTCACGTCGTCGATGCGCGGCACGATGATCGTGTCCTTGAAGCCAAGGTCGTGAATCATTTCCTCGATGGACTGATTCCGGAAACCCTTCTGCAAGCGCTTGTGCGTCGCGTCGTGCGGCAGATAGAGCGGGCCGAAGTAATAGCCGGTGTCGCGCATGTATTGCGCGAAGTGATCGAGGGTGCGGCCGTTGGCCTCGTAGAAGCGCAGGAAGCGGTGCTCAGGACCAACGAGTTGATGGAACCAGATCGCGGTCGTATCGTTCGCGCCAAGATCCCAGAAGGTGTTCACGGGCACGCCGCGCACGTATGGCACGCGGCAGATGCGCTCCTCGCTGCGGATGGCGTCGAGCTGCTCGCGGTACCACGCGCCTTCGTTGGATGCCTCGAATGCTTCGTCCGGCGTGCTCGGATACTCGCGCTTCATGTCCGCGCCGAGGCGGCGCTTCGTGATGACGTACCACGCGCGCTTACGCATGGTCAGGCGCGTGCCGGTGAGGCGTTCGATCTTGTCGAAGTACTCGTGTTCCTTCTCGGAGATGATCACGCCGTCCGAGCTGGTTTCGTACTCGTCGCGCACGAACCACGGAAAGAAATGGAACTTTTCTTCGAGTGCCTGGTGATGCTGGCCGATGCGCTTGCGTGACTCGTCGCACATCGAGAAGAACGGACCATCGCGGCCTTCTGCCGTTGACTCGACGAACAGAAAGCCATCTGGCGCAAGCGCCGGAATAGCGCCTGTCACGATTTCACGCGCGCGCTTCGGATCCTTCGCGCAGATCTTCCCAAACTCGGAGATGTGTAGGAACTGCAGCGTACCGGAACGCATTGAGGTGCCCACGCGCACGCTGCTGTTGTTCGAGAGCAGCAGCTCGGTCGTGCTGTCGGTCTCAGGGAAACGCTTTTCGCGGATGCCGTTCGGCAAGCGATCGTAGGCGAATCGGATCTTGTCGCGGAAGATGATCTCAGCGTTGGGCTTGGTGTCCGCGATCACGCCGGCCCGGATGTTCGAATTGAACACCGCAGTGTCGAGACCCATCAGCTGGATGAGCGTCGAGAAGCCAAGCTGCCGCGCCTTCAGAATGGCGTTGCGATAGTGCAGGTCTTCTAGAAAGGTGCGCTGCTCGTCGTTCGGCTTGAACTTGATGACCCGATTGCTCTTGTCGGTAATCCAGTAGAGGTTATGCAACCTCCACACGGGATTCGACCACTCGTCGAGCTTCAGGCGCGAATCGACCATTACTTCGCTCCGCTCGTCGGTTTGAACGTCGTGCCTTCGAGCTCAGCAAGCAGCTCGTCCACCGGCGAGATACCAATCTTGGCCACCGTATCGACGCGATCGCGCCAGCCCATCTTGTTCTTCTCCCAAAAGATGATCGCGGTCATGTCACCTTCGAGGCATTTCTTGTAGTGCGCGCCGATCACGCGCGCGTTCGCATGCACGGAGCCTTCGACGATCGCTTCAGCGAACTCTGGATGGTTCTTCTTCCAATTGCGCACGGTGCGCTCGCTCACGCCGAGCAGCTTGCCCAGCTCGCCCTCAGTCGCGCCGAGCAGGCAGTAGTTCTTCACGAGATCGGCCATCTCCGGCCGATAGTCGGTAGGACGTCCTCCAGCGGCCATGCTCAGCCTCGCACCACGCGACGCATCGCCATCAGCACGAGGCCACCGCGATAGAGCGTCCACAGGAACATCAGCACGAGCATGTAGTTCTCCGGCTGCGGCACGGTCATGGAGTTGAGGACGATGCCGATCAGAATCGCTGCCGCGATGCCGATGGCCCAGACGATGAGGTGATAGGCGAATTTCATGATTCGGTTTCCCCGGTTGAAAGGTCTGCTGGTTCTTTGTTCTTCGGTTCAGAGATGACGCCGTTGGTGTAGGCGCATGCACGCCACGATGCCCACATCACGGTGCGCAGCGTGTCGATCTGCTGAGCGTCCATGCCGGGCTTGACCACTTCCGACTCGAACACCGCGCAGAAAAGCTGCCATTGCGTTGACACTTCGTTGCGGCGCCTTGCCAACGCTTCACGGAATTTCGACACGCTGCGCTCCTGGTCAGATCAAGTTTTCGAGCTTGTCGAGTTCGGCGTGCAAACCAGCCACGGCCGAATGCTCGAACGTCCACAGGAACTTGCGGATGCGCGCGGTGCTTTCCCGAATGCGCTCACCGACGGAAACCGCTGCGTCGTCCTGGGCCTGCGTGACGACGCCGGGCGAGACATTGCTCGCAGACGATGATGTGGCGCTTCCGGGTAGATCGACCGCACGCAACGCATCGGCGTTTGGGTCTTCAGGGACCAGCGGCGTTTGAGCGCCTTCGGTGCCGGCGGGCGGCTGCGGGATATTGCTGGTGCCACCGCTCAAGACGTTGCCCGGCTCATTTGCCGTCCCGGCGACGAGGGGGCCGTTTGCCTGACCAGCCTCCCCGAGTTGGGCTGCCTGCTGCTCGGAGCCTGCATTGGAAGCGGCCGTCGCATTCGGAGATGACGCGGCAGCCGCACTCGTGTTTCCCGCTTCATTACCCGACGATGGATCCGTTTGGGTCATACCAGACGCACCCGCCGACGAACCGACGGGCAACACGTTTCCCTGCTCACCTGCCGTACCCAAGCCGTTCACAGACGCATCCTTTACCTGGGCATCCGGGGCAGCGCCGGTCAACGGGGTCGAGCCGCCAACCGACAAGTCGGACTTCCCCAAGGTGGTCAGATCGTTCGCGCTCGAATCCACCGTCGCGCCGTTACCGATTAGATCGGGCACAGCATCGGGCGTGATCGTCTGAATCGACGCGTCCTGCGAGTCTTCGCTTGCGAAGATGATCTTCGTAGCGGGGTTGTAGTAAAGGGTCTTCATCTTCAGCTCCTGTTGCATGAAAAGGATGGTTTGCTGCATGAAACGGTCGATCTGTTGCATCACTTCCTCAGCGGGTTTCGCGGGTGCCATCCCGCAGGCTTAGCCCGGTTGCCCCTGTCTGCCCGATGCTCTGGGCTGGCTATTGCGCGCGGCCATCAACTGCGCCGCGCTTCAGGTATTCATTCGCTAAACGCTTCGATCCGCTGACGCAAAATGTCGGAGTACTCGTTCATCGCGAACAGCTGATGGACGAGGCGTCCTGCTTCGAGGTTCGATAGCTTCTGAAAAATCTCATTGGTCGGCTGCGCGAACGCCGAGAGCTTCGTGATCTTCTCGTCGAGCTGCACTTTCTCGGCGAGCACGCGCTGTTGGTGCGCAGGCATGCGGCCGATATCGCCGAGCGGAAGATAGGCGGCTTCGAAGACATCCTTCGGAGACCACGACGTGTAGCCGTCCGGATACTTCACGGCGTACCCGGGCTTGCCATCCTTGTCTTGCTCCCATGCGACGATCTGCTTGGTGCCGACGTAATGCTGAGTCATGTCCACTTTCTCCTTGGTGATGCGCTTGTTATGCCGATTCGCTCAGGCGCTGCTTGAGCAAATAGCCTTCGAGCGGCCAGATCTTCGCGACGGCGTTCTGCCGTGCAATCTTGCGGCCGATATCAGCATCGAAGTTCTCCGGCGATGCACAGGCACTCTCGCCCGTCACCGTGAATCCGTTGCGCAGGACAAGCACGCAGAACGTCAGCAACGAAAGAGGTTGCTGGTCCTCCATGAAGGGCGGCACACCCGAGCCATTCGCACCATCGAGCGCCGTAAAGTAGACGTCCTGCACGATTGCTTCTTCGATGTCCTTCGGCGTGATGCGCGGCGCGGTCTTCCCCTTGCGTTGGATCTCATCCTCGATCGATTCATCCGCGCTTCGCGGCGTCTGTGTTGCCATGTTCATGTCCACTTTCTCCGATTGAATTGAGGGTGTTACGCGTGCTCTGTTTGCCGATCGCGCCAGGCGAGATACGGCTTGCGGATCTGGCTGTGAAAGACTTCGGCCGCGCGTGCGTTCTCAGCCAGCTCCTTGCGGCTGTCCACTTGGCACGTGACGCGGATGTATTCGGCGGCCTCATCAACGCTGATCTCGCGCGGCGGCACTGCGAAGTAGCCGACGAAGGCGCGGAACTGTGCATCACGCGGAAGTGCGCCAGCGATCTGCACGATGCTCATGCGGGACTCTTTCATGCGAACTCCGAAACGTGAAGGCAGATCATCATGAGGTTGAGCCCGGCCACCACGATGTCGATCGCGGACCATGCGAAGTTCATGCGCGAGATCTGCTCGAAAACTCCATTGACCATCAGGCCAACGCAGAAGCCGTGCACGCAGCAATAGATCGCTCGTCTGCGTGCGTTCATGCTGCCGCCCTGCGCATGACGAATGATCGAAGCCACTCCTCTACTTCTTCCGGCTTGCCGAGCACGCCCTCGTGACGACGCCGCTTGCACATCGCTGCGCACTGGCGCAACGTGATCGGCACAGCGCCGAGATCGAGCGCTCGCTCGCGTTTCACCATGGCGATATCGAAATGCTCGCCAGATTCGCCGCCGTGTTGCAGCCAACGCTCCCGTACGCCAATGCGACGAGCCATATCGAGCAGCTCCTCGCTTGTGTCTGCCACCATGTGCGACATCTTCATCCGGCCAAATCGACCCATATCCGTCAGGTACATGTCATCGACGTAGACAGTCACGTCACACCTCCAGCGGATCAGTAGCCAGATCGATCTCAGCCTGCGCCGGACCTTCCTGCGCCGTGAGCGGCCTGATCGTCACCACCACGCGCGCTTCACCATCCGGCACGCAACGATTGGCGCTGTCCGACCAGATCCACTTGTCATCAACGATCGCGATGCCCTTCAACGCGTCGTAGAGCACCTTCCGCGCGTTGTCTATATCCAGACACTGCACGCCGTCATCCCAGTTCGCGCCGAGCTTGCGCACGCGTGTCTGCCAGTCCTGAGGACGTTTCGGGTAGAGGTCGATGTGCACGTGGACGCGCCCTTCGATCGGATCAGTCACACCGACGCCGCGCAGGATGTAGCCGACGTCCCGCTTGTACGCTTTCGCTTCCGAGCTAGGCGCGGTCATCGTGCGGCCGTTGAGCGGAAACGACTTCCAATACCGGTTCGCTGAAATCGGATAAGGCAGCGTCACGACGACAGACTTTTGGGGCGGCAAAAACTCACTCATCGCTCGTCCCCGTCGAGGCTGCTGCGTGCGCGTGCGCGACCACCATGGCTTCGAGGATCGCGGCCTGGATGACGGCGACGTATTGCTCCTCTCCGCCCTTCAGGCGATGGCGATCGACCTTCGCGACGCGCTCAGCTATGGCACGCGCATATTCGTCGAACTGGCCAAAGCACTCGGATATGTCAGGAGTCATCGAACGAAGCTCCGGTTGCGATACGGCCGTCCAGTCGCGGCGTGCCACGCCCAAGGTGGCGAGAAAGACATCGAAGTCAGCAGTGATCTTCATGGCGTCTCCCACAGGCGCTGTCCGCGCGCGCGATAGTTGTCGATTACCGTCTGGCGAATAGCGGCGTATTCGACCTTCACTTCTTCGTCCTCACATTCGTCGACCACAGCGCGGCCAGCAGACGACGTGATCGCGTCGGTTGCGCATCGAGCCACGGAGAACGGCAGCGGCTTGCCGGACGCGCTCTTGCCGCGAAGGATCAAGCGGAATGCCCATTCGGCACTTGGCCCAGGCATGCGCAAACCAGCGATGGTGCGATTGAGCAACTCGACATTCGCTGCGGCCTGCTCGGGCGTAATCGCGGGCATGTTCGGCAGTTGCGGCTGCTCGTGCGCGACGGCTTCGACGCGTGCGCGACGGCAGTGCGCCATGAACTCGGGGAGCGTCGGCGGCCGTTCGAGATCGGTCATGGTCTCGCGACCGGCCTTCATCTGCGCGCTGGTGAGCCGAGCGAGTTCGATGCCCCATTGCCGCTTCACGTCGGAAAGCTTCGCTGCGCGCCAGAGGTCCGCGAAGCGTGCGCCGTAGGTGGCAGCCATAGCCGAGAACAGCGCTTCGACCCACTTTTCCGGAATGGCGTGGGCAGGCCAAGGTGCGCTGTCGCGCTCAGGCGATGCGGTGTGCGTGGACATCGATGGTTCGCTCGTCGTCGTGGTCGGGGTCGTAGGTACGGTCGCGGCCGGTGAGTCCGGCGATGGTGTCGGCGCGCTCGTCGTGGTAGCTGCGTGGCTGGCTTCGTGGTGCAGGTCGAGGCTTGGTTGCATCGGCTGTCCAGCGCTGTGCGATTGCGATCACGAAGCCGGCCTTGATGCGCCCGTTCGGATCGGATGTCTTCGCTTCGGCGCATGCGGCTTCGATCGTCTCGACGCTGATGCCCTGCTCTGCCGCTGCAATGATTCGCGGATCTCCGGGTTGCGCTTCGATCGAATGTCGGCGCATCGCTGCGGAGAGTTCTGCCGGTCGGACGCTCGCGCGGGGTGTACCACCTGCGTCCGTCAGCACTAGGGTTTTAGGTTTACTGTCCTGTCCTGTCCTGTCCTTCTCTATAGCCGTTGCAGGTTTGTCACCGGCGTCACCGGTGCGTCCCCGGTGCGTCACAGGTTTCCCGGAAACCCTTGACTGGCTTGGGTTTGACGCTGTATCAGGTGCGTCACCGGTAAGTCCCCGGTCCGTAACAGGTGCGTCACCGGCAGAGACGCTAGGCGTAACAGGTGCGTCACCGGTGCGTCCCCGGTGCGTCACCGGTACCGTCTCGATGAGGCGTTCCAGCTCGGATGTTTTCGTGTCCCAGGCCGGCACAATGTCGTGCTCGCGCAGAAGTGCAAACATCGATTTACGACGCTCGCGCAGGCGCTGCTGTCGAGTCTGTTGGTTTTCCTCACGCTCGGCGTACTCCTCCCGACGCCCCATCGCTTCAATTGCCTTTTCAGCGATGACAGGGTGATAAAGACGCCCGTCGTTGCACTTGATGAACCCGCGCAGCGCGACGGTGCGCATGGATGCCCACTTCGTCATGTTTTCAGACAGCCCCGCGAGATGAGCAAGCAAACGATCGTCATCAGGCAAGCTTGCGGCCGGCACCTGAAGCCAGCACTTCGCCCACAGACGAAACGCTGTCTTGAACTCATCACCGGTCGAAAGTCCGAACGTGTCGCTGTCGATCACACGCACAACATCCAGCGGCATCCAGCGCAGACCGCGCAGATCGCAGTCCACTGGAGTGAGAGGATTCGGGAGGTCATGCATCGCTATTCTCTGTCGCTGTGCGTCCCAACTTGTCCCTGCGTGGGCAAGAATCGCAGCGCGTAGTTGATGCCGAACGACATCGCGCGCACGCAATAGCTCACAAAGTCGGACGGCGAAATACCCTGAGTGCGCGCTTTCACCTCGACTTCGGCCACTTCCTGCTTGGTCAAGGTCACGCGTACCTGCTGTTGGTCTTCGTTCATGTTCGGATGTGTGGCCCTTGTTGACCCTGGCCGTCACTGACCGCAGCACGCGATGAAGGAACAATTCCTAACAGCAGCATCTCCACCAGCCGCGCGAGCGCAGCGGAATCGCTGTCGATGAAGTTGAGCTGTTTGAAATCCTGCAGGCGCGTATAGACCTCATCGCGCAGGCGTGTTTTCACTTCGTTTCGGTACTCCGCTCGGCGAGCCATGGTGTTACCCCGTTCTTCTTCGTTGGTCTCGTACTGGTCTTAGGTGGTTGGCTCTTTGGCCAACTCGCTATTCGTATCCGAACGCTCCAAGCCTTCGAACGCCTCGGGATGAGCGAGACGCAGAAATTGCAAACGAGCTTTCGGGATGCCTCGGTTGCGCCATTCGGCGACCGACGGCGGCTGGCATTCGCACAGCTTCGCCACAGCGGTAGTTCCGCCCAGGCGATCGATGACGGTGTTAGCGAGCGAGTTCATTGGTGGTCCTCTGTTGAGTCATGGGTATCTTAGTTTTTCCTAAAACTAGATGCAAGAAAAACCTAACAAAATGTGTATTAGGCTTCACTAATGGAAACTTGGAACCAACGACTCGCCCGGGCGCTTGCCGAGAGCGAATACAACGCGAACCAGCTTGCACAAAAGCTGAGCGTCAAGCCGCCATCGGTGTCGGCGTGGCTCGGCTCAGGATCGATCAAGCCCGCACAGGGGCTTTCGGGTGAATACCTTCTGAAAGTCTGCCGACTGCTAAATATCAGACCCGAATGGCTGATGTTCCGCGAAGGCCCTATGAGACCGCCGCCGGGCAATAGACTGTCTCAGGAAATGCAAGAGCTGATCGCTTTGTTGGAGCAACTCGACGCCGAGGGTGGCGCCGTGCGAGACGATGCCATTTACTTCATGAATCGCCTTCTGCGTAAGGAAGACAAGTCAAACCGTAAGGTTGGATGAATCGTATAAATAATAGGGTTAACCCGTATTCGTAAACACGTGATCCGGTTTCAATATTCATAAGACGCTTAGCTATGCCGAAGCTTGCGACAGCCCGAATATGAACCTGGGGAAGCGCGTGACAAAAAATCAGCCCGCAACTGCAGTGGTTGTTCCGATCGAACGAGGCCGCGATTTAAAAGAGCGGCGCCCATGCGAACGAACCCTTCCAACTGCTCCTTGTCCTTCAACAATGCGCAGGATCCGACAGTGTCTAGAACTGATGCTAGAAATCACGCGCGAAGCAGACCTCCCTCACTAACCTAAAACAGCCCGCACGAGCGGGCTTTTGTTCGTCTACAATCTAAGGATTTCCTAAAATAAATCTTGACGAGCGTTTTAGTTAAACCTAACATTGCCTCACTGCTGCAGCCATGCAGCCACCACAAAGTGAGGCAGACCATGAACACCCCATCTCTCAAATTGCACCGTATCCGCGCCGCTAACCTCGGTCGCGCAGAAGTCGTCGCTCATGCAATGGGCCTCATCATCGATCGGATCTACGGCGACAAGGACAAGCAATTCATCAGTATCGGTGCTCGCCAAATGGGCGTGCGTGGCAATCACGAGCCGCGCTGGACTGACGCGCAGTTCAACGAGTTCGCTAACTGGAAGCTGTAATCCAAGCCATGAACCTTCCCCAACTGATGAGCGCTGTCGATTACGCATCGGACTGCACGCTCGAAGCTGCTGAAAACGAAGACGCATATCGCGAACGCATCGCCGATTACATTGCCGATCGCGCGAAACAGATCCAAGAGAAACGCCTGTCGAATTTGAGCGACGAGGATTTCATCATCGCTTTCGAAGCCATGCAGACGTTGCCGACGGTGATGCACGACTTGAAGGCGCTCGTCTATCGCGAGGAGTCGCTTCTTGCCAGCGTAATGCGCGACTGGATCGACGCGATGCTGCGCGCCGATAGCCGCGAGCTGGCCCGCACCGAAGCGCTCGCTAAGTTCCACGCAGCTGATGACGACACGAGGCACTAATGCGCGCGTTTGCCTTCTACGTGTCGCTGTGTCTTTGCGCAATCCTATCCACCGCTTTCGTAATTGTGACTCTGCCGGGGTAACCATGAGCCAGAAATACATCATCAGCATCAGCTATCACACGAAGCTCGCATTCGACGACAAAGAGACGGCCATGCGCGCCTACATGCTTCTGACTGAATCGACGCCGATCGCTAGCGCATCGTGCTATCCGGACAAGGCACCCGAGTCGCTCAAACACGTTGACTACGTACGCGACTCAGACATCGAGATTGAACTGTCTCGCAAAGATGCAAAAAGCTTTGCTTTGCACTGGACGCAAGAGGAATTCAAGCAAAAGTGCAAGCCGCAGCCGACTGAGATCGACGGTGATGCACGTCTTATCACTGAAGAAACTGTGCATGCGATCGCTGGACCTTCCAACAACGACGACAACGTCGATGCTGACTTTGACCTTTAAGGAGCACGACGTGTTCTTTAAAGACCTTTCGAAGATGCGCTATCGCGATCCGCGTTCGCTGTCCGAAGCTTTTGGCCCGTACTCCACACAGAAGTTGTTCGTGCCGCAACGCAGGTCGCGTCTCGCACGCTTCCTGTCTGCCACCTTCTGGATTGTCTTCTACGGTACGTCGATCAGCGTCTTCTGGTACCTGCTGCTGCTCATGAAGGCTGCGTCATGAAAGAGCGCCAGAACCTGATTCCAAGGCTCGAACGCATCCGCTACACGCTTGCGCTAATCGGGCCGGCCACGATCAAGACAATCGCTGAGAAGACGGGAATCAGCGAGGAACACGTCGCCAACATCATCAGGACAGCACGCAAAAAAAACTATCCGGGTGAGCAGTTTCGAAAGGTCGGAAAAACGAAAGTCGGATGCGAAAAACTTAGTTGGCTATACGAAGTGAGCGACGAACCAGACACCACTGTGCCGCCGCTTCGGTTCCAGCCAAGCCGCAATAAAAGGCTGAAGTACCCAGGTATGAATCGCGAAGAAATCGCGGAACACAAGCGTATCCAAGCGCAAATGAAGCAGTTCAAACCATTTCGCGACCCAATGATCTGGGCGCTTTTCGGGGGATTAGAAGCATGAGCATCGGCGCACTCGTCTTTCTTAGCTGGGGCCTTTTCGTTCTGACGCTGTGCGCGCTAGTGCGTGGCGGTGCTCAGGCTGATAAAGAGGTGAAAAACGAACACTATGCGCCGGCGGGTGCAGGGAGCGAAGCATGAACGCAAAACAACCTGTTGAACAAGATCGCTCGCAGTTCATCGGTGGATCTGACGTTGCCGCCATTCTCGGCGTAAGCCCATGGAAGTCCCCGTACGAGCTTTGGCTTGAAAAGACGCACCGCGCGCCGCGAGAAGTGATTACTGCGGCTCAACAAAAGCGCTTTGACCGCGGCCACCGGCTTGAGCCTGTGGTGCTGGACATGTTGATCGATCGTCTGCAGGACGATGGCCACGACGTGCAGCTGCTTCGTCGCAACGAGCGGTACATCGACAGCGAGCATCCGTTCATGAGCTGTGAAATCGACTTCGAGCTGATGCTTGACGGAGAGCACATCAACGGCGACTGCAAGACGGTGCATCCGTTTGCATCGAAGAAATGGGGCGAGGAAGGCACTGACGAAGTACCGATCGAGTATGCCGCGCAGTTCATGCATGGCCTCGCCATCACGGGGCGCCGTCGCTGCATCGTGGCCACGCTCATCGGCATGGACGACTTGTTGATCTATTTCGTGGATCGCGACGAAGAAACCATCGCTGGCATTCGCGGGCGTGTCGTCGAATTCTGGAATGACTGCGTGCTGGCCGATATCGAGCCGGATCCGATCAACTTTGACGACTGCAAAGCGATGTACGCGAAGTCCAACGGCGGCTCCATTGAAGCCACCAGCGAGATCCGCGATGCGGTGTTTCATCTGAAGGACGTCAAGAAAAAGCTCAGCTCGCTCGAAGCGTCCGAAAAGGAGCTGAGTTATCAGATCACAGCCTTCATGCAGCCGAACGCCACGCTCACCTTCGGTGGCAATCCGATCGCCACCTGGAACAACCAAGACGACACGCGGCTTGATCAGAAGGTAATGAAGGAGCAAGCGCCCACGCTGTTCGCACAGTACTCCCGCACGAAACAGATTCGTGTGTTGCGCCTGAAAAAGTAGTCCATCCATCACCACAGATAAAAACGAAACCTATAAGGATCCGTCATGAGCACATCGCAACAACTGAAGAACGTTGCAACCGGGAAGAAAGATAACCCCGTCGCTGCGTTCTCATCATTCCTTGATAAGTTCAAGCCGCAGATGGCGTTGGCGCTGCCTAAGCATCTAACCGCTGACCGCATGGCACGCCTGGCTGTGACGGCCTTCAGCTCAACGCCAAAGCTTCAAGAGTGTGATCCGAAGACTATCGTCGCCGGCATTATGACCTCGGCCACGTTGGGCCTCGAAATCGGCGTAGATGGTCAAGGCTTTCTCGTGCCCTACGGCAGGACGTGCCAGTTCGTGCCTGGCTGGAAAGGCCTTGTGGATCTCGTCTCACGCAGCGGCCGAGCGACTGTCTGGACTGGCGCTGTGTTTCAGGGCGACGAGTTCGACTATGCGCTTGGCGACGCGCCCTTCATCCGTCATCGCCCAGGCGAGGAAAACGACCCTGACCTGATGACTCACGTTTATGCAGTGGGCCGCGTGAACGGATCGCAATATCCGGTCATCGAGGTGTGGACGGTCGGCAAAATCAAAAAGCATCGCGACAAGTACAACAAGGTAGGCGCAAAGCATTACAGCTTCCGAGATTGGGAAATGTATGCGCGCAAGATCCCGCTGCTTCAGGTGCTGAAGTACATGCCAAAGTCGATTGAGCTCGCGAACGCTATGGCTCTGTCGAACGCATCCGACCAAGGCAACCATGCGGTCATTGATGGTGATTTCGTGCGCGTAACTGATCCCGACACCGGTGCATCCGTCAATCCGGAGACAGGCGAAATCATCGATAAGCGCGACGACGAAGGCGGCTCGTTCGTCAGCTATAGCGACCTACTGACACAGATCCAGCGTGCCGACACGATGGAAGTGTTGGAGATGGTCATTGATTCCGCTCGCGACCTCCCGGAGAACGAGCGCGTGAAGCTCGCGCACGCCTTCGAGGAACGTAAGGAAGTCATTCTCAAGGCCTAAGCAACCATGAAACCGATCCTCTTTTACGACACTGAGACAAATGGCCTGCCGTTGTGGAATGCGCCGTCCGAGCATGCAAATCAGCCGCATATCACGCAGCTCGCGGCTGAGCTGCATGACGCCGACAGCGGTCGCACACTCGCCTTTATGGACGTCATGATTCAGCCGCAAAACTGGATCATTCCGGAAAGCCTCGAACAGCTCACGGGCATCACGAACGATCTGGCGCAGCGCTTCGGCCACCCGATCAAAGACGCGTTTGAGATGTTCATGCTGATGTGGAGCGAGGCCGAAGTGCGTGTCGCGCACAACGAGTCATTCGATCAACGAATGATCCGAATAGAGGCAATGCGTGTGCTCAACAATCTGCACGGCTTCCATGAAGACTGGAAGAACGGCAAGGTGTTCTGCACGCAGGCCAACAGCGTGAACATCATCAAGCTCCCACCCACGGAGAAGATGATCCGCGCCGGCCGCACGCATCACAAGTCGCCGAACCTCGGCGAAGCGTATTCGTTTTTCGCGGGCAAGAAACTCGAAGGCGCACACAACGCTGCGGTCGATCTGGACGCGTGCAAGACGGTCTATTTTGGCATCCTCGAACATCAGCTGAGGGCCGTGCAATGAGAGTCATCGCTATCGAGGTCCACGGCCCGAACGATTACACCGTGCGCGAGATCGATCGGTCCTGCGATCAACTCTGCTGGGACGAGATGATCGGCACCATCGCCGAGATCACGCATCCGAAAATCGGTGAGGCTCGATACCGCATGCGCACGCGCGAGGAACGCGCAGCGTATGAGAGCTGGCTTAGAGGCAATCGCCATCCGGTCCACGCGAAGCCGCCGCTGTTGCCCGCGCCGAAGGCCACCAGCGCTGAGGACGACTTGCTCAAGGTTGCGCACGACTTCGAAGAAGTGCTCGGCGAGCTGCATCTCCTGTGCAACTGCGGCCGGCCTGATTGCCGCACGACGCGTCTGCGTGCTGCGATCGCCAAAGCAAAGGGTGCCGCATGACCGTAGACAGCCCGCTTTATCAAGCGCTGCGCCGCATCCGTGAAGCCGAGATCCCGGCTAACGATCGCGAGCTGCTGCGCCCCGCTTTCGCCGCGCTGGACGGCGGCAACGTGATCCACCTCCCGACGTACGTCATCGCGCGCATCCGAGATCTCGACGCGCGCTTGCCGAAGCAGCCGAAGTGACCACACCCTCATCAGGAGATGAACCCTATGTATGTCGAAATCGATAAGGCGATCGCGAAGATAACTTCCGTGACGCCAATCATGGAAAAGCACGGCAAGAAAAAGAAGCGCCCTGCCCACTCGATCATCTTTGAACTCGCGATGAGCAACACCGTGCTCGATCGCATGGACAACAACGGCCTGCGTGATGCCTTCTACCGCAAGCCCGTATCGGCCAGCGTTGACCCGAAGACGAAGCAGACGAGCCTTGACGCTTCGAACGTCGCGGACGGCCTCTCGCAGCTCAAGTTCATGTGGTGGGATCAGTGGATTGAGATCCCGGGCGAGCTGACTGGATGGGTGTTGTCGCTGCATATCGGCAACACGGAACGGTCGCACATTGTGCTTGAGGAAGCGAAGATCAGCGGGTTTGCGGTACTGCCGAAAGACCTCGCGATCACGCTCGTCAAATGCAAGGCGATCGTCCATCCGACCGCGCACGAGAAGGGAAAGATCGACGAGCTTCTGCAGACCGAAGTGAAGATTTCAATCCTCCCGCCGACGACGCCGGAACAGGGCGACATGATCGGGCACACGTCTGACCCTGATGAGGATGACGAGGATCAGGATAACGAAGACGAAGTTCGTCAGGAAGGCGAAACCAACGAGCAGCCCGAAGCCGAGCAGCCGTCAGCGCTTGGCGAGCCGCCGCGTGAAGATCCGTTCGCCGGTACCGAGCTGGCCCGTGGCGTCGTGAACAGCGATGCAACGGTGGAGACGAAGAAGTCGCGGCGCGTTGCGGCTGAAGCGGACGAGTAAGCGAGAGGTCCGGCGCCGCGTGCGTCGGACTATCGACATCAGAGCTTGGTTGCGCCGCGAACAGCGATCGATGCGACCTGAAGAACGTGCTGAAGCGCTTCGCGTGCAGTGAGGCCCGCATCAAGCAATGGCTGAATGCTCACATTCTCCGGGTCAGAGGGATTGCCGGGTGCACCGACCGTTATGGATGCTTCGGTGCCGTCGCGCACCAGAGTGACGATGATCTCTTTTCCGTTGACAAAGTCTCGCTGATTTAAGGACGTCGACATTTCTGCCTCCAGTTGTAGGTAGGCAGCGATCGTAGCACGAGTGACTTAGACAACTTGAGGAGCGGAAAGCATGAAGGACTTTGGCCAGTGGTTCAAAGAGCAAAAGCCGGTCGATCTGGAGAAGATCGAGCGCGACGCGCACATCGCAGCGCTCGAAGATGCCGGCGTTATCGAGCAAACCGAAAGCGGCTTCACGGCTGAATGCTATTGCTGCGGAGCCCGAACGGGATTGCCGGTCGGCCCTGAAGAAATCGATCTCGACTACGTGCATTACTGCGGCGGATCGGATCGCTGCGTCCCGTGATTCTGGATTGGTGAAACACCTATTGCGAGAGAGAAATGAGACTGCTTGACCTCTTTTGTTGCGCCGGCGGTGCAGGAATGGGGTATCACCTTGCTGGATTTGATGTGACCGGCGTTGATATTGACTCACAGCCGCACTACCCATTCTCGTTCGTGCAGGCTGATGTTATGACTCTTTCGATAGAATTTCTGCAGCAGTTTGACGCGATACACGCATCGCCACCGTGCCAAGGCTATTCGATGATGCGCCACGCGCACAACGCTAAGCACAATCCGCGGCTAATCGCTGACGTTAGATCGATGCTTGTGCAATCCAAGCGCCCTTACGTTATAGAAAACGTCGAAGCCGCCAGACCGTTTATGCATCACCCGATGGTTATGTTGTGCGGGACTATGTTCGGTCTTGGCTTGCAAGACCACGAGCTAAGAAGGCATAGGTTATTCGAAACAAACTGGCTCGTCGACGACGCTCCGCAATGCCATCACACAGATGGCCCGGTGATCGGCGTATATGGCGGCCATGCACGCCGGCGGTCAGCAAAGCATGGTGGCCGCGGCACGAAGGACGTTTGGCCGAACGGGCACAAGGCCGCTATGGCCGAGGCAATGGGAATAACTTGGGCGAACACAACGGAGATGTCCGAGGCCATTCCGCCGGCGTACACGGCTTGGATCGGACATCGGCTTTATGAAGTGGTCCGCGATCGTCGCGAAGCTGCGACGTGTGACGCCTGATCATCTGTAGACCTATTGCGATAGAAAAATGAACATGGATTATCAGAATGAAAAGCCAATCGCGAAACAAAAACACGGAGGTTGGTGCGAAATGGTCTACCTCGTGGACAAGTGCGAGAACGTCAACTATGGGCCGTTTGTTGGGCTTCCTGATGCCATCAGGTACATGGAAAGTCATGACGTTGATCTGATCCGCGAATACACCATCGAAAGAACGCTTTCGTTTATTCCGTTCTGACCGCCTGACTGACCGAACTGTTATTGAGAGAGACAACATGAACGACGAACAGATGCAGAATATCTTGGACACGCCTGTCGCGGACGGAGAAACCGTCTATTGGCAGATCGTGTTCGGCTTCAATTCAGACGACGACACGATCAGGAAGTTGATGGTCGAAGAAATCGTGCGAACCATTCTCGCCGCCCGCGATGTGCAGAGCGGGGAGCAAGAGCGGGAAGCGTTTGAAGTGTGGGCGAGCGAAGCACTAGAAGCACATTACGACGAAAGTGATTGCCTTAAGACATACGACAAAGAATCTGCATGGCTCGCATGGCAAGCCCGTGCCGCCTTGTCATCCCCCGCCATCCAGAGCGCAAAACCTGTGGCATGGCAGTACGAGAACCAGCACGGGAATCCATTTCTAACGCACCGTGATCCTGCTACGTGGCATCCGCATGATCGCGCGGGCTTCAAGAACATACTCGCCCTCTATTCGCACAGTGCCCCCGCCAGCCAGAGCGATGAGCCGGATGAAACCGACATGCTTTCTCGCGCAGTAAAGCACGCCGAGCATTCCGTATCGATCGATGATTATGTCAGCCAGAGCGCAGAGAATCGCGGCGCGAGTGTGACGCCAGCCGAATTTGATACTGCGATCGAGACGCTGCGTCACGTTATCCATAGTCTTCGCACGACTGCCAACTTCACGGACGAAGAAGGCGAGGCAACAGATTATCTTGAGCCTTTATTGGAAGCTCGCCTTGCCCCACCCTCTCAAGCAGAGAAGCGCGGCGAGGATGAAAGCGATGCAGTGCGCCACGTGATCGCTGAACGCGCGCGTCAAATGTCTCAAGAGGGCTGGACGCCTGAACATGACGATGAGCACGCGACCGGAGAACTGGCCGAAGCTGCTGCCGCATACGCAAGCGAGGCCGCACATTCACATGCGGGACTGCCAAACGGATGGCCGTGGTCGCGTGCATGGTGGAAACCCGGTACGCCACGTCAAAACCTAGTTAAGGCTGGCGCGTTGATTCTCGCTGAGATTGAACGACTTGACCGGCACGCCGCCCTCCCCAAGTCTGCCGAAGGAGCGAAGGGATGATCGCGCCGCTCACCGAATTAATCGCCGAAGCGCGCACCCTTGCAAACGATCATCCGTGCACGACAGCTGGCCATGCTTGGGATTTTGATGGCGGCCGCTCGTGTCCGAAAGAGCTAGATGGATGCTCGCAGCCGGTCTTTCGCTGCACTCGCTGCGGCGAATACGACTACGGTTATAAGGGCGGACCAGGGCATCAATTCTGTGCTATCGAATGCAAACGGCAAGCGCCGTGCACATCTCAACGGGAGGAGTGATGCCATACATCGCAGAGTTTGGTGGGATGTTCCTGCTGTGGAAGGACAGTGAGCGGCGGCCGGTATCGCACCTGATGGACGAGCCCGATCTGATCGACTACCTGCGCGCGGATCTCGCAGCCGACGGCATCGAAATGGACATGGCGCTGCACGACGCGCGCATGGCTGCTGTCCGCAAGTACGGGTGCAGTGGTGGCCTTTACGGCCCGACGAAGGCCGACCTGCTCGCAGAGAATCATGCTGGCCCGGACGGCGCGCACGTCGCGAGCGAGGATGAGATGGTGCGGCTTTATTCGTCGCAAGCGAACAACGAAAAATAGCATTTGGAGTAAGCCATGTCCGATCGACTCATGAGCGCCGAAGACCTCGTGCGCGTGACCGGAAAAAAGACATCGACAAAGCAGGCTGAATGGTTCATGGAAGAATTCAGCGTGCGCGTCGTGCGGTGCGGAGACGGCAGCCCCCTCATGACGTGGGCGACCTTCCAGGCGCTGATGGACAAACGCGCTGGTTTATCATCCGGCGGTCAGCAGCCCAAAAAACGCCTCGTCCTCGTCTCTGATAGCAAATCCTGAACATGAACGCTCGTCGCCGAATCGTCCCTGACGGTCTCCCAAGCCGCGTCTACCTTAAGAGCGGAAGCTGGTATTGGTATCCGAAGAATGGTCCGTGGATCAAGCTGTGCCGGATCGAGGAAGGCGAGCGCAGGATGCACGAGCGCCTCGCTGCCGAAATGAAGAAGCGCGAGGGCAATAAAGGAACAGGCAATATTCCGGCCCTCGTCGATCTCTACATTGCAGCCAAAAAAGCCGAGCATCGCGAGAAGGGATGGCCGAACTATGGGAACCCGGTCAAGGCAGATTTCGCAAACAGCGATATCGAGGACGCCGACACTTCCGCCGTTGCTCGATTCCTTCGGAACAATTGGGCCGACAAGCTCTCGATGCAGCGCGCGATGCGAGCATTCATGAGCGGCTTTTTTCAGTGGTGCCGTGAGGAGGGTTATTACGATCAGCCGAACCCGGTGACCGGGATGCGGATCATGTCGCCGCGCCCGCGTCAGGTGTATATCCCGAACGACCACTTCGAAGCCATCCGCGCGCAGATCGACACGCCGATCATCCTGTGCATGGTGGATCTGTGTTATCTGACCATGCAGCGCTCGACCGAGATTCGAGATCTGCGCTGGCGCCGGACCGACGAGAAGACTGCGAACTGGGTCGATCGGGAGAATGGCGTGATTCACTTCATCCCGTCAAAAACTCGAGAGTCGAGCGGCATCGCTATCGACTGGCCAATTACTGACGAGATCGAAGCCGTTTTAGAGCGAGCGCGCACCACGGGGAAGATCAAATCCCCCTACGTAATTCACAATCGCTCTGGCGGCCAATGGATCAACACGCATGCGCTTCGCGTCTGGCAGCGCGCCTGCCGGGCGGCGAAGTTGGATCAGCACGGATATACGATCAAAGACATCCGCGCCAAGGCAATGACGGATGCCAAGGCGCAAGGGTATGAAATGGATGCTCTGATGATTGCCGCCGCGCACAGCGATATTGCGACCACGAAGGTCTACATGAAAGACCGGAAAACACCGCTGAGCAACATTCATCTGAAGCTTCCGAAGACCGCCTGATATTAGAAACGGTTTTTCGAATATTAGAAGTGCCTTGCTGGTATTGGGTTTGCGGCCGTTTCAACTGAGTGCCGCTCAGTTGGACGGGTTTACCGCGCACGGTCACGATTTGCTGACGCGAATCGAAGCGATACGGACCGACTTCGAGAAACGCGCTGGAATTTGCCGGATACGCACGACGCAGCAACGCTTCGATGCGCGCGCCGAATTCGCCCGGACGGATGGGATACATCACGTAGTCATCCGCGCCGGCGGTCAGTGCGCAAACAACGTTGTGTTCCGCGCCATCGGATGCCGCGAAGATAACCGGAACGCGTTCGCCGAAGCTCGCGCGCACGGACTTCAGCAGATCGAGCCCGCACAGGCCGGAGGAATTCCAGTCGAGGATCAGCAGATCGACCGTGGAACGTGAGAGCGCCTTCGACAGCAACAAGCCGTCGGCGAAAGTCACGCAGTTGTGGCCCAGTCGTTTGACCACATCACTGATGAGGTTGCGATAACTGGGGTCGTTTTGCAAAACGGCGACGCGCATATGTCAAGCCTGATGGTTCTAGAGGACGTGCGACGCCGGTTACGGCAGCACTGGCCGACTCGTAACAGAACGAGACGGATTGATTCAGGCCCGCATTCTGGAGAGCGCCACCCTCGTTTCCCATCGGATTGCTCCGAATTGTCAACACGTGTCACGGCGCGCGCAGTCGGCGTTGCGCACGAACGGACGTTTTTTTGTCATAACTCGTCATACATCGTTTAAAGCGCTTCGTTCTCGCGCTCATAAAATCGCCTCAGGCGTTTTTGCGGCTGCATTCGGAGCGCGCCGAATCCTGATGATTCGCCATCGGCGAGCTCGGCTTTCACATTTCACCTCCCGCCGAAACATCGAACGCGCCACGCGCCTACGATGGTCGGCATGAACTCGAACCTTCTCTCCTCTTGCGATGCGCGTCTTTCGGCGCGTCAAATTCTGACGGTCGCCGCGACCAGCGTGGGCTTCGTCGTCGCGCAACTGGACGTGTCCATCGTCAATGTCGCGCTGGCGAGCATCGGGCGCGATCTGCATGCGAGCGTCGCGAGCCTCCAATGGACCGTCGATAGCTACGCGCTCGCCTTTTCCGCGCTGATGCTCTCGGCAGGCGCGCTCGGCGACCGGCTCGGCGCGCGGCGCTTGTTCGTGGGCGGGCTGGCGCTGTTCGGGCTGGCGTCGCTGGCCTGCGCGTTTTCCGCCGATGCGACCCAACTGATCGTTGCGCGCGCGGTGCAGGGCGTGGGCGCCGCCGCGATGCTGCCGAATTCGCTCGCGCTCCTGAACGCCGCATGCGGACACGACCGCCGCCTGCGGGCGCGTGCCGTCGGCTTGTGGACGGCCGCGGGCTCAATTTCCATTGCGGCGGGGCCGATCGTCGGCGGGCTGCTGATCGCGGCATTCGGCTGGCGCAGCATCTTCTGGGTGAACGTGCCGCTGTGCGCGGCGGGGCTGGCGGCGACGCTCGCCTGGGTCGAAAAAACGCGTTCCCGAAACGATGAAAACAACACCGAACGCGGCATCGACTTGCCCGGTCAGGCGCTCGCCGTCATCGCGCTGACGGCGCTGGTCGGTGCGGTGATCGAAATGCGTCCGCTCGGCGCGATGCATCCGCACGTCATCGGCGCAATCGTGCTCGCGCTGGCGGCGACGGCGGGTTTCATCGTCATGGAAAAACGCGCGCGGGCGCCGATGCTGCCGCTTTCGCTGTTTTCCGCGCGCACGTTCAGCGCCGCGACGGTGTTCGGCATCGGCGTGAATCTGACTTACTACGGGATGGTTTTCGTGCTGAGCCTGTACTTGCAGCGCGTGCTCGGCCATTCGCCCTTGCAGACCGGACTCGCGTTTTTGCCGCTGACGGGTGGTTTCCTGCTGTCGAATCTGGCGAGCGGCCCGGTGACGGCGCGTTTCGGCTCGCGCGCGCCGATGATCGCGGGCGCGCTGATCGACGCCATCGGTTTCGCGGCGTTGATGTTCGTCGGTCCGGCGACGCCCACGCTCGCGTTACTGCTGCCGTTCCTGCTGATTCCGACCGGCATGGGCGTCGCGGTTCCGGCGATGACCACCGCGCTGCTCGGCACGGTGCGGCAGGAACGTGCGGGAACGGCATCGGCGGTGCTGAATACGGCGCGTCAGGCGGCGGGCGCGATCGGCGTGGCGGCGTTCGGCGCGCTCGCGGGCCACGGCGAGGGCGCGGCGGGCATTGCGCAAATCGTGGATGCTGTGCGCTGGTCCGCCGGCATTTCGGTCGCGATGCTGATCTGCGCGGCGTGCGTGGCCGGGTTCATCGATCAATCGCATTCGAAATGACGCAGGAACGCGCGTTGCAGCGCGAAGGAGGACCTGCACTCGTTTCATTTCCGGAGAACCGAACTATGTCGACCGCGCCCCGTTCCCCCGACCAACCGCTTGAGCCGGACCCGGACAAGCTGCTGGACCCCGACGCCCCGCCCAATCCCGATGATCCGGACATGCCCGACGGCCCGGATTCGGCCACGCCGATGGTTCCCGCCGACCCGAAAAACGGCGAGCCACGTCTGTAATACAAAAAGCAATGCCCGCGCGGCTTCTTCGACCACGCGGGCATTGCTTCATTGCAAACGCTTATAAGCTGATCGTCTGCACCTCGCCGGTGTCGAGTGCGCGCTCGATCAACGCTTCGTGCTGCGCCTTGCGCACGGCATCCGCGACGAAACTATCCGGCGCTTCCACTTCCGCCCGAATCGCGCCGATGATCCCGCTCGCCTCCACGATCACGAGCGTCTTGGCCGAATCCGCCTGACTGATGATGACGCGCTGCGGCCCGCCGCCATCCGCGATGCTCGCGCAAAACTGCATCCTCTGTCCGCCGATCACTAGTTCGAATGTCTGAATCATCGCTGTCTTCCGTGTTGGTTGGACAAAAGTCTCCGAGACGCAAAATGCGCGCCGCGTGTTTTCATTGATCCGCTCGCACGCATCAGGTTCAATTTTGTAAGGCGGATGGCGCCGGCGCAACCTTTTCAGCGTGTCGCTGCCGACATTTCGCGTAGCGCGTTGGCCGTTGCTTCGTCGGCGGGGAATAGCGCTTCGATCGCCAATTCCGATAGGGTGATGTCAACGGGCGTGCCGAATACCGTCGTCGTGCTAAGAAACGAGAGGATGCCGCGCGGCGTGCGTAGCTTCAATGGCACGACGACCGGGTCCGGTTCGGCGGGCGCATCGTCGGTTGCGTGCTGCGGTGCGGGATAGGCTTCGAGTTCCTGGAGCAGCGCGGTGAGCGTGGCATCGCCGGATACGTCGATCTGACGACGCACGCGCGCCAGCAAATGCGCCCGCCATTCGTGCCAGTTCTCGATGAGACTCGCAAGCCCGCGCGGATGCATCGACAAACGCAGCACGTTAACGGGCGCTTCGAGCAGCGCTGCATCCGCGTGCGCGATGAGCGGTGCCAACGCCGCGTTGCCCGCGATCATCGTCCAGTGCCGATCGACGGCCAGCGCCGGATACGGCTCATGCGCCTTCAGCACCAGTTCGACCGCGCGACGCGCCGCCGCGAGTTGCGGGTCCGCCAGCCCGCGCTCGCGATAGAGCGGCGCGTAGCCTGCTGCCATCAGCAGCGCATTGCGTTCGCGCAGCGGCACGTCGAGTTGTTCGGCGAGCCGCATCAGCATGTCCCGGCTCGGCAGCGAACGGCCCGATTCCACGAAGCTCAGATGGCGCGTCGATACTTCCGCCTCGCCCGCCAGATCGAGCTGGCTCATGCGACGCCTTTGACGCCAGTCGCGCAGCAACGCGCCGACCGTGGCGGTTGGAGGATAGAGAAGAGTCGAGTTCATGCAATCGATACTAGCCGCACACAGGTAGCATTTCCATTACCTCCGGAGTAATCGCCAAAGAGCCGCGGAAAACGGCAAAAGTAACTTCTACCGCGCAAACCTTTGCGCAAATTTTTGCGCGACACCCTAAATGTAGGCCTTACCCAGGCCGTTAAAAGCCAACATCAAGGTAACGAATGCGTCGCGAGCCGTGCGCGCCTGGACTCACCAGAATTGCCAGCGCGCACGGCTCACGACGCGGACAACAGCGGAGAAATCATGTTTGTCATTATCGGTTGGGTGGTCATCATTGCTTGCGTGATCGGCAGCTTCGTCGGCGAGGGCGGTCACCTCGCGGCGCTCATGCAGCCGTTCGAACTCGTTTGTATTTTCGGTGCGGCGCTCGGCGCGTTCATCGTGTCGAATCCCACGGCGACGTTGAAGAAAACGCTGCAAACGTTCCCGAAGGCATTCAAGGGCGGCGCGTACACGAAGGACAAGTATCTCGCGCTCATCGCGCTGCTTTATGAGTTGCTGCAAAAGGCCCGCAAGGAAGGGATGATGGCGCTCGAAGCCGATGTCGATGCCCCCGAGTCCAGCCCTACGTTCCAGAAGTACGAGCACGTGATGGCGGATCATCACCTGCTCGAATTCATCGTCGATTATCTGCGGATGATGTCCGCGGGCAACGTCAACGCGATGGAAATGCAGGACCTGATGGACGAAGAACTCGAAACGCACCACACCGAAAGCGCGATTGCCGCGAACGCGATTCAGAAGATGGCCGATGGCTTGCCGGCCTTCGGTATCGTCGCGGCGGTGATGGGCGTGGTCCACACGATGGGTTCGGTCGGCGCACCGCCCGCCGTGCTCGGCGAGATGATCGCGGCGGCGCTGGTCGGCACGTTCCTCGGCATTTTGCTGGCGTACGGTTTCGTCGGCCCGCTGGCTGATGTGCTCAACGCAAAGGGCGCGGCCGAAGCCAAGCCGTTCCAGTGCGTGAAGGCCGTGTTGCTCGCTTCCATGAACGGTTACGCGCCGACAGTCGCCGTGGAATTCGGCCGCAAGGTCCTCTTCACCGCCGATCGTCCGAGCTTCAAGGAACTGGACGAAGCCGTGCGCGCCACGAAGATGCCCAAGTCCGCCTGACGCCCGACTTTTCGTAATCACGCTCTCGCCCGAACATCATGGCTGAAAAACAGCAATCACGCGAACCGATGCAATCCGTGCTCGCGCCCACGATCATTGTGAAGCGCAAGAAGAAAGCTCACGGTCACGGCCATCACGGCGGCGCATGGAAGATCGCCTACGCCGACTTCGTCACCGCGATGATGGCGTTCTTCCTGCTCATGTGGCTGCTCGGCTCCACGTCGAAGTACGACAAGCAGGGCATCGAGGATTACTTCAATCAGCCGCTGTCGGCGCTGTTCGGCAACGATGGCGGTGCATCGGCGCATACGAGCATCGTCAATGGCGGCGGCGAGAGTCTGAAGAGCGCGCGTCCGGGTGAATCCAACAAGACGCAGTCGCAGCCCACGCCGAAGTCGCCGCAGCAACCGACGCAGCGCGCCAGCATGCAGCAGGAAGACATGCAGCGCTTGCAGCAGCTCAAGCAGAAGCTCTCCGCGCTGATCGAAGCCACGCCGCAACTCAAGGCGTTCAAGGATCAGATTCGTATCGCGATCACGAGCGAAGGCTTGCGCATCGAGATCGTGGATTCGCTCAAGCGGCCGATGTTCGCTTCGGGCAGCTTCAGGCTCGAAGGCTACGCGACGACCATCCTGACCAACATCGGCTCGACGCTGAATGACGTGGACAATCGCGTGTCGATTGCCGGTCACACGGATGCCGTGCCCTACTCCGGCGGCCAGACGGGCTTCTCGAACTGGGAACTGTCGAGTGAGCGTGCGAATGCTGCACGTCGTGCGCTGGTCGCGGGCGGCATGAACGAAGGCAAGATCCTGCAAGTGCGCGGCCTCGCCGACGTGCTGCCGCTCAACAAGGATGTCGTCGATGAACCGACCAATCGCCGCATCAGCGTGCTGGTGCTGAACAAGGCCGCGGAACAGGCTTTCTTCAAGGATGGCGGACGCACGACGGTGGATCAGGCCTTGCCGCAGGAAGGCGCGACGCCGCAACCGGTCGCGGCGAAATCGAATGCGCCGGTGGCTGTGGTCAAATAAGTCTTAGCGTTTTTCTTTTATCGAAGCCAGTCACCTACGGTTTCGATTACGAGCCATGCATTCGCCGCGCTGATGACCGCGAACAGCATCCACGCGACGAGCTTCATCGGCGTGCGATTGGCGAACGGTCCCATCAAACTGGAATCGTTCGTCATCCGAATGAGCGGATAAAGCGCGAACGGCAATTGCAGGCTCAGCACGACCTGACTTGCGACCAGCAGCTTGCCGACCGCGCCGTTCCCCATGACCGATACACCGATCAACGCAGGCACGAGCGCCAGCGCGCGCGTGATGAAACGCCGCTGATAGCACGGTATTTTCAGCCGCAGAAAGCCTTCCATGATGACCTGCCCCGCTATTGTGCCGGTGAAGGTCGAGCTTTGTCCCGATGCGAACAACGTCACCGCGAACAGCACCGCCGCGAGCCCGCTGCCGACGATCGGCGCGAGCAACTTGTACGCGTCTTCGATTTCGGTGACCTGCGTGTGCCCGGTCGCATGAAACGCGGATGCCGCGAGAATCAGAATCGCCGCGTTGATGAGCAGCGCCAGAATAAGCGATGCAATGGTATCCAGCCTTGACAAACCGATCGCTGCGGCAAGACTTTTTTCATCTCGCTTGACCACACGCGTCTGCACGATCGACGAATGCAAGTACAGGTTATGCGGCATCACCGTCGCCCCGAGTATGCCGATGGCGAGATAAAGCGGCTCACGTTGCGACAGCGCGTGAATCGACGGCACCAGCCCCGCCGCGACGGACGGCCAATGCGGCTTCACCAGCACGAGTTCGACGATATACCCCACGCCGATCGTCGCGATCAGCCCCAGCATGATGGCTTCAAGATCGCGAAAGTTCTTGCCCTTCAGTCCGAGCACGATGAGCGTGTCGAACGCGGTGAGAATGACGCCCCACATGAGCGAAACGTGAAACAGCAAATGAAACGCGAGCGCGCCGCCGAGCACTTCGGCGAGATCGCACGCGATGATCGATAGCTCCGCGAGCATCCACTGCGCGTTTGCAACGGGCTTCGAATAACGGTCGCGCGAGAGTTGCGCGAGGTCCTGCCCGGTGGCGATGCCCAGGCGCATCGACAGACATTGAAGCACCATCGCCGCGATGCTCGACAGCACGACGACGAACAACAGGTCATAGCCATAACGCGAACCGGCTTCGATGTCCGTCGCCCAGTTGCCGGGGTCCATGTAGCCGATGGAAATGAGCAAGCCGGGACCGGCGAACTGCAGCAGTTTCTTCCAGAACGGTGCGCCCGGTGCGACGGCGACCGAGCCTTTGACTTCGGATGGACAGAACGGCGCGGTGGCCGTGGTCGGCAGCTTGAACGGCAATTGTGAGGTCCGATTCGTTGAGCCGCGCGTTCGTCGTGTCACTACGGCGCGTGCCTTCTGCCGAGGCCCCGCGCGGCGTGAATGTGGGCGAGTGAGTTTAGCATCGGCTTACCGAACGATCAGGCGCCGAACTTGAGCCAGCGCTCGCGTTGATTCACGATTGCCGACGCTTCAGCCGGCGGATATCCGATCGTCAACATTGATTTTTCGATGTCGGATGCCGTGCGTCGCAGGCGCATTTTCTTGTAGAGCGAATCAACGTTTATCAACCGGTTTCTAAAATAGAGGTTGCAAAGTAGCGGGTCCAGCATCAAGTTGCCTGCAGTATTCCTGCCGATGCGCGCAATGAACGCTTCCATTTGCGAATCGTTCATATGGCGGAATATATTGAAGACCCCATGAAACCCGAAAGTGGGAGCGTCTGGCACATGACACTCGTAGGAAAACTGATTCGCGACGTGCTCGGGCGCGAAGCGAATGCCATGCAGCGTTTCGAGTACTGGACGGTACAGCCTGCCGATTAGCTCGTCTTCGTTGAAATCTTGTCGCCAGGGAAACGCCTCTGTTGCGATCAGTTCCTGAAGGCGCTGTGAACGCAGAGAGAACCCGCCGTTGCCGACCGATGAACCTTCGGTGCCGTCAGGCCAACGAGCGCCGATATAGTCATAGTCCAGAAACTCGCGCTTCCAACATGACGGCTCGACGATATAGCCATCCCATTGGACGATCAGCACCCACTGAGTACGGATATGCCGATGCAGCTTCTTGAAGATGAACTCGTTGTATTGCATACGCGACTTGATTGGCGGAATCCTGACGATCCGAGCATTCGTTTTCACTCTCTGATCCGTGAAAAGAATGGCATCGCCAAAGCGGCAATGCTCCATCGACTTCTTGATTGCTCGCGCCGCAAGTTCGGGTTGAAGCGTATCTGCGGCACATATTGTGACGTCACATAGATCCTGCATATTCGATATTTCCAAACGCGATAATGTTGTTACCCTGACCGTCCCCGTGCGCCCGCGAATTATAAAGACTGAAAGCGATCTGCCAGCCAGCACGCCACGAAAACTGACGATTCCGCCATTTGAACGCCAGCATCTCGTCACCGTCATACAACTAGACTGTCATGGTGGTCGTGAGTGTCATGCAAGGCTCGTTTCGCGTCGCTCACACCACTGACATCTTAGTTCACGACAAGGGAGTTCCGCCATGAAGCTCGCAAGAAGCATCGCCATCATCGCTCTGACCGCGGCTCCTATCGCCGCCTTCGCGCAAACCTCCGACAGCGGCCTCACGCGCGCACAGGTAAAGCAGGATCTGCAACGTGTCGAACAAGCGGGCTATAACCCGTCGGAACGCGATACTTTCTATCCGGCCGACATCCAGGCAGCCGAAGCCAAGGTGAGCCAACAAAACGCCTATGGCGCATCCACGGATGGCTCGTCCTCGTCGGGACACACCATGTCCACGACGCCGCTGGGACAAACGCCGCAATAATTTCGATCTGCGAACCGAGAACAAGACACGCGCAGCGTCTCGTCTGCCGTTCAAATGTCTCAAACGCGCCTCGCTCGGGGCGCGTTTTGCTTGCTATCCGCTTTCGTCAGATTTCCCCGCATGCACGTTCGCTTACAGATTGCCTAATCTGACAGACGCGCCATATTCGCGCCATTATGCCGTTGGTGCCCGGCCACTACCATAGGCGCACAGTCGACCTCCGGCCTCGGCTGATGACACGTCGCATGCGCCGGACGCTCGAGCCTCCGCCGTGCCCTTCCCTCGCATTCTCCGAACGACTCAATGTGGATCGTCAACGTTGCGCTCAAGCGGCCCTACACGTTTATCGTGATGGCCATCATGATTCTGCTGGCGACGCCCTTCGTCCTGCTGACGACGCCGGTGGACGTACTGCCTGAAATCAATATTCCTGTCGTCAGCATCATCTGGACTTACACGGGTCTGTCGTCAGAAGACATGGCCAACCGGATCACCTCGGTCAATGAGCGCAGCCTCACGACCACGGTGAACAACATCGAACATATCGAGTCGCAGTCGCTGCCGGGCATCTCGATCATCAAGCTCTTTCTGCAGCCGACCGCGAACATTCAAAGCGCCATCGCGCAGACGGTGGCCGTCGAACAGGCGCAGTTGAAGCAGATGCCGCCGGGGGCGACGCCGCCGCTCGTCATCAGCTATTCGGCGTCGAGTATTCCGGTGATTCAGCTTGGTTTGTCGAGTCAACGGGAGTCCGAACAATCCCTGAACGACACGGCGCTCAACTTCCTGCGTCCGCAACTGGTGACGATTCCGGGCGCGGCCGTGCCGTATCCGTATGGCGGCAAGACGCGTCTCATCTCCGTCGATCTGGACACGCGCGCGCTGCTCGCCAAGGGCCTGACGCCCTCCGATGTCGTGCAGGCCGTGAACGCGCAGAACCTGATTCTGCCAACTGGCACGGCGAAGATCGGACCGAAGGAATACACCATCAACATGAACGGTTCGCCGGCGACGGTGGCGGGCCTGAACGACATTCCCGTGCGCACGTTGAACGGCGCGACCACGTACCTGCGCGAAGTGGCCCACGTGCGCGATGGCTTCTCGCCACAAACCAACGTGGTGCGTCAGGACGGCACGCGTGGCGTGCTGATTTCGGTGCTGAAGAACGGCGACGCTTCCACGCTATCCATCGTCAACACGCTCAAGGGGCTGTTGCCGCAGGCGCGGGCGCAGTTGTCGCAGGACATCAAGATCACCGCGCTGTTCGATCAGTCCGTGTTCGTGAAGGCCGCCGTGCAAGGCGTGGTGCGTGAAGCGCTGATCGCCGCCGCGCTGACCGCCGCGATGATCCTGCTCTTTCTCGGCAACTGGCGCAGCACGTGCATCATCGCGATCTCGATTCCGCTGTCGATTCTCTCGTCGCTGATCGCGCTGCATGCGCTCGGGCAGACCATCAACATCATGACGCTGGGCGGGCTCGCGCTCGCGGTTGGTATTCTCGTGGACGATGCCACGGTGACGATCGAGAACATCGAGCGGCATCTGCACATGGGCACCGATCTGCACGAGGCCATTCTCGAAGGCGCGGGCGAAATCGCGGTGCCTGCGCTCGTGTCCACGTTGTGTATCTGTATCGTGTTCGTGCCGATGTTCTTCCTCACGGGCGTCGCCAAGTTCCTGTTCGTGCCGCTGGCCGAAGCCGTGGTGTTCGCCATGCTCGCGTCCTACGTGCTGTCGCGCACGCTGGTGCCGACGCTCGCCATGCTGCTGATGGGCCACGCTCACGCACCGGATGCAAAGAAGAAGCCGAATCTCTTCATGCGCCTGCACAAGCGTTTCGATTATGGTTTTGAGCGCATGCGGGCTGCGTATATCGTGATTCTGAGCACGCTGCTGGTACGGCGGCGGTTGTTCGGATCGATCTTTCTGGGCTTTTGCGTCGTATCGACGGGCCTCGTTTTCCTGCTGGGCGAAGACTTCTTCCCGACTGTCGATGCGGGCGATATCCGCATGCACATGCGCGCGCCGACGGGAACACGCATCGAGGAAACCGCGCGTCTGGCGGATGAAGTCGAGAAGGTCGTACGCCGTGTTGTTACGGAGGACGAACTAGATACGATTCTGGATAACCTCGGATTGCCTTATAGCGGCATCAACTTGTCGTATAGCAACTCGGGCACTATCGGCACGCTGGATGGCGAGATTCAAGTTGCGTTGAAGGAAGATCACAAGCCCACGCAAACCTACATCGACGAATTGCGCACGTTGTTGCCGCGTCTCTTTCCGGGCACGGAGTTCTTCTTCCAACCGGCGGATATCGTCACGCAGATTCTGAACTTCGGCCTGCCCGCCGCCGTCGATGTGCAAATTCAAGGCCAGAATCAGCAAGCCAACTTTCAGGTGGCGAGCAAGCTGATGAAGCAAATCCGCATGATTCCCGGCAATGTGGACACGCATATTCAGCAGAAGCTCGACGAGCCGACCATCAATCTGGAGATGGACCGCACGCGGCTGCAACAGCTCAACCTGAATGCGAACAACGTCGCGCAAAACGTGCTTATTTCGCTGTCCGGAAGTTCTCAGACCGCACCGGGTTTCTGGTTCAATCCACGTAACGGTGTGGAATACAACCTCGCCATTCAGACGCCGCAATATCAGGTCTCATCGATCGACGAACTGTTGCGCACGCCCGTCTCCGCCGCCGTCAACGGGCCGACGCAACTGCTCGGCAATCTCGTGCGCCTCGCTCCGCAAAGCGAATTCGCCGTGGTCACGCATTACAACATCCGGCCTGTGATCGATATCTTCGTGAGCGTGGAAGGACGCGATCTCGGCAGCGTGGCGCGGCAAGTGAACCATCTCGTCGACGATGCCCGCAAGGAGCTTCCGCGCGGCAGCACGATCGCCGTGCGCGGTCAGGTGGAGACCATGCGCACGTCGTTCTTCGGTCTTGGCGTAGGCGTGGCGATGGCCATCGTGCTCGTGTATCTGCTGATCGTGGTGAACTTCCAGTCGTGGGTCGATCCGCTCATTATCGTGAGCGCGTTGCCGGCGGCGCTCGCGGGCATCATGTGGATGCTGTTCATCACCGGCACGCACTTGTCCGTGCCTGCACTCACGGGCGCGATCATGACGATGGGCGTCGCCACCGCCAACAGTATCCTGATGGTTTCGTTCGCGCGGCAACGTCTGACCGCGGGCGCGCCGCCCTTGACCGCCGCGCTCGAGGCGGGCGCGAGCCGTATCCGTCCCGTGTTGATGACGGCCTTCGCGATGATCATCGGCATGGTTCCGATGGCGCTCGGGCTCGGCGAAGGCGCCGAACAGAATGCGCCGCTCGGCCGCGCCGTGATCGGCGGTTTGCTGTTCGCCACGGTTTCCACGCTGTTTTTCGTGCCGCTCGTCTTCGCAGGCATTCACGCGCGTCTCGCCCGGCGAGCCGAACGCAAGGGTGAAAAGCCGGAGCATGCGCAGGCACGCGATCAGGATCAGGAAAAGCCGGACCACGACGATTCCGCTCATTAATTGCACTCGACGCACTCGACGAACATGACCGAAAAGAACCACGCCTCGCTTGCGATTCCCGCACGCGACCCGAACGAAGGCCCCGCGCTGCCGCCGCGCCATGTCGAATGGAAGCGCGCGAAGATTGCGCTGGTGATCGTGCTTGCGCTGCTCGCCATCGGCGCGGCGCGCACTGTCGTTTCCGACATGGTGCATAGCCGTTCGATCAACAACCGCACGCAGCAGAACGCGCAGCAATACGTGAACGTGGTCACGCCCAAGCAGACCGATGGCGGCGGCGACACGACCTTGCCGGGCACCTTGCGCGGTTTCGTCGAATCGCCGATCTATGCGCGCGCCACGGGCTATCTGCTGCACTGGTATGTGGATATCGGTGCGCCGGTCAAGCAAGGTCAGTTGCTTGCCGACCTCGATACGCCTGAAATCGATTCCGAACTCGCGCAAGCCGTCGCGCAACGCGATCAGACGGCATCAAGCCTCGTGCTCGCGAAAAGCTCGTTCCAGCGCTGGCAACAACTGCGTGAACGCGATGCCGTTTCTCAACAGGAACTCGACGAACGTCAAAGTACCTACAACCAGGACGTCGCCAATCTCGCTGCCGCCGATGCCAACGTGAAGCGCTTGCGTCAGCTCGAATCGTTCAAGCGGATCGTCGCGCCGTTCGCGGGCGTGGTCACGCAACGCAATGTCGATGTGGGCGATTTGATCGATGCAGGCAGCGGCACGAGCCGCGCATTGTTCGCGCTGGCGCAGCAAGACCCGTTGCGCGTGTTCGTGCAATTGCCGCAGGCCTATGCGCAGAACGTGACAGTCGGACAAGATGTGAAGGTCACGCAGGCCGAACTGCCGTCGCAAGTCTTTCACGGCAAGATCACGCATATCTCCGGCGCGATCGACGTCCCCACGCGTTCGTTGCAGATCGAAGTGAGACTGCCGAATGCAGATGGCCGTCTGCGTCCCGGCGCTTATGTGCAAGTGGCCGTGCCTGCGGTGGCGCATGCGCGTTTGCTCGTGCCGGGCAATGCGCTTTTATTCCGCGCGGAAGGTCCGCGTCTGGCCATCGTCGATGCGAACGGACACGTGCAATTGCGCAAGATCGTGATCGCGCAGGATCTCGGGCAATCGCTCGAAATCGAGAGCGGCATCGAGGCGAACGACAAGATCATCGTCAATCCGAGCGATTCGGTGGCGGACGGCGATCATGTCGTCGTGCAGCCGCAGAAAAAGGAGAATCAGCCTTCGGGTCAAGGTCAGGGCAGCGCGCCCGATCAGAAGGCCGCATCATGATGAAGCGTGTCATGGTCCTTGCATGCATGTCGATGCTCGCGGCATGCACGGTCGGTCCGGACTACAAGCGGGCCACGGCCGAGACGCCGCCCGACTGGCAAACGGATTCGTACTGGCGTCTGGGCGAACCGTCGCATGCGCCGCTCGCGCTCGACTGGTGGCGCAGCTTCGACGATCCCATCCTGACCGATCTCGAAACACAAGCGCTCGCGCAGAACCAGACGCTTGCCGCGGCCAGCGCGCATTACGAACAGGCGCGCGCGACGCTTGCGCAAACGTCGTCCTTTGCGCTGCCCGAGGTCGATTTGGGTGCGCAGGCATCGCGTCTGCGGATTTCGAAGAATCGGCCTGTGACGAACTACAACACGCCTAATTCGGAGACCGTACAAAACGATTTGAAACTCGCACCGACCGTTTCGTATGACGTCGATCTGTTCGGCCGCATTCGCCGCGAAGTGGAAAGCGCGCAAGCCTCCGCCGATCAGTCACGCGACGATCTGGCGAATGCGCGGCTCGTGCTGACGACCGATCTCGCCAGCGCATATTTCTCGATGCGCGAACTCGATGCCGAAATCGACGTGCTCAACCGTTCCGTCGTTCTACAGAAGAAAGCGCTCGATTACGTGCAGACGCAGCATGATTTAGGCTCTGTTTCGGGCCTCGACGTATTGCAACAGCAAGCGCTGCTCGATCAGACGCGCGTGCAGGCGCAATTGCTCCTCTCGCAGCGCGCGCAGTTCGAACACGCGATAGCGGCGCTCGTCGGCACGCCCGCGCCGCAGTTCGCCATCGCGGCGGATCTCACGCCGCATCCGTTGCCCGCCATTCCGCTCGGCGTTCCGAGCGATGTCCTGCAACGCCGGCCCGATGTCGCCTCCGCCGAACGCGCGATGGCCGCGGCCAATGCGCAGATTGGCGTAGCGAAAGCGGCGTTCTTTCCGAGCCTGACCTTGAACGGCAACATCGGTTGGGAAAGCACCGCGTTTTCCAGCCTGATTTCCGCGCCGAGTCTCTTGTGGACGCTCGGCACGATGGCGAGTCAAGTTGTGTTCGATGGTGGCCGCCGCTCGGCTGTCGTCAAGTTCGCGAGCGAAGGTTATGTGGCGACCGAGGCGAGCTATCGTCAGACCGTGCTCAACGCGTTCCAGCAAGTGCAGGACGGCATCGTCGGATTGTCGGTATTGGATGGCGCGTCGAAGCAATCGCATGCGGCCGTCGAAGACTCGCAGCGCCTGCTCACACTCGCCAACGATCGTTACTCGGGCGGTCTCGTAGCGTATCTGGATGTCATTACCGCGCAGCAGCAATTGCTCACGAGCCAGCGCACGGACGTGCAGATACGCGGTCAGCAGAACACCACGTCGGTGGCGCTCGTGAAGGCGCTCGGCGGCGGCTGGCAAGTGGATGACCCGGCGCAGGAACAGCCTGCGCATGACATGGCGTCGAATCAAGCCGTCAAAGAAACGTCACGTTGATGGCATCTCGATCAAAAGAAAACGTAAGCGTGTTGGCAGTCCCGGTCGTATAGTACAAAATTGAACAATACGGTAAGCACACACTGAAGAGAGACAAGGTGCAGGCATGAAAGTCCTGATAGTGGAAGACGAACACAAAGTGGTGGACTACCTGCGCTCCGGTCTGACCGAGCAGGGTTGGGTCGTCGATATCGCGATGGATGGCGAAGAAGGCACGCATCTGGCCATCGAATACGATTACGACGTGATCGTGCTCGATGTCATGCTGCCGCGCCGCGATGGTTTTGCCGTGCTCAAGGCGCTGCGCATGCAGAAATCGACGCCGGTCATCATGCTGACGGCGCGCGATCATATCAACGACCGCGTGCGCGGCTTGCGTGAAGGCGCGGACGATTACCTCACCAAGCCGTTCTCGTTTCTGGAACTCGTGGAGCGTCTGCATGCGCTGGCCAGACGCACGCGCGCGCAGGAATCCACGCTTATTTCCGTGGGCGATTTGTATGTCGATCTGATCGGCCGCCGTGCCACGCGCGATGGCGTGCGTCTCGATCTCACCGCGAAGGAGTTCCAACTACTTAGCGTGCTGGCGCGCCGTCATGGCGATATCCTGTCGAAGACGGCCATCACCGAACTCGTCTGGGAAGTGGATTTCGAAAGCCATACGAATGTGGTGGAGACCGCCATCAAGCGCCTGCGCGCGAAGCTCGACGGGCCGTTTCGCACCAAGCTCCTGCATACCGTGCGCGGCATGGGTTATGTGCTCGAAGTGCGCGAAGCCCGCGACATGCGCGAAGTCAGGGAAGACGCGAGGCAATCATGAACGCGAAGTGGACAGTGCAAAACGACAATGCGGAAGAAGCCGCACCGCGTGCGCAGCGTTCTATTGCGCGGCGGCTCGCGCTCATGTTTGCGCTCGTCGCGCTGTTCGTGTTCGCGCTCGTGGGTTCAGGGCTTTTTCTCGTGTTGCGCATGCAGTTGGAACAACATCTACGCGATTCGCTCGATAACCGTGCGGAGATCGCGCGGCTCATCGTCACGCATGTATCGACGCCGGACAAGTGGAAGATCGCCAAGGAAAAACTCGCGGATATCACGCCGCGCGATGGCTCCACCCTATTCGCCGTCACCAGCAACGACTCGCAATACACGTATGGCGATTCGCCTTCCGGGCGCATCGTGAAGAAGGTCATGGGCGGTTACGTGAACTTTCGTCCGCAGGATCGCCAATACGACATGCTGATGACCACGCTGACGATTCCGCCCAATGGCGACCGTCCGCCGCTGCAATTGTTCGTCGCGATCGATTGCGCGCCGAATGTGCATACCATGCGCGCGTTCGGACTCGCGCTCGCCTCGTTGATGGCGCTCGCGACCATCACCGTATTGCTGTTGAGTTATTCGGTCGCGCGTCTCGGTCTTGCGCCGCTCGTGCGCTTGACGCGCGATGCGCAAAACGTCAGTCCGAACAATCGCTCGCAGCGTCTGAACACGCGCTCGCTGCCGCTCGAACTCGAAGACCTCGCCAAGGCCTTCAACGGTGCGCTCGAACGGCTCGATCATGCGTATGGAAGGCTCGAATCGTTCAACGCCGATGTCGCGCATGAACTGCGCACGCCGGTAACCATTCTCATCGGTCAGACGGAAGTGGCGTTGACGCGAGATCGTCCCATCGAGGAATTGCGTCATACGTTGCAATCGAATCTGGAAGAGTTCGAACGCGTGCGCGCCATCATCAACGACATGCTGTTTCTGGCGCGTGCCGATCAGGGCGAACGCGCGACGGGTCTGGTCGAAGTGTCGCTGGCGGCGGAAGTCGCGCGCACGCTGGAGTTTCTGGAGATTCCGCTGGATGAAGCACAAGTCGCCGCAATATCGAACGGGGATGCACGCGCCTTCGTCAACACGTCGCTGTTCGGGCGCGCGCTGTCCAATCTCGTGATGAACGCCATTCAGCACTGCGCGCCGGGCGCGACCATTTCGGTTTCCATCGCGCGTGAGCAGGGGCGTATTCGCATTGCGGTAGCGAATCCGGGCGAGCCGATTGCACCGCACGTCATGGAACATTTGTTCGATCGTTTCTATCGCGCGGAAAGCTCACGCACGAATAGCCGCGAGAATCATGGGCTCGGGCTTGCCATCGTCAAGGCGGTGGCGGAGATGCATCGCGGCACGGTGTCGGCCACGAGCGCGAACGGCGTCAATACGTTCGCGTTCTCGGTGGCGCGCTTCGGCAACGAGCATCGCGAAATAAACGAGAATGCGCCCGCCGCGCGCGTGTCCGGCGCGCCGGTCGCGGGTGGCGTGCAGCCGGCCGCAGCGGGCTCGGGCACCTTGCGCTGAATCGCATGATGGCGCTCACTGGCAGAAGTATTCGTCGGATACGGCGACGGGTGCATCCGCGCTCGCCGGCTTGAAGTGGCTGTACGTGCGGTACGTTTTGCCATTCACGGTTATGGTCGATGCCGATTCCGCTTCGCCCTTCGACATTGTTTCGACATGCGAATTACCCCACGTGCGTGAGGTCGCGTACGTATCGTCTTGCAAGCCCGAATCGGCGTGATAACCCCACTTCGACGTGAGCGTGTTCATATCGATGACTTGCGGCGTCCATCCGGTCACTTTCGCGCCGTCCGATATGGGCGTGAGTTCGATCGCGACGATCTGCGTGCCACGCCTTGCGACCAGCAGACATTTGCCGCTCGCGGTCTTCAACGGCACATAACCATTCGATGGCAACAGCGTGATCGCGGCTGCATTCGGCACGGACTGCGCGCCGGCCGGGTTCGCGGCCCACGTCACGGCGCTCGCCTGCAACGGCATGAACACCGCGCTCGCGATCAGCGCGCATGCCGCCGTTCCGGTTCGTTTCCACATACAGGCCTCGGCAAGTCGGTTTCAGCAGGAAAACGAGGGTTGGCCTCCGGACCATCGACTTCACAAGCCAACCCTCAAAAAAGGAGATGCCCGGGTAAGCGGTCTCCACACGACTCCGGCGGCACGTATGCCACCGGATTGCTGCACTTTCCTGCTTACTGGATCATCGAGACGACAACTTTGTCATGGCCGATGGGCATGCTCGCCACATCGACGTTGTCCGCTGCATCATCCTTGCGCGAAGCGACGGGCGATGCCGCCGGTTGCGTGGCCTGCGCGGGCGCGGCCTCACGCTTCGTTTCGGGATGCTGAGCTTTCAGATCGACGTCCGGATTGTTCGCGGCCGTGACCGGCAGGCCCAGACGCGCACGCACGATCGGGTCGCGGTATTTTTCGTCGTCGGAAAGCACGGCATCGGCGCCGGTTGTCGCGAGCGGCTTGGTGGTGCCAGGGCACAGATGGCCGGTGGCTTCCACTGCGCGGCGGTTCGCATCGCTTTGGCACAGCAAGGCGAGCGCGACATCGGTCAGACCCATTGCTCGGAATTCGCGGGCGTCGAGGCGTCGCACGCAGGCCTGATCGACCATCGTCGTGCCGCCCGTCGCGCCGAAACCGGTGATCGACAGGCCGAAGCTGGCCGAGCCCATGCAGGTGTCGGAGAGCGTCGTCGTGAGCGCGGGTGCGGCGATGGCGGGCGTCGTGCGCACCGAGTACGAGCTTTGGTTGTAATCGACCGTCGCGCGGGTGTCGTAGGCGCTGGTGCCGGGGGTCGTCGCGGCGGCCTTGTTGGTTGCGGATTCCGCGCCCGTCGTGGACGCCGGCAGACTGCCACTGCTGCCGCTGCTACCCGAGGTCGATGCCGACGACGACGTGGTGAGCGAAGGCATCGTCAACGAGATGTTCACGTTCGATGAACCGCCCGATGCCGACGCGCGGCCGCCATTGGCCTGCGACATGCCGATGCCGCCCACCGACGACGCGTTGGAATTCGTGCTTGCCGTCGCCGACGTGCCGATGTTGTTCAGGCTCGAACCGCCGCCCTGCCCGATGCCCGTCGACGTCGATCCCGACACGGAACCCGACGTGGACGTAGCGTCCGTACCCGCGTGAGCGAGCGATGCGGCGCAAAACAGAACCGCACAAGCCATTTGCAAAGTGGTCTTCTTCATGATGGTTCTCCGGATTTAAGCGGGAACGCCGGTTATGTCGGCGTCCCGGAACAGTCTTTGATTTTTTTATTGAGTGCTGATCGAGGCGGCATCATCAGAGCGACGCCGCCTCTTGGCCGTGCGCCTTTCGGCTTAACGCCAGCCGCCGCCGAGCTTGCTCCATGCGTTCGCTGCTGCGTCCGCACCCGAGGTGCCGCCCGCGCTCGACGAACCATGGCCGAAACCGCCGGCGCTGGACGTGTTGCTGTGGCTGGTCGTGGCGTTGGTCAGGTTGCCCGTCACGCCGTATGCGCCGCCCGCGAGCGATTGCGCGTTGCCGTTGGCCGTGCCGTAATCGGTAGCCGTGAACACGCCGAAGCCGTGAACGGCGGCGGAGGTCGAACCACCCGAGGTCGAGCTGGAGGTCGAGTTCGTGCTGGTCGCCATGGCGGCGGCGGATGCGAAGGACAGAACTGCTGCAACGATGAGAGCGCGTTTCATGATCGGTATTCCTTAACAAAAAGATAAGATTAAGAGTCGTTTGTTTTACAGCGTCATGCTCGTGATGCCTGCTTCCTTGGTCCCGTACAGGACCGGCTTAACGCCAGCCGCCGCCGAGCTTGCTCCATGCGTTCGCCGAAGCGTCCGCGCCCGACATGCCCGTCGCCGACGAACCGCCGAAGCCCTTGCCTGACGCCGACGACGTATCGATATGGCCGGTCGTCGCGTTGGTGGCGTTGCCCGTCACGCCGTAACCGTTGCCGGCCAGCGAGTAAGCGTTGCCGTTGGCGATGCCGGCGTTCGTCGCCGTGAACGCGCCGTAGCCGTGGACGGCTGCCGACGTCGTGCCGCCCGAGGTCGAGCTGGAGCTGGACGAGGTACCCGTCGCGAAGGCCGCGGCGGAAACGAACGAGAGAAGCGCTGCTGCGATCAGTTTGCGTTGCATTTTGAAGTCTCCGAGTTTCGGCGCACGTTCTTATCCCGCTACATCGACGCCGTTATGTAGCCGGGCACTGCTTGAATTTTTAATTCGGATTCCTGCACTAATGGCTTGTGCTTTCGCGGCCATCGAGGTGCATTTAGTGTCCGTGAGTCGCCGGGTGATGTCCCGTCGGGCGGCGCAGGGCGCTATGGCCTGCCGCTTGTGTGATGTGCTGTGCGTGTGTCATTGCTATCCCCGTATCACCTATGTTGATGATGATGTCTTGTCTTTCAGGCTTTTGATCTTGGCTTGGTGCCTGTGTTTGATGTGACTTTACGGAAGACGAAAGGGGTGATGTGCGGGAGATCTAACATTGGTGCGCATGTGGGGTGCTTTCGTAGGAGGTTTTGGTTAGATAGCGCTCATTTGTGGTGCTGGCGGCGGCACAAACGCCGTGGCTATAACGTGTATTGGTGGATATTCGGCCTATGTCGTGCAAGGGCTACTGTTGGTTGGGCTTTTATTGCAGTAGCCGCCTCCCCGGCGGGGGGGTAACTTTCTTTGCTGCTGCAAAGAAAGTCACCAAAGAAAGCAGCTTTTTACCCCATGCACGATGGCTGGAGAGGGTTGGTCTGGATTAACCGATACAGTGGCCGCAATAGGACTTGCCACGCATAACGAGCCGCTTAGGCAACCTCGCGATTGCGTGCTCGAATTCTTTAGCGTTAGCGGTCCGCGTTCATTTTTTCGGCCATGCGCTTCGCGCGCCGAGAGCTTTAGAACGGAATCCCGCAGCCTGTTAGCGCCCAGCCACATCACGCTTCGCCGCAAGATTGCTATTCGGTCCTACCTTGGTTAGTGCTCCGACTAAAAGGTGACTTGCGTTGTTGTGTGTGCTTTGCCCAGAAGCACTTACCAAGGTTGGGCCCAATGGGAGAGGTGCGATGTGGCGTGATGTGACTGGGCACTCATACGCTGCGGGATTCCGTTCTTACGTTCTCGGCGCGCGAAGCGCATGGCCGAAAGAATGAATGCGGTCCACTTAGCTTTGATTATTCGAGCGCGTGATCGCAAGGTTGCCTAAGCGGCTCGTTATGCGTGGAAAGTCCTATTGCGGCCACTGTATCGGTTAATCCAGACCAACCCTCTCCAGCCATCGTGCATGGGGTAAAAAGCGGCTTTCTTTGGTGACTTTCTTTGCAGCAGCAAAGAAAGTTACCCCCCCGCCGGGGAGGCGGCTACTGAAACAAAGACACAAACAACAGCAGCCCTTTGCACGAAAGCACTCTCTATCAGATCGAGCGTCTCCGCAAACATTCAAGCAAACGGTGCGCACACGCCCAAAGTTCCTTCACGCCGCAATCCAAACTTTCCCAACCGCAACCTTCGCACGATAAGCCGTCACCGAGCGTTCCGGCGCTTCAAGGCACTCACCAGTACGCAAATCAAAATGCTGCTTATAAATGGGCGACGCCACCACAATCCGATCCCCCACGCTCCCCACGATCCCACGCGACAACACCGCCGCCTGCGAGTGCGGATCGAAGTTATCGATGGCATACACGGCGTCCTGATCGTTAGCCACATGGAACACGGCAATCTGCATGCCATTGACGAGCGCACACACGCCCGTGTCCGGCACGATGTCGTCGAGTTCGCACACCACCGTCCAATCCTCTTCCATGCGTTCGTTCATGGCGTTCTCCTTAACGTCAAACCGTTTCGACGACAACCGGAATATCGATCGTCCGCGTCTTGCGTTCCTCGATTGTCGCGGGGCGAATCTGTCCACGTTCCTCGACAAAGGTCACGTTCGCATCGCCCGCATCGCTATTGACAAAATGACGGAAGCGCTTGCGCGTGGCCGGATCGGTGACGGCCGTCTTCCACTCGTCCTCGTACGTTTCGACGACATGAACCATCTCCCCTTCGAGTTCCGAAGCAATGCCGAGCTTGTCGTTCACGACCACATCGAACAGATAATCGAGACCGCCTTCGAGGTTGTCGCGCCACACGCTCGTGCGTTGCAGACGGTCCGCTGTGCGCACGTAGAACATCAGGAAGCGGTCGATATAGCGCACCAACGTATTCGTATCGAGATCGGATGCGAGCAGTTCCGCATGGCGCGGCTTCATGCCGCCGTTACCGCATACATAGAGATTCCAGCCCTTCTCCGTCGCGATCACGCCGATGTCCTTGCCCTGCGCTTCGGCACATTCGCGCGTGCAACCCGACACACCGAATTTGATCTTGTGCGGCGTGCGCAGGCCCTTGTAGCGGTTCTCCAGATCGATCGCGAGACCCACTGAATCCCCGACGCCGTAACGGCACCACGTCGAGCCAACGCACGACTTCACCGTACGCAGCGACTTGCCGTAAGCGTGACCCGATTCGAATCCCGCCGCGATCAGTTCTTCCCAGATGAACGGCAATTGCTCGACGCGTGCGCCGAACATATCCACGCGCTGGCCGCCGGTGATCTTCGTGTAAAGGCCGTATTTCTTGGCAACCTGACCGACCGCGATCAAACCATCGGGCGTGACTTCGCCGCCGGGCATGCGCGGCACCACGGAATACGTGCCGTCGCGTTGAATGTTAGCGAGATAATAATCGTTGGAGTCCTGAAGACCTGCATGTTCTTTCTTCAGCACGAACTCATTCCAGCACGAAGCCAGAATGCTTGCCACCGCTGGTTTGCAAATATCGCAGCCACGTCCCTTGCCGTGCTTCTCGAGCATCGAAGCAAACGTGCGATGCCCTTCCACCCGCGCGATGTGATAAAGCTCCTGCCGCGAATACGCGAAGTGCTCGCAAATATGATTGTTGACCGCGAGCCCCTGACGCTTCATCTCCGACTTCATCACCTGCGTGACGAGCGGCACGCAGCCGCCGCACGAAGCGCCCGCCTTGCACGATGTCTTGATCGCGCCGATGCTCGTCGCGCCCGCGCACACTGCCGCGCAGATTTCCGACTTGCTCACGTTGTTGCACGAGCAGATTTGCGCGCCATCGGGCAACGCTTCGACGCCGAGTGCGGGCTTCGCGTGGCCATCGCTCGAGGGAAGGATCAGGAATTCGGGTGCTTCGGGCAACTCGATCTTGTTCAACATCATTTGCAGCAGCGTGCCGTATTCGCTTGCATCGCCGACCATCACGCCGCCGAGCAGGAACTTGCCGCAATCGGAGACAACGAGCTTCTTGTACACCTGACGGCGCTCGTCGCTGTACTGAAACGAACGGCTGCCGGGCGTCTTCGCATGTGCATCGCCGATACTCGCCACATCCACGCCCATCAGCTTGAGCTTGGTGCTCATGTCCGCGCCCGCGAACGCCGCCTCGACACCGAGAATCTGTTTCGCGACGATGCGCGCCATGTCGTAGCCCGGCGCGACGAGGCCGAACAATTGCCCTTTCCACAGCGCGCATTCGCCGATGGCATAGATGTCGGCATCGCTCGTGCGGCACGCATCGTCGATCACGATGCCGCCGCGCGGACCGATCTCGAGCCCCGCCGCGCGCGCGATATCGTCACGCGGACGAATGCCTGCGGAGAACACGATCATATCGGTGTCCAGATGAGTTTCATCCGCGAAATTCATGCGGTTGGCTGCGCCCTCTCCTTCGACGATAGCGAGCGTGTTCTTGCCCGTGTGCACCGTGACGCCGAGTTCCTCGATCTTGCCGCGCAACACGCGCCCGCCGCCATCATCGACTTGCACCGCCATGAGACGCGGCGCGAATTCAACGACATGCGTTTGCATGCCGAGATCGTGCAACGCCTTCGCCGCTTCCAGTCCGAGCAAACCGCCGCCCACGACCGTGCCCACTTTCGAGTGCGCACCGAAGGCGCGCATCGCTTCGAGATCTTCGATGGTTCGATATACGAAGCAACCCGCGCGCTCGCGGCCTTCGACCGGCGGCACGAACGGATACGAGCCGGTCGCGAGCACGAGCTTGTCGTATGCAAGGACATCGCCATTTGATGCCGTGACCGTGCGGGTTGTGCGATCGATCGACACTGCGCGCGCGTTGAGCTTCAGCGCATAACCTGCACGCTCGAAAAACCCTTCCTGCACGAGCGAAAGATCGTCGGCGGACTTGCCCGAGAAGAACTCCGTCAGATGCACGCGATCGTAGGCGGCGCGCGGTTCTTCGCAGAGCACGGTGACGTGCAGCGCATCGTTGCCGCTTTCTGCAAGGGATTCGAGAAACTTGTGGCCGACCATGCCGTGGCCGATAACGACGATTTTCATGACGGGGACCCTGGGTTCTTCGTTATGTCGATGGCTTAGTTGGCCAGACCGTTGTTCACGGCGAGCGCGCTTTCGCGCAGCGCCGCTTCGCGTGCCTTGTGTTCCGGCGAGAAGCGCACGGCGAGCGCGCACAGCGCCGAACCGAGCACGAAAATGCCGAGCATGGAGAGCGTGGTTTGCGCGCTGCCGGTGCCTTTCATCAGAAAGCCCGCCGCGACCGCGCCCACGTTGCCGCCCGCGCCGATCACGCCCGCCACGCCGCCCAATGCACGGCGATCGATGAACGGCACGAGCGCATACGTGGCACCACAGGCCATGTGCGTGAAGAGACCGAATACGAGCATCGACACGACGGCGAGCACCACGCCCGGCGCATGCGCGAACGCATACAGGCCGATGCCTTCGCCCGCGATCAGCACGAACAGCAGCGTCGTGCGAATGCCGAGGCCACGTTTCGCGGCGGCTTTGTCGGAGAGCCATCCGCCGAGCGCGCGGGCAAAGAGCGCAAGGAGTCCGAAGCTGCCCGCCGCCATGCCCGCCGCGCCGAGCGAGAGCTTGAAGTGATCGACGTAATACACCGCCGCCATGTTGTGAATGAACACTTCCACGCCGAAACACGCGCCATACGTCACGAACAGCATCCACACGCGATAGTTCGAGCACGCCGTCAGAAAGCTCTGCCAGCCGCCCTTCTTGCCGCCATCGATGGCGATGCCCGCGCGTCGCAGCGTCGTGAAATCGCCTTGCGGACAGTCCTGCGTATAACGCCAGTAGAAGTACGCCATGACCGGCATCGCGATGCCCGGCACGATCAGCGCGATGCGCCATGCCGAGCCCTCACCCGCGCCCAATGCGATGGCTGCGGCGACGAGCATCGGCACGAGTGCTTGCGCTGCGCCTGCGCCTGCGTTGCCCCAGCCTGCGGTCGTCGCGTTCGCGGTGCCGACGACGTTCGGCGCGAACATCACCGATGTGTGGTACTGCGTAATAACGAAGCTCGCGCCCACCGCGCCGATGGCGAGACGGCACCACAGGAAGCTTTCGTAGCCCGTCGAAAGCGCCGCGCCGATCACCGGCAGCGCGCCCGTGACCAGCAGCGCGCTATACACCTTGCGCGGCCCGAAGCGATCGCACAACGGACCGACGATCAGCCGCACGAGAATCGTCACGGCCACGGCCGCGATGTTGATATTGGCGACCTGATCCGCCGTGAGTCCGTATTCGCGCTTGATGAGCGGCATCAGCGGCGCGCATGCAAACCATGCGAAGAAGCACACGAAGAACGCCATCCAGGTGAGATGGAAGGCGCGCATCGGCGCTGTGCGCATGCTGAAAAGATCGATCCGGGTGGCTTTGTCCATCGCTTTATTCATCGTCTGACCGCCATAAAAAAAATGGCGTCCCGCGCATGAGCCGTTGGCCGATGCGGGGGACGCCATTGTCCGATGCCCGCATGTGCAAACCTGCCGGGCGCTGTAATCAGGACGGATCGCCGTTGATCCGATGCGAAAGCTAAAGGCAAGCCCTATGCCATGCGATGCGTTTCGGCGCGCAACGCTTGCTGCGATTGACTCGACGCGACGCGTGCACTACTCATGCGCATGAGCTTCATGTCGCATCGGGATGCAGCGCGGCACAGCGCTGGTGCGGCGCAGCACTGATCGCGTGCGCGGTGTCCGATTTTGTACGGGACGGTTAGTTTTTCGCGCGACTGCGTTTTTGGCCCGATGCGCAACTGGATTGGCCCACCGCATCAACGCCCTTGGATTCAAGCTCGATGGCCCGGTACTTGCATTGAATGAACGTCGCACTGGCAATGGCGTCGGGCGGCATCGTAACGACATCCCTTTAGCTCAAGGACAACGGCGTCCCCTCGTGTGCTGCAACACGGGCGGACGCTTTTTGCGTTCATCGCGCCGGGCAGCTTAAAAATAGGAACGATGATGACGACCTTAGCCAATATCAACGCCACTCCTGTCACCGGCCGCGTGACGCTTTTGAGCGCCGGTCCCGGCGATCTCGATCTGCTTACGATTCGCGCGGCGAAGGCGCTCGCCGCCGCCGATGTTCTGTTGATCGACGATCTCGCCAATGCGGATATCGCGACGCTCGCACCAAACGCGCGTGTGATTCGCGTGGGCAAGCGCGGCGGATGCAAGTCCACGCCGCAAGCGTTCATTCAGCGCCTGATGACGCGTTATGCGAGAAAGGGGCTGCACGTGGTGCGCGCCAAGGGCGGCGATGCGCTGCTGTTCGGCCGCGCGGGCGAGGAGATCGCCGCGTTGCGCGAGGCGGGTATAGCCGTGGAGATCGTGAACGGCGTGTCGTCGGGATTCGCGGCGGCGGCGGGTCTGGGGATTTCGCTCACGCATCGCGATCATTGTCAGGGCGTGACCTTCGTCACCGCGCATCGGCAGGATCATGGCGAACCGGATTGGTCCGCGCTCGCCGCCACCGGGATGACGCTCGCCATCTACATGGGGATGAGCCGGATCGCGGGCATCACGACTGCGCTGTTGCGCGCGTTGCCTGCGGGGACGCCGGCGGCGGTCGTGCAGCATGCGGGGTCGTCGAACGAAAGACGCGTGGTGTCGACGCTCGAATGCATCGCGCAAGATGCAAGTGCCGCCGGGCTCGGCAGTCCTGCGGTCATTCTGATCGGCGGCGCGATCGGCGAAGCGGCCTTCACCGAAGCGTCAAAAGGATTCGCGCATGCGGCGTGAGTTCGTGCGTTTGGTGCTTTTGGCCTATGCCATCCGGCCAGATATTCAAGCGGCGCGCGGCGCGGTAAAGTCGTTCGTATCCGCTTTCGAAACGATGTTGCCCGCATGACCATGCTCCGCGTTCTGCTCGTCACCGATACCGACAAGCCCATCGGCGACTTGCGCGAGAAACTCGCGCGCATGGGCTATGAGATGCTGGCCGAAGTGGCGGCGCCCTCCGCGCTGCATGCGGCCGTGGAGAGTCTCGTGCCGGATGTCGTCATCATCGATACGGAATCGCCTTCGCGCGACACGCTGGAACAACTCGCGGTCATGAACAAGGCCGCGCCGCGTCCGGTGTTGATGTTCAGTAACGATGCCAATCAGCAATTCATTCGCGCGGCGGTGGGTGCGGGCGTGACGGCGTATTCGGTCGAAGGGCTCGCGCCGGAGCGGCTTGCGCCGATCATCGATGTGGCGCTCGCGCGTTTCGCGCATGAGGAAGGCTTGCGACTGCGGTTGGCGCAGGTGGAGAACGAGCTGGCGGAGCGCAAGCTCATCGACCGTGCGAAACGTCTTTTGATGGACCGGCGCGGGTTGTCGGAGAACGATGCTTATGCCCTGCTGCGCAGGCGTGCGATGGATCAGGGGATGAAAGTCGCCGAGATCGCGCGTCAGTTGCTCGCGGTGGCGGACCTGCTGCCTTAGGTTTTCGAACGGATCATGACTTTGAATTCTTTCTCGAACGCAGCACTGCCCGAGCGTAGGTATCTGCGTCTGGGCTTCGTCGCCCTTTCCGATGCCGCGCCGCTCGCTGCCGCTGCATTGCATGACATGGGGAAGCGGCATGGCATCAGCATCGAACTGTGCCGGCAGCCTTCGTGGGCTGCGGTGCGGGACAAGCTGCTTTCCGGCGAGATCGATGCGGCGCATGCGTTGTATGGGCTGGTTTATGGCGTGCAATTGGGCATCGGCGGGCCGCAGGCGGACATGGCCGTGTTGATGGTGCTCAACCGCAACGGGCAGGCGATCACGCTGTCGGGGCCGCTCGCGGATGCGGTCGAATTGGGCGTTGCGTTGAAGGATGCGTTTGCATCGCTTGGACGTCCTCCCGTGCTGGCGCAGACCTTCCCGACCGGCACGCATGCGATGTGGCTGTATTACTGGCTGGCGGCGAACGGGGTGCATCCCTTGCGCAATGTGCGCAGTGTCGTGTTGCCGCCGCCGCGCATGGCGGATGCGCTCGTCGAAGGCACGCTCGATGGGTTCTGCGCGGGGGAGCCTTGGCATGCGGTGGCGCAGGCGCGTGGGGCCGGACGCACGGTGGTGCAGACGAGCGAGATCTGGCCGGATCATCCTGAGAAGGTGCTCGCATGTCGACGGGATTTTGTGGCGTTGTATCCGAATACGTCGCTTGCGTTGGTGCGCACGATGCTGGATGCGTGTGAGTGGGTGGATAGGCCGGAGCATCGGGGGGAGATTGCGCGGGCGTTGGCGTCGCCTGAGTTGTTGGGAGTGGCGAGTGAGTTGATCGAGGCAAGGTTGGGGGCTTGGGGGTCTGAGAATGCGCTTCCGGTGCGGTTTTTTGATGGGGGGGCGGTGAATTATCCAAGGGTGTCGGATGGGGTTTGGTTTTTGAAGCAGTATCGGCGGTGGGGGATGGTTGAGGACGTTATCGATGATTTGGGGGTTGTTGGGGCGGTTAATCAGACGGGGGTTTATGCGGAGGCTGCGGGGGCTGCTGGTGTGGTTGTGCCGAGCGAGCGGAACGTTGTTACGTTGTGCGATGGGGTTGTTTGGAGGGGGAGCGATTAGATGCTTTGTGGCTCTTTCTTTCACTAATGAATTGCTTATACGGCGTTTATTTGCTTAGCCGCATTTGTTTTTGAGTTTGTAGATGGGCGCTTGATTTTAGGATGAGTTTTACGGTTTGTCGTTTTGAGTCAGAAGGTTATGATCTAGGGGTTCCTCCGCGTGTGCGGAGATAGACCACCGTTGTGCCGCGCCGTGCAGGCTGGCGTTTTGGTTCCTCCGCGTGTGCGGAGATAGACCTTCCGGAGGATTTTCCCCTGCCCTTAAGTAAATGGTTCCTCCGCGTGTGCGGAGATAGACCGTCGGCCTGCTGCAAAGGCGGCTGATTCGCGCGGGTTTCTCCGCGTGTGCGGAGATAGACCGCCTCCGCTTTCATGCCCCATCTGCGCGATCCAGGTTCCTCCGCGTGTGCGGAGATAGACCTTTTGGCGGAGTGTGGCGCGCGTTTGCTGGCTCGGTTCCTCCGCGTGTGCGGAGATAGACCCACGAGCCTGGCAAATACCCTGCGATTGATAACGGTTCCTCCGCGTGTGCGGAGATAGACCGTATCTGCGGCGGCTTGACAACGGCCATTACCGGGTTCCTCCGCGTGTGCGGAGATAGACCTCACCCAGCAAATCCTCGCCCGTCAGCTTGTCGGGTTCCTCCGCGTGTGCGGAGATAGACCGAATGGACGGAGGTTGCCACGGTCTGGGGCAACGGTTCCTCCGCGTGTGCGGAGATAGACCTCGCGGCGAATGGCGTCCGGGTCGCATTGCCCGGGTTCCTCCGCGTGTGCGGAGATAGACCCGATGTGCGCGCAAAAGAGCGCTCTGGGATGCCGGTTCCTCCGCGTGTGCGGAGATAGACCCCGAGCACGGCGCAGCTTTGGCCGTATCCATCCGGTTCCTCCGCGTGTGCGGAGATAGACCGCTGATCGATGAGCGCTGGATTGATGTGCAGACGGTTCCTCCGCGTGTGCGGAGATAGACCTCAGAGAATCGATGCGGAGACGGAGACGTTGCTGGTTCCTCCGCGTATGCGGAGATAGACCGCTGGTACCGGGGACCGGACTTGAACCGGCAAGTATTCCTCCGCGTATGCAGAGATAGACCTACGCTGCATTCGGGATCCCGTACTTTCGAATCGGTTCCTCCGCATATGCGGAGTTAGACCCAGTGGCATCGATTCAGAGATCGCGAGCGCGATGGTTCCTCCGCGTGTGCGCATAGACCCGGTTACGTCGAGCAGCGGTACGTGCATGAAGAGGTTTTTCCGTACGTGGAGTTAGACCGCGACCTTCTATTCTCTCGCCCATGCTGCGTCGGTTCCGTCGCTACGCGGAGATAGACAGTCAGCGGATCACGATGCCCCGTGGATGGTGCTTCACTCGCGAATACAGAGAAAGGAACATTCGCAGCAAGGCGTTGACGCAGCGCCGCCTGCCCCCTCTACGACCAAAAGCCCCGTTCGCTGGCCATCGTTTTCCTTTAGCAAAAATGTAATTTAAAAGTTACACTCACAACAGTGACAACCAACAACATCGAAAAAACAAAAGCGTTCGCGGCATGGTTTGACGCACTCGACGGACGAACGCGCGCGAAAGTACAGGCGCGCATTACCGCGATGGAAGCAGGCAATTTCGGTGACCATCACGCAATCACGGAAGGCCACGGCGTTTGGGAGTTGCGTTTTCTGGGCAAGGGCCCAGGCCATCGCGTGTATTACATGCGGCGCGGCGCAGTGTTGTACCTGTTGCTTGGTGGCGGGGACAAATCCACGCAGCAAACGGACATTGCCAATGCCGTGTCGATGGCAAAAAAGCTGACGGCGAGACTGCCGACTGGAGCGACTAAATGAGCGACGACATCGAAATCACCCCCTTCGATCATTCGAAGTATTTGCAGACCACAGAAGAACAGATTCAATACCTGACGGAATGCGCCGAGCTGAACGACCCCAAAACGTTCGCGCTCGCCTTGGGTCACGTTGCCCGCGCGCGGGGCACGATGGTTGACCTTGCGCGGGACACCGGCGTCACGCGCGAAGCGCTGTACCGCGCACTATCCACGACAGGGAATCCGAACATCGGAACGGTGATGAAAGTCCTTGCCGCCTTCGGTCTACACATGACCTTCGCGCCAAATGAAAGCGCGGAGCATGCATGAAAAGACCGGCACTATGCCGGATAGGTTCGAGGTGGTCGTGATATTCGCACCGTGACATGCTTCTCCGCGTATGCGGAGATCGATCCTCGCCTACTCAAAGTCCAACTTCCGCCGTCGGGCTCAAACACGCCACGAGTTCCCCTTGACATCCCCCCAAAACCCCCGACAATCCCCCGCCTGAAAAACCCGTCGCACGAGCATTTCCCCGCCACACCCCCCACATCATGGAAAATATCGAGATACGGTATAACCACCCCTAACGATTTCCACATCGCGGGCACCGCCACACCGGCTAAAAAAGCCGCCACGTATCCGATACCGGCCACCCGCGCCGCCCGAGGAGGTCTCCTTCGCGCGGCCAACAGGAGCATGACATGACCGATATGAATCCCTCCTTCTTCGGAAGGATTTCCATTGCCTTCGGCGCGTTTTTCGGCGCGCTCGGCAACGCCGCGTTCGCGGGCCGCATCCAACGTCTGCGCGAAGCGCCGGAAATGCCCGAAGCCCCGAAGCCCGCCGCCGCACCCGTGCAGCCCGCGCCGTCCCCGCTGACAGAAGCCAGCCCCGTCGCCGCGCTTCAGTTGCTCGGCCTGCTCCAACGCGACGCGCGTTTCATCGATTTCGTCGAGGAAGACATCGTCAATTACAGCGATGCCGATATCGGCGCGGCCGCCCGCCTCGTTCACGACGGCTGCCGCGCGGTGCTGCGCGAGCATTTCACCATCCAGCCGGTGCGTCGCGAAGCCGAAGGCAGCCGCCTCACGCTCCAAGAAGGTTTCGATGCCAGCGCCGTGCGCCTCACCGGCAACGTCGTCGGCCAGGCGCCGTTCACAGGCACGATCAGCCATCGCGGCTGGAAGGTCGAGGACGCGCGGCTGCCGAAGCTCGCGCCATCGCATGATGCGAGCATCGTCGCGCCGGCGGAGGTGGAACTGTGAGCGACATGAACCAAGCGAACCCAACGCAGGCGCGCTACTCGATCGGCGTCGATCTCGGCACCACGCACTGCGCGCTCTCCTACGTCGACATGAGCGCGAGCGATGGCGAGAAAACCGCGCAAGGCGTGCTCCCCGTCGCGCAACTGACCGCACCGGGCGCAGCGGAAGAACGCGAACTGCTGCCCTCCTTCCTCTATCTTCCCCATCCCGACGAACTCGCGTCCGGCGATCTCATGCTGCCGTGGACGCAGGACCGTCCGTTCATCGTCGGCGAACTGGCGCGCAGCCGGGGCGCGGGCACGCCCATCCGCCTTGTGTCGAGCGCGAAAAGCTGGCTGTGCCATCCGGGCGTGGACCGGCGCGCGGCCATCCTGCCCGCCGATGCCCCGCCGGAAGTCGAACGCGTCTCGCCGCTGGAAAGCTCGATCCGCTACCTGACGCATCTGCGCGAAGCGTGGAATCACGCGCATCCCGACGCGCCGTTCGATCAGCAGGACGTAACGGTCACGATCCCCGCCTCGTTCGATCCGGCCGCACGCGAACTGACCGCCGAAGCCGCCGCCGCCGCAGGTTACGGCCGCATGACGCTGCTGGAAGAACCGCAAGCCGCGCTCTATAGCTGGATTCAAAAAAGCGCGGGCGGCTGGCGCAAGCAAGTGAAAGTCGGCGATGCCATCCTCGTCGTCGATGTAGGCGGCGGCACGACCGACCTTTCGCTGATCGCGGTCGTCGAGCGCGACGGCAATCTGGAACTGCATCGCGTCGCGGTGGGCGAACATATCCTGCTCGGCGGCGACAACATGGACCTGGCGCTGGCGCACATCGTCGCGCGCAAGCTGGCGGCGCAAGGCACGCAGGCCGATCCGTGGCAACTGCGCGCGCTCACCTACGCGTGCCGCGCGGCCAAGGAAACGCTTCTCTCCGATGCCACGATCGAAACCGTGCCGCTCGTCGTGCCGAGCCGCGGCTCGAAGCTGATCGGCGGGTCGATCCGCACCGAACTCACGCGCGCGGAACTCACTCAAATTCTGCTCGAAGGCTTTTTCCCTCAAGTCGATGCAGCCGCGCGCCCGGTCAGCCGCGCCCGCGCCGGTCTGACGCAACTCGGTCTGCCCTACGCGCAGGATGCCGCCGTCACGCGTCATCTCGCCGCGTTCCTCGGGCGTCAGGTCAACGCGCTTTCCGAAGTCGAAGGCTTGCAGCACACGACCGCCGAGAACGCGACGCTGCTGCATCCCACGGCGGTGCTGTTCAACGGCGGCGTGTTCAAGTCGGCGCTGCTCGTCGAACGCGTGATGTCCACGCTCAACGCATGGCTCGCCGCCGAAGGCGCGCCCGCCGCGCGGCTGATCGAAGGCGCGGACCTCGATCTGGCGGTGGCGCGCGGCGCGGCCTATTACGGCTATGTGCGGCATGGGCGCGGCGTGCGCATCCGGGGCGGCACGGCGCGGGCGTATTACGTCGCCGTCGAATCCGCGATGCCGGCCGTGCCCGGACTCGAACCACCGGTGTCGGCGCTGTGCGTCGCGCCGTTCGGCATGGAAGAAGGCACGGAAGCCGAATTGCCCGCGCAGGAATTCGGGCTGGTGGTCGGCGAGCCGGTGCATTTCCGCTTCTTCGGTTCGTCGGTGCGTCGGCAGGATCAGGTCGGCACGCTGCTCGATTACTGGCAGCCGGACGAACTTCAGGAACTCGAAGAAATTCAGGCGTCGCTGCCTTCGGAAGGCCGCACGCCCGGCGAAGTCGTGCCGGTCAAGCTGCATGCGCGCGTGACCGAAGCGGGCACACTGGAACTCGAAGCCGTGCCGCGCGACTCAGCCGAACGCTGGAAAGTCGAGTTCGATGTGCGCGGCGGCGTCAGCGCGGATCAGGGCATGGGTCTGTAAGTGTCCGCGCGCAAGAAGAAGGCGGCGGGCGCGCGGTATCGCGTGGGCATCGATCTGGGGACGAGCAATACGGTCGTCGCGTATGCGGAAGCCGGATCGGACCAGATACACGTGTTCGAGATCGACCAACTCGTCGGCGCGGGCGAAGTGTCCGCGCTGCCAATGCTGCCCTCGCTCCGCTACCACTTCGCGCCGGGCGAACTGAAAAGCGCCGATCTTCAGTTGCCGTGGGGCGAGATGGAAGCGCCCGCCGTGCTCGGCAGCTTCGCGCGCAAGCTCGGCGCGCAGGTGCCGGGCCGGCTCGTGTCGAGCGCGAAAAGCTGGCTGTCTCACGCGAACGTCGATCGTCTCGCGGCCATTCTGCCGTGGGGCGCGACGGACGACATCGAGAAAATCTCGCCGGTAATCGCCAGCGCCAGCTATCTGGCGCATGTGCACGCGGCGTGGAACGAGCGCTTTCCCGACGCGCCGCTCGACGCGCAGGATCTCGTGCTGACCGTCCCCGCTTCCTTCGATGACGGCGCGCGCGCCCTCACGCTCGAAGCCGCGAACATGGCGGGTCTCACGAAGCTGCGTCTGCTCGAAGAACCGCAGGCGGCGTTTTACGACTGGCTGTTTCATCATCGCGCGACGCTCAAGGACGAACTCGCGGGGACGCGGCGCGTGCTCATCGTCGATGTGGGCGGCGGCACGACCGACCTCACGCTGATCGACGTGGACCCGTCCGCGAGCGATGACACCGACCCGCAACTCACGCGCGTGGGCGTCGGCAATCATTTGATGCTGGGCGGCGACAACATGGACCTGGCGCTGGCGCATCTGGTCGAAAAGCGCCTCTCACCCGGCGATGCGCGCTTGTCCGCCGCGCGTCTGTCGCAACTGGTCGAGCGCTGCCGCGCCGCCAAGGAACAACTGCTCGGCCCCGATGCGCCCGCAAGCGCGGCCATCACGCTGCTCGGCGCGGGCGCGAAGCTGGTCGGCGGCGCGCGCACGACGGAAGTGGCGCGCGAGGAATTCGAGCGCATCATCGTCGAGGGTTTTTTTCCGATGGTGGCGGCGAGCGACCGGCCCACGCGCGCGCGCAGCGGCATCGTCGAATTCGGGCTGCCGTATGCGAGCGATGCAGCCATCACGCGGCATGTCGCGGCGTTTCTCAGCCAACACAAGGCGCTGCCCGATACGTTGCTGCTCAACGGCGGCGTGTTCCGTGCCGAACCTTTGGCGCGACGTATCGCGGAAACTTTGAGTGCGTGGCGCGGCGAGCCAGTACATGTGCTCGCCAATGCCGATCCCGATGTTGCCGTCGCGCGTGGTGCCGTGGCGTACGCGCTTGCACGCGCGGGTCATGCGCCGCGCATCGGCGGCGGTTCGGCGCGCAGCTACTTCCTTCTTCTCGACGATGACGACAACAGCGGCACGCAACACGGCGTCTGCCTGCTGCCGCGCGGCACGGAGGAAGCGCAGCCGATCCATCTCGACGAACGCGCGTTTGCGCTCAGGCTCGGCGCGCCGGTGCGGTTTCACCTCGTCTCGACCGTCGCGGACACGGTTTATCAGCCGGGCGAACTGGCCGACATCGGCGCGGCATCGGCGGATTTCGTGCGGTTGCCGCCGATCGCGACCATCGTCGATCCGCGCGGCATCGATCAGGGCGCGGCGGGCAAGGCGCGCGAAATCGCCGTGCATCTGACGACCACACTCACCGAAGTCGGCACGCTGGAGATGCACTGCATCGCCGTGGACGATCCCGGCAAGCGCTGGCTGCTCGAATTCCAGTTGCGCCATGAGGCACCACAAGCCGACGCCGCGCCGGACGAAGCGCATCCGGGATTGCCGCGCGCGATCGAACTGATCGACCGGACCTTCGGCGCGCGTTCCCACGATGTCGGGCCGAAGGAAGTCAAACGCCTGCGCGCGCAACTCGAACAGATTCTCGGCACGCGCGACACGTGGGATATCGCACTGCTGCGCGCCCTCTTCGATGCTCTCTGGGAACGCGCGAAACGCCGCCGCCGCAGCGCCGATCATGAACGCCTGTGGCTGAATTTGACCGGCTTCTGCATGCGGCCGGGGTTCGGGCATCCGCTGGACGAGTGGCGCGTCGAGCAATTGTGGACGCTGTTCGATCAGGGCATCCAGTATTCGAACGAAAGCCAGATCTGGTCGGAATGGTGGACGCTCTGGCGGCGCGCGGCCGGTGGACTGCACGAAGCGGCGCAGTTGCGTCTGCTCGACGACATGGCGTTCGTGCTTCAGCCGCCCGGCACGAGCCGTTATCGGAAGGCTGCGGGCGCGGCGCGCGCGGGGTATGAGGACATGGTGCGGCTCGCGGCATCCTTGGAGCGCTTGCCGGTGGAGCGCAAGACCGAGATCGGCGGATGGCTGCTCACGCGGCTCAGGAAGCCTTCGGAGAACGTGCAAAGCTGGTGGGCGGTCGGGCGCATCGGCGCGCGGGCGCCGTTCTATGGCAGCGCGCATGGTGTGGTGCCGGTGGACGTGGCATCGACATGGCTCGATGCGATCCTCGCGCTCGACTGGAAGAAGACCGAACCGGCCGCGTTCGCCGCCGTGCAGATTGCGCGCATGACCGGCGACCGTTCGCGCGATCTGCCCGATGCGGCGCGCGCGGCGGTCATCGAACGCCTGAGCGTGGCGGGCGCGGCGCAATCGTGGATCGCGATGGTGCGCGAGGTCGTCGAACTGAATCGCGCCGACGAAGGCCGCGTGTTCGGCGAAGCGTTGCCAGCGGGGCTCAAGCTCATCGGCTGAAACCACGCGCGGCAAAATGCTTCGCTCTCAGAAGTTTTTTTGCGCGATGTGTTGCGCGCGGGCCGCGTGTTCTTGAATAGCGGCAGGCGGCATCCTATGGTTGTGAGTGTGTCGCTTCGACACGCCTATCCAGGAGGTCACCATGCCGTCCCCACGCAAAGCGCAAGCGAGCCAGCCCGCCGAAACGGAAATGTCGAGCCGCAAGAAAACGGCCGGCACCAAGGCCTCGCCGCCCAAGGCCGCCGGCGCGAAGGAAATGCAGGTCGCCAAGCGCACCACCAAGGCCAAGCCCAAGGCCTGAGTTTTCGATTGTTCGATACGGCGAGCGACTCGGTGCTCGCCGTTCGCCTACGGGTCTGTCAGAGGGCCGTCACGGGCGACACCAGCATTTCGCATCGCCTCATGCACGCCTCGATGTTCTGCGCGTTCATGCCCGCTTCGTTCAGCGTCAGAAGTACCCGATCAAGTACGCCTTCATCGCGCAGCCGGGTGTAAAGCAGTTTCAACGCCCAATCCTGACCGGCGAAAAAACAGTTTCCCAGTAGTCCGGCAATGTGCGATGACGCCATCGTCCGGGAATGGGCGAATTGCACAAACTCGCCCATTTGCTGAGGGTTGAGATAGCGAAACAGATTGTGCGCGCCGTGAAAGCCGAAAGTCACGCCCGGATCGATTGCAGCTTCGTAGGAGAAACGATCCGCCACCGGCTCGGGGGCAAACCGGATGCCGTGCTCGCTTTCGAGCGCCCGGCGGTATGTCCGTCCAATCAGCACGTCCTCCGGCACGTCCGTTACCGGATATTCCCCGCTTGCCAACACCCGCATGAGTCTGGCCGAACGCAGCGAAAATCCCCCGTTCCCGACCGACTCTCCATCCGGCAAATTAGGCCAGCGCGCCCCGATATAGTCGTATTCGCGAAAAACGGATTGCCAGGCACCCGGATTGACGACGAAACCATCCCATTGAACGACCAGCACGAAAGGCGTGTGGATATGCGCGATCGCGTTCCGGTAAATGAAGGTGTTGTAATCCGCTCTCGATTCGATTCCGTGTGTCTCGACGATCCGCGCCCGCGTGCGCACCGGCGCGTGCGTGAAGAGAATGGCATCGCCGAAATCGCAGTATTCACAGGACCGATCGATGGCGCGTGCGGCGAGTTCGGGATTGAGCGAATCGACGGCGCAGATTGTGATGTCGCGCAAATCCACGCGTGTAGGAGCTTTTATATTGGACATTGCGTGATGATTCGAAGCCCTGAGCGAGAAAGGGTGGCGTTGAGAGCGCGGGATTTTACCCCGCGCTTTCTTGTGCATTGCAAATCATGCTAACCACCTGCTTCGTTGTTACATAATGTTCCGATATGATCGCTTTTTCGTTTCGAGGCTAACAAAAGGCGTATTTGTATGACCGCCGTCACCTAAAGTAGAAAGCCCGACCGATCGAAACCGCGTTTCTTCACAGCGAGCATTCAGATGGCCGTACCGCAACGCGCCGCCAGCGTGCGCACTCCCGGAGCGATTTCAACTGCCGCGCGCGAGGCGGGCCTGAGCTTCGTGCGCAACCTGTCAATTCCGAAGCCGTTCGCCGATCCCGCGATGGAAGCGGTGTTTCTCGAAGATCACGCCGCGCGTTTCTGCGCCTTCCGGCGTGCATCGACGCTGCTGGCGCTCGTTTTGTGGACCTGCTTCCTGTGGTGGGATTTCAGCTTCGCGCGCACGAATCCGGCGCTCAAGGCGCATCTCGCCGATGTGCTGGCCATCCGCTTCGTCGGTTTCGTCCTGCTCATCATCAGCGCGTATCTGGTGCTCAAGCCGTCGTTTCGCTCGCATGTGATGGCGCAGCAGGTCATTCTGGTCGGCATCTACGGGCTGCTGTGCCTGATTCTGGCGCTGTTCGCGATCACGCCCGCGCCGTACAACTACACGCAGCACTTCACCGGTTTGTGTCTCGCGCTGTTCGTGCAGTTCAGCTTCTTCTACCTGCGTTCGCGCATCGTGCTGACGGTGGGCATCATCACGATGGGGTCGGTCGTCGCGCTGCAACTCATCGGGCATTTGCTGCATTCGGAGGATTTCTTCGCCGGGATGTTCTATATGTTCAACGTGATCGTGGTGGGTCACGGCGTCTGCGTCCACGGCGAACGCGTGTCGCGCGAGCGCTTCGTGTCGGAGCGGGCGCTGGAATCGCTCAACGACGAACTGCGCGGGGCCAACGGCTCGCTCGAACGCAAGAATTACGAACTGGAACTGTCGAAGAAAGATCAGGAGAACAAGACGAACGCGCTGCTCGCGTTGCGCGAGCAGCAGATGATCGCCGCGCAAACCGCCAGCCGCGAGAAATCCAACTTCCTCGCCGCCGCGACCCACGATCTGCGCCAGCCGATGCACGCGCTCAACCTGTTCCTGCAAGCCGCCGCCGAAGCCATCCACAACGGCGAGTTCGCGCAGGCGGAGCGGCTCATCAACGAATGCGGGCGTTCCTCGGTGATCCTCGCGCGGCTGCTCAACGCGGTGCTCGATCTGTCGCGGCTGGAATCGGGCCGCGTGGTGCCGCGCTATCACGTGTTCGACGTGCGGCAGATGGTCGAGGAAGCCGTCGCGCAGTTGCATCCGTTCGCCATGAGCCGGGGCGTGGAGTTGCGCGTGCGGCTGCCGAAGGAAGAAGTCGTCTGCGTGCGCAGCGATGCGCACTGGCTGGGCCGGGCGGTCGCGAATCTGGTGTCGAACGGCATCAAGTACGCGGATCAGACCAAGAGCACGACGCCCACGGTGATCGTCGGCGTGGTGCGCTCGCCGACGCGCGCGCGCATCGACGTGCTGGATAACGGCATCGGCATTCCGGCCGATTATTTCGAGGCGATTTTCCAGCCATTCTTTCAGGTCGATAACCCCGAGCAGGATCGCGACAAGGGGCTGGGGCTGGGCTTGTCGATCGTCAATGCGGTGGTGTCGATGCTGGATCAGCACCGCATCGAACTGAAATCGACCGAAGGGCGCGGCTCGCGTTTTTCGCTGGAAATGCCGATGTGCACGCCCGCCACGACCGACACGCCTTCCGGGCGCGCGCCCGCCCGCTCCGAAGCGGACGAGACCGCGCAACTCAACGGGCTTTACGTGCTGCTGGTGGAGGACGATGGTCTGGTGCGCGCATCGACGGAGGCGCTCCTGTCGCAATGGGGCGTGCTGTACGACTCCGCCGCGACCTTCGAGGAGTTCGAGGATGTGCTGGCCGGGCTCGAACGCTTCCCCGATCTCGTCATCTCCGACTACCGGCTGCGCGACTTCAAGACCGCGCGCGAAGTCGCGATGGCAAGCGCCGCGAAGCTCGGGCGGCCCTGCCCGTTCCTCGTCGTGACGGGCGAACCTGCCGCGACCATCGTGCCGCTGGCGTGCGATCAGGATGTGCTGAGCAAACCCGTCAGCCCGGCGGAATTGCGCCGGGGCATGTTATCGCTGATCGCCAAGGAAGAAATGGGGACGCTGGTTTGAATCGCGTTCCCGCGCGGATCGAATTCGGGTAAATTGCGGGCGATTCGATTATCCGCACCGCTTAAAAGCTGGAAAGCCGACATCGATAAGCTTCATTGCTGAATACAAACAAAAGCGGCCCGATCCATGCCCCGACACAAGATCATCTACGACACCGATCCCGGCATCGACGACGCCATCGCGCTGGTGTTTCAGGCGCGGCATCCGGATATCGAACTGCTCGGCATCACGAGCGTGTTCGGCAATGCCGACATCGACACGACCACGCGCAACGCACGCTATCTGGTCTCGCGTTTCGCGCCGGGCACGCCGGTCGCGCGTGGTGCTTCAAAGCCGTTGCAATGGCCCGCGCCCGCGCCCATTCCCCACATTCATGGCGATGACGCGCTCGGCAATGTCGCGCGCCCGAAGCATGTCGAAACGCCGGAGGATGGTCGGGCCGCGCATCGGTTCATCATCGATACGGTGCGGGAGCATCCCGGCGAAGTCACCTTGCTCGCCGTCGGTCCGATGACCAATCTCGCGCTCGCGCTCGCCGATGATCCGGGCATCGCTCGGCTCGTGCGCGAAGTCGTGGTGATGGGCGGCGCGTTCGGTTTCAACGGCGCGCTCGGCAACGTCACGCCCGCCGCCGAAGCCAACATGCACGGCGATCCGCACGCCGCCGATATCGTGTTCGGCGCGTCGTGGAACGTGTCGATCGTGGGTCTGGACGTCACGCACGAAACCATCATGACGAACGCGTTTCTGGCGTCCTTGAAAGACCGGGCGGGCGATGCAGGCCGTTTCGTCTGGGAAGTCTCGCGCTTCTACGAACGCTTTCATGAGCACGAAGGCGTGTCAAACGGCATCTATGCGCACGACTATTCGGCAGCGGCGTATGTCGTCGCGCGCGAGTGCTACACCACGCGCAAAGGTCCGGTGCGCGTGCTGACGGAGGGCATCGCGGCGGCCATGACCGTGCAAAAGCCACTGTCGATGCAACCCGCCGCGCCCGACTGGGACACGCGTCCGGCTTGCGACGTCTGCATCGGCGTGAATGCGGATGCGGTGCTCGATCTCTTTGCCCGCACGATCACCGAGCACCGCTTCTGATTCAAGCCCTGAGCCGCGCCGCGAGCCATTCGCGCAAGGCCTCGACTTCCTCCATGCAGACGGAATGCGGCATGGGATACGTGTTCCATTCCACCGGATTGCCCAACTCGCGCGCGAACTCCGCCGCTTCTTCGCCGAGCCGCACGTTGAGCACATCGTCGAAGGTGCCGTGCGCGGCGAAGATGGGCGTGGCGCGGTTGGCCTCGCTCAACGATGCATCGATCAAACCTTTCGCCGGGATATAGCCAGACAGCACGATCAGCCCCGCCAGCCGTTCGGGATGCGTCAGCCCCGCGCTATACGTCATCGCGCCGCCCTGCGAAAACCCCGCGATGAAAATACGCTCGCTCGGAATGCCGCGCGCGTTCTGCTGCACGATCAGTTCCCGCACGTGCGCGCACGATGCCTCGATGCCCGCCTCGTCCACCCGCCGGTTGATGCCCTCGAACGACAGAATGTCGTACCACGCGCGCATCACATGACCGTTGTTGGCGGTCACGGGCATTTCCGGCGCGTTCGGGAAGATGAAGCGCATGGCGGGGGCATCGGCGAGACGCAGTTCGGGGACGAGCGGCACGAAGTCGTTGGCATCCGCGCCCAGACCGTGCATGAGGATCACGGCGAACTCCGGGTTCGGCGCGGTTTCGATTTCGATGGTGGACGGCTCGGCAGTCATATCCGCTCCTTGAAAATTCAGTCAGATGATCGGCACCAGAATCTGCACGATCGCCACGATCGACACCAGCCAGATGAGCGAGCGCAGAAACGGCACGCCGAGCGCGTAGATCGGCACATAAATCAGGCGTGCGATGAAATAGGCCAGCGCGCCGTAATGCGTGAGCGCGTTCTCGCGCCCTGCCACGTGCACGACCAGCACGGCGATGGCAAAGATCGGCAAGGTCTCGAAAAGATTGGACTGCGCGCGCATGAGTCGGCCCGAGAGCTTGCCGGGCGGCTTCGGCGCGGCATCGCGGGGACCGGCCTGATAGCGCAGGCCGACTTCGCGGTTGCGCACGAACGCGGGCAGCAGGATTTGAATCAGCGCGAGAACGAGCGTCCAGGCGAGCATCGTCAGTTCGAAACTCATGGTGTCTCCAGAACAGTCAGGTCCGATTCGGGCGCGCTCATCATGCCATCATTGGCAGGCATGCGCTGCGGTTTCCATTTCAGCTTCGGGTGGCTAAACAATGAACGTGTTCTCCCTTCGGCTCAATCCCGGCGACGATCTGCGCGCCGCGCTCGATCACGTCTTCCAAACGCGTGGCCTGGGCGCGGCGTTCGTGATTCAGGCCATCGGCAGCCTGAGCGTCGCGCGGCTGCGCCATGCCGGACGCAACGATGCCACCGAACTGCGCGGCGACTTCGAGATTCTTACGCTGGCCGGATCGCTGTCGGCGAACGGGCCGCACTTGCACATGAGCATTTCCGATGCCGACGGCCACGTTTCCGGCGGTCATGTCGTGGCGGGCTGCATCGTGCGCACGACCGTCGAAGTGCTGGCCGCCGATCTTCCCGGCGAACGCTACACGCGCGAGCACGATGCCGCGACCGGTTTCGCGGAACTCGTCATCCGGCGGACGTGACGGCATCCGGGCGCAATGCGCCGTCCAGCATGAGATCGTGCCGCGCGATCTGCTCGAAACGCTCGCTCGATGCCGAGTAATCCCAACGTTCGACGGTGACGCTTCGCTCGTTCGCATCGCTTGCGTAGCGAATCACGTTCACCGAATTATCGATGCTCCCCCGCACCCGATGCGACAGCGCCGTGCCCGCCTGCACCGCCCACACGCGGCGCGGCAGATTGCCCACGGTATCGTGCAATGGCAGCACATACGGCAAATGAATATGCCCGCCCACGATCAAATCCGCGCCCGCGCGCGCCCAGCGCGGCACCGCGCGCTCGTGTCCGCGCAGCAGGTTCTTTTCGTCCTGCACGCGCGTGACCGCCACCGGCTGATGCGTGACCACCACGCGCAGTTGCCGCTCGCGCGCCGCTTCAAGACGCGCCGACACGCGCTTGATTTGCGGCATCGATACTTCGCCGTCGGTATGCCGCCATGGACGCGTGGTGTTGACGCCGAGCACGAGCATATCGTCGGATTCGAATGATGGTTCGAGTTCCGCGCCGAACGCGCGCTGATGATTCGCATACGGACGCACGAGCCGCGCGAACGGATCGAGCAACGGAATATCGTGATTGCCGGGCACGACGAGCATCGGAATGGCGCCGAGCGTGTCGAAGAAAGCCCGCGCCGCGCGGAACTGGCTGCGTCGCGCGCGCTGCGTGACATCGCCGGACACGATGACGAGATCGGGCGGCAAGGCATCGATCAGACGCAATAGCGCCGCGACGACGATCGGCCGTTCGGTGCCGAAATGCGGATCGGAAATCTGCAACAGCAAGGTCATGAGCGGTTGGCTTCGGCGATCGCCGGCTCGGGCTTGAGCAACATCAACGGCTGGTCGGAAACGCGGAATTCGAGCGGCATGGCGAGGCGCGTCACTTCGCCGTCGGTCGCGATCTTCACGCGGCGGCGCTTCTTCGACGGATGCGTCACCGTGATGCGGTCGAACGTGAAACTCACCACGTGATCCGAATCGGACAGACGCCCCGCCGCGCCATGCAGCGACAGCCACAGATGCATGAGCCGTCCGACCGGGCGCGGTGCAAGCGCGACGAGCAAGCCGTGTTCCAAGGCGCGCGCTTCGTCGGGCATGCCGACTTGCTCCATCTGCAGACGATTGTTGCCGACGAACAGCGTGGTCGAGCGGATGTCGTGGGTCTGGCCTTCGTGCTCGATATGCAGACGCAAATGCCGGTGCGGTTTGAGCAACGTCAGCAACGCCGAACCGAGCGCGACGAGCCGGCTGCGGCCGAACTGCTGTTTGTACGTTTCGCGGTCTTCCAGCAGTTTTGGATACAGACCGAGACTTGCATTGACCAGAAACATGTGTCCGTTGACGAAGCCGACCTGCACCGGATACGCGCGCGCTTCGATCAGCAGTTTCGTCGAAAGATCGAGATCGGCGGGGATGCCGTGATCGCGGCTGAAGTAATTGAAGGTGCCGCGCGGCAACACGGCGAACGGACAGCCTGCCGCGTAGGCCGCCTGCGCGACGAGACAAAGCGTGCCGTCGCCGCCCGCGCCGACGAGCACGCCGTTCTGCTTGCGCGCGGCTTCGGCCGCCGATTGAGCCGTGGCGGCCAGTTTGCGCGGATCATCGACTATATGCAGTTCGAAACGCCGCCCCGCCGCGCCGAGTTCGCGTTCGAGCGCGGCGCGCGTGTCGTCGGCTTGCTTGCGGCCCGATCCGGCATTCATCACGATAAAGAACGGCGCATCGGCGGAAATCGCGCGGCCGGTCGGTTCGACGCGCGCGGCGGGTGTCGCGGTTGGGGTCATCGGCAAGCGCTCCTCGCGGGCTTCGTTGCATGAACGCGCCCGCCGCTTGCCGCCGCTTTCTCACACGCGCGGCGACTTCGGCGAGCCTCTGCCGAAGTATAACGATTTGCTTACAAAAGGTTGACGCCCGCCGCGCGGTTATGCAGCTTAGGTGTGCTCGCCGCGAATGTAGTATTCGAGTTGCTGAATGGTGAACTGCTGCTCGGAGATGATGTTCTTCACCAGGTCGCCGATCGAGATCATGCCGACGAGCTTGCCGCCATCGATCACCGGAAGATGGCGCATGCGCTTTTCCGTCATCAGCGCCATGCAGTCGTCGGTGGTCTGATCGAGGCGCACGTAGCGCACGTGCGAGGTCATGATGTCGCGCACCGGCGTTTCCTTCGACGAACGGTCCATCAGCACGACCTTGCGCGCGTAATCGCGCTCCGTCACGATGCCGACGATCTCCTCGCCGTCCGTGACGATCACCGCGCCGATTTGCTTGTCGGCCATCGTCTTGATCGCGTCGTACACCGACGCATTCGCGGCGATGGTGATGACCGCCTGATCGGGTTTCTTGCTCAAAAGCTGTGCGACTGTTGACATCGAACGCCTCCGTCTGGCTTCGCGCCACCCACCGGCCTCGCGGGCGTGCGCCTTCTTGTGTGCGGGAACGTTGCTGCTGCTCGAAGATTCGAATCACGCGGGTGCGCATTCGCGCCGCCCGCCATTGAGCGTAAGGCTTTGCGGGCAACGCCTTCATCGGCATTAACCCGACCATTCCCAAAAAAAGTATAGGCGAGGCGAAACGATCGACGACTTCAGTTTGCTCATTCCTTGCCGCTAAACATACATCTGGCGCGCATCGCGCCTATGAACGCAGGGAGACGAGAAACGTGAGCAGTTCACAACAAGATATCGAGCAACGTGTACGGCTCGCAGGCAGCAATATGTTCGAGTTGCTGTTGTTTAGGCTGGGCGAACCCTCCGACGCATTCCCGCAAGCAACCATGAGCGGCGATGCGGCCGGCGGCACGCTGTTCGGCATCAACGTATTCAAGGTGCGCGAGATTCTTGCGATGCCCGCCATCACGTCGGTGGCCGGATCGAACCCGGAGATTCTCGGCGTCGCGGATATTCGCGGTCAGATCATTCCGGTGATCGATCTCGCGCGCGTGGCCGGTTGCAAGCCGAAGAACGGTCCGAAGATTTTGCTCGTGACCGAGTTCGCGCGCACGACGCAAGGTTTCGCCGTCGAGGAAGTGGACGATATCGTGCGGCTCGAATGGAATCAGGTGTTGTCGGCGGAATCGCATTCGGGCGGACGCACGGTGACGAGTTTCGCGCGCATCGACGGCAATGTGGATGGTTCGCGGCTCGCGCAAGTGCTCGATGTCGAGCGCATCGTGCGGGAAGTGCTGCCGGGTCAGGCGAGCGACATCACCGAGGCGAATACCGGGCGGCTCGTCATCAAGCCGGGCGCGCGCGTGCTGGCGGCGGACGATTCGGGCATCGCGCGGGCGCTGATCGAGCAAAGCCTGACCGCGATGGGCGTGCCCTTCGTCATGACCAAGACCGGTCTGGAAGCGTGGAACGTGCTGGAAAGCGTGCGTGAGAAAGCGAAGAAAGACGGCACGGAAGTGGCGGATCACATCGCGCTGGTGTTGACGGACCTTGAAATGCCGGAGATGGATGGCTTCACGCTCACGCGACGCATCAAGTCGGATGCCAAGTTGCAGCACATTCCGGTGGTGATCCACTCGTCGCTGTCGGGCGCGGCCAACGAGCAGCATGTGCGCAAGGTCGGCGCGAATGCGTATGTGTCGAAGTTCGAGCCTTCAGAACTCGCTAGTGTGATGCGCAGCGCTATAAGCCGCGCGGCGTAATCGGAAGCCTTAAACGCCCGGCGCCCGGTCGAAACGAACCTTGTGAGTTCGTTTCGCCGGGCGCCGGTTTTTACTGCGGGGTATTGCAGATTCGCAGATCTACTTCGCTTGAAGACTTACTGGCCGAAGAAGACCGATTGCGAGTTGTTGTCGCCTTGAGCGCGGTTGCCCGACTTGGCCAGCGTGTCACGCGAGCCGCCGTAGGATTGCGCATCCGTGCCGTTGGCGTGTTCTTCAGCGGCGATGGCTTGCGCGCTCGGGCCTTGTTGCGACGTCGGCGAGCCGACAGCCGGACGGTAGAACGGAGCCGGACCGTAGCCGCTGGCGAAAGCGGGAGCGGCGAGCGTGGCGGAAGCGGCGATCAACAGGGTAGCGATAAGGTTGCGTTTCATGGTGTGCTCCAAAGACGGTTGACGTTCAATCAGGAAGCGCCGCAGCGGTCGTTGCGAGAAATCTGGCTGCTACGTCGATGAAATGCAGTGTATACCCCTACTATCATTCTTTTATCTCGATATATTTCAATTCACTTTTCGCTGTCTGCCAACAATAGCTGGCCGCACGATCGGGCGTTTTAGTGAAAAGCCTTATCTGACAGGGGATTGCGCGTTTTGCGATGCAACACGACGCGAACGGTCGTTCTGCGGGGGCAGAACAATTATTTATGGCACGCGCGTACGTTTTGGGTGGTTTTCTCAGTGCGTCTGCACGAGATGCCCGATCAGGCAGACGAGCGCGGCGGGCGGATTGCCCTTCTGGCAGTAGCCATCGAAACCGGCAGTCAGTCCTCGCGTGCGCACGAACGCTTCTTCGAGCGCCGTAAACGCGATGATCCCCGCATCGCGCGTATGGGCGATTCGCCGCAACACACGCGCCGTCGCGAAGCCGTCATGCTCCGGCATGCTGATATCGAGAATGACGATGTGCGGGCTCCAATGATCGACCGCATGCAGCGCGTCCACACCGGACAGCGCGACACGAGCATCGAAACCATCGGCGGTGAGCGCCGCCGCGAGTGCTTCGGCGCTATAGGCGTTGTCGTCGACGACGAGAATTCGCCATTGTTGCTGATCGACATAGACACTGCGGTTCGTCCACAGCGTGCAATCGAAATTCATATTCGGGAGAAAGACGTGGACGGGTTCATTCAAGACCGAGCCAGCACGTTTCGCGCCCGCCGAAGTTTTGTCGATACGTTCAGCCCTCGGTTTCCTTCTTCGCCTTCCGACGCTTGACTGGTGCTTCCTCGGTATCGCGCAGGCGCGCGTTCGCTTCCACCAGCAAAGCCGCGCCGCCCTGCCGCACGGCGATATCGAGTTCGCCGATGGCGTGGACGAGCGCGTCCTGCTCATCCTCGCTCAACGCGATGCGGCCATGTTCGGCCACGCGCTTCGCTTCCTTGTCGAGCCGCTTGAGCAGCTTCGCGCCGAAGCGCGTGTCCAGCGCGCCTTCGCGCACCATGCCGGCCATGACCGACGCCAGCCGCATCAGACCTGCGGCGGTGGTGAGTGTCGTGCCGTCGATGTCTTCCTGCTCGTCCACTGCGTTCTCCCCTTGGCTTTTACGACGCGGCGACCGGCTTGCGTCGAGTCATGATACGCCGACAATATGACAGCGATGCTCGCTTTCGTTTCGCTTTTAACACGCGCGCAGGCTTACATTGGTCGGCCCATCCGGGACAAAATGACGGAATCGCCGCCGCCAAAAACGAATCCAAAGCCCGCATGAATCCTGTCACTTTGCAAAAAGCGCCCTACGGCTCCGACTTTACCGGTCTCGTCTGCGGCTTCCTGTTCCGTGTCGATCAGCCCGGCGAACCGATCGATTCCGATGCCGCGAGCGCCTGGCTCGCGCGCGACGACACGGCGAAGGAATTCGTCTGGCTGCACTTCGATCTGGCCAACAGCGCCTGCGAACGCTGGATGCGTGCGCGGCTCGGCCTGCCCGATGCCTTCTTCGACACGCTGCACGAAGGCTCGCATTCCACGCGCATCGAGCATCAGGAAGGCGCGCTGTTTGCCGTCATCAACGACGTGATGTTCAACTTCGAGCTGACGCCCTCGGAAATCGCAACCTTGTGGGTCTATACGCACCAGAAGATTCTGGTGACCGCGCGCATGAAGCCGCTGCGTTCGGTGGACTCGCTGCGCGAGTCGGTCAGGCGCGGCGAAACGTTCCGCTCGCCTGCCGAGTTGCTGTCGCACCTGCTGCGCGATCAGGCCGACTTGCTCGTGCAGATCGTGCGGCGCACGGCGGTGGAAGTGGACGGCATCGAAGATCGTTTTTTGTCGATGCACACCCCCACCAGCCGCTCCGAACTAGGCGCGATGCGCCGCGTGATCGTGCGTCTGCAACGGCTGCTCGCGCCCGAACCGGCGTCGGTGTTTCGTCTGCTCGCGCGGCCGCCGCGCTGGCTGCATTCGCAGGACATTCAGGACATGCGCGACGCCACCGAAGAGTTTTCGCTCGTGCTCAACGATCTTGCTGGACTTGTCGAGCGCATCAAACTTTTGCAGGAAGAAATCGCGACGCGCATGGACGAGCAAAGCAACCGCACGCTGTTCACGCTCACGCTGGTGACTGTGCTCGCGTTGCCGATCAATATCGTCGCGGGCTTCTTCGGCATGAACGTGGGCGGCATTCCGCTCGCGGAAAATCACCACGGCTTCTGGCTGCTGGTGGCGATCGTCGCGACCTTCACGTTTCTCGCGGGATGGTGGGCGTTCCGCCGACGCCGCGACATGTAGCCGTAGCTCAGAAGCCGAGCGCGCTCAAACCCGGATGGTCGTCCGGGCGGCGGCCCAGCGGCCAGTGATATTTGCGGTCCGCCTCCTTGATCGGCAGATCGTTAATGCTCGCGTGCCGGTGCGTCATCAAACCGGCTTCGTTGAATTCCCAGTTCTCGTTGCCGTAGCTGCGAAACCAGTTGCCCGCGTCGTCGTGCCATTCATAGGCGAAACGCACGGCAATGCGGTTTCCCGTGAACGCCCACAATTCCTTGATGAGCCGATAGTCCAGTTCGCGCGTCCATTTGCGTTGCAAGAACGCTTCCACTTCCGCGCGACCCGTCACGAACTCGGCGCGATTGCGCCAGCGCGTGTCTTCGCTATAGGCGAGCGCGACGCGCTTGGGGTCGCGCGTGTTCCAGCCATCTTCGGCGAGACGCACTTTCTGGGCGGCGGTTTCGGCATCGAACGGCGGCAACGGCGGTCTGGTTTCCATGTGCGTCCTTTGACTTTGATGATGGTCGGCGTTGGTAGACAGATCTGTCTACCTTGGCCGACTCTAGCGCAAGTAGACAGACCTGTCTACAATCGATTGAATGAATACGCCTGAAATCCAGATATCGCCGGATGCGCGCATCTTGCAAACCGCGCACGATTTGTTCTACCGCGACGGCATACGTGCGACCGGCATCGATCGCGTGATCGCGGAATCCGGCGTGGCGAAGAAGACGTTTTACCGCTATTTCCCGAGCAAGGACGAACTCATCGTCGCGTTCCTGGAATATCGGCACGAGAACTGGATGAACTGGTTCCGCGATGCCCTCGCCCGTCATGGCAACACGTTGAGCGCGCTCGTTCCGGCGCTGGCCGAATGGTTCGGCGGCGAAAGCTATCGCGGATGCGCGTTCATCAATTCGGTGGTGGAAGTGGGCGGCGCCTTGCCGCAGGCCGTGGAGATTTCGCGCCGACACAAGCGCGATATGACGACTGCCATTCGTGCGCTGATGCCCGCGTCACGCACCGCGAAAGCCGACGCGCAGGCTTTGGCCATTGCAGTGGACGGCGCCATAGTCGCAGCGCAATTCGCGGACTCGCCCGCCGATGCGTTGAAGGCGCTCGCCCGCGTGGTGCGGGCGATCCGAAAATCGACGAGCCGCGAATGATCGATGCGATCAGCGCGTGTTTGCGCTGCCCGACGACACCAGCAGCGCATTGGCCTGCGCAATATCGTCGATGGTGAGCGAGGCCGCATCCGCCTTCAATTGCAGCAGCGCGACGATGGCATCGTAACGCGCGCTCTGCAAATCGCGACGCGTGGAGTAGAACGTGTCGATGGCGCGCAGCACGTCCACCTGCGTCCGGCTGCCGACCTTGAAACCCTTCTGCGTGGCATCCAGCGCGTCGTCTGCTGTCGAGACCAATTGCTTGAGCGAGCCCGCACGCACGCGTGCTTTCAGGTAACGCGCGTAGTTCTGGCGCGCGTCGCCTTCCGCTTTCTGCGCCGCAGTTTCGTAGGTCTGTTCCGCCTTGTCTTCGAGCGCGAGCGATTGCCTGAGACGCGCCTGAATCTCGCCGCCGGAGAATAACGGAATCATGACCTGCAACATACCGGTGGTGGTCGTGGTCGGACGCGAATAGCCGGACGCCGCGCCCGCGGGCGTATAGCTTCCCGTCACCGAAACAACGGGATAGTGCGCCGCCCTCGCCTTCTTCGAATCCATCTTGGCGATTTCCCAGTCGAGCTGCTTCGACTGGACATGGTAGCCGCTCGCGCGCGCCTGATCGGCCCAGACATCTGGATTCTCGGGCACGACGCGCGGCACTTCCGCACTGCCTGCGAGCGTGGCCAACGAGGCGAACGGCTGGCCGCTCACGAGCTGCACTGCACGGCGTTTGATGGTCAGATCCTGCTGCGCATCCATTTGCTGAATCTGCGCCTGATCGTGCGCGAGCGCGACATCACGCTCGTCGATCAACGTGGCTTCGCCCGCCGCGCGTTTCTTGCGCACTTGCTCGCGTTGCACATCGACGGCGGCGAGATAGTCGGTCGCGCGGCGCAGTTCGTCCTCGGCGGCGAGTTCATCGAAATAGACCTGCACGGCGCGCAGGGTCGCGTCCTGCTGCGCGCCGGCCAGTTGCACCGTGCCTTGCGCCGCGACATAGTCGGCCTGCTGATACGCCACCCACTTGCTCCAGTCGAACAGCGGCTGCGAAACCTGCACAGTCCAGCCATTCTGCCAGTAGCTCTGCTTGGGAAAGCCCTCCATCTTGATTTCGTTGTACGCCCGGCCCCAGCCGCCCGCGATCTGCGGCAACAGCCCCGCGCGCGCAATGGGAATGGCCTGCTTCGCGGCTTTGAATCCCGCGCGCGCCTGCCCGACCTGAGCGTCGTAATCGACCGTGCGCTGAACCACCGTCAGCAAATCCTCGGCGCGTGCGCGGGAAGCCACGGTTGCCGCGGCGGCAGCGAGCACGAGGACATGAAGGCTTCGCTTACGCATGAACCGCAGCCTCCGCGCCCGGCGCTTCGGCATCGTCCGCGCGCACGAGACCACCGTCGGTGAAGCGATAACGCACATCGAACGTGGACGCCAGCGCCATATCGTGCGTGATGACCAAGACCGTGCGATCGAGCCTGCGCAGCAGTTCGCCCACATGACGCACGGAAACCGGATCGAGATTCGATGTGGGTTCGTCGAGCATCAGCACTTCGCGGTTCTGATACAGCGCGCGCGCCAGCAGCAGCCGTTGCCGCTGTCCCGCCGAGATATTCGCGATGGTGTCGCTGATGACAGTGCGCGTGCGCATGGGCAAACGCATGATGTCGTCGAGCAGACCGACATCGGCCAGCAGCGCGTGAATGCGATCCTCGTCGGGATTGCCGGAAAACAGCGACACGTTATCCGCGATGGAACCGTGCAGAATGATGTCGCCCTGCCGCATATGCGCCATGTGGCGGCGGATTTCATCGACGGCAAGATTCGGCCACGCGATGCCGTTGAGCGCCATGTGCCCCTGCTGAAGCGGCTCGGCCGCGCTGAGCAGCTTGAACAACGTGGACTTGCCGCTGCCCGACGGGCCGGTGATCACCACCTTGTCGCCCTTCGCGATATCGAAGCTCAGATTGCGCAGGACGGCTTCGTCCGATATGCCGTAGTTGAAAGTCACATCCCGCACTTCGATACGCTTGAAATCGCGCACTTCGGTGGCCTTCTGGCTGTCGATCATGGGCGTGTAGCGCTCGGACTTCGCTTCCACGATATCGTCCACGCGCGCCACCGGCACGCTCAGCATGAAATACTGGAACGTCGTGTTGATGACGCTCGCGAAGCGTTCCGTCATCAGCGACTTGTAGATCAGGAACGAATAGAACACGCCGACCGACACCACGCCGCCCAGCATGAGCTTCGCGGACATCCAGGTCACGATGATCGTATCGGCGTACTGAATTAGCTTGAGCAGACCATCGCGCGTGCAGGACAGCCGCCCTTGCCGCAGCAGCGCGGAAGCGTAGGCCTTGTAGATCGTCATGTAGATGGCGGTGCGGCGCGTCTCCCCCTGCGCGAGCTTGAGCAGCGATGCCGCGCGGACCGTTTCGATCAACGAATCGTCGCAGCGCGCGGAGGTTTCCATCACCAGCGCGCGGTTGTCGCGCATGGCCGGAAACATGGCGAGCGCCAGCAGCACATAGACGGCGAACACGCCGAGCGCGATCGCCGTGAGCTTGCCGCTTTGGATCGTCATGAGCACGAGCGCGAGCGCGCCCACGGCTGCATCCACGCAAAATGTAATCGATGTGCGCGTGGCGAAGGTGCTCACTTCGTCCTGCGCCTTGACGCGCGCGAACACATCGCCGACATGCCGTTTCTCGAACCACGACATGGGATTGCGCAGCAGATGCCCGATGAGTCCTTCGGTGGTGTTGATCTGCACGAGGTTGTACAACAACTCGGTCAGATACTTCTGCACGAACTCGCTCAGCGCGCCCAACAGGAAGATGCTCGCGAAGGTCATCACGAGCACGTTGAGCAGATTGCGGTTGTCCGCGGCAACGACATAATCGAGCGTGAGATTGCCGAGATAAGGCGCGGCGAGAATGGCGAACTGGCTGCCCAGCGCCACGAACAGCACTTTGCCCAGTTGCGCGCGAATGTGCGGATTCAGCGCGCGCACGCGCTTGAGCGCCGCCGGCACGCGTGACTTCGCCTTGATGCGCGGCATCTCCGGCGTCGGCGCGAACTGCAGCAGGAAGCCGGACACGGCGCTGCGGAACGTTTCCATCGACACGCTGCGCCGTCCGGTGGCCGGATCGATCACGCTCACATGGCTCCGGCTTGCCTTTTCGAAGACGACGAAGTGCGAGCCGCCGAAATGCATGACCGAGCCTTTCTTGACCTGCGCGAGATCGGACGGATCGAAACGGTATGCCTCCACGGAAAGACCGAAATCGACCGCGACGTCGTACAGGTCCATCAAGGAAAGGCCGTTGGCCGATATCGGCTTGTAGGCCGACAATTCACGCACTTCCGTTGCCCGCCCAAGGTGCGACAACACCATGGCAAGGCAGGCATAGCCGCATTCCGCGACTTCGTTCTGATAGATGACCCGCACCGTCAGCCTCTCAACATTCTGAACAAAGGTGCAAGCACCCACTCTGCAATCGTTCTTCTTTCGACCACGATGCTCGCGGTCGCGCGCATGCCCGGAAGAATGGCGTAATGCTGGCCTTCGAAGTCGAAGGTATTGCCCTTCAACGTGGCCCAGGCGAGGTAGTCGCCGTCGCTATCTTTGCCGGCATCCGTTGTGTCGGGCTCGCCGCCGGTGCCGGGGTCGTTTTGCGCGGCGGGTGTGGTCGGCGGGCTCGCGGGCAGCACGGTCGTCGAAGAAATGGAATCGATGCGCGCCTCGTACGTGCCGAACTTGGCGTAGGGGAAGGCATCCAGCTTGAGCCGGACGATCTGCCCTTCGCGCACGAAGCCGCGACGCCGCGAGGGAATGCTCAGCGCCGCGCGCAACGGACCGTTGTTGTCCGTCGCGATGACGAGCGCGACGTCCGAAGGCGCGAGCATGCGGCCCGCGACCAGCGCCGAGAATGTCACTGTGCCTGCGTTCGGCGCGGACACGGTCGAGTCCAGCCGCGCCTGTTCGAAGCGCGCGCGGATGTCCTGAACATCGCGCGCGTGACGGGCGTCGAGTTCGCGCAACTGCGCGTCGAGGTCCGCCTGCGCGGTGCGTGACGAGCCGACATCGCCGGCAAGTTGCTGGCGGCGTGCCACGCCCTGCGCGACCGTCGCTTTACCTTGATGCACGTCCGCGCGCGCCTGCTCGACCTTGTCCGACGTCACGTATTCCGACACGGAATCGACACGCGTGAGCCGCTGCTGGTATTCATCCACGAGTTGACGGTTTTGCGCGATCTGATCGTCCAGCGCGCCAAGTTCCGCGCGACGGCTCGCTTCAGTCAGGCGCGCAGACTCGCGTTGCGCATCGAGTTGCGCGCGGCGTTCGGTGTATTGATCGTCGACCGAGCGGATTTGCTCATCGCGCATTTTTTCATCGAAGACCTGCTTTTGCAGGCCGTCGGTCGCCAGGGACAAATCGCGCTGGAGCTTGAAAAGCGGCGAGCCGGGAACGACCTTCTCGGACGGCTTCACGTAGATGGCGGAAACGAGCCCGCCCAGGCCGCGAATCTTCACTTCCGATGGCGACACGATCTCGCACGGCACGTCCTGCTTGAGTTCCATTGTGTGGACGAAGCCGAAGCCGACCGCGAATATCACGAACGCGGACGCGGCATAGGCGATCCATCGCCACGGCACGTCCTTGAATTGAGGTAACGGAGTTGGTTGCATGAAGTCAGGTTCTTGCGATGCACCCGCGACGCCTGCGACATTTCGACGGCAGGACGCGGCGCGAAGGCGTTATTTGGCCGCGGCGAACGCGTATAACGCGGGATGTCCGGCGCACGTGAACTGCGGGTAGTTATCCATTAGCGCGATCTGGATGCAGTCGGCCACGCGCTGAGGCGCATCGGCGTCAGCGAGCGGGATTTCGTCGAACAGCCGCGCTTCGAATCGCGCGCGGTCGTAACGCAGATAGAACGGCAGCAGCACCGCGCCGAATCCGCCGCCCATGCGGAACACGCCGTTATGGATGCGCGCGGGGCGACCCAGAATGGACACGCCGACCGTTTCCATAGGATACCGATGCATGGTGAACGGCGGTACGTCTGCGAACAGCACGGCGACACCGTCCCGCTTCAGCGCCCGCGCGACTCGCACGCCCAGGCCGCCGCGATTCGTGTCCCCATACGTATAGAGCACCTTGATGCCGGGGATGAGCGCGTTATCGTTGCCGTACTGATTTCTCGGCACGCCGGACACCACGGACATGGAACCCAGCCCCAGCAATTGGGCCACGCGTTCCACGATATAAATATTGGCGTACTGCGACACGTAATGAAACGGCGACAGGAACACTGGACGATTCGGCGCCTCGCGCCGGAGTTGCATCGTGCGATCCGCAAGCAGCCTGGCCACCGCGTCGAGATCGGGCCAAGCCTCGTTCTTGCGAATGGCGCGACCGAAGTAAATGCGTTGATCGATCAGCTTTTCCAGTTGCAACGACGCGCACATGCGGCCGACTTGGTCTTGCGGCAGCTTCAGCACATCCCGGCCGAATTCCGCGCGCGTCACACCCTGTGCTTTGCACGATGCGCTGAACAGCGCGCCCACGCGCCACCAGGCCAACGACAAAGGCGCCATGGCATGCGGTGGAATGCGGCCGATAATGGCTCGCCTGACGCGGAAGCGCGCAGTGGCAATCCATTTTTTTAACGGGAAACGAAACGGGGACATCGGAAGTTCTGGGGTGCTTATTTGGAAAGGAATTCGCAGAGATGAGTTCGCGCGACTCGATGCGCGCTATAAACAAGATCACAAGCCAACACAGAGAGGCGACCTTGCGGACGCCTCTCCTGGATTATCGCCATGCAGTCGCACGACGATTATCACACCCCCGCACGCTCAATCATCTGCGGCATGAAAGCGCGATTGGGAGACAATGGGTTCTTACGAACCGATCGTGACGTCAACCGTCGTGCTGGACGACGATTCCGAGCTGTTCTTGCCCGCACCACCAGCGATTTGCGATTGAACCAGAACTTCGCGAGCGATCTTTTGCATTTTTTATCCTTGAGATAAAGTTGAAAAACATACACCGGATTATCGAGATTCGATAATCCCGAGGTACGACATTACTGCGTAATGTTAATGACGACCGTGGTCGACGAAGAAGCTGAGCTGCTGCCCTTGCAGCAACCACCAGCGACTTCTGCCTTGATCAAATCCGTGCGAGCGATTTTTTGCATTTTATTTTTACCTCAAAAATTTTTTGGAAGAAAATCCGGTCGAATTCTTTTTGGGCTTACCTAAAAAGAACACCTGTTTGCACAAAGGTATATCAACCGGAAGTGAATAATAGGCTTCTCTATTTCATTAGGGAACTGCGAATATTCCTAATCCTATAGTGCCGTTGAAAAAATCGTTGTTTATATTGCTCAAGGCAACTTATCAAGTACATTAATTGCCAATTGGCAATTTAAAAATAAAAGAATGCCTCTATTTCGCGTCAAAACCCGGAAGCAAATAAAAAGCCACCGCTCCCGGTGGCTTTTCAACTTGAAAAGATGATTTATCTTACAAGTATATTATTACCGCCATCGTTGACGGTGATCTTGATATTCACATTAGTGCTCGACGTGGCATTACTCGAGCCTTTGGATGCACCGGCGGCAACATGGGCTGCACCCAGTTCACAACGTCCAATCTTCTTCACTGCAACTCCTTGAGTAAGAAAAAACCAGAATTTACTTAGTTATACGTAAAATTCACGGTGGCGACCGACGAAACGGTGCCGCCCGTCATTGTGCCCAACCGATAAAATTGCGCAACCATTGGAATGGTCATCGAACCGCTTGCATCGACAAGTCCGAGTTGCAGCGCACTGTTTAGTGCGAGCGCCGTTCCGGTCGTGTCTCCCACGTTCGTCGCGGAAAGCAATTGCACGCCGACTTGCTGCGCAGTTCCCGTGTTCTTCAGAACACTGTTGAGCGTGTCGGATGTTCCGTTCACCGTCATGGTGACGTGTGTTCCGTCGGCACAACTATTCAGCTTGATATCGAACGCCGTGCTGTTCAGCGTGCTTCCCACGGCGGAGAAGTCGGTGGTCTTCGCCGTGCCGAGCGGGATGGTTTGCGATTGCGAGTTCGGATCGACCGTGCAGGTAGGCAGGATGATCGTTCCGGTGAAGTTGAGTTGAGCGTCCGCAGCGAATGCGGAATGTGCGCTCAGCAATGTGGCGGTGGAAGCGATGGCGATGGCGAGCTTCAGGTTTTTCATTTCAAAGTGCTCCTTCTTGGGTGATAAAGACGAGGTCCCGGCGCATGCGGCCGGGCACCAGGCAATTCCTGGCAATTCCGGCAGTTCAGGCAGTTCCGCTGCCGGACCTACTGATAAAGGACGGTGAGTGTCATGGTTGCGTTGGCGTTGCCGGCCTGCAATGTTCCGGTGCGGTAGTAGCGCGCGGACATGTTCAAGGCATAGGCGCCTGCCTTCGTGCCGTCGAAGCCGCTCAACGTCTGGTAACTCTTGAGCGGAAAGACCGCGCCGGTGCTGTCATAAAGCTGTATGCCGACACCGCCCGCGCTCTGGCCACTATCCAGCGCTGCGACGTTGGCGAACCCTGGTGCGATGTCGTTGGACGGGTCGATACGGTATTGGATGTTATGGATCAACCCCGCCTGCGTGCCGGCAACCGCAGTCCCGCTCGGGCAGTTATTGAAATTGATGGTGAAGTTGCGCGACTTGTTCGGCGAGGGCCCCACGGCAGGCAAGTCTTGCGGCCAGTGCGGTCCCAGCGGGATATTCACATCCGGTGTCTGACAAGTCAGCACGGTTACGATCACCGGCGGGACGTTGAAATCGATCACGCCAGCGGTGGGATCCAGTCCGGCGGGAGGGAGGGTCTGAGTGATCCACGCGTAAGCCTGCGCGATCAGTCCGGAAACCGTTCCGGGCGTGATGTCGCCGGTCTTCACGAGCGCGACAAACAGCTGTCCGCCATTGTTGGTCGAGCTGATCCCGGTGTTCCCCTGTTGCCGGCCCAAATGCGGAAAGTCGACGGGACCGTACACAAAGCCGCTGTTGTTGATATAACCGCCCATCGCGATGCCCACGCCCGGCACGTTGGTCGGGTACACCGAGAAGGTGCCACCGGACGTGAACGGAACCGTGAAGCTCGTGGGTCCGGCCGCGGTGATGCCGGCCTTCTGGAACGCCGTGCCGGTATAGGTGCCACCCGTGACCGAGCACTTCCAATAGTTGCCAGACATCGGCGAGGAAGCCCAGCCTGTCAGCAACGAACCGTTCGGCAGATCGCGCGCCACGGCCACCGTGGCCGGCAGGCCGCTGATGGCGCTGACCGGCGAAAGCAGCGAGCAGGTCGCCGCGGCCCACGCGTGCCCCGTCCAAAAGGTCAGCGCCATCAGCGCCAGCAGCCACCGCGCAAGCACCAAAGAAAATCGGCTTGAAGAATTCATACGCATTACCTGTTGTGTAGTGACGTTCGCGCTCATTGGCAAACACCAAGATCGAGCGATGCAGGTGCGCCCTGCGCCTTCTTGTCGAACGCGGGCAACTGATAACGCACCGCGCAGCGCTGGTTCGGCGCGTCGCCCCATTTGACGTTGAGCGTGCCTGCATCGGCCTTCAGACCCGTGGCGATGATCCGGCTGCCCTGCGCCACCGTCCCCACGCTGTTGTTCGCTTCGTCGAGCACGCTGGCGCCGAACGGCAACGGGCTACCGTCCGCCTGCTTCAGACGCATGAGCGCGGAACGTCCCGTGTCCTCGGTATCGAACTTGATATCGACCACCGCGCCCGCGGTCGGCGCGGTCCGCTGCACGGTTGATTTCAGCGCGACGTTCATCGGCAAGCCCTTCGGATCGACTTCGATGTCGTTGGCCGAATACGGCTGGATGCCCGACACGATGGCGTGTCCCCACGGGTCGATCCGCAGCCCCGCGCCGTTGGTGACGCGCGCGCCGGCCGCATCCTTCGCGTCGACGATCGCGACGGTGTCGCTCATGTTCGGCGTGAACGCCACACCGCCGCGCCATGCCACCACGCCGCCGCTGACGCCCGCGCCGACCTGCGAGTAGTGATTGCCCGAGCTGCCGTTGAGCATGAGCTGCGCGACCGGCGACATATAACCGATGTTGCCGCCGCCGCTTCCCGTCGCGCTGCCGTTATGACCGCCATCGGAATACGTTCCGTTGATGCCGTACGTGAACGCGTTGTCGGCCCCGAGCGTGCCGGTGACGGACTGCTGGAACGTATTGCTGCCGTCCATCGAATCGTGCTGGTAGTTGGTCTGCGCACGCGGGGCGTGAGCGCCGAAGCCCAGCGGAATCGACACGCTCGCCATCACGCGGTTGTCCCAGCGGTTTGTGTTGACCACGAATTGCCGCATAAGCGATACACCGTAGGTCAACTGACGCCAGTTGTTGCTGTAACCCACCTGATACTGCGTGTCGCGGTTCGACTGGTTCCAGTACGAGGTGATCGAACCCACCGCGTAGATCGAACCGAAACGGCCATCCGAACCCAGGCTCTGGTTCAGCGTCAGTTGCAGGCGCGCCTTGGAACGCGGCGTCATTTCACTCGCCTGGCCGCGGTCGGTCAGTTGCCGCATCATCACGGCGTCCGGCAGGCTGTAGAAGCCGTTGGTCGAGTAGCGATAGGCCGCAATCGCCAGATTGGTGTTGGTCGGCTCGAACAAACGGCTATAGCTCAGCCGCACGCTCGCGCCGTTGTGCGCGCCGCCGATCTTGCTGCTCGCACTGGATTCCGTGAAGTCGATGCCGAACGCGCCGAGCTTCGTATTCAGCGCGGTGCCCACCATGCCGGCGAAATACATGTCGGCGCCAACAAAACCGCCGTACAGCGTCAGCAGGTTATTGATGCCGTGCTGCACCGTGAACTGCGACACGAACGGGTGAATGTCCACCGTCATGTCGCGGTACTGGCCGACCGTCGCGTTGTAACGCGTCACGCCCGGACGCAGCGCGTTCACCGCCGCCGCATACGGCACCGACGACACGTGCTGCGACCCGTCCGCCTCGGTGACGATGACATCCAGATTGCCGCCGTAGCCCGTGGGATACAGATCGGTGATCTCGAACGCACCCGGCGCGACCGTGGTTTCATAGATGATCGCGCCGTTCTGGCGGATCTGCACCTTCGCGTTACTGTTCGCGATGCCGCGCACGATCGGCGCATAGCCGCGCTGCGATTCGGGATACATGCGGTCATCGGTGCCGAGCGTGACGCCGCGCACGCCGTAGCTGTCGAACAGCGAGCCATCCGTGTAGATGTCGCCGATCGTCAACTGGCTCTTGATGTCCTTGAAGGCACGCTGCGCGTAAGTCGCGACGCTCTGATAGTGCTGACCGCCGATGTTGTCGTGCGTCAGGTTGCCCTGATAACGGAAACGCCACGGCCCCGCGTTGAGACCGCCCACCAGACCGAGATATTGCGAGTCGCTGTCCCTGCCCGCCGACGACGTGTGATACACGTTCGCGTTGTACTGCAGCGTGGCCGCAGGGATACCGTCGTCCCAGTATTTCGGGTCGACGTAACCGCGCGCGCGGGAACGCATGACGATCTGCGGAATGCTGATGTCGAGCCGCTGCTCGCCGCTGTCGAAAAACGCGGTGGCAGCGGGAATCAGTTCCGACACATCGATGCAACCACCCTCCGCCGATGCGAGTTTGTCCGCCGCCTCGGGCGACAGTTTGGTCCGATCGACACCCAGACGATCCAGCAGTTCGGCATTGAAGCAGACATGCAGCGTCTTCTTGTCGTCGCCGCTCTCGCGGATGTCGATATCGAGCTTGCCCGACCATGTCTGGTTGACGTAAGTGTCCGCGCGATACGTACCCGGCAGAATCTCCTGGCCTTTATTAAAGCGCGAAATGTCGATCTTGTCGGCACTGCCGGCATCGAGAAACCGATCGTTGAACTCGACCTCGGCAAACTGCTGCACGGCCGCCTGCGGTGCGGGCGTGTCGGCCCAGGCGTGGCCGGTGAAGCCCATCGCGGCGAAAGCCTGAAGCGAAACGACGCTGATTGGCCTGAGAGGAAAGCCGGATAAACCAGCGCTACGGCATTGCTTACTCATTTAGGTTTCCGAAACGTACGGCATGGGAAGGCGAGCGCGGCAAGACGCGCGGCTTGCGCACCCGCATTCCGAAGTCATCGCCCGGGGAAAACGGACGCTATGTGTGAATCAGGGAATTGAGAATTCCGGCGATCGCGGCGATGTCACGGTGTCAGGCGTGCGTCGCCGGTTTGCGGGCCACCGTAATCGTTGATCGCGGTATAGCCGACCTTGGCATCGGCGCCGGGAAGCGTGCCGGCGAGCGGGAACGTCTTCGACTCGCCCGGCGGCACCATGCCGCCGCGATCGTAGGCGGCGCTCAGCTTGCCGTTGGTCACTTCGACGCGATCGAACGAGACGAAGTATTGCGACGGGTTGTCGGCTACGAGCATATTCGACGCGCCGTCGTGTTTCAGATGCCACACGATCTTGTCGGCAGCGTCCGTTGCCTGCCCTTTCAGGCCCGACGGCCGGAAAAAGAACTTGATGCGGGTCCGGAAAGCCAGTTGCAACTGATTGGCGGAGGCCTCGTCGCCTGTCGGCTTGGGCGGGACCTCGAGCACGTTGAGATAGAAGATCGATTCTTTATCGGCGGGCAGCGAAGGATCCCCGGCGAACATGATGCGCAAAGTCTGCGACTTCGTCGGATCGATCCGCATCATCGGCGGCGTGATGGTGAACGGCACGTCGATCGTGTCGGGTTTCGCGTCCGGGTCGCCACGGTCGAGCCAGACTTTGACGAGTCCCGGCAGCTTGCCGTTGTTCGTCAGCCTGACGGTCACTTCCGAGTCGGATTGGTTGTACACCACGCGCGTGCCCGCGATCACGACCGAAGCGCGCGACTGGGCGACGAACCCCAGCATCGTGACGCCGAATGTCACGAGAATTAGCAGTCTGTTTGCCAGTTTCATAGTTGAGGAAGAGAAGCCCGGACCGAGCGAATACTTGAAAAGCGGCGGGCTCGCGAAAGAGCCCGCTCCGTGCCCGCGCGGATCTCCGCAGCCGGGAGATCCGCGCGCATCGCGCGATACCGTTACTGGTAGTCGATGCTGTAGACCACGGACGAATTGGCCGCGCCTGCCGTGGTCGCGCCTTCCGCGTAATACTGCACGTTGTAGTACAGCGTGGCCGCGCCGGACGCGATGCTGGTCGATGCCGAGCCCTGCAGTTCGCGCGAGAAGCCCGCCTTGATCGCCGACATGTCCTGGTTGAGCAGCTGGAGCTTGACGTTGGTCGCGCCACCGTCGTCGACCTTCAACATACCGTCGGAGAGATCGGTGGTCAGACCCGACTGGAAGAACGCCGCCGCCGTGCTCGTGCTCGTGACCGGCGAACACGCCGTCAGCGCGATATTGAATCCCGTGGTGCCTGCGGTGTCGCCCTTGGCGGTCAGGATGCTGGTCGAAACCGTCGGCAGCGTGACCGTGAAGTCCTTCGACGACGAGCCGTTGCCGTTGATCGTGCAAGTCGTGGCGGTCAGCGCGCCGTTGAAGGTGATCGTGCCGTCACCCACGCTCTGAGCGTGCGCGGCGGTTGCGGCGAAACCAAGGACTGCAGCGACAAGCGCCGAGATAACGGAAGTTTTCATGCAAGATGCTCCAGGCAAATATAGGGATAGTGGTGATTGCCTCGGGCGCTTCGTTTCAACCTTGAAGGTGTACGAAACCCGAGCGATACCGAATCGCGCCATTCCAGATCGATGCGGACCGTGCAAAACGCTTCAAGCGTGTAGAGCGTTTCACATTCGCTGCGTCGATTGATCAGCGAGCGAAATTATCCCTAGCCGAGATAAATTTATCTTGTGCAATATTCTGAATTTTTATCGCTTACGGTTTATTTTTTAAGTGCCTGCCCAAGGATTTTGAGTGCCACTCCAAGCATTCGTAAGTATATCCAGATCACAGGCAACTAAATTTTGAACAAGCGCAAAGAAAAGCCGCGAATAAAGCTTAAATGCTGCCTAGCGCGTTACGCAAGCAAAGACACAGCCGACAAAAATTAATAACTATTTTAAATGAAAAAGCGCGCACGGCGGAAAATCCGACGTGCGCGCTATGACTAAGCAGAAACGGCCGAGTCGTTTTTGCTAGTCTTTATCGCGGGATTACACGTGCTTTGAAGCTCGAAACCGTCGCAGCCAGATTAGTTGCCCGGCGGGGTCGTGATATCGATTGTCACCGACGTGTCCGTGCTGGAAGACGACGAGCCCTTGCCCGTGCCACCCGAAATTTGCGCTTGTGCCAATGCGTTGCGTTCGATCATTTGCATTTGAAATACCTCGATATGAATAACAGGCTTCAACCATTTGCTGAATGGCTGAAGCGGGTGATAGCATTCGCCTTAGGGCGCCTGCTGTTGTGCTTAAATCCGGATAGACTTAATTCGACGGAATATCAACCGTGACCGAAGTGGTCGAATCAGCCGACGACGAGCCTTTGCCCGAGCCACCAGCGATTTGTGCTGCTACGAGTGCGTTGCGTTGAATCTTTTGCATGACAATTCCTAATAAAAATTAACCGAACGAAGCAATGTTTAAATCGCATGACCACCGACTAGTATAGCGATCCGGCGGAGATCAACATCGATTCGTTAGAAAAGATTCTAGCCACGGCGTTGAATTAAATCATGGTTAATATTCTTAATTTTTCATCGTGAAAATGAAATTCTCGGGTAAATTAAATGCCTCGCCAGATATTTAGATATCTAACGACAATAAAATATTTTATTTAGTTGCCGCTTGTCAGTATTTATATCGATTTAACTCAAGTTGACGGTGACAATCCAGCCAACCGTGGCCCTTAACGAAATTCGATTTGCCCTTATCGCCAGAAAGCCAACGCGGTCTGAGGGCACCGTCGTGGACCGGCTCGAAAGCGCGCGGCACGGCGTTCCGAGTGGGTTCTCAAGTCCAGCGCGCTGTGTGGTTTTGTGCCATCGAACAAAATTGCCGTATTGTTCGAACTGGACGAACAAGGGCTACCCCGTGGTTTGATTGCTCTTGCCGCGTGCCGGTCCGAGCTCATCTGCGATGCAGGAGCAAAGCCACGCCCACCGGGCCGCCGAGCGTCGCGGGTTTCATTGCAACGGCAAACGTTAGCACGCCCTCTGCACACGAAAGGCACTTGTCAGATAGTCAGGTCGCCGTCATATGACGGCAGGTCTGAACGGTCAGCGCGAGACCGAGCCAACCCTTACCAGGCAAGGCTTCGCGTGGGGCCTCCAGTCGAACGGGCAAGCTGCGCGATGTAATTCGCCGCGCGATTATTCGCGGGAACGGGACAGTGTTTTCACCGATGCAGTATTTATCGGAATATGCTTAACAGGGTACGTTCTAGGTCGAGTCAAAGCCTGGAACCATGCCATGACAGCTTTTTCGAAATTAGCGGACCCGTGGTCACAAACCGTCCATCAGTTGGAGACGGTTCCCAAGGACACCGTTCGCGTCGCCCCGTCACAAAAAACTGCACGTGCTGAAAGCGATTTTCTCGAACAACTCACGCGTGATTGGTATCGCGCGCATCCGCATCCGCGGCCGGCAAATGATCGTCTGCCTTTTCCCGAAGCGGTCGTTCGCGTGATCGAGCGCCCGAGCAGCGCAACGGCCCTCGTTTATTGGTCGGACCCTGGCACCTGCCATTATGGATATCAGGGCTGGCGCGCCACCACTGCGACATCGGAAGGGATTTGTTCGTTATCGGGCATGCCGATTCATCGAGGCGATCAGGTATATCGTCCGTCGCAACGTGATCCCAAACCACAAAATGCATCGGCGATGATCCTCGCCGCCGCCATGCCGAAAAGCGACGAAGAAGTCGAAGTCGATTTTCATGGCTGATACAAACGAACACGGCGGCACGCAATCATGCCGCCGCGTTCGTTTGAAGACGTCTCAATATCCAACCGTGAAGCGCTGTTTGATATGCGCGCCGTTTTCGAACTCATCGAGAAAGGCGATGGCGTAATCGTCGAACGAAATCCAGCTTCGCCCGCTTCGATCGATCAATAGCTCGTCCACGCCCAGCCTGAAAATTCGCGTGCGCGGTCCGCTCACGAATTCCGCCGATGGCGAAACGTAAGTCCAGTCCAGACCGCGTTCACGTCTCAATGCATCGAGAAACGCGGCGGCTGCGGTGGCTTCCGGCTTGTATGCGTCGGGAAAACCCGGTTGATCGAGCACGCGCTGTCCGGGCGAGGCGTAAAGACTTCCCGCGCCACCTACGACCAGCAACCGCGTGACGTCGGCGCGCTTCACCGGCCCGACAATCGCGCTCTCGGGAACGCCCGCGAAGCGCATGGCGCTGAACACTGCATCGTGTCCCGTGAGCGTTTCGGCGAGGGCGCTGGCGTCGAGCGCATCGACTAGTCGGGGCGTAACGCCAGGCCGCGCCTGTACCTTCGATGTATCGCGCGCGAGCGCCGTGACGGTGTGCCCACGCCGCAACGCCTCCTCCAGTAGCCGGCTGCCGACATTGCCCGTCGCACCGATGATCGCGATATTGCTCATTCGTCATTTCTCCTTGTTTGGCCAGTTGCGGGGCTTGGGAGAAGCCGGCGCAAGGCGGTCGATCACGCGAACAAACACGCGCCTATCTGGCCTCTTATCAAACGTCTATTCCGATGCCGGAGCACGGTGGAGAAAGCTTTGCTTTGTCCGACCATTCCTTCATGCAGGTCACAACCCTGATTTCAGGCAATAACCGCGCCGGTTATCGATGCGCCAGACAATACCGACACGCGGCCGTCATAATCCAGAAGCGCGTTTGAATGCCGCCGACGCCATTAAACTGGAAGGCCCCGCGCTCTCTGGAAGCACCCGGCGACGGCGAATCCCGGCGCGCCGGCCGTGGCCGCTTCAAGACGAGACCACCAGAAACGCAGTCGTCAACTTGTCATGACAATTGAGGTATATTGCACTTCCTCGCCGCTCCATTTCCGGAGGAGTTAATCGTGAAGAATCCGCAATTGCAGGGTGCCATCGAAGGACGCGACAACCCGGCAGGCGAAAACGCCTATCAGCCATTGCCGGTCGACGCCAAGCCGCTCGAGTCCGCCGAAGAACCCGGCTACATCGATTCGCTCGACATTCCGCTCGACTACGGCATCGTCATGGATGCCGTGCGGGATGCGGTTCGCGCCAATCAATAAGCGCGATCTGTTCCAATGAAGAAGCGCCCCGACCGGGGCGCTTTTTTTTCGCCCATACGTTTTGAAGTCAAAGCGGACGAATAACGGTGTCGGTCGCTTTTACCTTGTTAAAGCAATCGATTATCTGCTTGTTATCGGCACGAGGCATTAAATCAGACAATTGAAGGACACGCGTACGCAAAAAACAGACAAAAGGACATCGAAAAGTCAATCCGTATGATTAACATCCGGCATTTGTAGTTTCATAGCATTAACAAAATGGTACACTTCGCCCGCTTTGCGGCTAGAGGCTTACGGCACCGGGCAACGGCGGAACGGCAAACGAATGCTGTCGATCGTTCGTCCAACTAACCGGGCAGGTTGAATGCCCAAAGTGCAGCCTTTAAGCCACGTTACTCGGCGAATTCAATAAAAAAATTCGCTGATAACCTTTCTGCTGGCGAAAAAAAACCTGATGAAGTAACTTCAGACGTGTAATAGCGCCTGGACAAAGCACGCGAGTTCATGCTTAACGGCAACGAGTTTCTTCCGGTGTTTGACGTAAAAACGACCGATCGATCACGCTGTATGGTTTGACCTCTTAAAGACTATGGCCGCTATCTTCGATTACCTCTTCGATCGTCAGATTTCCAGACAGTGGCGCGGCCTGCTCGCCGCGCTCGCCGAGGAATTCGAGGCGCAAATCGGCCGCGCGGAACTCAGGCAACTCATGCATCGCGTCGGCGGCCGCTTCGCCGATGCGCGCCCGCTGCCGCCCTGCGCCTCCACCGCCGAACTCGCCGATGCCCTCAACGCCGTCTGGCGCGAGAGCGACTGGGGTTTCGTCGAACTGTCGGATGGGCACGACCATTTGAGCATCGTTCACTATTGCGCGCCGCTTCCCGCATTCGGCGAAAGCGCGCTCGCCTGGACGCCCGCGTTTCTCGAAGGCGCGTATCAGCGATGGCTGAGCGGCCTCGGCGCGCAAGGGCTGGCGGTCAGGCAAAACGGCGAATTCCGCGACGACACCGCCGTCGAATTCCGGCTCGCACGCAACACCGCGTAGAAAACGCTCAAGAATCAATTCGGCGCTGCCGTAGAGCACGCTTGGACGACCGCCGCGACAGACGGCGGCGTCATCGGAAAAGAGTCCGGTTGCATTGGCCAGTAGCACGCAGGGCACACGAGGATGCAGCACCATGAATACTTCGCGCGACATCGAAAAATTGTTCGATCATTTCGGCGGCAATGCCGGTGACTATCAGGAAATCGGCCGGGAGAACGAGGCGAAGAACGCCCGTACACGCTGGCCGCTGCTTGCCACGCTCGATCTTGCTCAGCCGGCGATTCCCGAAATCGTGCAGCGTGGCGAGGTAACGCCGAGACATGCGCCGGTTGCAAGCGAGCCTGAACCGGAAGCCGCGCTGAAGCCGATCTCGCGAGGCAAGCCGCCGCTTTTCGCGCGGGCGCATCGCCGCACGATTCCGCCGGTCGATAACGCCGCGCGCTTCGATTCGCTGAGCGCATCGCGTTTCGCGGCGCTGGCGCAAGCGGTCGAAGAAGAAACGGCTCCGGTTGCCGCGCAAGCGCACGTGCCGTCCATTCCGCGCATCACGGAAAAAACCGTCAGCGCGCCGCGTCAGGAAGCCACGCATTCCATCCTCGGCAAGATGTTTCAGCCGCAAGCGCAGCCTGCCGTGACGCCATCCACGCCGGCGAACAGCGGCGAATCGCTCGACGACGTATTCACGCGCCTGCGGCAAGCCGGCACCGACAACAACCACACCACCAACACCGGCCCGCGCCGCACGTGGGGCTCACGTTCATGAAAGTCATCACGGTAGTGTCCGCCAAGGGCGGTGTCGGCAAGACCACGCTCGCCGCCAATCTCGCCTCGGTGATCGCCTCGCGCAATCGCCGCGTGATCGTGCTCGATCTCGATCCGCAGAACGCGCTGCGCCTGCATTTCGGCATTCCGCTCGACAGCATCGATGGCATTTCGCGCGCCACGCTCAGCCGCGATGCCTGGCAGACCGTGATGTTCGACGGCATCGATGGCGTCACGGTCCTGCCCTACGGCGCGGTGGTAGAAGACGACCGCCGTCGCTTCGAGTCGATCGTGGATGCCGACGCCACGTGGCTCGCGCAATCGCTGGACTCGCTCGCGCTGGATCGCGACGACATCGTGATCGTCGATACGCCGCCCGGCTCGTCCGTCTACACGCGCACCGCGCTCACGGCCGCGAATCTCGCGCTCAACGTGGTGCTGGCCGATGCCGCATCCTACGCCGCCATCCCCGGCATGGAACGCATGATCGATGCGTACGCCGCGCCGCGCCAGAACTTCGCGGGCCAGTTGTACGTGGTCAATCAGGTGGATCAGTCGCGCCAGTTGAGCAAGGACGTGCTCAAGGTTCTGCGCAACATGCTCGGCACGCGGCTGTTCCCCGGCGTGGTTCATCAGGATGAAGGCATCGCGGAATCGCTTGCGTGCGACACGACCATCATCCACTACGATCCGCTCTCGCAAGCCGCCGCCGATCTGCGCGCGTGCGGCGACTGGATCATCGCCGCCATCGATTCGATCTCGGTTTCGTCCAGGAAACAAGCATGAGCGCGCCCCGGATTCCGTCGCCCGAGCACGAGATCAGCGAGAAGAACACGCGTCTAGAACGTTTCGTCGATGCGCGCCTGTGGAGCAACAAGATCGTCGCTGTGCTGATCACGGTGCTGGCCTTGTTCGCGTTTTACTTCGTCGTGACGGTGCCGCTCGCGTTCGGTCAGCAGCTTATCTTCGCGACTATCTGCTTCGTGTCGGCCATGTTGTTCCGACGCTTGCCGGGCCAGTATCCGACGCTCGTGATGATCCTGCTGTCGGTGACGGCATCGAGCCGCTATATGTACTGGCGTCTGACCGAAACCACGTACTGGGAGCATCCGCTGGATGCCGCGTGGGGACTGCTGCTGGTCGCCGCCGAAGTCTACGCGACGCTGGTTCTCCTGCTCGGCTACTTCCAGACCGCGTGGCCGCTCAAGCGCAAGCCGATTCCGCTGCCCGCCGACCGCACGCAATGGCCGACGGTCGATGTCTTCATCCCGACCTACAACGAGCCGCTCTCGGTCGTGAAGCCGACCATCTACGCCGCGCTCGCGCTCGACTACCCGACCGACAAGATTTCGATCCACGTCCTCGACGATGGACGCCGCCCCGAATTCAAGGCGTTCTGCGAGGAAATCGGCGTCAACTGGACCATCCGCACGCATAACCGTCACGCGAAGGCGGGCAACATCAACGAGGCGCTCAAGATCACCAAGGGCGAATACCTCGCGATCTTCGACTGCGATCACATCCCCACGCGCTCGTTCCTGCAAATCTGCCTCGGCTGGTTCTTGCGCGACAAGCTGCTCGCCATGTTGCAGACGCCTCACCACTTCTTCTCGCCCGACCCGTTCGAGCGCAATCTCGGCACGTTCCGCAAGGTGCCGAACGAAGGCGAACTGTTCTACGGGCTGGTTCAGGACGGCAACGACCTCTGGAACGCGACCTTCTTCTGCGGTTCGTGCGCGGTGCTGCGCCGGACGATGGTGGAAGAAATCGGCGGCATCGCGGTCGAAACCGTGACGGAAGACGCGCACACCGCGCTCAAGCTGCACCGCCTCGGCTACACGACCGCGTATCTCTCGATTCCGCAGGCGGCGGGTCTCGCCACCGAAAGTTTGTCCGGCCACATCGGCCAGCGGATTCGCTGGGCGCGCGGCATGACGCAGATTTTCCGGATCGACAATCCGCTCACCGGCAAGGGCCTGAAAATCGGCCAGCGCCTGTGCTATCTCAACGCGATGATGCACTTCTTCTACGGCGTGCCGCGTCTCGTGTTCCTCACCGCGCCGCTGTCGTACCTGTTCTTCGGCGCGCATGTGATCGAAGCGGCCGCGAGCACCATCGCGATTTTCGCGCTGCCGCACATGATGCACGCGAGCATCACCAATTCGCGGATGCAGCGCAGTTTCCGGCATTCGTTCTGGGCGGAAGTGTATGAGTCGGTGCTGGCGTCGTACATCACCGCGCCGACGCTGCTGGCGGTCATCAACCCCAAGCTCGGCAAGTTCAACGTGACGGCCAAAGGTGGGCAGATCGCGAAGGACTACTTCGACTGGTACATCTCGCGGCCCTACCTGTTCCTGTTGCTGCTGAACCTGCTCGGCTTCGTCGCGGGCATCGTGCATATCTGCCTTTACTGGCATGTTCACAGCGAAGTGCAGACGACCGTGCTGAACCTCTGCTGGACGGTCTACAACATGCTGATTCTCGGCGCTTCCGTGGCGGCGGCAAGCGAGCGCAAGCAGGTTCGTTCGACGCATCGCGTGACCATGAAGATGCCCGTCATGCTCAAGTTCTCCACGGGCCGCACGCTCGCCTGCGAGACGCACGACTATTCGGAAGGCGGCGTGGGCGTGAAGCTGCCGAACCAGATCGAAGTGCCGATGCACGAACGCGTGACCGTCTCGCTCTTCCGCGGCGATGAGGAATACGCGTTCCCCGCGACAGTCGGATTCTCCGAGCCTGGCCGCGTCGGCCTGCGCTTCTCGCAACTCACGCGCGAGCAGGAATACGACTTCGTGAAAACCACTTTCGCGCGCGCGGACGCCTGGACCGGATGGTCCGAAGGCCGCCGCCCGGATACGCCGCTGCGCGGGCTGTCGCATGTGCTGCTGGTGGGCACGCGCGGCATCGCTGGCCTCTTCGAGCACTTGTACAGCGACCTTCGGACCTGGACTCAAAAAAGTCCGGTCGATGCGAACAAGCTGAAAACCAAAGATCAATGATGGGCAACGTACTCAAGACATCGCGCGTCGACGACGCCGCCGGCAAGCACGCGCCGCGTTTCAGCGAAAGACCGCTGTGGCGCGCGCTCGCCGTGCTCGCTGCATTGCAGACGGCTTTGGCCGCGCCGCTCGCGGTCGCCGCCGAGGCCGTGCAACAAGCCACGGGAGTAGGCAATGTGCCCGCGCCGAGTCCGGCAGTCACGTTCAACCCGGTGAGCATCGCGCAGCCCGCGCTCGCCATGCCGGTGCCCGCTTTCTCCGGCAAGCCCGCGCAGCCGCTCAACGCGCGCGTGCCGACTACCGCCGATCCGGGCACGCTGGTGCCGGGCGGTCGTCGTCAGACGCTTTCCTTCGCCGATTACGGCGCGCTCGATCCGCTGCAACTGCGCGGCACCGATGGCCAGAACGGCATCGCGTTCTCGGTGCGTGGCGACGAAGTGGTGACGGCGGCGGTCCTGCATCTGATCTACAGCTATTCGCCTTCGCTGCTGCCGTCGATCTCGCAGTTGAAGGTGCTCATCAACGGCGAAGTGGCGGCGACGCTGCCGGTGCCGCGCGATCAGGCGGGCACGCTCGTGGCGCGCGATGTGGCCATCGATCCGCGCTTCATCACTGAGTTCAACCATCTGAACGTGCAGTTGATCGGGCATTACACGCAGCAGTGCGAAGATCCGTCGAACTCCACGTTGTGGGCGTCGGTCAGCAACGCGAGTTCGCTCGATCTGACCTATGCGGCGATTGCCAGCAAGCCCGACCTCGCCGCGATGCCGCAGCCCTTCTTCGACCGGCGCGACGTGCGCCGTCTGGAACTGCCGTTCGTGTTCGCCGGCAAGCCGAGTTTGCCGACGCTCGAAGCCGCGGGCATGGTGGCGTCGTACTTCGGCTCGCAGGCGGGCTATCGCGGCGCGATCTTCCCGGCGCAGACCGACAACGTGCCGCTGTCGGGCAACGCCGTGGTGTTCGCCATCGGCGATGCGAAGCTTGCGGGCGTGGACATTCCGCCAGTGTCGGGACCGACCATCGCCGTGCTCGACCGTGCTGCGGACGCGCGCGGTCGCCTGCTCCTCGTGCTCGGACGCGACGAGAACGAACTGAAGGTCGCTGCGAAATCGCTTGGCGTCGGACAGAACACGCTGTCGGGCACGAGCGCGACCATCACGCAATTCAACGACCTGCAACCGCGCCGTCCCTACGATGCCCCGAACTGGCTGCCGAGCGACCGCCCGGTGCGTTTCGGCGAACTGGCCGAAGCGCAGGATTTGAGCGCCCACGGCTACGATGCGGACGCCGTGCGCATCAACCTGCGCGTGCCGCCTGACCTGTTCATGTGGCAGACCAAGGGCGTGCCCGTCGATCTCGGTTATCGCTATACCGTGCGGCCCGCGCCGGATCGTTCGTCGCTCAATATCAGCGTGAACAACGGTTTCGTGCAGTCGCTGCGGATTCCTGCGGTGTCCACGTCCACCTTCGATCTCGGCCAGTACTTCAGCCGTGTGATGCCGGACAAGACCGTGGCCGCGCGCCGCGAAGTGTATTTGCCGCCGCTGCTCATCACGCCGCGCGCGCAGTTGCGCATGCACTTCTATTACGACATCCCGAAGACCGGCGAATGCACGGGCCGCGTGCTGGATAACGTGGTCGGCGCGATCGATCCGAACTCGACCATCGATCTGTCGAGCTTCCCGCATTACATGGCGCTGCCCGATCTCGCGGCGTTCGCCAATGGCGGCTTCCCGTTCACGCGTCTGGCCGATCTCTCGCAGACCGCCGTCGTGCTGCCGAACGATCCGAACCCGGCCGACTACAGTCTGTATTTGCTGGAAATGGGGCGGATGGGCGCATCGACCGGTTATCCGGTGACGGGCGTGACGGTGACGAGCGCGAACGACGTGGACCGTTTCGCCGACAAGGATTTGCTGATTCTCGGCTCGCCCGGACGTCAGCCCTTGCTGCAACGCTGGGCGAAGAACATGCCCTTTTCCGGCGACGGCGATGCCCGCACCTTCCAGCTTTCCGATGTCGGTTTCCGCGTGGTCGACTGGTGGCACGGCGAGCACGGTCCCGAGCGCGCGCCGGTGCGCGCGGACCTCTCGCTCGTCAGCGCCAGCGGCGATGCGCTCCTGACCGGCTTCGAATCGCCGCTCAAGACGGGCCGCAGCGCCGTGGCGCTGATCAGCGCGGCGGGTCAATCGGACGCGGACCTGTCCGCCGCCCTGCTCGACAACGATCTCTTGCCGTCGATTCAAGGCGCGATGGCGGTGATCCACGGCCGCACCGTCACCGTCACGTCCAATGGCGAGGCGTACTACGTCGGCCAGCTTTCGCCGATGCACTACATGCGCTGGGCGCTCTCGGCGCACCCGATTCTTCTGGTGCTCTCCGCCGTGCTCGCCGCGCTCGTGTTTGCCGCTCTGTTTTACCGCGTGCTGCGTTCGGTCGCTGCACGGCGTCTGAGGGATTGATATGCGGGCTGCCACCGCCAGCGTTTTGACCGGAGCCATCATCGCCGCATCGTCGGCAAGCGCGCAGGCCGCGAACGTCGCCCAGCAGTGCGACTGGCCTGCGTACCGTCTGTTCATCGAACGGGTCGTGCAGGCGGATGGCCGCGTGCTCGACCGTTCGACCGAAGCGCAGCAAACCACGTCCGAAGGCCAGTCGTACGGCCTGTTCTTCGCGCTCGTCGCGAACGACCGCGCGAGCTTCGACCGCATGCTGTCGTGGACGCGCGCCAACTTGTCCGCCAGTCAGTTCGATGCCGCAAACGTTCGCCTGCCCGCGTGGCAATGGGGCAAGCGCGCCGATGGCTCGTTCGGCGTGATGGACCCGAACCCGGCTTCCGATTCGGATTTGTGGATCGCCTACGATCTCTTTCAGGCCGGACGCCTGTGGAAAGAGCCGTCGTACACCAAGCTCGCTTACGCCATGGCGACGCAGATCGTCAAACAGGAAGTCGTCGATCTGCCCGACCTCGGCGCGATGCTGCTGCCCGGCCCGCAAGGTTTCCGCACCGGCGACGTGACGCGCCTGAACCCGAGCTATCTGCCCTTGCCGCTTCTGCGCGGTCTCGCGCACGAGATGCCCGACGGTCCGTGGACGAAGCTCGCGAACAACGCGCAACGGCTCGTCAAGGTGACGGCGCCACGCGGCTACGCGCCCGACTGGGCCGCCTATCAAACGAATCAAACAAGCGCGGGCGGCCAGTTCGTCGTCGATCCGAAAAATGGCGATGTCGGCAGCTACGACGCCATCCGCGTCTATCTCTGGGCCAGCATGACGCCCGCCAGCGATCCGCTCGCGCGCGGCTGGCTCGACGCGCTTTCCGGCATGCGCCAGAGCGTCGCGCAGAACGGCTTCCCGCCGGAAAAGGTTTCGACGATCACGGGCACGCCGACCGGCGAAGGTCCGTTGTCCTACTGGGGCGCGCTCGCGCCGTATTTCAAGGCATTGAACGACGAACACGGTCTCGGCCTCGCGCGCGCGCATCTGGCCGCGCTCGATGCGCCGGTGAGCGTGGGCCGCGAACCGGTCTACTACGACCGCGTGCTCGGCTTGTTCGGCGGCGGTTTCGTCGAGGGGCGTTATCGCTTCGACGACAACGGCCGCCTGGTCCCGAACTGGAGAAGCGCATGCTGATGCGAGTCAGGAAACGCGCATTGGCGCTTCACGTCGCGGCGGCGCTCGCCACGCTCACGCCGGTTGTGGCATCGGCGCAGACGAGCGATCCGTTGCAGGTGCTCATCGATCAAGGCAAATACTGGCAGGCGCACAAGCGCGGCGATCTCGCGGAACAGGCGTGGCAGAAGGTGCTGCGCGTGAATCCGCAGCAGCCGGATGCGCTGTTCGGCATGGGCATGGTGCTCGCGGACCGCAAGGACGGCAGCGGCGCGCAGCAATATCTCGCGCAGTTGCGGCAGGTCGCGCCTAGCTATCCAAACATCGACGAACTCGGGCGGCGGCTGGGCGAAACCAGTTCGCGCGATCAGACCGTCAACGATGCGCGCCGTCTCGCGCAGAGCGGACAAAGCGCGTCGGCGGTGCAGGAATACAAGCGCGCGATCGAAGGCAAGCCCGCGACGCCCGGCTTGCAACTGGAGTATTACCAGGCGCTCGCCGCCACGCCGCAAGGCTGGGACGAAGCGCGTCGCGGACTCGAACAGCTTGCGCGCCAGAATCCCGACGATCCGCGCTATGCGCTGGCGTATGCGCAACATCTGACCTACCGCGATTCGACGCGGCGCGATGGCATCGACCGGTTGGCGAAGCTCGCGAATGACAACACGGTTGGCGCGACGGCGCGTAAAAGCTGGCGTCAGGCGTTGTTGTGGCTCGGCGCGCGGGCATCCGATGCACCGCTGTATCAAGCCTATCTGCAAGGCTCGCCGGATGACGCCGCCGTGAAAGCGCGCTTCGATTCGATGGTGCAGCAAGACAGCGCGGCCCGCGAACGCGCGCAGGCGGATTCCGTCGTCAATGCGCGCGGACGCACGGTGGCCGAAGGTTTCGCGGCGGTGGATCGCGGCGATCTGGTGGCGGCGCAGGCGCGTTTCTCGTCGGTGCTCGCCAGCAACCCTAACGATGCCGATGCCCTCGGCGGGCTCGGCGTCGTCGCGCTCAAGCAGGAGCATTTTTCGGAAGCGCGCAATTATCTCGAACGCGCATCGCGGGCGGGAAATGCCGCGCGCTGGAAAGACGCGCTCACCAGCGCGACCTACTGGACTTACACGAGCGATGCCATCGGCGCGCGCAGCAACGGGCAGATCGCGCAGGCGAAGGCGCTGTTCGAACGCGCCATCGCCGTGAATCCGTCGGATGTCACCGCCCAGACGCAACTCGGCGAAATGCTGCTTGCCAACGGTGACCCGCGTGGCGCGGAGCAGGCGTATCGCATGGCGCTGCGGCGTCAGGCCGACAATCCCGATGCGATTCGCGGGCTGGTCGGCGCGCTCGCGGCGCAAGGTCGCGGCGATGAAGCGCTCGAATTCGCCAATCGCCTCAACACGGAACAGCAGACGAAGGCGGGCGGCATCAACAAGCTGCGTGGCGAGGCGCAGGCGGCACAGGCGCGCGCCGCCGAAGCGCGTGGCGATCTCGGCACGGCGCGCAGTCTCTTTGAAGACGCATTGCTCAACAGTCCCGACGATCCGTGGCTGCGGCTCGATCTCGCGCGCATTTACGTTCGGCAAGGCGCGGTGGGCAACGCGCGCAGCATGATGGACGGCCTGCTCGCGACCCATCCCGACATGACGGATGCGCTTTACGCAAGCGCGCTGCTTTCCGCCGAAACGCAGGACTGGTCGGCGGGACTCGCGCAACTCGATCGCATTCCGGCGGCGCAGCGCACCGCTGCGATGAGCGGGCTGCAACATCGTTTGTGGGTGCAGCAACAGGCCGAACTTGCGACGCGTGCGGCCGCAGCTGGCCAAAATCAGCAGGCGTTCGCGATTTTGCGCCGGGCCGAACCGGTCGCCGTGGGCAATGCGGAACTGACGGGCGCGGTGGCATCGGCGTATGTGAAGGCGGGTGATCCGTCGCGCGCGTTGGCGCTGATTCGTGGTGCAGTCGCCAATGCGCCGAACGATGTCGGCCTGCAATTGCAATACGCGGGCATTTTGTCGGCGACGCATCAGGACGCGGAACTTGGTTCGGTGATGCGACGCCTCGCCGCCACCTCGCTGACCACGCAGCAGCGCCGCGACTTCGACAATCTGAACGTGGGTATCGTGATCGCACAGGCGGATGCGGTGCGTCAGCGCGGCGATCTCGCCGCTGCGTACGACGTGATTTCGCCGTGGCTCGCATCGATGCCGGACAACGCCGATCTGCAAGCCGCGCTGGGCCGCATGTACACGTCGGCGGGCGATGATCGCAACGCGCTGACGTGCTATCAGACGGCGCTCGCGCGTCGTCCGGATGACATCGCCTTGCAGACGGCGGCGATGTCGGCGGCCAGCGGCGTGCGCGATTTCAAGCTGGCGGAAACGCTCGCGAATCAAGCGTACGAAGCCGCGCCGAACGATCCGGGCGTGCTCGCCGCGATCGGGCGGATGTATCGCGCAGAAGGCAAGCTCGACCTCGCCGCGCAATTCCTGCAACGCTCGCTGGTTGCGGCCAATACGCCCGCGATGGCGGCGGGCGGCGGCCAGAACAGCCGCGTGCCGCGTGACTGGCAGGCCGCGATGAACCGCATCGGCGCGATGCCGCTGCCGGGCACCAATCCGTTCGAAGGCAGGACCGCCGTCGATACGACCGCTGCTTCGTCGCTCACGGCGAACAGCGCGAATGTGTATCGACCCGCCACCACACAGACTTATCCGCAAGCCGTGCCGACCTATCTGCCGCCCAATCAGCCCTATCAGGCGCCGTATGTCGCGCCTTACTCCGCCCCGTCGATGGCTCCCGGCGCGCCGGCCAATGCGCCGCGCTCGGCTGCAAGCGGGGGTTATGGCGGCGATGCGTATGGTTCTGCGCAAGCCGGTGGCTACGGTGCGGATTCATACGGTGCTGCGCAAGCGGGCGGCGCACCGCTCCAGCCGTATCCGGGACAAGACGCGAACGGTTATCCCGCGCAGCCGTATCAGCAGCCCTACGCACAACAGCAAGCGCCGATGTACCCCAGCGCGCCGCCCGACGGCTACAACAATTCGCCCTGGCCGATGTCCCCCGCCGCCCGCGATGCACAGGCCAACGCCTACGCACCGCCGCCGGTGTCGAAGCGCAAGAACACGAAGGCGGCGCAGCCTGCTTATGCGTATGGCAACGCGCCGCAGCAACAGTATCAACAACCGTATCCGCAACAACCGTATCAGCAGCAACAATACGCACCGCAATACGCGCAACAGCCATACATCCCGCAGCCGCCCGCCGGATACGGTCAGCCCTACTACCCGCCGCAACCGCAAGCCGCCCAGCGCGCGGCATCGATCGGTGCGTCAGGCATGCCCGCGCCCGTAGCCAGTCCGCCAAGCGTGGGCGTCGCGGAAGAACTCGCGGCGATCAATCGCGAACAGGCGAGCACGGTGTCGGGCGGCGTCATCTTCCGCAATCGCAACGGCGAAGATGGCCTGTCGAACCTGACCGATATCGAAGCGCCGATCGAAGGCCGCATCAAGGCGGGCAACGGACATATCGTCGTGCGCGCGACGCCCGTCACGCTCGATGCCAGCAACGCCGGCAACACGCCCAACACGCTGGCGCGCTTCGGCGCGGGCACGAGCAACGGCGCGGGCACGCCCGGCAACACGGCCACGCTGAGCAACGATTTCGGCTCGCAGACGGCGACCGGCGTGGGCCTGTCGCTCGGCTATGAAAACCGCAACATTCAGGCCGATGTCGGCACCACGCCGCTCGGCTTCCGGCAAACGAACGTCGTGGGCGGATTGCAGTATCAGAACGCGATCACCGACAAGGTGTCGTATTCGCTCGCCATCGCGCGACGCGCGGTCACCGACAGCCTCTTGTCCTACGCCGGCGCACGCGATGCAGGCGCGGGCCTCGAATGGGGCGGCGTCACATCGAGCGGCGCACGCGGCGATCTCGGCTGGGACGACGGCACCAACGGCGTCTATGTGAACGCCGCGTTCCAGTTCCTCGACGGCCACAACGTCGCGACCAACACGGCCGAAAAGGGCGGCGGCGGCGTCTATACGCGCATCATCAAGGATGCGGACCAGACGCTGACAGTCGGCGCGAACACGACGCTGATGCACTACGACAAGAACCTTTCCTACTTCACGTACGGGCAAGGCGGTTACTTCAGCCCGCAGCAGTACGTGATCCTGAATTTCCCGGTCGAGTACATGGGCCGCACGGGCATGTTCAGCTATGACGTGAAGGGTTCGATCGGCGTGCAGCATTATCGTCAGGATGCGTCGAACTACTTCCCGACCGATGGCGGCCGTCAGAACACGGCGTCCGGCTCCACGCTCAATCCTGATTCGGGCGCGGTGTATCCGGGTTCGAGCAAGACGGGCGTGTCGTATTCGCTCAACGCGACGGGCGAATATCAGCTCGCGCCGCAGTTGGCGTTCGGCGCGACGGCATCGTTCGGCAACGCGTATCAGTATCGCGAATGGCTGGCGGCGGTTTATGTGCGCTATACGTTCACGAAGCAAGGCGGCGTGGCGCAGCCGGTGTTTCCGCCGCAGGCGTTCAGTTCGCCGTATTTGTCGATGGCGAATTAAAAGGACAGCGGCGATTTCGTTTGAAAGTCGCCGCTGCCCCTGCAGTTTCCCAACTGTCCGCAATCGCTTCGAATCCCCTTCCTGTTTGCGTGAACCGTTCGCCGCGCCCTTAGCGACGGCCTTCACGCATTCTCAAGCACGCTCTGCAAACGCTTAAAACCGTTGCGCGGACGTCACGCTCGTCTCAAAAAACCTGCATTCCGCAATGTTTCTTTCCAAAAATTTCTGTCGTGTGTAATGATACTGATTCGCATTTAGTTTATCGCAGCCATAGGCGACCCCTATGACTTGGCTGCGTGAACAGCGCGCAATCGGGCCTTCGCCGCAGGCAGTTCCGCCGGCTGGGCCCACTCCATCGGCAGATGAAAACCCGCTTCTCTGCCCACCGGACTCTCACTAACAAGCATCGGGGAAACGACAAATGTTGAGGAAAACGCCGCTTGCCGCGGCTTTGGTCACGCTGGCAACGGTTCCAATGGCCGCGCCGTTATACGCTCAGACCGCACCGCAAGCAGCATCGCAAGCTCCCGCCGCATCATCTGCAACACCCGCTTCTGCTTCAGCCGATACCACCGCCCTTCCCGCCGTCAAAGTCACCGGCACCGCCGACGCACCGGATTTCCAGCCGGACACGTCCAGCGTCGGCGCAAAAGTCCCGACCGCGCTGCGCGACATTCCGCAGGCCGTCACGGTCGTGCCGAAAGCCGTGCTCAATTCGCAAGCCGTCAGTTCCTTCTCCGATGCATTGCGCAACGTGCCGGGCGTCACGCTCGGCGCGGCGGAAGGCGGCCAGATCGGCAACAACATCAACCTGCGCGGGTTCTCGGCGCGCACGGATATTTACCTCGACGGTTTTCGCGATCGCGGCCAGTACTATCGCGACACCTTCAACCTCGAATCGATCGACGTGCTGTACGGCCCGTCCTCGCTGTACTTCGGGCGCGGCTCGACGGGCGGCGTCATCAATCAGGTCAGCAAGCAGCCGACGCTCAAGCCGCGCGCCGATGTCTCCGTGCAGGCGGGCACGCACGACCGCTACCGCACCACGGTCGATATCGATCAGCCGATGACGGATACCTCCGCGTTCCGCATCAACGCGTTCGGGCAGTCGCTCGGTTCCACGCGCGACGAGATGATCAACAAGGATTACGGCATCGCGCCGGAAGTAAAGTTCGGTATCGGCACGCCGACGCAGGTCACCTTGTCCGCGCTGATCCAACACAACCGCGATCAGCCCGACTACGGCATTCCGCCGCTGAACGGCCACCCCGCGCCGGTCGATACGAAGACCTTCTACGGCTTCACCGACGACCGCACGATCCAGGACGTGCAGACGGTGAACGCGCGCATCGAGCATCGTTTCGACGATATGTTCACGCTGCGCAACCAGACGCAGTTCAGCCACTACAGCACCGAAGCGCGCGCGACCAACGCCGCCGCCGTGCTGACCGGCCCGCTCGGCACGTCCACGGCGCTGACCAACGGCAATTACACGGCGCTGCCGCTGTCGTCACTGTTCGTGCGCTTGCAGGGCAAGGACCGCAACATCAACGATCACTCGGTCTACAACACGACCGATCTCGAAGGCAAGTTCGCGACCGGCCCGATCAAGCACGACATGCTGGTGGGCGTGGATCTGAGTCACGAGACGTACAGCAACCAGAGCTTCACCGCGACGACACCGGGCCTGCCGTCCAACACGCTGGCGATCGTGCCGCTCGTCAATCCGTCCTACGTGACGCGTCCCGCGAACTATCGCGAAGTGGCGACCAATCTCGCGGAGTCGAGCGCGAATGGCATCGGCCTGTATTTGAACGATACGATCTCGCTCGGCGAGCATTGGAAGTGGATCGGCGGCGTGCGCTGGGACCGTTACGAAGCGTCGCTCAACAACAGCATCAACGCGCCGGGTTACGCGACGCAGACGAACTACTTCACGAGCGTGCGCACCGGCGTGGTGTGGCAACCGACAGAAGCGCAGTCGTACTATGTATCGTATGGCACGTCGTTCGATCCTTCGCTGGAAGCGCTCACGCTCACCAACGGCCAGCAGAACCTGCCGCCGGAGCACAACAAGTCGTATGAAGTCGGCTCGAAGTGGGATCTGCTCAACGGCGGTTTGTCGATCACGCAATCGCTGTTCAACATCGAGAAGACGAACGCGCGCACGGCAAACTCGGACGGCAGCTACACGCTCGATGGCGATGTCCGCGTGCGCGGCTATCAGCTCGGCGTGGCGGGTCACATCACGAAGCAATGGCAGATGTTCGGCGGCTACACCTACATGGACGGCACGGTTTTGTCGGCCAAGGATGGCACCACCGGCAACCAGCTTGCCAACACGCCGCATCACATGCTGACGCTGTGGACGACTTACGATTTCACGCACGAATGGCAGATCGGCGGCGGGCCGTCGTACATCTCGTCGCGCTATGCGGCGAACAACGATCTCGTGCAGGTCGGTGGCTACGTGCGCTGGGACGCGATGGCCGCGTATCATCAGAAACGCTACGATATCCAGTTCAACGTGTGGAATCTGGCCAACAAGAAGTACTACGACTCGCTGATTCCGTCCGACGGCGGACGCGCGGTGCCGGGCATCGGCCGCACGTTCATCGCCACACTGAATTATCGTTTCCGTTGATGCATTGATGCACGCGCGCCGCTTTCAGCGAAGCGGCGCGCGTTCCATTGAGGGTAGTCATCGCAATGATTCTTTCCATACCGGATGTCCTGAACCCCGAACAAGTCGCCGCCATGCGCGCGCGGCTCGATGCCAGCGACGCCTGGGTCGATGGCCGCGCGACAGCGGGTTATCAGGGCGCGCCGGTCAAGCTCAATCAGCAGATCGCGGAAGGCTCGCCGATCGCGCATGAACTCGGCGATGTGATCGTCGGCGCGCTGGAGCGGCATCCACTGTTCATCAGTTCGGTGCTGCCGAACCGCGTGTATCCGCCGCTGTTCAATCGCTACGAAGGCGGCATGCATTTCGGCAGTCATGTCGATGGCGCGATCCGCATCGTGCCCGGTCATGGTGCGCGCGTGCGCACGGACGTGTCCGTCACGCTGTTTCTCACGCGTCCCGAGGATTATGACGGCGGCGAACTCATCATCGAAGATACCTTCGGCGTGCAGGAAGTGAAACTGCCGGCGGGTCATGCGATCGTCTATCCTGCGACGAGTCTGCATCAGGTGCGGCCGGTCACGCGAGGCGCGCGCGTATCGAGTTTCTTCTGGGCGCAAAGCCTCGTTCGCGACGATGCCCAACGCGCCCTGCTTTTCGATCTCGACAATTCCATTCAACGCCTGAACGCGACCAACGGCGACGAAGCCGCCAAGCGCACGCTGGTCGGCTGCTATCACAACCTGTTGCGTATGTGGAGCGAGACATAAACGTCATGGCGCGATGCAGCAGCGCGTTCTCTTGACTGCTGCTTGGTTCTTCGCATTCTCAAGCCAATGATTATGCTGCGATGCGAGCAAAAAGTGATGCCTCCAACAAGCGCCAACGCCTTCGAATAAGCGCACAATAGAACACCCGCGAACGCAGCGACGCGGAGGAGGCGCACCATGACGGTCATCACCTGGGTTCTCGCCGCGGATGTCAGCCGCGCGAGAATCTTCGAGACACGAGGGTTGAAACTCGATCTCCAGCAAGTCGAGGATTTACGCAATCCCGCCGCGCGCGTTGTTCAATCGAAGGATCAAACCGTTCAGGACGACAGCGCCAGCGAACGCTTCGCGCGCAGCATCGCGGAGTATCTGGAACGCAGCCGCACCCAGCATCGTTTCGACCGGTTGAGGCTTGCGGTTGATCCCAGATTTCTCGTGTTGTTGCGCGAGCAGTTGAGCCACGAAACACGCAAGCTCGTCTACGAAGAAAACAAGGAAGACGCCGCGAGCGACGAAGCCCGCGGCGCACAACGCCATCTGCAACGGCGCTGATTTTATCGACGCCAGGCTCACGCCGCCGGCACGATGTTCTGATTGCTGCGGAACACGTTCTCGGGATCGTAGCGCCGTTTCACCTGCGCCAGCCGCTCGAAGTTCGGCCCATACGCGGCCTTCACGCGCTCGCCTTCCTCGCCCGTCATGAAGTTGACGTACACGCTGCCGAGCGCGTGCGGCGTCATCGCGGCGAACATGTCGCGCGCCCAGCCGATGCATCGCTCGTCGTCAGCCGCATCGGTCCAGCGTCCGTGAATGTTGATCGTGTACGCGGATTCGCGATTCGCGTAGGCGGTGGCATCGGCGGGAACGCGGTTGGTTTGCCCCGCCATCGCGCCGATGAATACCTCGCAATGCGGCGATGGCAGGTTCTCCACGGCTTTCGTCAGGATGTCGAACGTTTCATCGTTTAACGAACCGAAGTTGTGCGACTTCCAGTAATTGCGTGCGCCGGGCGTGAGCAGCGGATCGAACGCCTTCTGCCATGCGGCGAAAGGCATCGGACCAAGATGTTCGCCGTAGGGCGTGCCGAAACCGTGTACCGCTTCCAACGCACGCGCGCCGTCTTCGATCGGCCCGATGTAACAGCACGCCAGCGCGACAATCGGCTTGCCGTGAACCTCGGGCGGCAGAAACGGCAGCGGAGGAGCCAGGCGCATCACGGCCCAGACGGTCAGATCGTCCGCACTTGCGTTCACGAACTCGCGATACTTCGGCAGCACTTGCGCGGCCTGTTCGAGCGGATACACGACCAACCCGCCATACACTTGCGGCCCGACTTCGTGGAGCCTGAACTCGAACAGCGTCACCACGCCGAAGTTGCCGCCGCCACCGCGCAAAGCCCAGAACAGATCGGCATCGTGTTCTTCGTCCACGCGCCGCCATTGACCATCCGCCGTCACGATTTCCGCCGCGACGAGGTTATCGACCGTCACGCCGAACTTGCGGCTCAGCCAGCCGAAGCCGCCGCCGAGCGTAAGACCCGCGACACCCGTCGTCGAGTTGATGCCGAGCGGCGTGGCAAGACCGAACGCCTGCGCTTCGTGATCGAAGTCCGAGAGCAGCGCGCCCGGCTCCACATATGCACGCTTCGCCTTCGGGTCGATGCGAACCGAGCGCAGAGTCGAGAGATCGAGCATGAGCGCATCGTCGCTGACGGCGCTGCCCGCGATATTGTGCGCGCCACCGCGTATCGACAACAGCAAGCCGTGTTCGCGCGCAAAGGCCATTGCGGTCATGATGTCCGCCGTGCCCGCGCAACGCGCGATCAACGCGGGACGCCGGTCGATGGTCGCGTTCCATACAGCGCGCGCTTCGTTGTAAGTGGGATCGGACGGTGTGATAACCGTGCCTCTCATCGATGATTTAAGTGTTTCCACCGCTTCGCGCGGAATGTCGATCATTGTGGACCTCGCTGCCTGAGTCGCGCGCTGCGTCGTGCCAGACCCTGCCATCGGGTACGCGAAAGCGCAAGGAACCGCCGCGCATGAACGCAACGGAAAGATTTGATGCAACGTTGATTAAAGGCGCTGACTTACTGAATGTAAAGGGCGATACCGAGCGCTTTCATGCATCGCATCTAGCATGCATCGGCCAGGCAGTTCGAATGGAATTCAGCGTTTCATGCTGATTGTTCCGGATGCCTTAGCTTTTTATTTTTTAAGCATGCGCGTTGTGCGCAATCTGTATGTGCGCAGCATCTAGGCAGATTTGATAACAAATGTTGAATGTCCTTACAACGGAATGCATTCCGTCAACGTGCGTGCTGCCTATGCGTTCTTGAAGGCGTCGCGAGCCATGTCGGCTTGCACGTTCCATCGAGGATTGATCGAATGAAAGCTCGTTTCGTAGTCGCACTGTTCATCGCTGCTCTGTCGTCCACCGCGTTTGCCAAGCATCATGGCGACGAGCATCACTTCAACGATCATCGCTTCAACGAGCACCACGAAAAGAACCGTGGCCATGACGAGCGCCGCGAGAACCGTGATCGCCACGAAGCGCGTGACAACCGTGATAACCGCGAGCGTCATGAAGCACGCGACGAGCATCAGGCGCCGAATCGCCAGGAAGGCAACCGCGACATGAACACGCACACCATGGGCGACGCAGGCTTCCCGAACGGCCACGCTCACTAAAGCTGCCGCCTCTCGGCCACGGCGACCAGGCCGGCCTTGTCGGACAGGCGCACCAGCTCCGCGAGCGAGTGCGCCTCCATCTTTTCCATCACGCGCGCCCGATGAACCTTCACGGTCTTTTCCACCGTGCCAAGCTCGCTTGCCACCTGCTTGTTCATCCAACCGCTCGCAACCAGTATCAAGACCTCGCGCTCACGCGGCGTCAGTCGCTCCACGCGCCGTCGAATAGCTTCGATCTCCGAATTGATGGCGAGCGATCGAGCGGAACGCTCTAGCGCCGCGCTTACCGCTTTCAACAGAACCGCCTCGGTCACGGGCTTCGCAAGAAAATCCGTTGCACCGGCTTTCATCGCGGCGACGGTCATCGGAATATCGCCGTGTCCGCTGATGAACACGATCGGCAGCGCGGCTTGCGTCGCCTGTAACGCCTGCTGCAATTCGAGGCCGTTGAGGCCGGGCAACTGGACATCGAGCACGAGACAGGCGCGGCCATGCGCGATGGGCGCATCGTCGAGAAACGCGCGTGCCGATGCGAACGCCGCCACGCGATAACCTGCCGCGCCGATCAACCGTGTCAGCGCGCGGCGCACGCTGTCGTCGTCATCGACGATGAACACGAGCGGTTCGATGGCGCTCATCGCGAGCCCGCCTCCGTCGGCAACGTGAAGAAGAACGTCGCGCCACGCTCCGCATTGTTGGCCGCCCAGATGCGGCCGCCGTGCATCTCGACGATGGAGCGGCTGATCGATAATCCCAGACCCAGACCATCGCGCTTGGACGTGCAGAACGGCTTGAAGAGATGCGCGGCAATCGCGGCATCGAGGCCGTGACCTTCGTCGCGCACGGAAACGCGAATGTGTCCCGTGTCATCGCGCACTGCGCGCACGAGGACGGTGCGTGGTGCGCTGCGTGAATCCATCGCGTCGAAGGCGTTGAGCAGCAGGTTCAGCACCACTTGCTGCAACTGCACGCGGTCGCCGCGCACGGGCGGCAAGTGCGGATCGATATCGAGCTTCACGTCGATGCCGCGCACGATGGCATCGCTATGAACGAGCAAGGCGACATCGCCGATCACGCTCACCACGGACACGGGCGCGAGTTCCAGTTCGCCCTTCTTCACGAGCGCGCGAATGCGTCGCAGGATTTCACTTGCGCGGTTAGTATCGGCGACGAGATCGCGCAGGATGTCGCGCATTTCCTCGAGATCGATCGGCTCGCGATTCATGAAACGCTGCGCGGCCTGCGCGTTGCTCAGCATCGCCGTCAAAGGTTGATTGAGTTCGTGCGCCAAGGATGCCGCGAGTTCGCCGAGCATCGACACGCGTGTCAGATGCGCGAGTTCCTGCCGGTTGCGCGCGAGTTCGTCCTGACCGGTGCGATCGGTGACCACGGCGAGCGTGCCCGGCATATCGCCGTTGATGGCGCTCAGGCTGACATCGGCGAGAAAGTGCGTATGGTCCTTGCGGCGGGCGAACAGCGTCATGCTGGTTTCGCCGTTCGTGGTTTGCATGTCGGGCAGAACCGCGTTGACGAGGATGCCGGCCATCTCTTGCCGCGCGTAGCCGAAGCGTTTTTCTGCGCTATCGTTCGCGAACGCGATGTGTCCGTCCGCGCTCATCATCAGCATGGCCAAGGGCACGCGTTCGAGCGTATCCGCCAATGTCTTGAGCGCCGTCTCGCGCAAGATCGGCATTGCCGCATGTTCAGGACTGCGCGAGACAAGACGAACACGCGATCTGAACATGGAAGGAAGTATTGCGGGAGAAGAGAGGACGCGTCTGTGCCACTTCGGCGGAGCGATGGCAAGCCCGAACCACACAGACCGGATGACCGCTGCGACGTGCGCGATAGCCATGACCCCGTGCTCCTGTCAGGCTCCCACACGGCATCGCGCGAGAGCGGGTGACATGCATGAAACCTTCATCTGTGTTGCCCGGTGCAATGGGAACACGAGCGCCGGGGTGAGAAAAATGGTAGGCGGTGCCGAATAGTTTGTAAACAGAATGCGCGTACACAATGGCATCTTGCTGCGCGCGATGTAGGAGTGTTTCGTTTTACGGGTGATTTACGTGGATTGTTTTGGTTATTGTGATGTTTCGGCTGGGCATGCGGTGTGCGCTTATCTTGGCATTGTCATCCTACCGAGCGATCCTCATGAAGAATCCCTGGACTAAGAAGAACCCTTTTATGAGTATGTGGCTTTCGGGCGCGAATTCGGTCGCTGGGACGGCGCGGGCGCGGGCTACTGCGGAGGTTAAGCGTCAAGCTGGGACGGCTGCCAGGCGTAGTCAGAAACAGGTGGCGGATTTTTGGACTGCGGTGTTGACGCCGCCTACGGTGGCGCGGGGGAAGAAGCGGAAGTGAGTTTTAGATAGGTTGGATTTTGTGGTTCTTTCATGAAAGGGGCTGCGCTTGTTTGTGGCTTTATTGCAGTAGCCGCCTCCCCGGCGGGGGGGTAACTTTCTTTGCTGCTGCAAAGAAAGTCACCAAAGAAAGCAGCTTTTACCCCTCCGCACGCTGGCTGGAAAGTGTGGTCTGAATTAACGATGCAGTGGCCGCAATAGGACTTTCCGCGCAAATCAAGCCGCTTAGGCAACCTCGCGATCACGCGCTCGAAAAATCTTCTCTTAGTGGACCGCATTCATTCAATCGGCCATGCGCTTCGCGCGCCGAGAGCTTTAGAACGGAATCCCGCAGCCTATAAGCGCCCAGCCACCTCATACTTCTCCGCAGGATTGCTATTCGGCCCTACCTTGGTTAGTGCTTCGACTAAAAGGTGACTTGCGTTGGTGTGTGCGCTTTGCCCAAAAGCACTTACCGAGGTAGGGCCGAATAACGAAATAGCGGTGACGTATGATTTGGCTGGGCGCTAATACGCTGCGGGATTCCGTTCTTAAGTTCTCGGCGCGCGCAGCGCATGGCCGAAAGAATGAATGCGGTCCACTAACACTAAAGACTTCGAGCGCTAAATCGCAAGGTTGCCCACACGCTTAACCAACCGAGGGACATCCTAACGCGGCCACTGCATCAGTTAATCCAGACCACCCTCTCCAGCCATCGTGCATGGGGTAAAAGCTGCTTTCTTTGGTGACTTTCTTTGCAGCAGTGTATAGACCGGAGACATGGTTGACAGATGTACGAGGACATCGTTGACAGTTTTATGGTCAGGCTTTTTCGCTCCTCAGGTCAAGTGTCATGATCCGATGATGGGCAAACCAGACGTCAAATACCCCGTCTTCACCCGGCTTTGCACGAGCCGCAACCGGCAGCCCATAAAGCGCGTTGGATAGCTTGATGCGTCGTCCTTCGAAGTCCACGCGCCCACCCGATCTGACCTTCATCACCACGTCGTCCGGGCTGTACTCGATCTCCGGCAGGACGGAGGGATACGCGCGCGAGCTTGCCCGATAACGGCTCTCGGGGGTGGCCATGCCGATTGCCTCGTGCGGCCGCTCGCAGTTATAGACGATGCGCCAGCGCTCAAACACCGTCTGCACGCGCTCCAGGTTCTCATAGCATCGCCCGTTCAGGACTTCGGCCTTCAGGGTGCGGTGAAACCGTTCCTCCTTGCCATTGGTCTGCGGGTGATAGGGCCGGCTGTAGCTGATGCCGATGTCCAGCCGGATCAGCCACACCGCCAGTTCGGTGAGTTGCCCCGGACTGCTGGGCGAGCCCCACGGCGCACCATTGTCGGTGTTGATGCGCGCAGGCAAGCCATACCGTGCGAACGCCTCGCACAGCCCCGCCTGCACGGCTGCGGTGTCGGTCGGGCCACAGGCACGCAGCAGGATATTGAAGCGCGAATGGTCATCGAGCACGGTCAGCGGACTGCAGCGCTGCTTGTCCAGCGTCTCGAAGTGTCCCTTGAAATCCATCTGCCAGAGCGCGTTGGGCTGCGCGTGCTCAAAGCGCTTCCAGGGCTCGCTCCGCGCCGACTCGGCCGGCAGGATGAGTTGGTGCCGATGCAGGATCGAAGTCACGGTGCTGGGGTGCGGCACCCCTTCAAAGCCCAGATCCTGAAGGCGTCGGCTGATTTTGCGTCCGCCCCAGCACGGATGGGCCAGACGCAGTCGAACCACTTCCTGCTCGATAGCCTCAGAACTCTTCGAAGGACTGCTGGCGGGACGGCGCGAGCGATCGGCCAGCGCCTGTTCGCCCCGCTTGAGCCATTTGTAGCCGGTCTGCCGGCTGATGTTGAAGCGCTCGCACAACTCCGTCATCGTGAGGGTGTGTTGAGTGGCCAAATGAACGAATTCTTGTCGCAGGCTCATCGTGTCTTTTATGTTCCAAGTCATGGTCGGCACCGGGGTTTCAGTACCCGAAAGTGTCAACCATGTCCTCGTACGTTTGTCAGCGATGTCTCCCGTCTATACACAGCAGCAAAGAAAGTTACCCCCCCGCCGGGGAGGCGGCTACTGCAATAAAGACCCAACCAACAGCAGCCCCTTCCACGCAAACCCAACCCAAGTCAAACCCTCTCCAACGCCACCAACTCCCTCACCACCACCAGCAACATCGACAAACTAGCCGTCCCACTCGCCCGCAACTCCGCCAGCAACCGCGTATACCGCTCAATCGCATCCGCGCGTTTCGCACGCCAGCTTTCCACGATCACATCCGGCGCATCGATGCCCCGCGACTGCTCCAGCGCGCTCACCGTCAACGCACGCCTGACGCGCGCGAACTCCTCCATCGCGGCCGCGCGCGCGAGCAAGTCCCAATGCGTCGCGACCGGCAAGGCCATCGCTCGTTCCGCGATACCGCTGTAATCCAGCAACGTCCCGATGCCGAAATACACACTCGCCACGAGCTCCAGACTGCGCTCCGAACACGCCGCCACTTCCGCGCTATCGAGCACGGCGGTCGCAATCTCGCCGCTTGCCACTTGCGCCGCAAGACTGCTCTCCACGCCCGCATCTTCAAGCTCACGCCGGCGCGCATACCATGCATCCAGTTGCGCGGACGGCAACAGCGCGGGCAATTGCGGCGCGAGCCGTTGCGCGGCTTCGCGGCAACGCGCGAGCACGGCACGAGCTTCCTGCACATTCGCTCCGTGATGCTTCAAATGCCGCAGGAACCACAGCGAGGTGTCATCGAGCAGACGCACGACTTCGAGGAACATGCGCGCCTGCACTTCATCCGCGACGATGTTGTCCAGCCCGTCGATACTCCGCCACAAGGCATCGAGCCCGAACACATCGCGCGCCATCAGCGCCGCGCGCACGATATCGCTCGCACGCGCATCGGTTTCTTCCATCAGACGATGCACGAACACGCAGCCCGTGCGATTCACCAACGCGTTGGTCAGATGCGTCGCGAGAATTTCGCGCTTCAGCGGATGCCGCTGCATGGCCGCGCCGTAACGCGCCTGCAAGGGCTTCGGAAAGTAATCCGGCAGAAGGTCCGCGACGAGCGCATCTTCGGGCACATCGGAGTCGAGCAGTTCGTCGTAGAGCCACATCTTTCCGTACGCGAGCAATACCGCGCGTTCCGGTGACGTCAGCCCTTGCTTCGCAGCGGCGCGTTCCGCGATGTCGTCATCGGAAGGCAGGAACTCGATCCTGCGCTTGAGCCGGCCGATGCGTTCGAGAAAGCGCATCATGCGCGCTTCGGCATCGAGCGTATCGGCCACGTGACGCTTCGCGATGGACAGCGCCTGCGTCTGCGCGTAATTGTCCTTGAGCACGAGCAGGCCGACTTCATCGGTCATTTCGGCCAGCAGCACATTGCGCTGCTTCTCGGTCATCTCGCCATCCGCGACGATCAGGCCCAGCAGAATCTTGATATTGACTTCGTGATCCGAACAATCCACGCCCGCCGAGTTATCGATCGCATCCGTATTGATGCGCCCGCCATTCTGCGCGAACTCGATTCGACCCAATTGCGTCAGCCCGAGATTCCCGCCTTCCGCGACCACTTTCACGCGCAGCTCGGCACCGTTCACGCGCACGGCGTCGTTCGTCTTGTCGCCAACTTGCGCATGCGTTTCGCCGCTTGCCTTCACATACGTACCGACGCCGCCGTTATAAAGCAGATCCGCTTCCGCAAGCAATATCGCGCGAATGAGTTCGTTAGGGGCAAGCGTCGATGCAGAAATACCCAACACTTTCTGCACCTGCGGCGAAACCGGAATGGTCTTCGCAGTGCGCGCATACACGCCGCCGCCCGTGGAAATCAAGGTGGAATCGTAGTCGGCCCAACTCGAACGCGGCAATGCAAACAACCGCTGACGTTCCGCAAAACTCGCCTCAGTGTCCGGCATCGGATCGAGAAACACATGCCGATGATCGAACGCCGCGATCAGCCTGATATGACGCGACAACAACATGCCGTTGCCGAACACATCGCCCGACATATCGCCGATGCCGACCACGCTGAAATCGGTCGTCTGCGTATCGACGTTCATCTCGCGGAAATGCCGCTTGACGGATTCCCACGCACCGCGCGCGGTAATGCCCATCTTCTTGTGGTCGTAGCCGACCGAGCCGCCCGAAGCGAAGGCATCGTCGAGCCAGAAGCCGTATTCGTGGGCGAGCGCGTTGGCGTAATCCGAGAACGTCGCGGTGCCCTTGTCGGCGGCAACCACCAGATAGGGATCGTCGGGATCGTGGCGCACCACGTCGGGCGGCGGCACGATGCCATCGGGCGTGCGGTTGTCGGTGACATCGAGCAGGCCGCGCAGAAACAAGCGATAACACGCGACGCCTTCCGCGAGAAATGCTTCGCGATCCGAAACAGGCGGCGGATTCTTCACGACGAAGCCGCCCTTCGATCCGACCGGCACGATCACCACGTTCTTCACCATCTGCGCCTTCATGAGACCGAGTACTTCCGTGCGGAAGTCTTCACGTCGATCCGACCAGCGCAACCCACCGCGCGCCACACGTCCGCCACGCAGATGCACGCCTTCCACACGCGGCGCATAGACCCAGATCTCGAACATCGGTTTAGGCTCGGGCAAGCCGGGCACTTTCGACGGATCGAGCTTGAAGGAAAGATACGGACGCGGATCGCCGTTCGGTTCGCGGCGGAAATGATTGGTGCGCATGGTCGCGCAAATCACGCCGAGAAACTGCCGCAGAATGCGGTCTTCGTCGAGATTCGGCACTTTGTCGAGCGCGGCTTCGATATCGTCCAGCACGCGTTGCGCGGCGCGTTCGCGGTCTTCGGGCGCACCGTGGCGCGCGGGATCGAAGCGCACCATGAACAGTTCGACGAACTTTTTCGCAATCCCCGGATTGCCGGTCAGCGCGCGTTCGATATAGGCATCGCTGAAGGTGGAGCCGACTTGCCGGAGATACTTGGCGTATGCGCGCATGATCGTGACATCGCGCGAATCGAACTGCGCGCGCAGCACGAGGCGATTGAAATCATCGTTCTCGATCTCACCGGACCACACGCTTGCGAACGCGTTCTCGAACAGCGGCTTCACGCGGTCGATGTCGAACTCCACATCGTCCTGCAATTCAAGGCCGAAATCGTGAATCCACGCGTTCGGTGCGCCCACGGGTTCGATCAGATAGGGGCGTTCCTCATCGACGCGCACGCCGAGATGTTCAAGCATCGGCAAGCTGGACGACAACGCAATCGGCTCACCCACGCGATACACCTTGAAGCGAAACGCGCGCTTCTTCGTATCGATGCCCGCCTCGATCGGCCGATAAAGACTCATCGCGATGCCACCGGGCCGCGTGTGCGTTTCCTCGATCAGCTCGATGTCGCGAACCGCCGTGCGCGCCGGATAGTCCTCGCGATAGCCCGCCGGGAACGAGTCCGCATAACGTTGCAGCAAGCGGTTACCTTCTTCTTCCCCACGACGGTCGATGAGCGCATCGGCGAGATCGTCCTGCCAGCGGCGCGCCACTTGCACCACGCGCGTTTCGAGTTCGCGCGTATCGACTTCGGGCATCGCGCCGCGTTCGGCCCGCACCACGATATGAATGCGCGCCAGCGGCGACTCCGACAACTGCGGCGTGAATTCGATGCTCGTGCCGTTGAACGCCTCCATCAGCACCTTGGAAATGCGCCGCCGCAGGTCGGTATTGAACTTGTCGCGCGGCACGAACACGAGGCACGACACGAAGCGATCGAAGCGGTCGCGCCGCACGAAAAGCCTTGTGCGCTGATGCTCCTGCAAACGCAATACGCCGATGGCGGTATCGAAGAGATCGTCTTCATCGGCCTGAAAAAGCTCGTCGCGCGGGTACTGCTCCAGCACCGTGACCAGCGATTTATGCAAATGCCCTTTCGCCAGAAACCCCGCGCGCCGCACGATATTCGCGCACTTGCGCCGCACAATGGGTATTTCGGAGGTCGAAAGAAAATACGCGGTGGACGTATAAAGCCCCAGAAAACGCCGCTCGCCAATCACCTTGCCTTCCGGCGACACGCGCTTCACGCCGACATAATCCAGATAGCCCGGCCGATGCACCGTCGCGCGCGAATTGGCCTTGGTGAGAAAGATCGGCGCCGCGCCTTCGATGATCGCCGCCGCGCCCGGCGGCAAGGGCGTGATGTCGTTCGCGGCGGGTTTGCGCAGGCTTTCGCGCAACAGGCCCATGCCAGAACCCGCGACGCCGCGCAGCGCGGGCGCGCCTTCGTGTTCGACCAGTTCGTAATCGCGGCAGCCCAAAAAGGTGAAGTGATCGTTCACCATCCATTCGAGAAACGCGCGGGACTCGATGCCGTCCGGCGTGGTTTCGCGGGCCTTGAGTTCGGCGACGGCCGCGCGCCCCGCTTCGATCAGCTTCGGCCAGTCTTCGACCGCTGCGCGCACATCGCCGAGCACGCGCTCGATGTTCACGCGCACTTCGTCGAGCCGTTCCGCTTCGCTGCATCGGTCCACTTCGAAATGGATGAACGATTCGAGTTCGGATGCGCCCTCGCCTGCATCCGCGTGGCCCTGACAGACGCGTTCGATATCGCCCGCGTGCGCGCCGCCAGACGCGCGCCATACACGAAAGACCGGGTGAATCGCGGAATGAAGCGCGAGGCCGAGGCGGTTGAGTTCCATCGTCACGGAATCGACGAGAAAAGGCATGTCGTCGTTGACGATCTCGATGACCGTGTGGTCCGAATGCCAGCCATGCTGCTCCAGATTCGGGTTATACACGCGCAGCACTTCGTGGCGGCCGGTGAACTTCTGCGCGGTCTGCCAGTGCGCCATGGCCGCGCCGTAGAGGTCCGCGACGTCGCGATTCGCGATGTCCTCGACATCGACCTGATCGTAGTAGTGGCGCAGCATCGGCTCGATGAGCGCGAAGGCGGGCTCGGGCAATCGCGCGCGCGCGAAGTCGAGAAGATCGTTGATGAGGTGCTCCACCTGCGCTTCGTTCCTGACCAGCATGGTGTCCTCCGAGTCTTGATGCTCACGGCGATTATGCGCTGCGATGCACGCGGCTGCCTTGGTCCATCATGTGCGGATGCACAACGGAGCCTGGCTTTACCTTAGCCGGTCATGGTGACCTTCCTGAGACACGCGTCAATTCGCGCCGGTGGGAATGTCGATCACGCCTTTGTCGGAGAAGCGCGCGCCGCCGAACACGCCGCCCGCCAGCCGGCCGCTCGCCGTGTAGGAGACGCGGCTCGTCGTGTCGCCGTTGGCGAAGCCGAGCGCCTGACGCGCGACCGACCATGCCGATACGGTCACCGGCACCGACAGCAAGGCTTCGCCGAAACGCGGCACGGTGCCGCTCTGATCGCTCACGCCGCTCGCGAAGGCGCGGCCATTGAGGTCGAGATCGAGCACCACGCCGCTATAGTCGATGGGTGCATCGTTCGGATTCTGCACGCGCAGCTTCACCGCGAAACGCATTTCCAGCCCTTGCCCCTGAAGCGGTTCGATGCCCGCGACGCTCACGCGCATGTCGTCGCGGCCTAAAAAGCTCGCGCAGCCGCCGAAGCTCAAAAGCGCGGCGCACAGACCGAGGAGAAGGAAAAAGCGCTTGAACGTGTTGATCGATGTCATCGGCAAATCCGCAATATCCGGCAAGGTCAGAAGAAAGCGCGCACCGCCTCGACGATACCTTGCGACTCGCCGAGCAACATGCGCCCATAAACATGATTGAACCAGACACCGTCCGCGACGAACAAGGCCGCCGCCCACGAAGCGGCCACGACGATGGCGTCGCACTTCCCGCTCGTCCAGAGATTGAGCGAATGACGCGCGCGAATCCACGGCACGCCGAGCGGATTGGGCCAGTCCGCGAACAGATGCATGAGGCCGCCGCACGCGAAACCGAACACGAACGGCGCGCCGGGAAAGCGTCCCAGCGAATGGTATGACGCTGCGCAAAGCGCGATCCAGGCCACGCCCCAATGCGTCAAGGTGCGGTGCGTGATCCACAAGCGCCGCGCGCGGCTCCACCACGCGACTTCGAGCCAATCCGGCGCGGTCGCGCCCGCAATCGCCGCGACCAGCGCCAGTCCGCACGAAAGATACTCCGCGTTCGCGTGGGTCTTCGCATGCATGCCCGATGCGCTGACGAGCGCCGCCGCGATGATGCCGGCCGCGAATCCCGTGGCGTGATGGGCCTTGCTCGATGCCATTTCGTTCCTGCCTTCGGGTGCGCGCGAATTAAAGCGCGAATGTTCGCATGCGCCCAACCCCGCCGCGCACCCGGAAACATAAACTTACGGAAATGCATGCGTGGAAACACGCTTGTGATAACGAAGGAAGCGAGACGGCGGATCAATGACTAGAATGGTCAATAGAACGCCGCGTGATGTCATGACTCGTTCGTCTGGCACAGCGCGCGCCATGCATTCAACGTTTCGCCACTCTCGCCGTCATGCAACAACTGAAATACCTGAGCGCCTATCCGAACACGCTGCAGGACAAGGTGCGTCGATTGATTGCCCAGCAGCAACTGGGCACGTATCTCGACACGCGTTATCCGGAGAAGCACGCCGTGCAATCGGACCGCGCGCTGTACGCGTTTTGCAGCGAACTGAAGCAGGAATTCCTGCGCGTCGCGCCCGCCATCGACAAGGTGTTCTACGACAGCAAGCTCGATGTGCTGCGTCACGCGCTCGGCTTGCACACGGCCATTTCACGCGTGCAAGGCTCGCGGCTCAAGGCGAAGAAAGAGATTCGCATCGCGTCGTTGTTCAGGGACACCGCGCCCGAGTTTCTTCGGATGATCGTCGTGCATGAGCTGGCGCATCTCAAGGAAAGCGAGCACAACAAGGCGTTTTATCGACTGTGCGAACTCATGCAGCCGGGCTACCATCAGATCGAATTCGATTTGCGGCTGTATCTCACGCACCGCGATTTGCAGCGCGAGACGGCGTGAACATTGCGCTGCATCAAAGCGACCAGGAAAGCGCTGCGGCGTAGCCTGAAGGTGCCTTGATTCGTGATACCGCGAACGCGCCCGCGTTTTGCGACAAGACAAAGCGGTCGTGCATGCATGGCATCACGGAGAACGTGTCCATGTCGAGCGCGCCCGCGCCCATGCCGGTGCCGTGCGTCTTGAGCAGCGCTTCCTTTGCGCTCCAGCATTCGAAGAACGCCGCGCGTTGTGTTTCGGCGGGCATGGCATCCACGGCTTGCTGGTCTGCGTTCGAGAACACCATGCGCGTCAGCTTTTGCCAGTCGAGCGATACGCGCGCTTCCTCGATGTCGATTCCCACGCGTCTTGTCGATGACAACGCAATCGCGCCATAAACGCCCGAGTGCGACACGTTGAAGTCCGGCGCATTCTGCAACGCAAGTGTGGGCCTGCCATGCGAATCCGTTTCGATGACGAGACTCGCCGCGTCTTCATCGACATGAAGCGACAGCAGCGTTCTCAACGCCGCGCGCACGGTGGCGAAGCGCGCACCAGCCGCATGCCTGAGATAGCGTTGCGCGCGGGCGCGTTCGGCTTCGCTGAGGACAAGATCGAACGGCGCGCTCGGATCGATTTCCACGAGCCACACGCGAATATCGTCGGGCACATGCTCGGGCAGCACGATACGCCGCACATGCGATGGAAGCTCGCTCAAGATTCAGCGCACATGCGGATGCAGCAGTAACTCAGGCACGCCGGCAAGCTCGACGAATACGACCGCGTTCTGTTCGAAGGCGAGCATGAACGCATCGGCCTGTTCGCGCGTGGCGTTGAGAACCAAGAGACTCGTTTCCGCCTGCCATTCGTTTTTTGGATCGAGCCCTGCGCCGGACAACGCGCGCAAGCCCATTCGTTCGACATACGCGTTCAGCGCGGCTTGGCGCTTCGCATTCTCTGATGCATCAAGCTTACGGCCAAACGGATTGAATGCCGTGACGAAGACCGCGCTCGTTGCGTTGTTCTGTTGCATGAGCGCGGACAACGCATCGTTCGCTACGTCGATTTTCATATCGAGCGCAGGCGTGACGTGGATGCGATAGATCGCCGCGCGATATGCATCGAGCGTGGCGTCGGGCAAAGTGCGCCGCAGATGGATCGGCTGGCCGTGCGGCGTGCGGCGCGCCGCCTCGTCCCATTCGATGCGACGCCGCGCCAGGGCTTCATCGTTCGTGCAGCCCTTCGCCGTGCTGATGCGTTCGAGCGCGCGCAGCCAGTGCGCGTAGTACGTATCGCCGTGATCGGGATCGCCTTCGGCCTGCGCTTCGCTGATCGTCTCGCTCAAGGCGTGCGCCCATTCCTTCCACGTGAAGATGCCGCGTTCATGCAGCGCGAGTGTCATGGCGAACGCCTGCGCTTCCCACGGCGCGTGGAACACCGGGTTGTCTGTATCGAATGGCAGATCGGGCAAGGCTTGCGTATTGGTCATGCGCGTGCCGCCGCTTCGAGATACGGTTCCCAGCAATCCACGAACACCGCCGATGCGGTCGTGTCCTCGCCCCACAATTCGGCCGCGTCGAAGCGCACCGTGTAAAGCCATTGCGGATGCTCGCCGTGATCGAGCGCGTTGGCATCGGGGAATACATGCGCGCCGCGCACCGCGACGATATGCCCGAGCTTGCCTCTGCAATAGCGCGGCAAACGCGTGTGCGTGGACGGGTTCATCACCTTGGCGCGCACTGCGTCGCCGGGAGCGAAACGCGCGGGCGCATCGGCTGTGCGTTCGGTTGGGGAACCGCGCAGCAAGGCGGCGGGAACATCGGCGGATTGCATGGCGCGCACGTTCGACTTCGGCGCTTCCTGCGACTGGCCCGAAGCGATTTCATCGGCATTCGCGAGACCCTTTGCAAGCAGCAGCTTCTTGAGCCCTTCGAACCAGATTTCGTAGTACGTGCTGCCAAGATATTGCGCGGGCGGCAGGCTTTCACGCGCCGCCCGCGATGTATCGATGTTCCATTGCCCCGTCGCGCCCATCGCCAGCGTGAGCGCGAGCACGCGACGCTCCCACGCCGCATGAAAGGGCGACGCGCCCGGTGCATCGCAGGCGTCCTGCGTCACGGGGCCGAACGCCTGCATGCCGCCCATGTCGTGTGCCGAATTCATGCCGATGCTCCTTCGTTCGTGCCCGGCGTGAGCGCGAGGCCAGTGCCGATCATCGAATCGCGCGTGACGAGTTTGGAAAGCGCTTCTTCGTCGAGATGATCCGTGCCCGGAGGACGCATGGGAAGCACGAGATAGCGCAACTCCGCCGTGGAATCCCACACGCGCAATTCGACGCGCTCGGGCAGTTGCACGCCGAAATCCGCGAGCACGCCGCGCGGGTCGATCACCGCGCGCGAGCGATACGGCGCGGACTTGTACCAGACCGGCGGCAATCCGAGCACCGACCACGGATAACACGAACACAGCGTGCAGACCACCATGTTGTGCACGTCCGCCGTGTTTTCCAGCGCGATCATGTGCGCGCCCTGACGTCCCGTGTATCCGAGCGATGCGATCGCGGCCGTCGCATCCTCCAGCAGCCACGCGCGGAACGTGGCATCGCTCCACGCCTTCGCGACGACGCGCGCCCCGTTGCGCGGTCCCACGCGATGCTCATACGTTTCGATATACACATCGAGCGCATTCGGATCGACATAGCCTTTTTCCACCAGCAGCGATTCGAGCGCGCGCACGCGCAGGTCCATGTCGGAGAGCGTGCTGCCTTCGTGATGGTGATCGTGGTCGTGGTCGTGGCTCATGAACGTGCCTTTGAGATGGGGCTCAACATCGAACGTTACCTGAGAGCGCGCGCGCCTGCAAAAGGCCGCATCAGCCGAGTTCGAAACTCGTCACGCCGAACACTTTGCCGAGCGGCAATTCGGGCGGCGTACGCGTGTACATGCGCGCCGTTTCGAAGACGTTCGTCATCTCGTGTTCGAGCGCCAGCGCGATGGCCGACGCATTGCCCTCCGGCACGTCGATGACGATGCGTTCATTCGCCACGCCCGACGTCAACGCGCGAAACAGTGCGCGCGCCACCTGAAGGTTCTCGGCGAACAGCGGCCCGATCTTGTGACCCGCGCGGCAACGGCGCATCACGCCGACGCCGCGAAGCATATCGCCATCGAGTGCTGCGACCGAGCGTGCATTCGGCGCATCGAGCCATGCGCGCAGGAATGCGGCACGTGGCGCGCAAAAGTGCAGCGTGTCGAAGGCCAGCATGCGGTCGAAGGGCACGCTGCGCGCATCGACGATAGGCATGTCTTGTGAGGGCTCGTCCGAAACACGCGCCACGCCTTCATACCGCACGTTGCGATACGCCAGCACGAAGCCCGTCTTGCGATAGTTCGCCTGCTGCGCGAGCACGCCGTCGAGCGCGATATTGCGCGTGCCGAGATAGGCCATGCCTGCTCGCCACAAAGGCATGCCGAAGCCCTTGCCGCGCCATCCGGGACGCACGATGTAGAGGCCGATGAAGCCCAGCGCATCGCCGTAGGCGACTGCCGATATGACGCCGACCGGCTCGCCCTTCCATGTGCCGATGAAAAAGCCCTGCGGATCGGCGGCGTAGAACGCGTGAGCATCGTCGAGACCGGGATTCCAGCCTTCAAGTGCGGCCCAGTCGAGTGCGATATCGACATCGGCGCGCGTCATGCGGCGGATCTCGAAAGATGCATCGAGCGGAGAGGCTTGCGAGGAGTCGGGCATGCGCATCTCATTCGGGTGAGCGTGCATGCAGTGTCGCGCTTTTTATGAAGCGCCGGGGAGGATGCGGGAAAAAGAAGCGATAGCGAGGCGAACACGCCCCGCTCAGGAACAACCTTGACGCCGCTCGGCGCGGCCAAAACTCTGGCGCGAACGCCAGTCTTCGGAACGCAGGACGTACTCGCCGTCCTCGCGTGCTTCATCCTCGGAATCGAAGCCGTCGTCGCTGTACGCCACGACCTTCATTCCACCGCCCGCCGTTCGTTCGACGGTAATACCCCAATGCCACCCGCCTTCCTGATGGAAGACATGCAGCGTCGGTTTCGACGTACTGGTCAAGTCCATTTTACGGCTCCCTCAAGTCGACATCCGGAAAAGCTGACGAAGCCGCCTCACCGAACGCCCTTGATTTACCGGGCGCTTCTCGTTTGCATCGTTGCCATGGAAGAACATCGGTATCGATGTGCCGCGTATCGCTACCGGACGGATTACCCTGCCACCCGCTTCATACAGCATACGCAATGCAATGCTGCGACGCAACACGGGGATTCCCCGAGCGTGGTCAATAATGCACGGCATCCAACACTGTCCATGTATTGCCGTGCAGCATGTCGTCAAAGCGTCATCTGCGAAGCAGCCAAATCGCTCTGATGCGAGTGCAGTCACCTTCAACGATGAGAAACCGCTCTTCGTTGACGTGATCACGATAAAAGGGAAGGCGCGGCAGGACATCGGCGGGCAGAAAAGAAGATCGAGTGCATCGAGTTCGACGATGAGCCCTGTCAAATAGTCTGTCGATTGGGGAATGTGCGGGCTTGTTGCGCGTCGGCGAGCCAGGCGGTCACCGCTTCGCATGTCCAGTCGGCGTCGTCGTGCGGCAGATCGTGGCCTGCCCACGGATGCACCGCATGCGCTATACGCCACCGCTGTGCGATGCGCGCGGAACACGCGGGATCGACGAGTCGATCCCTGGCGCTTGCAAGCAGCAAAACGGGGCACGCCGGTGCTTCGTCTCGTGCACGAAACCGTGCCGCTGCCCACAACTGGCGCAACGCATTGCCCGCGCTTGCACCCTGCGCGCGTCGCCAAGCGGACCATTGCGCCACATCCTGCACCGATGTGTCGGCCCGATGACACGTCAACGCATGAATCATGCGTTCGCATGCATCGGGATGGCTCCATTGAGTCGCGATGCGAAGCAGCATCGGCCACGCCGATGGCCGCAAACGCTCATGCATCGACGCGAACGGACGCAGGCTCGTGTTGATGAGCACGAGCCGCGCAACCTCATCCGGATGACACTGCGCCCAGTCCGCTGCGACCATCGCGCCGAGCGACATGGCGAGCACGCGGCAAGGCAGCGTGACACCGAGCGATGCCACGCGTTCGCGCACGAAGGCGGTCATCGCGTGCACGGAAGTGGGCGAACACAGCGCATGTTCCGCGCCGTTTCCCGGCAGATCGACGAACACCACGCGATCGTTTGCATCGAGCAGAGCGTGGGCGCGCATGGCCTGTTCGAACGCACCCCAGTGCCGCGTTTCGCGCGTGAGTCCGCGCAGAAGCACCCAATCGCTCATGCCGTGCCGGCGGGCTGCCAGTGCTCGCGGGCGCGGCGCATCACCTGATCGCGGAAGTCGCCGCACGGCAGCCAGCGGCGCGATGAAAACGCCGCGCGCGTCAGGAAATCGAAGAAGCCCGGATGCCGCCGCAACACGCGCCGCGTGCGATGCGCCTTGATCGGATTGAAGATGCCCATGCGCGAAAACAGTTGCATGGGGTTCTTGCGAATCCAGCGCCATGAGCCGAGTTCGAGCGTCATCGGCAAGAAGATGTTGGGTGCGCGCGTGCGGTCGTACGCGCAATCCCACAGATCGCCATGGAGCAGATATTGATGGCTTTGCGGCTCGAACGCATAACCATGATGCGGATACGATTCCTCGAACATGGTCTTGAGCATGAACATTTCCGGCAGATGCGCCATTTCGCGCTCGGTGCGCGCATACGGAAACCAAATGCTGTCGTCCCAGCCGAAGCCCGAATGGCAATCGAGCGCGAAGCTCAACGGGCGCGACATGAGTTCTTCCTCGACCACCGACAGCAAGGCCGCGCTTTCCGCTTCCAGAGGCGCGCCGCTCGGCCCGCGATACCACGGCAGCCACGGCCCGATCCGCTGCCCGCCCGCGAGAAACGGCACGCGGCCTTCGGCGTTCTGCGGCGCGTTGCGCATGAGATCGACGCCGTTCGGGTTCGAGCGCGTGCGCGCCGCCATGCCGCCCGGATTCACGATCGGCATGAAGACGAGACGAATCGCACGCAATTGCTCGCGCAGCAGTTCGTCCCATTCCAGCCGCCGCAACAGTGCGCGCATGTATTCGAGCACCAACTGCGTGCCGATGCATTCCAGCCCGTGCACGCCGCCGAAAAACCCGATGGCGGGCGCCGCGCGATCCGTCGAACCGATGGCCGCGGTCAGCAGCGGAAACGCCCGGCCGCGCGATTGCACTTCGCCGTGCGTGCGGCGCTCGAACCACGTCCCGCCCGCGATCAGGATCGCTTCGAGTTCGTCCATCTCGGAAAAGCTGTCGCTCATCGGGTGCGGCTCTTTTTGTTCGAGGTCGGGGTCATCGTTGTCGGTATTCGGATGCGATCGTCGCGCGAGTATAAAAGCATTGTCTGACAACATAATGTTGCTCGCTGCACGCTTTTTCTGGCTCGCCTAGAATGAATTCACCGTCATATGACGGCGAGAGGCAACCATCATGACTTCCTTATCCGGCTTATCGCGCCGCGTTGTGTTCGGCGCGCTCGCACTCGCTTGTGCGGGTTCTGCGTTCGCTCAAAGTGCATCGAGCACCAGTGATCCTTCCGCGCCTAAAACGCGCGCGCAAGTACGTGAAGAATTCCTCACGTGGCGCGCGGCGGGCTACGATCCGGCCGACTGGCTGAACTATCCGGACAACGCCATGCGCGCGGGCCGCATCGTCGCGAATCGGCAGGCGAATAACACGGGCGCGAACTGAAGCGCTTCGTTCATTCGTCGTACTCGGAATATTTGCGCGCATCGCCGCGTACCTTGTGCGCGGGATATTTCGCGCGATTGAGCGTCATCTTCTCGATGAACGCCTCGTGCAGATCGACGTCCAGCTTGTCCGCGAGCATGACGAGGTAGGCGAGCACGTCGGCCATCTCGTGACGAATCGCGGTGAGACGGGCGTCGTCGAGTTCGGACTTATCACCGGTTGCGAGCCACGTGAACGGTTCGAGGAGTTCGCTCGCCTCCACGCTCAGCGCGGCGGCGAGATTCTTCGGCGCGTGAAAGCGGCTCCATTCGCGTTCGTGGACGAACTCGCGCAACGTGTCGCGGATGTTTTCGAGGTCGCTCATTGTAGGCTCGCGTCCGGGTAAAGGCCCAGCGTGCGCGCATGCAATCGCGCGAGGCCGAGCAGTGCATCGGTGAAAGGCGTGGGCACGCCGGTCATCTGACCGAGTTCGCGCACGGACGCGACGAGCGCATCCAGTTCCACCGATTTTTTTGCTTCCACATCTTGCAGCATGGAGGTTTTCATCGCGCCGAGCTTGAGCGTGACGGCGTGGCGGTCCGCCGGTTCCTGATCGATCGGGATACCGAAACGTGCGCCGATCTCCTTCGCTTCCAGCATGATGCGCGTGACGAACTCGCGCACGAGATCGTCCGAGAGAATGCGGTCAGTGGTCGCGCCCGTGATCGCGCTGATCGGGTTCATCGTCATGTTGCCCCAGAGCTTGAACCAGACATCGCGCTGAATTTGCGGCGAGAGCGTGGCATCGAAACCGGCTTTCGAAAAGAGTGCAACGAGGTTTTCCGCTCGCGCGCTCGGCTGGCCGTTCGCCTCGCCAAGAATCAAACCCATGCCCTGCCGATGACGAATCACGCCCGGCGCATCCACCACGCAGCTTGCATGCACGACGCAGCCCACGGTTTGCGCGCTGGGAATCGCGGCGGCAATCGCGCCGTGTGGATCGACCGACGCGAGCCGCTTGCCCGCGAAGGCATCGCACAGTCCGTCGCAAAACCACCACGGCACGCCGTTCATGGCGGTCAGCACGATGGTGTTGTCATCGATGAGCGGCGCGATGTGCGCGGCGACTTCTTCCATCGCGGGCGCTTTCACTGCGACCACGACGAGCGCCTGCGGCCCGAGATCGGCGGGCGTGGCGCTGGCGGTCACCTTGACTGCGTGCGTCGCGTCCTTTTCGATGAGACGCAGACCGTGTGCTTCGAGCGCATCGAGTGTCGCGCCGCGCGCCACCACGCTCACGTCGCAGCCTGCCTGCGCAAGCTTCACGCCGATCCATCCGCCAATGGCGCCCGCGCCGTATATGCATGCTTTCATCGTCCGCTTCCCGTGGTGAAGGTGGTGAATGATCGACCGTCATTCTAAGGCGGCATCGCGCGAAACGGGCGGAGATAGTGGCGGTGACGCGGCTTTCAAGAGGCATCGGACGAATAAAAAGTCCCTTGAAAATGGCGCTCGCGCTATTGAAACCATAGCGGGCGAACTTATCTTGGATGCACAGGCAGCGAAGCAACACAGCGCAACGCTCGCCCTTCGACCTTGCAGACAACTTCCTGAAGCCGGCCTGGCCGTGCGCTATCGGAGACTGGACCATGAGTGACTTTTATTTTGGCGGCGACTTCTTCTCGGAACTGGACCGCGTGCAACGACAGCTCTTTGGCACCTCGCCTTCGAGCATCCGCACCAGCCGCGCCGATGCCTTCCCGCGTCTGAACATCGGTAGTACGGACGATTCCATTCGGATCGTCGCTTTCGCACCGGGCGTCGATGCGAGCACGCTCGACGTGACCGTCGACAAGGGCACGCTCACCATCAGCGGCGAACGCAAGCCGCAAGCGCAGACCGAAGGCTCGCGCACGTTCGCGAAAGAGCGTTTCACAGGCGCGTTCCGCCGTGTGATCGAACTGCCGCGCAATGCAGATGCCGATAAGGTCGAAGCACGTTATGAAAACGGCCTGCTGTCGATCACCATCGGCAAGCGCGAAGCGTCGAAGCCGCGCGCCATCACCATTCAATAAATTGGTTGGGAGAACATGATGAACGATACGACTCAAGTCACCGCGCGTAACACCGATGACGTCACGCACGCACGCCGCCCCGCGCTCACGCCTGCTGTCGACATCGTCGAGGACAGCAACGGCATCACGCTTTGGGCCGATCTGCCCGGCGTGTCGCGCGAAAATCTCGACGTGAAAGTGCATGACGCGCGTCTGTATATCGAAGCCGAAGCCACCGTTCCCGTCGATGCCGCTTTGCGCGTGCATCACACGGAAATTCGCGCGCCGCGTTTTGCCCGCGCCTTCACGGTGAGCGATGTATTCGACACCACGAAGATCGATGCGAACCTTCAGGACGGCGTGCTCAGACTGAGCATTCCGCGCCGCGAAGAAGCGCGTCCGCGTCGCGTGGAAGTGCGTTCGAACTGAGCGGGCGCATTATTCAGGAAGCCTTGACGGCCGCGAAGTTCGCGGCCGTTTTTCTTTGCGTTCGCTTCAAGCGTTCGTTTCACGCCTCTATAATCGATGACGCTGTTCCGGTCATTCAATCAAAAGAAAGCAGAGGGACGAACGTGAAGAAGTGCCTGACGGTGTTGTTGAGTTCGATGTTGGCCGTATCCATTCATGCGCAGGCGGGCGACTGGTCCACTATCCGCTTCGGCGTAGATGCGAGCTATCCGCCTTTCGAATCGAAAGCGGCCGACGGCAAACTGGTCGGCTTCGATATCGATGTCGGCAACGAGTTATGCCGCCGTCTCGCCGCGAAATGCGTATGGGTCGAAAACGCGTTCGACGGCATGATTCCCGGCCTCAAGGCGCGCAAGTTCGACGCCGTGCTCTCCACCATGTCGATGACGCCCGCGCGCGTCAAGCAGATCGCCTTCTCCAGCAAGCTCTTTCACGTACCCACGCGCCTCGTCGCTAAACGCGATTCGCAGATTCAACCGACCGCGCAGGCGCTTGCGGGCAAGTCGGTCGGCGTCGAGCAAGGATCGATGCAAGAGACTTACGCGAAAGCGCACTGGGGCGCGCAGGGCGTGAACATCGTCTCGTATGCGGATCAGGATCAGGTATATGTCGATTTGCTGTCGGGACGTATCGATGCCTCGCTGCAAAACGCCGTGCAGGCCGAACGCGGCTTTCTCGATACGCCGCGCGGCAAGCCCTACGCGTTCGCGGGCGGCACCATCGACGATCCCGCGATCTTCGGGCCGGGCACGGCGATCGGCTTGCGTAAAGAGGATACCGATCTAAAGGCGAAGCTCGACGGCGCTATCGCCGCGATGATCGCGGACGGCACTTATAAACGCATCGAGCAGAAGTATTTCGACTTCGATATTTACGGGCAGTGAGCGCATGATGAACGACATTCACCGCAGCGCTGCGGATGGTTATACCGCGAACGCCGACAGCTATGTACGCGGACGGCCTGATTATCCGCCTGCGCTCGCCGGTTGGCTGACCGAAACGCTTGGGCTGAGACCCGGCGCGTGCGTCGTCGATCTCGGCGCGGGCACCGGCAAGTTCACGCCGCGATTGATCGCGACGGGCGCGAGCGTCATCGCCATCGAACCGGTCGCCACGATGCGCGCAAAACTCGCGGCCGCGTTGCCCGAAGTCGAAGCGCTCGAAGGCACGGCGCAGTCGATCCCGCTCGCCGATGCATCGGTGGATGCAGTCGTGTGCGCGCAGTCGTTCCACTGGTTCGCGCGACACGATGCGCTGCGCGAGATTCATCGCGTGCTCAAACCCGGCGGGCGGCTCGGCCTCGTGTGGAATCTGCGCGATGCAAGCGTGCCGTGGGTCGCGAGGCTCGATGCCATCGTCAATCGTTTCGAAGGCGACAGTCCGCGTTTTTATACCGGCGAATGGCGTCAGGCGTTTCCGTATGCGGGTTTCGGACCGCTGATCGAATCGCGCTTCTCGATCGGGCATGCGGGCGCACCGGAGCAGGTTATTCTGGAGCGTGTGCGTTCGACGAGTTTCATCGCGGCATTGCCGGACGAAGAACGTGCGCGTGTCGATGACGAGATTCGCGCGCTGATCGAAAGCGAACCGGAACTGCGCGGACAAGAAACCGTGACCGTGCCTTACGAGACGTTTGCTTTTGTCACCATCAGACAAGACGACTGAGAGACGACCATGCCGACGCTCAAACAGATTCAGGCGAAGCTCAAACGTTTGCAGTCGCAGGCCGAAACGCTGATCGCGGATCACGCGCAGTCCGTGCTCGACGATATCCGCGCGTTGATGGAGCGTCATGGGCTCACCACTGAGGATATCGAAAAGCATCGCGCACGCGGCAAGCGCGCGGCGAAAACGCATGTCACGTTGCCTGCGCCGGCGAAGCGTCGCGAGAAGATGAACAAGCTCGCGACGAAGGGGAAGTTGCCGGCGAAGTATCGCAATCCGAAGACCGGGGAGACGTGGAGCGGTTGGGCGCGGCCGCCTGCGTGGATCGCGAATGTGAAGGATCGCAGTAAGTTTCTGATCGATGCGGAGGGGAGCGAGCGCGCGGTTAAGGCGAAGAAGACGGCCGTTAAGAAGGCCGCGGTCAAGCAAAGTGCGGCGAATCCTGCGACGAAGCGCAAGCGTGCTGCGAAGACTTCATCGTCGAAATAACGTGCGCTTCGCTCTGATGGAAAAAATTATTCGAAGCGGTATTTCATTTTTTCAAGGATCGTTGGGTGGCGGCGCGTGTAGGCGCGGTAGTTCGGCATCGGCATGGTGTTTGCATGAGGCTCTTGCACCAGATGAGTCTGTCGAGGACACCATGCATCATTCGATCGAACCGCATGAGTTGACCCGTATCGATCTTGCACGCTTTCATGTGGTGCAAGTGTCGGATGGGACGTTCACGGTGGTGTTGTGGGAAGCGCCGGAAGGGGTGTCGCAGATGCGCGTGCGAGATCGCGCTGAAACGCCGACGCTTACTATTCGTCTGTATGATCCGCTTAATCCGGTTAGAAGGAAGGATGTTTGTGATAGTTTGCGGGCGTCGTTGAGTACGGTGCGGTTTCGACGGCATCGGGTGTTGTCGCAGGCGGCGGGTTGAGTTTTGTTTTTTTGATCTTTGAGTTGTCTGTCGTGCAAAGCGCTGCTCTTGTTTGTGCTGTTTATGCAGTAGCCGCCTCCCCGGCGGGGGGGTAACTTTCTTTGCTGCTGCAAAGAAAGTCACCAAAGAAAGCAGCTTTTTACCCCATGCACGATGGCTGGAGAGGGTTGGTCTGGATTAACTGATGCAGTGGCCGCAATAGGACTTTCCACGCATCACGAGCCGCTTAGGCAACCTAGCGATTGCGCGCTCGAATAATCAAAGCTAGGTGGACCGCATTCATTCATTCGGCCATGCGCTGCGCGCGCCGAGAACGTAAGAACGGAATCCCGCAGCTTATAAGCGCCCAGCCACCTCACACTTCCCCGCAAGATTGCTATTCGGCCCTACCTTGGTTAGTGCTCCGACTAAAGATGTCTTGCGTTGGTGTGCGTGCTTTGCCCAGAAGCACTTACCAAGGTAGGGCCGAATAACGACATAGCGGTGAGGTGTGATGTGGCTGGGCGCTCATACGCTGCGGGATTCCGTTCTTACTTTCTCGGCGCGCGCAGCGCATGGCCGAAAGAATGAGCGCGGTCCACTGAATTTTGATTCTTCGAGCGCGCAATCGCCAGGTTGCCTAAGCGGCTCGTTATGCGTGGAAAGCCCTATTGCGGCCACTGTATCGATTAATCCAGACCAACACTTTCCAGCCAGCGTGCATGGGGTAAAAAGCTGCTTTCTTTGGTGACTTTCTTTGCAGCAGCAAAGAAAGTTACCCCCCCGCCGGGGAGGCGGCTACTGCAATAAAGACACAAACCACAGCAGCCCCTTGCACGACGACAGATACCCATCAGCACCCCTTCCCCACACGCTCCAAAAAACCCCAAAGCGCCCCATCCACCGAATACGGCACATTAAACCGAAACCAAGCACTCGGCACATCACCAGGCCGAAAATACCACCCCGGCGCAAGCCAAATCCCATCCGCCAGCGCCCGAGTCGCAACCTCGCTCGCATCGAGCGGATCAATCGGCAATCGCCCCCACAAGAACAAACCCGCCCCCGGCCGCCTGAACAACTCGATGCCCAGCGCATCCATGCGTTCCTCGACAAGCACATGCGCTTCCTTCAACTTGTCCACGACGACCGCGACATGTCGCGCATACCGCCCCTCCGTCAACACCTTCTCGACCACGCGCTCCGCCGCCTCCGATGAAGTCAGCCCCACCGCCATCTTCGTGCGCGCGAGTTCACGCAGCACGTCGCGCTCGGCGACGACATAACCGCATCGCAGCGCCGGAGTGATGGTCTTGGCAAAACCGCCCACGTACAGCACGCGCTTGAGCCCTTCCATCGCGGCGAGCAACGGCGCACCGGGCGGCGCGAGTTCGCGGTTCACATCGTCTTCCACGACCCATAGACCATGACGCTCGGCGATCTGCATCAATCGAAACGCGCAGGCCATGTTGAACGTCGCGCCGGTCGGGTTTTGCAGCGTCGTGTTGAGAAACACCGCTTTCGGACGATGCTCCACGACGATCCGCTCGAACACCTCCGTATCGATGCCCGCCGCCGTGCGCGGCACGCCATGCACGTGCAGTCCCGCAAGTTTAAGGATTTGCAGCAGATTGCAGTAACCCGGATCTTCGACGACCACTGCATCGCCGGGACGCAGCAGCGTGCGCACGATGAGATCGAGCGCTTGCGTCGCGCCTGCGGTGAGGAGCACGTTGGACGCGGCATCGACGGGCAAGCCGTGACGGTCCAACTGCTCGGCGATACGCTCGCGCAAAGGCGCGAACCCATACGGATGCCCGTAGTCCGCCATGCGCGCCGCCGGCACGCGTCCGACCGAGCGCAACGCCTGCTGCAAGCCCGTCTCGTTGACCCATTCGTTCGGCAGCCAGCCGCAGCCGGATTTGATCGGCACGGAATGATCGGCGAACACATCCGACAAGAGCCACGTGGCGGTGAGGCTCGGCGGCTGCCAGTCCACGGCCCGCGTGCGCTCGCCCTGCCCGCGCGTCGCGACACGATAGCCCGAACCGCGCCGCGCGGTGACGAGGCCCATCGACACGAGCCTGCCATACGCTTCGGTCACCGTGAATGTGCTTAAGTCATGCGCTTGCGCCAGGCGGCGGACCGAAGGTAGCAACGCGCCCGTGCGCAGCGTCTGCTCCTCGATGGCTTCCGAGAACGCCTGCACGACCTGTTCGACGAGCGTCGGCGTCAGCCGCGAGCCGCGCGTGAGCTTGAGTTCGATCATCGTTCGAGAATAGCGCGGCCTCTGCGCGCGTACCAATACAGTTTCCCGCATTTTGCCAGCACAGTTGGCAGCGCAGTAAAACAACTGTCTATGCCTTAGGATTTTGACGAGGAATAGAGTGACCCTTCTTATCGAGGAGACTTGTTCATGAACGCCCGCCCCGTCATCGATGATCTTTCGTCGTTCTGGATGCCTTTCACCGCCAACCGCCAGTTCAAGGCCGCGCCGCGCATGCTGGAAAGCGCGAAAGGCATGTACTACCGCTCGACCGATGGCCGCCAGGTCCTCGACGGTTGCGCCGGGCTCTGGTGCGTGAACGCCGGTCATTGCCGCGATGAAATCATCGAAGCGGTGCAGAAAGCGGTCGCCACGCTCGATTTCGCGCCGACGTTTCAGATGGGCCACCCGCTTGCGTTCGAAGCTGCCTCAAAGGTCGCCGAGATCATGCCGGAAGGACTCGACCGGATTTTCTTCACGAATTCGGGCTCGGAATCCGTCGATACGGCGTTGAAGATCGCGATTGCGTATCACCGCGCGCGCGGCGAAGGCCAGCGTACGCGGCTGATCGGACGTGAGCGCGGTTATCACGGCGTGGGATTTGGCGGCATTTCGGTGGGCGGTATTGCGCCGAATCGGAAGACGTTCTCGGGCGCGCTGCTCCCGTCCGTCGATCATCTGCCGCATACGCACGATCTCGCGCACAACGCGTTTTCGAAGGGTCAGCCGGCGTGGGGCGAACATCTTGCGGAAGAATTGGAGCGGATCGTCGCGCTGCACGATGCATCGACCATCGCGGCGGTGATCGTCGAGCCGCTCGCCGGTTCCACGGGCGTGCTCGTGCCGCCGAAGGGCTATCTGCAAAAGCTCCGCGAAATCTGCACAAAGCACGGCATCCTGCTTATTTTCGATGAAGTCATCACCGGTTTCGGGCGCTTGGGCAAGGCCACGGCGAGCGAGTACTTCGGCGTGACGCCGGACCTCATCACGCTGGCGAAGGCGATCAACAACGCGGCTATTCCGATGGGTGCGGTCGCGGCGCATCGCGATGTGCACGACACGGTGGTCAATGCGGGCGCGCAGAACGCCATCGAGTTGTTTCATGGGTACACGTATTCGGCGCATCCGGTGGCGAGTGCGGCGGCGATTGCCACGCTCGATCTGTATCGGCGCGATAAGTTGTTCGAGCGCGCGGCGTCGAAGGCTGAGAAGTTCCAGAGCGCTGTTCATGCGCTGCGCGATGCGCCTTTTGTGAAGGACATTCGCAATCTTGGGCTGGTTGCGGGTATCGAGTTGGAATCGCGTGAGGGTGCGCCGGGTACGCGGGCGTTCGATGCGTTTGTGAAGTGCTTTGAGGCGGGGGTTTTGGTGCGTTATACGGGGGATATTCTGGCGTTTTCGCCGCCGCTTATTATTGAGGATGATCAGATTGATCAGATTTTCGGGACGGTTAGGAAGGCGCTTGAGAGCGTGAAGTAAGGGCGTGCGAGCCCGGGGCGTTTTATGAGTGCCGGGCCGCGTTTCTTTTTAGGCAGAAGCCCTCGGCCTGACAGAGAGTGGTTGTTTTTGCTGTCGATTTGATTTTGTAGGTTTGTCGTGCAAAGGGCTTCTGTTGTTTGGGCTTTTATTGCAGTAGCCGCCTCCCCGGCGGGGGGGTAACTTTCTTTGCTGCTGCAAAGAAAGTCACCAAAGAAAGCAGCTTTTACCCCCATGCACGATGGCTGGAGAGGGTGGTCTGAATTAACGTTACAGTGGCCGCAATAGGACGTCCCACGTTTCGTTAAGCGTGTGGGCAACCTCGCGATTACGCGCTCGAATCCTTTGATCGCAGTGGTCCGCATTCATTCTTTCGGCCATGCGCTTCGCGCGCCGAGAACGTAAGAACGGAATCCCGCAGCGTATTAGCGCCCAGCCACATCACGCCACATCGCACCTCTCCCATTGGGCCCAACCTTGGTAAGCGCTTCCGGTCAAAGCGCACCCACCAACGCCAGTCACCTTTTAGTCGGAGCACTAACCAAGGTAGGACCGAATAGCAATCTTGCGGGGTGGTGTGATGTGGCTGGGCGCTAATAGGCTGCGGGATTCCGTTCTAAAGTTCTCGGCGCGCGAAGCGCATGGCCGAAAGCATGAGCGCGGACCACAGAACCAAGAAGATTTGAGCGCGAAATCGCGAGGTTGCCTAAGCGGCTCGTTACGCGCGGAAAGTCCTATTGCGGCCACTGTATCGTTAATCCAGACCAACACTTTCCAGCCATCGTGCATGGGGTAAAAGCTGCTTTCTTTGGTGACTTTCTTTGCAGCAGCAAAGAAAGTTACCCCCCCGCCGGGGAGGCGGCTACTGCAATAAAAGCCCAAACAAGAGAAGCCCCTTGCACGACATACTAAAAAGCCCCCAACGAACTCCGACAGACTAAAAAACCTAATCACCTCTCCATCACCAACAACGTAGAACTCGCCGAAGCAAACAACCTCCCACTAGCATCCCTCAACGTAGCTTCCGCAAACGCCGCGCGCCGCCCAATCGAAAGCACACGCCCTTCCGCACGCAGCAATCCCGCATCGCGCGTCACAGCCTTGTGATAGGCCACCTTCAATTCCAGCGTCGTATAAGCCTGCGTAGCCGTAAGACACGAATGCACCGAGCATCCGCATGCAGAATCGAGCAACGTAGCCGCATAACCGCCATGCACGGTGCCGATCGGGTTATACGCATGATCCCCCGGCACACCCGCGAACACAGCGCGACCCGCCTCCACTTCGATGAAATCGAAATCCAACGACACGAGAATGCCTGGCCTGCGCCCCGATGCGATTAGCTTGCGCAATTGCGCGAGGCCATCGAGACCGGCTGCGGTTTCTTCGATCAAACTCATTTCGTCTCCTTGCTCTGGGCCATCGCGGTCTGAATGGGACTATCGTCGTTCGTCACGCTCCAGCCGCCGCCGAGCGACCGGTACAACGCCACCGCCGCGAGCGCGTGTTCGCGGCGCGACTGGTTGAGGGCATCGGCATCGCGAAGATAGGCTTCCTGAGCGTCGAGCACGTCGAGAAAACTGGCCGCGCCGCCCTTGTAAAGCTGCGTCGAGAGCGTGAGCGATTTGCCGGATGCGGCGAGCGCATCGGTCAGACGCGCGGTCTGATCGGTCGTGCTGACAAGATCGCTGCGCGTGTCTTCGACATCCTTCAATGCCTGAAGCATGGTCTGATGCAGATTCAATTCGGACTCCCGCATTCTGCTCTCGTTCTGCTCGATTTCCGCCGTGATGCGGCCCGCGTTGAAGATCGGGCTGGTCGCATTCAAAGCGGCAGAAAACAGATTGTCCGTCAGCGTCGGCAAGCCGAGATACGACGAAGCGAGCAAGCCGTCCGTGAGGTTGAGCGAAAACTTCGGATAACGTTCGGCCCGCGCGACACCCACTTCCGCGGCGCGCTGCTGAACCTGCGCATAAGCCACGAGCACGTCCGGCCGATGCAACAACGCATCCGATGGCAACATATGCGGCGCGCCTTCAGCCGGAACGGGAATGACAGGCGCAGGACCGGCATCGGCGAGCATCAGTTTGTCGATGGATTCCGGCGTGCGGCCCGAATACACCGCGATCAGACTCAACTGATGCTGAATGGTCGCTTCCGTGCGCGGAACACGCGCCTGAAGATCGCTCAACTGATTCTGTGCGCGCGAGACATCGAGTTGCGTGGACAGACCGTATTGCAAGCGGCGTTGCGTGAGCTTCAACGCGCGTTCGCGAATCGTCAGGTTGTCCTGAAGAATTTTGCGTTCCGCCTGCGCCCAGCGCAAATCCACATACGCCGATGCCGTATCCGCTGCCAGCGCGAGCCTGAGTTGATCCGCTGCATGCTCGCGCCCGACAAGCTGCGCCTGCGATGCCAGCAATTCGAGGCGCTCGCCGCCGAACACGTCGGGCGTCCAACTCAATGCAAGACCGAAGCCCGCCTGACGCACATAGCCCAACGGCGGCGGCGTGTTCGAACGCGTGTCGGATGCGCCCGCGTTTGCATCGAGTTGCGGGAGCAGCGCGGCGCGGCGTTGCGTGGTCAACGCTTGCGCCTGCTTCACGCGTTCGACGGCGGCTTGCAGGTCGAGATTGCTGTCCAGCACGGAGGCGACGAGTTCGTGCATCGCGGGATCGTTGAACTGCGTCCACCATGCGGCGGGATTGGCGTCGGCGTTGGGCACGTCCACGCTCCAGCCAGCGGGCGCGGTGGTGTGCACCGTGTCGGGCAGATCGGCATGTGTCGCGGGCTGCACTGCACAGGCGGCCAGTGCGAACGTCGTCAGTATGGCGAAGTAAATGTTCTTCATGATCGGTTCACTCGATAAACTCAATGTGCTTCCGACGAGGGCGGCGCGCTGCCAATCGGCCTTGCAAACAACACGCTGATGATCCCCACGACAAAACACAGCGCAAGCGCGTAGAAACAATCGGCGAAAGTCAGCACGAGCGCCTCGCGCATCACCAGCGCATTGAGCGATGCCAGCCCCGCCTGCGATGCATCGAGCGCATCGCCCGCGACCGCCGCAAGATGCGCGGAACTGCGCGCGAGCATGCCTTCGATAGCAGGCCGCCCGATCGTCACGCTTTCAGCAAGCCGCAGGTAATGCAAGTTCAGCCTGTCGTTCAACATCGTCGCACTCACGGCAATGCCAATCGCACCGCCGAGATTGCGCATGAGATTGAACAAACCGCTCGCCGATTTGAGCCGCGATTGCGGCAGCGATCCGAGCGCCATCGTCACGATGGGCGGCACGGCGAATTGCTGACCGATGCCGCGCAACGCTTGCGGCAAGAGGAATTGCTGCCAGCCCCATTCGTTCGTCAGCGGCGTGTAGAAGTAACAGCCCAGCCCGAAACAAACGAGCCCGAACACGAGCAGCACGCGCATGTCGATGAAGCGCGACGCAAAGCCATAAACGCCAATCGACGCTAATTGAAAACAACCCACCGACAGCAACGCGATACCGATCTGCAAAGAATCGAAGCCTCGCACGCGGCCCAAAAACACAGGCGTCAAAAACACCGAAGTAAAAATCCCGATGCCGATCACAAACGACAGCAAACTGCCGATGCCGAAATTACGCACGGCCAACGCGCGCAAATCCACCACCGGATCTTTCGCCGTCAACGCATGCACGATGAACAAAAAGCCGCATATCGCCGAAATCCACGTGCATGCGACGATCACGCCATCGCCGAACCAGTTCTTGCGCGGACCTTCTTCGAGCACGTATTCCAGACAGCCGAGAAAGCCCGACATCAGTAGCATTCCCAAGTAATCGCCCTTCTTGAGCAGCGAGAGATCGGGCTTGTCGATATGTACGTACTTCGGCACCATCACCGCGACGAACAGACCCGGCACGAGGTTCAGATAGAACAACCAGTGCCACGACCATTGATCCGTGATCCATCCGCCGATGACCGGTCCGATGGCCGGCGCGAGCGACGCCAACGCGCCGATGGTCGTCGATGCAATCAACCGCTGTTTGCCGGGAAACAGCACGAACGCGGTCGTGAAGACAGTGGGAATCATCGCCGCGCCGAGCGCGCCTTGCAGTCCGCGAAAGAGGATCATCGAATTGATGTCCCACGCAAGGCCGCACAGCATGCTCGTGACCGTGAAGCCAACTGCCGACGCCGCGAACAGCCAGCGCGTGGAGAACACTTTGGAGAGCCAGCCGGACATCGGAATGACGAGGATTTCCGCGATGAGATACGAAGTCTGCACCCACGACAATTCGTCCTGACTCGCGGACAACCCGCCGCCGATATCCTTCAGCGACGATGCGACGATCTGAATATCCAGCGTCGCCATGAAAAAGCCGAGGCACATCAGCGCGAACGCGAAGGCGCGTTCCTTGACCGGCGCGTCGGCGGGATTGGCGAGAACGGTTGGGTTCATGACCGTGCGCCTTAGCCGTTCGTTTTGGTGAGATGCACTTTCACCGTCGCGGAAAGGCCGGGACGCAGCACGCTTTCTGCGCCCTTCGGCACGTCGAGCCGGATGCGCACCGGCACGCGCTGCACGATCTTCGTGAAGTTGCCGGTGGCGTTTTCGGCGGGCAGAACGCTGAAGGTCGCGCCGGTCGCAGGAGCAAGGCTTTCCACGTGGCCGGTGAAGGGAATGTTGGAAGCATCCAGTTCGACATCGGCTTCATCGCCGGCGTGCATCTTCTTGAGTTGATCTTCCTTGAAGTTGGCATCGACCCAAAGGCCGGTGGCGGGAACGATCGTCAGCAGCGACGTGCCGACGTTCGCCAGCACGCCCACCCGCGCCGTGCGATTGCCGACATAGCCATCCACCGGCGAACGGATCGTCGTGTACTCCACGTTGAGTTCGGCGACGCGGCGCGCGGCTTCGGCGGTCGCGACGCGCGCTTCTGCGTCCGCGATCTGCGCTTCGATCACCGTGAGTTGGCGCTTGGCCGCGAGCAGCGACGCGCCGCTCTTGTCCACCGACGCCTGCGCCTTGCTGTAGTCCGCATCCGCGCGTTCGACGAGTTGGTTCGACACGGCATCGTCCTTGACGAGTTCGCGGTAACGCACGCGGTCCTGCGCGCTGCGCGTGAGTTCCGCCGACGATGCGTGCACATCCGCCTGCCCCTGATTGATGACGGCGGCCTGCAACGCATCGCGGGCGCGCAGTTCTTCGACGGCCGCGCGTGCGCTCGATACTTCGGCGCTGGCCTGCGCGAGACGGGCGTCGTAATCGCGTGCATCGAGACGCACGAGCACTTGTCCGGCGCTCACGCGCTGGTTGTCCTGCACGAAGATGTCGGTGACGAAGCCGTTCACTTTCGGCGCGAGCACGGTGACATCGCCGCCGACGTAGGCATCGTCGGTCGTCTGGATGAAGCGCAGCACGAGCGCCCAGTAAGTCGCCGCCGCGATCAGCACGATCACGACGAGACCGAGCGCGAGCAGCATCCAGGGAATCCGGCGTGCGGGCCGCGCCAGCGCAGGCGCGGACGAAGGGAGATTGGTGGTGGGCGTCGTCATTTGATTGTGAAGTGCATATGCACCGTTCGTATGAGAAAAAGGGCAACTTTCGCTGCCTCGTCTAATCCGAAAGGCTAGATGTGCATATGCACCAAGTCAAGGCGCGCGCAGGGCACGAGATAAATGCAATGGCGGCAAGAATGGCGGGAGGATTCGTGCGGCGCGCGTTTCAGTCCCGCGACGCGGCCAATGAAGGAGCCTCGGCGCGCACATAGGGACGCTCGGCACAGAAGCGCACGGCATGTTCGACGAACGCGCGCACCTTGGCCGGCAGCAGCGCCCGCGAACTGTACGCGATGCGAATATCCGTCGTCGCACCGATCAGTTCGTACGCGGTCAGCAGCAAAACCAGCGAGCCCACCTCCACTTCGCGCTCGATCAGCGCACTTGGCAGCACGCCGATGCCGAAGCCTTCCATCACCATCTCGCGGTTGAAGACGGCGCTGTTCGAGGAAATATCGTAGGCAAGCGGCACGACAAGCTCTTCTCCGCCGATGCGAAACGTCAGCGCAGGCTTGCGAATCGACGATGAAAACGCCACGAACGCATGATCCGTCAGTTCGGACGGATGACGCGGCGCGGCATGCTTTTCCAGATACACAGGACTCGCGACCAGGGCCTGAGGAATGACTTCGAGCTGACGCGTGACGACCGTGTCCGTCGTCAGCATGAAAGGCAGCACGATGGCGAGATCGTAACCTTCGCCCACCAGATCGACGGGCCGCTCGGTCAGCGTCACATCGAGCCGCACTTGCGGATGCGCGCGCCGGAAATCGGCGACCAGCGGCGCGTAGCGATTCATCATCACTGTCGTGTGGGCGACCAGCCGCAAAAGCCCGGTGGCTTCGCTTGCGCGATTGGCGGCGCGTTCTTCCATCGCCTGGAGTTCGTCGAGCAAACGCGAGCAGTCGGTGAAGAAACGCTCGGCGGTCTCGGTGAGCGAAATCTGCCGCGTCGTGCGGTTGAACAGGCGGCTGCCGAGCCGTTGTTCGAGTGCCGCGATGGCGCGCGAAACCACCGGCGGCGAGAGCCCCAGAATATCGGCGGCACGCGCGAAGCTCTTGGCTTCCACCACCGTGCAGAAGACGCGCAGGTTCGTCAGATAGTCCATGGATCGACACTCTACAGCGAATGAGACGATCGCGCGGTTTTACGAGCCGCGCGCGCATTCACTCAGAGCGCGTGCAGACCTAAAGTTCATTCACGCCACGCAGCAATGCACACGGCAAGCAGTCAACCTCAATGAACTCAAGGAGTCGATCATGTCACGTCTCTCCCAGATCAATGTCAACGAAGCCACCGGCAAGCAAGCCGAATTGTTCGGCGCGATCAAGAAGGCAATGGGCCGTGTGCCGAATGCGTATGCAAGCGTTGGCACGCATAGCCCGGCCGTTCTCGGCGCAGCACTTGCGGGCGACGGCCTGCTCGCGAAAAGCAGCCTGGAAAAGCGCGATATCGAAGCCATCAAACTTGCTGTCAGCGAACTCGCCGGTTGTGATTACTGTGCCGCCGCGCATACGGCGGTCGCCAAAATGGTGGGCCTGACGCAAGTGGAAACGCAACAGATTCGCGCGGGCGAAGCCACCGGCAACGACAAGCGCGATGCACTCGTGCGCTTCGTGCGCACGGTCGCGGGAACGAGCGGCACGGTGGACGCGCAAGTGCTGAACGCCGTGCGTGAAGCGGGTTATACGGATACTCAGGTCGTCGAAACATTATTCGCGATGAGCGTCATCCACTTCACGAACCTGTTCAATCGCGTGAACGATACGACGGTGGATTTTCCTGCCCTCGTTTAAGGTCCGCTTTTTCCGAGCCGGTCGATCACTGCGCTGATGAGATCGATCGGCATCGGAAAGACAATGGTCGAGTTCTTGTCGCCTGCGATCGTCGTGAGCGTTTGCAGGTAGCGCAACTGCATGGCTTGCGGTGCCTGCGCCAGCATCTGCGCCGCCTGCAACAGCTTTTCCGATGCCTGCAATTCGCCTTCCGCATGAATGATCTTCGCGCGACGCTCGCGCTCGGCTTCGGCCTGACGGGCAATCGCGCGGATCATCGTCTCGTTGATGTCCACGTCCTTGATTTCCACGTTCGATACCTTGATGCCCCACGCATCCGTTTGTGCATCGAGGACGCGCTGGATGTCGGCGTTCAGACGTTCGCGCTCGGACAGCAGTTCGTCGAGTTCGTGTTTGCCGAGAATCGCGCGTAGCGTGGTCTGCGCAAGCTGGCTCGTCGCTTCCAGAAAGCGCGCGACCTGAATCACCGCTTTCTCGGGATCGACGACGCGAAAGTACACCACCGCATTCACTTTCACCGAGACGTTGTCGCGCGTGATGACGTCCTGCGGCGGCACGTCGAACACCACGGTACGCAGGTCCATGCGCACGACCTGCTGCACGGCCGGCACGATCAACACCAGCCCCGGCCCTTTCACCTTCCAGAAGCGCCCAAGCATGAACACAACGCCGCGTTCGTACTCCCGAAAAACGCGCACCGCCGACAGCAGCAGAATGACGATGAGCGCCAGAACCACGCCGGTAAATCCAAAAGTAAGCCCCATGTACGTGCCTCTTTGAGTTTGTTTCAATGTTCGATGACGGCGGGCAACGGCTCGATCGTCAACGTGAGTCCGTGCCGCGCCGTGACGCGCACACGTGCGCCTTGCGCGGGAAGTGCATCGCTCGATGCGGTTTGCACACGCCAGCGCTCGCCGTGAACCTGCGCCCAGTCGCCGTCGAGCATCACGCCGATGGTGCCGGGCAACGCTTCGCCGCCGCTCACGATGGGCCGCCGCCGCGCCTTCAGCGCGAGACTCCACACGGTGAAGACGAACAACGCCGTGACAAGCGCAAGCCCCGCGATCACGCCGACCGGAATGCCGAAGCCGGGTGCGTCCGTATCGATCAGCACCAGCGCGCCGATGGCGAACGCGATCAACCCGCCGATACCGAGCGTGCCGAACGTCGGCAGATAAAGCTCCGCAATAAGGAAGCCCAGTCCGAGCACGATCAGGCCGAGTCCGACGAGATTCACTGGCAGCAATTGCAGCGCGAACAAGCCGATGAGCAGGCAAATCGCGCCCGCGACGCCCGGCAGCACGAAGCCGGGATTGGCGAATTCGAAGAACAAACCGTAGACGCCGATCATCATCAGAATGAGCGCGACGCTCGGGTCGGTGATGGCGGCGAGAAAGCGCGCGCGCCAGTCGGGTTGCACGGCGATGACGGGTGCGTTGGCGGTCGTCAGCACTTTTTCGCCGCTTGCCGTGGTGATGTGGCGTCCGTCGAGCTTGGTCAGGAGATCGGGCAAATCGCGCGCCGTCAGATCGATCACCTTTTGTTCGAGCGCTTCGCTCGCCGACAGCGCGACGGCTTCCCGCACCGCGCGTTCGGCCCATTGCGCGTTGCGCGAACGCAATTGCGCCAGACCGCGGATATACGCCGATGCGTCCTGAATCTGCTTGCGCGTTTCCGCCGATTGCGCGCCTGCCTGAGACGCCGCACGGTCCGCGCTGCCGCCCATGCCGATTTGAACCGGCGTCGCCGCGCCTAAGTTGGTGCCGGGCGCCATCGCCGCGATGTGGCTCGCATACATGATGTAAGTGCCCGCGCTCGCCGCCCGCGCACCCGACGGCGCGATGAACGACGCCACCGGCACGGGCGAGGCAAGGATCGACTGGATGATCTTGCGCATCGACAGGTCGAGGCCGCCGGGCGTGTCGAGTTCGAGTATGACGAGTTGCGCGTGTTCGTCGGCGGCGCGCGCGAGGGAGCGAATCACGAAGTCGGCGCTGGCGGGGCCGATCGCGCCGTTCAAGGGAATCACGACGACGGGTGCATCGGCGGCGTGCGCACACGGCACAAGCACGCCGAGCGCGCTTATCAAAAACACGCAGCGGAAAAGATGCTTTAGCCAGTCGGCAAGGATCGTTGTCATGGCGAAGCCTGCGGGCATCGCTTGGGGTCTCGCTTCTAGCTTATGCCAATTCTCACTTGTGCACCGTCGTCCGATCGATCACGCGTTCGACATCGGCGGTTTCGCCGAGCGCGGACACGAAATGGGCGCGGTCGAAATCGCGCGAGACGCAGCCATCGATATAGACGAAGCGCCGTTGCAGCGTGAGCCAGAGCGATGTTTTCTCGCGCCATTGCAGCGACGCGTTGAGCGAGTTGAGGCGACGCGTCACCGATTCCGCGATCTCGTGGTCGTAGTCGTAACTGTTCGACAGACGGCAGCGCCCCGCGATCCAGCAGCTATTGCCGCGCTCGATGCGGTAGTGGGCGTCGTCGAGCCATTCCTTTTCGGTTTGGACGGGGCCGGGCGGCGCGGGACAATCGGCGATGGCGTTCGAGACGTGCAGGAAAGGATCGTTGCCGCGGTTCGTGCGGGCGGTGTCATCGGCGCGGGCGGGCGGCGCACTAAACGCAAAGAGGATCAGGATGGACGCAAGCAAACGGTCGGCTTTCATCGGACATGCCTCGTCGCGGACACATGCGAGCAGCATAGTGCAGCGATCCTCGCGCTGTCTTGCCGATACACTGTCGGCACGCGCACGCGCTTTGTATCGAGACCACAATGAAACAGGCACTCCACCATCTGACGGTCGCGACCGGTTCGCGCGGCCTGCATGAAGTCACGCGCGAAATCGATCGCTGGATCGATCTTCAGGGCATTCGAACCGGACTGCTCACGCTGTTTTGCCGGCATACGTCGGCCTCGCTCCTGATTCAGGAAAACGCCGATCCCGATGTGCGCGCGGACCTCGAACGCTACTTCGAAACGGTCGCGCCGGAAGCGCCGGGGCGGTATATCCACGATGCCGAAGGCCCGGACGACATGCCCGCGCATCTGCGCACCGCGCTCACCACGGTTCAGCTTTCCATTCCGGTCGAGGCCGGGCGCATGGTGCTGGGCACGTGGCAAGGCATTTACGTGTTCGAGCATCGGCGGGCGGAGCATCGGCGCGAACTGGTCTTGCATCTGATCGGCGAGTGACCTAATATACGCTCCGCGTACACAGGAGCGAAAAATGGTCAATCAGCAACAAGCAATGCTGCGCGACGCGATGCGTCGTCTGAACATGACGCGCGATGCATTCGCCGCGCGTATCGGCGTGACGCGGCGGGCGCTTGATACGTGGCTGCTGCCGGACGAATCCCCCGAATCCCGCGCGATGCCGGAAATCGCAGGTCGCTATGTCGGCGAGATTCTCAACGGCACGCCGAACGCGGACAGCGCTACGCAGAGCGTACAGACCGAGATTTCCTACGAAGGCCGTCCGCAACTCGTTTCCATCGACCAGTTTTCGCGCGATTCGGCCGAGGCGCTCTTTCGCGTGGCGGACATGATGCAACCCATCGCGCGCCGCCGCAAAATCACGCGCGTGCTGGAAGGCGCGGTGCTCGCGAATCTGTTCTTCGAAGCGAGCACGCGCACACGCGTGAGCTTCGGTTCGGCGTTTTGCCGGTTGGGCGGCTCTGTGTGCGACACGACCGGCTTTACGTTCTCGTCGATGGCGAAGGGCGAATCCATCTACGACACGAGCCGCGTGATCAGCGGTTACGCGGACGCGATTGTCGTGCGGCATCCTGAGCAAGGCTCGGTCGCGGAATTCGCGCGCGCGACGAACATTCCCGTCATCAACGCGGGCGATGGTCCCGGCGAGCATCCGAGTCAGGCGCTACTCGATCTCTATACGATTCAGCGTGAATTCTCGCGGCTCGGGAAGATCGTGGACGGCGCGCATATCGCGATGGTCGGTGATTTGAAATACGGGCGCACGGTGCATTCGCTGGCCAAGCTGCTGTCGCTGTATAAAGGCTTGAAGTTCACGCTGGTGTCGCCAGGTTCGCTCGAAATGCCGGCGCATATCATCGATCGGATCGCGCAAGGTGGGCATGTGATCGAACAGACCAGCGATCTGCATACGGGCCTGGCGGGCGCGGATGTCGTCTATGCCACGCGCATTCAGAAAGAGCGTTTCGCGGATGAATCCATCGAAGGCTATACGCCGGACTTCCAGATCAATCAGGCACTGGTCGATGCCGTGTGCGGACGCGATACGCTCATCATGCATCCGCTGCCGCGCGACAGCCGGCCCGGTGCGAACGATCTTGCGACCGACCTGAATCACGATTCGCGGCTCGCGATTTTCCGGCAGACGGACAATGGTATTGCGGTGCGCATGGCGATCTTTGCGATGTTGCTGGGCGTGGAAAATCAGGTGCGTCATTCTATGCGCGATGCGACTTGGAAATCGCCGGCTTCCGTTGGGCCGGATGATGCGGTGTTTCAGGGGTTTGATTGACAGTTGGATTCGGCATGCGTGAGTCGAATTGCGAATTCGGCTCACGCAGCGGAATTTCAACGCCCTTCCGCCTCGCCCTCACCCATCGCCGCCTTACCCACACGCAACACAAACGGCCTCAACTGCCTGAACTCTTCTTCGGAAAGGACGTAAGTGTCCGGGTCCATGTCGATCCCCCGCTGGATCAATGCTTCCTCCTCCGGCGTGTTCGTTCCGCGTTTGCTTGATACTGCGTTCATAGTGCGATTCCTCTCTGCTGTTGGCGCGGCGCAGGCTGATGATGCGCAACGACTCGACTCTTTGCGTGAAGACCACGCAGAAAATGCGATCCGGAAACGGCAAAAAACCCACTTCGCGAACCTCTCCATACTCACGACGCTCGTCCACCCGGCACATGACGCGTTCCCATTCGATCTCACGCGCAAGATCGAGAGGAAAGCCGTGCTGAATGCGATTCATCGCGTCCTTCACCGGATCAAACGTAATGTCGATATACATTGATTGTGCTCACACCTAGAAGAAGTAACAAGGTGCGAAAGTTCTGAATTTAGATCGACGATTGATCCGAACTCCGAACGATTCGCCGCACTTTATTCTTCAGCAAGCGTCACGGTTTTTCTATAGACCGTTCGGACGATGCACATGTGTGATCCTGCAATTCTTCGGCCGATGCCCAGTCACCCGGCTGAACGTGATCGTTGAGCAGATAGAACGCGGGCGCGCCGTCGCTGCGTACAGCGCCGACGAGCAACAACGTCTGATCGCCCATCGGCTCACCGCGTTGTGCCGCATACGGTGCGAGCAGTGCAAACGGATCGGTTTGATCGAGGTCGGCGTCGTCGATCCGCATCGCGCTGTAAAGATGACCGCGCAGACGCACCGGCAGCGGCGCCCATTGCGTGCCGATCGTCGGTCCCACTTCACGCAGCGTCCGCACGACATCCTGCGCGAGACAGTCGATATGAATATGCAACTGGTTCTGCGTGCGTCCGCTCATCGAATTGATGGCGAGGGAGACTTGATCGCGCGGCAACGTGCGCTTGAGTTTGTCATCGACATAAACGCGAGCCTGCCACGCATCGCGCCAATAATTGGGCGCGTTCGGTTCCAGCAATAAAGGACTTTCGATGCCGCTCACACGTGCCGTCGGAATCAACAAATATTGCGCGACGCCGACGAGATCCTTGAGCACCGCGTAACCGCCCGCGAGGTTCACGTCCGCGCATTTCTGCGTGACATGCGCACCTTCGGCAGCAGGCTCGCAATAGTCGTGGACGATTTCCCAAAGCGCGTTGGGATTCGCGGCATCGGCGGAAGGAGCGCCGAGCAGCAGCGCGGCGGTGAAGGCAAAAGCGTGGACGTGAGTGATGAATCGCATCGGCAATGATCCGGGGACGCAAAAAGAGTTAGCGTGCCGGATTATGCTTGCAGACGCGTGAACGCGTCAGAAATGCCCCACCAGGTGGGGCTTAAAGATTCATGCTGCATTCGGTTGTGCATCCCCCTCGCGCGGAACCGGATGCGGTTCTTTCAACTTGTTGACCACGCGCGCCGCTTCGAAGTACGACGCATTCGGCGGACGCTTGAGGTATTGCCCGGCACCGCGCACGGCCCGCAGATCGCCATCGGTCCATGCCAGCGCGCCGCGCGTGAGCGTGTGAGTGGCGACGCCTTGCACGGTCATGCCTTCGAACACGTTGAAATCCACTTTCTGATGATGCGTCTTCACGGAGATCGTGCGCGTCGCGTTCGGGTCCCACACCACGAGGTCGGCATCCGAGCCGACCAGCACATCGCCCTTGCGCGGATAGAGATTGAAAATCTGCGCCGCGTTGGTCGAAGTCACGCGCACGAATTCGTTCGGCGTGAGCCGTCCCATGTTGACGCCGTGATGCCACAGCACGCTCATGCGATCTTCCACGCCGCCGCATCCGTTTGGAATCCTTGTGAAATCCTCGCGCCCCATGGCTTTCTGCGATGCACAGAACACGCAATGGTCCGTCGCCGTCGTGTGAAGCTGGCCCGATTGCAGCCCGCGCCATAATGCTTCGCGATGCTCACTAGTTCTGAACGGCGGGCTCATCACATGCGCGGCGGCGCGTGTCCAGTCCGGGTCGCTATAGACGGATTCATCGATCACGAGATGGCCCGGCAGCACTTCGCCGAATACCCGTTGGCCTTCGTTGCGCGCGCGGGCGATGACATCGACGGCATCTTTCGCGGATACATGCACGATGTAGATCGGCACGCCGAGCACTTGCGCGATGCGGATCGCGCGGTTGGCGGCTTCTCCTTCCACTTCCGGCGGGCGTGATAACGGATGCGCTTCCGGGCCTCTGAAGCCTTTCTTCAGCAATTGCTTTTGCAACTGGAATACGAGTTCGCCGTTTTCTGCGTGGACGGTGGGTAATGCGCCTAGTTCCAGCGAACGGGTGAAGCTGTTCACCAGCACTTCGTCGTCGGCCATGATCGCGTTTTTGTAGGCCATGAAGTGCTTGAAGCTCGATACGCCGTGTTCATGCACGAGCAGGCCCATGTCGCGATGGACGCTTTCGTCCCACCATGTCACGGCTACGTGGAAGCCGTAATCCGATGACGCTTTCTCGGCCCAGCCGCGCCATTCCTTGAACGCTTCCATGAGCGGTTGTTTTGGGCTTGGGATCACGAAATCTATGATGCTTGTGGTTCCACCCGATAGGCCCGCTGCTGTGCCTGTGTAGAAATCGTCGCTGGCGGTGGTGCCCATGAAGGGCAGTTCCATATGCGTGTGAGGGTCGATGCCGCCGGGCATGACGTATTGGTTTCCTGCGTCGATTGTTTTTGTGTTTGCTGGCGGTTGGATGTTTTCGGCGATTTCCAGTATCGTGCCGCCGGATTCCGGGTCGGCGCATAGGATGTCGGCCCGGTAGGTGCGGTCAGGGGCGATGATGGTGCCGCCGCGGATCAGGGTTGGCATTTGAGGTTCTCTCCTTTTGCTTCGTGTCTCGTTTGATTGCGGTGAAGGCGCTTCTGTTGGTTGTGCTGTTTATTCAGTAGCCGCCTCCCCGGCGGGGGGGTAACTTTCTTTGCTGCTGCAAAGAAAGTCACCAAAGAAAGCAGCTTTTACCCCTCCGCACGCTGGCTGGAAAGGGTGGCCTGAATTAACCATACAGTGGCCGCAATAGAACTTCTTTCGTTTAGCAAAGCGCATGGGCAACCTCGCGATTTCGCACTCGAATTCTTCAGCGTTAGTGGACCGCATTCATTCCTTCGGCCACGCGCTACGCGCGCCGAGAGTAGAGAAACGGAACCCCGCAGCCTACTAGTGTCCAGCCACCTCAAACCTCCCCACACTATTGCTATTCGGCCCTACGTTCGCCAGCACTTTCATGGAAGCTCCCGTCAACTTAGGGCCCGATAGCGTGGATGCGATGCCGTCTGTTGAGGCTGGGCGCTCGCATGCTGCGGGGTTCTTCTCTTACTCTCTCAGCGCGCGCAGCGCATGGCCGAAACAATGAATGCGGTCCACTAAGAGTTGAGGCTTCGAGCATTTGATCGTAGGGTGCCTAAGCGGCTTGTTATGCGTAGGACATCCTAACGCGGCCACCGCAATCGTTAATCCAGACCACCCTCTCCAGCCATCGAGCATGGGGTAAAAAGCTGCTTTCTTTGGTGACTTTCTTTGCAGCAGCAAAGAAAGTTACCCCCCCGCCGGGGAGGCGGCTACTGCATAAACAACACAACCAACAGCAGCAGAACCACCAAAAAACCCTCAAACCCCAACCACTCCTCCACGAACGCCTCTAAAAACCTTCATCCAAGCCCCATAAACCACAGCAGCGATAAACAAGCCCACAAACCAAGCATACGTATAGATCACATTAAACACCGCAGGCACGCCAGAAAACGAACCCGGAAACGCCGTATGCAAAAACCCCGGCAAATTAGGTGCCACGCCTAACACAAGCGCCACAACAGCCGCCAAATTCCACCCCCCGCTATACGAATACTCCCCGTTCTCATCAAAGAGTTCCCGCTGATCGATCCGCGTCCCGCGAATAAAAAAGTAATCCACCATCATGATCCCGGCAACAGGCCCGAGCAACGCCGAATACCCCACGAGCCAGGTAAAAATATACCCCTGAGTGGTAGCCAGAATCTTCCACGGCATCATGACAATGGCGATAGTAGCCGTAATCATCCCGCCCGCGCGATAAGAAATCCCCTTCGGCCACAGGCTGGAAAAATCGTAAGCAGGACCAACAAGATTAGCAGCAAGGTTACAGCACATCGTATCGAGCGTGAGAATCACGAGGGCAACCCCAACTCCAATCCCCGTCATGCGGCTAGTGAGATCGATCGGGTCCCAGATAGCCTTGCCATAAATCACCACGGTAGCCGATGTCACAACAACAGAAATCACCGACAACAAAGCCATCGGCGCAGGCAAGCCAATCGATTGCCCGATGATCTGATCGCGCTGCGACCGCGCAAACCGCGTGAAGTCGGGAATATTGAGCGCAAGCGTCGCCCAGAATCCGACCATCGCCGTGAGGCCGGGCCAAAACGTCGCCCAAAACAGACCTTCTTTCTTGCCACCGGCCACGAATTGCGAAGGCGCGGAAAGCATCGAGCCAATGCCGCCTGCTTTAGTCGTCGCCCACCAGACAAGCGCAATACACATGACGACTTTAATCGGCGCAGACCAGCTTTCGAGCCAGCGAATGGAATCCGTGCCATGCAAGATGAAATAGATTTGCAGTGCCCAGAACACAAGAAAACACGCGAGCTGACCGATAGAAATATCGAGCATCGGCAACGCCGCACCATGCAATGCATTGCCAGTAAGAATATTCAACAACGTATAGATGGCACTGCCGCCGAGCCACGTCTGAATCCCATACCATCCACACGCGACGATCGCGCGCAACAACGCCGGCAACTTCGCGCCCTGCGTGCCGAACGACGAACGCACCAGCACCGCATACGGAATGCCGTGCTTCGCGCCGGCATGACCGATCAGCAGCATCGGCGCGAGCACGATCACATTGCCGAGCAACACGGTCGCCACCGCCTGCCACGGCGACATGCCCTGCTCCGTCAAACCCGCCGCGAGCATGTACGACGCAATGTTCATCACCATGCCGACCCACAGCGCCGCGAAGTGATACCACTTCCACGTGCGCTGCGCGGGACCGGTCGGCGCAAGATCGTCGTTGTATAGACTGCTCGCCTTCACGTCATGCACGGCTTGCTTCATCGGATGCGCTCCCGTAAAAAATGACGTTATCCTAAGGTTCAGGCGGCCTTGGCCGGTTCTTCCGCACCGACCCGCGCAGGATTGTTCGGATGCGTGGTCCAGTTCGAGTATTCACCCGCATCCACCCGTTCCATGGTGATGCACTGCTCCACCGGACACACATGCATGCAGAGATTGCAGCCGACGCATTCCGCATCCACTACTTCGAAATGACGCTTGCCGTCCTTCTCTTTCAAGATCGCCTGATGCGACGTGTCCTCGCATGCGATATGACACAGGCCGCACTGAATGCACTTGTCCTGATCGATGCGCGCCTTGATGTCGTACTGCATGTTGAGGTACTTCCAGTCCGTGACATTGGGCACCGCGCGACCGCGAATGTCGTCGAGCGTGGCGTAACCTTTTTCGTCCATCCAGTTCGAAAGGCCATCGGTCAGATCAGAGACGATGCGAAAGCCATAGTGCATCGCCGCCGTGCAAACCTGCACGCTGCCCGCGCCGAGCACCATGAATTCGGCGGCATCGCGCCATGAAGAAATACCGCCGATGCCCGAGATAGGCAGGTTCGGCGTTTCCGGATCGCGCGCGATTTCCGCGACCATGTTCAGCGCGATCGGCTTGACGGCCGGGCCGCAATAGCCGCCATGCGTGCCCTTGCCATCGACGGTTGGCATTGGCGCCATGGCATCCAGATCGACCGCGACGATCGAGTTGATCGTGTTGATGAGCGACACGCCATCCGCGCCGCCCTTGAATGCCGCGCGCGAACCCGTGCGAATGTCGCTGATGTTCGGCGTCAGCTTCACGAGACACGGCAGCTTCGTGCCTTCCTTGACCCAGCGCGTGACCATCTCGACATACTCAGGCACCTGCCCGACCGCCGCGCCCATGCCGCGTTCGCTCATGCCGTGCGGGCAACCGAAATTCAGTTCGACCGCATCGGCGCCGGTGTCTTCCACCTGCGTGAGAATCCATTTCCAGTCGCGCTCGTTGCACGGCACCATCAATGAAACGATAAGCGCGCGGTCCGGCCAATCACGCTTGACCTGCTCAATTTCGCGCAGGTTCACATCGAGCGGACGGTCTGTAATGAGCTCGATATTATTTAGTCCTGCCATGCGTTGCCCGTTCCATTGAACGGCACCGTAACGCGAACTGACATTCACCACATGCGGGTCGAGTCCGAGCGTTTTCCATACGACGCCGCCCCAACCCGCCTCGAATGCGCGATTGACGTTATAGGCCTTGTCGGTCGGCGGCGCGGACGCAAGCCAGAACGGATTCGGCGATGTGATGCCAGCAATGGTGCAAGTAAGATCGGCCATGTTTTTTCGGCTCCTTGTATGGGATCAGGCGGCTTTGATCGCAGTCAGCGCGAACGATGCATCGATCGACGCCGCCGCGAGCTTGCCATCCTGCACGGCCTGCACGGTGAGATCGAGTCCTTCATGCGTCGCGCAATCGCCGCCCGCCCACACCTTCGCGAGCGTGGTCTGACGGTTTTCATCGGTGACGATGCGTCCGCCATCGAGCGTCAATAATTCGGCATCCAGACCATTCTGCACGAGCGTCTGGCCGATTGCCTTGAGCACCATGTCCGCATCGATCGTGAAGCGTTCGCCTTCACGTTCGAATTCGACGCCTGTTACTTGGCCTTCCACGCCGATCAGCCGCACGGGCTTCGCATGCGTGACGATGCTCACGCCGTTGTGCTGCGCGAATTCGCGCTCGGCCCACGTCGCGCTCATGTTATCCACGCCGCGTCGATAGGCCATCGTCACTGACGCCGCGCCGAGTTTGCGGCTCTGCACCGCTGCATCGACCGCGGTATTGCCGCCGCCAATCACCACCACGCGACGTCCGACCGGCACGCGCGCGAGGTCATCGGCCTGACGCACTTGCTCGATGAAATCGACCGCATTCATCACGCCTGCAAGCAATTCGCCTTCTAACGCGAGTTCCCGCACGCCTGCAAGTCCGAACGCAAGGAACACCGCGTCGTATTGCTTGCGCAAATCGTCGAGCGTGAAGTCGCGGCCGAGCGCCATGTCCGTTTTTATCTCGATGCCACCAATCGAAACCAGCCATTCGATCTCGCGCTGCGCGAAATCCTCAACGGTTTTATAAGCTGCGATGCCGTATTCGTTGAGACCGCCCGCCTTGGCGCGCGCATCGAAAATCACGGCATGATGTCCCGCCAATGCCAGCCGATACGCGCAGGCAAGTCCCGCCGGCCCCGCACCGATAATCGCAATGCGCCGGCCCGTTTCCGGCGCGCGTTTGAACATGGGCTCGCCTTTGGCCATCGCCCAATCGGTTGCATGGCGTTGCAATGCGCCTATCTTTACAGGTTCGTCATCCTGATGATTCCGCACGCATGCGCCTTCGCACAGAATCTCCGTCGGGCACACGCGCGCACACATGCCGCCCAGCGGATTGGCCGAAAGAATATCCACTGCCGCGCCTTTCAAGTTGCCATTGCCGATCTTGCGAATGAAGCTTGGTATATCGATCTGCGTCGGGCATGCCTGCACGCAGGGCGCGTCGTAGCAATAGTGGCAACGGCTCGCGGCCGCTGCTGCGGCGGTGGCATCGAGCAAAGGCGCGACATCCGAGAATTCGCATGCAAGTTGTTCCTGCGATGCACGGCCGCCCGCGATGGCTTCTTTCGCTTTCATGGTCATGCGCGTTCCTTGTCTTCGGTTAAGACACTACCCGCCGTGCACGTGTGGGGCGTGCACGGTTTTCAGAACCACGTTTATTCGGATGTCTTACGAAGCCGGTTCCAAAGCACGCTCGACCATGGCATGCAGCAGCACGTTCGCGCCCGCTTCGATCCATTCAAGCGTGGCGTCTTCAACCTCGTTATGGCTGATGCCATCGACGCACGGCACGAACACCATCGACGTGGGCGCGACTTGCGAGAGATAGCACGCGTCATGGCCCGCACCGGACACCATGTCGCGATGCGAATAGCCAAAGCGCTGCGCCGCCGCCCGCACGGACGCAACGCACGCGCTATCGAACTTGATCGGCGCGTAATAGAAGATTTGTTCCAGTTCGGTCTGCAAACCAATCTCGCCTGCGATGCGCGCCACGCCATCACGCAAGGCGGCGTCCATCTGCGCGAGCACGGCATCGTCGGGATGACGGAAATCGACGGTGAAGAACACGCGGCCCGGAATCACGTTGCGCGAGTTCGGGTACACCTGCATCATGCCGACCGTCGCGCACGCGAGCGGCGCATGATTCAGCCCGATGCGATTCACCAGATCGACCACGCGCGATGCGCCAAGCAACGCGTCCTTGCGACGCGGCATGGGCGTGGGGCCCGCGTGCGCCTCTTGTCCGGTCAGCGTGATTTCATACCAGCGCTGACCCTGCGCATCTGTGACCACGCCGACCGTCTTGTCCTCGGCTTCGAGAATCGGCCCCTGCTCGATATGCAGTTCGAATGCCGCGTGTAACTTGCGTCCACCGCACGGCACATCGCCCGCATAGCCAATACGCTTGAGTTCCTCGCCGATGGTCTTGCCATCCACGTCCTTGCGCGAAAGGCCGTAATCGAGCGAGAACACGCCTGCGAATACGCCGGACGCCACCATCGCGGGCGCGAATCGCGAGCCTTCTTCGTTGGTCCAGATCACGACTTCCACCGGATGCTCGGTCTCGATGCCCTGATCGTTAAGCGTCCGAATCACTTCGAGACCGCCCAGCACGCCGTAGATGCCATCGAAACGTCCGCCCGTAGGCTGCGAATCCGCGTGCGATCCGGTCATGACGGGCAGCGCGTCGGGATTGCGTCCCGCGCGGCGCATGAACACGTTGCCCATCTGATCGACGCTCACCGTGCAACCCGCTTCCTTCGCCCAACTAACGATAAGATCGCGTCCGTCCCGATCCAGATCGGTCAGCGCCAGACGGCACACACCGCCTTTGGGCGTGGCGCCGATCTTCGCCATCGTCATGAGACTGTCCCACAGGCGCTGGCCATTGACCTTGAGAGCGGTATCGAGCCCAGCCTTCTCGATTTCCCTGAGTGCATCCGATGCCACGTTCATGCGTCTCGCTCCTTACAAAAGGACTTCGAGTGTGGGGGACTGCTTTTTAAGGTGCTTTTTATTTTTAGAGCGTCGTGCAAAACTTGTCCGACTGGACAGGTTTTAGCCGATCAAAATAAGCAAATCAATGACTTTTTGAATTCGCCGCGAACGAGCGCACGCAGGAACCGGCATGCCATTGCGATGCAGCATGACAGGCTCTCACGAACAAAGCCGCGTGCATAAAGCGCGCGATTCAGGCACGATGCGCCACACAAGGCATTCGGACGACACGATGAGACACGACGAAGCGGCGGCACGCATCGCCGAACATGAGAACGCTGCCCCGCCTTTGCGGCGGCGCAAGGCCCAGATTCGCGAGACCAACGAAGCGCAACTTCTCGCCTGCGCCGAAGCGGTTTTCGCGGAAAAAGGCCTCGAAGGCGCGAGCACCGCGTTGATTGCCGAACGCGCGGGACTGCCGAAAGCCAATCTGCATTACTACTTTCCGACGAAACTCGCGCTTTACCGGCGCGTGCTCGAAGACCTGTTCGAGGACTGGCATCGCGCGGCGGATACCTTCGAATGCAGCGACGATCCGGTGGAAGCGATCGGCGGTTATGTGCGCGCGAAGATGGAGTTGTCGCGGCGGCGTCCGCTCGGCTCGAAGGTGTGGGCGAGCGAGATCATCCAGGGCGCGAATCACATGCAGGACATTCTCACGGAACGCGTGAAGCCGTGGCTGGATACGCGCGTGATCGTCATCGAAAACTGGATCGTGCGCGGCCTGCTTGCCCCGGTCGATGCGCAGACCTTCATGTTCATGATCTGGGCGATCACGCAGCACTATGCCGATTTCGACGCGCAGATTCGCGCGATCAAGGGCAAGCGCGCGCTCACAAACAAGGCCTATGAAGCGCAAACGGAAGAGGTCGTGCGGCTGGTAATTCGTGCCTGTGGAGCCGTGTCGCCGCGCAAGGAGGGCTGATCGGCTCCATCGATCGCATAAAAAAACGCCAACTGCCCGAAGGCCGTTGGCGTTTTCTTTACTGCACACTGCGCTTCTCGCAACTTACTTCACTTCCTGCTGCACCTCTACTGCGCCCTGCCAAATATTGCTTAGTGGCCGAAGTAGACCGAGCCACGATCGGACATCGAGATATTCGAGCGCGCCGAACCCGAAGCCGACGAACCTGCCGTCGAACCGCCGTAGCTCGAATCGCCTTGCTGAGCATGCACGCGCGCTTCGGCGGCCTGAATGTTCTTTGGGTAATCCACGCGATCCGTCGACGGGTTGTAGCCCGCTTGTTCGAGTCGAACCAGATCCGCGCGCACTTCGGCGCGGGTCACCGGGCCGTTGTTGTCTTGCGACTGTGCGAAAGCGAAAGTCGGAGCGGCCAAAGCCGAAGCGATGACGAGTGCGGGAACGAATGCCTTGATCATGATGAACCTCCAGAAATCTTGTTTTGAGAGATCGAAGCCGGAATCGGGAATCGCTTTGTTTTTAAGCGCTTTCTGATTTCGCTTCGGTTGAAAACAAGTTTAGGAGGCGAAGGACATCGGGGAAACCCTAATTTGCACGAAACTTAATTGTTCCGGTTGCAATAATCAAATTCGCGGGGTAGGTGGATTTCGATCTGGTTGTTTTTTGCTTAACTTATTGTTTATACGCGATTTTTAACGCTCAGTGCGAGAGAAGTGGCTCCGCCGACCACCGTGGATTGCAGCTACGCCAGACAATTGTCATCGGCGCGTCAGAAACGACTCGTGCCGTTCGGCGCCCGCGCTTTCTCCCGCCGCACCATCACGTTGAAAATCGATCCGCCTCAAATAATCGTCGTCATCAAAAGTGGCCGGTGAACTGATAACGGTCGCCCGGATGCCAAAGATTGGCGACTGATGCCACCGCATCCCGCGACCATGTCCGACGATGCAGCAGCAGACACGGCGCATGTTCCTTCATGGCAAGCGCCTGGCGAATCGCGTCAGGCGGCACAGAAGCCTCGATCCGGTATTCGACGCGCTGCAACGGCGCGGCCACCATCAAATACTGATTCGGCGTGATGCTCGTGAAATCCTGCCGCGCATATTCCGGCGCGAGCGCGGGGTTCACGTGGCGATCTTCCATCTGCACCGGCTCATCGTTCTCGAAGTGCAGCACGCGCGAATGAAACACCGGACTGCCGAGCGCAAGTTGCATTTCGGCAGCCAGCGTTTCCTCGACGATGGTCGCGCCCAGAAGCAGCACCTCCGCGCGATAAACATGACCGCGTGCCGCGATTTCATCGGAAATGCTGCGAATTTCGACGAGCGTGGATGCGTATTTAGGCTGCGCGACGAACGTGCCCGCGCCTTGCACGCGTGTAAGCACTTGTTCGGCAGTCAACTCGCGTAGCGCGCGGTTCACGGTCATGCGCGCGACCTTGAACTCGCGCGACAGTTCGTTCTCGGAGGGCACCTGATCGCCCTCCTTCCACTCGCCACCGTGGATGCGTCGCAGGATGTAGTCCTTGATCTCCTGGTACGCGGGCGTGCTCATGCCTGCGCTTCCGACGCTTCCGACTCGAACGCGAACGGACTATGCCGCGCGATCTCGCCCTGTTGCACGAGCGTGGCGACAGCGGCGATATCCGGCGCGAAGTAGCGGTCCAGATCGTAATGCGGCACCTGCGCGCGCAGCGTCTCCATCACATTCGCGAGCGGCGCGCTGGTCCGGTGCGGCGCGCGCAAATCCACGCCCTGCGACGCAGCGAGCAATTCGATGGCGAGAATATTCGCCGTGTTGCTGGCGATGTCGCCGAGCTTGCGCGCCGCGAAGGTCGCCATCGACACGTGATCTTCCTGATTCGCCGAAGTCGGCAGCGAATCCACCGAGGCCGGATGCGCCAGCGTCTTGTTCTCGGAGGCCAGCGCCGCCGCCGTCACATGCGCGATCATGAAGCCCGAATTGACGCCGCCATCGCGCACGAGGAACGGCGGCAGACCGGAGAGCGTGGCATCGATCAGCAACGCGATGCGGCGCTCCGCCAGCGCGCCGATTTCCGCCGCCGCGAGCGCGAGATTGTCGGCGGCGAAAGCAACCGGCTCCGCATGAAAGTTGCCGCCGGACAGCACTTCGCCCGTGTCCGGGAAGATCAGCGGATTGTCGGACACGGCGTTCGCTTCGATCAGCAGCACGCTCGCCGCATGACGCATCTGGTCGAGGCATGCGCCCATGACTTGCGGCTGGCAACGCAGGCTGTACGGGTCCTGCACTTTCTCGCAATCGGCATGCGACAGATTGATGCCCGAGCCTTTCAACAACGCGCGGTAGGCAGCGGCGGCATCGATCTGACCGCGATGGCCGCGCAGTTCATGAATGCGCGCATCGAAAGGGACGACGGAACCGGCGGCGGCATCGACCGACAACGCGCCCGCGACCAGCCCGGTGCGGAACAGGTCTTCGATCGCGGAGAGGTTGTACAGCGCGAGCGCGGCCGATGCCTGCGTGCCGTTGAGCAGCGCCAGCCCTTCCTTCGCCTGCAAGGTGAGCGGCTTGAGGCCGGCGACAGCGAGCCCGTCCGATGCGCTGGCCCGTTCGCCGCGAATGGTGACTTCGCCGAGACCGAGCAGCACGGTGGACATATGCGCGAGCGGCGCAAGATCGCCGGATGCGCCGACCGAACCCTTGACCGGGATGATCGGCAGGACATCGGCATTGAACAGCGTGACGAGCGCGTCGATGACCTCGCGCCGGATGCCCGAATGACCGCGCCCGAGACTCGACAGCTTGAGCGCCATCAAAAGACGCACGACCGGACGCGACATCGGCTCGCCCACGCCCACCGCGTGCGAGAGCACCAGATTGCGCTGCAGGAGTTCGAGCTGGTCGGCCGGAATATGCGTATTGGCCAAACGCCCGAAACCCGTGTTGATGCCGTAGGCCGGATCACCCTTCGCGGCGATCGCGGCCACCGCCTGCGCGCTGGCATCGATGGCGGCGAAGCTGGCCGGGTCGAGCCGCAAGGAATCTGCGCCGCGCGCGATGCGGCGCAATTGCGGCAGCGTGAGCTTGCCGGGCGTGAGCGTGATCATGGTTCATCCTGTCTATACAAGTCAGACCTCAGTCTAAACGGGCAAGACAGCCGAAACAAGAGGCTTTAAGGGATTCTCCTAGGCCACGCATCACGACCTTGTCTAGACAAATCGAGGGTGGGACATCAGATCTTTTTCTCCATCACGAACTGGACAAACTGCTCGCCGCGCACCGTCACCGTCCGGCCCAGCAGCGTGATGTAACCGCACCGCTCGAAGAACGGTTGCGCGGTCGTGCTTGCGTAGGTGTGAAGCACGGTGACTTCCGCCTCGGCGGCCTCGGCCTCAAGTCGCGCAAGCAACGCGGTGGCCACGCCACGCCGCTGATGTTCCGGAAGCACATACAGCATGTCGATCAGTCCGTTGACGTGGAGATCGATAAAGCCCACCACCTTACCCTCGTGCATGGCGACCCAGGTCGGCCGGTTTTCACGTTCCTGCACCCATTTCTCGTAATCGATGTCTGCCCAGGCCTCGATCTGATCCGGATTGTATTGAGACTTCGTTTCGCGCACTGAACGAAGGAACACTTCCGTCACGCTGTCGAGGTCTTCGGGTTCATACAGCCTGACATCGTTAAACGGGAGTCCGCGCATTTCATCACCTTCTTTATTGCGTTGATGCATTGAGAATAGAACCGCGTGAAAAAGAAAGATTATGCGCGAAAGATGACCCGCGTCTTTCGGTATGCCAATGAATTAGGACAAAACCACATTCAGGTCAGGATAGCCACCGTCGCAATGCCGAGCGCCGTCATCAAAAGTGACGAGCAAACATGGATGGCGATTTCCCCGAGCGCCCAGCCGGTGCGGCCTTGCTGGAGGTGCGCGACCACTTCGGCGGAGAAAGTCGAGAAGGTCGAAAGACCGCCCATCAGGCCGGTGATGACGAACAGCCGCCATTCGACCGGCAGCGCCGGCATGCGCGCGAAGAACGCTACTGCCACGCCGATGATGTAACCGGCAATGATATTCGACGCCAATGTGCCGAGTGGCAAGTTTGGGAAGACGGCGTTCAGGCGCAACCCGAGCACCCATCTGAGCAGCGAGCCCAACCCGCCGCCGACGCCCACCGCGATGATCGACAAATACATGAATTCAGACCGTCTTCTTTTGAATTGAACGATGACCTCAGTTCGGCATTTTACCGGTATCGCCTGCGTTCACCACGGCTTGCGCGTCCTTGAGCGAAAGGCGCCGGTGCCCGTTGCGTCCCGTGACTGAACCCGCGCTATAAAGCGCATCGACGATGGCCTGTTCGACGCAATCCGCCGCCGACTGAAACACGGGATCGAGCCGCGCATCGGCGACGAGCGGCGGAAGTGTGACGAAGGCGGCATCGTGCGGCACGGTGTAGGCGGTCGAGAACGCCAGCGCGATATCGCCGCTGCCATGCCCGAAACACGAACCGGTGCGCGCGAGACCGGCGGCGGCGCGCATCGCGAGACGGCGAAGCTGACGCGCGTCGAGCGGCGCATCGGTGGCGAGGATCATGATGATGGAGCCTTGCTCGGGTGCGTGCGATTCGCGCGCGGCTTGCAGACGGCGGCCGATGGCATCGCCTGCGATCGTGAGTTGCGGCAAGCGCCCGAAGTTCGCCAGCACGAGCGCGCCCGTCATGTATGCATGTTCGCCGATGCGCGCCACACGCGAAGCCGTGCCGATCCCGCCTTTCAGTTCGAAGCACGACATGCCGCGCCCCGCGCCCACTGCGCCGCGTGCGAAGTCGGCGCTGCAAGCATCGAATGCTTCAGTGTAATGACGCGCTTCGACCGCGAACGCCTGCATGTCGTTTAGATAGCCATCGTTGCATTCGAACACGAGCGGATTGACGCTCGGCCAGTCGCGCCCGATCAGCGGGTTCGCATCGATGGCGGCGCGAATCTGCGCATTCGCCACCGTCCCCACAGCGAACGTATTGGTCAGCGCAATCGGCGTTTCCAGCACGCCGAGTTCATCGGTCTGCACCAGCCCCACGCTCTTGCCGAAGCCATTGATCACGCACGCGCCCGCAGGCACTTTCGCGCGATACACATCGTCGCCGTGCGGACGGATAACGGTGATGCCGGTCTGCACGTCATCGTGCGCGAGCGTGCAATGGCCGACCGTCACGCCCGCGATATCCGCGATGCTGCCGCGCGGACCGGCATCGAGCAAGCCGATATGCGTCATGGGCGGTCGAGTTTCGGGTCCAGCGCGTCGCGCAGGCCGTCGCCGAGCAGGTTGAAGGCAAGCACCGTGAAGAAGATCGCAAGGCTCGGAAAGATGGCGACGTGCGGCGCGGTCGCCATGTCGGCGCGCGCTTCGTTGAGCATGGCGCCCCACTCGGGCGTGGGCGGCTGCGCGCCGAGTCCGAGAAACGACAGGCTCGCCGCCGTGATGATCGAGGTGCCGATGCGCATCGTGAAGTACACCACGACCGACGAGATCGTTCCCGGCAGAATGTGCCGCGCGATGATCGTCCAGTCCGATGCCCCGATGCTGCGCGCCGCCTCGATATAGGTCAGATGCTTCAGCGCCAGCGTATTGCCGCGCACGAGCCGCGCAAAGGCAGGAATGCTGAAGATCGCCACCGCGCACACCACGTTGACCATGCCGTTGCCGAGAATCGCGACCACGCCGATGGCGAGCAAAATCCCCGGAAACGCGAACAGCACGTCCGAAATACGCATGACGATACGATCCCACCAGCCCTCGTAATAGCCCGCAAGCAATCCGAAGAACGTGCCAATCACCGCGCCGATCACGACCGATAACAGACCCGCCGAAAGCGAAATACGGCTGCCCACGAGTATGCGGCTCAAAATATCGCGGCCCAGCGAATCCACGCCGAACCAGTGCGCGGCGGATGGGCCTGCGTTGAGGGCATCGTAATCGAAGAAGTTTTCCGGATCGTACGGCGCGATATATGGTGCGATCACCGCGACGATAATCAGCAGTACGACGAACACGCCCGCCGCCAGCGCCACCGGTTGCTGCCTGAACTTGCGCCAGAACTCGGTCCACGGCGTGCGGATTTTGGGTGCATCGTCCACCGTGGTTTCTATTGTCGCGCTCATGACGTTCTCACTTTCTCACTTGAAGCGGATGGTGGGATTGATGACCGCATACAGCACATCCACGATCAGATTGATGACGATGAACTCCAGCGAGAACAACAGCACTTCCGCCTGAATCACCGGATAGTCGCGCATTTCGACGGCATCCACGAGCAGGCGGCCGAGGCCCGGCCAATTGAACACCTTCTCAACGACAATCGAGCCGCCGAGCAGAAAGCCGAACTGAAGGCCCATCATGGTGACGACGGGAATCATCGCGTTGCGCAGGCAATGCTTGAGAATGACCATCGGCTCATGCACGCCCTTGGCGCGCGCGGTGCGCACGAAGTCCTCGCCCAGCACTTCCACGAACGATGCTCGCGTGAAGCGCGCCATCACCGCCGCGACGGCCGCGCCCAACGTGAGCGAAGGCAGCACGTAACCCTTCCATGTGCCGTCGCTCACGATAGGCAGCCAGCCGAGCTTGACCGAAAATATCTCCATCAGCAGCATGCCGAGCGCGAAGGCGGGAAACGAAATACCCGACACCGCGAGCGTCATGCCGAGCCGGTCCGGCCAGCGGTTACGCCACACTGCAGAAGCGATCCCGATCGCCATGCCGAACACCACCGCCCACGCCATGCTCGCGAGCGTGAGCCACAGCGTCGGCATGAAGCGCTCGCCGATTTCGGTGGACACGGGCCGCTTGCTGCGCGTCGAATTGCCGAAGTCGAAGTGCAGCGCGTGGCCGAAGAAACTCACCAGTTGTTGCGGCAAGGGCTTGTCCAGTCCGAGATCGGCACGCACGAGCGCGACTGTTGCTTCGTCCGCTTCGGGACCGGCAGCCAGACGCGCGGGATCGCCCGGTAACAGATGCACGAACAGAAACACCAGCACCGCGACGATCACGAGCGTCGGTAAAAGGCCAAGCAGGCGTTTGGCGAGGAAGTTAAACATCGCGTCGATTTACTTGATGGCGATCTCGTCGAAATTGAAGGAGCCATCGGGCATGACGTAAGCGCCGGAAAGACGCTTGCTGCGCGCATACACGACCTTTTCCGTGACGAGGAAGATCCACGGTGCATCGGCCCAGATACGTTTTTGTGCGTCTGCGTAGAGCTGGGTCTTTTCGTTGCGGTCGGTCGTGGCGAGCGCTTTTTGAAGGTCGGCATCCACTTCATCGTTTTTGTAGTAGGCCGTATTAAACAGCTTCGGCGGGAACGATGCACCCGACAGCAAGGGCGAAAGCGCCCAGTCCGCTTCGCCCGTCGATGACGACCAGCCGATATAGAACATGCGCACCGGCGCGGTCTTCGGATCGGGCGCGCTTTCCACGCGTTGCACACGTTGCCCGGATTCGAGCGCTTCCACGCTTGCCTTGATACCGACTTGCGCCAGTTGTTGCTGCACGAACTGAATGATCTTCTGCGCCGTCGTGTAGTTATAGCCCGACCACAACACGGTCTCGAAGCCGTTCGGATAGCCCGCTTCCTTGAGCAGTTCGCGCGCCTTCGCGGGATCGTATTTCCACGGGCCGAGCTTGGTCGCGAAGTCCACGCCCGGCGGCACGACGCCTTCCGCTGGCGTCGCGTAGCCCGCGAATGCCACCTTCACCAGCGCCTCTTTGTTGACCGCGTAATTGAGCGCCTCGCGCACCTTCGGATTGTCGAACGGCTTCTGCTGCATGTTCAGGCTGATATAGCGCTGAATGATCGAAGGCGCGGCGATCAGATCGACCTTCGGACTGGATGCCAGCGTCGCGGCCTGTTCGAACGGCACCTGAAACGCGAAATCGGCTTCGCCGGTTTGCATCAAGGCCGCGCGCGTGTTGTTGTCCACCACCGGCTTCCAGTCGATCATGTCGATCCTCGGCAAGCCCTTTTGCCAGTAGCCCGCGAACTTCTTCACCTTCATGTCGTCCGTCTGCTTCCATTCGACGAACTCGAACGGACCCGTGCCCACCGGATGAAACGCGATGTCCTTGCCATACTTCTGCAACGCCGTGGGCGAGATCATCACCGCCGACGGATGCGCCAGCACATTGATGAACGCCGAGAACGGGAACTTGAGCGTGATCTTCACCGTGTACGGATCGATCACTTCGGTCTTCTCGATCTTGTTGAACAGGTTGTAGCGCTTGAGATGGTTATTCGGATCGGTCACGCGATCGAACACGGCTTTCACGGCGTCAGCGTTGAAGTCGGTGCCGTCGTGAAACTTCACGCCCTGGCGCAAGTGGATCGTGTAGACCTTGGCATCGGTGCTGGCTTCGTAACCCGTCGCGAGCACGGGATGAATCTTCATGTCCTTGTCGAAGCCATACAAGCCCTGATAGAACGACTTGCAGACGGCCTGCGAGAGCGTGTCGTTGGCGTCGTACGGGTCCATTGTCGTGAAGGTCGAGGCGACGGCCATCACGGCGGTGCTTTGTGCGAATGCAGCGACCGGCGACAGCGCGGCGATGGCGCTCGCCGCGATCAGCGCGCGCAGGGTGGAAGAAATCGGCATCGTTCAACTCCTTTGACGTTGTGGTTTCTTCTTCGGCTTCAATATCAATAAGCGCCGCCGACATGATGCTCGGCAACGTAATGGTCCGGTCCGACAGCAACGAGCTTCGCGACGACAGGCTCATCGCCGAGCATGCGAATGGGGCTCGGAATCTCGTCGGCAGCGAGCATGCGCGCGGCGTGACGGCGCGATGGATCGGCGACCGGCACGGCACTCATCAGCTTTCTCGTGTATGGATGACGCGGCGCTTCGAACACGGATGCACGCGGCCCGATCTCCACGATCTGCCCGAGATACATCACCGCCACGCGATGACTCACGCGCTCCACCACGGCCATGTCATGCGAGATGAACAGATACGCCACGCCCAGTTCGCTTTGCAAATCGAGCATGAGATTGACGATCTGCGCACGCACGGATACATCGAGCGCGGAGACGGATTCATCCGCGATCACGACCTTGGGATTCAACGCCAGCGCACGCGCAATCGCGATACGTTGCCGCTGTCCGCCCGAGAATTCATGTGGATAACGTTGCGCGGCTTCGGGCGGCAAGCCGACTTTATCGAGCAGCCAGTCCACGCGCGCCTGTGCTTCCTTGCCGCTTGCGACCTTGTGTACGAGCAGCGGTTCCATCACCGAAAATCCCACGGTCAAACGCGGATTGAGCGAGGCAAACGGGTCCTGAAAAATGAACTGGATATTGCGCCGCAACGCCTGCAATTCAGGGCCTTGCAACTTGCTGATATCGCGTCCGTCGAATTCGATGGAACCGCTCTGGCTTTCCACGAGCCTTAGCAACGAACGACCTGTCGTCGATTTGCCGCAACCTGATTCGCCAACGAGCGCAAGCGTTTCGCCGCGACGAAGATCGAAGCTCACTTGCTCGACCGCATGCACGGCAGCGGTCGTGCGTCCGAACAAGCCGCTTTTAACGGGAAAGCGCGTGACGAGATCGCGCACGCGCAGAATGGGCGCGCTGTTTTGATCGACCTCGGGCTGGCGCTCGTGCTCGACGGCTTCGGAGGGACGCAGGGCGCTGGCATCGTCGGGAGCCAGTACGGCAGGCTCTACTTCGAGGATGGGAAATTTCGCGGGAGACGCGGTGCCGCGCATCGCGCCGAGCGTGGGAACCGCGGCAAGCAGCGCCTTCGTATAGCTATGCTTCGGGTTCCCGAACAATTCGTCCGAGGCCGCTTCTTCCACCTTCTCCCCGCGATACATCACCAGCACGCGGTCTGCCACTTCGGCAACCACGCCCATGTCATGCGTGATGAAGATCACGCCCATGTTCATCTCGTTCTGCAAGCCGCGTATAAGCTGCAGAATCTGCGCCTGAATGGTCACATCGAGCGCGGTGGTCGGTTCGTCGGCGATCAGCAGCGCGGGCTTGCACGAGAGCGCCATCGCGATCATCACGCGTTGACGCATGCCGCCTGACAACTGATGCGGATAACGCCCGAACACGCGCCGCGCCTCGGGAATGCGCACGAGATCGAGCAGGCGCAGCACTTCGTTGCGTGCTTCCGCGCGGCTCTTGCCCTGATGCAGCGCGATCGCCTCGGCAATCTGATCGCCCACGGTGAAGACCGGATTCAACGATGTCATCGGCTCCTGAAAGATCATGGCGATGTCCGCGCCGCGCACGCCGCGCATCGTGGCCGTGGATGCGCGCGCGAGATCGAGCACCTGCCCGCCGCGTCGCCTGAACGCGATGCTGCCCGATGCAATCGCGCCGCCGCCGTGCTCGACGAGCCGCATCAATGCAAGCGAAGTCACGGACTTGCCCGACCCGGATTCGCCGACGATGGCGAGCGTCTCGCCGCGATCCACCGAAAACGACATGCCGCGCACGGCTTCCACGGTGCGAGAACGCGTGCGGAACGCGACCGACAGATCGCGCACGTCGATCACGCGGGATTCGGGCAGCGTGAGCGCGGAGTTCGTCATCGATAGATTGCGGTGACGGGGACTTCGCCCACGCGCGCGTAGCCGCGATACATGCCTTCGGTGTTGAACGGCAGCGCGATGTTGCCGCGCGCATCGACCGCGATCAACCCGCCGCGTCCCGCGATGCGCGGCAGCTTGTTCATCACGACATCGTTCGAGGCTTCTTCCAGCGGCACACCGCGATATTCCATCTGCGCGGAGACGTCATACGCGGCGAGCATGCGGATGAACATCTCGCCGGTGCCGGTGGTCGAGACGGCGCAGGTCGCATCGTTCGCGTAGCAGCCCGCGCCGATCAATGGCGCATCGCCGACGCGTCCGGCCTGCTTGTTGGTGATGCCGCCCGTCGATGTCGCGGCGGCGAGATGGCCGTGCGCATCGAGCGCGACGGCGCCTACGGTGCCGAATTTTTTCGTCGGATCCAAAGGGTCGTCTTCGCCTTTGAACGCGAAACGCGTCGCGGCATCGTGATCGAGGATGATCCCTTTCGTGCCGCGCGCATCGAGCCATTGCCGGTGACGCGCTTCGGTATGAAAGTACGATGGCTTTACTAATTCCAGCCCTTGCGCCTGCGCGAAGGCTTCCGCGCCCGCCGCCGTGAACATGACGTGTTCGCTTACGTCGAGCACGCGGCGCGCAGCCAGCACGGGGTTTTTCACGCGCATGACGCAGCAGACGGAACCGGCATCGAGCGTTGCGCCGTCCATCACTGAGGCGTCGAGTTCGTGCGTGCCTGCCGCCGTGTAGACCGCGCCGTGGCCCGCGTTGAACAGCGGGCAATCTTCGAGCAGACGCACGGCTTCGGTGACGGCATCGAGCGCGCTGCCGCCTTCGGCCAGCAAGCGCTCGCCCGCACGCAGAATGTCGGTGAGCGCGGTTTGATAGCGCGCTTCGGCATCCGCGCTCGACGCGCTTCGCAGGATGGTGCCCGCGCCGCCGTGAATGGCGATGACTGGCTTGATGCTCATTCGCGCGACTCCTTTTGATGTTTGCCATCCGTCACCGGCGCGACGAGCCACGGCAGCACGCATGCAGCGAGACCTGAAGCCGCTTCGACCGGAGCTTGCGCGCGATGCGCCACTGCATCGCACAGGGCTTCGATGACGGCGAGCACGGCGGTATCGCAATTCGCCGCGAGCCGGCGTTCGGCACGCACCGGCAACACGAGGTCCGCCACCTGCGCGAGCGGCGATTGCGCGCTGTCGGTCAGCGCCAGCACGCGCACGCCATGATCGCGCGCCTGCCGCGCCAGCGCGATGGTGTCATCGACATAACGCGGAAACGCAATCGCAATCAGCACATCGCCCGCCGATGCCGTGAACAAGCGCCGCGCCGCATGCGATGGCCCGCCCAGCAGCGCAAGCGATTGCACGTTGGAACAATACGGCGTCAGGCCGTGCTCCATGAGTCCCGCGAGATACGCGCTCGCGCCGTAGCCGAGCACGAACACGCGGCGCGCGGCCAGCACGGCATCGACGAGCGCTTCGGCCTTCGCGCCATGCACGGAGGTCTGCGCGAGTTGCAGATTGGCGCACGCCTGCGCCAGCGATGCATCGAACACTTCGGCACCGCTCGCCGGCGTTTCGAGCGCCGAACGCAGACGTTCGACCGGCGCGATGGTCGCCTCGAACCCGCGCACAAGCGCCTCGCGAAACGCCGGATAGCCCGAGAAACCGAGCGTGCGCGCGAAACGATTCGCCGTGGCGACGGACGCGCCGACCGCATCGGCCAGTTCGTCGATGCGCATGGTCGCCGAGCGGAACAGATTGGCGAGCACGAACGCGCCCATGCGCCGGTGGATCGGCGTGAGACGCGGCATGGCCGCCGCGATGCGCGCGGCGATCGGCACTTCATCGGCGAAAAGATTAGGCGTGGAACGGGACATGAACGCTTTCCGGCTCGCGAAGCCAATCGTAATGAAACTATATTTACTCAAAAGCCCCGCCAGAAAAAATTCATTTTCATGGTGTCCGGGTTTTCGATGATCCGGCGAACGTCCGGCCGATACGCACGATTCGGGTGCGCGTCATGCACAATACGATGCCCGCGAACTTTTCCGTCCCAACATTCCGAGCATGAATTTCGATTTTCTGGCCGACCAGTTGCAGGACCATCTGCCCACGCATGCATGGGCGCAACTGCTGCTCGGCCTGTTCACGCTGGCGCTCGTCGCGCTGTTCCTGCAATGGGTGGTCGCGCGCATCGTGCTCGGCTTCGCGCATCGGCTGCTGGTGCTGGCCGGTCATACGGCGTGGGATCAGGGCTTCATCCGGCGGCGCGCTTACCATCGCTTGTGGTACGCGGTGCCGTTCGCGACCGTGGCGCTGGGCATCGACGAAGTGCCGCATATCGGCCGCTGGGCCGAGCCGATCGAACGCGTGGCGCATGCGGCCGCTTGGATGTGCCTGTTCTTTGCGATCGGCAGCGTGTTGTCTGCGTGGCAGGACGTTTATGCATCGAGCAAGGAAGCGCAGACGCGTTCCATCAAAGGCTATATCCAGATCGGCAAGCTCGCGCTCGTGCTGGTGTGCAGCGTGCTCGTGCTGTCGATCCTCATCGACCGGTCGCCTTTATGGATGCTCTCGGGACTCGGCGCGCTGTCCGCGGTGCTGCTGCTCGTGTTCAAGGACACGCTGCTGTCGTTGGTCGCGAGCACGCAGTTGACTTCGAACGACATGCTGCGAATAGGCGACTGGATCGAGATGCCGCAGGCCAGCGCCGATGGCTTCGTGAAAGACATCGCGCTGCATACGGTGAAGGTGCAGAACTGGGACAACACGGTCACCACGGTGCCTACGTACAAGCTCTTTTCCGAGAGTTATCGCAACTATCGGCATATGTTCGAATCGGGCGGAAGACGCATCAAGCGCACGTTGCGCATCGACGCGCAATGCGTGCGTTTCTTAAGCGACGAAGAAACCGAACGGCTGATGCGCTTTCGCCTGCTGCACGATTATCTGGAGCAGAAGCAGACCGAAGTGGAACAGGCGAACCGCAATCTCGGCGAACTGGCGAACGAGCCGGCGAATCGTAGAAGGCTCACGAATATCGGCACGTTTCGCGCGTATGGGCTGGCTTATTTGCAGCGGCATCCCGAGATTCGGCAAGACATGGCGATCATGGTGCGCATGATGGAGCCGCAATCGGAAGGCATTCCGGTCGAGGTCTATTGCTTCACGGCCACCACGGCGTGGACACAATACGAACGCATTCAGGGCGATGTCTTCGATCATCTGCTGTCCATTCTTCCTGAGATGGGCCTGCGGCTTTATCAGGCGCCTTCGGGGACGGACTTTTCGGGCATCGCCGGGCGCTTGCGCGGTGACATGCCGACGCTGTGATTCGCAGCGTCGCACGAGCGCCAAAAAGAATCAGGCAAGAATCCGCCAGTTTTGTGTATTCACGTTGACACCTCCAGTCCTTACGATCTAACCATCGCCGATGCGCCTGTTATTCACGCGCCGCGCATCGCCTCTCATCGTCAGAACCAAGGAAAACTCAACGTGCTAGATCGCGTCCATGCCATGCGTGTCTTTACGCGTGTCGTCGATACGAACAGCTTCACGCGTGCAGCCGAATCGCTCGGCATGCCGCGTGCGAGTGTCTCGACGACCGTGCAGCAACTCGAAGCGCTGATCGGTGTGCAATTGCTCGCCCGCACCACGCGGCGTCTGAATCTCACTGTCGATGGCGCTGCTTACTATGAGCGCTGCTCGCAAATCCTCGCCGATATCGACGAGCTGGAATCCGGCTTCAGTGCGGGCGAGGAGCGCCTGCGCGGGCGCTTGCGCGTGGAAATGCCGGATACGGTGGCGACGAGCATCGTCGTGCCCGCGCTGCCGGAGTTTCACGCGCGTTATCCGCAGATCGAACTGTCGCTCGGAATCGGCAGCCGGAATATGGATCTCGTAGGCGAAGGCGTCGATTGCAGCGTGCAACTCGGCGAATTGCCCGATTCCGGTCTGATCGCGAGACGCCTCGGCGTGCTCGAACAAGTGACGTGCGCGAGTCCGGCGTATCTGGAAAAGCACGGCATGCCTGCATCGCTCGATGAACTGACGCAGCATGTCGCGGTGAATTGCGTATGCGAGAAAGGCGGCCGTCCCGCCGATTTCGAATTCGACGTGGACGGCGACCCCATCGCGATGCGCATGCGCGGCTTCGTGCAGGTCACCGACGAACACGCGTATCTCGCCTGCGGTCTCGAAGGACTCGGATTGATTCAGCCGCTACGGATCGCGGCGCAACCGTTCCTGCGTTCGGGGCAATTGCGCGAAGTGTTGCCGGAGTGGCAATCGCCGCCGCTCAAGGTATCGGTCGCGTTTCTGAAAAGCCGTCAGGCGACGCCGCGTGTTTCGGCGTTCGTCGACTGGCTGGCGGATCTGTTCGAGCGCTCGCAGCAGATGGACGACACGCTGGAGAGCTTTTACCGCGCGGCGCAACGCCGTGTGCCGACACAAGGCAAGCGTCCGTCCGACGATCAGCAGCCCACCGAGGAAACCGCCGACGCCTGAAGCCGCTCAGCGCACCGGCGTCGATGCGTCCTCGCCCACCACCGTGTTCCACTTGCGCACCTCCCAACGCGTGACGAGCCCGTTCGTCACGTAAGGGTCGGTGCGCGCGAAGGCTTCCGCGCGCTCGGGGGAATCGCCCGTGAAAAGGAGCATGGCGCGGTCGGCGGGCGAATCGAGCGCACCGGCCAGCACGATGTCCCCACGCTCGACGGCCTGCCACGCCAGCCCGAGATGCGCGTCGCGAAATTGCGCGCGGCGTTCGAGGTAATCGCTGCTCAGTTCGTAGATCAACAGATAGTGCATGCCGTCTCCTTCCATGTGCGACGCGAAATTAAGAATTCAATACGACTTGTCTGATCGTCTAAAACGGGCGGATCGAACATGATGCGCGGGTACTCACTGGACTCCCCACCATGCACCGCGATCAACCGCCCTGTAACACCTGCGCCCGGCACGACTGCCGCACTTGCGCCTGGACTTCCCCGCTCGATGCATCGTATCGCAACTTCATTCACTCGCAATCGCTGCTCACGCTGTTCGCCATGAGCGTGACGCGCCGTGAGCAAATGCCTGCGGAACCTTCGTGGTTCGTGCTTGCAGGCAAGCGTATCGCCAAATTCTTTGCTAACGCGACCGTGCGCGCGCGTTAAAAACTTGCCTTCGCGCAGCATCGACACCGCCGACATCGTGCGTTCGTTGATGCATCCGCGCTGAATTCGTCAATAAGTTTGTCACCGCCTTTTTAGGATAACTGTGCATATAGAATGCGCGGCAAACTTGCGCCCGCGTTCGGCGCATCTGTAATAAAGGATCAATAGCGATGAGTATCAATCTGGTCCAGGCGATCGAAGCCGCCATGTCGGACAAATCCGCGGAACATCTCGCGCAGCAATTCGGCATTCCGGCTCATATCGTCCGGCAACTTGCTTCACGTAGCGCGCCGGGCCTGGTTGCCGCGTTGATGGAACGGGCGTCGCTCTCCTCGGGTGCGCGTGCGCTGTACTCGATGGTGATGCTGCCCGAAACCAATGCCTATATCGTGGATCAGTTCGATAAGCTGATCTCGACCACGGGCGGCCTCAAGCATCTTGAATCGAACGGTCACGCGCTGTTCGCGCATGCCACCGGCCAGCGCATGGACATGCTGACCGATGCCGTCTCTGCCGAAACCGGCGTGCCGACGCAGGCCACTTCCGCGCTTGCGGGCATTGTCGCGGGCGTGCTGTTTGGTATCGTCAAGCGTCACTTCCTGCTGGCGCAGTGGACCACGCCGCAATTGCCTGCGCTGCTGCGCGATCAGATCGGCGAGATGAAGACATCGCTGACGAACGGCGTGGCGGCGGCGATCGGCGTCGGCAGCACGGAAGGTTTCGTCAACACCGTCGCCGCGCGTCTGGACGCCGTCACGGCCACGTTGGAAGAGCGCGATGAAACCACGGTGCTGAGCGCCGCCGCCGCAAGCGTCCCCGCTATCGGTGCACGTCCCGCGCCGGAACCAGCGCCCGCGCCCGCAGCACCTGCGCCGGCCAACGCGCCCCGGAAAGTGTCGCCGCCCATGCCGCCGCGTCCGCCTGCACGCAAGCCGGTGAAGAAGAAATCGAACAAGTGGATCTGGCTGCTGTTCGCGGTGCTCGCCGCCATTCTCGCAGCGGTCTACTACCGTGGGTTCACGCAACAAAACAATATCGATCTGAATCCGTCGGCTGCTACTTCGCCGGCGACCGCGCCGGTCGAGCCTGCATCGTCGGCGGCAGCGGAGCCGGTAATGGCATCCGATGCCGCCTTGCCGCTGACTGCTTCGGCGAGTTCGGCGGATGCATCGTCGGCGGCTTCGGCACCGGTTGCTTCGGCACCGGTCGCGTCAACGGCCGACTGGAAAGACGCGCAACTGCTGTTCAACGTGAGCGCGGCGGGCGTGCCGTCCGTTCAGGCGACCGTCGGCACGGAAGCGGAAAAGCAAAGCATCATCCAGGCGCTGGAACATCGTTTCGGCAAGGGCTACAGCGCGGACATTTCCGTGGTGCGTGAAACGCGTCCGGCCACGTGGCTTTCGCGTCTCAAGGACCTCATGCCGCTGATGTCCGTGCCCGGCGCGGAAGTCAAATTGAATGGTTCGAAGGTCGAACTGAGCGGCGCGGCGGCCGATGGCAAGCTCGGCTGGGTGGATCGCCTGAAGACGGCGTTCGGCGGTGCGTTCCAGGTCGGTTCGTTCGATGTCGATGGCGCCGTCGCCAGCGCCGCGCAATCGTTCCGCGCCAGCATGAAGACGCTGCTTGCCGCCGACGATGCCTGCTCGGGCGACAAGCTCACCAAGGTGCTGGACATGCAGGTCGTCAATTTCGCGCGTTCGAGTGCGACGGTTCCCGAAACGGCCTACTCCACGCTCGGCCAGACGGCTGAACTGCTGAAGAGCTGCGCGGCCAAGGGTTCGATGGTCAAGCTCGAAGTCGCTGGCTATTCGGATTCGACGGGTCAGGCGCCCGCGAAACTTGAAATGTCGAAGGAGCGTGCTCAGGCCGTGCGCGGCTTCCTGGTTCGCGAAGGCGTGCCGCCGCAATCGCTGACGGCCACGGGCTTCGGCGACGCCAACCCGATCGCCGACAACGCGACGGAAAGCGGCCGCTTCACCAATCGCCGGATCGCGTTCGTGGTCAGGTAAGCGCGCTTCATCGTCGCGAAAAAAATGCCGCCGTGTGAGAGCACGGCGGCATTTTTTATTTCCACGCCCGGATCAATTCGGCTTGGCGAAACCGTTCTCGGCCCATCGTTCGGCGCTGGCCTTGCTGAGCTTGAATGCAGGCGACACCCGCACGTGCGCGAGTTGCGTGCCGTAGGCATCGAAGGCCTTCAGGTCGGCGTAGGGATCGTCGTCATCGGGAACGATATCGAGCGTGACCGTTACATCGTCGCCATTCGTTTCGATGACGAGATTCTTGTGCAGCAACGCATGACGCTGCTGTTCATGACGGCGCAATACTTCGGACGCGGTCTTGACCAGCGTGCGAAACGCGTTGGCATCGAGCGGCTTGGGGTTCTTCTTGTCGCGGCCCATCGTCCACGGGCCGACCAGCGCGGGTTCCGCTTCGCCCGCCTGAATCATCTCGACGGCCCAGCCGTCGTCGTCCTCGTTCTTGATGACGCGCGCGGTCCAGCCGTCGTCGCGCCAGAGGCGGTCTTCGTGAATGGCGTCGTCGGGCGACGCGAGATCGGGTTCGGTCATCTGTAGCAGGAATGCGGGGGTGAAGGACTCGTCGATTCTACCTTGCGCGTCCGCGCGTTCGCCGTGTCACACCCAAACGCATCGCGGCGTGCTACTTTGCGCCTACGGAATAACGAGAAGGAGTGATCCCATGTTTTCATTCATCGGTACTTTGATCGTCGGCCTCGTCGTCGGGCTGATCGCGCGCGCCATCAAGCCGGGCGACGACAGCATGGGCTGGATCATGACGATCGTGCTGGGCATCGCGGGTTCGCTGATCGCGGGGTATGTCGGGCGCGCGCTCGGTTGGTATCAGCCGGGGCAGCCCGCAGGATGGATTGCGTCGGTCGTTGGAGCGATCGTGCTGCTGGTCATCGTGGGGATGATTCGCAAGCGGAGCGTGTAACGGTTGCGTCATCCGACGGAACATCGAAAAGCCTCGTTCTCATCGAACGAGGCTTTTTTTATCAACCTACATTCATCCTTCGCCATCTGACGGATGTTGTTGCCATAGTCGAAGGCCGGCACGCCCTCTCCTGGTTCCGCGCCTGTATGAACAGCGCGCGAATCAAGATTCCGGCGGCTTCAGGAACAACTCATGTTTCGGCGCGAAATGCGCGTACAGTGGGAGAATTGCGCCGCCCATCGCGCGGGCATCGGGGCCGATGCGGCCTTCCGCTAAACGCGGGCGCGCCATGCCTTGCCAGTCGTAGCCGCCGAGCGCATCGTCCGTTCGGCCGATGACTTCGTGCAGCAGCGCGCGATCGATCTCGCCATCGATGACGACCGCTTCCAGATCGAGCAACGCCGCCGCGCACGCGATGCTCATGGCAATGGCCGGACACGCATCGCTCATCCACGCTTCGGAGAGATGACGCCATTCCGGCGAGCACGCGCGCGCATCGTGTGCGGCGGCGGCGGGTGCGCCCGCTGCGGCCAGCGCCTTTTCCAGCACGTACACCGATGCGGTATTCAAAAGCTGGCCACGCTGACCGGAAAGCGGCAGCGATCCAATCGCGCCCGCGTTGCCGCCGGGACCAACGTGCAACCGTCCATCGACGACCAATCCACCGCCGATGAACGTCCCGATGAACACATAAAGAAAGTTGCGCAGCCCGCGCCCTTCGCCCATCACGAGTTCGGCGGCACAAGCGGCGGTCGTGTCCTTGGCGAACTCGACGGGCAAATCCGTCATCGCTTCGATGCGCGCGCGGATATCGATGTCGTTCCACGCGTCCAACACACCGGGCGGCGTATCGAAGAAATCGCGCCAGCCGCCGAGCCACAAAGGCGCGGCCACGCCGATGCCCGCGATCCTGCTCGCATCGTCGCCGAGCGCGGCAACCGCGCGCGCCAGCCGTTCTTCGAGCGCGGGAAACAGCGTGGCCGGATCGGGGTATGCATAGTCGAGCGTTTCGCGCGTGCGCACGCTGCCGGCGAAGTCCATCGCGAGCACATCGAGGCTGCGTCGTCCGACCTTCACGCCGATGGAAAACGCGCCATCCGCACGCAGCGAGATCGGCACCGATGGCTGACCGATACGCCCACGCACGCGCGTGCGTGGATCGCGCGCAAGCAGGCCATCCTCGATCAGATGATCGACGATCAGCGAAACGGTCTGCATGGACAGCCGCGTGTGCCGCGCGATATCGGCCTTGGGCAACGCGCCGTGCAAGCGGATGGCCTGAAGCACGATCCGCTCGTTGAATTGCCGCATGCCGAGTTGATTGGAACCGATGGAATGCGAATGCGGAGAAATGGCGCGTGCGGCTTTGTCAGTCATGCCGGCGCGCCCGTGAAGCGGCGTTCATGTTGCTCATCCCCGTGATTGGTCTGCCCGGACCGGAAGGCGATTAAATCCGGCGCTTTTATTTAGTAAAGACGTCCGCGCCGATTTTAGCAAGCTGCTTTCGCCCGCCTTTCGGCAGTTGATCACGAAGAAAAGATGCGCGACTCACGCAGTGCAATATTTTTCCGGATTTTTGGCGGCGTAAGTTTGCGGCTTCACTCCACGCCCATCCGCATCATGAGCACACTCGAAGCCCTTCACGCCATCGTCGCCGACGAACGAGCGCCGCAGATCATCCGCGATCACATCGTCGATTCGCTGCAGTTTGCGCTGCGCAATCATCCCGGCTATTTCACGCGCAAGGAGATCGAGTGGCTGGCGAAGTGGGACGACTCGCGCATCCCGATTGCGGCGGGCAAGATTCTGAAGGACATCAACACGACGCCGGTTTAAGTCCGGCAAACAGTCAATGCGTGCCCGCCGCGCGGGCGTGCCATTCGTAGTCGAACACGGTGGCCTGTTGCGGCTCGGAGAGCGCTTCCACGAAGCTCACCACTTCAGGATCGCTCACGAAACTCGCCGCCGAACGCGCGGTGAGAATGGCGGTCGAATCCTGCGGCCGCGCGACGAGATAACCCTGCACGTAGTCCACGCCGATTTCCTGCAACGCGCGCAGCGTGTCCACATCCTCGACCCATTCCGCGACGCTGCGCATGCCCAGATTGCGCGCCAGCGCGACGATGGCCTCGACAATGGCGATATCCGCCGGATGCGCGCACATCGACCGGACGAACTCGCCGTCGATCTTGAGCGCATCCGCCGACAACGCCTTCAGGTACTTGAACGACGAGTAACCTGCGCCGAAGTCGTCCAGCGCGATCTTGCCGCCCATATCGTGCACGCGGGCGATGAAGCGCTGCGTGTTTTCCAGATCGTGCAGCGCGACGCTCTCGGTGATTTCGAGGCAGAGGTAATGCACCACCGACTGATGCCGCGCGAACAACGCGAAGATGTCTTCCATGAACTGCTCGTCGTTGAGCGAGCCGCCCGAAAGGTTCACGCAGATGAACTGCGTATTGCCCAACTGCTGACGATGCGTCTCGATCCATTCGAGCAGCGTCGAGATCACCCAGCGATCGATCGCCGCGATATTGCCCGATTCCTCCGCCGCGACGATCACCTTGCCCGCGGGCAGCGTGGAGCCGTCCGGCGCGCGCATGCGCAACAGCACTTCGAAGTTGAGCGATTCAGTCGGCGCGGCGAGCGACATGATCGGCTGCATCACGAGGAACAGGCCGGGCGGCAGGCGATTGCGCCCGAGCGTCTCGACCAGCTTCAGCTCTTCCGCGCGTTCCTCGAACGCCGCCGCGCCCTTGCGATACGTGACCAGATGCGTATGCGCGACTTTCTTCGCTTCACGGCACGCGCGGTCCGCGTGTGAAAGCGCGTCCTGCACGCGCACGCCGCGCGTGCATTCCACCAATCCGATCGATGCCTTCACCTGGAACGCGCGGTTGCCGACCTGATACGGCGCATCCGAAAGGATCGAGATCAGTTCGCGGCATTGCGTGATGGCGTCTTCGATCGACGTGTCGTGCATGACGCAGACGAATTCATCGCCACCGATGCGCCCGACCGCGTAATTGCGCGCGAAGTGCGCCCGCGTGCGCGCCGCGACCTGACGCAGCACTTCGTCGCCGCTTCGGTGACCGAACAGATCGTTCACCAGCTTGAAGCGGTCGAGGTCGATATAGGCGAGCGCCCACGGCAAGGTTTCGTCGCTCTGTCCGGCAATGGCTTTTTCGATGCCGCGCCGGTTCAGCGAGCCGGTCAGCGGATCGTGCTCGGACAGAAAGCGCAGCCGTTCGACCGCTTTCGAGCGCTCGGTCGTGTCCTGCAACGAACCTTCGATCCAGCCGTTCGAGCGAATGGCCTTGAGCATGTAACGGCGCTCGCCGGTGCCGCGCTCGACCGAGCCGCCCATTTCCAGTTCGCCGTCGCTGCCTTTGGACGCCAGCGCCTGCAACGCGCCCCACGCGCCCGCTTCGAAATAATCGTTCCAGTGGCGAACCTTGTACTCGGCCTTCTGCAGATCGAGCATGGCGCGCAAGGCGGGATTGGCGCGCACAAAATGACCATCGGCATCGAGCGTGAAGAGGCCGATGGGTGTCACTTCGTAGGTATTGCGAAGTTCCATTTGCGCTTGTCGGCGGAAGTCGCGTTCGGCGCGCATTTGCTCGGCAATCGCGAAGGCCGCCATCATGCTCGACGACAGCGCGGCCATGACCGTGTTGACGCCGCCCACCAGCACCTTCAGCCCGAACGCCGCGCCGAGCACTTCGGAGAACGTGGCGAACAGCACCACCGCGAGCGACGCCACGTACCACATCACCGTGCGCGAGCGCGCCATCCACACGAGCCGCGTGAGGAAGAACAGCAGCACGAAGATGCCGATGCCCGCAATCACCCACAGCGTCGGGATGAACAGCGAATACGGCAGCGCGAAGGCCGCAATCAGCAGCACGATGCCGATGTATTGAATCGTGCGCAAAAGCCATCGGTAACCGACCACGCGCAACTCGCGTCTGAACAGTTGCGTGAACAGCGCGGCGGTCAGTAAGTAATAGGCCGCGAAGGTAAATTGCCGCAGCGGCATGAGAAATTCGGACGGCAGCATGCGGCCGAGCCACTGCATGTCCCAGCCCATCGCGTTGGCGCACAGGCGCAGATTGCCGACCAGCCACACCGCGAAAATAACGTACGTCCATTCGTGATTGATAAGCGCGGTCACGAACACGAACACCGCGAGCGTGAGCAAACCGCCCGCGATCAGTCCTGAGCTTTCCTGAAAGTCCAGCGACGAATTACGCAGCCCTTGCCAGTCCCACGCGAAGGCGTTCACCTGCGCGGGTCCGGAATACGTGCCACGGCAAAGGATATCGACGGGCTTCTGCAGCAGCCCGACCAAAATGAAGAAGCCCGCCTTCACGGGCCGCAGATCGCCGCTGACGGAATCGCGGTCGGCCTGTCCGAACGGCTGCAACGTGTCCGCGTTCCAGCATGCAAGCGTTTGCGCATGCCGCGACGGCAGTTCGACCACCGTCTGCGAAGTCGTGCTCATGGCGGGCGCGGAGAAGCGGAACCACACCGGGCGTTCCGAGAGATGCGTACCGTAAGTAGTCACGGATTTACCGTTATGAAGCGCGGCGAGGGCGTCGGCAGGACGGAAGGAATCGTTCTGATCGACGACCACCTGCATGGGCAGCGTGAGCGCGCCGCGCGATTCGTACTGACGCGGCAGGAACCACAGCGTCGCCAACGTGCCGAGCGCGATCAGAAAGGGCACGGCGTAGACCGCGACCGCGTACAGCGCGTCGTCGATCCACGAGCCCGAGCGTCTGAATCTCGATAAGGAAGCTGGAATAACCGACGCCATACCTGGAAAAACCCCCGTTTGCGCCGTCGACGCCAACCAGTGCCGGCGCCGGCGACGGCGGAGCCGCGAGAAACCCCGCCCTCACCGCTTTTGGCCAACCGGACCGCTTACGGGTCCGGCTTTTTTCTTCATAAGTTTGCAGCAACCAAACTGGGTGTTACCTGCCGTAAGCCATCAACGGAGCCTCAAGGCATCGTACCGGTTCCCAGTGAAAAGATAAATCTACAGATTTCAAATCGATGTCCGGATGATGCGTGTTCACCATGTAATTGAACAATGGATGATGCGCCTCTTCCCAACGCTGCCGCGCCACGGCCACTTCCTTGGCCAGCACGCGATGCGGCAAGCCGCCCACGTGCGACATCGGCAGGAATTCGCCCGGCCCGAACACGTCCTTGAACAGCATTGCTTCGTACTCCCGGTCGAGCGGCGCGCGCGCCGTGATGACCATGTAATCGATCCCGTGCTGCTCGCAGAACATCCACAAGGCCTTGCACAGCGCAACCTTCACCACGCGACCCACCATGCCGCCCGCAACGCCGAGCCGCGTGGCCTCGGCCAGACGCTTGCCCGCCAGATTCGACGGCAGATTCACCGAACGCTCCACGGCGAGCGACTCGCCGAACGCATTGGTCTGAATACGCATGGTCCCAAGCGGCGCGCCGTCGAGTTTCGATTCCGCCAGCAACACGACCGTGCCGCGGTCGAGATCGGCAGGCTCAACGCCCATTTTCTCGGCGAATTCAGGCAAATGACGTCCGTATGCGGAACGCCGGATACTGACTGCTTTATCGAAGCCCGCTTCATCGCGGACGATACGGATAGTAAACGGCATCCGCTCGCTTTTCTGAAGCGCGGGTACGACGGTCAGCGTGGGACGAGGAGCCGCGACATCTGCGAGTTGGGCGGCGGCTGCAAGCGTGGCAAAGTTAGGACGATCCATTTGTAAAACCCCATTTTTCTTGGCGATTGGAAAGTTGCCGCGTGATAGGGGCGAGTCAGGTTATGCCCTCACACGGCGAAACGAGCCTCTCACGAAGTCAAACGACGGGGTGCGCGCTTGCCACTGTTTCTCAGCAACTTCCGGGCTAAACGTATGGAAGGAAGCCTCTAATCAAAGCGCCAATCGCCGCGTAGCCGTTACAAAACTGAAAATGCATCGGACCTACAGGAATTAGCCAGGCAAGACAAAAGCGGAAAGAAACGAGGGCCAGCAGCCACCCGCGCGAGAGGCTTTCAGGAGAATAGCTGGCGGATTGGTCTGGCGGAATATGCCTTAAATGCTGGAATTCATTAAATAAATAGGGACACGGCAACGTTTGCGGTTCGCACAACAAATCAACTAATCCATGCACCGAAAGCGATCTTCAAAAGCGGTCGATAAACAAAAAACGGACGCCTTTTTCGAGGAGGCGTCCGTTCATCGAGTTAAAAAGACCAATATGTGAAACTCGGCGATATTCGCTGCTTTAAATCAGTCTTCCTCGTCCAGCCACGGAATGTCGACATCGGAAATGAAGGCGACCATGGCCAGCGGACGACCTTCCTGCCGGCCGATATTCCCATCGGCGCGTTGCCATTCGCAGCGGAAAATCGTCGCCGGGGTATCGGCGAGCAATAAAACCGTGCGGATTTCGTCGGGATCGTTTTCCTCGACGGGACCATCGAGCGAAATCAGCAATTGCTGCGGCCAGACGCCGTCCGCGGGATCGTAAATCTTGTCGCCGTCGTGAATGACGACATGCGCCTCCACGCCGATGGTCGCCGATGCCTCGACGATCATCTTGCCGAGCGCGCGCAATACCGCCGTGGCGCGCGCCGAATTGGCCTGGCGGATGGCGAGGTCGCCGCGTGTCAGCGCCTGCTCGAGTTTGGGATTCGTTTTCTGTTGCGCCATTGGCCTCTCTCTGGGTTGTCCTTGCCGTGTTCGACGTGATGCGCGTGCGTTAAGTTGCAGCCGCAATGAAAAGCGCGCCGCGTCGTGCTTTCAAGATAGTTCGCGCGGCACGGCCAGGCAATGCCAAACCGCCCGCTCAAGTTTGCGCACGACCGGCCGATAATTTCGTCATTGCAATCCGACTCGTGCTCCCACTGCCGTGCCGTTCATCGAATCGAGTGCTTCTCTTGCCGTCCGATCGCCCGCCGACGATGGTGCCCGCGTGCTGACCGCCGCCGCGCCACCGGCGGAGATGGTCGACGGCATCGCGCTGTCGACGCATCTCCAGCCGATCTTCAGCCTGCCGCATCAGCGCGAAGTCGGCTACGAAGCGCTGCTGCGCGGCCATGCGCCCGACGGCGCGCTCGTGCCGCCGTTCGATCTGTTCGGCCGCGCGATTGTATCCGGACGGCTCACGGAACTCGACCGCCTGAGCCATCTCACGCATCTGCGCAATGCCTCGGCGTGCCTGCCGCCCGCGCAATGGCTGTTCGTCAACATCAATCCGGGCACGTTTACCGATGCGGGTTACGCCGCGCGTCTGGCCGCGCTCGCGCGTGAGGTGGGACTCGCGCCGGAGCAGATCGTGATCGAAGTGCTGGAGTCGGGCGGCACGGATGTCGCCGACATTGCCCGCGCCACACGCTCGTTTCGCGCGCAGGGCTTTCTCGTCGCGGTGGACGATTTCGGCGCGGGGCATTCGAACATCGACCGGTTGCTGACGTTGAAGCCCGATATCGTCAAGCTCGACCGCAGTCTCGTGCGCGCTCAGCAGGCGCAGTCGCACACGCACTTGCGCGATTCGCTGATGCCCAAGCTCGTCGATCTGCTGCACGAGTCGGGCATGTTCGTGGTCGCGGAAGGCATCGAGACGACAGACGATCTGATGCTCGCCGCGCGCGCCAACGTGGACTTCGTGCAGGGCTATCTGTTCGGCAAACCGGCGGCAAATCTCGCGCCGCGCGGCGTGGCGACGCCCTTGTTCGAGCACGTCTTCGACACGCTGGCGCACATGCGCCGCACCGAACGTCTCGCCAGCGACCTTTTGCTGATGCCTTACCGCTCCGCGCTGATTCAGGCCGCGCGCCGGATCACGGCGGGCGACTCCGCGCCCATGGCGTGCAGTCCGCTGCTCGCGATGCCCTTCACCCTGAGTTGCTTTTTTCTCGATGCCGCCGGCCGCGAGTGCCTGTCCGCGCTGCCCGGCGCCGCCGCGAAAGCACCGAGCGGACGTTTCGCGCCCATCGCGGATTCGTCGAGCGGACGCTGGGACAATCGCCCCTACTTCTTCGATGCCCATAACAACCCGCAGCAAGTCGTCGTGAGCGCGCCGTATCTGTCGGTGACGGGTTCGTCGCTGTGCGTGACGCTGACCATCGGCATTCAGCGCGGCGGGCGCGCCGTGGTGGTCGGCGCGGATCTCGACTGGCGGCAACTCATCAAGGCCGCGCCCGCGATTCTGTAAGACGCTGCGTCACGCTGTCTTTTCGATGGCACGTGCCAACGCCTGCGCCCCCACGCGCAACGCCGCGATGTTCCCCGGCTCGAAGGTCCAGTGCCCCGCGCCATTCACCACGCTCAACGTCGCGCCCGGCCAGCGCGCCGCCAGCGCGACCGCCTGATCCGCCGGACACACCATGTCGAAGCGTCCGTGCACGATATGGCAAGGCAGATGCGCGATCCGCGCGACGAGCGGAAGCAGCGGCACCGGCGGCAATTCGTTCGCCATGTAGTGCCGTTCGAGCAGCGCCATGGAAATGGCGGCGGAATTGGCTTCGGCGCTCGGGCGTTTCTCTTTTTCTTCTTCCTGCGGTTTGCTTTCCGCCGGTTCTTTGTCGGGCGGCCTCACGACGGACAACGTGGTTTCGTAATGCGTCCAGGCGCGCGCGAGTTGGGTGCCTGCATCGTCGAAGCGCGCGAGCGGCGCTTCGGTCAGCGTGAGAATTTCTTGCGCGTTCGACGGCCGCTTGCCGCACGCCGTCTCGATCGCATCGAGAAACGCGCGATGCGCTTCGGGAAACACGCGCTGCACATCCCACAGGAACCAGTCGATGTCTTCCTTGCGCGCCAGAAACACGCCGCGCAGCAGGAAGCCCGTGCATCGCTCGGGATGCGCGACGCCGTAGGCCAGCCCGAGCGTCGTGCCCCACGAACCGCCGAAAATGGCCCAGCGCTCGATCTTCAACGCCTCGCGCAACTTTTCCATGTCGCCGACGAGCGCATCGATGCCGTTGTGCTCCAGCTTGCCGAACGGCGTGGACTTGCCGCAGCCGCGCTGATCGAAGAAGACCACGCGCCATTTTTCCGGTTCGAGCGCCTCGGCCCATTTGAGGTTCATCGCGCCGCCGGGGCCGCCGTGCACGACCAGCATGACGGGCGCATCGCGCGGACCTTGCGCGCGCCAGTAGATCGAATGCCCGTCGCCTACGTCGAGCATGCCTTCATCGAAAGTGTGCGTTGCCTGAGATTCCATCGAGCGTGTGATGTCGAGTCGCAATGGGCGTCATTGTTGCATTGCTCGAAGGCGCGCGCAGAATCGCTTACAGTCGATGCGCAATAAGGACGCGTGCCCGCGATACGTTAAGCTTGCGGGTTGCTGCCCGTTGTCAATCAATCATCGCCATTGCTTAATTTTCAGACGCATGCGCCGCACCTTCATCAAATATCTCTTTGCTACTTATCTGCTCGGCAGCGGTCTCGTCTGGTCGATTCTGATCCTGCCTCTGTTCCCTTTCGTCGGTCGCAACGGGCGCTACACGCTCGCGAAAATCTGGTGCCGCGCCATGGTCACGATGATGCGCGTCATCACCGGCGTGTCGTGCTCGGTCGAAGGTCTTGAACATCTGCCGGACGGACCGTGCGTGGTGCTGAGCCGGCACGAATCGACGTGGGAGACACTGTCGTTCATGGCGCTCTTTCCGCGCCGCATCAGCTTCGTGTTCAAGCATGAGTTGATGAACATTCCGTTCTTCGGCTGGGTGTTGCGCGGTCTGGACATGGTGAGCCTCGATCGCGGGTCGATCCGGCAGGCGCATCAGGCCGTGACGCGCGAATGCACGGCGCGGCTCAAACTCGGCGATGTCGTCGTGATCTTCCCCGAAGGCACCCGCGTGGCCCACGATGCGCCGCTCAAGCTCGCCTCGGGCGGCGTGCGGCTCGCCTGCGCGGCGAAGGTGCCGGTCGTGCCCGTGGTGCACGACGCGGGCAAGGTCTGGCCGGCCAAGGGATGGCCGGATCGCGGCGGGCATATTCGCGTGATCGTCACGCCGTGTCTGCCGAGCGAATGCGAAGTGCCGCAGGAGTTGAACCGGCTCGCTCAGACGCAGATGGACGAAGCGCTCGCCGAACTGCGCTGAGCGCTGGTGGTTATGCGTGGCGGCCCGCCATCACGCCGCCATCGACGGGCAGCACGGTGCCGGTGATCCATGAAGCACGCTCCGACGCGAGGAACAGAATCGCTTCGGCGATATCGGCGGGCTGACCGTTGCGGCCCAGCGGATGGAACGCGTTGAAGGTCGGCAAGACATCCTTCACTTGCTCCTCGGACATGAACGTGCCGTAGACGGGCGTTTCCACCACGGCAGGCGCCACCGTATTGATGCGGATATTCGCCGATGCAAGCTCGATCGCGAGATTGCGCGTGAGCGCATGCACGCCTGCGTTCGCGGCGGAATACGCGGCGGATGGCGTCGCGCCAATCGCCTGCAACGCCCACAGCGATCCGGTCTGCACGATCGCGCCGCCACCGCGTTCGCGCATTGCGCGGGCCGCGGCTTGCGCCATGAAGAACTTGCCCTTGAGGATGGTGTCGAGAAAGCCGTCGTATTCGGCTTCGTTCACATCGAGGAAGGCTTTCGGGCGAAAGATGCCCGCGTTGTTCACGAGAATATCGACGCCGCCGAATGCCTGCGTCGCGAGTTCGGTCAGCGCGGATGCCGTGGCGGGCAACGCGATATCGCCCGCGAGAAACCGCACCTTCGCACCCGACGGGTCGATCTCGCTGGCCGCTTGCCGCAGCTTCGCTTCATCGCGCCCGCCGATCACGACGCTTGCGCCCGCGCGGACGAGCCGCATCGCCACTTCCTTGCCGATGCCTGAACCGCCGCCGGTGACGATCGCTACCTTGGAAGAAAAACTATCGTTCATGATGAATTGCCTGAATGAGTTGGGACAGGCGAATTTTCGGCTTCAGCGCGAAGACGAGCAAATCAGATATTCTTCCGCGCATCGAAAGAAAAACTTTCCCTGCGATGAAATCACCCGTCTATCTCAACGCCTTGCGCGCCTTCGAAGCCAGCGCCCGGCATCAAAGCTTCTCCGCCGCCGCCGACGAGCTGAACGTGACGCCCGCCGCAGTCGGCCAACTCGTGCGTGGGCTGGAACAATGGCTCGGCGTGACGCTGTTTCGCCGCGCGCCAGGCGGACGCGCGCGCCTCGTTCCGACCGATGCCGCCGAGCGCGCGCTACCGGAAATCCGCGCCGGTTTCGACCGGTTGATGCTCGGCCTCGAACGTCTCCGGGAAGGTTCCGCGAATGGCGTGCTGACGGTGACCGTCAGCCCGGCGTTCGCGGCGAAGTGGCTGCTGCCGCGCATCGAACGTTTCCACGATGCTTACCCCGCGATGGACGTGCGGCTCGATACGAGCCTCAAGCCGCTCGATTTCGTGGCGCGTGGCATCGATATCGGCGTGCGTTACGGCGCAGGAACATGGCCAGGACTCGTGGCCGAAAAGTTGATGGACGAGGAAATCTATCCGGTATGCGCGCCGCGTCTTTTGAAGCATGGCAAATGGCGAACGCCCGCCGAGCTGACGAACGAAACGCTCATCCACGATCTTTCCATGGATGCCCAAGCCGGCTTCGCAACGTGGCAAGCGTGGTTCGAGCGCGCGGGCGTCGAAGGCGTGTCGGTGAATCGCGGATTGAAGATCAACAATTCCGCCGCCGTGCTTCAGGCAGCCATCGATGGAAACGGAATCGCGCTGGCGAGAAGCGTCATGGCGCGCGACGACGTCGCGGCCGGAAGACTCGTGCGGTTGTTCGCGGAGATCGAATTCGATTCACCGCTGGCGTATTACGTGGTGTATCGCGCCGAATCGGCGGACTTGCCGAAGCTCGGCGCGTTCAGAACGTGGCTCCTGAACGAAGCCACCGCTCAATAAAGCGGCCGCTTCTTTGCCGCACACAAGCGGTTGATCGCCGAGAGCAGCGTTTCCATTTCCACCGGCTTGCGCAAATACCCGTCGTAGCTGACGAACGCGGGCGGATTCGGGTGGCCTGAAATCATCAGGAAAGGAATGTGGGCCAGCGCCGAATCGTTCTTCATGGTCTGGCAGAGCAGCGCGCCGCCTAAACCCGGCATCATCCAGTCCGATACGACGATGTCCACCGTGTGCGCGCTCAGGAGCGACAAGGCGCCGTTGCCGTCGAAGGCGCACAGGATCTGGCAGTCCTCGCCTTGCATGCAGAGGGTCCAGGCTTCGATGGTCTCGGGGTCGTCATCGACGAGCAATACGGTCTTCATCTTGCGGGCGGGTTCGAATAGCGATGCATGCTTGAAAGACCTAGGGTAGATCATGGCGGCGAAAAGCGTGTAAATGCGCGTTGAATGAGACCCGTGTCATGCGCAATCGTTTCCAAGTCTGTTGCATGCTTCTCGCCGGCACACGGAGTTTCCTCATAGTATTGGTTTCGCGCCAAGTCTGCGCAGTAAATACTCCCTCAGCAAATCACGCGCCGCGCCCAACCGGCGGTCATTTGCTCGCGGCGCGTGAGCGGCCCGCCTCGCGCAAGGCATCGACAAGCGATTCTTCGACCGGCGTGCGGGCGGCATCGTTGCGGCGCATCAGGCCGATGGGTTCATCGGTGCCCGCGAACGGCATGGGAAGCGCGGCCAGCAAGCCGAGTTCGATGTCATGCTCCACCGCGCCCGCAGGCACGAACCACACGGCATCGTTCTTGAGCGCCAGCGAGCGCCCGAGCGACACCGACAGGGTTTCCACCAATGCCGTGAGCGCATGTGCGCCGAACGCGGTCAGCACGCTCTCGGCGGATTGCCGGATCAACGTGCCGAACGGCGGCACGACCACCGCGAAGCGCGCGAGCAAGGCAGGCGTCAACGGCGACTCGAAAGTCAGCGGATGCTCGCGCCGCACCACGACCGCCAGCGGTTCACGATAGATCTGCTCGAAGGACAGCGCGTGCATCCTTTCCGGTTCGGACAGGCGACCTACGACGAGATCCACTTCGCCTCCCTTCAGACGTTCCAGCAATTGCGCGTTCGAATCCGTCCAGACCGACAGCGACACCGCCGGCCATTGCTGCCGGAACGATGCCAACGCCACCGGCAACAACACCGTCGCGACCGTCGGCAAAACGCCGATGGCGATCGTCCCCGGCACCTCGCCCCGCTCGCGCAACAGCACATCCACACCCTCACGCAACGACGCCACGCAGGCGCTTGCATGCGGCGCGAACAGCCGCCCTTCGCGCGTCGGCACCGCGCCGCGCCGTCCGCGCTCGAACAGACGCACGCCCAGAATCGATTCCAGTTCGCCGATGGTCTTCGACACCGCCGGCTGCGTGATCGAAAGACTGTCCGCCGCACGCTGCACGCTGCCTAGCTGCGTGACGGCCAAAAAACATTGAAGATGGCGAAACTTGACGCGGGTGTTGGTGAAGTCGGTATCCATGACCATCCGTTATGCAAGAGCGCACGAAACATCATTTTCCATAACTTGGCGTCTTGATTAAAGTAGTCGTCAGAAACATCCTATTCAACCCACACAAAAACAGGAGACAGTCGCCATGACTTCCCCCATCCTTACGCCGCGTGACTGGAATTCCCATCCGCCGTATCTGTCGCCGGGTTATCGCTCGTCCCTGTTGCGCAGTCCGGGTCTGCCGCTCATCCCGCTGAAAGAGAACTTGAAGAACCGGCGCGTGCCGGTGTACGGCGCGGAAGATTTGGGCGTGCTCGACAACGACCTCACGCGCAATGCCGCGCGCAATGGCGAGCCGCTGGGCGAGCGCATCATCGTGACGGGACGCGTGTTGGACGAAGGCGGCCGCCCGGTGCGCAACACGCTGGTGGAAGTGTGGCAGGCGAACGCGGCGGGCCGTTACGTGCATAAAGCCGATCAGCACGATGCCCCGCTCGACCCGAATTTTCTCGGCGCGGGCCGCTGCATGACCGACGACGAAGGCCGTTATCGCTTCATGACCATCAAGCCGGGCGCGTATCCGTGGGGGAATCACCCGAACGCGTGGCGGCCGAATCACATCCACTTTTCGCTGTTCGGCGATTACTTCGGCTCGCGTCTTGTCACGCAGATGTACTTCCCCGGCGATCCGCTGCTCGATTTCGATCCGATCTTCCAGGGCATTCCGGAGCATGCGCGGCATCTCCTGATCTCGAAGTTCTCGATCGACACGACGCAGGAAAACTACGCGCTCGGCTACGAATTCAATATCGTGCTGCGCGGCCCGGATCAAACGCCGACGGAGTAAGACACATGACCACGTACAAGCAAACCCCTTCGCAGACCGTCGGACCGTACTTCGCCTACGGTCTCGTGCCGGAGCAGTACAACTTCGACCTCAAGAGCCTGTTCACCGCGTCCGCGGCCGACCGTGAAGTGCCGGGCGAGCATATCGCCGTGGTCGGCAACGTGTTCGACGCGGAAGGCAAGCCCATCGGCGATGCGCTGATCGAAGTCGCGCAGGCGGACTCGCAAGGCCGTTACGTGCAGAGCGCACAGGAAGCGCGCGAGACGGGCTTTCGCGGTTTCGCGCGGGTCGGCACGGGCACGGACCCGAAGCTGCGCTTTATCGTCGATACGGTGAAGCCCGGCAAGACCGCCGACGACGAAGCGCCGCATCTCGACGTGATCGTGCTGATGCGCGGCATGCTGCTGCACAGCTACACGCGCATTTATTTCGATGACGAAGCCGACGCCAACGCGCGCGATGCCGTTTTGCAAAGCGTGCCGGCCGAGCGCCGCGCCACGCTGATTGCGAAGCGCGAACCGGGCACGACGGCCAAGCCGGGCGTCGCGGGCACGACGTACCGCTTCGACATTCATCTGCGCGGGCCGAACGAGACCGTCTTTTTCGATCTGTAACGGTTTGCGCTGTCTCGAAGGGCGTCCGACGCTGCGTTATAGTGTCGGACGCCTTTCGTTTTTTATCTTGCCGCCATGACCGACGCATCCAGCCCCAGCCCTCTTTACGCCAAGCTCATCGGCGAAACCGCGCAGATAGGCTGGCCGGAACTGGAGCGCTTCTTCGCCAAGGGCGTGCTGATCTGGGTCCGGCGCGATCTCGACCTCGTGAGCGTGGCCGAAGCCGTCGCCAACGACGATACCAAGCAGGTCGCGCAATGGCTTTCCTCCGGGCTGATCGAGCGCATGCAGGCGGAAACCGCCGCCGATCTCGCCGCGCGCAATCCTGAACTGTGGGCTGTCGTGACCTCGCCCTGGGTGTGCGTGCAGGAGCGTTGATCAACGCGCGCCGTTCAGCTTGCGCCAGAGCGTGGTCTTGCTGATGCCGAGCGCGGCGCAGGTCTTGTCGCGGTCGCCGTCGAAACGGTCGAGCATCGCGCGGATTTCATCGGCCTGAGTGCGGCGTACGCGGGCTTTCAAGTTCTCCGCCGGTCCTTCCGCTTTCACTTCCGGCGCGACTTCGTTTATCAAATCACGCGTGACGCGTTTTGACGGCGCATCCGCCAGTTCCACGCTTATTCGTTCGATCACGTTCTGAAGCTCGCGCACGTTGCCGGGCCATGCGTGGGCGCTCAGAAGCGCGAGCGCATCTTTGTCGATTGATGCGTTCGTCGGCGCGATGAAATGCCGCGCGAGCAGCGCGATATCGGCCTCCCGTTCGCGCAATGAAGGCAGCGTCAGATTCAAAATGTTCAGCCGATAGTAAAGATCAGCGCGAAACGCCCCCGCCTCGACGCTTTCGATCAACGCCCGATGCGTCGCCGCGACGATGCGCACATCGACCTGAAGCGGTTCCGTCGAACCGAGCCGCACCACTTCGCGCTCCTGCAACACGCGCAGCAAACGGCTTTGCAATGGCAACGGCATCTCGCCGATTTCATCGAGAAAGAGCGTGCCACGATGCGCCGTTTCGATCAGCCCCGCCTTGCCGCCACGCCGCGCGCCCGTGAACGCGCCTTCCTCATAGCCGAACAGTTCGCTCTCCAGAAGCGTTTCCGGAAACGCGCCGCAATTGAGCGCGACGAAGGCAAACTCCCGCCGCGCGCTCGCGTTGTGGATGCCCTGCGCCGCCAGTTCCTTGCCGGTGCCGCTTTCGCCGCGAATCAGCACGGTCGCGTCCGAGCGCGCATAGCGGCGCATGCGGGCGCGCGCGGCATCGATGGCGGGGCTTTCGCCCAGCAAGTCTTCGATCACATAGCGCGCCGTCTGCGACGCGCGTTGACGCGTGCGCACCGAGCGGTCCATGCGCTGCAACGCGACCGACTCCTGAAACGTGACGATGGCCCCTTCGCTCGATGCCTCGCCCCACGCGTTCCGATGCACGACATAACTCGCGCCCCGCACCGTTTCCAGCGATTCGCCCGGCAGCGATGGCACTGCCGCCGCCACATCCGGCGCGATCTCGGCGAGCCTGCGCCCGACCGCCTGCGACGGACTGCGCCGCAAGAGCGCGGCCATCTTCCCCGACAGCGCCTCGATGCGCCCTTGCGCGTCCAGCGCGATCACGCCATCGCGCAGGCTTTGCAGTACTTGATCCAGCCGACGTCGGCGGAACGTGGCGGCGAGCGTGGCGTGCGCGACTTCCAGCGCCGTATCGAACGCGGCTTGCACGGAAGCGCGCGAGTATAGGAACACCGATTTCAGCCCCGCTTTCTCCGCCAATTCCGTGACGAGGCCCGGCCCGACGATCGCCTGCACGCCGCGGTCGCGCAGATCGAGCACGCAGGTTTCGGCGTCCTCGGCGGCGGTGTAGGACGCGGTTTCCACGTTGACATCGAAAGCAGCGAAAAAGCGCCGGAGTTCGGGCGGCGTGTCGCCGTGGGTGACGAGCGCGACCGTGTGGGCGTCGGCGTCGCGGCGGGCGCGGGCGAGTGCGTGCATGACGTCGAAGCCTGTCGGCGTGACGAGCACGACCGGCACGCCGGTGCGCGCTTTCAGGAAGCTGCCGTTCGATCCCGCCGCGACGATCACGTCCGGCCGGTCCGCGCCCGCTTGTTCGATGTCGTTGAGCGCATCTTCATAACCGCGCGCGACGATGTGCAACTCCGCGAGTTCGTCGTACTCGGAAGCGATATCGCGATAAAGATCGCGCAACTTGCTGATGCCGATGGCCCAGATGCGCGGGCGCGAGCGCGGTGTTTGAAGAATATCCATGCGGCTCATGATATTCCAATTTGAAACGCCTATTTCAAATTTGAAATCATCGCGCGTTCGGACGTAGGCTGGAACACATAAGAATCAAGCACTTGGCGCAGACGCAAACCATGGCCTGCAACTTGCCTCGAAAGCAGCGTTCTTTCGGAGACGATCAATGAGCCAGACAACCCCCGGCGCGCGCTTCCGCGATGCCGTCGCTACCGAGTCGCCGTTGCAGGTCGTCGGCGCGATCAACGCCTATGCCGCTAAGATGGCCGAAGCCGTCGGCTTCAAGGCACTCTATCTGTCGGGCGGCGGCGTCGCGGCCAATTCGCTCGGCATGCCGGACTTAGGCATCAGCACGATGGAGGATGTGCTCACCGATGCGCGCCGCATCACCGATGCTTCATCGCTGCCGCTGTTCGTCGATATCGATACGGGCTGGGGCGGCGCGTTCAACATCGCGCGCACGGTGCGTTCGTTCATCAAGGCGGGCGTGGCGGCGGTGCATATCGAGGATCAGGTCGGGCAGAAGCGCTGCGGGCATCGGCCGGGCAAGGAAGTGGTCTCGACGGGCGAGATGGCGGATCGCGTGAAGGCTGCCGTCGATGCGCGCACCGACGACACCTTCGTCATCATGGCGCGCACGGATGCCGCTGCCGCCGAAGGCATCGATGCCGCCATTGAGCGCGCGATGGCGTACGTCGAAGCAGGCGCGGACATGATCTTCCCCGAAGCCATGAAAACGCTCGACGACTATCGCCGTTTCAAGGCTGCCGTGCGCGTGCCGATTCTCGCCAACCTGACCGAGTTCGGTTCGACGCCTTTCTTCACCGTCGAAGAACTCAAAAGCGCGAACGTCGATATCGCGCTGTACTGCTGCGGCGCGTATCGCGCGATGAACGCCGCCGCGCTGAATTTCTACGAGACTGTGAAGCGCGACGGCACGCAAAAAGCCGCCGTCGAAACCATGCAGACGCGCGCGGACCTGTACAAGTATCTGGGCTATCACGCGTACGAAGACAAGCTGGATCAGCTTTTCGCCGCGCAAAAATAACCGTGTGAAGGAGACGAAAACAATGAGCGAAGCCGACAACAGCACCGCGACGAGCGGTGCATTCAAGCCGAAGAAATCCGTCGCGCTGTCAGGCGTGACGGCGGGCAATACCGCGCTGTGCACCGTGGGGCGAACGGGCAACGATCTGCACTACCGCGGATATGACATTCTCGATATCGCGACGACGAGCGAGTTCGAGGAGATTGCGTATTTGCTGGTGCATGGCAAGTTGCCGAATGTCGCCGAACTCAAGGCGTACAAAGCGAAGCTCAAGGCGTTGCGCGGTTTGCCTGCGAATCTGAAAGCCGCGCTCGAATGGATTCCGGCGTCCGCGCATCCCATGGACGTGATGCGTACCGGCGTTTCCGTGCTCGGCACCTTGCTGCCCGAGAAGGACGATCACAACATTCCGGGCGCGAAAGACATCGCCGATAAGTTGATGGCTTCGCTCGGCTCGATGCTGCTCTACTGGTATCACTATTCGCACAATGGCAAGCGCATCGAAGTCGAAACCGATGACGATTCCATCGGCGGCCACTTCCTGCATCTGCTGCATGGCGTGGAACCGTCGAAGTCATGGGTCGATGCGATGCACGTTTCGCTCAACCTCTACGCAGAACACGAGTTCAACGCATCGACGTTCACGACGCGCGTGATTGCAGGGACCGGCTCCGATATGTATTCCGCGCTGACGGGTGGCATCGGCGCATTGCGCGGTCCGAAGCATGGCGGCGCAAACGAAGTCGCGTTCGAAATCCAGTCGCGCTATTTGAACGCCGACGAAGCGGAAACGGATATCAAACGCCGCGTCGAGAACAAGGAAGTGGTAATCGGCTTCGGTCATCCGGTCTATACCATTTCCGATCCGCGCAACAAAGTCATCAAGGACGTCGCGAAAAAGCTGTCGAAAGAAGCAGGCGATACGAAACTTTTCGATATCGCCGAACGACTCGAAACAGTCATGTGGAATGCGAAGAAAATGTTCCCCAATCTCGACTGGTTCAGCGCCGTCTCATATCACATGATGGGCGTGCCCACCGCCATGTTCACGCCGCTGTTCGTGATCTCGCGCACGGCGGGCTGGAGCGCGCACATCATCGAGCAGCGAATCGACAACAAGATCATCCGGCCGAGCGCGAATTACACAGGCCCGGAAAATTTGAAGTTCACGTCGCTCGCCAAGCGCGCCTGATTCACGTTTCAACGCAACTATTCAAACACGACATGAGCAGCCCTATTTCCAACGTCCGGCCTGACCCGGACCGCGTACTCGTCGACATAGTCGACTATGTTCTCAACTATCAGGTCGACAGCACCCTTGCGCTCGAAACGGCGCGCAACTGTTTGATCGACACGCTCGGCTGCGGACTCGAAGCCCTCTCCTATCCCGCCTGCACCAAGCTGATGGGACCGATCGTGCCCGGCACGATCGTCCCCAACGGCGCGAAGGTGCCCGGCACTCAGTTTCAGCTCGACCCGGTTCAGGCCGCCTTCAACATCGGCGCGATGATCCGCTGGCTCGATTTCAACGATACGTGGCTGGCGGCTGAATGGGGTCATCCTTCGGATAACCTCGGTGGCATTCTGGCTACTGCGGACTGGCTTTCGCGTAATGCCATCGCGTCTGGCAAAAAGCCGTTGAGCATGAAGGATGTGCTCGTCGCGATGGTGAAGGCGCATGAGATTCAAGGCTGCATCGCGTTGGAGAATTCGTTCAACAAGGTTGGGCTCGATCATGTGCTGCTGGTGAAGCTGGCGTCGACGGCTGTGGTCGGACAGATGATCGGCTTGACGCGCGATGAACTCATCAACGCGGTGTCGCTTGCTTTCGTGGATGGTCATTCGCTGCGCACGTATCGTCATGCGCCGAACACTGGATCACGCAAGTCGTGGGCGGCAGGCGATGCCACCTCGCGCGCCGTGCGTCTCGCGCTGATCGCGAAGACTGGTGAAATGGGTTATCCGTCTGTGTTGAGCGCGAAAACATGGGGCTTTTACGATGTGCTCTTTAAGGGCAACGAGTTTAAGTTCCAACGCCCGTACGGCTCGTATGTGATGGAGAACGTGCTCTTCAAAATCTCGTTCCCCGCCGAGTTCCATTCGCAAACCGCAGTCGAAGCGGCGATGACGATTCACGACAAGCTGAAAGATGCTGGCAAGCGCGTCGAAGACATCAAGAAGATCACGATTCGCACGCACGAAGCGGCGATTCGCATCATCGATAAGAAGGGGCCGTTGAATAACCCGGCGGACCGCGATCACTGCATTCAGTACATGATCGCCGTGCCGCTGATTCACGGTCGCTTAACCGCTGCCGATTACGAAGATTCCATCGCGCAAGACCCGCGCATCGACACATTGCGCGCGAAGATGGAATGCGTGGAAGACACGCAATACACGAAGGATTATCACGACCCGGATAAACGCTCGATTGCCAACGCGCTCACCGTCGAATTCAACGACGGAAGCAAGCTCGATGAAATCGCGGTCGAATATCCGATCGGTCACAAGCGCCGCCGTGAAGACGGCATTCCGCTGCTCGTCGAGAAGTTTAAAACCAACCTCGCGCGGCGCTTTCCGCAGAAGCAACAGCAAGCGATCCTTTCGGTATCGCTGGATCAGGCACGGCTCGAAGCCATGCCGGTCAATGAATACGTCGATCTGTACGTGATTTAGCCGGAGTCAGGCGACCGGTGCATCACGTCCGGTCGCCGACCCAGAACGTCCACAGGACCACGAGAATCGTCATCAGCGCGGGACCGATGAACAGCCCGATCAGGCCGAACGTCTCCGCGCCGCCCAGAATCCCGAACAGCACCAGCAAAAACGGCAACCGCGACGATCCGCCGATCAACACCGGCCGCACGAAATGCTCGGCGACAAACACCACGATCAGCCCGAACGCGGCCACGCACGCCGCCGCGATCATCGAACCTTGCGCGGCCAGCCACAGCGCCGAGCCGAGAAAAACGAGCGGCGCGCAAAACGGCAACATGGCCGCGACCGCCGTCAGCATGCCGAGCAAGGTCGCGTGCGGCACGCCCGCGATGGCATACGCAATACCGAGCAGCAAGCCTTCGCCCAAACCCACGACGACCAGCCCCACCACCGTCGCGCGCACCGCAGCGGCCATGCGGCGCAGCAGTTGCGCGCCATCGGCACCGAACGCGCGACGCGAGCCAGACAGCAATTGCTCGCCGAGCGTCGAACCGGCCTGAAACATGAAGAACAGCGTCATCAACATGAACGCGAAGATGACGAAGCCATGCACCACGCGCCCGCCGAAGTGACGCGTCATGGCGACCACGGTCGCGCTATGCAGCTTCTTGACCGCGGGCGACGATTCGAGCGGCGTCGCCAGATTGTCGTGCCACCAACTCGAGATTTGCTGGCCGCCCATCGGCAAGCGATCAACGAAGGCAGGCAAGTCGATGCCGTTCCTCAACACATCATGGAACCAGCCAATCATGTCGTGCGCTTCCTTGGCCGTCTGCGCCGCGCCGATGGCGAACGGCACCACGAACAGCAGCGCGAGCAACGTGGTCAGCACGAACGCGAGCAGCGTGTTGTGCCGATGAAACAGCGGCCGATGTTCAAGCCAGCAGAACGCCGGCCATAGCGCGATGGCGATCACGATGGCCCACACCACCGCGGGAATGAACGTGCGCGCCGTATAAAGCGCCAACAGCACGAGCACGGTATAGAGCGCGGCAGACGCAATGCGCTGCGCCTTGAAGCGCGGATCGGACGGATGCGGCGCGGAGTCGTCGCGCGAAGAATTCGGCATGGTGATCGGATCTCGAAGCGATCGAAAAACATTGAAAGGATGCGCTGAAGCAATGGAACGCAGATCGAACATTGTACTGACGCACGAATCGTTCCGGCTCCTGTGCTTCAGGATGAACAACGTTCTACACATCGACACGCTTCGCGGTCCCTATAATCGAGACATCGGCATTTGAATGCAGGGATTCGAGAATGACGTCGAGGGCTTTGAACAAGTGGGTAGCAGCGAGCGCATCGATCACGCTTTTCGCGGGCTGTTCGTCGGGGCTGAACCGGTCGAAGGAAGAACAACTGAACGCGCAGTACGGCATCTCCATGCAACAGGTGAAGGGCGGCGTGGAAATGCGTCTGCCGGAAACCCCCTTGTTCGATGCCGATGAATCGAAGGTGCGTGCGGCCAGTGTGCCGACGCTCAACCGCGCGGCGGAAGTGCTCAAGCGCAGCATGCGGCCGATCTTGATCGAAGGCCATACCGACAACGACGGCTCGCTCGACTACAACCAGGAACTGTCGAAGGCACGCGCCGAGGCCGTGGCGCGCGCGCTCGTCGCGCGGGGCGTGCCGGCCGAACGCATCACGACGAAGGGCATGGCGTATCTGCGGCCCATCGCCAGCAACGACACGGCGCAAGGCCGCGCGTTGAACCGGCGCGTGGAGATTCTCGTGCGTACCGAGAGCGAGGACACGCTGCTCGGCAAGCCGAAGAAGGTCAAGCGCTGATTCAGGCCTGAAGCGCTTCGAGCACGAGCAGTTGCGAGCCGTCCGTTACCTGATCGCCCACTTCGAAAAGAATCTCGCTGACCTTGCCCGATGACGGCGCGAGTATCGTGTGCTCCATCTTCATGGCTTCCATCACCATGAGCGGCGTGCCCTTTTCAACGGATGCACCGGCTTCCACCAGCACCGCGATCACCTTGCCGGGCATCGGCGCGGTGAGCCGCCCTTCGTGCTCGGCATCGCCCGCGTGGGCCATCAGGTTCTGCCACTCGAACGCGAACGCCGCGCCTTCATGGAAGACGTGAAAGATATCGCCATCGATGAAAACGTGGCCCTTGACGCGTGCATCGTCCAGTTGCACGGCGAACGAGGTGTCGCCGGTGTGTGACCAGTCGAATCGCGCGCTTGTATCGTCAACTTGAAGGCGCTTGTCGGCAGCTTTCGTGAACACGGCTTTGAGCGTGGCATCAATATCGAGCGCGCGCCAGTTCAAATCCTGACTGTAGCCGCCGGCCATGCGCCAGTGCGAGAGCGCATCCCACGGTGAATGGCCGTGCGCCTCGCCGCCTTCGCGTGTCAGCAATGCGGCGCATGCGAGCGCCAGCGCCTTGTCGCGCGAGACGGATGACGGTGCGAACAACGTATCGCGATGCCGCTCGATCAGCCCCGTATCCAGTTCGCCCGATGCAAACGGCGCGCTTTTCACGATCCGTTGCAGGAACTCCACGTTCGTATGCAGTCCGACGATCTCGCACGCCGCCAACGCGCGCGCCATGCGGGCCAGCGCGTCGGCGCGGTCGCTGCCGTGCACGATCAGCTTGGCGATCATCGGATCGTAGAACGGCGTGATGGCGTCGCCCTGACGCACGCCGCTGTCCACGCGTACAGCGCCATCGATGGAAAATTCCACCGCTTCCGGCATGCGCAGATGCCTGAGCGTGCCCGTCGAAGGCAAAAAGCCGCGCGACGGATTTTCCGCATAAATGCGCGCTTCGATGGCGTGGCCGTTCACCTTCAATTGCTGCTGCGAAAGCGGCAACGGCTCGCCCGCCGCCACGCGCAACTGCCATTCGACGAGATCGAGGCCCGCCACCATTTCGGTGACCGGATGTTCGACCTGAAGGCGCGTGTTCATCTCCATGAAGTAGAACTGGCCGTCCTGCGTCATGATGAATTCGACCGTGCCCGCGCCGACGTAATTCACCGCGCGCGCGGCAGCGACGGCGGCTTCGCCCATCGCGCGGCGGGTTTCGTCTGCGAGTCCGGGCGCGGGCGCTTCTTCCAGCACCTTTTGATGGCGGCGCTGCACGGAACAATCGCGATCGAACAAATACACCGCGTTGCCGTGCGTGTCCGCGAATACCTGCACTTCGACGTGACGCGGGCGCTGAAGATATTTCTCGATCAGCACGCGATCGTTGCCGAAGCTCGACGCCGCCTCGCGCTTGCACGATGCCAGCGCAGCCACGAAATCTTCACTGCGCTCGACCACGCGCATGCCCTTCCCGCCGCCGCCCGCGCTTGCCTTCAGCAACACCGGATAACCGATGCGATCCGCCTCGCGCTGAAGCAATTCGGGCGTCTGATCGTCGCCGTGATAACCCGGCACGAGCGGCACGTCCGCGGACTGCATCAAGGCCTTGGCGGCGGCTTTCGAACCCATCGCGCGGATGGCATCCACCGGCGGCCCGATAAACACGATGCCCGCCTGTTCGCACGCGTTGGCGAACGCTTCGTTCTCCGACAAAAACCCGTAGCCCGGATGCACCGCCTGCGCGCCCGTGCGCTTCGCGGCATCGACGATCCGCTCGATGCGCAGATAACTTTCCGCCGCCGCCGGACCGCCGACATGCACGGCTTCGTCGCAGACATCGACGTGTTTGGCGTGTGCATCGGCATCCGAATAGACGGCGACGCTGCCGATATTCATGCGCTTCGCCGTCGCGGCCACGCGGCACGCGATCTCGCCGCGATTGGCGATCAAAATTTTGTCGAACATGGCTTACATCCGGAACACGCCGAAGCGCGTTTCTTCAATCGGTGCGTTCATCGTCGCGGCGAGACCTAGACCCAGCACGTCGCGCGTTTGCGCGGGATCGATCACGCCGTCGTCCCACAGGCGCGCGCTGGCGTAGTACGGGTGCCCTTGCGCCTCGTATTGATCGCGGATCGGCGCTTTAAACGCCTCTTCCTCTTCCTTCGACCACGCGCCGCCCTTCTTCTCGATGCCATCGCGCCGCACCGTCGCGAGCACGGACGCGGCTTGTTCGCCGCCCATCACCGAGATGCGCGCGTTCGGCCACATCCACAGAAAGCGCGGCGAATACGCGCGTCCGCACATGCCGTAATTGCCCGCGCCGAACGACCCGCCGATGATGACCGTGAACTTCGGCACCTTCGCGGTGGCGACCGCCGTCACCATCTTCGCGCCGTTGCGCGCGATGCCTTCGTTCTCGTACTTGCGGCCCACCATGAAGCCCGTGATGTTCTGCAAGAACACGAGTGGAATCTTGCGCTGAGCGCACAGTTCGATGAAGTGCGCGCCCTTCAAGGCCGACTCGGAAAACAGAATGCCGTTGTTCGCGACGATGCCGACCGGATGCCCCCAGATATGCGCGAAGCCGCACACGAGCGTGGTGCCGTAGCGCGCCTTGAACTCGTCGAACGCGGAATCGTCGACGATGCGCGCGATCACTTCGCGCACGTCGAAGGGCTTGCGCGTATCGACGGGAATCACGCCGTAGACGCTCTGCGGATCGTGACGCGGCGGCATGGGTTCTTTAAGCGCCAGCGGCGGCGTCTTCACGCGATTGAGATTGCCGACAATGCTGCGCGCAATGCCGAGCGCGTGGGCATCGTTCTGCGCGAGATGATCGACGACGCCGGACAGGCGCGTGTGGACATCGCCGCCACCGAGGTCTTCCGCGCTCACTTCCTCGCCGGTCGCCGCCTTCACCAGCGGCGGGCCGCCGAGAAAGATCGTCCCTTGATTCTTCACGATGATCGATTCGTCGCTCATGGCGGGCACGTACGCGCCGCCCGCCGTGCACGAACCCATGACCACCGCGATCTGCGCGATGCCCTGCGCCGACATGTTCGCCTGGTTATAAAAGATGCGGCCGAAGTGATCGCGGTCGGGGAACACATCGTCCTGATTCGGCAGATTCGCGCCGCCGGAATCGACCAGATACACGCACGGCAGGCGGTTCTGCTCCGCGATTTCCTGCGCCCGCAGATGCTTCTTCACCGTGACGGGATAGTACGTGCCGCCTTTCACGGTGGCATCGTTGCAGACGATCACGCACTCCTGCCCCGCAACACGCCCGATGCCGGTGATGATGCCCGCGCCCGGCGCATCGTCGTTATACATGCCGTAGGCCGCGAGTTGCGACAACTCCAGAAAGGGCGTGCCCGGATCGAGCAGTTGCGCGATGCGGTCGCGCGGCAGCAGCTTGTTGCGCGACACATGCCGGTCGCGCGCCGCCTGTCCGCCGCCTTCAGCGAGCTTCGCGACCTTCGCCTTTAGGTCCGCGACGAGCGCGTCCAGCGCCGCCACGTTCGTGCGAAATTCTTCGCTGCGCGGGTTCAGTTTCGTTTCGATGATCGCCATGTCGCGCCCTTCAAGCCGTCTCGGCGAACAGTTCGCGGCCAATCAGCATGCGGCGAATTTCACTCGTGCCCGCGCCGATTTCGTAGAGCTTGGCATCGCGCCACAGACGGCCGACGGGATACTCGTTGATATAGCCGTTGCCGCCGAGAATCTGAATGGCTTCGCCGGCCATCCACGTGGCCTTTTCGGCGGTATAGAGAATGACGCCCGCGCAGTCCTTGCGCACTTGCCGGACGTGTTCGCGGCCCAAGGTATCGAGCTGACGGCCCACCGCGAACAGATACGCGCGGCACGCCTGCAAGGTCGTGTACATGTCCGCGACCTTGCCTTGAATCAACTGGAATTCGCCGATGGATTGCCCGAATTGCTTGCGGTCGTGGATGTACGGCACGACTGCATCCATGCACGCGAGCATGATGCCGGTCGGCCCGCCCGCGAGCACGGCGCGTTCGTAATCGAGGCCGCTCATCAAAACCTTCGTGCCGCCGTTCAGCGCGCCGAGAATGTTTTCCTTAGGCACCTCCACGTTCTCGAACACGAGTTCGCCCGTATGCGAGCCGCGCATGCCGAGCTTGTCGAGCTTCTGCGCGACGGAAAAGCCCTTCATGCCCTTCTCGACGATGAACGCGGTGATGCCTTTCGCGCCCGCTTCGGGATTCGTCTTGGCATAAACGACGAGCGTATCGCAGTCGGGACCGTTCGTAATCCACATCTTCGTGCCGTTGAGCACAAAACGGTCGCCCTTTTCTTCCGCGCGCAGCTTCATGCTCACCACGTCCGAACCGGCGTTCGGTTCGCTCATGGCAAGCGCGCCGATGTGTTCGCCGGAGACGAGCTTCGGCAGATACTTTTCCTTCTGCGCAGGCGTGCCGTTGCGATGAATCTGGTTCACGCACAGATTCGAATGCGCGCCATACGACAGCCCGACCGATGCCGACGCCCGCGAGATTTCCTCCATCGCGACCATGTGCGCGACGTAGCCCATGTTCGCGCCGCCGTATTCTTCGGAGACCGTCATGCCGAGCACACCTAAGTCTCCGAACTTTTTCCAGAGGTCCATTGGAAACTGGTCGGTCTGGTCGATTTCCCCGGCGCGCGGCGCGATTTCCTTCGCGGCGAAGTTCATCAGCGAATCGCGCAGCATTTCGATGTCTTCGCCCAGCGCGAAACTCAAGGACGGAATCTGGCTCATGGAACGTCTCCTCCAGTGCTCGTACGGTTTTCGGCGATGCCTGTGATTTGAGTCACACTCACACAGCACGAATCGCCAGAATATCGCGCCATTTCACGCCTAAAATGCCTGGCCGTCAATAGGGTTTTGAGCTACGCTCACATTTATCGTTCGCGTTTCGGTTGCTTGCCGCCATGTCCACTCATACTTCGAACCGCCGCACGCCCGCCGGGATCAAATCGCAGCAGCGCGTGAAGGAAATCCTGCAAGCGGGCCGCGATGTCTTCGCCGAGAAAGGTTACGACGCCGCGACGAGCGCCGAGATCGCGCAGCGCGCGGGCATTTCGGAAGCCACGGTGTTCAGCTATTTCAGCGGCAAGCGGGAACTGTGCGCGCGCGTGATCGCGGACTGGTACGACGAGATCATCGATGCCTTCGAAAGCGGCCTGCCGCGCGATGGTTCCGTGCGTCAGCAATTCGCGTTCATCGTGCGCACGCATCTTCGGCTGATGCTCATGAATGGCACAGGGCTGTGCGCGCTGGTGCTGTCGGAAGGACGCACGAAGCGGCACGATCTGTCGGAAACGCTCACGGAGCTTCAACGCCGCTATACCGCGCCGCTCATGGACGTGCTGGCGCGCGGACAAACGCTCGGGCATGTGCGGCGCGACATGCCGCTGCGTCTTTTGCGTTCGCTTGTGTTCGGGCCGATGGAACACGTTCTCTGGGATGCCACGCTGGCCAAGCGTCGCCTGAGTCAGACTCAGATCGACACGACCGCGAACGAACTCATTGATGTGCTGTGGGCCGCGTTGCAGCCGCCCGAAGCGCAGCTTGCCGCGCTCGTGCAGTTTCGTCAGGAAGTGGAGGAAGCGTCGCGTAGGTTTGAAGCGGCATCGGCGGGAAAGGCGCCTGCCGCTTGAGTTGTGCTTACTTTTTGATGAAGCGCAATGCGAGCCGCGCAAGTCGCGGCACCGTGACGGGACGCAGCAGGCGCGCATCGTAACCATTCATGCGGCGGTCGTTCTCGGTCAGACACATTTGGATGAGCGCGCGCACGGAGACTTCGCCTGCCACCGAATCACCGACATTCGCCGGGAAGTTGGCGTCCTGCGCCGCGCCGCTCTTGTCGAAACCGCGCGCCAGCGATATACGGTCGCGGATAAGCGAGAACCACACGCCCGCGGTTTTCAACAGAAACCACGGTTTGCGATACCACGGCAAACCGCGCCGATACCACGCAACCCAGTTCGCGAAAAAGAGGATATGACGCGCTTCTTCCTGAATGACCGGCTCGAAAGTCTCGACCAGTTCTTCCGGAAAGAAACCCGATTGCCGCGCCGCTTCGAACAGCCCGAACGCAAAGAAACTGTCGATGCACTCGCTATAACCGGTCAGCATCCACGCGCGCAGCGGATCGGCGGGCGCAGGATACGGCGGCTCCGGCGCGAGGTCGATGCCATACGCCTCGACCAGCTTCGACAACACCAGCTTGTGGCGCGCTTCCTCGCCGCCATTCATGCGCAACGCCTCGCGCAGTTGCGGATCTTCGATGGTGTTCGCGTAAGTCGCCACGCGAATCGACGCCCGCCCTTCCGTCTGCACCGCGATATCCCAGATCGGCAGCGACGTCACCCGTCTGAGCGCGGCGGGTTCGAGCTTCGGCCATTCGATCACGGCCGGTTTGTAGGGATTGTGCGTGGTGAGCAGCATCTCGCAGAACATGCGCAAATGCTGCGCGGACCCGATCGGAATCCTGCCTTCCGAGCGGTAGGTCCAGTTGCGCATCGCATGATCTGCTTCCAGGGGAGTCAGCGTGTCGGACATATTCGAATTTTGGCCGAGTATCAAGTGCGTCATGCGGATTCTGGCATATGACACGCAAAGATGCTCGGCAGCCACGCATTTTCTCGCGCGTGAACGCGAATCTGTCACGCGTTTTCGCTATCAGCGCGAGATTTGCTCCAGCGCGATGTCGCGCGTTTTCGGCCCCATCAGACCGATGGCCGCCATGACGACCAGCATCGCCCCCGCGATAAAGATGAACACGCCCGTCGTCCCGAATCCTTTCAGCACGCTCGCGATGATGAACGACGTGAAGATCGCGGAAAACCGGCTCCACGAATAGACGAAGCCCACCGCGCGCGCCCGGATATTGGTCGGAAAAAGCTCCGACTGATACGCGTGAAAGCTGTACGACATGATGTTCGACGACAGCGTGAGCCCGACACCCATCGCGATCAGAAAGCCCGCGTTCCCCGACTGGCTGAACAGCAGCCCGCAGACGATATTCGCCGCCGCCATCAGCACGATGGCCGTTTTGCGCTCGATGCGATCCGCGATGAACAGCCCGATGATCGGCCCGATCGGCGCCGCAATCGCGATGATGCTCGAATACATGAGGCTCGACGTCACCGTCACGCCCTGCTTGATGAGCAGCGTCGGCACCCAGTTGGCGAAGCCGTAGAAACCCACGGTCTGGAAGATGTTGAAGATGACCATCATCGTGGCGCGGCGGCCGTAGGGCGGCTTCCACATATCGGCGAAGGCGCCGCGCGCGATGGCGTGATCGGCGTGATCTTGCGCGAGCACCGGCGGCGGCAGCGGCTTGCCGTATTCGCGCTCCACTTTCGCTTCGAGATCGCGCATGACGCGGTCGGCGACATCGAGCTGGCCTTTTTGCGCGAGCCAGCGCGGGCTTTCCGGCAGCGTGCGGCGAATCCACCAGACGCACAGCGCACCATGCGCGCCGATGATGACCACCCAGCGCCAGCCATCCAGCCCGAACGGCGCGCGCGGCACCAGCAGATACGCGAGAAACGCGACCACCGGCACCGCCATGAAGCCGACCGCCTGCTCGCACGCGAACGCGCGGCCGCGAATGTGCTTGGGCGCGAGTTCCGAGATATACGTGCCGATCGTCACCAGTTCCACGCCGATGCCCACGCCCGCGACGAAGCGCCAGAGGTTGAGGCCGGTGGCCGTTTCCTGGAACGCCATCACGAGATTCGCGGCCGTGTACCAGAGCAGCGAATACGTGAAGATGGCGCGGCGTCCGAACTTGTCGGCGAGAAAGCCGCACGCGATGGTGCCGACGAACAGTCCCGCGAACAAGGTTGCGATGAAGCTCGCCACGCCGGTGAGGCCGAAGAAGCTGACCGTCGTCGATGTGAGGATGCCGCTCTTCACCAGACCCGGCGCGATGTAGCCGGAGTACAGCAGATCATAGAGTTCAAAGAAGAACCCGAGACTCAGCAGTGCGATGAGTTTCCAGATGGTGCGCGTGGCGGGGAGGCGGTCGAGGCGTGCGGAAATGCTGGCGGCGGTGAGTTCGAGCGTGGCCGGCGGGCGGATCGCAGCGTGGGGTGATGCCATCGGGTGTCTCCTGGCCGGCTTTTTTTCGGGCGCGGCTGGTGGGTTCGTTGAATTGCGACGAATTTTAACTGTGGTGGAGAGGGAGGATGGAAAATCGAACGCCCTGCACGTCGTTATCGTCAAATCGGAGGTTGATCGATGAACGAACCTGTCATTCCATCAAGCGGCAACGTGTTCGAAGACCTCGGCTTTTATCGCCTCGGCAAGCCATCGATGCGCGCGGCTGGACGCAGGCGCAGGACGGGCAGAATCTGGGTATTAGTCGATCGCGTGTATCTGATCTTACGCGTGGGAAGCGGGACCGCTTCGGCCTCGACATATTGGTAGACAGCAGCACTCGACCTGACAGACAGGGTTTGGTTTCGCTGTGGTTGCTCTGCGTTTGATTTTGTTGTTCTGTCGTGCAAAGCGCTTCTCTTTTTTGGGCTGTTTATTCAGTAGCCGCCTCCCCGGCGGGGGGGTAACTTTCTTTGCTGCTGCAAAGAAAGTCACCAAAGAAAGCAGCTTTTTACCCCTCCGCACGCTGGCTGGAAAGTGTGGTCTGAATTAACGATGCAGTGGCCGCGTTAGGATGTCCCACGTTCCGTTAAACGCGTGGGCAACCTGGCGATTACGCGCTCGAATACTTCGGTCTTGGTGGACCGCATTCATTCCTTCGGCCATGCGCTGCGCGCGCCGAGAGCTTTAGAACGGAATCCCGCAGCGTATGAGCGCCCAGTCATATCACACCGCATCGCACCTCTCCCATTGGGCCCTACCTTGGTAAGCGCTTCTGGGCAAAGCGCACACACCAACGCAAGTCAGATTTTAGTCGGAGCACTAATCAAGGTAGGACCGAATAGCAATTTTGCGGGGAAGTGTGATGTGGCTGGGCGCTTATAGGCTGCGGGATTCCGTTCTTACTTTCTCGGCGCGCGCAGCGCATGGCCGAATGGATGACTGCGGGCCACTAAGAGAAGATTTTTCGAGCGCGAAATCGCTAGGTTGCCTAAGTGCTTGTTAAGCGAGGGAAGTCGTATTGCGGCCACTGCATCGTTTAATCCAGACCAACCCTCTCCCGCCATCGTGCATGGGGGTAAAAGCTGCTTTCTTTGGTGACTTTCTTTGCAGCAGCAAAGAAAGTTACCCCCCCGCCGGGGAGGCGGCTACTGCAATATAGACACAAACAAGAGAAGCCCCTTGCATGACAAAAGCGCAACACGTCACCCGACGCTCTCCTGATAGTTCGAGTATCAACTAACCCACGACATATTGCTGCCACTCGCGCTTTGCGCGGGCTCACCCCCGCACCCCCCGCATCAACAACGCCACCGCATGCTTCGCGATCTGCTCCGTCGTCACCGCCCAATCGCCGCCATCGCGATGTCTCGCGGTGGCAAGCGGCAACACCGTCAGCCCGAATAACGACGAAAACACCAGCGACGGTTCCAGATCCGGGTTGAGCTTCCCTTCCCGCTGCCACTCCGCGATGCGTTCCACAGCGCGTTCCTTGTGCGTCTCGCCGAAGCGCTCGGCCATGCGCTGGCGCAGCAAGCCACCTTCGCCAAGTTGCTCGCGCACCCACAGCGCCGCGAACCACGGATAACGCGACACCGTCGCCGCAAGCGTCTCCACAAACGCACGCAGCGTATCGGCGGGCTCGGTATCGGGATTGGTGAACACGCGCGACAACTCGATCCGCAACGGCGCGAAACGCTCATCGATCAACATATCCAGCAGTTGCTCGCGCGTCTTGAAGTAGTAGTGAACCATGGCCGGCGTCACACCCGCCTCACGCGCGATGGCCCCGAGCGTCGTCTCGCCGATACCCTGCCGCGCGAACAATTCGAGCGCCACGTCCAGCAAGTGCTCACGCGCTTCCGCGCCATGACCGCCGCTCGGACGGCCCGGCTTGCGACGCAACTTCCCCGCTTCCGCGTTGTTATTTGTCTCGTTACTCATGATGGCATTGACCTGCGAACGTCCAGCGTCTATATTAACTTTCATGTTAATTAATTTCAACCGATCTGGCGGGAAATTTAAAAACACCGCCGCAGTCGATTTGGCCTTGCCCTGGAATCACCTATGACCACTTTGCACCAAACCACGCTTGCCGGCGCGGATACGGAAAAGCCGCGCATCGGCATGCTGTTCGCGGCGCTGCTGCTCGTCATGCTGCTCGGCGCGCTGGATCAGACCATCGTGTCCACGGCGCTGCCGACCATCGTCGGGGAACTGGGCGGTCTGGACAACCTTTCGTGGGTCGTCACGTCCTATCTGCTGAGTTCGACCATCGTCGTGCCTTTGTACGGCAAGTTCGGCGATCAGTTCGGCCGCAAGATCGTGTTGCAGGCGTCGATCCTCATTTTTCTGGCGGGGTCGGTGCTTTGCGGCATCGCGCAGAACATGACGCAGCTCATCGCGTTGCGCGCGCTGCAAGGGCTGGGCGGCGGCGGGCTGATGGTCGTCACCATGGCCGCCATCGCGGATGTCATCCCGCCCGCCGAACGCGGCCGCTTCCAAGGCCTGTTCGGCGGCGTGTTCGGGCTGGCGACCGTCGTCGGCCCGTTGCTCGGCGGCTTTCTGGTCGAGCATCTGTCGTGGCGCTGGATTTTCTACATCAACTTGCCGCTCGGCGTGATCGCGCTCGCCGTCATTCAGATGGTGTTCAAGCCGCACACGGCGCATGTGAACCATCGCGTGGACTTCATGGGCGCGGGGTTTCTGGCGGCGGCGCTGACCTGCATCATCCTGTTCACGAGCGAAGGCGGCTCGCTGCTGCCGTGGAGTTCGCCGCAACTGTGGTGCACGCTGCTGCTCGGGCTGATCTGCATCGGCGGATTCGTGTATGAAGAGCGCATCGCGGCGGAACCGATCATGCCGCTCTCGTTGTTCAAGGAACGCACTTTCGTGCTCGCGGGGCTGATCGGTTTTATCGTCGGATGCGCGCTATTCGGGGCGGTGACGTTCCTGCCGCTCTATCTGCAAGTGGCCAAAGGCGCGACGCCCTCGCAAGCCGGCCTGCAAATCACGCCGATGATGGGCGGCGTACTGCTCTCGTCGATCGTGAGCGGGCGCGTCATCAGCAAGATCGGCAAGTACCGGTTCTTCCCGATCGCGGGCACGGGGCTCGTGACTGTCGCGATGCTGCTGCTTTCCACGCTCACGCTCGATACCCCGCTCATCGTCATGCAGGGTTACATGGCGCTGCTCGGCCTCGGGCTCGGCATGGTCATGCAGGTGTTGGTGCTGGCGGTGCAGAACGTCGTCGAGTTTCGGATGATCGGCGTGGCGACTTCGTCGGCGACGCTCTTTCGCTCGATTGGCGGTTCGGTCGGCGTGGCGGCCTTCGGCGCGGTGTTTTCCAACGGCCTGCGCACGCGTCTGGATGCGCTGATTCCGCCCGGCACGGAACTGCCGCGTTCGTTCGGGCCGCAGGCCATCGCGCATTTGCCGGCCGCGTTGCGCGCCGACTATTTGCAGGCGTTCGCCGCGTCCATGCACACGGTTTATCTGGTCGCCGCGTGCATCGCGTGTCTCGCGTTCGGGCTTTCGTGGATGCTCAAGGATCATCCGTTGCGCAAACATTGATCTCCAACACTCCGGAAATCGAGCAAATTCAGACATAATCACTTGTCCGGCAGATGAGGACACGCTCTAAAAGCGGCGCTATACGGGCTTTTACTAGGTGCCCGGCATTTTTGGCTTGGTAACCTTCTGCCGGTTCTGAACGGACACAATCCTCGGAATGCCAAACCCGGCGCGCGACGATGCGCCGGCAGCCCGGACACTCGACCGTCCGGGCGGAAACTGACCACCTTCTGGAGTTAAAACAGTGAAGAAACTGCTCGCGGCCCTTACGATGTCCCTGCTCGCCGCCACGTCGCTCACCGCCGTCACCGCCGCCCAGGCGAAGGACTATTCGACGATTCGCTTCGGTGTGGACGCCAGCTACCCGCCGTTCGAATCGAAAGGTTCCGACGGCAAGCTGGTCGGTTTCGACATCGATCTCGGCAACGAGATCTGCAAGCGCATGAACGCCAAGTGCGTGTGGGTGGAGAACGATTTCGACGGCATGATCCCCGCGCTCAAGGCCAAGAAGTTCGACGGCGTGCTCTCGTCGATGTCGATGACGCCGCAACGCGCCGAACAGATCGCCTTCTCCAGCAAGCTGTTCAACACGCCGACGCGTCTGGTCGCGAAGAAGGGCAGCGGCATCCTGCCGACGGCTGACAGCCTGAAGGGCAAGAACGTCGGCGTCGAGCAAGGCACGATTCAGGAAACGTACGCCAAGACCTACTGGGCCCCGAAGGGCGCGACGGTCACGCCGTATCAGAACCAGGATCAGGTCTACGCCGACTTGGCTTCGGGCCGTCTGGACGCCACGCTGCAGGATGCCGTGCAAGCTGAAATCGGCTTCCTGAAGACGCCGCGCGGCGCGGGTTATGACTTCGCGGGCAAGGATATCGTCGACGAGAAGATCCTCGGCAATGGCGCGGGTATTGGCCTGCGCAAGGAAGACACCGATCTCAAGACGAAGATCGACAAGGCGATTGCCGACATCATCAAGGACGGCACGTACAAGAAGCTGGAGAAGAAGTACTTCGACTTCGACGTGTACGGCAGCTAAAGCCGTCTGGCTGGTCAAAACGGGCTTCGCGCTTCACGGCGCGAAGCCCGTTTTCTTTTGATGCACGGCCCGCCCGGGCTTGCCGTTCGCCATTTTCGGCTAAGATCGAAGGTCCGACACACCTCGCCGCGGACCCGAGACACCGTGGCGCAAACAAGCAATCTCCGAGGAAACCCGCGCATCCGCGTGCGGGCGACGAACATGCAAACCAAGACCCATCCGCTTATCTCGCCGACACTCGGCACTTCACGCAGCATCACCAGCTTTCATTACGGCCCCGGCGGCGGCCAGAAAATCTATATCCAGTCGTCGCTGCATGCGGACGAACTGCCCGGCATGCTGACCGCGTGGCGTCTGCGCCGTCATCTGGCCGAACTGGAAGCCGCGGGCAAGCTGCGCGGCGAAGTGGTGATCGTGCCGGTGCCCAATCCCATCGGGCTGAATCAGAACTTGCACGGCAATCTGCTGGGCCGCTTCGAGACCAACAGCGGGCATAACTTCAACCGCAATTTCTACGATCTCGCCGCGCTGATCGCCCCGAAAATCGAAGCCCGCCTGACGAACGATGCCGACGCCAATCGCCTCGCCGTGCGCGCCGCCATGAAGGAAGCGCTCGACGAGCAGAAGCCGCAAACGGAACTGGAATCGCTGCGCCTCGCGCTGCAGCGTCTTTCCTACGATGCCGATGTCGTGCTCGATCTTCACTGCGATCTGGATGCCGCGCTGCATCTCTACACGAATCCGGACATCTGGGAAGAAGTCGAGCCGCTCGCGCGCTATCTCGATGCGCAAGCCTCGCTGCTCGCGCTGAATTCGGTCGGCAATCCGTTCGACGAGATTCACAGCTTCTGCTGGTCGGACTTGCGCGCGCGTCACGGCGAACGCTTTCCGATTCCGAACGGCGGCATTTCGGTGACGGTCGAACTGCGCAGCCAGCATGATGTGTCCTACGAGTTCGCGGATAAGGACGCGCAAGGCATCGTCGATTATCTGAAGCATCGCGGCGTGATCGACGAACCCGCGCCCGCCATGCCGCCGCTCACGCATCCGGCCACGCCGCTCGCGGGTGCGGAGCCGATTGTGGCGCCGGCTTCCGGCGTGCTCGTGTTTCGCGCGAAAGTGGGCGCGTATGTCGAAGCGGGCGAAGCCATTGCCGACGTGGTGGACCCGATCGCCGATACCGTGGTGACGCTGAAAGCCACGACTTCCGGCGTGATGTACGCGCGGCATATCACGCGCTTCGCCACCGCCGGGCTGGAAGTGGCGCGCATCGCGGGTGCGAAGGCTTATCGCACGGGGTCGTTGTTGTCGGCTTGACGTTGGTTTAGAAGGTTGCGAGGCCGCATTGCGCGGCCACGACTTTCCACGCGCCGTCTATCTCGCCCCACGTTCGCGTGTAGCGCAGGCTGCCCGCGAACGGCGTGCCGGCAAACGTGCCGCTGATCGACACGCGCGTCACGGTCACGGCAAACGTGCCGTACACGCGCACGCTCTGCTCCTCCGTCTCCAGCCGGTCGATACGCTGCACGCCGTAGCGATGGCCGTTCAGATCGTCGGCCTTGCTCCACACCTTGCCGGTTGCATCGACGAAAGTGAGGTCGTCGGCGAGGAGCGCATCGAGCGCGTCTACGTTCGATGCGGTCATTGCCTCCTTCAAGCGCTGTTCCAGTGCGCGGATGCCTTGTTCGTCCATGTCGGTCTCGCTCGCTCGGATTGAAGCCCGAGCATAACGCGGCCAAAGGACTCACGCTTTCGCCGCGACGCGCGACGAAGGCGCAGCCGCCCCGTGCTCCTCCAGAAACTTGCACGAGCCGATGATGTCGCGCGCGAGGATCATCGCCGTGCCGGAGTTGATGTGCGAGCGCACGGCGACGCGCAGGCTGCGGGCATCGTCGACATCGGGGGGAAGCGAATAGGCCGACAGGTTCGTGGCACGCTCGCCCAGCAGATCCGCCGAGGGACCGAATGCGTCCGCCGCCGCGAGACCGGCATCGAGCGTCACCGCGACCGGCGCGATACGCTGCGTCTCCTGCACGATCCTGAAGTAACCGCTCTCGGCCAGCATGTCGCGCAACCTTCCGGCGTTGCGCAGCGTGTGCGTCATCACGCGGGTTTGTCCGTCGAAATCGAGCCGCAGGAATTGATAGCACTGGACCGTGAGCGCCGAAGTATTGCGCGCCGTGGACGGCATCTCGCCGCCGAGGTACTGCACCTGAAGGCGCAGGTTTTCGTTGAACACCGTGGAATCGCGGAACACGACCCAGCCGCTTCCCTGCGGCGTCAACCCGAACTTGTGGCCGGACGCGTTGATCGACTGCACGCGCGACAGGCTGAAATCCCACTGATAACCGGGATACAGAAACGGATTGACGAAGCCGCCCGATGCGCCATCCAGATGCATCGGCACGGAAATACCGGAGTGCTTTTCGTAGGCGTCGAGCCAGTCGTGCAAGCCTGCGACGTCGTCGTCCTCGCCGGTGAAGGTCTGGCCCGCGATCGCCACCACGGCGATGGTGTTTTCATCGACATACTTATCGAGCTGTTCCGCCGTGAAGCGGCGGCTACCATCTTTCAGCGGCACGATGCGCGGCTCCACGCCGAACTGCCGCATGAACTTGCGCCACGCAATCTGCACGTTGCCGCCCGTCACCAGATTCGGACGCGAACTGTCCTTGCCCGCACGCTCGCGCGCTTCCCGCCAGTTCAGCTTGTGCGCGAGCCCCGCGAGCATGCACGCCTCCGCCGCGCCGATGGTCGCAACGCCGTGCGGCTCGGCCTGCTTCGGGCCGCGCCACGCGTCATGCAGCCAGCTCACCATGCGACGCTCCATCGCGTGCAACTGCGGATGCATGTCGTGGGCGGCAGGATCGTGGGTCATTCGACGCGCGGTGTCGTTCTCGCGTGTGGAGGCGTTTCGGTTGAAAGGCAGGACGTTGATCGTCCGCCATGAATCTTCGTAGGCCGAACGAATATCGTTCGATGCACCGCCGGCGAATGCGGCGCCCGTGGCGGTGGTTTCCGCTTCACTGTGTGACATGTCCATCCCTGCTCCTTCTCGACTGCTGTCTTTCTGTCGAACTACACGGCCCGCTCCGCCCACGAGCCGCACGCTTCGCTTACCTTCCCGTCGCGAAGTGCTTTTAGTCTATCTCGAAATTAGGAAAAAACGTAGAAAGCCTACTTTTCAGCATTCCGAATGATTGGTCTTAAACGTGTCTGATTGCCGCTGGTCTTTCACTACTCAAATGTAGTTGCCTTGAGGCAATCGATTAACGATTTGTCGGCTCAATGCATAAGCTCGCGTGCTTCGCTAGCCCTGTTGCACGAGCGACACACAGAAAGCCCATTGAAAGCACTGTCACATTTCTTTCTTCAGCAATCGCTACATTTGCGCCCGTCGCTGCCACGCGCCATGAGAGCGCGACGCAATGCGTCCATTCGCTGCCGACACAGCGATCAATACCGCGCACACACGCGAACCAACACTCACGGAGCTTGTTTTGAAGAAGAATCTTTTGGCCACCGGCGCGCTCGCCACTTTTGCCGCCCTCGCCGCTTCCTCCGCGCACGCACAGAGCAGCGTCACGCTGTACGGCATCATCGATGCCGGTATCAGCTACACCAACCACAGCGCCACGCGCACCGGCGGCGACAAGCTGTTCAAGTACGACGACGGCGTGGCGCAAGGCAGCCGCTGGGGCCTCAAAGGCGCAGAAGATCTGGGCGGCGGTCTGAAGGCCATCTTCACGTTGGAGAACGGCTTCAACAGCGGCAACGGCACGCTTGGTCAGGGCGGCGCGCTGTTTGGCCGTCAGGCGTATGTCGGTCTGGCGAAGAACGATATCGGCTCGGTGACGTTCGGCCGTCAATACTCGTTCTCGACCGATTATCTCGGCTCGAACTACGCGCTCGGCGGCCAGACCGTCGGCGGCAACTACGCGTATCACATCAACGACGTGGATCAGCTCACGTCGAGCCGCATCAACAATTCGGTGAAGTTCAGCAGCGCGAGTTTCTACGGCGTGACGTTCGGCGCGATGTACGGCTTCTCGAACCAGGCAGGCGCGTTCGCCGGTGCGCCGACGGTCGGCACGACGACGGGTTCATCGCGCGCATACAGCTTCGGCCTGAACTACAAGGCCGGTTCGTTCGGCGTCGGCGCGGCGTACACGGACATCCATTATCCGGGCGCGGCAACGCCTGCCTTCAGCACGACGCTCGCGAACGTCGCGACGGGCGGCACGAAGGACCTGCGCACGTTCGGCGTCGGCGCGAACTACACGTATGGCCCGGCCGTGGTCTTCGCACTGTGGACGAACACGCGCTTCGAGCCGATCACGGGCGCAAGCTCCAAGCTCAACGCGTTCGATGTCGGCGGCAAGTACGCGATCACGCCGGCGATCACTGGCAGCCTCGGCTACACGTACATGGGTCTGTCCGACAACGCGAAGGCGCACTGGAACCAGTTCGACGCCAGCGTCGATTACGCGCTCTCCAAGCGTACGGACGTGTACGCGCTCGGCATCTACCAGAAGGCATCCGGTTCGAACGCCGGTGTCGCGGCGCAGGCGGAAATCGGTTCGTCGTCGAGCTACTTCGGCAACTCGGGCCTGGGCGAGAACAACCAGCTCGCGTTCCGCGTGGGCGTTCGCCACAAGTTCTAAGCTGGTCACGCAACACAAAGCAACGGGCCGCGATTCGTCGCGGCCCGTTGTGTTTTGTTCGAGCGTGTTATTTGGCCTTCTTGCCTGTTTCCTTGTGATAGCGCTCGACGTAGCTATCCATCAGCTTGCGTATCGCGCGGCCGATCTCCATGTAATCGCTCTCGTTGAGATTGGCGAGCGACACACGCCCTGACGGATGCGCCGTGCCGAACCCACGTCCCGGCAGCAGCACCACGCGCGCTTCCTTCGCCAGTTCGAATAATATTTCGGATGGCTTGGTATTGTTCATCACCCATTCGACGAACTCGCGCCCGTGCTGACGTCCACCGAGATATTCGAGGTCGAGGATCGCGTAGTAATCGACCTGATTCGGGTCTTCCTTCTCGTCTAGCGCGACGCCCACTTCGCGATACAGAGCTTGCTTGCGGTTGCGGATCAGGCGTTTTAGCGCGTTCTTGTACGCGTCGGGTGTGTCCATCAAAGAGAAGAGCGAGAACAGCACCATTTGCACTTGCTGCGGCGTGGAAAGACCCGCTGTGTGATTCAACGCGACCGTGCGGCTATCCGCGACGAGACGATCGATGAACTTGAGCTTGTCCGGCTCCGTGGTGATGGATTCATAACGTTCGTGCAGGATCGCGCGCTGCTCCTTCGGCAAGGCAGCAAGCTGCCGGTCGAACACGTTCGTCTTGTGCGTGGCAATGGCCCCAAGCCGCCAGCCTGTCGCGCCGAAATACTTCGAATACGAATACACGAGGATGGTGTTCTCGGGACATAGCGCGAACAGCGACACGAAATCGTCGGCGAAAGTGCCGTACACGTCATCGGTCAAAAGAATGAGATCGGGCCGTTCCTTCACGATATCCGCGATGTATTGCAGGCTTTCATCGTCCATCTTGACCGAGGGCGGATTGCTCGGATTCACAAGGAAGAACGCCTTCACTTTGGGGTCGCGCAGCTTGTCCAGTTCGGCCTTCGAGTATTGCCAGTTGTTCTCGACATCCGCATCCAGATTCACGACATTGAGCTTGTAATCGTTCAGATGCGGAATCTCGATATACGGCGTGAAAATAGGCCTGCCCAGCGCAATGGTGTCGCCTTCCTTGATGAGAAAGTTCTCGCGCATGGTGTTGAAGATGTACGTCATCGCGGCCGTGCCGCCTTCGACCGCGAAGGTATCGAACTCACCGACGAACGGATGCTTGCCGATCATCTCGCGCCTCAGATAATGCGCGACGATGATCTCCGATAGCTTCAGCATGCGGTCCGGCACAGGATAGTTGCACGCGAGAATGCCTTCGCACATTTCATAGAGAAAGTCGCTTGCATTAAGGCCGAGTTGGTCGCGCACATACGACACCACGCCCGTGAGAAACGCAATGCCCGGCACGCCCTTGTTCTCGCGCGCGAAAATCTCAAAGCGTTCTTCCAAACCTTCATGCTTCGGGAAACCGCCCACGCCTTCCGGCATGTACGCGAAGGAGCGTTCGGACTCGCGCATCGCAAAGAGTCCAAGCTGCCAGAAGCCATGACGCGGAATGGTCGCGAGGAAGTTGGGATTGCCGCGTCCCGCGTTGAGCATCGCGACATTCGCGGGCCGTTCGACCACGCCGCCGCCCGCTGCCTTGATGAGTTCGTCCTTCAGTTCGAACGGGCTGAGCGATGACATCGCGGCGCGGTCGTCGGAAGCGGATTTCGAGGATTTGGCCATCCGGCACCTCCATGAATGATTCGGAAAACGAAATGGTGTGAGTGTGGCGTGCGTCAACTCAGGAGCATGACCATGACCATGCCCCAGATCGTGAGCAGCGTGTTGCCGACTGCGTAGGTCACCGTGTAGCCGAGCCCGGGCACCTGACTTTTCGCGGCATCGCACAACATGCCGAGCGCCGCGGTCGTGGTGCGCGCGCCGGCACAGATACCCAAAAGCAACGCCGGGTCGAACTTGAACACATACTTGGCGAGATACATGCCGATGATGAGCGGCACCGACGACGCAAAAATGCCCCATAAAAACAGGCTCACGCCGAGCTTTTGCAGTCCCGCGACGAAGCCCGGCCCCGCCGTGATGCCCACCACCGCGATGAACACGTTCAGCCCGACCGAGTTCATGAACCACAACGTGGGCGACGGAATGCGCCCGAAGGTCGGATGGATCGCACGCAGCCAGCCGAACACGATGCCCGCGATCAGCGCCCCGCCCGCCGTCGATAGCGTGATGGGAATGCCGCCCGCGTGAATCACGATGGCGCCGATCAGCGCGCCCAGCGTGATGGCCAGGCCCGTGAACGCCATGTCGGCGACATCGGTCGGACGGTCGATCACGCCGAGCACTTTTGCCGCCGCTGTCGTGTCCTGCGTGCGCCCGACCAGCGTGATGGTGTCGCCGCGATAGAGCTTGGTGCTGGGCAGCACGGGAATCGGCGTTTCGGTCGCGCCGCGTTTGATCTTGCGCAAGAACACGCCGCGCGCGCCCGGTTGCTGCGCGAGTTCCTGCAGCGTCTTGCCTTCGACTGCCTTGCTCGTTACGTAGATATCGACGCCTTCGTCGAGCGGCACGGCGAGCAGTTCGGCATCGTCCACTTCGTTTGCGACACCGCCGCCGAGGATATCGACGAGCTGCTCGCGGCGGCCCGCGATTGCCACGACGTCGCCGGCTTTGAGTACATCGTCGATCTTTGCTTCCTGGATCTGGCCGTCGCGCCGAATTCGTTCGATGAACAGCCGCACGCCCGCGGGTTCGAGCGCTTCCGCTTGCCCGACCGTAAGGCCCGCGACCCGCCCGCCTGCCTGCACGCGGTATGCGCGCAAGGTGAACTGATGCCACGCGAGTCCCGCCCCGCCGACTTCCGCGCCGCCGCCCATGCGCGCTTCGTAGTCCTTGCACGCCTGCACGAGATCGATGTTCAGCAGCTTCGGCCCGACCATGGCGAGAATCAGCGCGGAGCCGATGGTGCCGTAGATATACGTGACCGCGTACGCCGTGGGCATGGCGTCGAGCAGCACCTTGGCTTGATCGGGTGGAAGGCCGAGGCGGTTGATCGCGTCGGTGGCGAGGCCCATCGAGGCGGAAATGGTTTGTGAGCCCGCGAACAGACCCGCCGCCGAGCCGACGTCATAACCCGCGATTTTCGCGGCGATATACGACGTCGCCAGACACAACACGCAGAGGATCACAGAGAAAAGCGCCTGCGGCAGCCCGTCCTTGGCGATGCCGCGCACGAATTGCGGTCCGACGCCGTAGCCGACTGCGAACAGGAACATCAGGAAGAACACGGATTTGACGTTGGGCGAAATGACGATGCCCAGTTGCCCGATGGCGATGGCCGCGAGCAAGGTCGAAGTGACCGCGCCGAGACTGAAGCCCTTGAAACTTTTTCCGCCGAACCAATAACCGACGCCCAACGATAGAAACACGGCAATCTCAGGATAACTGCGCAGCGTTGCGGTGAGCCACGACATATGCACTCCTTTCCGGAAACGAACTCGTACGCTGGAAGGCGTCGCGAGGACGAAACGTAGAACGGGAACCTGAAACCATGAAGCCCGAGGCGGGCGTTTTTTTATGTAGTCGAGAACGGATGGCGGCGGTGCGGCGTGCGCGCGGACTGATCGGCCTCTGGGGTCATCAATACACTATTTTGGGCGGGGGGAGAGGGCAAAAAGTGATTGTTTAGGGAGCGGGGGAAACTATGACGATTGTTTCGGGAAATGGATGAATTTCCGAGAAGTAGAGCTGGGATTGAAACGGAGGGTTTCAGGAAGATATCGATTATGCGATACGACATGCAAGTCACCGCGCGTCTGTGCGCTGTAAGCAAAATGCGCGAAGACTTGCCTGTTCGAATTGCTATCTGCTAACAGCGGGTCAACGAACCCGTGAGCGCCATGTTCTTCGGCAGCGCGAACGGCGGCGCATTGAACTGATTGACCTTGCTCGATGCCACGAACGGCTTGTCCGGATCGCCCTCGTGATAGCCGATGGTGAGTTCATCCCCGATACGCGGCACCGCGATGAAACTGTGCGGCCCGCCATGCCACGGCAACGACACGCGCACCCAGCAGCTCGAATCCTGATCGTGCTGGCCGAGCCGGTCCCATTTGAACTGCACCCGCACGCGCGCGTAGCCATCGAGCCATAACGGCTGATTCTCCGGCCCCACGACCACCGCCGTCTCCGCATGCGCACGCGGTTTGGGTTGCGCGCGCAGCTTGAAGAACGCATTGGCCGGTTGCAGCACGAAATCCGTCGTGCAGTGATAGTGCGCATCGGTGTCCTTGAGCGCGTTGAGTTCGATGTCCCCCGACATCGCCACCAGCTTCCACCCCGCCGACTGCACCAGCGTGCGCACCCCGCGCGCGACGCTCATCAGCAGGCGCTTGCCCACCGACATGCCCACGTGCCCGCCCGCGCTCAGCGCCATGTGCTCGCCCGAGGCCAGATGCAGTGAAGCCGGCGTCACGCCCACCAGCCCCGCCTCACCGTTGAGCACGAGGTGCGCGCTCGCCAACTCGGGAAACACGCCGCCTGGCGCGTTGGCCGTGCCTTGTCCGCGAATCTCGTCGTGCTGGCTTTGCAGGGCTTGCGCGACGTCGTCCTGATCGCCGCTCTCCTGCGCCATTTGCTCGCGCGCGAGCGTGGCGAACGTGTCCTGCTGATCGTGCGCGACCGCCAGACGCTCGAGTGTCTCGCCCATGTCCTTCGCAGGCGCGGAGGCCCCATCGCGCGATGCCGTCGTCACCAGCATGCCGCTGTTCGCGCGCAACACGCCATGACTGTGCGTGGCCAGTTCGAACCCTTCGCCGCGTCGATCCTGACGTCCGTCGCCATAAACGATTCGTGTGTTGGCGCCCAGCACCAGCCGCGAATTCGCCTGATCGCTCGCCACCTGCACTTGCTGCTGGCCGGGCGTGTCATCGGTGACGACGTAGTTGTGGCCCTGACCTTCAAGCGCATGACTCACCAGACCCGTGAGCGCCATGTTCTTCGGCAACGCGAACGGCGGCGCATTGAACTGATTGACCTTGCTCGATGCCACGAACGGCTTGTCCGGATCGCCCTCGTGATAGCCGATGGTCAATTCATCGCCAATGCGCGGCACCGCGATGAAACTGTGCGGCCCGCCATGCCACGGCAACGACACGCGCACCCAGCAGCTCGAATCCTGATCGTGCTGGCCGAGCCGGTCCCATTTGAACTGCACCCGCACGCGCGCGTAGCCATCGAGCCATAACGGCTGATTCTCCGGCCCCACGACCACCGCCGTCTCCGCATGCGCACGCGGTTTCGGTTGCGCGCGCAGCTTGAAGAACGCATTGGCCGGTTGCAGGACGAAGTCCGTCGTGCAGTGATAGTGCGCATCGGTGCCGGGGCGAATGGTCAGTTCGTCGGCATTGCGCACATCGAGCGAGGTCGAGACCACCAGATACGATTGATTGACCTCCTTCTGCGGATGCCCCTCCAGCACGAATGTCTTGCCGGTGGTCAGCCCGCGCAGGTTGCCCGTGCCGTACGCGCGCAGCCCCTCGCAGCGCAGCGCCTCCACGCGCACGCGTGCGAGATAGTCGCCTTCATTGTCGTAATCGTTGGGCGTGCCCGACAGACCCATCGCGCCCGCCAGCGGCTGCGTGTAATCGCCCCAGTGATACTGCTCGATGTTATCGAACGAGGCCCCACTCGCTCCAGAGCTGACTCAGGAACCCTTCGCCCGGATTGGCTTCGTCGTGACTGTCATCGAAGATGGAATAGTCGAGGTCCAGTTGCGCGAACAGTTGCCATGCCTTGATACCCAATGCAAGCGGCGGCCGCGACCGGCTCGGCGCGCGCACGAGACCGATGCTCGCGATCGACGCCGACCTGCGCATGTCGAGATCCCGCACGCCGTTACAGTGCAGCAAGCCCGGCAGATCGCGATTGGTCAGCCAGACATCGACGGACAAGTAATTGATCTGGCCTTTGTCGCCATGCTCGTAAGGCGTGCCGTCGCGCGTGACCAGCGAGAGAAACGATTCGGTGCTGACGTAAGGCGCACGCGTGCCATACGAACGCCGCTTCGCCGTCGACAGATGCTGTTCGCGATGCACCGTGAAGTAGCCCGCGTGCGAGTCCTCATCCGCAAGCATGGCCTGATGCAACGCATGAAACGGCAGTTCCTCCGAATCCTCGTTGACCTGACCGATGGCCCGTTCCACCGAGTGGACTTCGTAATCGAGCGGCGTTTCCTCGAACGGCACGAGATGGACCCGGCTTCCGCCATTGCTGATCTGCCTGGCCGCGGTCCGGGCGCGAAACAGATTGACGACCGGTGCGCAGAACAGCGCGAACATGGATGCGTCCACGTGCTCGGCCAGCTCCCCGGTCGGGCGACTCAACAGCACGATGATCTCGACTTCACAACTGTCTATGCGCGCGAAACCCTTCTGAAGCCCCGTCAACGTGAAGAAGAAGAACCGGCTCGGGCAAGAAAAATACTCTTGAAGCAGGTTGTGTCCCAGAAACTTCGACGAAGCGAGCGGCAGTACCGTCTCGTCGGGGCCGAGCCCTTCCTGAATGACCGCGTCCGATTCGACCACATGCGGCACATAGCCCGGTTCACTGAAACGTCCCGGCTCGCCGATGATCGACACCAGCGCGCCGGCATGAATGAGTTCGTGCAGATGCGAGGCGATTTTGTCGTCGCCGGCCAGATAGAGCGGTAGCCGGTCGAGTCCGGCCAATGAAGACAGAGGCGCGCCATCCATCGTGCCGAGTCGCAGACGCAGGGCGCCGCGCACGCGCTGATCGGGCGTCACATAGCGGTCTTGTCCCCGGACATCGGGCGGCGCGTGAGTCAGCCGCGCCTCCTTCAGAACGAGCGGATACAGCGTCACATCCTGAGTCGTGCGAAACCGGCACGCGGTCTTCTCTTCGTCGGAGATGACGGACGTGAGTTCGGTTCCTCGTGCGATGGTATGACCCGTCACAAAGCCCGCCGTCTTCTCGCCCGGAAAGAAGCGCGCGACCGCGATGGCCGGCGTGGGCGCGAGATAGTTCGGATAAACGCAGGACAGCAGCGCCTGAGTGAGCAGCGGGAATTCGTCGTCGAAGCGTTGTTGAAGGCGCGCGTTGACGAACGCGGACGATTCGAGCAGGCGGCGCACATAAGGGTCGCTCGTTTCGTCATTCAACATGCCCAGTCGCCGGGCAATTTTAGGGTGCTCTGCGGCGAACTCCCCACCCATGGACTGCATGAAACGGAGTTCGTCGAGGTAGAGGCCAAGCAGACGCGGATCCACGTTCGATCCGCCTTATTTTTTTCGACGCCGAAGCAGCCGGCAGTTCGGGCGGAAGCGGCACGCGATGGAGGCGCGCGGCATGCAGGATGATTGCATTCCAATATCGATAGAACGACGGGGCCCGGAATTTACCTTCCGGCCCTTTGAAGCGATATCGGATATATCTGAAGGCTATTGAAATGCCGGCGTCGGCATATCGAGCCGGGGCTCATTGCGTCAGGTCAAAAAAAACAGCGGCCGAAGCCGCTGTTTTCTCTACTGCATCATGCGTCGGTCATTCCGCCGTCTCAAGCAACGGATAATCCGTATACCCCTCCGCCCCCGGCGCATAGAACGTCGCCGAATTCCACTCGTTGAGCGGCGCGTTCAGCTCGAAGCGTCGCACCAGATCGGCATTCGCGATGAACGGCTTGCCCCACGCCACCGCATCTGCATCACCGCGTTCGATGATCGCTTCGGCGCTGTCCTTCGTGAAGTTTTCGTTGACGATATAGACGCCGCCGAACGCCTTCTTCAATTGCGGTCCGAGGCTGTCCGCTGCTTCATGCTCGCGCGCCGCGATGAACGCGATCTTGCGCTTGCCAAGCTCACGCGCGACATAACCGAAGGTCGCGGCGCGATCGCTGTCGCCCATGGTGTGCGAATCCGCGCGCGGCGCGAGATGCACGCCCACACGGTCCGCGCCCCACACGTCGATACACGCATCGACGACTTCGAGCATGAGACGCGCGCGGTTTTCGATGGCGCCGCCGTACGCATCCGTGCGCGTGTTGGTGCTGTCCTGCAGGAACTGGTCGAGCAGATAGCCGTTCGCGCCATGCACTTCCACGCCGTCGAAGCCCGCGCGTTTCGCGTTTTCCGCGCCGGTGCGATACGCCGCCACCACGCCCGCGAGTTCGTCGAGTTCGAGCGCGCGCGGCGTCACGAACGGACGTTGCGGACGCACGAGGCTCACGTGTCCGCCCGCCGCGATCGCGCTCGGCGCCACCGGCAATTCGCCGTTCAAAAAGATGGGATCGGAGACGCGGCCGACGTGCCACAGTTGCAGCATGATCTTGCCGCCTGCCTCGTGCACGGCCTTCGTCACGAGCTTCCAGCCTTCGACCTGTTCGTCGGACCAGATGCCCGGCGTATCCGCGTAACCCACGCCTTGCGGAATGACCGAAGTCGCCTCGCTCAGAATCAGACCCGCCGATGCGCGGTCCGCATAATACTTCGCCATCAGCGCGTTCGGCACACGTTCGACGCCCGCGCGTTGACGCGTGAGCGGCGCCATGATGACGCGGTTTTTCAGCGTGAGCGCGCCGACCTGAAGCGGTTCAAAGAGAATCGACATGAAAAGGTATCCTGAACAAATATAAAGGTAAGTGATGTGGCATCGCGCATGTACTCAGAGATGCTCCACGGCATCGCGAAACGCCTGAATCACCGCTTCGTCGCGCTTGAAGAACACCCATTGCCCGACGCGTCGCGTGGTGACCAGTCCGGCCTTGTGCAAAGTCGCGAGATGCGCGGAGACAGTGGATTGCGACATGCCGCAGCGATCTTCGAACTGGCCCGCGCAAACGCCATGCGAGTGCGGCAATTCCTGATCCGGAAAATGCCGCTCCGGCTCCTTCAGCCATTCGAGAATCTCACGGCGAAGCGGGTTGGCGAGGGCTTTGTGGATTGCGTCGATGTCCATTTCGTTGCATTGAGCGTCCGACGCCGGCAGTCCCGATGATCGAGCCGTCCGAATCGTCTTGTGGCGAAGTATATATCGTTAAAACGCGATATGCAAGAACGGGCGGCGGGTCGCGTTGACCCGCGTCATGCCGGACACATCCGCCGTCTGGTAACCTGCCCCGTTTATGTCCTGATACACGCATACATGGAAACACCCTTCAACGAACGCGGCGTCACGCTTTCGCGCGCCGGCCTGTCGGCCTCGGGCCAGATGATTCCCTTGCGCGATTTGCGCGCGGCGCGGGTCATCAAGATCGAGCGCAAGAAACCGTTGCCCGTCATTCTCGCGCTGCTGGGCGCTGTCGGTCTTGCCGCGGGCATCGTCACGGGTTCGGGGGCGGCGCTCGTGATCGGCGTGATGGTCATCGTCGTCGGCTATCTGACGTGGATCACGCAGGATGTGATCTTTCAGCTCATGGTGAATACGCCGAGTGGAGAGCGTGAAGTGCTCATCACCAAGGATCAGGAATTTGCCGACCGCGTGGCCGCGCTTGTGGCGGATGCGGTCGTGAAACACGCGCAAGCAACGCGTCCCGCGCAGGCATGAAAAAGCCGCGTGACGTTGCGTCACGCGGCTTGTACAACCTATCGAGCGTCAAGTGATCTGCAACGGCTCTACGTGCCAGATATCGCGCGCATATTCCGCGATCGTGCGATCCGACGAGAAAATCCCCATGCCCGCGACGTTCTCGATCACACTGCGCGTCCACGCTTCCTTGTCGCGATACTTCAGGTCCACTTCGGTCTGCGTCTTGTCGAAGCTGTCGAAGTCGGCCAGCACCATGTAGTGATCGCCCCAATCCACCAGCGTGTGAAAAATATCGTAGAAGCGATGCGGTTCTTCCGGCGAGAAATGCCCAAGCCGAATCTGATCGAGCGCGAGCTTCAGTTCCGGGTTCTCATCGTAAATCTGCCGTGGACGATAACCCGCCGCGCGCAGCGATTCGATTTCATCCGTGGTATTGCCGAAGATGAAGATATTCTCGCGCCCCACCGCGTCGCAAATTTCGATATTCGCGCCATCCAGCGTGCCGATGGTCAGCGCACCGTTCAACGCCAGCTTCATGTTGCCCGTGCCCGATGCCTCCGTGCCCGCCATCGAAATTTGCTCGGAAAGATCGGCCGCCGGAATGATGAGTTCCGCCACGCTCACGCCGTAGTTCGGAATGAAACCCACCTTCAGCCGGTCGCCGATCAGCGGGTCCGAGTTGATCTTCTTCGCCACATCGTTGATGAGCTTGATGATGCTCTTCGCCATCTTGTAGGCCGACGCCGCCTTGCCCGCGAACATCACCACGCGCGGCGTCCAGTCCTGCTGCGGATTCTCGCGGATGCGGTTATAACGCACGATCACATACAGGATGTTGAGCAACTGCCGCTTGTATTCGTGAATGCGCTTCACCTGCAAATCGAACAGCGCTTCCGGATTGATGATCGAATTGGCCTCGCGTTTGGCGCGTTCGACAAGCCGCAGCTTGTTGGCGAACTTCGCTTCATAAAAGGCTTTCTGAAACTCGGGATCATCGCGCCATTCGCGCAGGCGGCCGAGTTCGAACAAATCGGTGCGCCAGCGCGGTCCGAGCCGCTGATCGATCAGCTTCGACAGCGACGGGCTCGCCTGCGCCAGCCAGCGGCGCGGCGTGATGCCGTTCGTCACATTGGTGAAGCGCTCGGGATACATGCGCGCAAAGTCCGAGAAAATGTTCTGCGTCATCAACTGCGAATGCAGCTTGGACACGCCATTCACCTTGTGACTCGCGACGATCGCCAGATGCGCCATGCGCACGCGGCGCTGACCGTATTCATCGACCAGCGAGATGCGGCGGATCAGTTCAGTATCGCGGCCGAATTTCTCAGTCACTTGCTTCAGGAACTGCGCGTTGATCTCGAAGATGATTTCGAGGTGACGCGGCAGCAAACGCGCGAGCATCTCGACATCCCACGTTTCCAGCGCTTCCGGCATGAGCGTGTGGTTGGTGTACGAGAACATCTGCTGGATGAGCTTCCACGCCTTGTCCCACGGCAGATGGTGACGATCCACCAACAAGCGCATGAGTTCGGGAATGGCCAGCACCGGATGCGTGTCGTTCAGATGCACCGCGACCTTTTCCGCGAGCCGCCCGAAATGCGTGTGCGTGCGCTGATAGCGGCGGATCAAGTCCTGCATCGTCGCGGAGACGAAGAAGTATTCCTGACGCAGACGCAACTCGCGCCCGGCTTGCGTCGAGTCATCGGGATAAAGCAGCCGCGAGACGTGCTCGGACGTGTTCTTCGCTTCCACCGAACGGCGATAGTCGCCCTGATTGAACGCGGAGAGATCGAATTCGTCCGTCGCGCGCGCGGACCACAAACGTAGCGTGTTGGTCGCCGTCGTCGCGAAACCGGGGATGACCGTGTCGTAGGCCATCGCGTTCACGTGCTCGGTGTCGATCCATTCGGTGCGGTCGTCGTGCTGCACGGTGCGTCCGCCGAAGTGAACCGTGTACACCACTTCGGGGCGCGGAAACTCCCACGGATTGCCCGCGCGCAGCCAGTAATCGGGCATTTCGACCTGATTGCCATCGACGATGGTCTGCCGGAACATGCCGTACTCGTAGCGGATGCCGTAGCCGAAACCCGGCACGCCGACGGTCGCCATCGAATCCAGGAAACACGCGGCGAGACGCCCGAGACCGCCGTTGCCGAGCGCGGCGTCCGGCTCCAGATCTTCGAGCGAGGCCAGATCAATGCCGAGTTGATTGAGCGCGTCCTTCACCTCGTCATAGATGCCGAGCGCGAGCAGCGCATTGCTGAAGGTCCGGCCGATGAGAAACTCCATCGACAAGTAATAGACGCGCTTCACGTCCTGTTCGTACTGCATGCGCGTGGTGCGCATCCAGCGTGCGACGAGGCGGTCGCGCACCGCGAGTTCCACCGCATGGAGCCAGTCGCGCGGCTGCGCGGTGACCGCGTCCTTGCCGACGCCGTACATCAGGCGGTTGGAGATGGAGCGCCTGAGCGCATCGACGGTGCTGTTGAGATGTTCGAATTCGAGATCGACCGATGTCATCGAAGCCTCCGGTATTTGCGACGTATGCAACGACCGCGAAGATGCGTCATGGTTCGGCAGCCCGAAGACGCGTCGATGCGGTGTGCGTGAAGGTGCAGATTACGCCAGTTTTATTTTTTTTGGTATGACGGCACGAACGTGCGGAACGTGCCGTGGCAGCTTATACACGGATCGTATGCCGGACAAAAACCGGTAATAATTATTTCGTGATCCGTATGATTCGTCTGCGAAATCGATGAGGAATTTTTCTTGCTCAGGTGACGCGTTTGGGTACGCGAACGGCAATAAGCAGCAACGCTGCGAGCGATACGCCAAGCAGAATCAACGACAGCGCCGAAGCCGGCAGATAGTACCCGCGATTGACCTGTCCCACCACGACGATCGGCACCGTTGCAAAACCCGGCGGATACACCGTGAGCGTCGCGCCGAGTTCGCCGAGCGAGATCGCGAAACCCAGCGCCAGACTCGCGCGGATGGCGGGCACGAGTTGCGGCAACACCACACGCAGCAACACCATGCGCGGCGGCGCGCCGAGACTTGCTGCCGCTTCGCGCAGTATGGTCAGTTCCGGGCGCAGACCAGCCGCTGCGCAGCGGTAACAGAACGGCAGCACCAGCGCCAGTTGCACCAGCACGACGATGGCCGCCGACCCGGACAGATCGAGCGGCCGCTTGTGATAGGCGATCAGCACCGCCAGCCCAAGCACCACCGAGGGCACGCCGTTGCCGAGCATCGCGACGCCATCGACGAGTGCGCCGAGCCCGCGCCGGTCGCGTCCTTCCAGCGCGAGCGCGAGCCACAACCCCAGCGCCGTGCCGATGATCGCCACGCCGAAGCCCACTTGCAGGCTCGTCGTGATGGCGTCCAGATCGCTCGAACCGAGGCGTTCGAACCAGCGCATGCTGAAGCCATCGGGGAAGATCGTGCCGGACCAGTGCGAAGCCACGCTCGACAGCGCGACCACGATCACCGGCAGCACGAACAGCCAGAAGCACACGAAGGCCATCAGGCCCGTGAACACGTGGCGCATCAGCGCATGCAATCTGAAGGAAGACGAAAGCTGCATGTCAGCGTGAACCCGTTCGACGATCGACGCGCCGGTACAGCGCGTACAGAGACAAGGACATCAGCAGCATCACCACGGAACCGGCAGCGGCGGTCGGCAGATCGAGATCGACGGTTGCCGCGCTATAGATCGCGATCGGCAAGGTGATGAGATGCGCGCTGCCAAGTACCAGCAGAATGCCGAATTCGTTCAGCGTGAGCAGAAAGCACAGCACCGTGCCCGCCGCGATGCCCGGCCACGCGAGCGGCAGAATGACTTTGTTCGCGACCATCCAGCCGTTCGCGCCGAGACTCTTTGCAGCTTCCACGAGCCGCATGTCCAACGTTGCATACGATGCAAGCGTCGGCCGCACGACGAACGGCGCATAGAACACGACTTCCGCGAGAATCACGCCGCCGATGCCGAACAGGAAATCGATCGGCGGGGCATCGAGCGAAAAAAGTCTTTGCAGGCCGATGCTGACCGACCCTTGCGAGCCATACAGAAAGATCAGCGTGAAGGCGACCAGAAACGACGGAAACGCCACGAACAATTCCAGGAAGCGGGTGAGCAATCGCGCGCCCGCGAACGGCCGGAAGAACAGTAGCGACGCCAGCGCCACGCCAAGCAACGAAGCGAGACTCGCGCTTGCAAACAGAATGCCAAGCGTCGTGCCGATCACGCCGCGCGTTTCCGGATTGCCGAAGAACGCGATATACGGTTGCAACGTGAGACCGTGCGGACCGGTGACGCTCAAGGTGACGAGCCGCACGAGCGGATACACCACCAGCGGCCCCAGCACGATCACCAGAATGAACAGCAGATGCCAGTTCGCCGCGCGTTCGCGACGCTTCGCGGCCTGCGCGTGCGCGGCGAATTGCGCGTCGAGTTCGGCATCGGTGACGATGCTTTCGCGCGCGACATCGATATCGTCAGGGACGGACAAGGACGACATCGTCAGCCTCGAAGCGAAGTGATACGCGCGAGCCCTTTTCGGGCAGGCGATGATGGCCGCGTTGCGCGGAAACGATCACCGGCTCGTTGGGCACGGCATCGAGCGAAACGGAGACGGACAACACCGAGCCGTACCATTCGATCGATGCAATCGTGCCGTGCAATTGCCCTTCGCCCAGCGGCACGATGGTGAAACGCTCGGGCCGAATGCACGCGAGCTTGTCGCGTTCTTCGTGACGCGCATCGCCGACGGGATAGACCACGCGCGGCGGCAGCAGATTAGCCGCGCCGAGATAGCGCGCGACGAAGCTGTCGTTGGGCGCATCGTAGAGTTCGCGCGGCGGCCCGAGTTGCGCGATACGGCCATCGCGCATCAAAAGCGTGCGGTCGGAGAGCACGAGCGCATCGTCCTGATCGTGCGTCACGCAGACGATGGTCAGGTTCGGCAAACGCTCGTGCAGCGCCTTCAGTTCGCTGCGCACGGAGGCGCGAAGATTGGCATCGAGCGCGGAGAGCGGTTCGTCGAGCAGAAGCACGTCCGGTTCGATCACCAGCGCACGCGCCAGCGCCACGCGCTGCTGCATGCCGCCCGACAATTGCGCGGGCATGACGTGGCCGGATTCGCCCAGTTGCACGAGCTTCAACGCATCTGCGACGCGCCGCGCGATATCCGCCGCCTTCAGCTTGCGCGCACGCAAACCGAACGCGACGTTATCGAACACGGAAAGATGCGGAAACAGCGCATAGCTCTGAAACAACAACCCGAGATTGCGCTGATGCGGCGGCACATGCGTGAGATCGCGGCCCGCGACGTTGAGCTTGCCCGCGAGCGCATCGGCGGAAATAAAACCCGCGATGAAACGCAGCAGCGTGGTCTTGCCGCAGCCGCTTCGGCCCAGCACGGTGAGGAACTCGCCGCGCCGGATCTTGAGCGAGAGATCGTCGAGCACCGTGCGCGTGCCGAAGCGCACCGTCAGGCGATCGACATGCACGCCCGGCGTGTGCGCTTCGGCGTCGAGCGCGCCTCGTTCGATGGCGAGCGTGCTCACTTCAGGACTTCGGCTTGACGACGTCGGTCTGCTTACCCGAGTTGCCGATCACCTCGGACTTCCAGCGCTCCGTCCAGCCCGCCTTCTTTTCCATGACCTGATTCCAGTCCACCGGAATCAGCTTGACGCCGCTAATCGCCTGCTTGACGGCCTCGCCGTTCTTGCCGGCGAGCGGCACGTCCGTGCGGCCCGGAATGCCGTAGATGTCCGGCACCTTCGCCTGCACTTCCGGCGACATCAGATAGTCGATCAGCTTCTTGCCTTCGTCCTGATTCGGGCCACTCTTGATGAGGCCGATGGCGTACGGCAACTGGAACGTCGTGGGCGCGTCGCCCGCCTTGCCCGAGAGGAACAGCGGCTTGATGGACAGACCGCCGTTCGCGGCATCGTCGAGGTCCATTTGCAGGTCGCCGTTCGCGAAGGCGATTTCGTTACGCGAGAGCAGCACGTCGAGGTAGCCCGTGCCCTTCGTGTGGAACTTCGCGCTCTTTTCCAGCGAGCCGAGATACTTGAACGCCGCATCTTCGCCCATCAGCGCGGACGTCAGGATGATGACGGCCATGCCATCGCCCGCCGTCGCCGGGTTCGAATACGCGATCTTGCCCGAGTAGTCGGGATGCAGCAGGTCCGCGAAGGTCTTCGGCGCGGTCTTGGTCGTGTCGGGGTTGATCGCGAACGAGAAGTAGTTGTTCACGAAGGTCGCCCACGAACCATCCGTGGCTTTCGCGATGGCCGGGACGTTTTTGTAGTTGGCGCTGGCATACGTCTGCAACAGGCCGCTTTGCTGCGCCTGCTGGATGAACGGCGGCAGCGTCACGAGCACGTCGGCTTTCGGCGAATCTTTTTCGACGGTCGCGCGGTTCACGACTTCCCCACTGCCTGCCGTGACGATGTTGACTTTCACGCCTTCTTTCTTCTCGAAGGCGGGCAGCACGTCCTTGTAGAGATTTTCGAGGCCATCGGCGGTGTAGAGCACGACGGCGTCGGCGGCGTGCGCGGGCATCGGCAGCGTGGCGAACAGCGTCATGGCGGCGGCGACGGCCGGCAACAGGCGGCGCGCGAAGCGAGTATCGCGAATCATGGTGGTCTCTCTGGTTTCTCTGGTCGGGAAAGCGGTGGCGTCATGCGAACGCCGCGGGCGGGCGTCGTCGACTTTCAGGCAGAAGGATTGCAAAGGTTCGTGACATGGGGATGACGCGCCACGGGTTGCCAAGGAATGGCACAAAAAGCAAAGGGGATTTTTGGGCCCCGTGCGGGGCGGGTGGCGGACGGGTTTTGTTTTTTGCTGTCGTTGGCGGTGTGGTTTTGTTGTTGGTTTCGTGCAAGGGGCTTCTGGTTCTTGTGCTTTATATTCAGTAGCCGCCTCCCCGGCGGGGGGGTAACTTTCTTTGCTGCTGCAAAGAAAGTCACCAAAGAAAGCAGCTTTTTACCCCATGCTCGCTGGCTGGAAAGGGTTGGTCTGGATTAACTGATGCAGTGGCCGCAATAGGATGTCCTTCGGTTGGTTACGTGCATTGGCAACCTCACGATTGCGCGCTCCAATCACCAACGCTAAGTGGACCGCGCTCATTCATTCGGCCATGCGCTGCGCGCGCCGAGAGCTTTAGAACGGAATCCCGCAGCGTATCAGCGCCCAGCCACCTCATACTTCCCCACAAGATTGCTATTCGGTCCTACCTTGGTTAGTGCTCCGACTAAAAGGTGACTTGCGTTGGTGTGTGCGCTTTGCCCAGAAGTGCTTACCAAGGTAGGGCCGAATAACGACATAGCGGTGACGTTTGAGGTGGCTGGGCGCTGATACGCTGCGGGATTCCGTTCTTACGCTCTCGGCGCGCGCAGCGCATGGCCGAATGAATGACTGCGGTCCACTAAGTGTTGTTTATTCGAGCGCGTGATCGCCAGGTTGCCTAAGCGGCTTGTTATGCGTGGAAAGTCCTATCGCGGCCACTGTATCGTTAATCCAGACCAACCCTTTCCAGCCAGCGTGCATGGGGTAAAAAGCTGCTTTCTTTGGTGACTTTCTTTGCAGCAGCAAAGAAAGTTACCCCCCCGCCGGGGAGGCGGCTACTGAATAAACAACACAAACAACAGCAGCCCCTTGCACGACAACCTAATAGACAGAGAAAGCGAAATCTCACCCGACACTGTCTGAAACCTCAAGTATCGGCAGATACAATTCACGGCAGGCGGCCACCGCATTGTTAAGATGCCCCATCCACGGGCCATATCATGAACAACAAATCACCCAACCCACGCCCAGCCTTCCTCAAAGGCATCCTCCCCCTAACCCGCGCCACCGCCCTGCGCGACTCCCTCGCCGGCCTCTCCCTCGCCGCGATGGACATCCCGCAAGTCCTGGGCTACGCACGCATCGCCGGTATGCCGACGGTCACGGGCCTCTACACCGCGTTGTTCCCCCTCGCCGCCTTCGCGCTCATAGGCGCATCGCGACATCTCGTAGTCGCCGCCGATTCCGCGACCGCCACCATCTTCGCAAGCCGCGTCTCGACGATGGCGCCCATGGCCAGCGCCGAATACGTCACGCTCGCCAGCATGGTCGCGCTGCTCACCGCCGTGATGCTCCTCTGCGCGCGCATCTTCCGGTTAGGCTTTCTCGCGGACTTTCTCTCGCGCACCGTGCTCACAGGCTTTCTCGCAGGCGTCGGCATGCAAGTCTCGATCGCGATGCTCGGCGACATGCTCGGCATGACCGTGCCCTATCCGTCCTCACGCAGTCTCGCGCAACTGTTCTACGTCATCGCCCACGCGACGCAAGCGCACGCGCCCACGCTCGCACTGACCGCGCTCGTGGTCGCCGGCATTCTTCTGGCGAAGCGGTTTGCACCGCGCCTGCCGGTGCCGCTCGTCGCGGTGATCGGCAGTATCGCGGCGAGCAGGACGATGGATTTCACCGCGCACGGCATCGCGATTCTCGGGCCGGTCGCGGGCGGTCTGCCGGCCATCGAGTTTCCCGCCGTGACATGGCAACAGGCGCTCGATCTCGTCCCGGTCGCGGCATCGTGCTTCGTGATGATCATCGCGCAGAGCGCCGCCGCCGCGCGCGTGTTCGCGCAGAAGCACGACGAAGCAGTCGATACCAACGCCGATATCCTCGGCCTCGCCGCCGCCAATGCCGCCGCCGCGTTCAGTGGAACCTTCGTCGTGAACGGCAGTCCGACGCAGACCGCGATGGCCGACCGCGCCGGCACGCAAAGTCAGTTCGGGCAGCTTACTTTCGCGGTGGTCGTGGTCGTCGTGTTGCTGTTTCTGAGCGGCTTTCTGCAATACCTGCCGCATTGCGTGCTGGCGGGCATCGTCTTCACCATCGCGCTCGGGCTGGTCGATATCAAAAGCCTGCGCGAGATCCGCGCGGAAAGTCCCGGCGAGTTCAATCTCGCGCTGATCACCGCCGCCGCTGTCGTGATGATCGGCGTCGAGCAAGGCATTCTGCTGGCGGTTGCGCTCTCGCTGATGCGCCACGTCCGCCACAGCTATCGCCCGCACACGATGATGCTCACGCCTACCGCGCCCTCGTCCCGCTGGCAGTTCGCGCCGGTGCAGACGGGCACGATCACCGCGCCCGGCCTGATCGTGTATCGCTTCGGCGCGGACTTGTTCTATGCCAACGATCACTTCTTCTGCGAGGAAATCATTCAGCTCGCGGAGCGCGCGCCGGGCGGTTTGCGCTGGTTTATCGTGGATGCCGGGGCTATCACCGATCTCGATTATTCGGCGGCGCGCAGCGTGAGCGATCTCATTCGCCGCTTGCAGGCGCTAAACATCACCGTGTTGTTCGGCCGCGTGAACCGCTATCTGCGCGCGGACATGGACCGGCATGGGCTGACGGGCATCGTCGGGGCGGAGCGGATTTTTTCGACGCTGCACGAAGCGCTGGAAGCGGCGGGCGTGAACGCGGCCACACCCGAACCGGGCGCGCTCTGACCGAACGATTCAGGCGACGATCAACTCCGGCCCACGCGCCGCCAGCGCGCGCCGCAAGCTCTTGTCCGGCGCGCCTTCGCTGACGAGATAGCGCACCGACTCGAATCCGTGGATGCGCACCGGCGTCACCATGCCGAACTTCGAGCGGTCGGCGAGCACGATCGCGCACGCCGCCGCCGCGATCATGCGCGCGCGCACCTCGGCGGCGAGCCGCGAGTAATCGGTCAGATGCGCCTCGCTGGTAATCCCGCCCGCCCCGACGAACGCAAAATCCGCGTGATATTGCGAAAGCTGCTGCACGGTATCGAGACCGAAAGCGGCATCTTCGAGATCGGCCAGTTCGCCGCCGAGCAAGGTCACGCGGTTGCCGTTGCGCCGTCCGAGCAACGACGCAATGCGCCAGTCGTTCGTGTACACCGTCAGCCGATGCCGGTCCTGCAAGGCACGCGCGAGCGCCTGCGTCGTGCTGCCCGAATCGATGATGACGGACGCGCCATCCGGCACGAACGCCGCCGCGCGCACACCGATCGAACGCTTGGCGCCCGCATTCGCGCCTTCGCGCACATCGACATGCGGCTCGCGACGATCGACCGACAGCGCGCCGCCATGCGTCATCGTCAAAAGACCGCGTTGCGCGAGCACGTTGAGGTCGCGCCGCACCGTCTCGCGCGACACGTCGAGCGCACGCACCAGGTCCGCCACCGCGAGCGCGCCGTGACGGTCCAGTTCGGCCAGGATGTATTGATGACGTTGTTCGGCGAGCATCGGCGGACCGGGAAGTTGAGCGTGTGGAGTTTAGCGGCCTTATGTGGCAAAAAGTTGGCAGCCTCAACATCGACCCGGGATTGCACTTCTGGACAAGACTCAAGAAGGAAATTCGCCGATACTCGCGCGTTTTCCACTCGTCGGCGTCATCGTTCATGGGGTCTTTTATCGTCGCATCGATGTTCGTGGTGCTCTGGTCGACAGGCTTCATCGTCGCGCGGGCGATCACGCCTTATGTCGATCCGAATCTCTATCTGCTCGCGCGCTTCTCGGGCACGGTGCTGCTGTTCTGCATCGTCGCGCTCGTGGCGCGCGCGAAATGGCCGCGTCCGCGCGATGCCGTTCGTCACCTGTTCGCGGGTGCGCTGTTGCAGGGCGTGTATCTCGGCGCGGGGTACTGGGCCGTCGCGCAAGGCATGGGCGCGGGCGTCATGGCGCTGCTCGGCGCGCTTCAGCCGCTCATGACGGCGGCGGTGGCATCGCGTTTGTTCGGCGAGAAACTTTCGCCGCGCGCGTGGGGCGGTTTCGTGCTCGGATTGATCGGCGTGGCGCTCGTGCTCGCGCCAAAGATTCTGGCGAGCGGCGCGCATGCGATGCCGAACGCGACGTCATCCTCGCCGCCGTGGTTCGTCGTGACGGTCGCGCTGCTGGCGGTCGTCGCGATCACGGCGGGCACGCTGTATCAGAAGACTTCGCTGGCGGGCGCGGATTTGCGCAGCGCAAGCGCGGTGCAGAACATGGGCGCGGCGCTGGTCGCGGCGACGCTTGCGTTTTCGCTTGGCGAGCATCGCTTCGTGCCATCGACGACGACATGGCTTTCGCTCGCGTGGGGCATCGTCATGTTGTCGGGCGTGGCGACGACGCTGCTCGTCTGGATGGTCCGGCGCGGCGATGCCTCGCGCGCCACGGCGCTGCTGTTTCTCGCACCGCCGCTCGCCGCGCTGGAAAGCTACATCGGCTTCGGCGAGACGCTCGACGCGATGCAACTGGCGGGCTTCGGCGTGGCGCTCGCGGGCGTGTTGTTGGCGCGGGGAAAATAACCGCTCGAGCGCTCAATCCGCCGTATCCGCGCCCGCCGGAATCTTCGCGCGCACAGAAGCGCCCGGTCCCGGCGACCACGCCGGACGGCTCTTGCGGTCCGAATCGATCGTGACCAGATAATGGCCCGCCCACGGCGTGGTCTGACGCGTCGGCTTGAGAATCCACATCGAATCGCCGTCGGCGGCGCGCGCTTCGTATTGCGCATCCAGAATGCCGTGATGATCGAAGAACACATTCAGCGATGCCGGTATGCGCACGCATCCCTTCGAATGACGCATGCCGAGCAGCGGTTCGAGCTTCGTGGGATCGGTCGCGTGCATCTGAAAGCGCATCGGCGAGACGCCGCCACGGCCCCAGCCGCGTTCGGCATCCGCCCAGCCGAAGTCGTAGATGCGCATGTCGCGTGCGCCGTAGCCGCGAATCTTGAACTCGTTGAGCGTGCCTTCGGCGCGATAGTCCATGTTGCCCGGCACATGCTGGAACACGCCCAGCGGCGTGACGAAGTGATCGTAAGTGCCGGGCCGTCCGGTCGATACCGGAGACGCGCCGATCATCGACCACGCATCGTTTGATGCCGCGCGGAAGTACAGGAAGATGGCCTGCATGTCGGCATCGCGATCCACGAGCACGACGAACTCGTTGGCCAGATCGGCATGGCCGTTTTTGTCGAGCGCCTGTTGCAGAAGACGGCCGTAAGCCTGTTGATCCGCGAGCGGCACGTTGAGCCTTCGCGTGACTTCCTTCGCGAAAGTCTGGCGCATGGCGAACGCGCCTGCGGGCGGCATGTTCGTGCGTTGCGCAAGATTCGGTTCGGGAGATTCGGGCGGAAGCGGGACTTCGGGCGCTTGTGCCTCTGAAGCAGGAACCGCTTCCGAAGCCGCAGAAGCCGGTAACGCCTCGCTTGCCGGACGCTCGGGCATTGGCAGCGGCGAAGGCATTCCGGGAAGCCCCGGCGCAAGCAAAGGCGGCACGCCCACACCTGAGGCCGGCTGTTGCGCCGCCACCGGCGTCATGAAAGAAATCAGCGCCGCCACAACAGCGCCCCCGATGATGCTCGCGCCGATTGGCGTCTCGTTCTTGCCTGCCTGCTGCATTGAGTTTTCGTCTTGCGTCCTGATTCACATCACGACGGCGAAGCAGCAAGCCTCATTCCAAGGAAGACGGATTAGAACGCGTCAATGCAGACGCGTGGACGCGTCGCCCGATGCGGATGCGCGAGCGCGCACCGGTTCATCGTGCAAACGACGCTGACAGAGTTGTTGCGCGATGGCTTCGCCGATATACGGCACTTCGGTCGCCAGCTTTGCAATGGCATAAACCTGCGACGTGCCCGCGCCGTGAACTTCGATATCGCTGACGTAATCGCCGAGTTCGCTTTCGAGAAAGCGCCGCACATCGCGCGCGGAAGAACGGCGTGGAAGATTCCAGACCAGCAGGTTCATGGGCTCACCTCCGCATGCCGTGGCGGACGCGCGCGAGCGGGGTCTTCCGAGGCGCTTGCGCCACATGAAGACCGAACACGCCCATCAAGAAAACGGCTGCGAAAACGAACGTCATGTCGGCTCCTATCAATAGCACGATGAATAATGAGACAACTTCATCATAGTACCGATTGCCGTTCACGTCCTGCGACATTCCGCCGTTTGCAATAGATTTTCCAGATCGGAAAAATCGAATCCATCCGGGACAAAAGACAGGAAAAACTTGCCCCGAATAACGCTCAGTTCCCCTGACAAGACATGCTGGAAAGATTCGGATAGTTAGTTGACCAGTCGCCTGCCATGGCGGCCTGCGCGGCTTTGAGCGTGAGGTCGCCGGTACACACGCAGCGCTTCAGAAACACCGCGAGCCGTTCCTTGCGGCGTTGTCCCGCGCGCCCTTCCCAGCGGCGCAGATCGAGATTGGCGGCAGCGGTCGGCGAGCCGCCGAGCAGCACCGGCATCCGATGATCGAGCGCGTATTCTGCCGCGAACGAATCGTCGATGCTGCGCTGCTTGAGCAGCTTGTCCTTCTGATGCATCTGCGTCTCGAACGATGGCAGCACGCGATCGAGATACCCCGGCACGCAGATCGTCTCGACGATGGTCGATTGAGTGACGTGCGGATCGAGCCATTCCGCCTTCTGCCCGCGCGAGGCGAGCGGCCAGAGCGAAATCGCGACGCACAGGGCGGCGGTGGCGAACGTTTCCCTTCGTATCATGCCAATCGAGCAATCCGTCGCGCGGCCTTCGACTTCGAGACCGCCTGTTTTTGGGATGACCGGAGCTTCAATTAGACCACACGTGACGATTCAACGAATGAAGCACTGACTGAATCGGGGTCTTGTCGGCTTTATGTCGATGGATGCGTCGCCGCTTCGAGCGCCGCGTCCAGTTCGCGGGCGGCAGCATCGAACGCGGCGAACGATGCGCCGATCTGCGCGTCGTCCTCGCCGTTGCGGTCTTCGTCCACCGCGCAATCGCAATCGCGCTGCAAATCGACGCACGCCTGCATGAACGACGTCGCGCCGACCACCGCCGCCGCACCCTTCATACGATGCGCGATGTCGCGCAGGCGCGCGTGGTCGCAGTCTTCGTGCGCCGCGCGCGCATCCGCGAGATCCTGCGTGTTGGCAACCTTCAGCGTGTCGATGAGCGTGGCGCGCTGATCGCCGAATGCGGCGAGCGAGGCGGCGTCAAGCGCGTCGTGTGTCGAGGCGGATCTGGCAAAGCTGAACGATGCCAGCACATTGCGCAGCGCATCCAGTCCGATCGGTTTCACGAGGCACGCCGTCATGCCCGCCGCGACCGCGCGCCGCGCCGCTTCGGGCTGCGCGTTCGCCGTCAGGCCGATCACCGGCATCGTTCGCGAATGAGCGCGGATGGCGCCTGCCAGTTCCTCGCCGCTCATGACGGGCATCGAGCAATCGGTGAGGATGACGTCGAAGGCATCGGGCGCGGCGTGCCATTTGGCGAGCGCCGAGCGCCCGTCTTCCGCGAGATGCGCCGTCGCGCCGAGCAAACGCAATTGCCCTTCCAGCACGATGCGGTTCGCCGGGTGATCGTCGACCACGAGCACGCGCATGCCGGAGAGCGCATCGCGCGGCGCGGCATGGACGTGAGCTTCGGACGCTTGCACGGCTTCGGCCTGCGCCTCGGGCAAGGTCACGTGCACGGTAAAGCGCGTGCCGCGTCCCGGTTCGCTCTCGAAGCCAATATCCCCGCCCATCATCTCGACAATTCGCTTGCAGATGGTCAGCCCCAAGCCCGTGCCGCCGAAGCGCCGCGCGCCGCCATCGTGGGCCTGCACGAACGGCGTGAACAGCGATGCTTGCCGCTCAGGCGGAATGCCGACGCCGCTGTCCGTGACCATCAGCATCAACGCGCGCATGCCCGCTTGCGATGGTCCGACGCTGCATTCCAGCGTCACGTTGCCTTTGTCGGTGAACTTGATCGCGTTCGACAGCAGGTTGCCGACCACCTGACGTAGACGCGGGGCATCGCCATCGAGCCAGCGCGCGGCATAGTGGTCGCCCGAACGCGTCAGCACGAGCCCGATGCCCTTCGCGCGCGCCGCCGGCTCGTAGATCGACACGATGCTGGCCATCCACGCATCGACATCGAATGGCGCGAAAACGAGCACCAACCGCTCCGCTTCGATCTTCGCGACATCGAGCAGATCGTCGATCATGCCGAGCAGATCGCGCGCCGCGCCATGCGCCGTGGTCAGCGCGCGCACGCTCGCGGCACGTTCGCCCGGCGCGCGCAGTTCGAGTTCGAGCAAGCCGAGCACGGCGTTCATCGGCGTGCGAATTTCGTGGCTCATGGTCGCGAGAAAGGTCGATTTCGCGCGGTTCGCGGTCTCGGCGTCTTCCTTGGCGGCACGCATCGCGCGTTCGGCCTCGATGCGCCGCCTGATCTGCACGCGCAAGGTCAACGCCCAGCCGGCCAGCGCGAGCACGAGCGCCGCGCTCAGCAACGCGCCGAGTTCGACTTGCGGACGCCTGCGTTCCCACAGCACTTCGGGATGTTCCGTCAGCCGCCAGCGCGTGCGGATGGCTTCGAGTTCCGGCGGCGGCAAACTCAGAATCGCGCGGTTCATGATGCCCAGTAGCACCGGTTCGTTCGATGCCACCAGCATGTCGCGCGCGATCGGTTTGGTCGAGAGCACGCCGCTCGTCGTCAGCACGCCGCGATACGGATTGCCCGTCACGTAATTCGCCAGCGACAGATCAATGACCGCCGCATCCGCGTGGCCTTCGGTGACGGCGCGCAGTTGTGCATCGAGCGCGCGCGTCTTGACGATGCGCGCAAGCGGCGACGCCGTATGCAAAAGCGTTTCCAGCGCCGCATTCGCCGATACCGCGACGCGCTTGCCCGCGAGCGCGGCGGCATCGCGCAGCGGCGGCGCACCGACCGTGGTGAGGATTGCTATCAGCGTCCGGCCGATCGGCACCGTCTGCACGCCCAAGGTGCTATCGAGCGAGTACGGCAGTATCGCGGACTCGCCGTGTTTGATATCCGCACGCGCCTGTTCCGCCGACTCGCGGATGCGCGCCTCGAAGCGCAGACCGGTGACGCGCGAGATCGCATCGAGTTCATCGACGACGATGCCCGCCGCCTGACCACGCGAATCGCGGAACATGAACGGCGCGCCGCGAGACAGGATCGAATAACGCACGACGGGATGCGCGCGCACCCACGCGGCTTCGTCCGGCGTGAGCGCGATCCGCTCGTTCGACGTGATCGCCGATGCACCCGCGTTCCAGCGTTGATGCTCAAGAAGCACGAAACTGGGCGGCAATTGCGCGAGCGCCGCATCCACGCGATCACGGAGCGCATCGGCCTTGGCGAAAGCGAACGCATACCCGCCTTCGGGCAGATTCGCGAGCGCGCTGACCGTCAGGTTCGGCAGATCGAAACGCGCGATGCTGTAACCGACTGCGTTCATGTCGCCGACGAACGCGTCGGCATCGCCGAAAGACACGGCGAGCAGCGCGCCGATGAGATCAGGGTAAGGCGCGAGTTCTAATTTTGGATAGGCATGCCGAAGATCGCCGGGCGAGGTTTGGCCTTCGACATATGCCAGCCGATTCGTGAGCGCGTGTTTGATCAGCGGCTCGACGTAGATGTGCCTGATCGGCAGATACGCGTGGCTCAGTGTCAATTGCGCGTTCGAGTCCGCGCCGGTCGCGCCCGTCGCCATGTCGATGTCGCCACGCGTGAGCGCCGCGATCATCGTGGGACGGTCGGGAAAGACGCGCCATTGCACTTGCGCGCCGAGTTGCTTCGCTATCGCATCGGTGACGTCGGGTGAGATGCCGCGCGGCATGGTGTACATCATGTCGAGCGGCGGCGTCACGTCCGGCGCTGTGCCGACCACGATTGTTTCGCCCGCGTGCACGTTTATCGCATGCAGGCACATCGCACACACAAGCAGCACGCGAATGCACGCTTCACCGATTCGAACTGCACACGCAAACAAGCCGGACCTCCTTGACAGAGCGTCCGGCTAGTGTCTCAAAAAGAACGGCGCGGGAGAATCACCGGCGCGCGGCATCAAGCCGCGCGCGGTTGCATCGCGTGAAACGATGGTCGCTTACGCAGGCACCGTATCGGCCTTGGCAGAACGCGACCACACGCGATGCTTGCTCATCGCATCGATGAAGCTCTCCATCACCTTGTCGATGTCGCTGCCGACCGCAACGCCATCATCGCCGCTCGGCAGATGCGCCGCTGCGAGCACATCTTCGCCATCGCCGATCGCGCCAATCGCCTTCAGATGCTTGAACGCTTCCAGCACGAAGTGACGCGCATCGCCCGATTGCGCCAGCGCCTTCGCGCTTTCCGCACCGCCCGCGACGATCACGCCATCGAACATGATCGAGGGCATGCCGAGAATCGTGGCATCCGGCTCGACACCTTCGGCGGGCGGCGCGAGCGTCGGCGAGATCACCTTGGCGTGCGCGCCTTGCGCGGCGAGTGCATCCTTGACGGCCTGAATGCTCGCGGCATCCGCGCCCTTCGCGGCGAGAATCGCGACCTTGCGCGTTTTGACCGATGGCACCGCTTTCGCGACGATCGACAACGCAGGCGATTCCTTAAGCGACGACTTGCCGAGTTCGTCGGCATCGGCGCTTGCCTGCGGTGCGGGCAAGCCGATGTTCTCCGCCACGCGCGCGGCGAGCGTCGCATCGATATTGGCGAGAATGCCGAGTTGCCGTTCGCGAATGGGCTTGCGCTCCACCTTCGACAACTCGAACGAATATCCGCCGACGATGTGATCCTTTTCCGGGTCCGTCATGCTGTTCCAGAACAGCGTGGCTTGCGAATAGTGGTCCTTGAACGACGGACTGCGCACGCGGATCTTCGAGCCTTCCACGCGTTCGGTGTACGTTTCGAAACCGCCGCCGGAAGCCGCCGGTTCCGTTTCCTTCGGCCATCCGCCATCGATGGAATTCGGCTCGTATGAAGCCTGTCCCTTGTCGATAGTCTGGCGATGCATGGCATCGCGCTGACCGTTATGCAGCGGCGCGAGCGGACGATTGATCGGAATCTCGTGGAAGTTCGGACCGCCCAGGCGGCTGATCTGCGTGTCCGTGTACGAGAACAAACGCCCCTGCAACAGCGGATCGTTCGTGAAGTCGATGCCCGGCACGATATGCCCCGGACAGAACGCCACCTGCTCCGTTTCCGCGAAGAAGTTGGTCGGATTGCGATTGAGCGTGAGCTTGCCGATCATCTTGAGCGGCACGAGTTCTTCGGGAATGAGCTTGGTCGGATCGAGCAAATCGAAGTCGAACTTGTGCTCGTCTTCTTCCTCGACAATCTGCACGCCCAGTTCCCATTCGGGATAGTCGCCGTTGTCGATCGCTTCCCACAGATCGCGGCGATGATAATCCGCATCCTTGCCCGCGAGTTTCTGCGCTTCGTCCCAAAGCAACGATGCAGAACCGATCGTCGGCCGCCAGTGGAACTTCACGAAGCGTCCCTTGCCCTGCGCATTGACAAAGCGGAACGTATGGATACCGAAGCCTTCCATCGTGCGAAAGCTCTTGGGCAGCGCGCGGTCCGACATGGTCCACAGCACCATGTGGGCCGATTCCGGCACCAGCGAGACGAAATCCCAGAACGTGTCGTGCGCCGAGCCGCCTTGCGGAATCTCGTTGTGCGGTTCGGGTTTAACCGCATGCACGAAGTCGGGAAACTTGATCGCGTCCTGAATGAAAAAGACCGGCATGTTGTTGCCGACCATATCGAAGTTGCCTTCCTCGGTGTAGAACTTCACCGCGAAACCGCGCACGTCGCGCACTGTGTCGGCGGAACCGCGCGAGCCTTGCACGGTGGAAAAACGCAGATAAACCGGCGTTTCTTTCGACGGGTCCTGAAGGAACGCGGCCTTGGTCAGTTCTGCCTGACTTTCATAGACCTTGAACACGCCATGCGCCGCCGCGCCGCGCGCGTGCACGATCCGTTCGGGAATGCGCTCGTGGTCGAAGTGCGTGATTTTTTCACGCATGATGAAATCTTCGAGCAGCGACGGGCCGCGCTCGCCTGCGCGCAAACTGTTCTGATTATCGGAAACCTTGACGCCCTGATTGGTCGTCAGAGCTTGTCCGGTGGCATCGGTACTGGAGGATTCGAGCGCCTGAGTCTTGGCGTTGGTGTTGCTCTGGGACGGCGTGCTGGCGACGCCGCCCGCGGCTTGCTTCTTCGTGGGCATGTGCGGGAACTCCTGTTGTGAATCGCAACGAATGTTTCCGTTGCTGTCCGCAAACGATGTTCCCGCCTCATGTCTCCGGTTATTGCCTTACGTCGGATCGAGCGCCTTCTTCTTCGCAAGCGTGGTCTGCTGCAGCGCGACGATCCGGCTCATCGCGGCATGGTTGGTGGTGGCTTCCTCGTACATCTTCGCGAGATCGGCCTTGAGCGCGGTACGCGATCCGCCATCGAGATAAACCATGTGACCGGACGGATAGAACGCCGCCGAGAGGTTCTGCCGCACGGTCTTGTCGATCAGCGGCATCTGCTGCAAATCGATGATCGTCTGATAGAACGGCGTCACGAAGTCATACATGCCGTTGGCCGACAGCACTTTCAGATCGACGTTGAGCGCCATCACCGCCGCCAGATCGCCCGCCGTGTACAGGATGATGTTGCCCTTCGCATCCACGCCCACTTGCTTGCCGGTCGGGTCGGTGTGCTTGAAGTCCCAGTTGGCGAAAGCCTGATCGTTCAGATCGGTGAACGACGAAGTGGATGTGAACTTCAACTGCTCGTTGAGGTAGCTGTTCCACATCGACGTATAGACGCCGGTCACCGCCGTCATGGTCGGATCGTTGCCGCCCGAGTTCGGGTCGATCTTGCCCGCGATGCCGCTCGAAATGCCGGTCACGCGGCCGTCATATTCGCCGAGCGCTTCGCCTTTCGACTTGAGCAGCGTCGTCAGGAACAACGAATTGCCACGGCTGTCGTACGCGGCGACATCCAGACTCCACGCGAGCAGCGTCGCCCGGTCGATGCCGGTGTATTCGGCGAGTTTCTCCACCACATCGTCATCCGTCTGCGGAAACTTGCGCAGCGCGTTCAGGTAATCCGTGCGCGAAAACTCCGCGACTTCCTCGACGAAATTCAGCAAGTTGGTCGGCGTGGGATGCACGCCGAGCTTCTTGTGATACCACGCGTCGGCGGCGGCGGTGGGCAGCGAACCGACCGGGTTGCCCGATTGCCGGTAATCGAGAATCGACGATTGCAGCGTGACGCCGTTCAGATCGACGCCATCCTCGTGCAGCTTGTACGCGAGCACGCAACTGCGCGCCGTGCCGTAGGATTCGCCGAACAGGAACTTGGGCGAATTCCAGCGGTTGTTCTTCGTCAGATAGCGTTTGACGAATTGCGCGATGGAACCGGCGTCCTCGTCCACGCCCCAGAAATCGCGGTTCTTGTTCGGCGCGATGGCCGCCGAATAACCCGTGCCGACCGGGTTCACGAAGATCAGGTCGCTCTTGTCGAGCAGACTGTCCGGGTTGTCCTCCATCTGATACGGCGCGGGCGGCGTGAAGCTCGGCATCGACGTTTTGATGCGGCGCGGCGCGAACGAACCGAGCAGCACGAACACCGACGACGAACCCGGCCCGCCGTTATAGAAGAACGTGAGCGGGCGCCTGTCTTCCTTCGCGCCGTCCTTCGTGAACGCCACATAGAACATCTTCGCGGCGGGCTTCGAACTGCTCGGATCGACCGTGACGAGATGGCCGACCGTCGCCGTGTAGGCGATCCGCTGCCCGCCGATCACCACCGAATGATGCGTGACGGCGGCGCTTTCGTCGGCCTGCGTGGCGTCCACGGAGTCGTCGGGGCCGTTGCCGTAGGGCGTCGGGTCGAAGTAAGGCTGGTCCTTCTTGGCGGATGGCGGCGCGGCTTTCTTGGCAGGCGCCTTCTTCGCCGGGGCTTTTTTCGCGGCGGCGGATGTTTCGGGAAGCGTCGCCGTGGCGGCCTGCGTCGCGCTGGCGGCGTTGGGCGCGGTCGTCGCGGCGTTGGCTGCGTTGCCGTTCGGGTTCAGCGGATCGGAGTTCATCGCGGAAGTCATCTTCATGGCTCCAGAATCGTCATTGTGATTGTGATTGTTGTGCACTGTCGTTCCTCACTGCTTACTGCGGATGCTTCTTGTCCGTCTCCGGCGGATGCTTCTTGCCGCCGCCGGGCGCGTGCTTCGCGGGCGGCTTTTTCTCGGAGCCCGAACCCGAACCTGACGCGCTTCCGAGCGCCGCGGCGACTGCTGCACCGTTCGGACTGCCGAGACCCGTGCAGGCATCCCATCCCGCCGCTGCCGCGAAGCTGCCGTTATTGCCCTGCGTGATGTCGTTGCACGCGCCCTTCGCCGCATAGAGCTTCGCGTTGACGAAGCCGCACGGCGCACCGTTGATCCCGTTGATGCGCGCAATCAGCGCGGCCCACAGCGGCGCGACGGCGCTGGTGCCGCCGACCACCGTGCTCTGGCCATCGATCAGGACTTCGTAGCCGGTTTGCGGCGATGCATCGCCCGCGACATCGGGCACGCCGCGCTTGGCGAGCGCCGACGACTGACCGCCCGCGCGCGTCACCGATAAACCTTTCTGCCACACCGGCAACGCGAAAACCGTGCTCACCCCGCCGCCGCCCGCGCCGCCCTGATCGCCGTCGTTCCAGACGACTTCGCGCGCGATGCGCTGTCCCGACGCCGACAGATTCGTCCCGCCGCAGCCGAGCACATACGGGCTGGATGCCGGAAAGTCCACGTGATCCGCGCCGTCGCTCGCGCCATCCGACGAACCGCTGTCGCCCGATGCCGCGCACACCGTCACGCCGAGCGCGGCGGCGCTTTGCAGCACATCGTTGAAGGCAGTCAGCGATTGCTGCGTCCAGTTTGCTTCCGGTCCGCCCCAACTGATGGACACCACGGACGGCTTGTTCGTCGCGTCGTGGATGGCGCGGCTGACGGCATCGATGAAACCGGCGTCGCTGTTCGGCGAGAAATACACCGCGAGCGTCGATGCAGGCGCGATCGCCCCGGCAATCTCGATATCGAGCGTCACTTCGCCGTCCGGCCCGTTCGGGTTGCCGCTCGGCGCGTTCTTGCCCTCATCCACGCCGACCGACACGACCTTCGGCGGCTTCACGCCGAGCTGAGAGAAATATGCGGAGAGATCGCTCGTCTTGTACCCGCCGCCCAGTTCGATGATGCCGATGCATTGCCCCGCGCCATCGCCTTCGGGGAAACCGTAAAGCTGCGCGAGATCGAGCGGTGAAAACGAGGTGGGCGCGGTCGTGCGCGCCGGCTGAAACGGCGGCCGGAACCGCAAATGCGGACGCGCCTGCGGCCGGTCATCGAGACCGAGCACGGCGGTGACGACATCGTGTACTTCGTCGGGCACGTAGACTTCGCCGGTGCGCCCGCGATAATCGCCAATCGCGTGATGCTGATAGCGTTCGAGCTTCACGTCGAACGCCTTCTGAAACTGTTCGATGCTGCCCTTGAGCACGACGCTGCGCGTATCGGGCTGCGCACGCACGACGCTCAGGCCATTGTTCTTCGCGAACGCCTCGACCTTCGCCACGTCTTCCTGCGATGCGCCGAAGCGCTGGGCAAACTCTTCGCGCGACACAGGTTCGCCGGAGACATCGCCCGAATCGATCTTCGCCATGAGTTGTTTGAAGCCCGCCTCGTCCTTGCGGCGCAGCATCACGACTACTTCGATCTGCTCACCGAGGTCGCACTGGCCGACACACCGCGCGCCTTCGGGCTGAGTCTTGTTGCTGCCGCTTACCGGTTGCTTCGCCATAAATCGATGCTCCTAAGCAATAAAGTACAGAGGTTCTCGATCCTGCTTTTCGCGTGTCGGGCGAGCGCGCAACCGTTTTCGTCGCGACGCGCACCGATAATCGTATTTTCTGGACGCGAATGCAATTGTTCGGACCTTGGTGACGAGAATGCGGTTCCGGCGGGACAGTTTGTGTCCCGTTCCGCCGGGGTTTGCTGCGGGACTTTCAGGTTAAGTATGGGCGAAACATCATACGCCGCGCACCATGCAAAAGAAGGGTGTGCGGACCCGCATCAATGCTGGCGCTCTTCGGGGTATTCGGGCCGCGCGCCTTGTTGAAGCCATGGCTCGCGATGCCGGCACCACAGTTCGTAGTCCGGTTCGAACAAACCGGCTTCATCGAATGCGCCGAGCGGCAGGTCGAGTTCGTCGCGCGAGACGTATTCCATGTACGCGACCGAGCCGCATTGCGGGCAGAAGTGGCGGCGTCCTTCGTCGGAACTGCGCCAGGTCGATACCGCGCCGGTCATCTCCACGGCATCGCGCGGATAGATGACATAGGCCCCGAACGCCGAACCGTGCACGCGGCGGCAGGTGAAGCAATGGCACATGCCCACGCGCTTGTGCCGCCCTTTCGCGCGAAAACGAAAAGCGCCGCATGCGCAGCCGCCTTCGCGAAGCTCGTCTTGCTCGTTCATCGCTGTCTCTCCCTTTTGACGATGCGGGCGCAGTACGCATGCCCGGGGTTTGTTACGATACCCCGTCAAGTCCCGGAGATGGCACTCATGAGCTTATCGAGCACGGCAGGCACCCTCGGCATCGAGCCGGTATCCCTGCTGAAACTGCTGCCTCAGGCGGGCTCGGAATCCGGTCCCGCCGCGACCGATCTCGTGGCTCACGTCCTGTCGCACGATCGCTTCGATGCGGCCGCCGAGTCGGTCGCGCCGCGCGAAACCTTTCATGGCGTGAAAGTCGACGACGTGATGTCCGACGAATACGTCTTCCCGCTCGGGCGCACCGGTCAGTCGATCGTGCTGTCGGGCTATCGGATCGCGGCGGGGTTCATCGCCGAGCGCGCGGCGGACGAATGGCTCGAACTCGCGCATCGCGCACGCGTGACGCGCGGCCTGCCGCCGCTGCCGGGCGCGGGCGAGCCGCATCTCGCGCCCGCGCCCGCCGAAGCCGATCAACTGCTGGATCGCGCGGCCGAATGCGCCCAGCGCATCCTCGATCCGGTGGCGAACGAGCCCATTCTGTCGCTGTTCGAAACGCATTACCGGGGCGGACGCGAATTCTTGCGTCTGTCGTGGGAAGGTTTGCCTGAAAACCTCGTCCCCGAATCGCGTCGGCCGCTCGCCGCGCTGACATCGGGCAACGGCGAGCGCCGCGAGAAGCGCGATTACGATCCCTACGGTCTCGAAGGCACCGATGTGTACGACGTGGACCGCCCGCTTGCCTATCGCGAGAAGATCGGGCCGTTTCTGTTCACCATGGTTTATCGCCACGAATATCCGCAAGTGGACGACGAGCGTCTGGGCACCGCCTTCGCCGTGTTTCACGAAGCGGGCAGCGATATCGTGGCGGCGGCGGTGGAACTGAAGCTCGTGAAAGTGCCGCCGCTCACCAGCAGCGCGGACCTCGTCTACACGCTCGATACGTATTCGGGCGAAATGCTTTCGCTCGCGCTCGCCGCCACCGAAGCGCTCGGGCCGGAGCAGTTGTGCGATGTGTTCAACGCGCATCGCGTGATTTACATCAGTTTGTGGGAAGTCAGAAAGCCGTGGCGCGGCGAAGGGCTGGGTGTCGCGTTGCTGCATCAGGCGCTCGAACGTCTTCCAGTGGATGTCGATGGCCGGCCGAACGCGCTATGCGTCGCGCCCGAGCCGTATCAAACGGAGATGAAGCACTTCGAAACGCTGCCCGCTGTACTGCGCGAGGAACTGAAAGCGCCCGCGCGACGGCTGCAGACGCATCTGACGAACTGGCTGGAGCGCTCGAAGCTGCCGATCGCCATGCACTTTTTCGTGCCGATGGCCAAGCACGCGGGCATCGGCTCGGCGGGCGAGAACGCGCGGCTGATCGACCGGATCATGGAAAGCGGCGCGTAGCCATGCATCGGTAGCCATGCGTTGGACGCATGGCTGACATGCGCAGATTTCGATTGTTGCGGCTTTTTGGCGTGCCTAAATTGCGTCGGTTCCTTTGTTCTCCCACCGACCGCGCGCCCTGGAGGCCCATCATGATTGTCAGCCTGCGTCGTATCCTGTCCTGCTCGTTGTTCATCGCGGCGGCGTCGGCGCTGCCCGCTCACGCCGACGCGCTCGATACCATCCACAAGAATGGCGTGGTGCGCATCGGCGTGTTCATGGATTACCCGCCGTTCGGTGTCATCGGACCGGACATGAAGCCGCAGGGTTATGACATCGACATGGGCGAGTATCTGGGCCGCGCGCTCAAGGCGAAGGCCGAGTTCGTGCCGATCACCGGCGAGAACCGCATGGCCTATCTCGCCACCAACAAGGTGGATTTGCTGCTGTCGGTCGGCCAGACGCCCGAGCGCGAGAAGGTGATCGATTTTTCGCGGCCTTATGCGCCGTACTATCTGGCCGTGTTCGGGCCGAAAGACGTCGCCGTCAAAAGCACCGCCGATCTGGCGGGCAAGTCCGTGGCAGTGGCGCGCGGAACGCTGGAAGATTTGAGCGTGACGAAAGTCGCGCCGCCTTCCGCCGATATCAAACGCTTCGAAGACCCGAACGGCGCGATCTCCGCGTTTCTTTCGGGACAGGCGCAATTGCTCGTGGTCGGGAACGACGTGGGCGCGACCATCATCGCGAAGAATCCGCCGGTGAAGCCCGAGCAGAAGTTCCAGTTATTCAGTTCGCCGGACCATGTCGGATTGGGCAAGAACGAACCGCGTTTGCTCAAGGAAGTCGATGCGGCCATCGCTCAGGCGAAGAAAGACGGCACGCTCAATACGCTTTCAACCAAGTGGCTGAAGGCGCCTTATCCTTCGGACCTTTGATGATTTTGCGCCCGCTTTTTTGTTCGCGGGCACGTGGTGAGATCGACAGTTAGTCGCGTTGTAGGAAGTCTTCGAGCGCGCGCCTGACCTCTTCGATCACCGGCTTCCAGTCGCCTGCTTCCTTCTGCCTGAACAGCCTCGCCGATGGATACCACGGCGAGTCATCGCGCGCGTCGTGCCAGCGCCAGTCGGCGCTGGAGCACAGCACAATCCACACGGGCTTGCCGAGCGCGCCCGCCAGATGCGCCACCGATGTATCCACGCTGATGACCAGATCGAGCGATTCCATGATCGCGGCGGTGTCCTCGAAATCGGCGGCATCGTTCATGGGATCGAACGGGCGCAGCGATGCGGGCAACGTGTCGATCTGCGCCCGCGCGGCCGGACCATGCTGCAGGCTGACGAAGGTCACGCCAGGCGTTTGAAACAGCGGCGCGAGCAGCGACGGATGCACATGACGCCGGCTGAAGTGAGAGGCAGATTCGAGCGCCCACGTGCGCGGCTCGCCGCCCCACACTATCCCGACACGACGCACGTTCGAAGGCAGGACCGCGCGCCACTTCTGCACGCGCGCTTCGCTCGCTGCAAGATAACGCACGGGCGCGGGAATGCTGTCCAGCGTCGTGCCGAGCAGCATCGGAAGACTGAGCAGCAGACACCAATAGTCCGCGCGCGGCGGTCCGTTCAGTTCGGCGGGCGTGAGGCAGACATCCACGCCATCGACCGTGCGCAATAGCGATTGCAGCGCCGGTGAGCACAGCATCGTCAGCTTGGTGAGGCCCATGCGTTTGAGCATCGGCAGATAACGGCAGAACTGGATGACATCGCCGAAACCTTGCTCGGCGAGCACGATCAGCGACTTGCCATGCAGCGGCTCGCCGCGCCAGAACGGATCGGGCCATGTTTGCGCGCTGAGCGGAACGCCCTGCACCGTGGCGTGGTAGCGCGCTTCGAGCAGCGGCCAACCCTCCGCGTAGTGGCCCGTATGAAGCAACAGCGTCGCGAGATTGATCTTGGCAATGTTCGATGCCGGGTCGCGGCTCAATGCATCGCGGAACAGCGCTTCCGCTTCGGCGAACCGTCCGCGCTCCTTGCACAGCAGCCCGAGATTCTGCCGAACATCCGCGTGATCCGGCCTGAGTTCGAGCACCGCGCGATACACGCGTTCGGCTTCATCGAACCGATTGCCGTGTCCGAGCACGGACGCCCGGAACAGCACATTGCCAAGACCCATCAGGTCATCCACGTTCGATGGCGTCAGCGCGAGCGCGTCGCGATACCGCGCTTCGGCGTCATCGAAGCGATCCAGCCGATGCAGCAGGTCCGCCAGATTGCGATGCGCGCCGTCATGCGCGCCGTTCAACGCCACTGCACGAAGATACGCGGCTTCGGCGTCGGTCAGCCGATCGGCGTCGCGCAGGACGTTGGCGACGTTGAAGTGAGCATCGGCGCTATCCGGCCGCGCGGCAACGACGTGCATGAGATGCATGAGCGCTTCATCGACATGACCGTGTTCGCGCAGCAGATTGCCGAGGTTGGTGCGCGCATCCGTATAGTCGTGACGCGCCGAGAGCGCTGCGCGATACGCCATTTCGGCTTCGACGGGACGGCGGGCGCGCAACAGCAGACTGCCGAGGTTGTAGTGCGCTTCGGCGAGGTTCGGCTCGATCTCGATAGCGCGACGGAAGCCTCGTTCCGCGTCGTCGTCGCGCGCCTGTGACGCATGAATGTTCGCCAGGTTGTAATGCGCTTGCGAGAAGTCCGGACGCAGTTCGATCGCGCGTCGATAAGCCTGCGCCGCCTCGTCGATGCGTCCCAGCGCATTGAGCAGATTGCCGAGATTGTTCACCGGCCCCGCTTCCCGCGGATGCTCGGCCGTGGCGCGACGCCAGTACGCTTGCGCATCGTCCGGGCGGTTCAGGTTGTACGCGCAAATGGCGGCGAGATCGAGCGCATCGACGCTGGCGGGAACGTGCGCGAGCAAGGGCTGCAACATCGCCAGCGCGCCCGTGAAATCGCCGTTCGAATAACGCATCGCGGCGAGCTGAAGGCAAGCGGAATCCGGGTTCGACATCGATTGGAGAAAGGAGTGACGAGCCTGCCATTTTGCGGCCATGCCGGCGTTGGAAACGTCACAAAGTGAGCTGTCCCGATGCTCGTCGATTGAAACGATCTGCGCGTTGGAGTTACCGGTAAAGGCAGCTTTTTTTACCAACAATGTGCCGAACCATACAGGCATCGCGCTTGCTCACCTTCGATTCGCGCGGGCAAGTCGAACGTTCGGTTGTCTTACAAACCGCGAACGCGCGCCCACCGCTTCATGCACCGCCCGACAGGCAACGCGTATCCAGACTCAGGCCACCGGCGGCGCCCTTCCGAACGAGCGAGGAGTCCACGATCGCCATGTCCCCTGTCATCACGCATCCCGAAGAAGAACACGCGGACGCCGCGAAGAAGCCATCGCGCCGGCGTTTTCTGCAATCCGCTGCTGCTGCCGCTGCCGTGAGCGCGGCACCGCTTGCACGCGCGCAAAGTGCGCCTTTACCCACACCATCATCTTCACCCGCCGCATTGCCGACGATGCCCGTGAAGCTCATCATCAATGGCCAGCCTCACGAGCTTCAGGTCGAAGCACGCACGACCTTGCTCGATGCACTACGCGAATACGCCGAACTCACCGGCACGAAGAAAGGCTGCGACCGCGGCCAGTGCGGCGCGTGCACGGTGATCGTCTCAGGGCGGCGCATCAACTCGTGTCTGACGCTCGCGGTCATGCACGATGGCGAGACCATCACCACGGTCGAAGGCCTCGCGCCCGGCGGCGACACGCTCTCGCCGATCCAGCGCGCGTTCATCGAAAAGGATGCTTTTCAGTGTGGCTACTGTACGCCCGGGCAGCTCTGTTCCGCGACGGCGCTGCTCGACGAATACCGCGCGGGCGATGCCAGCGCCGCCACCGCCGACGTGCGCTTCCGTCCCGCGCAACTCTCGGACGATGAAATCCGCGAACGCATGAGCGGCAACATCTGCCGCTGCGGCGCGTATTCGAACATCGTCGCGGCGGTGAAGTCGGTCGCCTCCTCGAACAGCTAAGGGAGACGATCATGGATGCGATTTCCTACCAGCGCGCGACCGATATCGGCGCGGCGATCAACGCCATCGATCAGCCGGGCGCGATGTTCATCGGCGGCGGCACGAACCTGATCGACCTCATGAAAGGCGGCGTGATGCGGCCGATGAAGCTCATCGACATCACGCATATCGACGCGTTGAACGGCATCAGCGCGACGCCGGATGGCGGGCTGCGCATCGGCGCGCTCGTGCGCAACAGCGATGCCGCGAATCACGCGTGGGTGCGCGAGCGTTATCCGCTGCTGTCGCAGGCCTTGCTCGCGGGTGCATCGGCGCAGTTGCGCAACATGGCGACGGTCGGCGGCAACCTCATGCAGCGCACGCGATGCTCGTACTTCTACGACCCCGGCTTTCCTCAATGCAACAAGCGCACGCCAGGCAGCGGATGCGCGGCCATCGGCGGCAACACGCGCATGCATGCGATTTTGGGCGCGAGCAGCCAATGCATCGCGACGAACCCGTCCGACATGAACGTGGCGCTCGCCGCGCTCGATGCCGTGGTGCGCGTGACCGGCCCGCAAGGCGAGCGGACCATTCCGTTCGCGGCGTTTCATCGTCTGCCGGGCGATCATCCCGAACTGGATACGACGCTCATGCCCGGCGAACTCATCACGGCGGTCGATCTGCCGCCGCCGGTTTTCGCGCAGCATTCGAAGTATCTGAAGGTGCGGGACCGCGCGAGTTACGCGTTCGCGCTGGTATCGGTCGCGGCCGCCTTGCAAATGGATGGCGATACCGTGAAGGATGCGCGCATCGCGCTGGGCGGCGTGGCGCATAAGCCGTGGCGCGCGAACGCGACGGAACGGGCGCTTATCGGTAAGCGCATCGACCGGACGACGCTGCAAAGCGCCGCTGCGCTCGCCGTGCAGGGCGCGCAAGCGCAGCGCGACAACGCGTTCAAGATCGCGCTGGCGCAGCGGGCCATCGTGCGTGCGGTTCAACAGGCCGGAGGTGTCGCATGAGCGAGATCGGAAAACCCTATGACCGTACCGACGGCATCCTCAAAGTCACCGGTCAGGCGCGCTATTCCGCCGACAACTCGGACGCCAAGCTCGCGCATGCGGTGTTGGTCACGAGCACGGTGGCGAGCGGGCGGATTGCATCGATCGATACGAGTGCGGCGCGCGCCATGCCCGGCGTGTTGCTCGTGATGACGCACGAAAACGCCATGCAACTGCCCAACGGCGGCGTGCCGGATGCGCAACCGCCCGCCGTGCGCAAGCTCACGCTGCTGCAAACCGACACGGTGCGTTATAGCAACGAGCCGGTCGCGGTCGTCGTCGCGGATACGCTGGAGCATGCGCAAGGCGCGGCGCGTTTCGTCGCCATTCGCTATGAAGCCGCGCTCGCGCCGAACACGGATTACACGCGCGCGCGGTCGCAGGCGTATCAACCTGAAAAGATGATGGGACGCCCCATCACCACGCAACGCGGCGATGTCGCGGCCGGTCTGCGCCAAGGTCCGACGCGCCTCGACGCGGTCTACACGACGCCTTACGAGCATCACAATCCGATGGAACCGCACGCGACGCTCGCTCGCTGGGACGGCCCCAACCTCACGCTCTACGACGCGACACAAGGCGTCTCCGGCGCACGCAGCGCGGTCGCGAAATTCTTCGGCATTCCCGACAACAACGTGCGCGTGATCTGCCCGTTCGTCGGCGGCGGCTTCGGCTGCAAGGGTTCGGTATGGTCGCATGTCGTGCTGGCGGCGATGGCCTCGAAGCAGACCGGCCGGCCCGTGAAGCTCGTGCTCGAACGTCCGCAGATGTTCGGCATGGTCGGGCATCGGCCTTACACGGAGCAGCGCATTCAGGTGAGCGCGCGCGACGACGGCATCATGACCGGCATGCGGCACGATGTGATCGCGACGACTTCGACCTTCGAGGACTGGACCGAAAGCTCGGCCATCGTCACGCGCATGCTGTACGCCGTGCCGAATCAGGCGACGACGCACAAGCTCGTCAAGCTCGATATCGGCACGCCGACCTTCATGCGCGCGCCCGGCGAGACGAGCGGATGTTTCGCGCTGGAGACGGCCATCGACGAAATGGCTTATCAACTGCGCATGGACCCGCTCGCGTTTCGCCTGAAGAACTATGCGGAGATGGAACCGCAGGAGAAAAAGCCGTGGTCGGAGAAGGCGCTTAAGTCATGTTACGAGCGCGGCGCGGAGAAGTTCGGCTGGGCGCGGCGCAATCCCGCGCCGCGTTCCATGCGCGAGGGCAACACGCTGATCGGCTGGGGCATGGCGACGGCGACGTATCCGGCGAACCGGAGCGAAGCCTCGGCGATCGCGCGCATCTTGCCCGATGGCACGGCGATGGTCGCTTCCGGCACGCAGGATCTGGGCACCGGCACTTACACGGTGATGACGCAGGTCGCCGCCGAAGCGCTCGGCTTCCCGCCCGATTACGTGCGCTTCGCGCTTGGCGATTCGTCGCTGCCGAAAGCGCCGGTGTCGGGCGGATCACAATCGGCGGCGAGCGTGTCGCCTGCGGTGCGCATGGCGTCGTTGCAGGCGCGCGATCAGTTGATTGCGATGGCGCTCGCGGACAACGGCTCGCCGCTCGCCGGATTGCCGCGCGAGGATGTGACCGTCGCGAGCGGCTGGGTCGTGAGTCTGTCGCAGCCGGACAAGCGCGATCCGGCGGCTGCTGTCATCGCGAGAAACGGCGGCAAGGCGATCGAGGCCGTCGCCACCGCGCGCCCCGGCGATGAAAAGAAGCAGTACGCGTTTCACTCGTTCGGCGCGGTGTTCGCGGAGGTTCACGTCGATGCGGATCTTGGAATCATCCGCGTGCCGCGCATCGTCGGCGTGTATGACGTCGGAACATTGCTCAACGAGAAGACCGCGCACAGTCAGTTGATGGGCGGCATCGTGTGGGGCGTGGGTTCGGCGCTGTTCGAGAAGACCGAACTCGATCCGCGTTACGGGCGCTATACCAACGCCAATCTCGCGGAGTATCACGTGCCGGTAAATGCGGACATCGGCATGCTGGATATCTCGTTCGTCGGCGAGCCGGACCCGCAGATCGGCGGGCACGGGGCGCGGGGCATCGGCGAGATCGGGATCACGGGCGTGTCGGGCGCGCTCGGCAATGCGGTGTACCACGCAACCGGCGTGCGCGTGCGCGATTTGCCGATCACGCTCGATAAAGTCCTGCCGCAGACGATGGTGTGATGTTTGTCGACTGACCTCAGGCGCGGCAAGCAGTTTTTTTGCGCTTGCCGCGCCCTCCGACGCGCTGCACAATCCAGCTTTCTTTCCCGACGAGCCCGCGATGACCTATTCGTCCAGCGCGACCGGCATTTTGCTGGCGGCGGGTCTTGGCACTCGCTTCGATCCTTCCGGTATCCATAACAAGTTGCTTGCGCCGTTGCCCAATGGCGTGCCGGTCGTGTTTCAGTCTGCGCGACGGTTGCTCGCGGTGGCGACGGAGGTGGTGGCCATCGTGCGGCCCGGTGCCGAAAAACTCGCGGATGTGTTGAACGAAGCGGGCTGCAAGGTCATCTTCAGCGTGGATGCCGAACGCGGTATGGGCGCGACGCTCGCCGCTGCCGTGCGGGCTACTTCCGAAGCGGATGGCTGGCTGGTGGCGCTCGGGGACATGCCGTGGATCGAGCCGTCGAGTATCGAAGCGGTGGCGCGTGCGCTCGATGGCGGGCAGGGGCTTGTGGCGCCTTCTTATCGCGGTAAGCGGGGGCATCCGGCGGGGTTTGGCATGACGCATCGCGAGAGTCTTGCTGCGCTTGATGGTGATGCGGGGGCGCGTGCGTTGTTTGCGTTGCAGACGGCGTTTTTGGTTGAGGTCGAGGATCCTAATGTGCTAAGGGATGTGGATTTGCCGGGGGATTTGCAGGTTGAGTGAGCGTGTTTCGATGTTGTTCTTTCGTGCAAAGCGCTGCTCTTTTTTGGGCTTTTTCTGCAGTAGCCGCCTCCCCGGCGGGGGGGTAACTTTCTTTGCTGCTGCAAAGAAAGTCACCAAAGAAAGCAGCTTTTTACCCCATGCACGATGGCTGGAGAGGGTTGGTCTGGATTAACGATACAGTGGCCGCGTTAGGACGTCCCCCGTTTGGTTAAGCGTATTGGCAACCTAGCGATTTCGCGCTCGAATCCTTAAGCCTTAGTGGTCCGCGATCATTCTTTCGGCCATGCGCTTCGCGCGCCGAGAACTTTAGAACGGAATCCCGCAGCGCATCAGCGCCCAGCCACCTCACACCTCGCCGTTATGTCGTTATTCGGCCCTACCTTGGTAAGCGCTTCTGGGCAAAGCGCACACACCAACGCAAGTCATCTTTTAGTCGGAGCACTAACCAAGGTAGGACCGAATAGCAATCTTGTGGGGAGGTGTGAGGTGGCTGGGCGCTGATAGGCTGCGGGATTCCGTTCTTACTGTCTCGGCGCGCGCAGCGCATGGCCGAATGAATGAGCGCGATCCACTAAGCGTTGATTACTCAAGCGCGCAATCGCCAGGTTGCCTAAGCGACTCGTTATGCGTGGCAAGTCCTATTGCGGCCACTGCATCCGTTAATCCAGACCAACCCTTTCCAGCCAGCGTGCATGGGGTAAAAAGCTGCTTTCTTTGGTGACTTTCTTTGCAGCAGCAAAGAAAGTTACCCCCCCGCCGGGGAGGCGGCTACTGCAATAAAAACACCACCAACAGAAGCCCTTTGCACGACATAAAGACAACACCCCAACCCTCACGCCGCAATCGCCGCCTCATCCCCCGCCTCAGGCGACTCCACAACCAAATAACGCCGACTCATATCCATCAACGTCGCACCAAACCCCTTCTTGGCGCGAAAGTCAGTGCGCGCACTCGTCACCACCCTCGGCGCAGCGCTCCACTCAATCCGCGCCCCAATACGAACAAGCGCATCGACAAGCGCAACATCCTCGCTGGTTTCCAGCGGCGGAAACCCGCCCGCCTCCAAATACGCCCGCGCCGACACGCCCAGATTCGCTCCATGAATATGCCGATGCCCATCCGCATCGACATAAATACGGCCGAAGTGCTCGCGCACCGCGCCGATATGCGGCGACCAGTCGTGCACGCCGATCACGCCGCACACCGCGTCGGCGCAGCAGTCGAGCTGACGCGTGAGCCAGTCGTCGGCGACCACGCTGTCGGCGTCAGTAAAGGCGAGCCAGCGCGCGCCGAGCGCCAAAGCCCGTTGCGCACCGTGCGCGCGAGCCACGCCGACGTTGCGCGCGTCGATGTTCATCACATCCGCGCCGAGCACGCGGGCAATCGCGGCGGTGTCGTCGGTGCAACTGTCGGCCACGACGATCACGCGCGTGTGCTCGCCCAGCAGTTGATGATGGTCCGCCGCGCGCCGCGCCGCCGCGACGCACGCGGCAATGTGATCGGCTTCGTTATGAGCAGGGATGACGATGGCAAGCATGGCAACTCCGTTTTGGTCTTGTTCTAGGCGATGCAACCCGCGATGCCTCGATGCTCGTTTTCAGCAAGCGCTATACCACTATTGAAAAGACGAAACGGATTGACTCGGCCCTCACTGCGGAGCGGGCGGCGTCAAAGGGCGCGACCATCGTTAAAAGGTTGCCTCAAAGCAGCGAGGATCGCTAAAATCACTGTATGGATATACAGTACTTTTACGCCCTTGCCCTCGCCCGTGCCCGCTGATGAAAAGCATCGTCCTCGATCCGTCCTTTGCCGCCTGGCGTGCCGCCGCGCGCTCGCTGCTCTTGGAAAACGTCCATCCGCAGGAGGTGGCGTGGATGGAATCGGGCGCATCGGCGACGGTGTTCGGCCGGGTCGAACCAACGCCACCCGACCCGGCCGCCCCGGCCGCGCCCGCGCCGCCGAAAATCGCGCGCGAATTCCTCACCATGCTGGAAACGGCCGCGTGCTTTCGCGCGCCGGACCGCTGGCCGTTTCTCTACAAGGCGCTGTGGCGCTGGACGCAGGGCGACCGCGCGGTGGCATCGACGGAGGACGAGGATGGGCGCCGCCTGCATCGGATGATCGAAATCGTCGAGGCCGAGGAGCGCGACATGCAGCGCGTGCTGCGCTTCAGGCATCGCGATTCGTCGCTCGGACCGCCCGAGTTCATCAGTTGGTGCGAACCGGTGCATGACCTGCTGGAGCACGCCGCCATGCACTTCGCCCGGCGCATGGGCAACGCCACGTGGATGATCGCCACGCCGCACGGCGCGGCCTTCTGGGACGGCGCGCTCTTGCGCGTGGACCGCACCAGCGAGCCGGAAGAAAAGCCCGCCGACTTCGGCGAGAGCGCGGGCGGCATGAACGGCGAGGCGGTGAGCGGCGACGCCATCGAGGCGCTGTGGCTCGCCTATTACGAAAGCACTTTCACGGACGCGCTGGAAAACGCGGCGGAAATGGCGTCGCACATGCGCGTGCGTTACTGGAAAAGCCCGCCGGACGGGCGTGTCGATCCGACGCTGATCTCGCGCGCGGACCCGTATGCGCGGCGCGACCGCCATCCGCGCAACGTGCCGTCGGACATGGAAGTGCCCATCAACACGGATCTGGAACCGCTCAAGGGCACTTCGCTCAAGGAACCGCCTTCGCTCGATGCGTGCAGACGCTGTTCGCTCTGGCGCAACGCGACGCAGGCCGTGGCCGGCACCGGTCCCGCCGATGCGCGCGTGATGATCGTCGGCGAGCAGCCCGGCGATCAGGAGGACCGCGAAGGGAAACCGTTCATCGGGCCATCGGGGCAATTGCTGGACGAAGTGTTCGCCGATGCCGGGCTGGATCGCGCATCGTTCTATCTGACCAACGCGGTGAAGCACTTCAAGTGGGAAACGCGCGGCCAGGACGACGAACGCCTGCATAGCACGCCCACGCAGCGCGAGCGCGAAGCCTGCCGTTACTGGCTGGAAGAAGAGATGACGCGGATCGCGCCGAAAGTGGTCGTGGCGCTCGGGGCGTCCGCGCTCAAGGCGTTGACGGGGCATCGCACGGCGCTGTCGGAGTATCTGGGCAAGACCATCGAGCACAAGGGGCGCGTGATCGTGCCGACGTACCACCCTTCGTATCTGATGCGGCTGACCGACGAGAAGATACGCGCCGAAGTGTTCGGGACCATCGTGGAGGCGCTCGTGTTCGCCCAGCAGATCGCGGACGGCACCGCGACCATCCGCACGCCGGTAAAGGCGCGCTGAATATCAGCCCAAATGCAACAGGACGCAACCGAAGCAACAAGAAGAAACAAGACGAAAGTGCCGTCAACGATCTTGTAAGCCATGCGTTATTACCGGTGTCGCGCCGCTTTGGCGCTTACCGATGGTCTCGACGAACACTTCCATGGCCGCTCTCCCGTTCCACGAACTTCGCCGTCAACAGTCCCACACCGCCCTCGTGCCGAAGACCGCGAGCCAGCTCGACGCCGAGCGCGCGCGCATGGTCTCGCGCGCGGGCTTGCTGCTCAACGTGACCATCGCGCTGGCGCTGGCGGGCGCGATGGTCATCGCGTGGCTGCCGTTTTCGGCGGTGCCTCACGAATTCCGTTTCGGCGTGCAGGAAGTGATGGGCGTCGCGGTGTTCGCGTCCTGCCTGTTCCTCTTGCACGAGCGCGCCGAACTCTCGCTCGGCCTGCATGCTTACGAACCGGTCGAGCAAACCACGCAGGGCGAACTGCGCGCGCTGCTGCATCATGTGCCGGAAGGCGCGTCGTATCAGGAAGTGCTGGCAGCGGACAACCGCACGTTCACCACCGGCGAAGTCGATGACATCCGCCGCCGCGCCGAAGCCTTCACGCCGAAGACGCTGCCTGCGGGCGAAGACGCCTGACCTTCGACCCCACCGAAAAAACCGCCGGCCCTCGAAAGCCGGCGGTTTTTTCATTTTGCGTATCGAATTCTTCTCTCGTTCCGCGACCTTGACGAGTGCATCGCTTCTCCAGTTCAATGGCGATGCGGCATCCGGCCCGACCATCACCACATGGTGATGCGGGCACGCCGGCTGCTTGCCCCTACGTCCGTGCCGCCGTTCTGGCGGAAACCGCCCAAGGTCACGCCACGCGCAGGAACCACGATGCGACCCATTTCCCTGTCTTACCTGACCGATGAACTGACGTCCGCGCTGATTCCGGACGCGCCCTCCGCACCGCGCGACGACAACTACGACGAACTTGTCGCTTTCCACGGCATCGAGCGGGAGCGGCTGGTGTTGATCCATCCCGGCAGCCACAAGCCAGCGCCCGCCTGGTCGCCCGAGTGTTACGCCGATGTCGCCGACGCGCTCGCCGCCGATGGCTGGCAGATCGCGATCGTCGGCGACGCACCCGATCCCGAACGCACCGCAGGCGTGCTCGGCGCGATGCAAACCGCCGCGCTCTTTCTGGCGGGCGCGGTCATGCCGCGCACGTTGCCGCGCCTGATCGCCGACGCCCGTCTTCTCCTCTCCGACGATGCCGCGCCGCCCTCGCCCGTCGCGCAGGCGCGCGCGCTCGGGACGCCGCATATCGTGCTCGACGAACATCCGCGCGACACGGGCAGCGCCGCGATCATCGAACGCGCCCGCGCCGAGTTGTCCGACGCACGCCGCGCGCATCCGGGACGGCCGTTCACGCTGCACATGCCCGCCGAACACGATACGGTCTAGCATCAGATGATGGCTCAACATTCAAGCAAGGTCAGATCATGAACTTCGAGATGCAGACCAGTCCCGTGCCGGACCCCATCGCGGACCCGAATCGCGATCCGGAAGCCGATCCGCTTACGCCGCCTTCGCCGGGACATCGCCCGGACGAACCGCAGCATCCCGACGCGCCGCCGGATAAAGATCCGATTCACCGCACCTGAATCTTCGGGTTTTCCCGCATCGCCCTTCATTCGTCATGCCGTTTGCCGTAATTCGGGCATACGGCGGCGACTCATTGCCGCGTGTCAACAAAAACACCACGACCACACGACGGCAACACGACATGAACGGAATGACGTTGAACAGGAAGCTCGGCTCGCTGATCGCCGTGCTTTGGATCGGCCTGATCGCGATTGGCATCATCGGCGCGTGGCAAAACCGCGCGTCGATGATCGAGGATCGCAAGGAACAACTGAAGACGCTGGTCGGCGAGGCGTACGCGATCACCACGCACTACGCGGCGCTCGCGGACAACAAGACGCTCTCGCAGGACGAAGCCAAGAAGCAGGCGCTGGAGGTGATCGGCGCGATCCGCTATGGCAAGGACGGCTATCTGTCCATCAACGATTCGCATCCGACCATGGTGATGCATCCGATCAAGCCCAAGATGAACGGGCAGGATTTGTCAGGCTATACCGACCCGGCGGGCAATCGCTTGTTCGTCGATATCGTCAAGGCGGGCGATCAGCCGGGCGGCGGTTTCATCAGCTATCTCTGGTCGAAGCCGGGCAGCGATGCGCCGGTCGCGAAGCTCTCCTATTCGCAGAAATTCGCGCCGTGGGACTGGTATCTCGTCACCGGCATGTACATGGACGATGTGCAGAGCGCGTTCTGGGCCAGCGCGTTGCGCTGGCTTGCGATCACCACCATGCTCGGTGCGGTCGCGACGGCGGCGATGCTCGTCGTGTTGCGCAGTATCAAGCGGCATCTGGGCGGCGAGCTGGAACTGGCGGTGCGCGCGGCGCATCGCATCGCGAACGGCGATCTGACGGCGACGGTCGACGTGCGTCCCGGCGACACGACAAGCCTGCTTCACGCGCTCTCGACCATGCAGCGCGGTCTGGTCGAAACGGTCGGACGCGTGCGCAACGGCACCGAGAACATCAACGTGGGTGCATCGGAAATTGCGGCGGGCAACACGGATCTGTCGCAGCGCACCGAGGAACAGGCGGCGGCGCTGGTCCAAACCGCATCGAGCATGGACGAGATGACCGCCAACGTGAAAAGCAACGCGGACAGCGCAGCCCAGGCCGCGCGCCTCGCAAGCCAGGCGGCGGATGTCGCGACGCGCGGCAGCGGCGTGGTCGGCGACGTGATCGACACGATGACGCGCATCACCGAAAGCTCGCGGCAGATTGGCGACATCATCGGCGTGATCGACGGCATTGCCTTCCAGACGAACATTCTGGCGCTGAACGCGGCCGTGGAAGCGGCGCGCGCAGGCGAACAGGGACGCGGATTCGCGGTCGTCGCGGCGGAAGTGCGCAGCCTCGCGCAGCGCTCGGCCACGGCGGCGAAGGAAATCAAGGCGCTGATCGAGACATCGACGCATACCGTGCAGGAAGGCGCGTCGCTCGTGTCGAACGCGGGCACGACGATGAGCGAGATCGTGCAATCGGTGCGGCGCGTGAACGAGATTCTGGACGAGATCAGCCACGCGTCGAGCGAGCAGAGCGCGGGTATCGAACAGGTGAATCGCGCGGTGGTCGAGATGGATCAGGTCACGCAGCAGAACGCGGCGCTGGTCGAAGAAGCTGCCGCCGCCGCGCATTCGCTGAAGGATCAGGTGGATGCATTGCGCGAGGCGATCGGGAGTTTCCGCTTGCCTGCCTGAGGTTCGATGGCTCCTGAGAAATGCGCATGTCTTGTTCGGCATGCGCATTTTTCTTTTAAGCCGCGAGATAACGCTCCACCAGGCGCGCCCAGAACGCCGCACCAATCGGCAAGTTCTTGTCGTTGAAATCGTAATGCGGGTTATGGACCATGCAGCCATCTTCGCCCGCACCATTGCCGATGCGCAGGAACGTGCCCGGCCGCTTCTGCAGCATGAACGCGAAGTCCTCGCTGCCCATCAGCAAATCCGTATGCGCGACGACGTTGTCCTCGCCGACCAACTCGCGCGCGACTTGTGTGGCGAATTCCGTTTCCGCATCCGAATTCACGACGACCGGATAGCCTTCCTGATACTTGACCGTCGCGCTCGCGCCATAGCTCGCGGCTTGCGCTTCCACCAGTTCAGTGATGCGGCGCTTGAGCAACTCGCGCACTTGCGGGCTGAACGAGCGCACCGACAATTCCAGCGTCGCGCGATTCGGGATGACGTTGTTGACCGTGCCCGCGTGCATCGAGCCGACGGTGACGACGGCGGGCTGCGCGGGATCGACATTGCGCGCGACGATGGTCTGCAACGCCATCACGACGCTCGCCGCCACCACCACCGGATCGACACTCAGATGCGGACGCGCCGCATGGCCACCCACGCCTTCGATCGCGATGGACACCTGATCGCCCGCCGCCATGAACGGGCCGCGCCGGAACAGGAACGTGCCCGGCTGCGCGCCCGGATGATTGTGGACGCCGAACACGGCATCGCAATGAAAGCGTTCGAACAGCCCTTCCTCGATCATGTGTTGCGCGCCGCTCGGCACGCCGTGCTCCTCGGCCGGCTGAAAGTACAGATGCACCATGCCGCTGAAATTGCGCGTGCGCGCGAGATGACGCGCCGCGCCGAGCAGCATGGTGGTGTGGCCGTCGTGGCCGCATGCGTGCATCTTGCCGGGCGTCTGGCTGGCGTAGGGCTTGCCGGTTTGTTCGAGGATCGGCAGCGCGTCCATGTCGGCGCGCAGGCCGATGCTTTTCGTTCCCGTGCCCGCGCGCAGCGTGCCGACCACGCCCGTTCCGCCGACTCCGCGCGTCACCGTCCAGCCCCATTCTTCGAGCCGCTCGGCGACCAGCGCGGCGGTGCGCGTCTCCTCGTACGAGAGTTCGGGATGGCTGTGGATGTCGTGGCGGATCGCGCGCAACGCGGGGGCGTCGTCGGCGAGATCGGCGATTTCGGTGAGGCGGGACTGGGTCATGGTGGAACCTTGCTGTTGAAAGCTTTCGCCGGCGTGCATCGTGCAGCCGCGCGGGGGAGATTTTAACGGGACAAAAAGGTTGGACTCTCGCAGGCGCGAGGGTTCCGCCCGATTACATTCTTTGGCGATGTCGAAAGCGCTCACATTCGCACTACCAAGTATCCGCCGACCGTTCCGCCAAAAGCGCGCCCGTGCACTAACCGGTAGAATTCGTCGATACCAACCGCAGGCGCAATCCGCCTTCTACGCGCCGCACATCCCTCTCTTTCAAGGCCGCCATGCGACGTTCCGCGTTCTTTATTCGCTTCATCGGCATCGGGGTTTTGTTTCACATCTACGTCGGCATGCGGCTCATTCCGGACGCACCGGTCGCCCTGCCGTGGAAAGTGTTCGCGGCGGTGTTATTGGCCGCGTCGGTCGTGCTGATTCCGCTGGGCATGTCGGCGCGCAACATCGAGCAACAACCGCTTTCGGACCGTCTCGCGTGGTTTGGACTGACTGCGCTTGGCTTGTTCTCCTCGCTACTGCTGCTGACCTTCGCGCGTGATCTGATGCTGCTCGTCGTGCATGTGACGGACTGGGCGCAGCATAGGCCGGTCGGGTCGCCGAGACTGGTGGCATCGAGCGCGCTGGCGGTGCCGTTGCTCGCGGTGCTGCTATCGGCCATCGGGTTCTACAATGCGCGGCGGCGTGCGCCGGTGGTTAGCGTGGATGTACCCATCGCCAATTTGCCCGCCGCGCTGAACGGCTTCACCATCGTGCAGATCAGCGATATTCATGTCGGCCCGACCATCAAGCGACACTACGTCGAGCGCATTGTCGCGGCGGTGAATGGATTGCAAGCCGATGTGATTGCCGTGACCGGCGATGTAGTGGATGGCTCCGTGCCGCATCTGGCCGATCACACGCGTCCGCTGTCGGGCCTGAGCGCGCGGCATGGCGCGTTTCTCGTCACGGGCAATCACGAGTATTACTCGGGCGCGGACAAGTGGATCGCGGAATTCCGCCGGCTCGGGCTGACGGTATTGCTCAATCAACACGTGGTGTTGAACCACGACGGCGCGCAGGCCGTGATTGCGGGCGTGACGGATTACAGCGCGGGCAGCTTCGATCCCGAACAACGCAGCGATCCCGCCAAGGCGATCAGCGGCGCACCCGCCGATGCCACCGTTCGCGTGCTGCTCGCTCATCAACCACGCAGCGCACCCGCCGCAGCGGATGCCGGTTTCACGCTTCAGCTTTCCGGCCACACGCACGGCGGACAATTCCTGCCGTGGAATTTCTTCGTGCGCCTTCAGCAACCGTTTGTCTCGGGGCTCGTGAAGTTCAACGGGCTTTGGGTCTATACGAGCCGTGGCACAGGTTACTGGGGGCCACCGAAACGACTCGGCGCGCCTTCCGAGATCACCCGCGTACGACTGGTCGCCACCTGAACGCAAGCGTCGAGCGAAGTGGACGCGCGCCTCGAAAGCCGCGCGTCCTGCGCTCGGGGAAAAGCGCGATGACCGCACAGGGGGATGCACGGACACCCCTCGCCGCCGAACGGGGATTCGTCGACGAGTGATATGACCTTAACGGATTGCCCTGCCTCGACACCACACGATCCGTCCTAACTTTGATTGCCCAAAAGCCGCTACTTCGCGACCGGTGACTTCTTCACCAGCTTGACTTCGACAGAAGCACCCGGCGCAAGCGCTGTGGCGGCGCGCGGATCTTGCGTGCGCACTTCGATCGGCAGATCGTCGGCGTCCTTGAGCATGACGACGCCTGCCGCGCCATCCACACTCGCCACGCGCACCACGAATTGCCGGTCGCCGGGAATCATCGCCTGGGGCGGCGCGGACTTGACGGGCGTGAGCATCACGGGCTGAAGCACGGTGCTCTTGATGCGCGTGCCGATCGGCAACTTGTCGAGATCGCGGACTTCCTGACCGACGTTCATCTGCATGACGTGTCCCTGCGCATCGGCAACGGTCACGCGATGAGCGTCTGCATCGACGGAACGAACTTCGCCGATCACCTGCACGAGCATCGCGCCTTCTATGGGCGACGCGCGCGCTTTCCCGTTTTGCTGTGCGATTGCGCCGTGGCTCGCCAAGGCCAAAGTCAGCATCAGAACGCCTTTGAGTCCTCTCGTTTTCATCTTGTCTAGCTCGTTCGTTCCAGGAAGATTCTTCGTGGATTATGCGCTATCGAACGGCGTCCGGATATTATGTCGTTATCCGAAATGTCAGAAGCGCGCGGCGTATGCCGAGAAACAATAAATCGATGATTATCGCTGCCGATACACACTCAAAGGCCGTGTCGCATACACGGTCCGATGCGGCGCGGTGCCATCGCGCGGCCAGTCGGAACGGGCATCGAAAAACCATTCCGCGCGCTCGCGTCCCTTGCGCAGTAACGCGTGAATCAGCGCGGGATTGCGGTCGAACTTGGACGCGTAATCGAGCGTCCCTGGATAATCCCGCGCTTCGAGATGCATCTGCACCACGCGCAGTTTGATGGACTTATAGCGTTGCGCCAGCGTCGGGTCCTGTTGAAGCAGCGCGTTGATGCGCGTCGCGAAGTAAAGCTCCTGACCAAGCGCAAGATTGCCAGACAGTTCATTGCGCCGGTCGATGATCTCGTTCGCCGACTCAGGTATCTCATGGCGACGCTGCGGATTGATCTGCACGACCCAGATTTCATCGGGCCGCATGGCGAGATCGAAATCGGTGAATTCGCGCACGGGCGGATTGCTGCTGAACAAGCCATCCCAGCACAGATGCCCGCTCGCCTCCACCGCGCGATACAGCGGCGGCACGGCAGCGGACGCCACCAGTTGATCCTGTGTGAGATGCTCGCCCGCGAAAATCAGCCGGTCGCCGGAGCGCACGTCCGTCGCGCCGATCAACAACGTGGGATGCGCCCGCTGCGCCGGATCGGCAGGCAGCGCGGCAAATGGAAGATGCTTGTCGAGCAACTGGCGAAGTTTGTCTTCGGCAATCGGCGGATAGAGATACGGGCTGATGTCCGCGTTCACCGGCAGCCGCGTGTACCAGACACCGAGCGCGTTCGCGACAATATCGGGCGGCTCGCGCGCTTCCAGATCACGCCAGAACGCGCCGAGGCGACGCGTGGCATCCGCCGGACCGCCGAGCAGCAAACCCGCCCACGCGAGCGCGCTGCACATCGCGCCGCCGGACGTGCCGGACAATCCGACGAGTTCGAATCGCCCGAAAAACTCGTCGCTCAACAGACGTTGCAACACGCCCGCCGCGAAGGCCGCGTGACTGCCGCCGCCCTGACAGGCGATGGCAACTTTCGGTTTGTCCGGCATCGTCGCACCTCGCCCAGGCTGGGAACACCTGAAGCATAGGCGACGCGCGCCGCTATTTCAGCGCGCTCAATACTTGCGCGGTCGTGCGCACCCGGCCGATGCGCGGAAAGATATAGCGGACCGTCGCCGCGTGCATCTCAGCGTGAAGGTCGCTCATGGCATCTTCGACGAACACTTGCTGATAGCCGCGCTCGTTCGCGCCGCGCGCGGTCGTATCCACGCCGATGGACGTCGCGATGCCCGCCATCACCAGCGTGCTGATACCGCGCCGACGCAATTGCAGATCGAGATCGGTGCCGTAGAACGCGCCCCACTGCCGCTTGAGCACGACGATATCCGACGCCTCCACGCCCAGTTGCGGGCAGAACTCGGACCAGCCGGGCGGCTCGGCGGATACGGCGGACGGCGGCGGCGCATCGGTCACGGGCTTGAGGCTGCTTGCGCCGACCGGAAACGCGACCTTGACGAACACCACCGGCGCACCGGCGGCGCGAAAGCCATCGATGAGCGTGCGCGCATTCGTCAGCACGGACGCCGCGCTGTTGCCCTGCACCGGCATCGCCGCGATGCCTTTCTGCAAATCAATCAGCACGAGCGCCGTGCTGGCGGGATCAATTCTAAATTCAGGTGTATTCATGAGGATCAGGAATCGGACTGTCGAAAGACGAGCGCCGCGCCATTGAGGCAATAACGCAGACCGGTCGGTTTCGGACCGTCATCGAAAATATGGCCGAGATGGCCGCCGCAGCGACGGCAATGCACTTCGATCACCGGCCTGCCGGTATCTTCCGCGCCGTGCGTGGACACCGCGCCGTCCATCGGCTTGAAGAAGCTCGGCCAGCCCGTGCCGCTGTCGAACTTCGCCGTCGATGAAAACAGCGGTGCGCCGCACCCCGCGCACTGGAACACGCCGCTTCTGCGCTCGTTGAGCAACGGGCTGGCGAACGGCGGCTCGGTCGCGCCGCGCCGCAACACGCGAAATTGTTCGGAGGAAAGCCGGCGACGCCAACCGGCATCGGTATGACGGACCGCATCGGACGAAAGCGGCTGTAGCGCGGTCTGGTCGCGCCACGCGCTCGGACCGCCTGTAAAGCTGGCTGCGAATGCGCCGAAGAAAGTCCGTTTCGTGCGTTTCAAGGTTTTCATCCGAAGAACGCCTCTTGTGCTGACGGCGCTCTCAGGCGCCGGTTTCGGTTGAAAAACGCCGTCGGACCGTCAAGTCTTGAGCCGGTAACCCGTCTTGAAGATCCACGCGACGATCGCGACGAACACCGCGAGAAAAACCACGGTCATGCCGAGGCTCACGCCGACATGGACATCGGCGAGGCCGTAGAAGCTCCAGCGAAAACCGCTGATCAGATACACCACCGGATTGAGCAGCGCCACGGCTTTCCAGAACGGCGGCAGGATGTTGATCGAGTAAAAGCTGCCGCCAAGAAACGTGAGCGGCGTGACGATCAGGAGCGGAATGATCTGGAGTTTTTCGAATCCGTCCGCCCATATGCCGATGATGAACCCCAGCAGGCTGAATGTCACCGATGTCAGCAGCAAAAACACGATCATCATCACCGGATGATCGATTCTGAGCGGCACGAACAAGCGCGCCGTCGCCAGAATGATGAGCCCGAGAATGATGGACTTGGTCGCTGCCGCGCCGACATAACTCAGCGCCAGTTCGAAGTACGACACCGGGGCTGACAGCAATTCGTAAATCGTCCCGGTGAACTTGGGGAAATATATGCCGAACGAAGCATTCGCGATACTTTGCGTGAGCAGCGACAGCATGATGAGCCCCGGCACGATGAACGCGCCGTAGCTGATGCCATCCACCTCCGGAATGCGCGAGCCAATGGCCGCACCGAACACGACGAAGTAGAGCGACGTAGAGATCACCGGCGACACGATGCTCTGCATCAGCGTGCGACCGGCGCGTGCCATTTCGAAGCGATAGATCGCGCGGACTGCGTGTAAATTCATTTGGGCTCCCTGACGAGACTCACGAAAATGTCTTCCAGCGAGCTTTGCGTCGTCTGCAAGTCCTTGAAGCGCACGCCGGCTTCGTCCACATGGCGCAAGAGCGCGATGATGCGGCCCGGCTCGTCGTGCGAGTCATACGTATAGGTCAGTTCGTTGCCGTCGTTGGACAGCGCGAGCCCGTAGGCGGCAAGCGGCGCGGGCACGGCATCGAGCGCGTGTTCGAGTTGCAGCGTGAGCTTCTTCTGCCCGAGCTTGCGCATGAGTTCGGCTTTCTCCTCGACCAGCACGATCTCCCCGCCATTGATCACACCGATCCGGTCGGCCATTTCCTCCGCTTCCTCGATGTAATGCGTCGTGAGAATGATGGTGGTGCCGTTGGCGCGCAGATCGCGCACGAGGTTCCACATGTCGCGGCGCAGTTCCACGTCCACGCCTGCGGTGGGTTCATCCAGAAAGAGAATCTCCGGCTCGTGCGCGAGCGCCTTGGCGATCAGCACGCGCCGCTTCATGCCGCCCGAGAGCGTCATGATCTTGTTGTCCTTCTTGTTCCACAGCGACAGCGCCTTCAAGACCTTTTCGATGTGCGCCGGATTCTTCCCGCGCCCGAACAAACCGCGGCTGAAGGACACCGTGGCCCAGACGGTTTCGAACGCGTCGGTGGTGAGTTCCTGCGGCACGAGACCGATCATGGCGCGCGCGGCGCGATAGTCCGTGACGATATCGTGACCCGCGACGGTGATACGCCCTTCGCTCGGATTGACGATCCCGCAGATGGTGCTGATGAGCGTGGTCTTGCCCGCGCCGTTCGGCCCGAGCAACGCGAAAATCTCGCCGCGCCGGATTTCCAGATTGATGTTGGAGAGCGCGCGGAAGCCCGACCCGTAGGTCTTGGACAGGTTGGATACATCGATGATGGCTGGCATGGCGTGGACGATAGCAGATAAGGCCGCGTTCGGCTGAAATCGCCGACTTCGTTTGGTTGCCTACAATGTCCGGCTGATCAAGGAGCCGACATGCTGTTCGAACACATCCAGACCGCCTGCCTGAACGACGCGGACCTGCCGTGGATTCCCTTCACGCCCTACAGCGAGCGCGTGCTCGTCAAATACTTCAAGCTCGATCCCATTCGCGGCGAGACCATCGCGCTGATGAAAGCGCCCGCGAAAGGCGAGATGCCGCGTCACCGGCATACGGGCACGGTGATCGTCTACACGGTGCAGGGACGATGGAAGTATCGCGAGCATGAGTGGATCGCGGAGCGTGGGAGCATCGTGTACGAAACGGCGGGGTCGAGTCACACGCCCGAAGCGGTGACGGCCGCGCCCGGCGAGGAGGACATCGTGACGCTGAACATCATTCAGGGCGAACTCTTGTTCGTGAACGATGCCGGTCAGATCTTGGCCGCGGAAGATTGGCGAAGCGGCTGGGCGCGTTATCGCGCGTACTGCGAAGCACATGGACTGACGCCGCGCGATCTCACCGCATTCGGTTGAGACGCGCGGCGTCGGGCGTTCAAGTCAAGGCTTGATGAACAGCGCGTCCATGGCGTCGGAGTAGGCGCGGACGTTGTTCTCGTACAGCGGGTCGAGCGTGCGCAGGAACGCGTTCGCCGTCGCACGATACGCGGACAAGTTTGCATCGTGCTCGCTGAACGCGCGCAGCAGCGCGCGGCCGCCATCCTCGCAGTCGAAGCCGTCATAGCGGTAGCCGCAATCGCCGATCAAATCCGAGTTATGGATGAGCGGATAACCGCCATACAACGCTTCGTAGTAAAGATAATTCTGCGCGTTTTCCCATTGATGACTGATGATCGCATCGATGCCGCGTGCCACGATCTGCGCGAACGGAAAGCGGTCTTCGAAGGACGCGAGCTTGTGCTTCACGAGATCGAGACTTTTCGCGAACTCGACGAAGGTCGGCTGATCCCGCAGCTTCTGCGTGCCATACACGCGCACGGCGTCGATAAAAGCCGGATTCACGCGATGCGCGCTTTCGCAACTCAGCAACGGAATGTAGCTCGTCTTCACCATCGAGACGTTCGGTTCGAAGACACCGATGGTCCAGCGCGGCTTGCCCGGCTCGTAGCCGAAGCTGAATTCCGGCGGAATGTTCTTCGCGTCCTGCTCCAGCAGCATCGGACTCCAGATATGCGGCACGATGCGCACCGGCGCGCGCCCGATCGTTCGAAAGTACGGCGCGCAGGAGCGTTCGTATTCGGGAATCGTCCACACTTCGTCGTACGGCACTTGCGCGGCAAGACCCGCTGGCGGCAGACCGAACACCATGCGTTCGATATCGAGCACGTAGTCGTTCCCCACTCGCAGCGAGACGATACGCCCGCCACGCTCGCGAAACTTCACGACCCATTCGCGCCCCAACTGCGCATGCAGTTCGATGATGACATCCAGCCGGCCGAGCGCCGTTTCCGGCTCGATGATCGGCGCGGGCGCGTCGGCCATGAAGCGCTTGGCGTCCTCGCGCGTGCCGGTGCCGCTCGCGACCACATAGACCGCTTCCACGCGCGGCGAACGCGCGAGCAGTTGAATCAGGAACAGCGCGTTCTGCGCGATGCCGCTTTCGAACATCGACTGCCCGCCGCTGCGGACGTGCACCGTCACACCCACACGCAGACGGCGCGACGCGTTCTTCTTGCTGCCTTGATTGACGGAGCTCATCGTGCCGCGCTCCCGTTGGCATTGGGATGGTTCCAGAGATGCATGAGGCGTTCTGCGTAGGCGTCGAGATTGGCGGGGTTGAACGGATTCACGGATTCGATCACTTGCGCCGCGCGACTGCGATACGCATCGAGATTCGCGTCGTGTTCGGCGAGCGCGCGCAACAACTGGCGCGCGCCTTCCTGCGCGTCGAAGTCGGGATAGTAGTAGCCCGCATCCTTGAGCCACGGCGAATTGTGGATCAGCGGATAGCCGCCGTACAAGGCATCGAGATAGAGGTAATTCTGATCGTTGGCCCATTGATGCGAGACGATGGCATCGCCGTGCATGGCCATGAACGCGGCGACGTCATGCCGCCCTTCGAACATCGCGCGATGATCCCTCACGAGATCGAGCGAATTGGCCAGATAAAGCAGCGTCGGATGATCCTTCATGTGGAAAGTGTTGAGCGCGACCATCATCGACACGCTCTCGCGGTCGGCGCGATACGCTTCCTCGCAGATCAGCATGGGAATGCTCGCGGTCTTCTGCACCGAGATGTTCGGCTCGAAGATGCCCACGCGAAACGACCGCGTGCCCGCTTCCGCGCGCGTGCGGTACCCGAAGCGATGCCCGTGCTGCGCCACATGCTTGACGCGCGCGTCCAGAAACTGCGGATGCCAGATATACGGCACTTCGAACACGTCGCAGCGATGCAGCGTGCGCATGAGCGGCGCGGATGGCGCGTCCTTCGAGAGCAGCCAGATTTCGTCGCAGCGATCTGGGCGCGACATGCTGCCGCCCTTCTCGAACACCGCGGATTCGGTCAGCCCGAGATACGGTTGCCCGCACACGTGATACGCCACCTTGCGGCCACGCGCGCGCATCAGGTCGAGCCAGCCCACATCGAGCGCCCCGCCCATTTCGATGACCACATCCACCGCGTCGGTGGCATCGCGCGGACTGATGATGCGCAACTGCTTGCCGGCGGCATCGACTTCCTGCGGCAAAGCGTGCAGCGCGCCGACATCGATCAGCACGACCGATTCCACGAAAGGCAGACGCTGAAACAGTTCCGCCAGAAAGACGATGTTCTGGCCCAGCCCGTTCGACCAAATACTTTGGCCTTCGTAGCTGACCATCGAAATGCCGATTCTCATTGACCTGCTCTCACTTCGAAAACGTCTTGCGCGGCGAGCGGCAAGACGGTGTCGCGCGCGTCCTTGGAAACAGACGACGCAACCTTGTTGGATGTTCCCGCGATTCCTGCAACGATGCGCGCGCCGGACCTGGCACCAACGCGAACTTTCGTGTTCCTACGAAACATGCCGGATATCGGAATAATCCGCATGTGGCGCGCGATTCTAACAACCGGCCGCGCCGGACTCATCGATGAATCGAGTGTAGGTCAAACTTTAGGAAAAATCGGAAGCTCGCGTGAGTTCACGAATCGGTGCGGGACTTTTGCGCTGGTTAGAATCGAGGACGGAAATACTCGCGGCAATTAGCGACTTTTCGATCTTTCTATCCATCTGTCGAACAGCAATACGAACTGGAGGAGCACAGCATGAGCATTCAGACCGTCGGCATCGTCGGGGCGGGCACCATGGGCAACGGCATCGCGCAGGTGGCGGCCGTCGCGGGGTTCAAGGTCATCATGATCGATGTCACCGACGCCGCGCTCGCCAAAGGCGTCGCCACGCTCACGGGCAGTTTGGAGCGGCTCGTGTCGAAGGACAAGTTGCAGGCGTCCGTGCGCGATGCGGCCATCGCGAACATCGAGACTTCGACGGATTACGCGCGGCTGTCCGCCGCCGATATCGTGATCGAGGCGGCGACGGAAAACGTCGAGCTTAAGCATCGCATCCTGAAGCAGATCGAAGCTGCGGCGCGCGCGGATGCCATCGTTGCGTCGAATACGTCGTCCATTTCGATCACCGCGCTCGGCGCGACGCTGGCCGCGCCGGAACGGTTCATCGGCATGCACTTCTTCAATCCGGTGCCGCTGCTGCAACTCGTCGAAGTCATTCGCGGCGTGCAGACGAGCGACGCCACCTTCGACGCCGTGCGCGCGCTGACCGAGAAGCTGGATAAATCGCCGATTGGCGTGCGCAATTCACCGGGTTTCGTCGTCAACCGCATTCTCGTGCCGATGATCAACGAAGCGTTCTTCGTGCTGTACGAAGGCGTGGCGAGCGCGGAGGAAATCGATGCGGGCATGAAGCTCGGCGCGAATCATCCGATCGGGCCGCTGGCGCTGGCGGATTTGATCGGGCTGGATGTGTGTCTGTCGGTGATGGATGTGTTTTTGAAGGACTTCGGCGATTCGAAATATCGTGCTTGTCCGTTGTTGCGGGAATTGGTGTCGGCGGGACGGCTGGGGCGGAAGACGAAGCGCGGGGTGTATCGGTACGATTGAGATTGATTGCGTCGTCATCCTGATGATTTTTTCAGGATGCGGCACGATGTCGATGGACCGCATCCGCATCGTGCCGTACCATCCCTCCACCGAACTCGTTCGATGGAGCCGAACATGTTGTCCGAGGACGAACTCGCCCTGCTCGACGCCATCCGTTCGACGGGCAGCCTTTCGCGCGCGGCGGCGCGGCTCGGCAAGGCGCCATCCACGGTTTCGCACGCCGCGCGTCAACTCGAAACGCGCTTCGACGCGTTGTTGTTCGACCGACGCCGCTATCGCCTGCAACTCACGCCCGCCGGTCATCTGCTCGCCGACGAAGCCGCGCGTCTCATGCTCGATGTCGGCCGTCTCGCGCAACGTGTCAAGCAAATCGCCAGTGGTTGGGAAGACCGTTTGTGGATCGTGTGTGATGAAATCCTCGAATTCGAGACGCTGCTGCCGGTCGTGCAGGCGTTCGATGCGCTCGGCTCCGGCGTCACGCTGCGCATCACGCACGAAGTGCTGTCCGGCACGTGGGAAGCGCTGCGCGACGGGCGCGCGGATCTGATCGTCGGCGCGACCAACGAGCCGCCCGCGATTCCCGGCCTGCGCTGGTTCGAACTCGGCGTGATGGAGTGGGTGTTCGCGGTGGCGTCGCGGCATCCGCTTGCCAATGAAAAAACGCCGCTGGCGCGTGAGCAGATCGCGGCGCATCGCGCGGTAGTGGTCGCAGATTCGTCGCGGGCGGCGGGACGCGCGTATGGCGTGCTCGGCGGACAAAGCGCGCTCGCGGTGCCGAGCATGCGCGCGAAGATTCTGGCGCAACGGCAAGGGCTCGGGATCGGCTGGGTGCCGAGGCATCGCGTGTCGGGGTTGCTGGCGCGCGGGGAACTCATCGAGAAAGAAACCGCCGATCCGCGCGAGCCGAACGTGCTCTATGTCGCGTGGCGCGGCGATCACGAAGGCCGCGCGCTGCGCTGGTGGACCGAACAATTGCGGCAGGAACGGCTGGCGCAACGTCTGGTCGATGGCATCGACGGATTCGCCTGAAGGCATCGTAAAACCTGGTTACAACTTCCTGCGCGTCTCACCGACGGATCGCGCACCCGCGCTGCGTTCAAGTTCCTGTCGCAACCAATCATCGACGGGAAAACAACATGACGAGAACGCTCAAGTCTCTGGCGCTCGGCGCGCTGATCGCGCCGCTGTTCGCCGGGTCCATTGCGATGTTCCACAGTCCGGCGGCGAATGCGCAAACCGTCATCATCGCGCCGTCCGCGCCGCCGCCGCTGCGTGTCGAACCGCCGCCTCCGCCGCGTGCGGGTTATGTGTGGGATCAGGGTCATTGGCGCTGGGCGGGCGGCCGTTATGCGTGGGCGCCGGGCCACTGGCAGCCGGTACGCACGGGTTATCGCTGGATTCCCGGGCATTGGGCCGCGCGCGGTCCGGCCTGGCGCTGGGTGCCGGGACACTGGGCATAAGCAGTTTTTAGCAGGAGACCAGCGCCGCCCGCCCGCGTCGTTCGCGGGAGAAGCGGCGGCGCCCCATCATACGAATGAATAATCGAGGTGCATCATGTTGAAGACGCTTGCAGTGCTGATGCTCGCCACGGCGATGCTCACCGGCTGCGTCGTCTATCCGGCGCATCCGGCGTATTACCGGTCGGGCGTGGTCGTGTATTGAGGCGGGGATCGTGACGAACACGATGCCGTCCTCCGGGCGCAACGAGAACCGACAAGACATTGAACGAAGAACAAGATCCGGATATCGCGCTCATTGCCCGCGTGGGCAAGCGGGAGCCGGGAGCGGTTCGCGAAATCGTCGCGAGAAAGCTCCCGCGCATCGTCGCGCTCGCGGCGCGCATGCTGGGCGATCGTGACGAGGCCGACGACGTGGCTCAAGAAGCGTTCATGCGCATCTGGAAGATCGCGCCGGACTGGCGGCGCGGCGAGGCGCGTTTTGATACGTGGCTGCATCGCGTGACGCTCAATCTTTGTTATGACCGCTTGCGGCGGCATCGCGAAGTGACGCTCGCTGACCCGGATGCAATGCCCGAACAGGTCGATCCCGCACCGCTGCCCGAAGAACGGCTCGATGCTGCGGGCACGCGCGTACGGATCGACCAAGCGCTCGCCCGTTTGCCCGCGCGTCAGCGTGAAGCACTCGTTTTGCAGTATTACCAAGACATGCCCAATGCGCAGAGCGCCGCGCTGATGGGCCTGAGCGTCGATGCGCTCGAAAGCCTGCTCGCCCGCGCGCGCCGCAATCTCAGGACCGCGCTCGCGGACCTGGCGCATACGCGGCCCGACGATCCCAACGATCCCGATGCCGCAAGGAAAAGCCGATGACACCCGAACGATTCCGCCGCATCACCGAGGCTTACGGTGCGTCGCCCGAACGCTGGCCGCAGGCGGAACGCGCCGCCGCCATCGCCCTCATCAAAGCGCGCGACGCCGATGCACTCGCCGCGCTCGCCGATGCCCGCGTGCTGGACGACGCGCTCGAAGCCTATTTCGTCACCGCGCCGGATGCGGCAATGACGCGGCGCATCGTCGCGTCCGCGCCGGTGCTGCGTGACAAGCCGTTGTGGCGGCGGCCTCGGTTGTGGTTCTCGGGCGTGGGCGTGGTCGGCGCGGGCGCGGCGGGGGTCGCTGCGGGCGTGCTGATCGCGTCGTTGCTGGCGCCGGTGCAGAGTGCGCAGGCGGCGCATGGCTGGTTCGAACAATCGTATTCGGGCACCGCGTTCGGCGGCGCGCCGGACGACTGGAGCGATCAATGAGTCCACGCTTCATCAAGACGGTCGCGGTGGTTTCGCTCGTGCTGAATGTGTTCCTGATCGGCTCGCTGGCGGGCGGCGCGTGGCGGTTGTTTGCGCATCGGCAAACGCAAGCCGAGCAACAGCGCGGCATTCGCTTTGCGGCGGCGGACTTGTCTGCCGACCGTCAACAACAATTGCGCGATGCCTTGCGCCACGCACGTCGTGAAAGCCTGCCGCTGATTCGTCAGGCACGCGATGCACGCATCGATCTCGCGCACGTGCTCGCCGCGCCGACGCTCGACCGTGCCGCGCTGGACGATGCGCTCAACCGCGCGCGCACGGCCGACGTGACCCTGCGCGCGCGTGCGGAAAACGCCGTGGCGGATTTCGCCGCGACGCTCACGCCGGAAGAACGCATGAAGCTCGTCGGCGCGATGGAGCGTTACGGTCCGCTGCGCGCCGTGCCGCCGGACGAGCGGCCGGACAAGCAACAGTGAATATGCGCGACAGATTCCCGCGCCCGAGCCGTTAAACGAAAGAAACCGGGAGCCATCATGGCCATCGCGCCGACACTCACGCCCGCCGCCATCGCGGTGAATCGCTTCGGACTCGGCGCGCGTCCCGGCGATGCGTTGCCGTCCGATCCGCGCGGCTGGCTCATCGAACAGACCGATGCAGCACGCGGCACCTATCAACCGATGCCGCCTGCACTCGCCGCGCAGCCATCGAGCCTCGCGCTCGCGGCGCAGTTCGTCGAGCGAGAACGCGCGTTACGCGATGCCCGCGCCAACACCGACGACAAAGATAAGGACAAAGACAAGAAAGACGTCCGCAAGCAGTACGCCGAGCAAATCCGCGATGACTACCGCGCCGCCGTCGATGCCCGCGTCACCGCCGCGCTGACCACGAACGCGCCCTTCGTCGAACGGCTCGTGCATTTCTGGGCGAATCACTTCGCCATCTCCACCGAAAAGCCGCCGGTCACGATGCTCGCCGGTTCCTTCGAAAACGAAGCGATCCGCCCGCATGTGCTGGGCCGTTTCGAGGACATGTTGATTGCCGTCGAGCAGCATCCGGCGATGCAGATTTTTCTCGATCAACCGCGCTCGGTCGGCCCGGACAGTCCCGCAGCCACGCGCGCCGCGCAGCGCGATCCCGACAACAAACGCGGCCTCAACGAGAACCTTGCGCGCGAGATCATGGAACTGCACACGCTCGGCGTGCGCAGCGGCTACACGCAAACGGACGTCACCGAATTCGCGCGCGCGCTCACCGGCTGGAGTCTCGGCGTGATGGGTCCGAACGCGGGCCAGAATCCGAACGATCCCGCGCTGCCCGGCCAGTTCGTGTTCCGCCCGCGCGTGCACGAACCCGGCGTGCGCACGATCACGAACCGGCAATACGCGCAAACCGATGTCGCGCAGCCGCTCGCCGTGCTGCACGATCTGGCGAGTTCGCGGGCGACGGCGCATCACATCGGCGAAAAACTGGCGCGTCACTTTGTTTCGGATACGCCGCCGCCGGCGCTCGTCGACCGGCTTGCAAGCGTGTTCAACGAAACCGGCGGCGATTTGCCGAGCGTGTATCGCACGCTGGTGGAATCGCCGGAAGCGTGGTCGGGCACGGCGGCCAAGTTCAAGACGCCGTGGGAATGGACGATCTCGTCGCTGCGCGGACTGGGCCGCATCGATCTGCACGGCATTCAGGCCGCACCGATTCTCACGCAACTCGGCCAGCAAACGTGGCGTCCCGGCTCGCCCGCCGGTTACGACGATATTGCCGCGAGTTGGGCCGCGCCGGATGCGCTGGTGCGCCGCGTCGAGATCGCGCAGCGTTTCGCCGCGCGCACCAGCGACCGGCTCGATGCCCGCGCGCTCGGTCCGCAATTGCTGCCCGGTTCCTTGTCCGATGCCACCGCCATCGCCGTGTCGCGCGCCGAAAGCGCCCAGACCGCGCTCGCGCTGCTGCTCGTATCGCCCGATTTCTTGAGGAGATGACCCCATGACCACGCGTCGCCGATTCCTTCAGTGCGCGGGCGCAGGCGCAGGCGCGATGCTCGTCGCGCCGCGGCTCGTGCTCGCATCGGCCGAAACCGAGAAGCGCTTCGTGTTCGTGATCCAGCGCGGTGCGGCGGATGGGCTGAATATCGTCGTGCCTTATGGCGATCCGGCTTATGCCGCGTTGCGCGGGCCGCTGGCGATCGATTCATCGAGCGCGATCAAGCTCGACGGCATCTTCGCGCTGCATCCGTCGCTGGTGCAGACCGCGCGGATGTATCAATCGAAGCAGGCGATGTTCGTTCACGCGGTGGCTTCGCCCTATCGTGAGCGCTCGCATTTCGACGGCCAGAACGTGCTCGAAACCGGCGGCATGTCGCCCTATCAGATGAAAGACGGCTGGCTGAACCGCCTGCTTTCGATGCTGCCCGCCCCGCGCGCGGATGCCATCGCGTTCGCGCCGACCGTGCCGCTCGCGCTGCGCGGACGCGCCGAAGTCACGTCCTACGCGCCGTCTTCGCTGCCGCAAGCGCCGGACGATCTGCTCGCGCGCGTCTCGCAACTCTATGCGGGCGATGCGCAACTCCATCCGCTCTGGGATGCCGCGATGCAGGCGCGCGGTCTCGCCGCCGATGCGGGCGCGCGGCAAGATCCGGCGAGTCTCGGCAAGCTAGCGGCGAGCTTTTTGAACAAGCCGGATGGCCCGCGCATCGCGATGATCGAAACCGGCGGATGGGACACGCACAGCGCGCAGAACCCGCGCCTCGCCGCGCAACTGAAGGCGCTCGACACGATGATCGCCGCGCTCGCCGATGGTCTCGGCGCGAACTGGACGAACACGACCGTGCTCGTCGCGACCGAGTTCGGCCGCACGGCGGCGGCGAACGGAACGGGCGGCACGGATCACGGCACGGCATCGGCGGCAATGATTTTCGGGGGCGCGGTGGCGGGCGGGCGTGTTCTAGCGGACTGGCCGGGACTGTCGGCCGGCGCGCTCTATCAATCGCGCGATCTGAAACCGACGACCGGGCTGGATGCGGTCATCGCGAGCGCGGCGGGCGAAACGTTCGGCGTGGAGCCGCGCCGCGTCGCCTCGACCTTGTTTCCGGAACTGGGCACGCAGCGCTTCGGGCAGCGCATTCTGCAAGGGTGACGAAAGGCGCGCGCGGGCGCGTCGATTTCACCGGGTTTGCATCAAAATTTTTTAGTAGTATGGACTGCAGAGCCGGTATGATGCCCGCCCGGGTTAAGGCCTGCCGCGCCTGCTCGCCGCACTTCCCCGGCACCGCCGCATCGACCGCGCCTCGATCCCACACAAGCCCATGTCCACGCCCCCGCCCTCCGACGATCAACTGAACACGCATCCGCGCCAGACGCTGGATATCGCGCGCATCCTGCTCGTCATCACGATTCTGGCGGGGCTGACCATCGGCAGCCTGTACGTGCTGCGGCCGTTCCTGCCGGGCCTCATCTGGGCGACGACGATCGTGGTCGCGACCTGGCCATTGATGCGCGCCGTGCAACGCCGCTGCGGCGGACGACGCTGGTTGGCCACCGCCGTGATGCTGCTCGTGCTGCTGATCGTGATCGTCCTGCCGCTCTACGAAGCGATCTCGACGCTCGCGCTGCACGGCGGCGAAATCATGTCGGCCATCAAGAGCCTGCCGACCTACGCGCTGCCGCCGCCGCCGGACTGGGTGCACGATGTTCCGGTCGCCGGCCAGCGCGCGGCGACCGAATGGCAATCGCTTTCGGACGCAGGTCCCGGCGGGCTGCTCGCCAAGCTGGAGCCGTATGTCACGGTGGCCGCGCGCTGGATGCTCTCGCACGCGGCAGTCGTCGGCGTGTTCGTCATGCACATGGCGATCACGGTCGTCATCTCCGGCATTCTGTATATGCGCGGCGAAGCGGCCGGACATTACGTGATGCGCTTCGCCACCCGTGTCGCGGGCACGCGCGGGGCCGAAGCCATCAAGCTGGCCGGGCTCGCGGTGCGGGCGGTGGCGCTCGGCATCGTGGTGACGGCGGTCACGCAGTCGGCGTTGGGCGGGATCGGATTGTGGATCGCGGGCGTGCCGGCGGCGGGCGTCATCACCGCGATCACCTTGATGTTGTGCCTCGCGCAGATCGGCCCGCTCCTGCCGCTGATCGGCGGTGTGGCTTGGCTGTTCTGGCATGGGTCACACGTCGCAGCGATCCTGCTGCTGATCTGGTCGATCATGATCGCCATGCTCGACAACTTCCTGCGCCCGATGCTCATCAAGCGCGGCGTGAATCTCTCGATGCTGCTGATCCTGTCCGGCGTGCTGGGCGGCATGTTCGCGTTCGGCATCGTCGGGCTGTTTATCGGGCCGGTGATTCTGGCGGTCACCTCCGCCATTCTCAATGCGTGGATCAACGAGCAGCCGCCCTTGCCGCAAGTGGAAGCGACCAGTGGCGAAGCCATCGCCGAAGGCAAGGCAGACGCGACATTGGCCGATTTATCCAGAAGACAATCCTGAATTAATTCTCAAACAAATCCTAATTTGAAACGGCGTTTTATACTCAATCGGAATATGCCGAAAATCGAATTTAAGACTCTTACGAAAATAGGATTTTAAAAGAGATAACTCAAAGTTTCACGGTTATTTACACCCGATTAATCCGTTACAATGCGTTCCTTTGATACTTGCCCATTACGGGCGCAGGGGAATGACCATGTCAGTGCGCGACGTGGACGCCATCGATTATGTCGGGGTGAATGTCCTATTACGGAAAGTGTTTATTGGCATTTTCGACGAACTCGACTGGCAGGACGATGCAAGACATCGTGAACTGCTGACGCGGAAAATCGACCATTGCCTTCGCTATATCCGATCGGGTCAACTTTTGTTGAATTATCCGAAAGTGCGCGGCTTCGATGTCGCGATCGAATATGTGTCGTCGAAACCGATGACGCAAGCCGGCATGGAATTTCTGCGAACCCGCGAACGCGTGATTCGGCTGGCCGGTTTCGATGTTCGAACGCGGGGCGTGGATGTGCGGCATTCGCTCGGCATCAAGGTCGAGGAAATCGTCGAGCCGGAGCTGGCCGCGCCCGAAGCGCTGGTCGAGCCTGCGCCGCTGATGGTGGAACGCGTCGAAGTCGAAGTGCTCGATGCCGAACCGGTGCCGCGTATCGGCGATCTGGCGGGCGTGTCCTATTTGCCGCCGCCGTCCTCCGTTCCGCGCAACCGCAAGGTGCTGCCGGTCCTCACGCGCTTGTCGGTGCGCCGCGCGGCCGTGCATTGACACGGGCCATCGGGGCCGCGCGAAAGCGCAACCGGGCGGTTCCGAGTCTGATCATTGCGCATGCTCGTCATGAAAACGGCGAGACCTGAATTCGGGTCTCGCCGTTTTTTTCATTGCCCCGCGCGAAGCTCCGGGAAATCCTCCTCCCAGAATTCGAACTCGCCGCGCGCGCCGTCCTGTGCGCGCGCCGCTTCCTGCCTGCGCAAATCGACGCGGCGAATCTTGCCCGAGATGGTCTTCGGCAACTCCGCGAACTCCAGACGACGAATCCGCTTGTACGGCGCGAGCCGTTCGCGTGAGAACGCAAACACGCTGCGCGCCAGTTCCGGTCCGATCGAATAACCGTGACGCAGCGTGACGAACGCCTTCGGCACGGACAAACGCAGCGGATCGGGACTCGGCACGACAGCCGCTTCCGCGATCGCTTCGTGCTCGATCAGCACGCTTTCGAGTTCGAACGGGCTCAACCGGTAGTCCGACGACTTGAACACATCGTCCGCGCGGCCGACGTAGGTGAAATAGCCATCGTCGGCGCGCGCGGCGACATCGGACGTGCGGTAGAAACCGCTGCGCATCGCGTTCTGCGTGGCGGCGGGATTGTCGGCGTAACCGGTCATCAATCCGAGCGGCGGCGGATCGAGCGTCAGTGCAATTTCACCTTCCTCCGCTTGCGCGCCTTCCGGGTCCAACAACGCTACGCGGTAACCAGGCAGCGGACGGCCCATCGAACCCGGCACCAGACGCTGACCCGGCGTATTGGCAATTTGGGCCGTGGTTTCCGTCTGCCCGTAACCATCGCGGATCGGCACGCCCCACGCGGCCTGCACGCGCTCCACCACTTCCGGATTGAGCGGTTCGCCCGCCCCGACGATCTCGCGCAGCTTCACCGCGTACGCGCCGAGCGGTTCCTGCACGAGCATGCGCCAGACGGTCGGCGGCGCGCACAGCGTCGTCACGCCGTGTTCGACGAGCGCTTCGAGCGTGCGCACGGCATCGAAACGGCTGAAATTGCGGATGAACACGCACGCCTGCGCATTCCACGGCGCGAAGAAGCAACTCCACGCATGCTTCGCCCAACCCGGCGAACTGATGTTCCAGTGCACGTCGCCGGGTTGCAGGCCGATCCAGTACATCGTCGAGAGATGGCCGACCGGATAGCTTTGATGCGTATGCTCGACGAGCTTCGGCTTCGATGTCGTGCCGGACGTGAAGTAGAGCAAGTAAGGATCGCTGGCGCGCGTGACTGCGTCGGGCGTGAAGTCAGGCGACGCTTCGTACGCATCGTCGTAAGCCAGCCAGCCCGTGCGCGCACCACCCACCGCGATGCGCAGCCCCGGCACTTCAATGCCCTCGAACTTCGCGGTCTCGCCCGCATCCGCGATCACATGCTGCACACGCCCGAGCGCGATGCGATCGCGCAAATCGCCCGGCGCCAACTGCGTGGTCGCGGGCAGCACGAGCGCGCCGAGCTTCATCGCGGCGAGCATCGTTTCCCATAACTCGACGCGGTTCGGCAGCATCAACAAAATGCGCTCGCCACGCGCGACGCCCAGCCCACGCAGATGATTCGCCACCCGCGCCGAACGCTCGCTCATCTGCGCGAACGAAAGCCGCGTGGCCGCGCCGCCGTCATCGACGATATGCAGCGCGGGCGAATCGTTGCCGCGCGCCATCGGATCGAAATAATCGAGCGCCCAGTTGAAGTCGCCGAGCACGGGCCAGCGGAAATCGCGATACGCCGTGTCGTAATCCGTGCGATGCGCCAGCAGAAAGTCGCGTGCTTCGATGAAGGGCTGAGCCGGGTTCATTGCGTCTCCATGAGTTTTTATCGGACTGCCTGCCGAGCGAAACGCAATCAAAGATTGCGCGCGATCACCATGCGCTGCACTTCGCTCGTGCCTTCGTAAATCTGCGTGATGCGCGCATCGCGATAATGCCGCGCCACCGGATAGTCCTCCAGAAAGCCGTAGCCGCCGTGAATCTGGATGGCATGCGTGCACACGCGTTCGGCCATTTCGGACGCGTACAGCTTGGCCTGCGACGCCTCCGACAGACACGGAATGCCTTCGGTACGCATGCGTGCCGCGTGCAGCACGAGCAGGCGCGCGGCGTTGAGTTGCGTCTGCATATCGGCGAGCATGTTGGCGACGGACTGATGCTCGCGGATCGGCTTGCCGAACTGCACGCGATCCTTCGCATACTCGCGCGATGCATCGAACGCCGCGCGCGCGATCCCCAACGCCTGCGCCGCGATGCCGATGCGCCCGCCCTCCAGATTCGACAGCGCGATCTTCAGGCCCTCGCCGCGCTGGCCGAGCAGATTGGCGGCGGGAATCGCGCAATCATCGAAGGTGATCGGACACGTATCCGACGCGCGGATGCCCAGCTTGTGCTCCGGCGCGCCCACGTTGAAGCCCGGCGTGTCCGTCGGCACGATGAACGCGGACAGGCCGCGCTTGCCCGCGTCCGGGTCCGTGACGGCGAAGACGATCGCCACGCCCGCGCGCTTGCCGTTCGTCACGAATTGCTTGCTGCCGGACAGCACCCATTTGCCATCGCGTTCGACCGCGCGCACGCGCAGGTTGTTGGCTTCGGAACCGGCCTGCGGCTCGGTCAGGCAGAACGCGCCGATCACTTCGCCGCTGGCCAGACGCGGCAACCATTCGGACTTCTGCGCGTCGGTGCCATAGGCGAGGATCGGGCCGCAGCCGACCGAGTTGTGCACGCTCATCATGGTCGCGCAGGAGGCGCAGCCCGCGGCGATCTCTTCCATCGCGAGCGCGTAGGCGGTGTAGTCGCTGAAGGTGCCGCCGAGTTCGGCGGGCACGACCATGCCGAGCAAACCGAGTTCGCCCAACTGACGCACGATGTTGTCGGGAATCGCGCCGTCGCGGTCCCACTGGCCGGCGTTCGGCGCGAGCACTTCGGTGGCGAACTGGCGCGCCGCGTCGCGGATCATGCGTTGTTCTTCGCTGAGAAAGCTGTCGATCATGTCATGCACCCAATGTCTGTGTGGCGAGGCCTCGCCATCCCGGCGCACCGGTTCGATTACACTCTTTCGCCGATGCCGCGTGCCTCATGGGCACGAGTCTAGGCAATCTCCCGACCGTGGCCGATGCCCGAAACGATCACGCTAACTGAGCGCTTTCGCCACCTAGTGACAACCCGAACCTTTCGAAAAGACATCGAACGCGACTCGATTTCGGCGAGTCTCGTGGAGGCGGCATTGCAGTGCGCCGAGGCGCGCGGCGTGTCGCGCGAGACTTTGCTCGATGCGAGCGGCATCGCCCTCGATGCGCGCGTCACGCCCGCGCAGTACGGGCGACTGTGGCACGCCATCGCGGATGCGCTCGACGACGAATTCTTCGGCCTCGACCGGCATCCGATGCGGCGCGGCAGCTTCGTGCTGATGTGCCACGCCGCGATCGGCGCGCGCGATGGCCGCGAGGCGTTGACGCGGATCACGGGCTTCCTGCGGCTGGTGCTTGACGAGTTGAAGCTGGAGGTCGATATCGACAAAGCGCGCGTGCGGATCGGGTTCAACGATGGCATCGCGCCGAAAAGCGCCTTCGCTTATGCGACCGCTTTCATCCTCGTCTATGGATTGCTGTGCTGGCTGCTGGGGCGGCGCGTGCCGCTGCTCGCGGCGCATCTGCGCTGCCCGGAACCGGACGCCAGCGACGAATATCGCCTCATGTTCTGCGACGCGTTGCGCTTCGACGCGCCGCGTTCATTCGTCGATCTCGCGCCGGATTGCGCCTCGCTGCCAGTCGTGCAGAACGCCACGACGCTCAAGACCTTCCTGCGGCGCGCGCCCGCGAATTTCATCGTCAAGTATCGGAATCCGGAATCGATAGCGGCGCGCGTGCGGGCGCGTTTGCGGGAGATCGCGCCCGCCGACTGGCCCGAAGCGGACCCACTTGCCGCCACGCTCAACATGGCCGAAGCCACGCTCAGGCGGCATCTCAAACAGGAAGGCGAAACGCTTCAGTCGATCAAGGACGCGCTACGCCGCGATCTCGCCATCGCGCGGCTGGCCGAGACGCGCGAAACCGTGCCGCAGATCGCGCATGCGCTCGGTTTCGCCGAGCCGAGCGCCTTTCGTCGCGCTTTCCGCCGATGGACCGGCGTGCGCCCGACCGACTACCGCCGCGCGCGCTGAAATAAAGGCGCTGATATATTGAGCCATTCGATGACTGATCGCGGAGCGCACCATGACGAAGGCACGTCAAGAGCAGGCGAAAGACCCTCATCCCGTCGATGAAGACGCGCTGCTGGACGAGGCGCTTGAAGAAACCTTTCCGGCCAGCGATCCGATTGCCGTGCATCCCGAACCGGAAACGGAAGACGAACGGCGCGGCATCAAGAAGTAGAACGGATCAGCCGAAATCGCCCGGATTCGCATCGTCCGGGCCGGACAGCAGCGCGACGAGCTTTTCCACATGCTGATGCAGCAGCTTCACGTGCTTGTCGACCTGTTCCAGGCGGCCTGACAGATCGGCCTTCGCAGCTTCGCTCATGCGGTCGGAGGCGAGCAGTTCATCGGCCTTCGGCTGCATGGCTTCGACCTGAAGCAACTGAAGCTGGCGCTCCAGACGCCGCAAATCCTGCGACAGCAATTCCCGGTTTTTCCTGAACAGCAGATCGCGCCGATTCGCTTCGGCCTGCTGCTGCGCCTGATCGGCGACGCGCCGCGTGGCTTCGGTCTGCGACAGCAACGGTTCCGGCCCGCGCAACACCGAGCGCTTGGGTTGCGGATGCGCCGTACCCCGAAAAATCGCCACCGGCGATTCTTCATCGAGCGCGCGTTGCGCTTCGGGCGGAATTTCGTCGCGGTCGCGGCGTTCGTCCATCCAGTGCGGCGGCAGTCCCGTCACCAGTTCGATGCCGCGCACGAATTCCTCGTTGAAATCCCGCTGTCCCGCGACGATCAGCTTCATGAAGGTCGGCGAGAAACTCATCATGCGCGCAAGACGTCCCGCGCCGCCCGGCGTTCCGACCAGGACGTTGAGATTGGACCGCCAGACAAGAAAAAGCGTTTCGTCGAAATCTTCCATGAACAAGCTCCGGGCAGGCTAACCGACACGCCGAGTGCGTTCATCGCCGTTGTGCGCACGAACATCGCGCGCAAGTGCATGCGTTTTGAGGGAAAGAGGCGCTCGGGCGAGCGCCGCGCATGCATACCGCATAAAACACCATACTACCGTTACGAGCAAGTTGAGCAGACAGTAAGGGTTCGCGCTAATGGAAATCCTGACTGAAGGCAATCATCGGATCTAAAGAAGCGCGTTCCCAGCCAATCGCTATTTTAAGGCTCGTTGCGCAAATAGCCTTCCTTGCTCGGATCGAGCATGCGATACGACACGACGAGCGAGATGGCGCACATCACCGTGACATACCAGAAGAAGGCCGATTCGCTGCCCGCCTGCTTGAGCCACAGCGCGACATATTCCGCCGAGCCGCCGAACAGCGCGTTGGCCACCGCATACGACAAACCCACGCCCAGCGCGCGCACTTCCGGCGGAAACATTTCCGCCTTGATGAGCCCGCTGATCGACGTATAGAAGCTCACGATCGCCAGCGCGATGACCACGAACACGAACGCCATCACCGGGCTGGTGACGCCGGACAGCGCGTGCAGCAGCGGCACGGTGCAGAGCGTGGCGAGCCCGCCGAACCAGAGCATCATGCGGCGTCGCCCGATGCGGTCGGACAGCGCGCCGAACGCCGGCTGCATGATCATGTAGACGAACAGCGCGCCGGTCATCACGTTGCTGGCGGTCTTGGCGTGCATGCCCGCCGTGTTGACCAGATACTTCTGCATGTAGGTCGTGAAGGTGTAGAAAATCAGCGAGCCGCCCGCCGTGAAACCGACCACGGTCATGAACGCGGCCTTGTGCTGCATGAGTCCGCGCAGCGTGCCCGCTTCCTTGCGGCGACGCGTTTCGGCGGTGGTGGTTTCATCGAGCGAGCGGCGCAGATACAGCGAGATGAGCGCCGCGCACGCGCCGACGAAGAACGGCACGCGCCAGCCCCACGCCTTCAGTTCTTCGGTAGACAGAAACATTTGCAGGACGACGAGCACGAGCAGCGCGGCGAGTTGCCCGCCGATCAGCGTCACGTACTGGAACGATGCGAAGAAGCCGCGCCGCCCCTGCAACGCCACTTCACTCATGTAAGTCGCGCTGGTGCCGTATTCGCCGCCGACCGACAAACCCTGGAACAAGCGCGCGATCAACAATAGGAACGGCGCCCATGCACCGATCGACGAATACGTCGGCAAGAACGTGATGACGAGCGAGCCGCCGCACATCATCAGCACGGAGATCATCATGGCGTTGCGTCGGCCGTGTTTATCGGCGATCCGCCCGAACAGCCAGCCGCCGATGGGACGCATGAGAAAGCCCGCCGCGAACACGCCTGCGGTGTTGAGCAATTGCACCGTCGGATTGCCGCCGGGGAAGAACGCCGCCGAAAAATACAGCGCGAGGAACGAGTAGATATAGAAATCGAACCATTCGACGAGATTGCCCGACGAAGCGCCGACGATTGCGAAGACGCGTCGCCGGGTGTCTGCTGCGGTGTACACGGGAAGGTCGGTCATGTGTGTGTTCTGGTGTTGTGCTGTGTTGTGCTGATGGTCTCGGTTCGGCCGATGGCCGCCGGACGCGCTCGCCCGCGTCCGGCCCGAAGTTTATACGACGAGTTCCTTACGCGCTTCGATGGAAAAACCACTTAAGGGATTACCCTTATCGATTCGTTTTAACGAGTTTTTATCGATAAAGTCTCATGATCGCAGCCTTTAGCCGGGAATGAAGATGAGCCAAAATCAATCGGTAGAACTCGACGAAGCTCTTGCCTCGAAGTTCGCGCGCGTGGCGCTCGGGCATCTGACGCGCGAGTATCCGAACAAGCTCGATCACGTCATGGCGAGCGCCGCCGACGTGCAAAGTCCGCGCGCGCTGCATCCGATTTTCTATGGCAGCTTCGACTGGCATTCGTGCGTGCATGGTTACTGGCTGATCGCGCGGTTGTACGAACGGTTTCCCGGCATGCCCGAGGCGCCGTTCATTCGCGCGGTCATCGACGAGCATTTCACGGTGGAGAATGTCGCGGCGGAAGTGGCGTATCTGGATCGGCCGGCGGCGCGTGGTTTCGAACGTCCGTATGGGTGGGCGTGGCTGCTTGCACTCGCGGGCCAGTTACGCTCGATGCATTCGGACGATGCCGCGCGCTGGTCCGCCACGCTTGCGCCGCTCGCCGATGCGTTCGTCGCGCGTTTCGCCGAATTCCTGCCGAAAGCGACTTATCCGTTGCGGGTCGGGACGCACTTCAACATGGCGTTTGCGTTGACGCTTGCGCTCGGTTATGCGCGGGCATCGGGAAACACGGAGTTCGAACGCTTGCTGACCGATACCGCCACGCGCTGGTTTCTCGCCGATGAAGCGTGTCAGGCGTGGGAACCTGCGGGCGACGAATTTCTCTCGCCTTCGTTGATGGAAGCGCGGCTCATGCGTGACGTGTTACCCGCCGATGCGTTCATCGACTGGTTCGGGCGCTTTCTGCCGCGACTCGCGCAGCGCGAACCGGCGACGGTTTTCGCGCCTGCCACCGTGACTGATCGCAGCGACGGCAAGCTCGCGCATCTCGATGGCCTGAATTTGAGCCGGGCGTGGTGTCAGCGCAGCATCGCGCGGATGTTGCCGGTGGGCGATGCGCGTATCGGGGTGTTGCTGGCTAGCGCGGAGGCGCATCTGGTTGCGGGTATCGCGCATGTGGCGGGGGATTACATGGGGGAGCATTGGCTGGCGACGTTCGCGCTGCTCGCGTTGGAGGCGTGATGGTGCGTTCTGTTTTTTTGTCGAGCAAAGGGCTGCTGGTGTTTGTGTCTTTATTGCAGTAGCCGCCTCCCCGGCGGGGGGGTAACTTTCTTTGCTGCTGCAAAGAAAGTCACCAAAGAAAGCAGCTTTTACCCCCATGCACGATGGCTGGAGAGGGTTGGTCTGGATTAACCGATGCAGTGGCCGCAATAGGGCTTCCCTCGGTTGGTTAAGCGTATGGGCAACCTCGCGATTACGCGCTCGGATAATCAACGGTTAGTGGATCGCGCTCATTCTTTCGGCCATGCGCTGCGCGCGCCGAGAGCTTTAGAACGGAATCCCGCAGCGTATCAGCGCCCAGCCACCTCACGCTTCTCCGCTAGATTGCTATTCGGCCCTACCTTGGTTAGTGCTCCGACAAAAGGTGACTGGCGTTGGTGTGCGAGCTTTGCCCAGAAGTGCTTACCAAGGTAGGGCCCAATGGGAGAGGTGCGATGCGGTGTGATGTGGCTGGACGCTGATACGCTGCGGGGTTCCATTCTTACGTTCTCGGCGCGCGAAGCGCATGGCCGAATGAATGAACGCGGTCCACTAAGGCCAAAGGATTCGAGCGCGCAATCGCAAGGTTGCCTAATCGACTCGTTATGCGTGGCAAGTCCTATTGCGGCCACTGTATCGGTTAATCCAGACCAACCCTCTCCAGCCATCGTGCATGGGGTAAAAAGCTGCTTTCTTTGGTGACTTTCTTTGCAGCAAAGAAAGTTACCCCCCCGCCGGGGAGGCGGCTACTGAATAAACCAAACAAACAAGACAAGCCCCTTGCACGAAAGAAAAGAACCAAACCCCGTCTACACATCACACCCGCGGTTGGAACGCGATCACACCCATGCCAACAAGCGCGATAACCGCGCCCGCCAAATCCCACGCCGTAGGCCGAATCCGATCCACCGCCCAAAGCCAACCGATAGCCACCCCGATATACACCCCGCCATACGCCGCGTAGACGCGCCCCGCCGCCGCATCGTGCAGCGTCAAAAGCCACGCGAACAGCGCGAGCGACAACGCGCCCGGAACGAGCAGCCACGACGACCCCCCCTCCTTGAGCCATCGATACGGAAAGTAGCAACCGGCAATCTCAGCCACAGCAGTAACGACATAGAGCAGAAAAGTTTTCATAAGCGCATGCGCATTCGGTCAGTCCGACGCGTATTCTCGCGGATCGACACGCGGGTTGCACAGTCAGTCAAGGCTCGCGAGAATGTCGCCTTCTTCCTTCCCGGATACCTCATTGACCGCCGCCCTGCCCGTCAACTGGCACAAGCGCGTGCTGACGCTGGCCTTCCCCATCGTCCTCGCCAATCTCACGCAGCCGATTTTGAGCGCGGTGGATACCGCCGTCGCCGGTCATCTCGACGGTCCGCAATATCTGGGCGGCGTCGCGCTCGGCGGATTGGTGTTCAGCTTCGTGTTCTGGGGCTTCGGATTCCTGCGCATGGGCACCACCGGACTCGTCGCGCAAGCGTTCGGCGCGCGCGATGACGCCGCCCTGCGCGCCAACGTGCTGCGTGCGCTTCTGCTGGCGCTTGCCATCGGCGCGGCGGTGCTGGCCTTGCAGATGCCGATCATCACGTACGCGCTCAAAGCGCTCGGCGGAAGCGACGCCGTGCGCGACACGGCCAGCGCCTACAGTCACGCGCGCATCTGGGCCGCGCCGTTCGCGCTCGGCAATTACGTCGTGCTTGGCGCGCTGCTCGGTTGTCAGCGCGTGCGGCTCGCATTGCTCACGCAGGTGTTCATCAACGCGGTGAATATCGTCGAGGTGCTGCTGTTCGTGTACCGGTTCGGCTGGGGCATCGCGGGTATCGGCGCGGCGACGGCGGCGGCGGACATCTGCGGCTTCGCGCTGGGCCTTTCGATTCTCTGGCGTCTGCGTCCACACGGTCTGCCGCCGCTCGCTGCATCCACCTTGTTCGATGCCCACGCAATCCGGCGCCTCATCGCCATCAATCGCGATATTTTCGTGCGCACGCTCTGCCTGCTCGGTTCGTTCGCATGGTTCGCGCACATGGGCGCGTCTCAGGGCGATGCGATCCTCGCCGCCAACGCGCTCCTTCTGAACTTCCAGACCTTCATGGCTTTCGGGCTGGATGGCTTCGCGCACGCCGCCGAAGCGCTGGTCGGCGCGGCGGCGGGCGCGCGCGACCGTCACGCGTTCCGTCAGGCCGTGAAGGTGACCATGCTCTGGGCCGTGATCGGCGCGGCGGCCTTCTCGGTCGCGTTCTGGTGCGGCGGCACGTGGATCATCGACGCATTGACGGATCAGGCGATCGTGCGCAGTACTGCCGAGCGCTTTCTGCCGTGGGCCGCGATCTCGCCGCTCGTGTCGGTAGCCGGGTTTCAGCTCGACGGCGTGTATATCGGCGCGACGCGCACGCACGAACTGATGAAGGCGATGGCCGTGTGTCTCGCGATTTTCGCGCTGGCCGCGTGGGCGCTCGTCGGGCCGTTCGGCAATCACGGGCTATGGCTGGCGCTCATCGTGTTCATGCTGGCGCGCGGCGTGACGCTGCTGGTGCAGTTGCCAGCGGTCGAACGCGCGGTGTGCGGAGCGTGATCCGAGCTTCTATTACGAAGCGGGCGTAAGATCGCTGAACACTGTGTCGCCGGGAGATACGGGGATGCGCGTACTGCTCGTCGACGATCACGAACTTTTCCGGGCCGGGCTCGCGCTGCTCATGAAGGCGCTGCTACCGGACGTCGAACTGTTGCACGCAAGCACCGTGTCGCGCGGCGTCGAACTCGCGGTTTCGGGGCATCCCGACATCGTTTTTCTGGACCTCGAACTGCCCGACGGCCACGGCTGCGACGCGCTGATCCGCCTGAAAGACGCACGGCCGTTCTTGCCCGTGGTCGTCATCTCGGCGGATGAACGCGTGGAGACGATCAGGCGCTGCCTCGAATTGCGCGCGATGGGTTACGTGCCCAAGTCGTCGTCGCCGGAAGCGCTGCATGCGGCCATCGTCGCGGTGCTTTCGGGCGGCGTGTTCCTGCCGGCGGCGAGCATGGCCGGCTTGCGGCACGACAGCGAAAGCGAGCATCCACAGACACGCGAAACCGGACCGTGGGATGCCCCGAACCTCGGCCTCACGCCTCGCGAATTCGAAACGCTCACGTGGCTGGCGCGCGGTCTGCCGTCGAAAGCCATCGCGTCGAAAATGGGACTGGAGGACATCACGGTGCGCAAGTACATCAGTCATCTGCTGGCGCACTTTCATTTGCGGCGGCGCACGGAACTCATCGTGATGCTGGCGGACAAGGGCATCACGCTCGGCACGCTGCCGGTCACGCATCCTTCGCGAGATCGAGATTCACCTTCGGTTGAGCGGCAAGATACCGACTGATCGCCGCCAGCAAATCTTGCGGCGCGGAGGATTTACGCAGGAGCATGAACGGCTCGGGAAAGTCGCGCAGCACGCGGTCGGACAGCAGTTCTCCGGTGATGAAGACAACGGGAATCGCGCTCGCCCATGCGTAGTGACGCCTGATCTGCGCGGCGACTTCCTTGCCGTTGGCGCCATCGCGCAGGCGGATATCGGTGACGATGAGATCGGGAATACGGCCATCGTCGGCGAGAATGGCATCGAATCCCGCCATCGATTCGGCTGCGTGCACGAGCGCGCCCGCGCTCGAAAAAAGACGCCGCAGTCCTTCGAGCACGATCGGTTCATCGTCGCACAGCAGGATGAATGTGCCGGTGAGATCGGGCGCGGTGATGTCGGCATCGGCATCGTTCGATTCGGTAGTCTGTGCCGATGCCGCGACCGACACGTTCGCGTAGAGCGAAAAGCGCGACCCGCGCCCTTCGACCGAGGCGAAACTCAGGTCGTGCCCTTGCAAGATGCGAACCGCGCGTTGCACGATCGACAGCCCGAGGCCCAGCCCTTTCGAGCGGTCGCGTCCCGGATTGCCGACCTGAAAATACTCCGCGAAAATCGCGTCCCGATGCACGGGCGCAATGCCGATTCCGGTATCCCACACATCCACGCGCAGCCGGTCGCCGAGTTGCACCCAGCCGAGCACCACGCCGCCCGACGCCGTGTTCTTGATCGCATTCGACACGAGATTGGAGACCGCGCGCTTGAAGAGCGAACGATCGGTCTCGATGGCGGGCGGCCCCGCTCGCCGCCGCGCGATTCTGAATGCGATCCCACGCACGCGTGCCATTTCACCGTATTGCGCGAAGACTTCGGTCAGCACGTCGTTCGTATTGACCGGCGCTAAACGCGGCGCGTAGGAACCCAGCTCGCTGTAGTCCTGAATATCCTTGAACATGGCGAGAATGTCGGACGCGGTTTCCTCGATCACGTCGAGGTCGCGGTCCACGGCGCGCGCATCGCCCCGATGTGTGCGCGCGCTGCGAATGAAGAGGTTGATCGCGGCGAGCGGCTGCTGGATATCGTGATACGCCGATGAAAAAAACCGCTCCTTCTCGCGGATCAATTCCTGCATGCGCCGGTTTTGCTCGTTGACCACGCGCGATGCCGCCTCGATGCGCGCCTTGGACGCACGCAAGGTTCGCTGATACATGAACTCGCGCCGGGCGCTCCGCTCTAGCGGAATGCTCACGACCAGGCCAATGACGTAGGTCATCGGCACCATGCTGCCGTGAGCCAGCAACACGTCAGGGTGCGCACCGAAACTCGCACGCGGTGGCACGAAATAAAGCATCAGCAGATAAGCCGCGATGCACAGCCCGATCAGCCACGCGGCTGTCGTCACTCTGAGCCTGAAGGCTCCGAAGACCATGAAGAGGGTTAATGTCAGGATTCCGTGACCTTCCCGCCACGGCAGATCGCCAGGGTAGATCTGCATCATTCTCAGGACGGCGAACCAGCCGCTGATCGTCCAGAGGCTCAACAGAGCGACCGCCCAGCGTTCGTCGAGTGCGCGCGGCGTCCACAGCAGCACGGCAATCGTCATGCCGATCGTTCCGAGGATTCGCACGACGATGAGTTCGTGATGATGCAGCCCGCCGGGATCGAGAATGTCCAGCCGTCCGAGATCGCGCCACGAAAACAAGACCCACAAGACCGTGAAGATGATGATGGCCAGCTTGCGCTGACCGGAAAAGCGCCGCGCATGGTCTTTTCTGAACGCACGTTCCTGAGCCGCCGATCTGAACCTGCGCACGCCGAAGCCCGACGTTCTCATGACGATGCCCGATCAGAATGCCGCCGTCCGTCGAAGCGGCAGCGAGCCATCCAAAAAGAATAGCAGCACATCGTTCGAGTCTGTACACACAAATGTAGCGGCGTCGACGCGTTCTGCACGCCTCGCGATGCCTACATGTTTCGCGTTCCGATCGCGCTTTTCCCTCTACGCATGTGGCTGTTGAACGCGTCGGCTCCGACCGAGAATCATCATCACAGCGCTGGGAAATGAAGGTCGTGCCTGCCCGGTCGCTGCCACTTTCGGACATTCAGGGAGACGCACGTGAAACTCAATCGATTCATCGCCGCTGCTTTCGTGCTGTCGGCGGGCGTCATGTCGAGCACTGGCTTTGCGCAGTCCTCGAACGATCAACAGGAGACCATCGCGCAGAGCGGAACGGCGCAGGCGGCGGTGATGACCGCACCGTCCGCAACACAAGGCGACGCGTGGATTTGCGCGACGGCGGCGGGGCCTGGAAAGGCATCGAGCGGATCGGCGAGAACGAACGCCTTGATGCGCGTGTCATGCGTCCAGTGTTGCGGCGGCAGCTTGCCTGCGTGGACGGTCTTGCAGATGGGGTATTCATCGGGACAGCTTATATCGGCGTGCTGAAAGTCCGGCACGCCTCCAGCCAGTACGAGGCCCGTGAAGCCGCCGCGTGAAAAGCCGAAGAAACCGATGGCGTTGGCGTCGATCTTCGAAGCATCGACCGATGAATTCAGCATGAAGTCGATCAGCCGCTCGATGTCGTTCGGACGCTCGACGAATTCCGATGCTTCCATCGTGCGCGACATATCGGAATACGTGTCGCCCGGATGATTGACCGCTGCGACGACGAAGCCCGCATCGGCGAGCTTTTCGGAGAGCGCGTGCTGATCGAGCCGTGATCCGCCATGTCCGTGAGAAAACACCACGAGCGGGTGTTGATCGCCAGCAATGGGACAATTCCGCGTTCCGTGCAGCACGTATGGGCCGATTTCGATGGATTCAGGCGCCGCTGCGCACGGCGACCAGACAGCGACTTGCAGCGCGGGACCGTTCGCATTCGCAGGAATGTCGAAAAGCCGGATGCCGGCGGCGTGCCCGGTCGAAGTCAGGAAGGAAAGCAACGCCGTCACGAACAACTTTCGCATGACTCTTTCTCCTCATCGCAGCAACACGAAAGCGCCTGACAGAATACGCAGTCCGAGTCCGAAGAGAATGACCGGCACCAGCACCTCGCCATATCGTTCGACCAGCGAAGCAATGGTTCGATGCGTGACCAGCAGACGTCCGATCAGACACCATAGTAACGTCATCGAGGCGAACACTGCGGCGTAGATCGGAATGGCCACCGCGGAACTCGCGAACAGCGGAATGTAGACCGCGAGATTGTCGCCGCCGTTGGCGACCGTCAGGCTGGCGACGGTCAGGATCTCGGAACGTCCGAAGGTCTTCGAGAAGGTCATGTCGCCGGCGTCGTCATCGTCGGCGCGGAACCAGTTCATCGCGCCGCGGATGCCGATCGCCAGCGGGAAAATGCCCAGCAGGTTGGTCCAGCCCGGCGGAATCGCCAGCGCCGCGACGGCCGCAATACTGCTCACGGCAACGAGCAATCCAATGCCGAGCAGTTGCCCGATGACGATGTTCGTCGATCTGAGCCTGCCGCTGCCGAACAGCGCGACCAAAAGAACGAAGTCGTCGATGTCGGTCGCGACGAACGCGGACACCGCGACCGGCAGCACTTCGATGCTCTGGTTCAATGCGCTGCTGCCTGCAATGTCTGCGTTTGCGCCGCGTTCTGCGCTTCGGCTTGCTTGCGCTTTTCTTTCGCGAGATGCCGGCCCACCATGCAACCGCCGATGGCACCGACCACCGCGTGATGCCCCGCGTAATGACCGGCGACGCCGCCCACCAACGCGCCCTTCATGCACCCTTCTGCGTGGGCATTATTCGCGATGACGAACAAGGCACTTGTAATCAACATGGCCACGCGCTTCTTCACTGTTTTCACTCCGTCGTTGGCAAGGTCGGCGACCTTTTCGCGCAGTGTAGCGGGCGGAGCTTTCTTTTCCATGCAAGGGGTACACAGTTTTGCAAGCTGGCAAAACGCGGCACGCGAACGCGTTGCCCGCGAGCGTCTCAACGCTGCGTCGGCAAGTCTTCCAAACCCTGTAGCAACGCTTTATGAAACGCCTTCGGGTCCTGCATCTGCGGCGCGTGTCCAAGCTCAGGAAACTCCACCAGCTTCGCTCCTGCAATCCGCTCCTGCGCCAGCTTCGCAAGCTCGGGATAACGGCCAAGCGTCGGCCGAATTTCAGGCGGCGCGAGGTCCTTGCCGATAGCCGTGTTGTCCTTGTCGCCGATCAGAAGCAAGGTCGGCGTCTTCAGTTGATCGAACTCATAGACGACCGGCTGCGTATAGATCATGTCGTACAGCAACGCCGAATTCCACGCGACGACATCCTTCCCCGGCCCGCGATACATCCCCGCGAGCATCTGCACCCACGGCTCGTAGTCGTCGCGCCACTGCCCCGCGTAATACGTGTTCTGCTCGTATCGGCGGATGCCATCCGCGCTCGTCTTGAGTTCGCGCGCATACCAGTCGTCGATGGACATGGACGGCACGCCCTTCGCCTTCCAGTCTTCGAGCCCGATGGGATTCACCAACACGAGTTGCTCGGTCTCACGCGGATACATCAGCGCGTAACGAACCGCGATCATGCCGCCCGTCGAATGCGCGATGAGCGTGGCCCGCGACACGCCCAGCGCTTCCAGCAACGCGTGCGTGTTGCGCGCAAGTTGCTGAAAGCTGTACTGATAACGCACCGGTTTGGTCGATTTGCAGAAGCCGATTTGATCCGGCGCGATCACGCGATAGCCTGCATCGGTCAGGGTATCGATGGTCTGCTTCCACGTCGCCGCGCAGAAGTTCTTCCCATGCAGCAGGACCGCCGTGCGTCCGTTCGGATGCGCCGGTTGCACATCCATGTACGCCATGCGCATGACCTGACGCTGCGAGGTGAAGGCAAAGCGCGCGACCGGATACGGATAGTCGAAGCCTTCCAGTTCGGGACCGTAGGCAGGACCATCGTCGGCATGTGCATGAGGCATCGCGAACATCGCAAGGCACATGGCGAGCGAAAGGAACAAGGAACGCGTGCGGCAAGTTGAATTCATGTTGGCAATAAGTTCGATGACGACGATTGCGGCACACGCCGGGCCGATGCATTCTAGCGCGCAGCCTTTATACTCTGCGACCGCGTTCGCCTCCGCTCAGACGATAGGGTGGCGAACCATGCATCGATCCGAACTTGAGAACACACATCAGCATGCAAAGAAGCCTCAAGGCATTCGTCGCCGCGCTGTTCGTCACCGCGTCCGTGAGCGCGTGGGCGAGCGACTGCGCGCAGTTCAGTCCGGGCGGGCGCGCACCCGTCGTCACCAATGCGAAGATGCGCGCGGACACGCAGCAACTCTGCTATTCCGAATACACGCTGCTGCATTCCGGCGTGACGCACGGACCGCTCTGGTCGGCGGAACATCTGACGGCGCAAGGCGTCGATCAGGCGAAGGACAACACGCGCACCAACCGCTTCTTCGCGGACAAGCGTCTGCCCTCGGGCGACGGCGCGCAACTGTCCGACTACAAAGGAAGCGGCTACGATCGCGGTCATATGAGTCCGGCAGGCGACCGTTGGAGCAAACAGGGCATGGCCGAATCGTTTTCGCTGGCGAACATCGTGCCGCAGAATCCGTCGAACAACCGGCGCATCTGGGCGCGCATCGAGCAAGCGGTACGAAGGCTCGTCGAGGATTCGGGCGATGCGTATGTCGTCACCGGGCCACTGTTCGCGGGACGGCAGTTGCAGACCATCGGCGAATCGCGCGTGTTCGTGCCAACGCAGTTGTATAAGGTGGTGTACTTGCCGCAGCGGCAGATCGCCTTCGCGGTCGTCGTCGAAAACACGCCGACCAACACTTACACGATGAAGACCGTGCGCGAACTGGAAGCCATGAGCGGCCTCGCGTTTCCGGGCATTCCGGACGGGCTCAAGGACAAACGAATCGGAGGACTGAACGGTGTTTAAACCCTTTGCGAACGACACGGACCAACTGAACATCGCGGGCGACGCGATCAACTTCGTCAACGGCAAGACGCGCGTGTCGATCAGCGGCGATCTGACCATCGCGCGCGATCAGGCAGGACTCGCCAATGCGCTCGCGCTGCAAAAGGCGCTGGCCGCAATCGTCGATGTGCTGCAAAAAGACGGCGCGCTGCCCGCGAAACTACCCGACGAACCGGCCAAGCCGACCGGCAGCGCGGACAACCCGTTCATCTGACGCGCTTTACAATCTTGTTTTGAGATGCGGTGTGCGCGTGTCGATGCGCGCGCCGCGCCGGAGAAGCAACGTGATCGAAAGCCATGTCGGGCCGAGTCCGCTCGGTCCTATCCTCTACCGCGCCGAAGACGGCTGCCTGACGGGGCTGTACTTCATCGGACAGAAGCATTTTCCGGAAGGCGTCGCGCTGCCCGAGCGCGAAGGGACACGCGCGCTGCCGCGCACGATCGCTCAGGCGGTCGATGAAATCGACGAGTATTTCGCCGGCGCGCGGCAAGTTTTTTCGGTGGCCGTCAAGCTCGTGGGCACGCCGTTTCAACAGCAGGTCTGGGAACAGTTGCAGCGGATTCCGTTCGGCGAGTCGTGGACTTACGGCGATCTTGCGCGGCGGCTCGGCTTGCCGCCGGGTGCATCGCGCGCGGTGGGCGGTGCGAACGGGCGCAATCCGGTGGCGATCATCGTGCCGTGTCATCGCGTGATCGGCGGCGACGGCACGTTGACGGGCTACGCGGGCGGCGTCGAACGCAAGCAGCATTTGCTGACGCTCGAAGGCGGTCCGGGACGCGAACAACTGACGCTTTTCTAGACCGCCTGAAACGAAAAAAGCTCGCGGCCTTGTGAGGTCCGCGAGCTTTTTAACGACCAGCCAATACCGCGTTACTGCGTCAGGACGATTTCCACCCGACGATTTTCCGCGCGGCCCGGTGCCGTGGCGTTCGATGCAGCCGGCTTTTCCTTGCCGAAGCCGCTCGTCGAGAAGTTGGACGACTTGAGCCCGTGAGCCTTCAGATAACCGAGCACGGCGTTCGCGCGGCGCTCGGACAATGCCACGTTATACGGTGCCGAACCGACCGAGTCCGTGAAACCGGCAACCGTGACGGTGGAGAACGTCACGTCGCGGCCGTCCGCGACCACCTTGTTGAGGATGCGCCTGGCCTTCGGCGTCAACTCGGCGCTGTCGAAGGCGAAGTTGGTCTTTTCGTCGAGCGTGACGCTACGGCTGACTGCGGCGGGTGCGATCGGCGCGGGCGTGACAGGCGCCACTTCCACCGGCAACGGAGCCGGTTCCGCCTCGGAGGCCGGTGCGGACTGCGCTTGCCGGCCGCAGGAGAAGACCAGTTCATGCGGATTGCTGGACGTCGACATGCCATCGACTGTCTGAAGAACGTTGACCGGCTGATCGCCGCACGCCTTTTTAGCCGCCGCCATGCATGAACTGCTGCTTTCGAACACGCCGTAGCATTCTGCCTTGAAGGCCTTCTGCCCGTTCGATGTCTGCCATTCCTTGAGATTGAACGTGGGGCCCGAGGTCGCCGCGCTGGCAGAAAGAGCCGCGGTGAGCGCAACAGCGGCGACAATGGTTTTCTTGAACATCCTGTCCTTCGTGAAGTCGATGTAAGCGGGATCGATTCAACGAAAAATCAATCCCAAAGCGGCGGAATTTTACGGATAAGCACGTTTCGTCCTAAGTGGACAACTCCCAAAAATTCGGATTTGTTCTCGGTCATCGGGCGGGCGCGGGAACATCGACATCGGTTTGGCGCTGCAAGTCCTGCACGCGTTGCGTCAGCGCGCGCAATTGCGCCTGCGCGGCCGCCTGTTCCGTGCGCAATGTGCGAATGGCTTCTTGTTGCTCGATCTGATAGCTCGTCACCTGGCTTTGCTGCGCACGAGCAATATCGATATCGGATTGCAGGCGGTTCGCGCGGTCCTGCTGCTCCGCGATTTGCCGGTCGGCATACGCCTTTTGCGATTCCAGTTTGATGCGGCGAATTTCGGCATCGGCGAGTTGAAGCGACGAACGCGCGAAATCCGAATAAACCGATTCGGCGCGTGCATCGTTTTGCGTCTTGAATACGCGCCAGTATTTGTTTTGCTGAAACAGCGCGGCGTAATAAATCATGCTTTCGGGACAATAGGACAGACTCGCCCCGTAACTGCCATTCAAGGTCCGACGCAACTCGGTGATTTTGCCGTCGCGAATCAGATTTTCGAGTTCCGCGACGTCGCCGGTTGTAGCTGCATCGTTCGGCATGGCGGTGAAAACGGGCTGACTCGCGGGATCATCACTGGCGGCGTGCGCGAACAGGCACGCGCCGCCCACTGTAAGGACCGCCAAGACGATTTTCACAACCACCCGCGTGTTCATTTCGAACTCTCATAGATTCGAATCAATGTCTTCGCGGTGAATTATGGGCAGAGAACCCTGCTAATTCAAAGTGCTCAGATGAGCTTTTTACGATTGATTTCCTGCGAGAAACGCGCGCCGTCCCAATACGGCGCGGAATTACGCGGCGCGGTGAAAATGCGTGAATCGGACGGTGTCTGCGGCGTCACCGAAATAATCGCGTGGTCGGCCTGAAACTGAAACGGCGCGGCAGAAAGAATCCGCGCATCGGGAATCGGCGCGGTGGTCGTGGCGGCGGCGCCGGGCGTGGCGGTCAGAACAAAATAACTGGCGACGAGCACAAGCGCGCCCACAAAAGCATTCGAACGGTTCATGGCAAGCAGAGGCAAAGAATGGCGCATGGCGCCGAGGAATCGATGGCCGGACGCAAATTGCCGCGACCGTGTTCAGTGTTCAGGAAACAGCGCTATTTCAGCAGCGCACGGGTCGCACGAACATCGGAGTCATCTCAAACACTTCTTAGCCATTCCGAAAAACCTTGCTTCAGTGCGAGCGGGCGTGAAAAATGCAACCGAATGAGAATCGTGCGTTTTCTCGCCGGTTCCGAACTACGTGTTTTCACGTGCGCGGAACGGCGCGGCGTACCCGAAAACCGCAGCGGCATCACGGCATGGCACAGACCACCCCGGATCACGGATGGCCACAGGTTGCCTAAAGTCAACCATAGTCAGCCATAATTCGCGTTCGCTCGAAGCCTGATCGCCAAGTAAAAACGAAAACGCCATGACTCAAGACGACAACCTTCCGCCCGCTTCCGCGCCCCGACCGTTCGATATCGAAGGCAACGTCACGACCGGCGTGCCGGGACTGGACGAAATTCTCGGCGGCGGTCTGGTCGAAGGCGGTCTGTATCTCATCGAAGGGATGGCCGGCGCGGGCAAGACGATCCTGTCGTCGCAGATCGGCTTTCATCGCGTGGCGCAGGGCGACATGGTCCTGTACATCACGCTGATCGCCGAGTCGCACACCAAGCTGCTGTCTCATCTCAGGGCGCTGTCCTTCTACAACGCGAACGCCATCTCGGACCGCATGCTCTTCGTGAGCGGCTATCACGAACTGATGCGCGACGGTCTTTCGGGTTTCCTGTCGCTGATCGCCGCGACGATCAAGAAAAGCCGCCCGCGCTTCATGGTGATCGACGGATTCCGCAGCGCGCGCGAATTCAGCTCAACGGAATTGGAACTGTCGCAGTTCATCCACGAACTATCCGCGTTCGTGAGCGCGGCGCGTTGCACGACGCTGATCCTCGCGCCGCTCTCGGGCAACGAACCGCATCCCGAACATACGCTGGTGGATGGTCTCGTCGAACTGAACCGCTTCAACAGCGGCATGCGCCGCGCGCGCGAGATCGAGGTCCACAAGCTGCGCGCCCGCGATCATCTGCTCGGCAAGCATTTCTTCAAGATCACCGAAAACGGACTGGTGACGTTTCCGCGTATCGAGGCACAGATGGCGGATGCGCGCTCGGCGCCCGACTTCGAGAGCCGCCTCGCCTTCGGCGTCCCCGATTTCGATCAGATGCTCGGCGGCGGCGTGGTGCGCGGCTCGACCACGACGCTCATCGGGCCGTCCGGTGCGGGCAAGACGCTGCTCGGGCTCAAGTTTCTTCAGGCAGGCGTCGATCAGGGCGAGCAATGCGTGTATTTCGGGTTGTACGAATCGCCCGAACGGCTGATGGCGAAGGCGCAATCGGTCGGCATCGATTTGTCGGATGCATTGAAGGACGGCCGGCTCACCATCGACTGGCATCCGGCGGTCGAACTCGCGATCGATGAACTCGCGGTCCAGTTGCTGAACGTCGTTGAGCGCACCAAGGCGACGCGTCTGGTGGTGGACGGCATCGACGGGATTTTTCAGTCGGCCAACCGCGTGGAGCGCTTCGGCCTGTTCCTCAACGCGCTGTCGCACCAACTGCGTCAACGCGGCGTGACCACGCTGCTGACCGAGGAACTGCCGCTCTACGGCGACACCATCATGCCGCGCACGCTGCGCGCCTCCGCGATGACGGAGAACATCGTGTTGCTGCGTTATGTCGAGGCGAACTCCTCGCTCTATCGGATGGTCTCGGTCGTCAAACAGCGGGAAGGCGCGCACGATTCGGCGATTCGCCGGCTCACGATCGACGCGCGCGGCCTGCATATCAGCGAAGGCTTTATCGGACCGACGGGTCTGTTGTCCGGACACCCGTCGCTCGCGCCCGCGCTCTCCGTGTCGGACCCCGGCGCGCGCACATGAAAAAGATCCTCGTCGTCGATGACGAATTCGACATCCTCACCACCTGGCGCCTCGTGCTCGAAATGGAGGGCTATGAGGTATCGACGGCATCGAATGGCCGCGCCGCGCTGGAATCCGCGCGCGCCAACGCGCCCGATCTCGTCATCACCGACTGGATGATGCCGCACCTCGACGGCGTCGCGCTGATCCGCGAACTGGCGGCAAGCGACGGCCTCGCGCGCGTGCCGGTGATTTTGATGAGCGCCGCCGCCAACGCGCCGCAACTGGAACATCCGCATGCGCGGTTTCATCGCAAGCCGGTGTCCATCGACGATCTGATCGAGTCTGTCAGACAGTTGATCGGCGACGCCTGAAGGACGCGCTGCGGCTGGGCATGAAGCGTGCTGCATTGTGCTTTCTGGCGCTGTCGCATCGACGGCGGCGAATCAACGTTCAACAGCGAGAAGGAGGCACACCATGGTGCAGGATCAGGTGGAAGGCGCGGCGCAACAGGTGGTCGGCAAGGTGCAGGATGCGGTCGGCGGGCTGACCGGCAATTCGGATTTGCAGGCGGAAGGCAAAGTGCGTCAGGCCTTCGGCAATCTGCAGGAGAGTTATGGACAGACGGTCGATCACGTTCGCGTGGCCGTGGCGAGCCAGCCGATTCAGGGCGTGCTGATCGCGGCGGCGGTGGGCTTCGTGCTCGGCGCAATGTGGAATCGCGATCGTTGATGCTTCACGCGGCAAGTTGAACCCGAGGCCGGCCCGTCAAGCGCCGGCCTTTTTTGTTCACGCGGCCAGCACGTTCGAGAGCGTGCCGATGCCCGCGATCGACACCTCCACGCGCGCGCCATCCTTGATCGATCCGACGCCGATCGACGTGCCGCATGCGATGACATCGCCCGCTTCGAGCGTCATGTCGTGCGACAGCAAGCTCACTTGCTCGGCTGGTGAAAAGATCATGTCGTCGAGCGGATAGCGCTGGCGTTCGACGCCATCGAGCGTGGTGACGACCTGCGCGCCGCGCCAGTCGAATGCATCCGCGCTGACGATCGTCGGCCCGAGGCACGAAAACGTGTCGAAGCCTTTCGAGCGGCACCATTGCGCGAAGTTGGGATCTTCCTGAAGCAGTTCGACGGCCGTGACATCGTTGACGCACGTATAGCCGAAGATCGCCGATTCTGCTTCTTCCACGGACGCATCGCTCAGCGTCCTGCCGATCACGATTCCCAACTCGCCTTCATACGCGATCTTGCCTGCATAACTCGCCGGCCTGCGGATGGCTTCGTGCGTCCCGATCACCGACGTCGCCGGCTTGATGAGAAAGAGCGGATGCTTCGGCGGCGCCTTGTCGAGCTTCTGCGACAGCGCGTGAAAGTTGTTCCACAACGCGATGACCTTGCCCGGCTGACACGGCGCGAGCAGCGCGAGATCGTCGGCGACGAAGGTGATGTCGGTCGGGCGCGGACGGTCGAACAACGCGCCGTCATGCTGCACGACGCGGCCCGAGTGTGAATCGAGCGTGCCGAAGCCGATGCGGCCATCGGCATCGCGAAAGCGTATCCATTGAGTCATATTATTCAGTCATCCGATGGTTTAGCGTTCAGATCGCGCCGAGACTTCGAAGCGTGGCAACCTGGTCGGGCGTGTAGCCGAGTTCGGCCATGACTTCGTCCGTGTGCTCACCGAGCAGCGGCGAGCGCACGACTTCGGTCGGACTGTCGGATAACTTGATCGGATTGCCCACGGTCAGATATTTCCCGCGCACCGGATGATCCACTTCCACGACCGTCCCCGTCTTGCGCAGCGACGGTTCTTCGGCGATTTCCTTCATCGAGAGAATCGGGCCGCACGGAATGTCGTGCTTGTTGAGAATCTCCATCGCCTGGAACTTGGTTTTCGACATGGTCCAGCGCTCGATTTCGTCGAAAATATCCTTCAGATGCGGCAGGCGCGCATTCGCTGTTTTGTAGTCCGGATGATCGATCCATTCCTCGCGCCCGATCACCTTGCAGATTTCGCCCCACACCGGCGCCTGCGTGATGAAGTAGATATACGCGTTCGGGTCCGTCTCCCAGCCTTTGCATTTCAGAATCCAGCCCGGCTGGCCGCCGCCCGATGCATTGCCCGCGCGCGGCACTGCTTCGCCGAACGAGCCGTTCGGATATTGCGGATATTCCTTCATCACGCCCGTGCGTTCCAGCCGTTGCTGATCGCGCAGCTTCACGCGGCAGAGATTGAGCACGCCATCCTGCATCGCGGCGAGCACGCGCTGGCCGCGTCCGCTCGTGTTGCGCTGATACAGCGCCGTGACGATGCCCAGCGCCAGATGCAAGCCCGTGCCCGAATCGCCGATTTGCGCGCCTGTGACCGTCGGCGGGCCATCGTCGAAACCGGTGGTGGACGCCGCGCCGCCCGCGCACTGCGCCACGTTCTCGTAGACCTTGCAGTCTTCATAAGGCCCCGGACCGAAACCCTTTACCGACGCCACGATCATGCGCGGATTCAGTTCCTGAATGCGCGCCCACGTGAAGCCCATGCGATCCAGCGCACCGGGCGCGAAGTTCTCGACCAGCACGTCGCACTGCTTCACGAGCGTTTCGAGCACCTTCTTGCCTTCAGGGTTCTTGGTGTCGATGGTGATCGAACGCTTGTTGTGGTTCAGCATCGTGAAGTAGAGGCTGTCGGCATCGGGAATATCGCGCAGTTGCTCGCGGGTGATGTCGCCCGAACCCGCGCGCTCCACCTTGATGACATCCGCGCCGAACCATGCGAGCAATTGCGTGCAGGTCGGTCCCGACTGAACGTGCGTGAAATCGAGGATACGCACGCCATCCAGTGCCTTGCCGGAGTTGTTCATGCCAAAGTCTCCAATTCTTGGTTCGACGTTTATTGGTGAAGCGCTTGCCTAAGTTCGGTCTTCGGTTATCGCTTGGACTCTGTGATATACAATATTCCACACACTGTATTAGTCAACCATTATGCGACCAGCAATAACCCTGTAATGCGTCGCAGCAATGACGTTTGTGTCGTTGTGACAAGGCTTTCGCGGGCTTGGATCGTGCGACGCAGCATTGCGATTGCCACTACAGGCCGAGATATTTGATATATCTAATTTCAGCGCGTTATCGGAATGGCTGATGTAAGAAGGCAGCGAAACGCCGCTCTTATTTGCCTATCGAGCAGCAAGCGCTACACTTCGCGCCTCTCAACGCGAAGCGTGCCTGTTCAGTGATTTTTTATTTGGCAGGACCGAAGGCCATGGCGGCGCTTGCCGTGCGCATCGGCCAGATCACGGCGCTGATGTTCACGCCGGCAATGATGAGCACGCCAGGCGTGTCGATTCCGGCGCCCGCAGGGCACCGGCAAATACAACTCAGTCCAGAAAGTCGCAATTCGCTTCGACGAACGCCGCCAGATCCAGCGAGTGCTGCTTGACGAGTCGTTCCACGAGGTCGGTTTCGCGCTTCTCCAGCGCCTCGATGATGCGCATGTGATCGACGATCGAGCGCGATGCCCGGTCGCTCTGCGAGATGGTCATCTTCCGAATGGCGCGCACGTGCACGAAGATATTTTTGATCGTGTCGTACAGGATTTCCGACTTCGACAGCCGCACGATGGCGGAGTGAAACGCGATGTTCGCCTCGGAATACTCATCGATATGCTCGGCGGGCGTGGCATCGCGGAAATTGTCGAACATATGGCGAAGCTGGGCGATCTCGGCATCTGTCGCGCGCTGCGTGGCTAAGCGCGCCGCCATGCTTTCCAGCGCCGCCCACATGTGGATCATCTCGACGATCTCGCGCTTGGTCTTGCGCAGGATATACACGCCGCGACGCGGCACCGTGCGCAGAAAACCTTCTTGCTCCAGCAGCGTCATGGCTTCGCGAATGGGTGTGCGCGAAACGCCGAGCGCTTCTGTCAGCTCTTTCTCGTCGAGCCGGATTTCCTCGCGTGAGCGATAAATGTCCGCCTCGGCGATAGCCTGACGCAGCTTGGCGTACGCCTGATCCCGCAGCGAAACCGTGGCGTTGATCGGTTCCAGCGACAGCGTGAGCCCGTTCGAACGAACCTCGGGCGAGGCTACGGATTGAGTATCAGATGGCATTGATGGCTTGGTTTCCCAAATGCGGACGGCCAGCGTCGATACGCTTGCCCGAACCGCCGTTTTGATCGTCCGCCGACAGACCGGCGTAGCGACCGTTTTCCTGCGCGTGCTGCAGCATGTCCTGCGGCACCGCCGATGCAATCATAAACGTAACGCCCATTCCCACGGCAACCAGCGCGAAACCGGCGACAACCAACAAGACGATGCTCATTTCAGGCTCCAGTCGAATATCGTGCAACTCAGGAGCCATCAGTATATGTTGCGTCGCAACAGAACGCAACATATTTTGCATCTTGTATATCACGAACAACGCGCGTGATTCTGTCTGAAGTCTAGGCGGCTTTTTGGGGCACCGATAACGGCTTCGCGGTTCCTTGATTCACCCCCTCGCGCAACTTGATCAATGCGAGCACCGCATCGAGCATGGGCGTTTCGACGTGAACCAGCCGGCCGATTTCCTGCACCACGGTCATCAGCGGATCGATTTCCATCGGGCGGCCGGCTTCGCAGTCCATGAGCATCGATGTCTTATGCGCGCCCACCGCACCCGCGCCATTGATGCGCCGCTCCACGTCCACCCGGAAATTCACGCCGATCTTGTCGCCGATGGCCTTCGCCTCCAGCATCATCGCCTTCGAAAGCGCGCGGGTTCCAGGGTCGCTCGTGAGCACGTCGAGCGTCGCGCCGGTCAGCGCGCTGATCGGGTTGAAGCAGAGATTGCCCCACAGCTTGAGCCAGATTTCATCGCGGATGTTCTCGCGCATCGGCGCTTCCATGTCCGCCGCCGCCATGATGTCGTGCAGCGCCTGCAAGCGCGGCGTGATCTCCCCGCTCGGCTCGCCGATGGGAAACTTCTTGCCGTAGTGATGCGCGATGACGCCGGGCGCCGCGATCTCCGCAGCGGGCAACAACACGCAGCCGATGGCACGTTCCGGCCCGAGCACACTCCACTGCTTCCCGCCCGGGTCGATGCTTTGCAGCGTCGTGCCTTCCAGCTCGCCGCCGTGTTTGTAGAAGTACCAGTAAGGCAGACCGTTGACAGCGGTAACGACTGTCGTTTCCGGCCCGAGCAGCGGCGCCATCAGATCGACCACGCCGGGAATGGAATGCGCCTTGAGCGCGATGATGACGACATCCTGCGGCCCGAGTTCGGCTGGATTGTTCGTGCAGCGGACCTTGACGATGTGTTCGTCTCCATCGATCTGCAGCTTGACGCCGTTCGCCTGCATCGCCGCGAGATGCGGACCGCGCGCGACGAAGCTGACTTCTGCGCCTGCACGCGCGAGTTGCGCGCCCATATAGCCGCCGATCGCGCCCGCGCCATAAACGCATATCTTCATGCTGCCGTCTCCTGAGTCGTTGAATGCTCGTGATATACCAAATACTACATTCCGTATAGACGAACAACAAGGCGAATGAGGCCCGCGAAAACCCGGATGCGGTTCTTCAGAAAGCAGAAAAGGAATCAGGCTTCGACGGCCTGTAACGCGAGCGAAGCGTGCGCGCTGAACTGCGCCCACACTTGCGCCGCGCTCGAGCGGAACGTGCGGCTGCGACGCCGCACGAGCATGACGGTGCGCGCCGCATCGGGCGCGAGGGGAATGAAGTGGAGCGCGGAGCCATCGCAGGCAGCGCGTGCGTGCATCGGCAGGATGCCGATACCGAGTCCGGCCTGCGCCATGCGCGCGATGCCGGCCGGTTGCGTCAAACGCTGATGCGTCGCGCCTTCCACCCCATGCAGCGCGAGCGCCGCTTCGATGGCGGCAAGACTGTCGGTGTCGTCATCGAGGAGGAGAAGTGGATAGCCGCACAACTGCTGCCATTCGAGCCGCTGCATCGCGCTGAACCTGTGCGATGGATCGACCACCGCCGTAAAACCATCGTCGAACAACGGTTCCGCGCTCAGTTCGTCGAGATCGTCCGGCGCGATCACGATTCCCAAATCCGCCTCGCCCGAGCGCACGAGTTGCAGCACCGCGCGCTGCGGACGATCCAGCAAAATCACCGTGATATCGGGCAGGTTCTTGCCGCACGATGCGAGCATCGAAGGCAACGCGCCTGCGGTCAGTGCGCTGCTCGTCGCGAGCGTGACCACGCTGGATCGGCTCGCCTCGCGCGGACGCAGCGCCGCTTCCAGTTCCTCGACCAGCGGCGCGACACGCGCGAGCATGCCGCGCCCGGTTTCGGTCAGCGTCACCTGACGCGTCGTGCGATCGAACAGCCGCAGCGCAAGCTCATCCTCGAGCTCGCGAATGCCACGGCTCACCGCCGATTGCGTGATGCCGAATTCATCGCCCGCGCGCGTGAAGCTGCAATGCCGCGCGAGCGTGACGAACAACCTCAACTGATGCAGCGAGACGCTCGGCGACGCCGTGTGTGTCTTCATTGCGCCGTGTTGCGCTGCGCGTCGCTCCAGCCGGTCTGAAACGATGCATTGATCGACGACTCGCTCGAAGTCTGCTCGACCGTGTTTTCGATCCAGCGCTTTCGCATCGGCGCAAGCACGAACTTCGCGCAAAGGCCCGCCGCAATCGAGGTCACCGCCGCCGTGATGAACACCACGTTCCACGAGCCGAAGCTCGCCAGCACCGAGGCAAGCGGCACGAGCATCGATGCGGTGCCTTTGGCGGTGTAGAGCGTGCCCGCGTTCGCTGCGGCGTATTTGCTGCCGAAAGTGTCCGCGCAGGTCGCCGGGAAGATCGAGAAGATCTCGCCCCAGCACAGGAACGTGAGCGCCGCGAACAGCATGAACAGATACGGGTCGTGGCCGAACTGCATGAGACCTAACAGCGCCACGCCTTCACCGAGAAAGATGATGAACATGGTGTTCTCGCGACCGATCTTGTCCGAGATGAAACCGCATAGCGGACGCGTGAAGCCGTTGCAGAGATTGTCGATGGAGAGCGTCATCGCGAGTAGCGGCAGCGTCACGCCGAGCAGGCTCACGGGCATCTTCGCGAAGCCGTATTCCTTGGCGATGGGGCCGAACTGTGCGGTCGCGATCACGCCGCCCGCGGCGACGGCGACGAACATCGCGTAGAGCACCCAGAAGATCGGCACGCGCACCATCTGACCGGTGGTGTAATCGATTTTGGTCGAGACCACGCGTTTTGCCGGGACGATATGCGCAGGCGGCTTCGGCCTGACGAGCATCAACGCCAGCACCAAAATGCACACGCCCTGCAAAATGCCGAAGAACATGAACGCCTGCTCGTAGCCCGAGCGCTGGATCATGTTGGAGATGGGAATGACGGTGATCGCGGCACCTGCGCCGAAGCCTGCCGCCGTGAGTCCTGCAGCAAGACCGCGCTTGTCCGGAAACCACTTCAGCGCCGTGCCGACGCACGTGCCGTACACACAGCCCGCGCCCACGCCCGCCACCACCGCCGCGATGTACAGATGCATGAGGCTCGTCGCATGCGCATCGATCACCCAGCCGATGGCCGCGCACACCGCGCCGCCGATCACCACCGGACGCGGCCCGAACTTATCGACGAGCCAGCCTTCGACCGGCACAAGCCACGTCTCCGTGACGATGAAAATAGTGAACGCAGTCTGAATCGCGGCTTGCCCCCAATGGTGCTTGGCATCCATCGGGACGACGAACAAAGTCCACGCGTACTGAAGATTGGCGACCAGCCCCATGCAGACGATGCCGATCGCCAGCTGCACCCATCTGTTGTGATGACGCCCGTGCGGTTGCTGCGGTCGCCCGGACGCGATCGTGTCTGCGCTTGCCATGTCTGTCTCCATTTATCGGTATGGGCGCTCGTGCGGCGCCTGATGTGCGGCGAGATCACCGGCTCCTGTTCGGAGCGTCGGCGGCGTGGCGGTCGGTCAGGGGAAAGGCTCGGTCTTGGCGGCGTGGGCGTGACGCCGCTGATCCGTGAGGGCGACGGAGTGGCGCATCGGGCAGACATTCGCGTCAGGCGATCGAAACATCATGTCGGGCGATTCCCAATGTGTTCGGACGGGCGACGCGGCAACGCGCCTTACCATCTGCCGGCATCCCCCTTACAGCGCGACTACTTTGGGGGCATGAAAGCATCGTGAGGGAGAAAAACGATTAAGGAAAGTTAGGAAAATTTATTGTATAAATTCACAATCGTGAATGGATGAGGGTTGCCGTGCTAAGAAATGCGACGCTGCGCCAGCTCAAGATCTTCGAAACCGTGGCACGCCGGCTGAGTTTCTCGCGTGCCGCCGAAGAGCTTTATCTCACGCAGCCCGCCGTTTCCACGCAGGTCAAGCAGCTCGAAGAACATGCTGGCTTGCCATTGTTCGAACAGCTCGGCAAGAAGATTTTCCTCACGCCCGCCGGCAACGAGATGCTTCATTACAGCCGCGCCATCCTCGAGCAATTCCGCGAAGCGGACGACGCCATGGCGCGCCTCAAGGGCATCTCCGGCGGCACGCTCAATGTCGCGGTCATCAGCGCGGGCGATTACTTCTTTCCACGTCTGCTCGCCGCCTTCACGCGACGCAACGACGACGTGCGCCTCAATCTCGCTGTCCATAACCGCGAGGAAGTGCTGCATCAACTGTCAGACAATCTCACCGACCTTGCGGTCATGGTCCGCCCGCCGCACAACATGGACACCGTGAATATCTCCTTCGCGCCGCATCCCTATGTGATCGTCGCGCCGCCGGATCATCCGCTCGTCGGCCAGAAGGATGTGCCGCTCGAAGCGCTTGCCCGCGAACCGTTCATCGTGCGCGAACGTGGTTCGGACACATGGAATTCGATGGAGGAAGGTTTCGCCGGACGGCTGGACAACCTCAACATCGCGATGGAGATCACGAGTACCGAGACGATCAAGCAAGCCGTGATCGCCGGCATGGGCTTGAGCTTTTTGTCGGCGCATACGATCAGCATGGAGTTGCAGGTCGGCAAGCTCGCCGTGCTGGATATCGCAGGGTTTCCGGTCATGCTGAATTGGTTCGTCGTCCATCGGAACAATAAACGTCTGCCGCCGGTGGCGCTGGCGTTCAAGGAGTTTCTCGTCGATGAAGGCGCGGCGCAAATCGAGGAAATCACGCATATCGTCGCCAATACGGGTAAACCGAATCTATAAACGATAGAGAATAATAAGTCGAACAAACTTTAACTATCGTGTATGGATCGATTTTTCTATCCTGCGTGAATGCCCCGACGCCCACTCAGGAGACGAACATGATCCACGCAACTCACGACGACCGCGAAGTGCACGCACAAGTCTGCGCATTCAACACGGCTTTCGAAGAACTCGACCTGATGTTTCGCTGGGATGCGGCGACTTATCGCGCGCTGGCGTCGGCGGATAACGATTACGGGAAGATCGCCCTTTTCATCGATACGCACGCGCCGCATTTGCTGAAGGCGTATAGCGCGGAATTTTTGTGTGGGGCGATTGTGGAGCGCAAGCGAGCCATGATCGAGGCGTGCCGGCAGAACACCATTCAGTATGAAGACAGCACGCAGCGCGCGCGGTTGTGGCGCGCGCGTGGAGAGGTAGCTGCACGTGTCTGAATCTTTTGTTTAAAGGGCGGTCCTTTCGAGGGCCGCCCTTTGTATTTGTTATCAAGGCGTCAACGCGATCCACACCGCCTTCGCCTCCGTGAAGTTTTCGATGGCAACATCGCCGTGCTCGCGCCCGAAGCCGGAGTCGCCACTGCCGCCCCACGGAAGCCGCACGTCCGTATATCCGTAAGTGTTGACCCAGACCGTGCCCGCCTTCAACCCCGCCGCCATCCGATGCACGCGTCCGATGTCCGCGCTCCACACGCCCGCCGCCAGACTATAAGCCGTGCCATTGGCGATGCGCAGCGCGTCGGCTTCGTCGTCGAAAGGAATCACGCTTGCGACCGGGCCGAAGATTTCCTCCTGCGAGATGCGCATTTCGTGCTCGACGTTAGCGAACACCGTCGGCTCGACGAAAAAGCCGCGCTCGCCCACCCGCCGCCCGCCCGTCACGAGCGACGCGCCCTCTTCCCGGCCGATGTCCACATAGTCGAGCACGGCCTTCATCTGCTTCGACGAGATCACCGGACCCATGTTCGTTTCGCGCTGTGACGGATCGCCTAGCTTGATCGTCTTCGCACGCTGGGCAAGGCGCTCGACCACGTCGTCATACACGGCGCGCTGCGCCAGAATGCGCGAACCGGCCGAACAGACCTGACCCGCGTTGAAGAAGATGCCGGATGCCGCCGCGCGCACGGCGGCGTCGATATTGGCATCCGCGAAAATCACGTTCGCCGACTTGCCGCCCAGTTCCAGCGTCACGCGCTTGAAGTTGCCCGCCGCGCCCTGCAGAATGCCGCGCCCGACCGATGGCGACCCCGTGAACGTCACCTTGTCGATGCCAGGATGCGCAACGAGCGCGTCGCCGACGACCGAGCCTTTGCCCGTCACGATATTGAGCACGCCCGGCGGCACGCCTGCTTCGAGCGCGAGGCGGCCGATCATCAGCGCGGAAAGCGGCGTGATCTCGGCGGGCTTCACGATCAGCGTGCAGCCGCAGGCGAGCGCGGGCGCGATCTTCCACATGCCGATCATCAGCGGGAAATTCCACGGCACGATGGCCGCGACGACACCGACCGGTTCGCGCACGGTGTAGGTGAGCGCATCGGGACGCGTGGGCACGACCTGTCCGTTGATCTTGTCGCACCAGCCCGCGTAATAGGCGAGCGTATCGATGGCGGCGGGCACGTCCTGACGTTGCACGGCGGCGATCGGCTTGCCGCCGTCGAGACTTTCTATTGCAGCGAGTTCCTCCTGATTCTCGCGCAGCAGATCGGCGAGTTTCATCAGGATGCGGCCACGCTCTGCAGCGCGAATCGCATTCCACGGCTTGAGCGCGGCGCGTGCCGCGATGACCGCACGATCGACGTCGGCCGCCGTGCCTTGCGCCACGTATGCGATGGTGTTTTCGGTGGCGGGATCGAGGTCATTCGAGTACGCGTTTTCGGACGGAGGGACGAATTCGCCATTGATCAGGAGATCGTAGCGCTTGATTACTTCCGTGGTTGCCATGTCTCGCTCCAAGTTGTTTTGGCCGAACCGATCCATGGTGCGGGAGATGCAGGGCGGACAACAGCAAAAGCTTTTTATGGTTTGTATAGACGGGGCTGTATGGGTGCGTGCGCGACGGCGCTATACTGCCCGCCTTCAAGTCGCCGCAAGGCATCAAGGAATGACGTATGAGCACTCTCCCCTCTTGTCCACAATGCCACTCGGCATTTACTTATCTGGATGCGGACATGTATGTCTGCCCCGAATGCGCGCACGAATGGTCCGCGCAGACAGATGCCGTTTCTGAACCTCAAGCAAAGGTTTATCGCGATTCCGCAGGCAATGTTCTTCACGATGGCGATACCGTCACCGTCATCAAGGATCTGAGACTCAAGGGCGGCGGAGGTGTCGTCAAGATGGGCACCAAGGTCAAGAATATTCGTTTGGTGGACGCGGATCACGATATCGACTGCAAGATCGACGGGTTCGGCGCGATGAGTTTGAAGACGGAGTTTGTCAGGAAGGTTTGACCTCGATGGGAGCCGACGTCGAGTCGGCCCCCGTTCCTGTCATTGCTGCGCCGGACGATCGCGACGCATCTTCTCCATGCGGAAAGCCAGTGCCAAAGCCGAACCGCCGGCAAACGTCGCGCTGAGCAACCAACCCATGTACACCGCGACATAGGTAAAAAACAGCGTATAGAGTTGAATGACGAAAAACGTCGCGCCATATCCGGTCAGCATGCGATAGCTTCGCCGGTTACCGACATAGACGACACCCACGTTGAACATCGCCCACAAAACATTGAAGGCGATAAGCTCGTTCTCGCTTGAGCCAGCGAAGAAGTCGACGTTGCCGAAAATGGAGAGCAGCCACAATGACATCTCGATCAGGAACAAGCCAAATGAGATCCATACCTTGCTGAAGGTTCGCCAACGTGTGAGCGGATTGCGCTCAGGGTAAAGATGAAGAACGCCCAGCGCGCATATGAGTAACGACGCGCCAAGAAAACGCAGCGGGTAGTTCATGCCGAACCAGTAAACGCCCCAGTTGGAGTCGTAGCCCGTCTCGCCGCCAAACCATACAAAGAACACCACGGCGGAAAGGATAAGCAGCAGAATATTGCTCAGCGCATAACTCAATATCAAAAGAACGACGAGATCGATGAGCAACAGCGCTGGCCAATTGCCAGAACCGTTGGAATAAATCATTCCGACCACGAAGCTCAATCCGATCAGCGCGAATCCGCCAAGCAGTTCCGCAACTTGACCGCTCCATTGCCATGATCGCTGCCGCAGCTTCCAGCCCGCCACGAATAATCCAACGGCCGTCGATATCAGCCCCCACGCGAGATGAGCGAGCGTGAATACGAACACTTCATGCAAAAGGATCGACGCGCCGGCGGCGGCGCTGATCGCGCCAAAGATCAAAAACCAGCGGCCTAGCGAACGCCAGTCCCAGCGATCGGTTATGTAGAGCTGAGCCAGACGGTCGTGCGTCGAACCATCGAGCATGCCTTCTCTCAGGAGTTGATCCAGTTCCAGACGTACTGCCTTATTGTGATTCATCGCGTGAATGCTCCTGCGCGTCGTTCGAACAGCCAGCCGAGCAACACACCGCTCAGGCCGGCGAGCAGTAGGAACATGCCCATCGACAGGCGATTCCAGAAATGCTCGAAGAAACGTGTGTAAAGATCGATACCGAGAAAAACGATACCGAAGCCTATTAGTTTGCTTTCCTTGAGACGCGCACCCAATACGATCTGAGCGATGCAACTGATCGTGAAAAGCGCTAGCGCGGCGAGTGCGTTCGTCTTGTCATCGAGATCGAGCGTGATCAACCAGAGCGAACAGTTCAGATAGAGCAGCCCGAAAATCACATAGAGCCTTCCGAAGCCAGCGAAGCGTTCGAATCGAGCGTGCTCCGCATGCTGATGCCAGAGGCCCCAAAGCGCGCATAGAGCGGCGATCGGCGCCATGATGGAAGGATCCTGGATCGCGAAGTAGTATTGACCATTGCATGCATATTGATGCCATGCACCGATGCCGTGAAACATGCAAAGCAATGCTAAAAGCAGCGGCCAGCGCAGGTGCCGCATATAAGCGATGCTCGCGCCTAACACTGCTGTCGTCATGAGCGAGAAGAAGATCGCTTTCAATAAAAGGGGTTCACTGATCGCGGCGCATAGGAGCACCATCGTTCCATAGGCCGCAGCCAATCCGATTGTGACGAGCGCGCTGCCCGTGACCGGATGCCGCTGAGCCGGGTCGGTCGCCATCCTGAGGCCAAAGTGGCAAAACGCTGCGGATATCGCGCCCAGCAATAGACCGCCGACGACCGGCGAATGTATCGAGAGGCCAATCAAGCTGAGCATGGCCATGCCCAGAAGAAGAATGGCAGCCATCCCGAGCCACGCCGTCAAGCGTGAAAACGCCACGTCATGGCGAGCGTAGCGATGTCCCAGCCGCTCGGATAGATTCGCATCGATCAATCCACGGTGATACCAGTCGGCGCTTTCGCGCGCGAGTAAGTCGGATACAGTTTTTCTCAAAGTCTTATCTCAATCGAATCGATTTGCGGGCGCCTTTTGTCAAAGACGGTGCGAAGGATAACACCCATTTTTTGACAATATGAAAGGCGGTCTTCCTTGATAATCGCGGCCTTCTGGCAACAATTAGTCATAGAGAATGAACATGTCTTTTGGTAAAAACGCAGCTTTGGCATTGACTTTGACTGGCATCTTCCTGCTCTCCGCCTGCGGCGGCGGTGGCGGTTCCGATCAGTCGGGTAACACAGGCGCAACGGCCAGCAACGCAAGTCCTGCGTCCAATGCGGCGGCGCCGAGCGCTGCATCGTCGACCACTGCATCGACCGAATTGCCGAGCAGCGCAAGCGCGCCTTCGGCGGCTTCGTCGCCGGTGACGGCGGGGGAATCGCTGCCCAGCCTCGCCGCGCCTCAAGCGGGATCGACGGCACTGACGGGAACCAATGCCGAAGGCATCTGGACATCGTCATCGATTGCTAATTACAGCGTCGCGCTGGTCGATTCGACGGGCAACATCTCGACCTTGAATGCGCTCGGTTCTTTTGTCATCAGTGAACTCTATGGTGTCATCTCGTCTACGGCACAGGCGTGGACATTGACATCGGGATGGTCGTTCGGCAGGGGTGCGTTTGCCTATCCGACCACGGCAGGAAGCGGTGCTTACGCTGCGCAAAAGACCTTCACGGGAAGTTACGTCGCCGATGGCGTCTCCACCGATATTTCGTTGACCTATGATCCGGCGAACGCGCTCAGCGTCACGCAGCAGAGCGTTGAAGGCACGTGGTCGCAATCCTCGACTTTCATGACCATCTCGAGCGGCGGCTTTTTCACCGGCAAACTGAGCGGCTGCACTGTCAGCGGCACCATGTCGTTGGCCGTGCCCGGAACCAATCACAACATGTATTCGGTGACGATGAGCGCGGCAAAAGACTCGCTCTGCGCCATGCCCGCCGGGATGACCTTCACGGGTAACGCCGCCATTGTGTTTTTGCCGATCAAAGGCAGCAATGGTTATCAAAGAACGATTGTGTATAACGTGAAGAATCTGGACGGTCTGCGGATTGCGTACGGTCAATTGGTCAAGCAATAACGCTTGATGTGAGCTGTGCACGTTCGGATATGCTATCGGCAGATTCGGGTTCCCGGCGGCGATTCGAGCGAGCTTGCTGATCGCTTCGCCGCTGTCCGGGAATCTCACTGACAGTGCGCCAGCCGATTCTTTTGCCGAGAACGAACGCCATGACCATTGAGTTGACTAACAGCCTGTTGAAATACCCTCCTCCCGAGTCATCCATACGCAAGGCAGAAACGTTGATCTAAAGAATCGAACGACACAGAGACCAAAGCGATGCGCGGCCCCGACGGCTATACCGAATCGATGTTTACGATGTCCAGACTGGACGATTTCGTTCCGGCCAATCATCCGCTGCGACCCATTCGCTTGTGGCTGAACGAGGCGCTCACGCGCATGGACGCGGTGTTTTCGCGCATGTACGAGAGCGAGGCCAAGGGCGGTCGCCCGAGCATCGCGCCGGAGAAACTGATACGCGCGCTGTTGTTGCAGGTGCTGTATTCGATTCGCAGCGAACGCATGCTGATGGAGCAAATCTCTTACAACATGCTGTTTCGATGGTTCGTCGGACTGGCGATGGACGATGCGGTCTGGGACCACTCCACCTTCAGCAAGAACCGCGACCGGCTGATGGTCCACGATGTCATGGTCAGCCTGTTCAACGAGACTGTCGAGACGGCGCGCGGGCGAGGTCACCTGTCGGGCGAGCATTTCAGCGTCGACGGCACGCTCATTCAGGCGTGGGCGGGGCACAAGAGTTTCGTGCCCAAGACGAAACCGGATGACGATTCGCCGCCTGAGGGCGGAGACGGCTCGCAGGAGAACTGGCGCGGCGAGAAACGCAGCAACGACACACACGAATCCAGCACGGACAATCAGGCACGACTGTTCCGCAAGAGTCGTGGCACGGGCGCGGTGCTTTGCTACATGGGTCACGTGCTGACCGATAACCGGCATGGTCTCGTGGTCAACGCGCAGGTCACGCAGGCCAGCGGCACGGCCGAACGCGACGCTGCCGCGCAGATGCTTGCGGATGCTGCGCAATGTGCCGGTACGACCATAACGGTCGGTGCCGACAAGAACTACGATACGGCTGGCTTCGTGGCGACGTGTCGCGCGAACAACGTGACACCGCACGTGGCGCAAAACGATGCACGCGCGGGCGGTTCCGCGATCGACGCTCGAACCACGCGATGGCCCGGCTATGCAATGAGTCAGTGCAAACGCAAATGCATCGAGCAGGTGTTCGGATGGGGCAAGACCGTCGGGCGGATTCGGCAGGCGATGTATCGAGGTCTGAAGCGAGTCGACCAACTTTTTCTGCTGACTCAGGTGGCGTACAACTTGACCCGCATGCGAACGCTTGCTGCTCGGGCAGCTTGAAAACGTAAGCGAGAAGCAAAGCGGCATTGGCAGCAGATGAATCAAAGAAAAGTTGGCGTCAATTCATTTGAAACACTGCATCGTGCTAGCTCTTGCGGATAAACGAGCGCGCGTTCATTCAGGGATATTTCAACGGGCTGCTAAAGAAAGCCGCGCCGATGCAATCGCCTCGATCCAGAAGTATTTCGAAAAAAACATGGAGCAGCGCATAGGCAACATTGCCGCTGGCGCATTGCTTGGCTTCTTTCTCGAGGAGATTGGTCCTACTATCTATAACCAGGCAGTCGCGGATGTACAAGAACGGCTTCAACAGCGCGTAGATGAACTCGAATATGAAATTCATGAAGATGAGTTTCAGTATTGGCAGAAGCATGAGGTAAAGGCGCCAAAGAAAACTTGAGGAATGAGTGAATACGAGCGCCCTCGCCGGCATAACGTCGCGCGACGAAACTCCACACCCGGCCGACCTTCGCATTCCATAAGGCATCTGGATAAGGTTGCTGGGGCAAATCGTTTAATTGCTGTCGGATTTCCAACCACACCGCGCCGCGCGTTTCCTGACCGCGCAGCCAGTCCACGCCGTCCATGAGTTCATAGAGGCGGGCCAGGAGGGCCCTCGCGACGCGCTTGACTTCCTCGGCTTCGTCCGGCGCCACCAGCGCCTCGACGGCCTGAGCAATCAGGCCAAGACGTGCGCGAAGCTGGTCACGACGTCTCTGCTTGGGACGTAAAGAACGACGGCGAAGTCATCGCCAATCCGAACGACAACATCTCGCGGAACACAGCTTGGGCTTTTCCGGGCAGCGAGAGCGAATCGCTCGTCGCCTGCATATGGTTTGACGGCTTGACAATCAAAGAAGACGGGGTCGTTTATATCGGAAACGATAGGGCATACCGTCAACGACTTCTGGATCTCGACAGAGGCGAGCGCCGGAGTGAGGTACGTAATCGTCTGCGTACCTGGACCAGGCGCTCGCGTGATCTCGACTTCGCGGTTCAAGCAGCATACAAGCTCAAACGACCAGTGCGACTGATCCTTTTGGACGGCGACGATGTTGATGAGACAAATGCCGATCGCGCATCGACTGTTTCGGCGCGAGAACTAGACCCCGCAACTTGGTGGATTCACGACTACGACTTCTCGATCGTCGGAGGTGGAGAATATCGAATCGTGCGGGGAGAACATCCGCCCACCCGCGAAATAGACGACGCGTCCCCAGAGATTCCCGATCTTGGAGACGATTCGCTGCTCCAGGAATTAATCCGAAATTTAAGCGAAACCGAACGTGACGCGGTCATCAAAGCGCGTGTCGGCCAAGGACCCTACCGGGATGCCCTTTTCGAGCGCTGGGGTGGCTGTTCCGTCACGCAGGTCTCAATGAAAGAGGTGCTCACTGCGAGCCACATCAAGCCGTGGAGCAGGTGCGATACGGCTGATGAGCGGATCAGCGTATCAAATGGCTTATTGCTCGTCCCTACTCTAGACCGTCTCTTTGATCGCGGCCTAATCACGTTCGACGAAGACTTCCAAATTCGCATCAGCTCGCAGATATCGATCGCACACCAGCGACATTTTTGCATCGATCCAAAAACACGGCTGCGGTTACGAGATTTCGATGATCTCAAGCCATACCTGAAATGGCACGAGCAACTGGTTTTTAAGCCTTAGTCGGAATCCCTTTATCCTTTACGTAGGAATTGTTCAGTGCTTCGTCTACCGTGCCGGGTCAATTTGGTCGGTTGCACGCCAACGCATGGCGTTCGAACCGCGTACCCCAGATCGCCATCGAATCGAGCACACGGGTCAGCGGGGGTGCTTCATCGGCCCTGGGTACGGGCCGCTTCGCGCCGAGCCTGCGCGGGCTGGCTCGCGTGGGCGAACTCGGCACTTGGAAAACACACTCGCGAGGGCGGAATATGTCACCCCCAATCTACATTGCGGGTTTATGCCAGAGAAGTGACCCACTCAATGCGTTCGAGAAACTTACTCAATACTCGCGTTAGATTAGGATGAGTTTAATTGTTGCAGCCAGCAAGATGGAGAGAAGTCGTTGCTGCCTAGCGGACGCTGTGCCCCACATCGTCCCCAGAAGCCCCTTGTCAGGCACGTAAACACCGCCAACTCTTTGATAGTTTTAAATAAGTGTTGGTGGGCCGGGCGGGATTCGAACCCCTGCGAACGGGACATGGCGGGGCATACAGGGGCACCAAGTGTTTGATAAACAAAGGGGTTGAATCTATTCGTGCCCCTGAGTGCCCCTCGACTGTCCCCGGCATTGTTCCTGAGCTTGCAAGCCTCGCAAACCGCGCGGAAACGGCGCCCCCTTCTCCGCTGTCCATCCGGCAGCACGCGCGACATCATGTTCTTAAAGTTGCGCTGTTACCTGAAACCCGACCGTCACACGTGAGGTCGGGAATCCCGACGGTTTATAAATTGGCGTACCCGCGAAAAGGTCATAACTAATACCGACGTACTTCGAAGGCATGCCACCCCGGATTCCGATCACCGCGCCCACGAGTTGGGTGCCGGCCAAGAACGTCGTGTTCGGTCCGAATACGCGCCCGTAGTCTATGCCAGCGTAAAGCGTCTGCCCTGTCTTGCCGACCGGCGCCTGCAACTCGTTGCGCCAGTAGAAGCCACGTTCGGCCGCGAGCATCTGTTCCCCGTCGAAGCCACGCACCGTGTAGCGGCTGCCGATGGTCAGATCGTCGAGGTAGTTGCCGCTCTGCTCCTCGACGCCGTTGTAATCCCCATGCGCATCGCCCTTCTGCTGGCTGTAGCTCGCGCTGCCGCCACCCTGACTGATGCTCACCCCGGCGCTCTGACTCTCCTGATGCGCCGCGCTCTGGCTCGTGTCCTGCACGCTCGCGATGTTCAGATCGCCGCCGATCAACGCGGAGACTTGCCCGCCATTGACCGTCGCGCCCTTGATGTTCGTATCGCCACCCGACACAATGCTCACGCTGTTCGTGCCACTGATGTGCGTATTGTTCTGCGCCGTCGAATCAGAATTCGCATTGCCGTGCGCGCGGCTGCCCGACGCTTCCACGCCGTACCCCGACGAACCGTAGAACACGCCGATGCTGCCGCTGCTCGATTCGTTCTTGCTGCGGTTCGAATCCGTGTCCGTCGAGTTGACCAGATTGACCTGGTTGCTCGCGGCCAGCACCACGTCGCTGGCGTTCACATTCGAACCCGCGATCGTCACGTTGCCGCTTCCCGCCGTGCTGTTCCCCTTGGCGATGAACGACGTCGTGCCGCCCGCCGTGATGTTCGAACCATTGCGTTGCGTACGATTGGCGTACATGCCGCCCAACGCGCTCACATCGATCGCGACCGATGGCGCTGCACCGCTTCCGGCAATCGGCGTCGCAGCAAGTGTGTCGTGATCAACCTGATTCGAACCTGCAACGACGTTCAGATTGTTCGCGTAGATCGCGGCATTAACCTGAATGGCGCGCGCCAGTAAGTCGACCTGATCGACATTGGTCGCGTTCAGCCCCGCGCCTTGCACGGTGATGGCGCCGCCGGTAACACTGAAGCCTGCGAGACTGCCGTTGGCGCCGAAGTTCGGCGTGCCGGTCGTGAGAATCGCGCGCGACGTATTAATGAAGCCTCCGCCATCCAGCACCAGCCCCGACGGATTAGCAACGATGACTTCGCTGCGAGGGCCCGCGACTTCCAAATACCCCCGCAACTGGGACGGCGCATTGCTCATCACCTGATTGACGATGATCTTGGCCGAATTGCCCGGCGTCAGATTCGCGTTGCCACTGATGAACCCGGCCTGCTGAGTCTGGATATTGGTGGGCGAGTTATTGAGAATCGCGCCCTTGGCTGGCACATCGAACTGTGAATAGGTGTTAAGCGACACGCCGCTGCCAGACGGTCTTGCGATATTCACCTGATTCAGACCATTCTGAGTTTGAATGACCTGCGCACCGGAACCAGGTGCTGCGACCACCTGTGCGTTCGCCCATCCGGACGCCGCGCCGAGCAGCACGATGGCAGCCCAGGCCAGTGCGCTCACAACCGGCGCACCGATTGAACCGGCCGGCGTGCGCCGTGTAACGTCTTCTTGCTTCCCTGCTCCGCTACCGTGCGCCGACACAAACTCAGCGACCGCTACCAGCACGCCACGCACGCGATTGAAAATTAGCCTGTAGGAATGCTTAATCATTTCGTTATATTTCTTAAATCTTTGAGAATGCCGGTCACGCGCGAAGCGAAGGACCGCTATTTACGCGCGAAATAACTACTGGTAACAATCGGAATCCTCTGGCTTAAAACAGGCGCTTACCGCCTCCGTCTGACGAGCCAAGACTGATCGCAGCCTGGAGTCAGTTGAGCTGAAGCGAGATTCAGCTCAGACCGTCTGACAATTGCAACGCTCGAGCACGGCCTTGACGCGCGATCCATAGTGTTCCTGGCCGCGTGCGACGTGCCGGATTGCCTGAGCGATCTCGGTCACGGAGTCTTTCTTGTGGACGACGAGTTCGATGTTGGGAAAATGAAATTGGAGGTGATTGAACAGTCCTTGGTCATACGGACCACCGGGGAGGCTCAAATCGATGCCGAGCACATCGCTCGCGTGCTGCTTGAGCACTTCAAAGAGATTGACGAACGATGTCGCTTCGCCAACTAGATCAATATCAGGATGGTGTTTGAGCGTCTGTGCGACGCCAAAGAGGATGACCGGGTGCGGGTCCGCGATGGTGGTTCCAATGCGTTGGACTTCGAGACGCTGCCCGGATGCTGCCGATGGTGTTGTTGTGTGCCACGGATCGCGTTCCTGTGAAGGCCCGGCACCGCATCCCTCGCTCTCAGACGAAGGGGCGGGCGGAACATTGACAAGGTCGGCAGACCGGGAGAATGACCATAACCGGAAACCCTTGCGGGTTCCCTACCATGTTCCGCCCATAGGCGAGCAGGAGCATCACGACGTCTCCAATTGGGGAAGGCGTGCGGGGTCTTCCGGCATACGCCTGCTTTGCGCAGGCGAACCGGGGACGACAATACTAGGAGCTGCCAAGCTCCTGTTCCAGCGCGACCACGCGCCGGACACAACAGAATACGACACAACCGCGCGACTTGATTTTACGAAAACTCCGGTGTCGGACTCCGCAGCAGTGCATAACAATTTCGCTTGACCCCGCACCCGCCCCACACACGGCTTTGCCGCCGCTGCGCGCTTTCCACGCATGGGCACGCTTGCGCGCTCGTTCACCGTTGTCCCCAGCGTTGTCCACTGTCGAGTCTGCGCCACACGCCCTGACTGTCGAGAAGTTTTTCCACGGCCCGCCCAGCACCGGCGCGGGTTGCGCGGATGCGCTCGAGCGCGGACCCGACTTTGATCGCACGTTCTTAACGTTCGAAGGGACGTCAGTGAGTCAGCGGAGTCACTAACGCCGGGTTCAGGGAAGACTGCCGACCTTCATGCGCTCACGGGCCACGCGCACCTGCTCGGCGAAGGTCAACGCGCGTTGGGCATAGACCACGACGCGCCGTCCTGATACGCGGAACAGACCGTCATCGGCGTCCGGGTTGCGGACCGGCGTATAGCCCGCACGCTCCATCTGGTGGGGAATGGCACGGCGATTGTGACGGTCGGCCAGTTCCGTCTCCACCGAGCGCGGGTTGTGACGCATGGCGCCCGAGATGAGATCGTCGAGCGTGAGTGCAGAGGGATTCCCGAGCAGATCGACGAGGTCGCGCATCTCGCCGCGTTCGGGTGCGTCGCCCGCCTACATCATGGTCCAGAACGCGGGCGTATGAGGGGGCGGCGCTTTCGGATCGAAGCCCGAGAGATCGCGGGCGCGCAGCCATGCGGCCACATGACCGTGTCCGTCCTCGCCATACCAGGTCCACAACGCCCGCCAGTAGTCCTCACTGAACTCGGCAGCGGTGGCCGTGCTCCACGCGACGAAATGGCGGCGATCGTCGGCGGGCAGGTACAGCCCGTCGGTGAGATGGTTGGTCGTGAAGATCACGCCGCAGACGTTGGCGACGTAATACTCGCGCAGATGCTTTTCATCGACGCGAATTACATCCGGCGGCGCGGCCAGCAACGGTTTGCGGTGCTCGTAGAAGGTGTAGCGGTCGAGCTAGCCGAGGTCGCGCACCTTGGAGACGCGCACGATCACGTTGCGCACCCAGCCGTTGGCGCGTACCGCAAAGCGACCGTAGCCGCTTCTTGGCACGACGGCATTCACATGTGCAGGCTCATGCTGATCAGCGAGCGCGAACGGCTGTTTAGATAAGCGTGAGCAACTGAGAAAGTAACTACGAACGTCGTCCGTCTCGCGTCGGTGCTCACCCGCCAAGGGACGTTCATGAAAGACAGTCCCGCAGACGTTGGAAAGGCTCCTCTGTGGCTGGAAATCAGCTGAATGCCGCTTTTCTTCGTTGCTGCGACTCAAGCTCATCACTTAAAGAAATCGACTAATCCGCGCGCGTGACCGGTGGCGGAGACCATGAGCCGTCAAGAATCGCCCGCCGAGGCCAGTATGACCGGATGTAGAGCGAGAACGCACCCTTGGGTGCCGGAACCCAGTTCGCCTCTTTCTGTGCCCCGGGTGAATCGTGCTGGAAATAGAGCGTGAGCGAGCCGTCCGGGTTGTACTTTAGATTTTTGCTTTTGGTACCGAGCGAGAAGCGATTCAGTTGGTTCGCTTCGAAAAGATGCTCACTGTTGTAAAGCGTTAGCGACCAGAATCCGTCGACTGGAGGAAGTTTCCCCTTCGGAAACGTGACCGTGTAGCGACTCGCGCCATTCAGACGCTGGCCGTTGGAGTCGAAGTCCGTGTAGATATATCGCGTTTCCTCGGGCGCGTTATCGTACATGTTTGACTTCGCGGTGGCCGTCCGTGAAAGATAATCCGTTCCCCACCGTGCACCGTTGGGAGGAGACGTCCATCCGTGTCCCACCGGTCGGCCGTTGTTGTGGAATTCAAAGAGTGGCGCGATAACATCGGCCTCTGTCGCGACGGCAGCTTGCTTTAACGACGCCTTCAGTTCGGGGTTTTTCGACGCGGCTTTCAGCACTGAATCGATCATGCCGTACAGGGCTTCCTCGCCGGGCAGCGGCGGAATCATCTTCATCACGTCCGGCAACTCGTCAAAGAATTTTTCGGGATCGACCCATTTGACTTCGCCCGCGCCTCCCGCCGACGGCGCAGGGAAAGAAGGCGTGTTTTTCCAGTTTTTGATCTGCATCTTGCCTGTGAACTGGCTAAGCGGATACGCCTGTACCAGCTTGAGCAACGGCTGGATCGCAGCTATGTCCTCGGGTGTGTCGTCCTGAAATACTCTGGGAACAATGGCTACAAGATCGGTCGGCGATCGATAGACAGCGTTCATGCCAGCAGGCCTTTTGCCGGTCCAATGCGGGCCAACCAGGAGGTAGAAGCCTGGCTTGGTGTGATGCTGCTTTCCGATGCTGGCGAGCGAATCAGTGCGGCCATCCGTGATCTGGTAGGTGTAGAAACGGTCGCCGAAATCCGGCACCTGAATGACGATCGGCGTCACATCGAGACGCATATAGCCGGCACCGTAGACCGTATCCTGGTTAGGACAGGTCACGTAGTTTTCGGCAGCATCAATATAGTCGGTCAGCATGGAGATGTGATTCGGAGGCGCAGCCGGCACCACCCCACCTACTCGACCCCGCTCCGGCAAATCCTTCATTCCCAGCGACCGGTTGAAATTGCTCACGAGCGGCCAACCCCAAATATATGCGATGCGACCGACCGCAGCCACGTATTCCCGGGTCATTACTGTTCCCGCCGGCGTACCGGGCACTTCCGATGCCAGTCGGGGCGTTGCAACCTGCTGTGCCCGAACGATTGGACTGCACATGATAGCGAGGACAATTGCCATGGTGATGCGGCCGCGCTTCAGCATCGGTTTCTCCATTGTCGTTTGCTGCCTGCCAATGCCAGCTACTTCAAAGATTCGATATCCGGCAGCTTCCAGATCTTGTCGAAGAAAGGTTTCTCGGGGCCATAAAGACGAAACAGGACTTCGAAGCGGCCGCTCGGATGGGTCGGAATCCAGTTCGATTCCTTGCCAGACGGTGCGACAGGTGCGAAATAGATATCTACTGAGCCATCCGTGTTCTTCTGCAGCCCAGGCGTGTTGGACGAGCGACTCGACCAACGTGAATGGCGAATCAATGCGTGGGTGAGACCATCATAGACAGTGGCCGACCAATACAGCTTGACCGGAGCATTCGCCGGTACGTTCAAACGATAGGCTTTGCGTCCGTCGAGCCACCTGCCGTCACGGTCTTTGATCGTCATCAGGTAGAACTGGCCGGTGCCGATTTGTTTTGCGCTGAAAAACGCCATCGAATAGGTCACGGCGCGCGCGTCAACGGGATAACTGTCCGGCTTGTCGAAAAAGCTCGGCATCCCTTCGGCGACCTCGCGCGAGGCCGGCAACGCCCAATGCGAGCCCGCGTTGAATGGTGGAACGAAGACTTTCTCGTATTGCACATCAAGCGATGCCCGGGCTTCACGCGCGGCAGAATTAAATATTCTCTTGGTCTTTGCATCAGGCGAAAACTTCTTGCCTTGCTGAATGCCAATCGAATCGAGCATGCCTATCATGACTTTGTCCCGCGTCAGCCAAGGCTCTGCCTGTACGAAGTCATTCAGGGTTACGAAATAACGTGCGTCGTAAGGGATAGTGGCGTCGAACATCTGACCGTAGGCATCGACGAATTTCGTTTGTCCGGAATCGCCCTCGAGCGGATAAAACCGGATCCGCTTGCCATACTCGACGGCCTTGGCGATGGCATCGTCGCTGCCGGATTTCAGATTGGACCGCAGAAGTGCATAGCCTCGGTAAGTATCCGAACGAACTACCGTATAGCCCTTGGGAATCGTGTCCTTGAAGTCAGGCGACACAATCAGGTACTTGCCGCCGCTTCCCTTGTCTGCACCGGCCGGACCTACGTCAACAAGCGCGTTCTGCCAGCTATCGTCGATGCTGCCGGTGATCGACCCGTCGTCTGCTGGTGGAATTTCGAGCACCATTGCACCGTTGCGCACGTCATAGAAAGGCATGAGGTAGATGGTGTCGGGATTCGGCGTGAGCGTCTGGTTTTTCCAGTCCACCGGACGAGACCAATATGCAACTTGATTAGACGTGCCGTGCAGCTTCTGTAACGCCTGAAGCATCAATTCAAAGTTGACAGCCGGCATCCCCCATAAAACAGCTTCAACGGCACGACGTTCGACGGTACGGTCGGCAAGTTCGGTTGCCGAAATTTTTTTCTCAGGCGTGGCCGCCGACGCTACGTGGACTAGAGCCATCGTCAATGGCAATAACAGGGTGCCGAACATTGCGGTGCCGGATCTTTTCATTCCTCACCCCTCGTCTGATTTGTCACGAATCGGCACCGTTTGCATCGGCGCAATGCTGACCAATATCAGATTCTGAAAAAAGCGGCTTTGTTTCGGTTGTCGGAGTGGACCGGTTGAGAGCTATCACACGCTGATTTTTCACCGTTTCCGTGAAGGCGCGAATGATTTCGAGCGGCGAGGATCGACAACGACTCTACGACGTTGCCGTTTGGGAGATTAAGAGCTCACCGACAAGGTGCCGGACGAAGGGGAACACACAGAGTACGACGCTGCGAAACGCAGGCTGAGCAAGGTAGAGGTCATGGGCCCTTAGTGGGCACTGTGACCCACATAGTCCCCGGAGTGTCCCCGAAAGCCCCCTGTCAGGGACGCAAAACCGCCAACCCTTTGATAACTCGGAGAAATGGCTGGTGGGCCGGGTGGGATTCGAACCCACTGTCGGTCGATTATGAGTCGACAGCTTATACCAATTAAGCTTCCGGCCCTTGCACAAGCGAGCGCAAGCGTCCAAAGAGAACAAAAAGAAAGCGCCTCGACGGCGCTTCCTTTACATCCCCAAACGCGCAAGGCTAATTGAAGGTTTGCGAGTGTGCCTCACAACGCATCCCAATACAAGCCCGAAGCCAATCAATTCCCTTCGAGGAAGGATTTCAGCTTGTCCGAACGGCTCGGATGCCTCAGCTTGCGCAACGCCTTCGCCTCGATCTGCCGAATCCGCTCTCGCGTCACATCGAACTGCTTGCCGACTTCCTCGAGCGTGTGATCCGTGCTCATCTCGATGCCAAACCGCATGCGCAACACCTTCGCCTCACGCGGCGTCAGCGAATCGAGCACGTCCTTCACGACATCGCGCATGGATGCATGCAACGCCGCATCGGATGGCGCCACCGTGTTGGTATCTTCGATGAAATCGCCCAGATGCGAGTCGTCGTCGTCACCGATCGGCGTTTCCATGGAGATCGGCTCCTTCGCGATCTTCATGATCTTGCGGATCTTGTCCTCGGGCATCTCCATCTTCTCGGCCAGCGTCGCCGGGTCCGGCTCAAGACCGGTTTCCTGCAAAATCTGCCGCGAAATACGGTTCATCTTGTTGATCGTCTCGATCATGTGAACCGGAATTCGAATGGTGCGCGCCTGATCGGCGATCGACCGCGTGATGGCCTGTCGAATCCACCACGTCGCGTACGTCGAAAACTTATAGCCGCGACGATATTCGAACTTGTCCACCGCCTTCATCAAGCCGATATTGCCTTCCTGAATCAGATCGAGGAACTGCAGGCCGCGATTGGTGTATTTCTTCGCGATGGAAATAACAAGCCGCAAATTGGCCTCGGTCATTTCACGCTTGGCCTGACGCGCCTTCAATTCACCCGCCGCCATCTGACGGTTGGTTTCCTTGAGGTCCTTCAGCGGCAACACCACGCGCGCCTGCAAATCCAGCAAACGCTGCTGCTGCTCGCGAATAGCGGGAATATTGCGTTCGAGCACGGCACTGTACTCATGCCCTTCCGCCACGACCTTATCCGACCATTCGAGGTCCGTCTCACTGCCCGGAAAACGCGTGATGAACTCGGCGCGCGGCATGCCGCATTTATCGACGACGGTATGCAGAATCTGCCGCTCGACCTGACGCACTTCATCCACCTGCGCGCGCAGCGTGTCGCACAGACGCTCGACAGTACGCGCCGTGAAGCGAATGTTCATCAACTCGGTCTGAATGGCTTCCTGCGCCTTCAGATACGCCTTCGACTTGTAGCCTTCCTTTTCATAGGCGCGGCGCATCTTGTCGAACCACTCGCTGATGAGCGCGAACTTCTCCAGCGACTGAAGCTTGAGGGCTTCGAGCTGCGCGGCGTTGGCCGTGGCCTGCGCGCTGCCGTCATCTTCCTCTTCCTCGCTGTCGTCGTTCTCTTCGTCCGTTTCCTCTTCTTCGGATTCGATCGCCTCGGCTTCCTGCTCCGAGAAACCATCGGTGTCCTGCGCATTCGGATCGATCAGACCATCGACGAGTTCGTCCACGCGCGTTTCGTCGTTCTGCACGCGCTCGGCCATCGCGAGAATATCGGCGATGGTGGTCGGGCAGGCGGAAATCGCCATGACCATGTGCTTGAGGCCGTCCTCGATGCGCTTGGCGATCTCGATTTCGCCCTCACGCGTGAGCAGTTCGACCGTGCCCATCTCGCGCATGTACATGCGCACGGGATCGGTCGTGCGGCCGAATTCGGAATCGACGGTGGAGAGCGCGACTTCGGCTTCTTCCTCGACTTCATCGTCGGAAGATGCGTTCGGGGCGTTGTCGTTCAGCAGCAGCGTTTCGGCATCGGGCGCCTGCTCGTACACCGCCACGCCCATGTCGTTGAACGTGCTGATGATGCCTTCGATCGCCTCGGTTTCCGTGAAATTGTCCGGAAGGTGATCGTTGATTTCGCCGTAGGTCAGGAAGCCGCGTTCCTTGCCGAGCTTGATGAGCGCGCGCAGTTTCGAGCGCCGCTCTTCGAGTTCCTCGACAGTGCCGGGCGCGCTCGACGAGAACGCGTCCTTCAGAAGCGCTTTTTCCTTCGCGCGGCGGTCGCGTGCCCGAACCTTCTCGACCTTCGCCGCGGGCGCGGCGGCAGGCTCGGCGGGTTGCATTGCGTCGTCTTCGACGGGTACATCGTTCAGCTTTTTCGTCATGGAGTTCGCCATACAGGCTTTAGTCTCGACTCGCGGCTGCTGGACAACAGCCGATGGAACCGTGAATACCAGATGCGCACGCTGCTTCGTCCTGCGTGCCCTGCCCGGAGCGCCATCCCGATCAGACCGAAACTCGATCAAAACACGATCGTTCGCCCTTACCCAAGATAGCAGCCGCTTCCCTTGCGCCCGTCTGTTCGTCGGCGTGCTTTTCTGTCTGTTATCGGTTCATTGCGTGCGACTGCCCACCATGAACCGGATAGCCGATCCAGCCAGCGCCTCTTGCTGCCTACTTCTCCATCTTCAAAATCGCCGCGACGGCTCGCACCGCGCGATACATCCCGAGTCTTCCCTGCTTTTGCCCGCCGGGTGCGCTCTCTCAAAAAAGAGACGCTCGAAGCCCAAATCAGTTGACAAAAAGCAATCAGACTTTAGCTAGAAATTATAGCATTTCACCTGCCGGCGTCCGGGTTCGCGCCCCGTCCCGCCTTGATCTGCGCGACCCGCGCGGACAACTCGGAAAACTCCGCCACTTCTTCGGGCGAGAGCGTCGCCTGACGCGCGAGTTGATCGAGCCGTGCGCGATAGCTGTCATGCCGCAACTTCACGACCGTCGCCTGGAGTTCTTCCGCGAGCAGACGTTTCTGATCCTCGACCCTTTGCGCGGCGGCCTCGTCGGCCGGATCGCGCAGCAGCAAATCCCGCACGTTTTCATCATAGGCGAGAATTTCCTGAAAGATGTCGTTGTATGTGGGCGCGTTTGCTGCATTTCTCAAGACTTCGGACAACAACTGAAACTCCGCCGCGCCGCCCAGTTCGCGCGCATGACCGATGACCTCGCTGAACAGTTCGGCGTGCTCGGTCATGGTGACGAGTGTGCGCTCGCAGTCCTGATCCAGCGCCACCGCGATGCCCGGATACATCACCAGATTGCGCAGCGCCCGCTGTTCCTGACCCGTGACGCGCCGCCGCTCGCTCTTGGGCACCGCCGCGCGCGCCACGGCGGCCGCGCGCGAGTCGATGTCGCACAGCGCGGCGATCTCCGCGAACGGCGTGGCGAGCCGGTCCGACAACATGTGCAGAATCTGCACGCGCAACGCGTTGGCCGGCAGCGCCTGAAGCAGCGGTTTGGCATCGAACAATGCTTTTGCGCGCCCTTCCGGCTGATCCAGTTGCTTGTCGTTCAGCACCTCGTTCAGCAGAAACTGCGAAAGCGGCATCGCGCGATCGACTTGTTCGCCAAAGCCATCCGTGCCGAATTCGCGCACGTAGCTGTCCGGATCGTGCTCTTTCGGCAGGAACAGGAACTTGACCGTGCGGTTGTCCGCGGCATGCGGCAGCGCCGCTTCCAGCGCACGGCGCGCGGCGCGGCGTCCGGCAGAATCGCCGTCGAAGCTGAACACCACGCTGTCGGTCTGGCGGAACAGCTTCTGAACGTGGATCGGCGTGCAGGCCGTGCCGAGCGTCGCCACGGCGTTCGCAAACCCGAGTTGCGCGAGCGCGACGACATCCATGTAGCCTTCGACGACCAGCACGTAGCCCAGTTCACGAATGGCAAGACGCGCCTCGAAAAGACCGTAAAGCTCGCTGCCTTTGCTAAACAAAGGCGTTTCCGGAGAATTCAGATACTTCGGTTCGCCGCCGTCGAGCACGCGTCCGCCGAAGCCGATCACGCTGCCCTTCACATTGCGGATGGGGAACATCACGCGTTCGCGGAAGCGGTCGTAACGGCGCGCCTGTCCTTGCGCGTCCGTTTTCTCGCTGACGATGACCAGTCCCGCCTCGACCAGATTCTCGTTGCGATAGTCCGGGAACGCGGTTTCGAGGTTCTGCCAGCCGTCCGGCGCGTAACCGAGGCCGAAGCGCTGCGCGATCTCGCCCGTCAGACCGCGCTTTTTAAGGTATTCGATGGCGTTCGGCGCGCCGCGCAATTGCTTGCGGTAAAAGTCGCTTGCCGTCTGCATCACATCACTGAGCGCGATAGTGACGGCCTTGCTGGGCGCGCTTTCGCCGCCACCCGCGCCACTTCGGAACGAGTTGGACGGCTCCTGCGGCACGGTCAAGCCCACGTTTTGCGCGAGATCGTTGACCGCCTCGGGAAACGTCAGCCCCGTGTGCTCCATCAAAAAGCCGATCGCCGTCCCATGCGCGCCGCAGCCGAAGCAGTGATAGAACTGCTTGGTCGGACTCACCGTGAACGACGGGCTTTTTTCGTTATGAAACGGGCACAGGCCCATGAAATTCGCTCCGCCCTTTCTCAACTGGACGTAGCGGCCCACCACGTCGACGATATCGACGCGGTTGAGCAAATCTTGCAGAAATGCGTGCGGAATCACCGGATGGCGGCGCTGTTACGTTGATCGAATTACTTCGTGAGCGCGGCTTTCACCTGCGCGGAAACCGCCGTCATGTCGGCGCGGCCGGCGAGCTTCGGCTTGAGCACGCCCATCACCTTGCCCATGTCCTGCGGGCCGGCAGCGCCCGTCGCGGCGACGGCGGCCTGCACTTCGGCGGCGATGGCATCGGCGGAAAGCTGTTCGGGCATGTAGGCGGACAACACGGCGAGTTCGGCCTTTTCCTTGTCGGCGAGATCGGTGCGGCTGGCGGCTTCGAACTGGCTGATCGAATCCTTGCGCTGCTTGATCATCTTGTCGATGACGGCGGTGATGCCCGCATCGTCGAGCGTGACGCGGTCGTCCACTTCACGCTGCTTGATTGCCGCGAGCAGCAGACGAATCGTGCCGAGGCGCTCGGTTTCGCGCGCGCGCATGGCGGCTTTCATATCGTCGCTGATCTGGTCCTTGAGGCTCATCTTTTTTCCAATGCTGGTGCGTGAATTGATTTCTGGCGGCGCGTCAGGGAGGCACTCGCGAAAGTAAAAACCCGCTTGGGAAACGCTCCTCAAGCGGGATCATGCGGGATGTTCTTGACAGCGTGTATGCCCGTCGCCGTGGCGCGCCAGCCATGAAGAAAGCCGGCCTTCGCCTGCCTTCCATGACGTTCTGAGTATAGCAAACGGGTTTTCTTTTCGAGACTGGTGAAACGCCCGTGCGGGCGCTCAGACGGCGTGGGTGAATTCAGCGGCGGCCTTCGCCGCCGCCACGCCCGATGCCCACGCCCACTGAAAGTTATAGCCGCCGAGCCAGCCCGTCACATCCACCGTTTCGCCGATGAAATACAAGCCCGCGACGCGCTCGCTCATCATGGTCGCGGATGACAGTTCGCGCGTGTCGACGCCGCCGCGCGTGACTTCGGCCTTGCGATAACCCTCGGTGCCGCTCGGCGTGAGCGTCCAGCTCGTGAGCGATGCGCCGATTTCCTTGAGCACGCGGTCGGGCAGATCGGCGAGACGCGCATCGGCAGCCACGCGGCGCGCTTCGAGCCACGCTTGGGAAAGACGCGCAGGCACGTGCTCCGACAGGAAATTGCCGATCTGCTTCTTCGATCCCGCCTTGGCGTCGATGAGCAAATCGGTGGCATCGGTGTCGGGCAAGAGATCGACGTGAATCGGTTCCGACGTATTCCAGTAGCTCGAAATCTGCAGCACGCCCGGCCCCGACACGCCGCGATGCGTCAGCAGCAAATCCTCGTCGAACTCGCCGCGCGTCTTGCCGCGTCCCGTGCTGATGCGAACCGGCAGCGACAACCCCGACAACGCCGCGAACGGCGCCCAATCGGCGGACGTGAACGTAAGCGGCACGAGCGCCGGACGCGTCTCCACGAGCTTGTGCCCGAACTGCTTCGCGACGCGATAGCCGAAATCCGTCGCGCCGATCTTCGGGATCGACAAGCCGCCGGTCGCGATCACGAGCGCCGCCGTATCGATCTCGCCCGCGCTGGTGTCGAGCGCGAAACGCGCGCCATCGTGCCGGATTTCGTGTACCGAAACCGGCCGACGCCAGATCACGCTGCCCGCATCGCACTCGCTTTTCAGCACGTCGATGATCGTTTCGCTGGAGTCGTCGCAGAAAAGCTGGCCCTTGTGCTTCTCGTGCCACTTCACGCGATACGTCATGAGCAACGCGAGAAAGTCGCGCGGCGTGTAGCGCGCCAGCGCCGAGCGGCAAAAATGCGGATTCGCCGACAAAAAATTGGCCGGCTGCGCATTGATGTTCGTGAAGTTGCAGCGACCGCCGCCCGAGATGCGGATTTTTTCCGCGAGCCGCTCGGCGTGATCGATCAGCACCACGCGGCGGCCCGACTGAGCGGCGACGGCGGCGCACATCATGCCCGCCGCACCCGCGCCGATGACGGCAATATCGAAGGATTCCATGCCGCGCATTCTAACCGGCGACGCGGCGTGCCCTTCGCCAAAACGCCCGCGCTGCTATACTTTTCTGTTACCTCCGGCGCCCCATTCCCATGCTCGTTCTCGGCATCGAAAGTTCCTGCGACGAAACCGGCCTCGCGCTGTACGACAGCGAGCGCGGCCTGCTTTCGCACGCGCTCCATTCGCAGATCGCGATGCATCGCGAATACGGCGGCGTCGTGCCGGAACTGGCCTCGCGCGATCACATCCGGCGCGCGCTGCCGCTGCTCGAACAGGTGATGAACGAGGCGCAGGTCGAACGCGCCGCGATCGATGCCATCGCGTTCACGCAAGGGCCGGGGCTGGCGGGCGCGCTGCTGGTCGGCGCGAGCATCGCCAATGCGCTGGCGATGGCGTGGGATAAACCGACGGTCGGCATCCATCATCTCGAAGGGCATTTGCTTTCGCCTTTACTCGTCGATGCCCCGCCGCCCTTTCCGTTCGTCGCGCTGCTCGTCTCGGGCGGACACACGCAACTCATGCGCGTGACGGATGTCGGCGTCTACGAAACGCTCGGCGAAACGCTCGACGACGCCGCAGGCGAAGCCTTCGACAAAACCGCCAAGTTGCTCGGTCTGGGTTATCCGGGTGGCCCTGAAGTCTCGCGCCTCGCGGAATTCGGCACGCCCGGCGCGGTCACGCTGCCGCGTCCCATGCTGCATTCGGGCGATCTGGACTTCAGCTTCAGCGGCCTGAAAACCGCCGTGCTGACGCAAAGCCGCAAGCTCGGCGAGAACGTCTGCGAGCAGGCGAAGGCCGATCTCGCGCGCGGTTTCGTGGATGCCGCGGTGGACGTGCTCGTCGCCAAATCGCTCGCGGCTTTGAAAAAGACGGGCCTTAAACGCCTGGTTGTCGCGGGTGGCGTCGGCGCGAACCGGCAGTTGCGTGAGGCGCTCTCGGCGGCCGCAAAAAAGCGTCGCTTCGATGTCCACTATCCCGACCTGTCGCTGTGCACCGACAACGGCGCGATGATCGCGCTGGCGGGCGCGCTGCGGCTCGCGCGCTGGCCGGAGCAGGCCGTGCGCGACTACGCGTTCACCGTGAAGCCGCGCTGGGATCTGACTTCGCTGGCGCGCGTCTGACTTTTACTGCGGCGGATTGAACGGCTGCACGATCTGCTGGAACACAGGCAGCGCTTCGCATCGGTCGGCGTGAGCGGCGAGCATCGGCCAGCGCGTTGCATCGAAGATCGTCGGATGCGCTTCGCGTGTGAAACGCAGCGCGCAGGCCACGGCGATATCCGCGTGATTGATGGCATCGCCGAACCAATACGGCGTTTTGCGCGCCACACGGTCTGCTTCGAGCACGTCCAGCACACGCGCTACTTGTCCCGAGCAGCGCTCCAACCAAACCTGCGACTTCTGCTCGTGCAGCACGCGTTCGTACACCAACGCGACGGCCTTGTCCGCGAGTCCGGTGGCGAGCGCGCAGACCTTTAAAGCCTCCCGCCGCGCCCGACCGCTCGATGCAATCATCGCGCGCGCATCGCCGGCTTCTTCGTCGAGATAATCGAGGATCATCGCGCTTTCGATCAGCACATCGCCGGAATCGAGCACGAGCGTCGGCACGCGCACGAGCGGATTGAATGGCGCGATCTTGTCGGCATCGCCGAACACGGACCACGGACGATGCTCGAACGCCATGCCATAAAGCGTCAGCGCGATGGCCACGCGCCGCACGAACGGGGAATCGTATTGGCCGATGAGAATCAAGATGGCGCTCCGTTTTGCAAGATAGACGGACGGCCAGTTTAAGCGCGCGCGGGCTTCGGAAACAACGGCCATGCGAGCATGGCGAAGACGGCGCCTGCGAGCCAGACCAAAGGCCACGAGCCAAGCGCCAGCACGTGCGGAATCGCGAGCGGCGTGATGAAGAATCCCGCGTAGACAGCCGTGTTCGTCATGCCGAGCGCCGTGCCTGCGCGCGCCGCGCCCGCGAGCGTCGCGAGTTCCGTGTAGGCCACGCCGTGCCACGCCGACACGCAAATGCCTGCGAGCACGATCAGCAACGCGAGCAGCATCGGCCAATGCGCGACGCCGAATGCGCTCGCCGCCGCCAACACCACGAACGACAACGCCGCCGCGCACGTCGATGCGCGCATGTACGCGCGGCGGTTGCCGTGCCGGTCGGTGTGACGGCCGCTCCATACGCGCATGGCCATGGCGCCGAGCTGGAGCGCGGCCATCGTCGCGCTGATCGCGGTCACGCCGAAGTGGCCGATGTCGTGCATGAAGACCGTCGCGAACGTCAGGATGGCGAACTGCGGCACACACAGAATGCCGATGCCGAGTACCACGCGCCAGACCGTGGCGTTTGCAAGCGGCGCGGCTTGTGCGTGATGCCGCGCGGACTTCGACATCGGCGGCTCGTAAAGCCAGCGCCACGCGAACGCGCCCGCGATCACGCACATCGCGGCAAGCGCGCCGAACACCGCCGCGAAGCCGTGCGACGACGCCAGCCACGGCAACATCGCCGCACCGATGCCGCCGCCCATCGGCACTGCCGTTTGGCGGATGCTCATCGCGAGGCCGCGCTCGCCTTCGCCGAACCACGCCATCACCGCGCGTCCGCTGGAACCGTTGACGCTGCCGCCGAGCAGGCCGAGCAGACACATCGCGCTGACGAGCCACGCGAGCGCGGGCGACGCGCCGTTCATCGACGGCACGACAAACAAGCTCATCGCGATGAGCGCGGCGGCGGTCGAGAACAGACCGGTGAGCAGGACAGGACGATCGCCCCATCGGTCCGTTAGCACGCCCCACGGCAGTTCCGACAGCGCGGCGCCCAATCCCAGCGCGCCGAGCGCAAGGCCGAGTTGACCGTTGTTCAAGTGATAGCCGCTGCGCAACCAGACAGCGGTCGTCGGAATGCCTGCCAGCGCGGCGGAGAAACTCGCATTGGCCGCCACGCCGACGCCGAGCACTTTCCAGCGATGGGCGTTGCCGCGCGCGGGTTCATCGAATGTCATGGGCGTGGCCATGTCGGCTTCCTCGGTTGATGTTGACCGAACCAGTGTGACAGCTTACGATCATCCTGAAAATCGCAAAGTTTGCGACGATCCGTCCATCAAAACAGGATGATTGCCATGAGTCAGCCAACCTTCGATCTCGCGTCGCTGCGGAGTCTTGTCGTCGGCATGGATCTGGGGAGTTTCGCGCGCGCGGCGGATCGCGTCGGGCGTTCGACTTCCGCCGTCAGCGCGCAAATCAAGAAGCTGGAGGAACAGGCCGGCACCGCGCTGTTTCGCAAGTCCGGGCGCGGACTGGCGTTGACGGACGCTGGCGAAGTCATGCTCAACTACGCGCGCCGGCTGGTCGAACTGAACGACGAAGCCGCCGTCGCGGTGCGCGGCATCGATCTGGAAGGATGGATTCGCCTCGGTCTGCAGGAGGATTTCGGCGAAGTCGTATTGCCCGATGTGCTCGGACGTTTTGCGCGGGCGCATCCGAAAGTGCGGATCGAGGCACGCGTGGCGCGGAATACGGAATTGCTCGAACGTATCGATACCGGCCAGCTCGATCTCGCGCTCGTGTGGGGCGCGGCGGGCGCGGCAGACGAAGGCCATTCGTCGATGCTGCCCGAACCGATCGCCGCGCCGCCGATGCGCTGGATCGCGTCATCAGGCGTTCCGTGGCGCTTCGATGCAAACGCGAACGAACCGCTTCCGCTTATCGTGTTCGATCGGCCTTGCCTGTTTCATAGCGCGGCAGCGGCGGCGCTGGATCGCGCGGGCATCAAGTGGCGCGTGGCGTTCACGAGCCCGAGTCTGTCGGGATTGTGGGCGGCGGCCGCAGCGGGACTGGGCGTGACGGTTCGGACTTCCTACGGACTGCCGTCCACCGTGCGCGCGCTCGATGCCGGGGAGTCCGGCTTGCCGGTGCTGCCGTCGATTCCGCTGGCGTTGCATCGGTCGTCGGGAAGCGGATCGTCACCGGTCGAGCGGCTGGCGTCGCTCGTGGTGAGTTCGGTGCGCGCGGCGCACGCGGCATCGGAAGGCGCGTTTGCGTGAGGGGCGCTTAGGCGTCGCCCCGCTTGTCTCGCTCGATCACCGCATACGCGCTGTGATTGTGGATCGACTCGAAGTTCTCCGCTTCCAGCACATACGCGACGATGCGCGCATCCGCATTCAACCGAACCGCGATGTCGCGCACCAGATCCTCGACGAACTTCGGGTTCTCATACGCGCGCTCGGTGACGAACTTTTCGTCCGGACGCTTGAGCAAGCCCCACAGTTCGCACGACGCCTCTTCCTCCGCGATGCGCACGAGTTCTTCCACCGCCATCTCGCCCGCGAGTTCCGCCGTGATCGTCACGTGCGAGCGCTGATTGTGCGCGCCGTACTGCGAAATCTTCTTCGAGCACGGGCACAAACTGGTGACCGGCACCAGCACTTTCAGCGACAAACGCGTTTCGCCGTCGCGCTTTTCCGCGATGAACGTCGCTTCGTAGTCGAGCAGACTCTGCACGCCCGACACCGGCGCGGTCTTCATCACGAAGTACGGCAGGCTCACTTCGATACGCCCCGAATGCGCTTCGAGTTTCGTCAGCATGGCGGCGAGCATGGCGCTTAACGCAGCCTGATCGAGCGGCTCGCGATTGTCTTCGAGCAGCGCGACGAAGCGCGACATATGCGTGCCCTTCTGATCGGCGGGCAGATGCACATCGAGATTCCATACGCCGACGCTCGGCTGCACACCGTTCGCGGTCCGAACCGTCAACGGATGCCGCACACCCTTCACGCCCACGCGCGCAATCGCGATCTGGCGCGTGTCGGGCGTGCTTTGAACGTCGGGCATCACGAAGGCGGGATTCATCTGATTCATTTTTATGTCCTTATGCACCGCGCTTTCATGAGCATAGACGCAAAAACGCGGTTCGAAACGTTAAAGCGAACACGGCGCGGGGAGTGCCCGCGCCGTGTCTTTTGCAATGATGCACGGCGCGTAATGAATGCGCCGTTCGAGACTCGAAGCTATCAGGCGACGCGCTTGGTCAGCTTGCCTGCGTTGGCGCTTTCGACGGCATCCAGAAACCGTTCGCGAATGGAACGCGCGATGCCTGCCGCATCCAGTCCCACGCTCGCGAGCAGCTTGGCCGGGTCGCCATGATCGATGAAAACATCGGGCAAACCGAGTTGCAGCACGGGCTTGATGACCGAACTCGCAAGCAGCGCTTCGACGCACGCCGAACCCGCGCCGCCCATGATCGCACCTTCCTCGATGGTGACGATGGCATCGTGCGTGGCGGCGAGTTCGCGCAGGAGGTCGGCATCGACCGGCTTCACGAAGCGCATGTTGGCCACGGTCAGATCCAGTTCCGCGGCGGCCGCGAGCGACGGCGCGACCATCGTGCCGAACGCGCAAATGGCAATGCGCTTGCCCGAACCGAGCTTCTGCGACGACTCGCGGCGAATCTCGCCACGGCCCACCGGAATGGGCGTGAATTGCTTGACCGTCGCCACGCCCGTACCCGCGCCGCGCGGATAGCGCACGGCCGTCGGATTGGACTGCTGAAGCGCGGTATGCAACATCTGACGGCATTCGTTTTCGTCGGATGCGGCCATCACCGTCATGTTCGGGATGCAGCGCAGGAACGCGAGATCGTAGTTGCCCGCGTGCGTCGCGCCATCCGCGCCGACGATGCCCGCGCGATCGATCGCGAACACGACCGGCAGGTTTTGCAGCGCGACATCGTGGATCAATTGATCGTAGCCACGTTGCAGGAAGGTCGAATAGATCGCGACGACCGGCTTCATGCCGTCCGCAGCCAGCCCGCCCGCGAATGTGACCGCGTGCTGCTCGGCAATGCCCACGTCGAAGTAACGATCCGGAAAGCGCTTCTCGAACTCGACCATGCCGGAGCCTTCACGCATGGCCGGCGTGATGCCGACGACGCGCGAATCCTGCGCGGCGGCATCGCACAGCCATTCGCCGAAAACCTGCGTGTACGTTTTCTTGGAAGGCGCGGTCGAAGGCTTGATGCCCTCGGCCGGATTGAACTTGCCCGGACCGTGATACAGCACCGGATCGGCTTCGGCGAGCTTGTAGCCCTGACCTTTCTTCGTCACCACGTGCAGGAATTGCGGACCGCGCAGTTCCTTGATGTTCTGCAGCGTCGGGATGAGCGAATCGAGATCGTGACCGTCGATCGGGCCGATGTAGTTGAAGCCGAACTCCTCGAACAGCGTGGCCGGCACGATCATGCCCTTCGCGTGTTCTTCGAGCTTGCGCGCGAGGTCGAGCATGGGCGGCGCGGCGCGCAGCACACGTTCGACGCCCGCACGCGCGGCGGCGTAGAAGCGGCCCGACATCAGACGCGCGAGATGGCGATTGAGCGCGCCCACGGGCGGCGAAATCGACATATCGTTGTCGTTGAGGATGACGAGCAGCGGCAGGTCGTCGGAGACGCCCGCGTTGTTCATCGCCTCGAAGGCCATGCCGGCGGTCATCGCGCCGTCGCCGATCACGGCGATGGAATAGCGGTCGTCGCCCTGCAGCTTGCTCGCGACCGCCATGCCGAGCGCGGCGGAAATCGACGTACTCGAATGCGCGGTGCCGAAGGTGTCGTATTCGGATTCGCTGCGGCGCGGGAAACCGGAAATGCCGTTGAGCTGACGCAGCCCCGGCATGCGGTCGCGGCGCCCGGTCAGGATCTTGTGCGGATACGTCTGATGGCCGACATCCCACACGATGCGGTCTTCAGGCGTATCGAACACATAGTGCAGCGCGATCGTCAGTTCCACCGTGCCCAGATTGGACGACAGATGGCCGCCGGTCTGCGACACGCTGTCGAGCACATAGGCCCGCAGCTCGTCGGCCAGCGGTTGCAGTTGGCGGCGATCGAGGGCACGCAGATCGGCCGGATCGTCGATGGTTTTCAGCAAGTCGTACATCGTCGTCCCATTTTAGGAAAACTGGCGTGATTCGTTCGGCGCGATGTTGCCAATACTGCTCGCCGCGCCGTGGGGTTCGTCACGCGTTCAACAATCAATTCACCCGGTTCACGACCAGATCCGCAAGTTCCGCCAGACGCTGACCGCGCGCCCCGAACGGTCCGATTGCGGCGTGTGCGTCGCGGCCAAGTTGCGCGGCGAGCTCACGCGAAGCATCGAGACCGATGATCGAAACATACGTCGGCTTGTCGTGCTGCGCGTCCTTGCCAGCGGTCTTGCCGAGCGTGGCGGAATCGGCGGTGACATCCAGAATATCGTCCACCACCTGAAACGCGAGGCCGACCGCCGCCGAATAGTGATCCAGCGCGGCAAGCGCCTCGCTGCCCGGATGCTCGCCCGCCAGCGCGCCCATGCGCACCGACGCACGCAACAACGCACCCGTCTTCTTGCGATGCATGGTTTCGAGCTCGGGCCGCGACAGCTTGCGCCCGACGCTTTCGAGATCGATGGCCTGACCGCCCGCCATGCCGACCGAACCGCTCGCCAATGCGAGTTCATGCACGAGCAGCGCGCGTTGCTTATCGTTCAGACGGTTGTCATCGCTTGTCAGCGTGATGAACGCCTGCGATTGCAATGCATCGCCGACGAGCAGTGCCGTCGCTTCGTCATATTGAATGTGTACCGTAGGCTTGCCCCGACGCAAGGCGTCGTCGTCCATGGCGGGCATATCATCATGCACCAGCGAATAAACGTGGATCATTTCAAGCGCACAGCTCGCGGCTTCTACTGCCTGCGCGCTCGCGCCGGTCAGTTCGCCCGCCGCGTGACACAAGAGCGGACGCACGCGTTTGCCGCCGCCGAGCACGGCATAGCGCATGGCTTCGTGAAGACGCGCCGGTGCGATATCGGTGCCCGGCAGGTAATGCTCGAGGGCCGATTCGACACGATCAAGCGTGGCGCGCATCCATTGTTCGAAGGTCATAGGTCGTCGTCCCCGTTGTCGATCGCGGTTCCTGCACCCTGGGTCGCACGCTGTACGTCTGCGGGCAGCGGCTTGAGCGTCTCGCCATCGAGCACGCGCACCTGCTGCTCGACTTTTTCGAGCTGCTGTTGGCAAAAGCCCACAAGCGCCGCGCCCCGGCGATACGCCGCCAGCGATTCTTCGAGACTCAACGCGCCCTCTTCCATGCGCGCCACGAGCGATTCGAGTTCGGCCAGCGCCGCTTCATAATTCTCCGGAAGCTGCGCGCTTTCCGCGACGGCCAAGTGTGCGCCGGTTTCCTGCGTAGCGGTCTTCGCCATGAATCGTGGATGTGCAATAAGTTTTCTGGAACCAAGTCGCACATTCTACGGCAAAAGACAAAATTTCGACCCGTATCGGGTGCGCAATCAAGCGCGGCAATGCCTCACCCATGTTCTCTTCAGACCGATAAAGCCCTTACGTCGCGCACTCGACGAGCCTTCATCTGTTCAACGCGCAAGGGGAACTCGCGGCACAATTTATACCCAAATCAAGACCTTATGCACCCCAGGGATGCAGATTTCGGTATAATCGCGGGCTCCCCTAAATCGAAACTTCGATGGTTGGGTTGTTCACTGCTTTCACGTCTTTACGGGAGTGGGAATGTCCAATCTGAGCAATGCATTGCAGCTGAATGCCATTCACAGTCAGCTACCAGTCACGGCTTACTTTGACGACGCGCTTCTCCAGCGCGAACTGAATACCCTTTTCAAACCAGGCCCTCGTTACGTCGGACATGAACTCATGGTCCCCGACGCGGGCAATTATTTCGCGCTTCCCGGCGAGAACGAAGGGCGCGTGCTCGTTCGCAATCAGCAGAACAATATCGAACTGCTGTCGAACGTGTGCCGCCATCGTCAGGCCATCATGCTCAACGGGCGCGGTAGCGCAAGCAATATCGTGTGCCCGTTGCATCGCTGGACGTATGACCTCGATGGTCAACTCCTCGGCGCGCCGCATTTCGCGGACAAACCGTGCCTGAACCTCGGCAAGACTTCGCTGCAAAACTGGCAAGGCTTGCTGTTCGAGTCGGAAGGCCGCAATGTCGCGGCTGACCTGGCGAAGCTCGGCACGGCGCGTCACTTCGATTTTTCGGGCTTCATGTTCGATCACGTCGAAGTGCACGAGTGCAACTACAACTGGAAGTCCTTCATCGAGGTCTATCTGGAGGACTATCACGTCGCGCCGTTCCATCCGGGACTGGGCAGCTTCGTGTCGTGCGACAACCTCGAATGGGAATTCGGCGAGTGGTACAGCGTGCAGACGGTCGGCGTCCACAAGAATCTGGAGAAGCCGGGCAGCCCCACGTATCGCAAGTGGCACGACGAAGTCCTGCGCTTCCGTAACGGCACGCCGCCCGAATTCGGCGCGATCTGGATGGTGTATTACCCCGGTCTGATGATCGAGTGGTATCCGCACGTGCTGGTGGTGTCGTGGCTCATTCCGCAGGGCACGCAGAAGACGACGAACATCGTCGAGTTCTATTACCCCGAGGAAATCGCGCTGTTCGAGCGTGAGTTCATCGAGGCGGAACGTGCGGCTTATCTGGAAACCGCGCGTGAGGACGATGAAATCGCCGAACGCATGGATGCAGGCCGTCGCGCGCTGATGTCGCGTGGCGAGAATCAGGTCGGGCCGTATCAAAGCCCGATGGAGTCGGGCATGCAGCATTTCCACGAGTTTTTGCGGCAGAAGCTTGGGCCGATCTGAGGCGGATCGTTCTTCGCGCATCATCGCAAAAGACGGGCTTAAATGCCCGTCTTTTTGTTTAGACTAACGGCATCTCATAACGTCGCGCGCGTTGCATCGCGCATCGGGAGCCGTCATGCCGCACACTCACTACACCACGCTCATTTCCCCGGCGAATCTCGCCGAACGTCTCGCTGCCGCGCCCGGCAGCGTGTTCGTTTTCGATTGCCGGTTCGATCTCGCCGCGCCTGACGCGGGCGAAGCGGCTTATGCCAAAGGGCATATTCCTGGCGCGCATTACTTGCATCTGGATCGTGATTTGTCCGGTGCCAAGACGGGTTCGAACGGGCGGCATCCGCTGCCGGAACGTGCGGCGCTGGTCGCGAAGCTCGCGGAATTCGGTTTGAAGGAAGATCAGCAAGTGGTCGCGTATGACGCGCAGGGCGGCATGTATGCAGCGCGTCTGTGGTGGCTTTTGAGGTGGCTTGGTCACGATTCCGTCGCGCTGCTCGACGGCGGGCTGACGGCGTGGGAAGCGGCGGGCAACGCGCTGGACAGTGCGGTGCCTTCCAAGACGAAGGGAACGTTCAAGGCCGCCGCGCCGCTGCAAGTCACCATCGATGCGCAGTCGATCGAACGCAGCATCGGCACGCGCGATCATCTGCTCATCGATGCCCGCGCCGCCGACCGTTATCGCGGCGAGAACGAGACGCTCGACCCCGTTGGCGGCCATATCCCCGGCGCGCTGAATCATTTCTTCAAAAACAATCTGACGACCGAAGGCCGCTTCAAGACCGCGCACGAATTGCGCGAAGCCTTCGGTTCGCTGATCGGCGCGATGCCCGCAGACCGCATCGTGCTGCAATGCGGCTCCGGCGTGACCGCGTGCCACAACGCCTTGGCGATGGAAATCGCGGGCCTGCACGGCGCGGCGCTCTATCCCGGCTCGTGGAGCGAGTGGAGCGCCGATCCCGGCCGCCCTGTCGCGACCGGACCGAAGCCCTGACCTATTTGACGCCGTGCTCGCTGAACCACGCGAGCGCGCGCTTCCAGCCGTCCTCCGCATCCGCCTTGCGATAGCTCGGACGATAATCGGCGAAGAACGCATGCGGCGCGTCGTCGTACACCACGAACTGCGAGTTCTTCGCGGGCGGCGGATCGTTGGCGAGCGCCTGTTTCATCTGCGCGATGCTGTCCTGCGGAATGCTCTGATCCTGCCGCCCATACAGCCCGAGCACCGGCACTTTCAGCTCGGCTGCGTGATCGATCGGATTGCTCGGCGTGTTCTCGGTCTTGTTGCCGACGAGCCGCCCGTACCACGCGACCGCTGCCTTCACGTTCGGATTGTGCTCGGCATACAGCCACGTAATGCGCCCGCCCCAGCAGAATCCGGTAATGCCCAGCCGCTTCAAATCGCCGCCATGCTCGCCCGCCCACTTCACGGTCTGATCGATGTCGGAAATCACCTGCGCGTCCGGCACCTTCGACACGAGTTGCTCGTTGAGTTGCTGCATCGACGTGTAGGCGGAAGCATCGCCCTGACGCGTGTAAAGATCGGGCGCGATGGCCAGATAACCTTGCTTGGCGAAGCGCCGGCAGACATCGGCGATATGTTCGTGCACCCCGAAAATCTCATGGATCACGATGATGACCGGCAGATGCGTCTTCCCCTTCGGCTGCGCGCGATACGCGGGCACGAGCACGCCATCCGCGCCGCGCACGCCGACCGCGCCGGCTTCGAGTCCATCGGAATCGGTATGAATGGTTTGCGCGGACACCGGCAGCACGCAGGCCGCGAAGCCCGTGCCGACAGCGGCCTTGATGAAATTACGGCGATCGAACGGAACGTGCGGAATGAGGCCATCGACTTCAGGGTCTAGCATGCGAAGCTCCCGCGACAGAGCCGCCGCGACTCGAAGCAGTCGCGCGACGGCGTGGGTCCTTGAAACCGCGCACACGCGCGGCGCTGCATGATGCACGCGCGCCGCGACCGAAGCCGACACAGCGCGCCGCCCATTCTAAACAGCTTTGAACGAACGGCGCAGCCCGTCTATTCCCTCGATGCCGCGATCAGTGCAGCTTCACGCGCGGCGCGGTCGAGCGGCGCAGCAATGCGCGATGGTATCAAGCACCATGCGCGCGTAGCCATGCAGCGCGGCGACATGCAGCCGATAAAGCGACATATACATGAAGCGCGCGAACAGCCCTTCGATCAGCATGTTGCCGCCGATCAACCCGCCCATGAGACTGCCAACCGCGCTGTAATGCCCGAGCGACACGAGCGAGCCGAAATCGCGATAGGTGTAATCGGGCAGCGGCTTGCCCTGCAACAAACGCTCGAACGACTTGAACAGAAAACTCGCCTGTTGATGCGCCGCCTGCGCGCGCGGCGGTACATTGCGTTCGTTGCCGGGCCACGGACACGCGGCGCAATCGCCGAGCGCGAACACGTTGTCGTCGATCTCGGTTTGCAACGTGCGCCGCACGATCAACTGACCGAGACGATTGGTCGGCAGACCATCGAGATTGGTGAGAATCGCGGGCGCCTTGATGCCCGCCGCCCACACGGTCAGGTCCGCGCGAATCATTTTGCCGCTCGCGGTGTGGATCGAATCGCGCGCCACGTGCGCGACGGTTTCGCCCGTCATGAGCTTCACGCCGAGCTTGGTCAGCAGATCGGCGGTCGCGGTGGAAACGCGCTCCTGCAACGCGGGCAGAATGCGCGGCCCCGCCTCGATCAGCACGATGCCGATATCGTGCTTCGGATCGAGCTTGTGCAAGCCATACGCCGACAACACCTGCGCGGTATTGCGCAGTTCCGCCGACAATTCCACGCCCGTCGCGCCCGCGCCGACGATCGCCACCTGAATGCGCGGCACGGGGTCGACGCCCGGTTCGTCCTCGATCACCGCGACCGGCTCCGGCGCGACATGTTCCGCGCGAATGCACGCCGCGATCAGCCGCTTGCGAAAGAGTTCGGCCTGACTGACCGTATCCAGCGCGATGGAATTTTGCTGCGCGCCATCGACGCCAAAAAAATGCGTCGTACTACCAATGGCGATGACCAGCGTGTCGTACTCGATCTCGCGCTCGGGCAGCAGTTCGCCCGCTTCGTCATCACGCAGCGGACCGATTTTGATACGCTTGTTCGCGCGATCCAGCCCAATCAGTTCGCCCTGCTGAAATTCGAAACCGTGCCACAGCGCCTGCGCCGCGTATTCGAGTTCCTGCGTGAACGGGTCCATGCTGCCCGCCGCCACTTCGTGCAGCAGCGGCTTCCAGATATGCGTGGGGTTGCGGTCCACCAGCGTGACCTGCGCCTTGGCCGGCGTCTTGTGGTCTGTCGAACCGAAACGGTCGCCGAGACGCGTCGCGAGTTCGAGACCGCCGGCCCCTCCGCCGACGATGATGAAGCGATGCATAAAGCTCTCCCTGTGTCGTTGTTGCCGAGTGCGCAACTGGTATTGATTTCGTCTTGTGTATTGGCGTCGCCCCGGCCCGGACCATTGTGCGTGAGCGCGTGTGCCCTTCACAAGCGCGAGCATGACATGTCGGGCATATACGACATGCCGGGCCGTGCTTTTCGACTCAATGCGCTTCTTCCCAGTTGTTGCCCACGCCCACTTCCGCCACCAGCGGCACCTTCAGTTGCGCGACGCCGCACATCAGTTCAGGTAAGCGCTTCCTGACCTCGGAGAGTTCATCCTCGGGCACTTCGAGCACGAGTTCATCGTGCACCTGCATGATCATCTTCGTCTTGATGTTCGATGCCTCGATCCAGTCCTGCACCGCGATCATCGACAGTTTGATGAGATCGGCAGCAGTCCCCTGCATCGGTGCGTTGATGGCCGCGCGCTCCGCCGCCTGCCGACGCGGACCGCTGCCGCCGTTGATCTCAGGCAGCCACAGGCGTCGCCCGAAAACCGTCTCGACATAACCGTTCATCTTGGCCGTGACACGCGTGTTTTCCATATAAGCGGCCACGCCCGGATAACGCGCGAAATAACGATCGATGTAAAGCTTCGCTGCATCGCGCGTGATGCCGAGATTCGACGCCAGCCCGAACGAACTCATGCCATAGATCAAGCCGAAGTTGATGACCTTCGCGATGCGCCGCTGATCGTTGTCCACTTCCAGCGGCGTCACGCTGAACACCTCGGACGCAGTCGCGCGATGCACGTCCTCGCCTTCCTTGAACGCGCGCATGAGCGATTCATCGCCGGAAATATGCGCCATGATGCGTAGTTCGATCTGCGAATAATCGGCCGAGACGATCTTGCTTCCCGGCGGCGCGATGAACGCTTCGCGAATGCGCCGCCCTTCGCCCGTGCGCACCGGAATGTTCTGCAAGTTAGGCTCGTTCGACGACAACCGCCCCGTCACCGCGACCGCCTGCGCATAGTTCGTGTGCACGCGCCCGGTCGATGCATTGACCATGCGCGGCAGCTTGTCCGTGTAAGTGGACTTGAGTTTCGACAAGCCACGATGTTCGAGCAACACCTTCGGCAACGGATAATCTTCGGCGAGCTTTTGCAGCACTTCTTCATCGGTGGAAGGCGCGCCGCTCGGCGTCTTCTTCACCACGGGCAATTGCAGTTTCTCGAAGAAAATCTGCCCGATCTGCTTGGGCGAACCGAGATTGAATTCACCGCCCGCGTGCTCAAAAGCCTGCGCCTGAAGATCGATGAGACGCTTGGCGATCTCGTTGCTTTGCGCATCGAGCTTCGCGCTATCGATCAGGACACCGTTACGTTCGATGGTGCGCAGCACGCGCGACGTCGGCAATTCGATATCGCGATAAACGTGCAGCAAGCCCTCTTCCTGCGTGACTTGCGGATACAGCGCCTGATGCAGACGCAAGGTGATATCCGCATCTTCCGCCGCGTATTCGGCGGCCTTGTCCACCGGCACTTCATCGAAACCGATCTGCGATGCGCCCTTGCCCGCGACATCCTCGTACTTGATGGTCTTCACGCCGAGATGACGCAGCGCGAGTTCATCCATGCCGTGCGATCGGTGCGATTCGAGCACATACGACTGAAGCAGCGTGTCATGCTCCACGCCCTTCAGTTCGATGCCGTAATTCGCGAGCACTTGCTCGTCGTACTTCAGATGCTGACCGACCTTCTTCTTCGATGCATCCTCAAGCCACGGCTTGAGTTTGGCGAGCACTTCATCGCGCGGCAATTGCTCGGGCACGTCCGGCCCGCGATGCGCGAGCGGAATGTAAGCCGCATGGCCCGGCTCGACCGATATCGACACGCCGACGATCTGCGCGGTCATCGGATCGAGCGAGGTGGTTTCGCTGTCGAACGACGTAAGCGCTGCTTCGTCGATTCGCTTGAGCCATGCATCGAACTGATCCCACGTCTGCACCGTCTCGTAGTGATGCACGATTTCCGTGACTTCGGCGGGCGGCGTATCGCTTGGGCCCTCCACGGCATCCGCGATTTCGACTTCTCTCAGCCACGTCTTGAAACCGTGACGCAGGAACACGTCGCGCAGTTCATCGCGCGATTCGGGGCGCGCGACCAGCGTCTCGTCGATCGAGACGATCTGCGAAGCGAGGTCGCATTCCGTGTGCACGGTCACGAGCTTGCGGGCCATCGGCAGGAAGTCGAGAGCCTTGCGCAGATTGTCTCCTACCGCACCTTTGATCTCGTTCGCATGTTCTACGATGCCATCAAGGGTGTCGTATTGCGTGAGCCATTTGACCGCTGTCTTCGGTCCGCACTTCTCGACACCGGGCACGTTATCGACCGTATCGCCGATCAGCGAAAGATAATCGACGATGCGTTCCGGCGGCACGTTGAACTTCGCGAGCACGCCGGCGCGGTCGAGAACTTCGTTGGTCATCGTGTTGATGAGGGTGACATGATCCGTCACGAGCTGCGCCAGGTCCTTGTCGCCCGTCGACACGATCACCTTCATGCCGCGCTTCTCGGCCTGCACCGCGAGCGTGCCGATCACGTCGTCGGCCTCCACACCTTCGATCATCACGAGCGGCCAGCCGAGCGCGCGCACCGCGACGTGGATCGGTTCGATCTGCTTCGAAAGATCGTCGGGCATGGACGGGCGATTGGCTTTGTAATCGGCGTACCAGTCGTCGCGGAAAGTCTTGCCTTTGGCGTCAAAAACACACGCGCTATACTCAGCATTGATTTCACGCCGCAAGCGTCGCAACATGTTGATCATGCCGTACAGTGCGCCAGTAGGACCGCCGTCGGGACCGCGCAGGTCCGGCATCGCGTGGTAAGCCCGGTACAAGTAACTCGAACCGTCGATCAATAGCAGGGTCTTACCTTCAAGACTTCGTTCTTCAGGCATTATGAACAAGAGAAAAGTGATTCCGAGTCTGCGATCGCTCGCAGATCAAGAGCGCGCGACGGCCAAAAAGGCTCGCGCATCGTGGCAGATGTTCACGATTATGGCAGAGTTTATCGAGGCGACCGAGTACCTCTCGGAGATCCGTCCTGCCATCAGCATCTATGGTTCCGCGCGGCTCAAACCCGAATCGCCGTACTATCAGCGCACCATCGAAATTGCCCAGAAATTCTCGGATGCGGGCTTCGCCGTGATATCGGGCGGCGGGCCGGGCATCATGGAAGCGGCGAACAAGGGTGCGCACGCGGGCAAGTCGCCGTCGGTGGGTTTGAACATCGAATTGCCGCATGAACAGTCGGGCAATCAGTGGCAGGACATCTCGCTGCGTTTCCGGCATTTCTTCACGCGCAAGGTCACGTTCGTGAAGAATTCGGATGCGGTGGTGGTCATGCCGGGCGGCTTCGGCACGCTCGACGAACTGGCCGAAGTGCTCACGCTCATTCAGACCAAGAAGTCGCGTCATGTGCCTATTGTGCTCGTGGGCTCGGAGTTCTGGGCGGGCCTGCTCGACTGGTTCAAGAGCACGCTGCTGACTAACGGCGTGATCGGACCGAAGGACCTCGATCTCATGCAGGTGATCGACGATCCCGATCAGGTGCTGGATGCCGTGCTCGCGTTTTATGAAGATCGGGAAGATGCGATCGAGCAGCCGGCGGAAAGCAAGTCGGATGATGACCGGATGTTTTATTTGTAAGCCAGTATCGTTTGTTTGCGCGAAGGGCCGCTCGGCCCTTCCGTTCGCCTGTCCGTTTCCCGGCAATCATGTGCCGCGGCATCACACATTTCCATAAAACGTAGTTTTCCGAACGGTATGCTTGCGCCCCCGCCGTCCCGCATTGCATGGATGGCGTTATCCGACTGACTCGGCTATTAGCGACGAAAACGCACTGACAGCCGCCGTCTTCGCCCATTCAGCAAGCTATAAACCGGTATGAAAACTGTGTTGAATCATTCTTTGCGGCTGGTCACGGCTGCAGCGCTCGTCGTCTCTCTGCTTGCCGGTTGCGGCAAGGACAGCCATTCGCCGGGCAACTCGCCGACATCTGCCGCTCAAGACAGCAAGGTAGCGCTTCTCAAGGAAATTTCGGGCGTCTGGAATTCCGACTCGGAAGCCGGCCTGACGACGATCTACTATGCGGACGATCGTTTGCAGGTCGTGCAAGACGACAAACCGTTGAACCTCACCTTGGGCGACGTGGACCCTGACGCTGAAACGGTCAACGTCAACACCTCGCTCAGAGGCAAAGCTGAGATTCTCACTATCCGCAAGGAATGGAACGCAGATCACACCGCCTTTCACCTTTCGATGATCGGCAGCGACGGCATTCTTCAAACGCTTAGCTTCGTGCGTCGTATCAGCAACGATGATCTGAACCGGATTAGCCGGCTCAGCATCGCGAAGGCACCTGCGTTGCAGCCCGCTCCGGCTTTGAGCACAACCGCCGCTGCGGTGGATTCAAGCAACCGTGGAGTGATCGATATGTGGCTTAGCGGCATCGACATGAATATGCGCTCATGCCCCGGTTCGACTTGCGCGGCCGTTCTGGTCATTCCGAGAGATTCGAAGATCAGCGCGGATACATCGACCATTCGCAACGTCACCGAAGCCAGCGGCAGCAACACGCCGTGGGTGCGCGTGACTTATGAAGGAGCCTATTGCTTGCCCGCTGAACTCGATCAGCAAACCGGTTGCGCACCGTCGCATGGGACCGAAGCGCCCGTCACCGGATGGATGAACTACACGCGTTTGCTGGAAACGCCGCGTCCTCAACAGTAAGTCTAAACAACGAGGGCGATTCAACGTCGCCCCCGTTGCATCACTGAAACGCCACCTCCGCAAAGCTCCGCAACTTGCGGCTATGCAGCCTCGACAAGCCATTCTCCCGCAGCAACTCCATCGCCTTCACGCCGATCTGCAAATGCTGATCCACTTGCGCGCGATAGAACTGATCCGCCATCCCCGGCAACTTCAGTTCACCATGCAGCGGCTTGTCCGACACGCATAACAACGTCCCATACGGCACGCGAAAGCGGAACCCGTTCGCGGCAATCGTCGCGCTTTCCATATCGAGCGCCACCGCGCGACTCTGCGACAAGCGCCGCACCGGCTCGCGATGATCGCGCAGTTCCCAGTTACGGTTATCGACGCTCGCCACCGTGCCCGTGCGCATCACGCGCTTGAGTTCCACGCCCTCAAGCTGCGTCACCTGCGCGACCGCTTTTTCCAGCGCCACCTGCACTTCCGCGAGCGCGGGCACCGGCACCCACAGCGGCAGGTCGTCATCGAGCACGTGATCTTCGCGCACGTAGCCGTGAGCCAGCACGTAATCGCCTAAACGCTGCGTGTTGCGCAGGCCCGCGCAGTGACCGAGCATGATCCACGCATGCGGCCTGAGCACGGCGATATGATCGGTGATCGTCTTCGCATTCGACGGCCCCACGCCGATGTTCACCATCGTGATGCCGCTGCCGTCCGCGCGCTTCAGATGATACGCAGGCATCTGCGGAAGACGCGGCGGCGCACGACCTTCCTCGGGCTGGTCGCCGAGATTCGCGTTATACGTGACCACATCGCCCGGTTCGACGAACGATGAATACTCACCTCGATACGCGCGCATCTCTTCATCATCGGCGCGCGACATCATCTCGCGGCCGAGCTTCACGAACTCATCGATATAAAACTGGTAGTTCGTATAAAGCACGTAGTTCTGAAAATGCGTCGGGGACGTCGCCGTGTAATGCCTCAGCCGATGCAACGAGAAATCCACCCGCGCCGCCGTGAACAACGCCAGCGGATGCGGCTCGCCCGGCCCCGGCTCGAACGTGCCGTTGACGATGCGATCGTCCAGCAGCGCCAAATCCGGCGTATCGAAGATATTGCGCATGGCGAGCAGCCGGTCGCGGTCCAGATCGCCTTCGAGATGAATGCCTTCCGCGAACGCGAAATGAATCGGAATAGGTTGCGCCGACACACCCACTTCAATGCCCACGTGATGGTTTTTCGTCAGCAGTCGCAACTGTTCGCGATAGTAGTCGCCGAAAAGATCGGGACGCGTGACGGTGGTTTCATAGATGCCCGGCCCCGCGACGAAACCATAAGAGCGGCGCGAATCGATCTGCGTGTTCAGTTCCGTGCGCACCCGCACGAACGGATAGCACGCGCGCACGCGATGCGTGAACTGCTCGTTGCGTCGATAGCGCGCGAAGGCATCGCGCAGGAAAGCGGTGTTCGCTTCGTAGATCGCGGAGACGCGCGAGACGGCGGCGGCGGGATCGTCGAAGGATTCGGTGGGGAAGTCGTTGGCTGGCGTGCCCTGTGTCGTTTGTGTCCGGTCGTTTGTCATGATCTTGTAGATATCCGATACCCTCGTGATGCAAAGACATTAACACGGATGAATGTGCGATCCATGAAGCCCCTGCTCGCATGAGCACGGCTTTTTTCTTACTCGCCTCAAAAGGCGCGAAGCAGCGCAAAATAAGGCGTTGGGCCGTCGCGCGTATTTATCTTCGGCAGTTCGGGATGACGCGTTTTGTTAGAATCCGGCCATCGCCTGGAGAAAGATCATGAAGCCGCTTCTTTGTGCCGCCGCCGCGGCAGTTCTTGCCGCTGCAAGTTTCGGTGCTCTCGGGCAGCCGAACACGCCACAGGCGCCCCAGGCGACGCAGCCGGCCATGTCGCAGGAAGAAGCCGCTGGTCTTCCCGATCTGAAAGCCATCAACCGTCCGCCGGCGAACGTGAGTTCGAAGGTGGAAATCTCGCCGCCACGCTTGCCGAGCTATCACGAACTCAGCACCAACGGCACGGAGATCACCGAGTATCGCGACAAGGGCAAGCCCGTCGAAATCGATGTGCACTCCAATTTCGGCACGCGTTATCAGATGAGCGCACCGTCCGACACCTCGCCGCAAGTGCGCGACAACGGAAAGGCCAGCACGCGCCTGCCGTCGTTCAGCCTGCATTACTGAAATCCGCCGCATTCATCCGCTGGCCCGCTCGCACCGAGCGGGCTTGTTTTTCGCGGGGCGCCAGCGCTGTCGCCTCAACATCGTCCCGACACGCCCGCCGCCATTCCGCGCCGCCCAACCTGAACGACTTTCCCGCATGGCCGTCTTCACTCCCGTCACTGACGCCGAACTCGGCGACTGGCTGCAACAGTACGATCTCGGCGATGTCGTCGAGTTTCGCGGCATCCAGTCGGGCATCGAGAACAGCAATTTCTTTCTCACGACCGCGCGCGGCGAGTACGTGCTCACGATCTTCGAGAACCTCACGGCCGCGCAACTGCCGTTTTATCTCGACCTGATGCGTCATCTGGCGTCACATCGCGTGCCGGTGCCGGACCCGATGCCGCGCCGCGACGGCTCGCTCTTCGGCCTGCTGCACGGCAAGCCCGCCGCCATCGTGACGAAGCTCGAAGGCGCGCCGGAACTCGCGCCGACGCCCGCGCATTGCATCGAAGTCGGGCAAATGCTGGCGCGTCTGCATCTCGCGGGGCGCGATTTCTCGCAGCATCAGCCGAACTTGCGGAGTCTCGCGTGGTGGCAGGAGAACGTGCCTGCGATCATCGATCATCTGAGCGATGCGCAGCGTGCGCTGATCGACAGCGAACTTGCGCATCAGGCCGCGTTTTTCGGCTCGGCGGATTACGCGTCGCTGCCGGCGGGTCCGTGCCATTGCGATTTGTTCCGCGATAACGTGCTGTTCGCGCATGGCATCGAGCACGCGCGGCTCGGCGGTTTCTTCGACTTCTACTTCGCTGGCGTCGATAAATGGCTGTTCGATGTCGCCGTGACCGTGAACGACTGGTGTATCGATCTCGCGACCGGCGTGCTCGATCCTGCGCGCGTCGAAGCCCTGTTGCGCGCGTATCAAACCGTGCGTCCGTTCACGGCCGCCGAACAACGTCACTGGAACGACATGCTGCGCGCGGGCGCCCTGCGCTTCTGGGTTTCGCGCCTGTACGATTTCCATCGTCCGCGCGAGGCGCAAATGCTCAAGCCGCACGATCCCGGTCATTTCGAACGCATTCTGCGCGAGCGCGTCAAATCCGCTGCGTCCTCCGCTCACCGGTAACCTTCCCCTTCATTCATGCGACTCATCGAAGTCCCCGCCAAAACCGGCTATGTGTGGTTCCGCCAGGGCCTCTGGCTGTTCCGCCGCAACCCGTTCGCGTTCCTCACGGTCTTTTTCGCCTATCTGTTCGTGATGACGCTGATCTCGCGCGTGCCGCTCATCGGCCCGTTCCTGCCGCTGCTGTTCATTCCGGGCGTCGCGGTCGGTTTCATGGCGGCGTGCCGCGACACGATCGCGGGCAAGCCCGTCTGGCCAACCGTTCTCGTCGATGGCTTTCGCTCCTACGGCGGCGTGGTCGCACGGCGGCTGCTGATCCTCGGCGCGCTGTATATCGTCGCGATGGCGATGGTCTTCGCGCTCTCCACACTGGTCGATGGCGGCAAGCTGCTCGGCCTGATGATGGGCGACGGCGCCGCGGGCGACCCCGAAACCGTCGCCGCGAATTTCAGCCTGCTCGCCGTGCTGGTCGCGATGGGCAGCTATATTCCCGTCGCCATGCTGTTCTGGTTCGCGCCGGTTCTGGTCGCGTGGCACGAAGTTCCGCCAGCAAAGGCGCTGTTCTTCAGCCTCGTTTCCTGCTGGCGCAATCGCGGCGCATTCGTGTTTTATGGCGTGATCTGGATGGTCGTCGCGCTGGGCGTGTCGTTCGGGCTGAGCGCCTTGATGCAAGCGGTCGGACTCGATCAGGAAATGGCCTTCGCCGTGCTGATGCCCGCATCGATTCTCGTGACGACCGCGCTCTACTGCTCGTTCTACGCGACGTATCGCGGATGTTTCGGCGTGCCGTCGACGGACACGCCGGACATTCCAAACGCGTCGGATGCACCCGGCGCGTGATGCGCACCGCGGCTTTTCGGCGATCGTTCACGCGCGAAGGGTTTTACGTACACTAGCGAAACCGACCGACCGGTTTTCGCTTCGCATCCGCCATGACCTCGCCCGACGACTTTCCGCTCGAACTCGACCAGCAGCTTTGCTTCGCGCTGTATTCGACATCCCTCGCGATGACGAAAACCTACAAGCCGCTGCTGGACAAACTCGGGCTCACGTATCCGCAATACCTCGCCATGCTGGTGCTGTGGGAAACCGAAGGGCTGACGGTCAAGGAAATCGCGTCCCGTTTATCGCTCGATTCCGCGACGCTGACGCCGTTGCTTAAGCGGCTGGAAGCGCAAGGTTACGTCGAGCGCACGCGCGGGACCGAGGACGAACGGCAGGTTCATATTCGGCTCACGGACACCGGACGGGATTTGAAGCAATCCGCCACGGGCATTCCTGGTGAGATCTTCTGCGCATCGGGTTCGGACGTGGACTCACTGGTGCAACTGCATGGCGATCTGATCAAGTTGCGGGCGTCCCTGAACGCATATATGAACCGCTGAACCGCGATTGCCTGGCTCTACCGACATCATCTCGAAAAATTAGTTTGTACGTTAATGATTAACGCGTTATATTTCTCTCCGTGGTCAGCGCAACAACGACCTTCCCAGTGAATCAAACCCCTTCGCGCCGCCAGTCGGCGACGAACCTCAAGGAGAGAACGCGATGAACATTCTGTACAAAGCGACGGCAACGAGCACCGGTGGCCGCGATGGCCGCGCCGTGTCGTCGGACGAGCAATTGAATGTGAAGTTGAGCGCGCCCAAGGCTTTGGGAGGCACGGACGCACCCGGCACGAATCCGGAGCAATTGTTTGCCGCAGGTTATTCCGCGTGTTTCCTGTCCGCGATGAAATTCGTTGCCGGTCAGCAAAAGAAAGCGATTCCCGCCGATACGACCGTCGCCGCCGATGTGGGCGTGGGCCCGAACGACGCAGGCGGTTTCGCACTGGATATCGAATTGCGCGTGACGCTGCCGGGACTCGATCGCGCCGAAGCGCAGTCGATCGTCGATGCCGCGCATCAGGTTTGCCCCTACTCGAACGCGACGCGCAATAACGTCGATGTTCGCGTGAAACTGGCGTAACACGCAGAATGCAAAATGCCGGCCTCACGAGGCCGGCATTTGCGTTTCTAGCAAAGAAAAGCCGCTTGCAGAGACAAGCGGCTTCTCGTCAAAACTAGCTTAGTTCGCCATCCACGAAGGATGACGCAGCTTCACGCGCTGATCCAACTTCTTCATACGATATTCGAGATCGTAAATGTCGGTGGCTTCGGCGAGATACTCGTCGTCGCGCTCACGATCACGTTGGTCGGCGGACTTCGTCAGGAACAGGAAAATGCGGCTGAGCAGGAACATGGTGGGCCTCGCTGGAATATTGGGGTTTCTACCTATGAAGCTAGTATAGGGTAATCCCCTATCCAACGCCAGCCCGGAAAGCAACTTTTTTGACACAAAACACAAATTTGCAACACATGGAGCGGTAAAAAGTGCTAGGTCAAGTCACGTAGGCACTGCGCGCCGCTTCCGCCGAACGTCGTTGATGCTTGAAAAACTCCCACATCACCGCCGTCGATTCCGGCCCTTTCGATGAATGGAACGCCACGGTATCGTCGCCGCCGGCCCATGCGTGGCCCAGTCCGCGCACGATCGATGTCTTGACCACGCGCCGCCCGTTCTTGATGTAATCGCTCACGACGCCATCGGCAAGCGTTTCTTGACGCGCTTCGCCCGCGCGACGTTCACCCGCCGCATCGACGAAATTGTTCAGGCGAAGAAACTGACGCGTCAGTTGCTCCGCGTTGGCCGATGTCACGACCGAATCCAGTTCACCGTGCACGATCACCGCCGGCATGCCGGGATATTCACGCACGTCGACCGCTGCATCGATCAGCGTGATCGGGTCGGTACGGCTGCCGCGCCGCATGACGTCCATCGCAGCAATGCCGGACTTCGCCTCGCCAAACACCGGACCAGAATGCAGCCCAACAGCCGCAAAAATATGCGGATAGCGGATTGCCAGCAGCGTCGCGAGACCGGCGCCTGCCGACATGCCTGCCAGATAGACGCGTTCGGGATCGAAATCGTGCTCGTCGAGCATGGCCTTGACGAGCGAAACGATCGACGCCGCTTCACCGCCGCCATTTCCGCTGTCGTCATACCAGTGCCAACAGCGATGCGCATGATCGTGCTTCGACTGCTCGGGATACAGCACTGCGAAACCATAGCGATCCGCCAACAGATTCATGCGCGTGCCCTGCGCGAACTCGTCGGCGGTTTGCTGGCAGCCGTGCAGCATGACGACGAGCGGCATGGGTGCCATCTCGGTCTTCGGCGGCATATACAGCGCATAAGACAGGTGATTGACGAAGCGGCCCGCCGTCGGTGGCGCGGAATGATAGGATCGTGCCCATTTTCCGCGCGCCCACGCCGATGCACGCGGCCGCACGCGCGATTCACGCAACGCGGGTCGCGGCCCGACGGACGGCCGCGGCGACACAGCGGCTTTCGATGCGGCTGACTTGAGTTTCGTCTTGACGGTTTTCGCGCGCACGGGCTTGGTGGCCGGGCGCGGCCTGGGCGGGCGCACAGCATCGGCCTGGCCGGCGACCAGTCGTCTCAAGCCACGCAGCCAGAGCTTGGTCAGGCTTTTCGACATACGGCTGGTTCCTCCAAAAACAGGCAATTCGGACGATGCGAGAGCATGGAAAACGCATCGTGTTGTGCGTTGCACAATAACACTAAACCGTTATCGCGATGCGTCAGCGAAAACTTAAATCTTGAGTCGAATAAGGACTGTTTCAATCACGATGACGAAAATAAACGAGAGTTACACGGTGTAACACGCAAGCTTGGGATCAATCCGCGTCATAATTTAACGAAATTCACTCGCACCAAACTTCCGAGCAATCTTGCTGTGGGGCGTCATCCACTCGTTGTAAGATGACAAATCCCACGCGTCTGACGCACTGCAGCAACCGCCATTCCCATTTGATCTGATGACTTTGGACCTTCCTGCTTCTCTTTGGTTTGCCATTACCGCGCTCGGTAGCGTGGGCGTCATGGCGCCTGCCGCGCTCGCGGTGGCGGCGTGGCTCGTCGTAGGCTACCGCTGGAAATATGCCTGCGCGTGGCTCGGTTTGCTCGGCGCGGCAAGCGCGCTGGTCGCGCTCAGCAAAATCGCGTTTCTTGGCTGGGGAATCGGCGTGCGGCAACTGGATTTCACCGGCGTCAGCGGCCATGCGCTCATGGCAACCGCCGTGCTTCCCGTGGTGTTATTTGTCGCGCTGCTGCCCACGCGTGGCGCGATCCGCGCGTGCGGCGTGGCGCTGGGCATGCTCATCGGCGTGATGGTGGGGGTCTCGCGCGTGGTGCTGGACGCGCATTCCGTCTCGGAAGTGGTGGCCGGCTGCGCGCTCGGTGTCGCGGTGGCGCTCGGCTTCGTGTGGATCGCGTGGCGGGCGGAAGCGGGCAAATTGTCGCCTGCGCCCGTCGCGGCCAGTCTCGCGGTCATCGTCGTGGCGCTGCATGGCGTGCCCGTGCCGACGCAGCGCTGGATCACCGATATCGCGCTCGATCTTTCGGGCCACGAACGCCCGTACGTGCGGGCGCGCTGGAAGGTGAACCACTATCACATCCCCGAGCGCCGCACCGAGGCGCACGTAGCCGCCAAAATCGCCTGATCGATATCAGTCGTTCACGCCGATGATCACGCTCGACGCCTTGATGACCGCCACGGCCTTCTGACCCTGCGCGAGTCCCAGCGTATCCACGCTTTCGTTGGTGATGATCGCGACGATCTTCGTCGAATCGCCGACCGTCAGCGTGACTTCCGCGTTCACCGCGCCGCGCGTCACGCTGTCAACCGTTCCGCGCAGTTGATTGCGCGCGGACAGCTTCGCGTTCGTGTCTTCCATCAACATCACCCACGATGCCTTGATGAGCGCGAAAGCATCGCTGCCATCCTTCAGTCCCAGCGATTCCGCGCTTTCGTGCGTGACAACCGCCACGATTTTCTGACCGCCCGGCAAGGCGAGTTCGATTTCATCGTTGACGGCTCCGCGCGTGACCTTGGTCACTTTCCCTGCCAACTGGTTGCGTGCGCTCGTTTTCATATCTGTCTCCCGTCAGTGGATTGAACGTGCGATGTCTTGTCTCGCGCTGCGCATTATATCGATGCCTTCAGACGCGGACGACGCATCGCGCGTAGCAATCGTTCGCCTTCCTGCGCATCTCGGTTGGCCGATGCAGCGCCCCACGCGCGCGCGAAACCGTGCTGGTACTCGCTCGATTCTTTCATGCTGACCAGCCTTCGCGCCGCGACCGCCGCATCGTTCGCCTCGCCGAGCACGGTCTGCATGGCGCTTAAATGCTTCGCCGTCTGTTTGCGCGTGCGATGTGTCGTGACCGAATGGAAGAAATCGAGCGCATAACGCAGCCGCTTCGCATGGATGCGCACGCGGTGCCGCGCATGCGCATCGAGCGTCGTCAGATCCGGCACGTGCGTGATGCGCTTGTAGCCCTTTTGCACGCGTTTCTTCGCGAAATCGATGAAAGGCTCCGACGCGTCGTCATCGAGTATGTCGAAGCGCGCGAGCCATTCGATGAAGGCCAGCGCGAGATGCGCATGTCGCGGTGAAGCGAGTGCATCGCGCACTGCGTCGCGGGCGGCGCGGCGTTTTTCATCGGCGGCGGCGATCAGCGGTTGCCAGCGCGCAGGTTCATCGTCCGAATTTGCGTATGCGGGCAGCGTCTGGTCGGTGAAGACGTCCCAGTCGCGCGCGTCGGCGAGCACATCGCCGAACCACTTCAGTTCGGGCGCGATGCGGGTAGTCCAGGCATCGTCGAGATCGTGGCGAAAGAGTTTGAGCAGCGTTTTCAAACGCCGCTGCGCGACGCGTAGTTGATGCACGTGCTCATCGCCGACGCCGGCGCGCGCGGCGGCCGCATTGCCGAACCACTGCTCGGCAATCGATGCCGCGATGATCGCGAAGGCTTCGCGGCGCGTGGCATCGACCGGCAAGATCAGCTTCCTGGCGTGAACAGGATCCGATGAATCCGCGCCGCTCGCCGCAATCGAAAACGGCGCGCCGTCCGTGATTTCGCGCGCGAGCCGGAACAGCACGCCGAGGTTGTCGTTCGTCGCGGGCGCGGTGAGCCGCAACGTAGCGCGCATGTCGAGCGTCGCGACAAGCTGCGTTTGACCGGCATCGATCTTCCAGCGCACGCAATCGATTGCTTCGCCCTCCTGCTCGATCGTTCGATACCGCGCAAACCCGGGCATCGCCACGTCAACGGGATGCTTCGACGACACATCACGTTCCCGCATCGGTCCCGAATCCCGAAAAGCCGAAAGCGCGCCGAGCGACTTCACCGCGGCCTCGAACTCCTCGCCATTCGACTGCAAAACAACTTCGATCCACATCGTCATGAATGCTCCGAGGCGGCCCCATGCCGCGTTTCAATTCATACGAAATGCCAAACATTTCGTGAGTCACGAAATCGACACACACACCGGGAAACATGGCTTTCTTGCTTCTTACTCCCTGTTTCCCGCCCGTTTTTTTGACCCGCTACGCACAAGCCCTAAAAATCCCCAAGGACGCGACATGAATCAGGTAGCCTTTCCTCAGAGCACGGAGGGTAAAACCCTCGGGCAGCGGCTCGCTTTTCTGCTGTTCATCCTCGCCATCGTGGCCGGCGCGGTGTATTGCGTCCTGCATCTGCTCGATGACCTCGCGCCGGTGCGTGAATCGTCGGCGTTTCCGTACATCATGCTGGGCATTGCGCTGTTGATCGCGCTCGGCTTCGAGTTCGTCAACGGCTTTCACGATACGGCCAACGCCGTCGCCACGGTGATCTACACGCATTCGCTGACGCCCAATCTCGCCGTGGTCTGGTCGGGCGCGTGGAACTTCATCGGCGTGCTCATTTCGACGGGCGCGGTAGCCTTCGGCATCCTGCAACTGCTGCCGGTGGAACTGATTCTCGGCGTGGGCAGCTCGCAAGGCTTCGCGATGGTCTTCGCGCTCCTGATCGCGGCGATCATCTGGAACCTCGGCACGTGGGCGCTCGGCCTTCCTTCTTCGAGTTCGCACACGCTGATCGGTTCGGTGATCGGCGTCGGCCTGATGAATCAGATGCTGCACGGCACGAGCGGCACGTCGGGCGTGGACTGGAGTCAGGCGACCTCGGTCGGCAAGTCGCTGCTGTTCTCGCCGCTGGTCGGCTTCATCCTGTCGGCCTTTTTGCTCTATGTGCTCAAGCTCGTCGTGCGCGTGCCCGCGCTCTACAAGGAGCCGGAAAAGAACACGCCGCCGCCGTTCTGGATTCGCTGCCTCTTGATCCTGACGTGCACTGGCGTGTCCTTCGCGCACGGCTCGAACGATGGCCAGAAAGGCATGGGCCTCATCATGCTGATCCTGATCGGCACGGTGCCGACCGCCTACGCGCTCAACAAGGCCGTGACGCCCGCCGAGACGCAGACTTTCCTGTCCGTGAGCCACAACGCCTCCGAAGTGCTGCAAAAGTACGCGGGCAATGCCGCGCCGGGCGCGAACTCGCGCGACACGGTCGAAAAGTACGTGCAGACCAAAAAGCTCGCGCCGGACACGATCGCCTCGCTGAAGCAGATGGTCGATTCGATCGAATCGCAGGTTCGTCCGCACGAAACCGTGGCGGAAGTGCCGCAAGGAATGGTCCGTAACGTCCGCAACGAGATGTATATCGCGTCGGAAGCACTGCGCATCATGGAGAAGCAGAAGGACCCGGCGTTTGCGAAGGAAGACAACGGCGTGCTGACGAACTACAAGGGCCAACTCGATCATTCGACCAAGTTCATCCCGACGTGGGTGAAGGTCGCGGTGGCCGTCGCGCTGGGACTCGGCACGATGGTGGGCTGGAAGCGCATCGTCGTGACGGTGGGCGAGCGGATCGGCAAGACGCATTTGACGTATGGACAGGGCGCATCGGCTGAACTCGTCGCGATGCTGACCATCGGCGCCGCCGACGTGTACGGCCTGCCGGTGAGCACGACGCACGTGCTGTCATCCGGCGTCGCCGGGACGATGGCCGCCAATGGCTCCGGCCTGCAATGGCGCACGGTGCGCAGCCTTGCGCTGGCGTGGATTCTCACGCTGCCGGTGTCCATCGCGCTGGCAGGCGGTTTGTTCTGGGTGTTCCGCGGGCTGTTCTGATCGGCAATCGCCTTACGCGCCGGTTGCAATCTTTACCGTCGCTTTGCAGGACGCTTTAGTTTCGACAATCGCAGTACCGGAGGCCCGCCACGCGCGGGCCTTTGCATGTCCGCGTTTTGTTCTCGATGGCACGCCCATTGCTCTACAGGGTGATCGATCGCGAACACACCGGCAGCGGCCGCAACCGCCGTGCATCAATGAATTGGGGAGAACACGTCGGGCCGGGACGTCGAGCGATTTTCAATAAGGAGAAGTCCAAATGACGATCGGAACCATACTGCTGATTATCCTCATCCTGATTTTGGTCGGGGCCATCCCTTCGTGGCCGCATAGCCGCAGTTGGGGTTATGGTCCGAGCGGGATCGTCGGCATTCTGCTGATTGTTGTTATCGTGCTGCTGCTGATGGGTCGCATATGATGCCGCGCCGGGTCGAATGATCCGGCTGACGCAAGACAAAAAAAGGGCGCCTCGCTGGCGCCCTTTCCTTTTATCCGATGCCGCTCAAACTCAAACCTGCAACGCCAGCCCATTCGGCCCGATGATGCGCGGAATGACCGGCTCGGTCTGCCTCGGCGATACGTTCTTGCCGCGCGCAGTGATGGTGGGTTGCGGATCGGCCATGGCCTTATCGGCGACTTGTTTCACCGATGTCCCGCTCTTGCGCTTTTTCTTCGCCGCCGCTTGCGCCATTTGCGTGGCGGCGCGCGGCTTCTTTCCCTTCGCCGTCTGCGCTTCGGGCGGATTCCACACTTCGGTATAACGCTCCGCCGCGAACGCGGACGGCAGGCCCAGCATGAGGATCAGGGTCAGGAATACGGGCTTCAAAGTGATGTTCGCTCCGTGAGTGAATGGACGACGATGCCGCGGGTTCAATGACCGGCGCTGCGCGAAAGGATGGCGTCGAGCGAGCGCTCGGAGGTTTCCAGTTCGCAGAGCGCGGCATCCAGACGTTCGAGGGAACGCGTGATGGACCGGCCACCGTCGATGAAATCGGGCTCGCCTCGCGTGGCATCGAACGCTGCGTGGACGGCACGCGTGGCCCGCATGAAACGCTCGAGCGCGGCGGCCTCGGCCGTGTCGTTGCGAAGGGTCATCGGCAAGCTCCAGGTTGCTGACTGCTGTACGAATATACAGTAAGCCGTTCGGCCAGAAAACATGATGCGCGCATCGTGGCGAAAATGCCGAACCGGCGCTTGACCAGATTCGGCGAGGCGGCTTATTGCCGCGCCGATAGCTGACTACAGGCAATCGGATAGCAAGTTAAGTCGCCCTTAATTCTCGACAGACACACTCGCCACGTGCCCAGTCCCGAGCAACGGGTTTTCAACCGAGGAACGTGTCATGACTATTGCCGCCGCGCGCCCATCCTTCGCCAATCTTGCGCCGACCATGCGCGCCGAGTTCGCGCTCAAACTGCATCAGTGCCGGATATCGCAACCGATCGAACGGCCGTGGGGACGTGCGTATCGGCTGATCGAATGGGTGCTCAAGGGTGATTCGCGCATTCAGCGTCGCGTGGTCCCGGCGGATTGCACGCCGTCGCAGATCGCGGCCGAGATCAAATCGCACGTGCCCGGACGACGCTACGGCCCGCCGCAGGATGACGATGAATAAATTGCTACGGCATGCTTGAGTTAATCCATAAATAGACTAAGATACATGAAACGTTCCTTTGGAGACTCAATAACATGCCCAGCGCCGCACGCGCTACGTCCACGGCAAGCGAACGTCCGGCGCGGCGTCCCGCGTCGGATGTAGGCGACCTTTCCGCCGCTGGACTACGCGCCTTTTTCCGCATCGCTCAGGACTGGACGCTGTCCACGGACGAGCAAATCGTCCTGCTCGGCACGCCCGGCCGCTCCACGTTCTTCAAATGGAAGAAGGAGCCGCAATCCGCGCAACTCGCGCGCGACACGCTGGAGCGGCTTTCGCTCATTCTCGGCATCTACAAGGCGCTGCAGATTCTGCTGCCCGAACCCGCCGCCGCCGATACCTGGATCAAACGTCCCAACGCCGCGCCGCCGTTCGGTGGCCGTCCGGCGTTGAGCCGCATGCTGGCGGGCAATATCAGCGACCTCGTGGCCGTGCGCCAATATCTCGACGCGATGCGAGGCGGTTGGGCGTGACCGGACGCGATCTCAGCACCGGCTGGCGCGAACGCTGGCCGCACACCGAACTGAACTGGTCGCCTGCCTATCGCGTGATTCCCACGCGTTTCCCCGCTGTGAATCTGTTCGACCGCGTGGCATCGCCGAACGATTTCGAAGCGCTCTACGCGCTGGAAGCGATGACCAACGACCGCCTGCGCACGGAAGTCGGCGAACTCGATCTGGTTCCGCCCGCCGAGCGCTGCTTCGGTCCGGGCTGCGGGCCGATCATGGCGGCGTTCACGCATCTGAATCCGTCCGGCAGCCGTTTTTCCGATGGCAGTTACGGCGTGTTCTATTGCGCGCGCGAAAAGCAGACGGCCATCGCAGAGACGCGCTTTCACGCCGGGCTGTTCCTCGCCGCCACGAAAGAAGCGCCGCTGCGTCAGCAAATGCGTCTTTACACGGTGATGGCGCAAGGCGAAGTCGTCGATCTTCGCGGCGATGCCATCGCGCAGACGGGATTGGATGCACGCATCCTTGCGCCGGACGATTACGCGCCGGGTCAATCGCTCGGGCGTCTGGTGCGCAATGCGGGCGCGCCGGGCATTGCGTATCCGTCGGTGCGGGATACGGCAGGCGAATGTCTCGCCGCACTGCGCACGACGATGCTGCGCGAATGCCATCACGCGGCTTATTTGGAATACAACTGGAACGGTGAGTCGATCGACTACGTGTTCGAGCTGAATCAGGTCGGTTAGCTCATTGCCACGGCAGCGGGCGAACGCGTGCGCGCGATTTTATTCGCCGCCGGTCTTGCCGCTTTGGGTGCGGGCTTGCGGGCGACCTTTTCCAACGCCTGCGCCGCTGCGTTCTTCACGCTGGACTTGAGCGCTCCCGCGCGCGCCTTCTGGCTCGATTCGCCGAGCAGCTTCGTCAATCGCGCATCGCTGGCCGGAGCGCCTTTGCGACGCCCACGCGCCGCTTCACGCGCGCGACGTTTTGCATCGAGTTCGAGAAAGATGATGAGCGCGGCTTCGTCGGTGCGCAGACCATGACGACGCGACGAAGGCAACGTCTCGGCCAATTCCCCAGCCTCGAACGCCTCGATGACTGCCGGATGCACATAACACTTGCGGCACACGGCAGGCGTATTGCGCAACAGTTGCGACACTTCCTTGATCGTCCCGACGATATGCTTGCGCGCCTCAGTCACCGTCTCCCACTTCAGCCGGCGCAGCGCCGCCAGCGCGAACACGCTGCCCGCCCACGTGCGGTAATCCTTCGCCGTGAAATCCGCGCCGGTAATCTGATGCAGATAATCATTGATATCCGACGATGAAACCGCGTGCCGCTCGCCATCCGCATCGAGATATTGAAAGAGATCCTGTCCCGGCAGATCCATGCAGCGCTTCACGATGCGCGCCAGCCGCGCGTCGCTCACGGCGACATCGTGCTCGATACCGCTTTTGCCGCGAAACCGAAACCTGAGCGTCCCCGCCGATACTTTCAGATGGCGCTTGCGCAGCGTCGTCAATCCATACGACTGATTTTCGCGCGCGTATTCCTCGCTGCCGACGCGGATCAGCGTCGTATCCAGCAAGCGCACGACGGTGGCGAGCACCTTATCGCGAGGCATGCCATCGAGCGTCAGATCGCGGGTCACACGCGCGCGTAGCTTCGGCAACACCGCGCCGAACGCGAGCATGCGCTCGTATTTGTTGGCGTCGCGGGTTTCGCGCCATTGCGGGTGATAGCGGTATTGCTTGCGTCCGCGTGCATCGCGGCCGGTCGCCTGAAGATGGCCGCGCGAATCGGGGCAAATCCAGACATCGATATAGGCGGGCGGAATGGCCAGCGCATTGATGCGGCGAATTTCCGCTTCATCGTCGATGCGCTTGCCTTGCGTGTTGAAGTAGGCGAATGCGCCGTCGGTCCATTCGCGCGTATAGCCGCGACGCGAATCGTCCATGTAGCGCAGGCCCGGCGGCAGGTCTTCGGGACAGCCTTGCAAAACGTCCCCGCGCGCCTCGGTGGCCTTCATGCCGACCGAACCGCCGCCCGTCGCCTGATTTCGTCCGATTCTAGCCACAGCGCGCCTCGCCATTGGTTCTTGTGATGGCGAGATATCGAGCAACCGGCGTGCCGCGCAACGTTCAGCGAATCAGGGCAGCGCCAGTTCCCGCGCGCCTTCGGACGCCGCCCAGCGCTCCTTCACCGACCAGCGTTCGTCGGTGCCGGCCTGCACGATGGTCAGCCGCCCTTCCGACGCGAACGCGCCCGTGTCGATGAAAATCTGCGAGCCGATCTGCTTGACCGCCTTGGTCGGCGTGTGGCCGCAATACGTGGTCGAGAGTCCGCGCTGACGTCCGGGGTCGGCGTTGCCGAGCGCGAGGCCGCGTCCCCACAGCAGTTGATTGCGTGCATCGTCGGAATAATGGGCGGCGTCCAGATCCGCGTCGCTGCCGAAGAATTCCGCGTGCAGCACGTTGAAGCGCCGTTCGCCTTCGCCGATCACGCGCACCAGCGGCAGATGCGCCAGCCGCACGGCCAGTTCGCCAAGCTGATCGTCATGCAGCGTTTCGGCCCACGCGCCGCCGATTGCATACCACGCCTGACGACGCATCGCGCCCGTCGCCACCGCAATAAGCGAGTCCTCGTGATTGCCGAGCACCGGGAAAAACCACGGCTTATCGATCAGATCGATGGCCGCAAGCGAGTCCGTGCCGCGATCGATCAGATCGCCGACGGAGAACAGCCGGTCGCGCGCGCCATCGAAGGCGATCTCACGCAGCAGATAACGCAGCGCATCGACACAACCGTGCAGATCGCCGACCACGAAGTCACGCCCCGCCTCATTGGCGGCGTGCCTGACGACGAGCGGAAACGTAGGATCATTCATGCGACCGATCTTAGCCTTCGGCGGACGGACAGTGTGCGTGTTGGGTCGCTTTCGCGAAACGATTCGAACGGACGTATCGCGTGAAGCGTGCCCTATCTTCGAACCCGCAATGATAATGCGGCAAAAGCTGCGACGCATCTGTTGGATGGTGTCGCCAGGCAAGCATTTTTTGCGCGCCCCGCGCGAACCGGATGCATGGCTGGATGAAAGGCGCGTGGGCAATAATCGCAGGCGTCAAAACTTCGAACCGTTCGCCGCCCATGATGACCATGTTCCCGCCTGTCGTGCGCAATCGACCGCGCGCCGTGATTGCACTGTTGATCGGCGTGGTCGTGTCGGTGTTGCTGCCGTCGCATCTGAACGCCACCATGCGCGCGCTCATCGGCTGGGATACAGCGGTGTGGCTCTACCTTCTGCTGATCTGGATTCGCATGGGCACCGCCGATCAGACCAACGTGCAGGCGTTGGCCGAGCGCGAGGACGAAAACGCCGCCACCGTGCTGGTGATCGTGAGCATCGCGGCGATGGCGAGCATCGTGGCGATCGTCGCGGAATTGTCCACGGCGAAGAGTCTGGGCGCGCACGCGTGGCCGCACTACGCGCTCACCGGCGCGACCATGATCGGCGCGTGGTTCCTGATCCCGACGATGTTCACGCTGCACTACGCGCGGCACTACTATCGCGCGGACGAACCGGTGCTCAGGTTTCCCGACAAACATCTCAAGCCCGATTACTGGGATTTCCTCTACTTCTCTTTCACCATCGCGGTGGCTTCGCAGACCTCGGATGTCGTTTTGTGCTCCAGACCGGTGCGACGCACCGCGCTCGCGCAGTCCGTGCTGTCCTTCTTCTTCAACCTCGCGGTGCTGGGCTTGAGCATCAATATCGCGGCGAGTTTGGTCGGCGGCTGATCGTCCCTCTCTCGAGCGACGCGCATTCGATGCGTCGCTGTCACACGGGCTCCACGCCCGCCCCATAAGCTGAACGACTCGCCGTGTAAAAACGCGGCGCGCATCGCGGAGAGTTTTACACGCGATGCGCATCTGTCTTTTCGGCCACGTCCCGTATTCGTCCGACACAGTCCGGCGGAATTGCATGAGCGCGATCGAACGCATCCGGCGTGCATATGGCACACCGATTGCTGCATTGCGCCAGCCATCCATGCAAACCCTGATCGACTGCGAGGCCGCCCGACGTCATCGGCCACGCGTTCCACCCGACTGGAGCACACTTTGCCCTTGAACGTTCTGCTGGTCGCCTCCGAAGCCGTCCCGCTCGCCAAGACCGGCGGACTCGGCGACATGGTCAGCGCCTATGCCGCCGCCCTTCGCGAGTCTGGCGTCGATGCGACCATCCTGCTGCCCGCGTATCCGAACGCCATTGCCGCCGCTGAAGACGTCACGCGGATCGGCACGCTCACCGGATTGCCGGGCGGCGACTGCACGCTGCTGCGCGCCCGCATGCCGGACACCGGCGTGCCGGTGCTTTTGCTGCGCTGCGATGCGCTCTACGCGCGCACCGGTTTGTATCAGGACGCCCAAGGCCGTGACTATCCGGACAACGCTGTGCGCTTCGCGACGCTCTCGGCTGCTGCCGTGCGGATCGCGCAAGGTGTGCGCGGGGTTAAGAAGCCCGACATCGTGCATGCGCACGACTGGCATACCGGCCTCACGCCGCTGCTGATGAAAGACGCGGGCGTGCAAGCCAAGAGCATTTTCACCATCCACAATCTGGCATTCCAGGGCAACTACGCGCTGTCGCTCGGCGCCTCGCTCGGCGTGCCGGCGAAGTGGCTCGTGCATGCCTTCAACGAACCGCAGAGCATCGAGTTCTACGGCGCGTTGAGTCTGATGAAAGCGGGCATCGTCCATAGCGATCGCGTGACGACCGTCAGTGAAACGTATGCGCGCGAAATCCTCACGCCGCGCTTCGGTCATCTGATGGAAGGCGTGCTGCTCGAACATCGGCACAAGCTGTCAGGCGTGGTGAACGGCATCGACGAAGACATTTGGAATCCCGCCATCGATCCGACGATCGAGCGCAACTATTCCTTCGACGACATGCGCGGCAAGCACGCCTGCAAGCGCGCGCTGCAACGCATGTTCGGCCTGCCGGTCGATCCGTTCGCGCCGGTCATCGCCATCGGTAGCCGCATGACGCAGCAAAAGCTCGCGGATGTGGTGCTCGAAGCGCTGCCGAAATTGCTGGCGAAGCATCCGCGCTTGCAGCTTGCCGTGATCGGCAAGGGCGAGGCGTGGATCGAGAAAGGTTTCAGGAAGCTCGCGCAGGAATGGCCCGACCGCGTGGGCGTGCGCATTGGCTATGACGAGCGTCGCGCGCACGCGCTGCATGCGGGCGCGGATATTCTTCTGCATGGAAGCCGCTTCGAACCGTGCGGCCTCACGCAACTCTACGCGATGCGTTACGGCACGCTGCCGGTGGCGTCCGGCGTGGGCGGTCTGGCGGACACCATCGTCGATGCGGCGCACGACTGCGCGCTGCTCAAGGGCATCGTCTCGCGCAATGTCCTGCGTCCGACCGCGTATCTGCGCGACGGCACCCACGATCAGCCGATACACGCCGTGCCCGCCCCGCGCGCCGCGCACGAGCCGACCGGTTTCCTGTTCGACGGCGAACGCGTGCAGGATGTCATCGCCGCGACCGGCCGCGCGCTCGATGCCTACATGCGTCCGCAAATCTGGCGCGCCTTGCAGCGCAATGCCATGTCGTGCGACTTCGGCTGGAACGAAGCCGTCGGCAAGATGGTCGCACTCTATGTCGATGTGAGCGGCGCACGTCCCTCGCGTACGGCACTGCGCGTACGCCGCGCACCGCTCGACACGCCGCCGCAACGCGTGGCCGGCACCGATCGCACACTCGTCGCGAAGACCGCGTAGCCTCGTCGGCACGCGCGCTTCGGGCGCGCGCTGCCGGGCCGCAGGTGACCGTAGGTGACACAAGCTCCACAAGTTCTTTAGACTCGATGCATCGATGAGCCGCTTCGGTTCACACGCGGGCGCGGCACGTTACGTGCTCCCTCCCTCGGGTGATGAAGTTCCCCTTGCGGGACCGCGGCGCCATCGAAGTCAGCACGGCGCATCGCGAGACGCGACCGAGGCCAGCGCCGGATGAGCGGCGCTGAGGCGTATTTCAGGCCGGAGTTCAGGTCCGTGACCCGCGAGGATCGTTGCGGGCGGACCGGCTTTCGCCCGTTTGGCCCGTGAGCGTGATCGCGATTCGATGCCCGCATCCCCGCCACCGCAGGACGACTCTGGAAAAGACGAACGATGGAAAACCATCAAGCTCATCATGCGTTTGCGCCTCGTATTTACTTCATCGATCCCCTGCTCGTCGGCCCATTGGCGAACTGGCCTGCCCAGTTCGAACATGCGGCCTCGCTGGGTTTCGATCATGTCCTGATCGGTTCGCCCTTCGCACCCGGCAGCAACGGGCATCGCGAAGCGGTGGCCGACCATCACAAGTTGCATGACATCTTCGAATCGTCCGCGTCCGCCGCCGACGGTTTGCGTCAGCTATCCGATCTTGCAAAGAAGAACAAGCTCACCCTGCTGGTCGATGTCGTGATCGACCGCGTGAGCACGGACGGCGGTCTGTATCAGGAGAACAAGCACTGGTTCCAGCCGTTCGAAAGCGCCGATGCGCGTCTCGATCCGCGCCGCGCACCGCGCCAGCGTGACGTCGCCTATGCGAATTTCGGCGATGGAGACACCGCGCATCAACTGACGCAGTGGTGGGCGAAGGAACTGCTGCTGCTCGCGGATGCAGGCGTCGGCGGTTTTCGCTTCGACGCGCCGCATGCGGTGCCCGCGCATGTCTGGCGCAGGCTCGGCGCGGCCGTGCGCGAGAAGCATCCGGATTCGCGCTGGCTGGCGTGGACGGTCGGCCTCACGCGTCACGACCTGCACGGTTTGACCGATGCCGGGTTCGACGCCGTGTTCGCCTCCACGCGCTGGTGGGACTTCAAGAGCGCGTGGCTGCTCGACGAACACGCGGCCTTGTCGCGCATCGCGCCGCCGGTCGCGTTCCCGGAAGATCCGTACGGACCGCGCCTCATCAGCGATCTTCACGATACGAGCGATACCGCGCTGATCGAACGCGCCTACACCCGCGCACTCGATACGGCCGCTTCGCTCGGCACCGGCCTGCTCGTGCCGATGGGCTTCGAATACGGCGTCGCACTGCCGATGTCGCCGCAGTACGGCGTCGCGGCGGAGTTCGACCGTGCGCGCATGGAAGCGCGCATCGACCTGACCAAGCCGATCAAGCGCGCGAATGCCTTGCAGCGCGATGTCGAAACGCTGTCGAGTGTCGGCGAACTGCGCTCGCTCACAGGTTCCGGCACGCCCTACGCCACGCTGATTCGGGCGGACGGTTGCGATCTGCGCACGAGCGAATCGGCGGTGCTCGTCGTCATCAATCCGGATCTGGTCGCGCCGGTGCATATCGATACGCTGCATCTGCTCGAATCGGTGCCGGGCAATTACACGCGGTTCGCGCCCATCGATGAGGCGAAGGCGAAGCCCGCACGTCTCGCGCCGTTCATGCTCAAGGCGGGCGAAGTGCGGCTGTTCCGCGCGGAAGCCGAGCCGTTCATCCTGCTCGCGCAGCCGCAGGTCAAGCGCGGTGCCAAGGCCGCTGACAAGAAATCCGTCGCCGCTGCCATTGAAGCGCCGCGCGTGTCGATCGAGAGCGTGACGCCTTCGGTCGATAACGGACGCTTTCCGGCCAAGCGCATCGTCGGGGAAGCGGTCGAAGTGCAGGCCGCGATCTTCGCGGAAGGTCATGACAAGATCGCTGCCGCCGTGCAATGGCGCGCCGCCGATGAAACCGAATGGCACGAAACGCCGCTGACCGCCGTGCTGCCCGCCGGTCTCGATCTGTGGACCGCGCGCATTCCGCTCGAACGCGTGGGCCGTCATGAATTCGTCGTGATGGCATGGCGCGACGATTTCGCCTCGCTCACCGATCACATGGGCAAGAAGCTCAAGGCCGGGCAAACCGTCGAACTCGAAGTCGAGGAAGCGAAGCATCTGTTCGCGCTGATTCTCGCGGAAGTGAAGACGGTCGAAGATTCGGACAGCGCGCCGCTCGAAAAGATCGTCAAGGAATTCACCAAGGCCGACGACAAGCGCAAGCTCGAACTGGTGCTGGCACCGGCGACGGCGAAGGCTATCGCGGCGGCGCGGCATCGTCCGTTTTTGTCGCGCGATCCTGCCGTGTATCGCGTGGATTCGGAACGTGCCGCCGCGCGCTTCGCGAGTTGGTACGAGATCTTCCCGCGCTCCATGAGCGACGACATGAACCGTCACGGGACTTTCATCGACGTGATCGGCAAGATGCCGCGCATCCGCGAAATGGGTTTCGACGTGCTGTATTTCCCGCCGATCAACCCCATTGGCATAGCGAATCGCAAGGGCAAGAACAACACGCTAACCGCCGAACCCGGCGATGTCGGCAGTCCCTACGCCATCGGCGGCAAGGAAGGCGGCCATACCGCCGTGCATCCCGAACTCGGCAATCTCGACGACTTCAAGCGCATGCTCGAAGCGGCGCATGAACATGGACTGGAAATCGCGCTGGATTTCGCGGTGCAGTGTTCGCCGGACCATCCTTGGCTGAAGGAACATCCGACGTGGTTTGCGTGGCGTCCCGACGGCACGCTGCGTTATGCGGAGAACCCGCCGAAGAAATATCAGGACATCGTGAATCCTGACTTTTACGCGAAGGACGCGAAGCCGGAATTGTGGCTCGCTCTGCGCGATGTCTTCCTTCACTGGATCGCGGCGGGCGTGCGCATTTTCCGCATCGACAATCCGCATACGAAGCCGTTCCCTTTCTGGGAATGGGTCATCGGCGATGTGCGCGCGCGTCATCCCGATGTGATCTTCCTCGCCGAAGCCTTCACGCGTCCGCGCGTGATGAACCGTCTCGCCAAGCTCGGTTTCTCGCAGTCGTACACTTACTTTACGTGGCGCGAAAGCAAGCGCGATTTCATCGAGTACATGCACGATCTCACGCAGACGGACGCCAAGGATTATTTCCGGCCGAACTTCTTCGTGAACACGCCGGATATCAACCCGCGCTTTCTGCAAAGCTCGGGACGTCCCGGGTTTGTGATTCGCGCGGCGCTGGCGGCAACGTTGTCGGGTTTGTGGGGCGTGTATAGCGGCTTCGAGTTGTGCGAAGCGGCGGCGCTGCCGAACAGCGAAGAATATCTGGATTCCGAAAAGTATCAGTTGCGCGCGTGGGACTGGAACCGGCCCGGCAATATCGTGACCGAGATCACCGCGCTCAATCGCATCCGGCGCGCGAATCCCGCCTTGCAGACGCATTTGGGCGTGAATTTCCTGCCGGCCTATAACGACAACATCCTGTTCTTCGAGAAGGCGAACGCGACGCGCGACAACGTGGTGCTGGTCGCCGTCAATCTCGATCCGTTCAACGAACAGGGCGCGGACATCGACTTGCCGTGGCAGACGCTGGAACGCTGGGGCGTGCACGAATGGGATGCCGTCGCGGTGGAAGATCAGGTGACGGGCGAGCGCTTCGAATGGCGCGGACGCCGCCAGCATGTGCGGCTCAATCCGCACTCGCTGCCGTTCGCGATCTGGCGCATCTCGCCGACATGGGGATTGCCCAAGCCGCTGCCGCCGGAAGAAAGCTGAGTCGCTTAAGCATCGACGCGTAACGAGAGCACACGAATAACAAGGGCGGCCGTCATCGACGCCACCCGCAAGGACACTGGAGCGAACCGTGGATACAAGGGTTAAGCGCAACAAGAAGGCCTCGATTCTCAGCGACGATCCGCTTTGGTACAAAGACGCGATCATCTATCAGGTTCACATCAAGTCTTTCTTCGATGCGAACAACGACGGCATCGGCGATTTTCCGGGCCTGCTCGCGAAGCTCGATTACATCGCGGAACTCGGCGTGGATGCGATCTGGCTGCTGCCGTTCTATCCGTCGCCGCGTCGCGACGACGGTTACGACATCGCCGACTATCGCAATGTGCATCCGGACTACGGCACGATTGCCGATGTGAAGCGCTTCATTCAGGAAGCGCATGCGCGTGGCATTCGCGTGATTACCGAGCTTGTCATCAATCACACGTCGGACCAGCATCCGTGGTTTCAGCGTGCGCGGCGCGCGAAGCCGGGATCGAACCATCGCAACTACTACGTGTGGTCCGATACCGACAAGAAGTATGAGGAGACGCGGATCATCTTCATCGATACCGAGCCTTCGAACTGGACGCATGATCCTGTCGCGGGCCAGTATTACTGGCACCGTTTTTATGCGCACCAGCCCGACCTGAACTTCGATAATCCGGCCGTGCTCAAGGAAGTGCTGTCGGTCATGCGCTTCTGGCTGGATATGGGTATCGACGGGCTGCGGCTGGATGCGGTGCCTTATCTCGTGGAACGCGAAGGCACCAACAACGAGAATCTGCCTGAAACGCACTCGATCCTGAAGAAGATTCGCGCGACCATCGACGCGGAATATCCGAACCGCATGCTGCTGGCGGAAGCGAATCAGTGGCCGGAAGATGTGAAGGAATACTTCGGCGACGAAGACGAATGCCACATGGCGTTCCACTTCCCGCTGATGCCGCGCATCTATATGTCGATTGCGAGCGAAGACCGCTTTCCGATCACCGACATCATGCGGCAGACGCCGGACCTTGGCACCACGAATCAATGGGCCATTTTCCTGCGTAATCACGATGAACTCACGCTCGAAATGGTCACCGACTCCGAGCGCGATTACTTGTGGAACACGTATGCGAGCGATCGTCGCGCGCGGCTGAATCTCGGCATTCGCCGCCGTCTTGCACCGTTGATGGAGCGCGATCGCCGCCGCATCGAACTGATCAATTCGCTGCTGCTGTCGATGCCCGGCACACCCGTGATCTATTACGGCGATGAACTCGGCATGGGCGACAACATTCACCTGGGCGACCGCGATGGCGTGCGCACGCCGATGCAATGGTCATCCGACCGCAACGGCGGTTTTTCACGCGCCGATCCCGAGCAACTCGTTCTGCCGCCGGTGATGGGTTCGCTGTATGGCTACGATGCGGTCAACGTCGAATCGCAAAGCCGCGACCCGCATTCGCTCCTGAACTGGACGCGCAAGATGCTGGCGGTGCGCCGTTCGAAGCATGCGTTCGGCCGTGGCTCCATTCGCTTCCTGCGCCCGAACAATCGAAAAATCCTGGCGTATGTGCGCGAACTCGAAGGCGAGCCGCCTATTCTTTGCGTGGCCAATCTGTCGCGCGCGCCGCAAGCGGTCGAACTCGATCTGTCGGAGTTCGAAGGATCGGTGCCGCTCGAAATGACGGCGGATTCGCCGTTTCCGGCCATCGGCAGGCTGACTTATCTGCTGACGTTCCCGCCCTACGGCTTCCTGTGGTTCCAACTGTGTCCGGGCAACATGCGGCCTGCGTGGGCGCAAGCGCCTTCCGAGCAATTGCCCGAATTCGTGACGATGGTGATTCGCGCGGGACAATCGGGACCGACGCCGGAAAACGTGCGGCTGCTCGAATCGGAAGTGCTGCCGAATTACTTGAGCAAGCGGCGCTGGTTTGCATCGAAGGATCAGAAGCTGCATGCGGTGCGCCTCGCTGCGTTGACCACCATCGAAGGCGCGGGCTTCGCGTTCACCGAGATCGAAGCGGATGTCGGCGATCACACCGAACGCTATGTATTGCCGCTTTCGATTGCGTGGGGCACGGAAACGACCTCGCCGCTTTACATGCAACTGGCGCTGGCGCGCGTGCGGCGCAACCGCAACATCGGCCATCTGACGGATGCGTTCTCGGTGCCGCAATTCACCTACGGCGTGATGCGCAAGCTGAAGGAACGCGCCGTTGTCCCGACCGTGCAAAAGAGCGAGATCAAGTTCATTCCGACCGAGCTTTTCGACACGCTCAATCTCTATCCCGCCGAGCCGCCGGAGATTCGCTGGCTGGCTGCGGAACAGAGCAATAGTTCGCTCGTGATCGACGACAAGGTGGTGCTCAAGCTCGTGCGGCGTGTGGTGGGCGGCATTCATCCCGAAGCGGAAATGAGCCGCTATCTGACCGCGCTCGGCTACAAGAACACGGGGCAGTTGTACGGCGAAGTGGTGCGCGTCGATCCGCAGAATGTGCCGCACACGCTCATCATCTTGCAGGGCTTTATCGACAATCAGGGCGATGCGTGGAATTACGCGCTCGACTATCTGCGCCGCACCGTGGATGAACTCGCCGTCTCCGTCGATGCCGAGCAGAATCTGCCCGAGCAGGACACGGAACTGGCCGGCTTCGAAGGCTATGGCCATATTGCGGGCATCATCGGCCGGCGGCTGGGCGAACTGCATGTCGCGCTCGCCTCGCCCACGGAAGACGAAGCGTTCGCGCCGCGCCCCGCCACGGCCGAGGACGTCAAGGGCTGGATGGATGGCACGCTCAAGCTGCTCGACAGCGCGCTCGATATCATTGCGCAGAAGATTGGCGAGTTCAACGAACATGACCGCTTCCTCGCGCAAAGTCTGCTCGATCGTCGCGACATGCTCGTGGATGCCGTGAAGAACCTGATCGGAAAGGATGCCGCTGCGTTGTGCATCCGCATTCACGGCGACTTCCATCTGGGTCAGGTGTTGATGGCTCAGGGCGATGCGTATCTCATCGACTTCGAAGGCGAGCCGGCGCGGGCGCTGGAAGAACGTCGTAAAAAGACCAGTCCGCTGCGCGATGTCGCGGGCCTGTTGCGTTCGCTGTCGTATGCGAGCGCGGCGGCGCAATCGACCACGGAAAACGCGCCTGAGAAGACGGCCGACAGAAAGCGCACGTTATTCGAACGCTTGCGCGCTTATGCCGAGGAGAGTTTCTTGCGTGAGTATCAGGAAGCGATTGCGTCCTCGCCCGAAACCATCGCGGCGGAAGACGTGTTCCAGCCCTTGCTCGATCTGTTCCTGATCGAGAAGGCCGCTTATGAAATCCGCTACGAAGCAGCGAACCGGCCGACATGGATCGGCCTTCCGTTGCGGGGTCTCGCGTCGCTCGCGAGCCGCCTGTTGGGTGACACGGGCGAGCCGCCCGCGCCCGGTACGCGACCCGTGTTCGAAGCAAACAAAGACAACCCGGATGGAACCCACCATGAATGATCGAAGCGACCCGGGCCCGGACGCCCGGAATCCGGCTCACGGCCTCTATCCGCTCGATGTCGACGCGCTCGTCGAAGCGCGGCATCCCGATCCGTTTTCGATGCTCGGGCTGCATCAGACCGACGCGGGTCATGTGGTGCGTGTGTTTCTGCCGAATGCAGGCGGCGTGAATGTGATCGATGCGCAGAGCGGCGAGTCTATCGGCGAACTCACGCGTATTCACGATGCGGGCCTCTTTGCGGGCTTTGTCACGCGGCCGGCGGCGTATCGTCTGCTGATCGACTGGCATGGCACGCCGCAGGAAACGCATGACACGTATTCGTTCGGGCCGGTGCTGTCGGACGATATGTTGGCGCGGCTCTCGAATGCCGATCCTTATGCCGTGCTCGAATGTCTAGGTTCGCGGCCGGTGACGCATGGCGGCATCGCGGGCGTGCGTTTCGCGGTGTGGGCGCCGAATGCGAAGCGCGTGTCGGTTGTCGGCGACTTCAATACGTGGGATGGGCGTCGGCATCCCATGCGTCTGCGGCATAACGCGGGCGTGTGGGAGTTGTTCGTGCCGGGCATCGGCGCGGGCACGCGCTACAAGTATGAAGTCGTGGCGCGCGAAGGCTGGACGCTGCCGCTGAAGGCCGACCCTTGCGCGATGCAGAGCGAGAAGCCGCCTTCGACGGCTTCAGTCGTCGCGGATGCGGACGCCATCGACCATTACGCATGGACCGATTCCGAATGGATGTCCACGCGTGGCGGCAAGCAGAACGTTCAATCGCCGATCTCGATCTACGAGGCGCACGCTGAATCATGGCTGCGTATTCCCGACGACGGCAACCGCGGCATGAACTGGCATGAGCTTGCCGAGCGGCTCATTCCGTACGCGAAGGGCATGGGCTTTACCCACCTCGAATTCATGCCGATTGCGGAGCATCCGTTCGGCGGCTCGTGGGGTTATCAGCCGCTCGGGCAGTTCGCGCCGTCCGCGCGTTTCGGCACGCCGGAGCAGTTCGCGGAGTTCGTGAACCGCGCGCACGAAGCGGGGCTGGGCGTCATCATCGACTGGGTTCCGGCGCATTTTCCGAACGATGCACACGGTCTCATTCAGTTCGATGGCACACCGCTCTACGAGCACGCCGATCCGCGCGAGGGCTATCACCAGGACTGGAACACGATGATCTACAACCTCGGACGTAACGAGGTGAGCGCGTTCCTGATTGCATCGGGACTTGCATGGCTCAAGCGTTATCACGTCGATGGTTTGCGGGTCGATGCGGTGGCTTCGATGCTGTATCGCGACTACTCGCGCAAGGCGGGCGAGTGGGTGCCGAATATGTATGGCGGGCGTGAGAATCTGGAGTCGATTGCGTTTCTCAAGCGCCTGAATCATGAGGTCAGGCATATTCCCGGTGCGATCACGATTGCCGAGGAATCCACGGCTTGGCCGGGGGTGACGGCGCCGGTCGATCAGGGCGGATTGGGCTTCGACTTCAAGTGGAACATGGGGTGGATGCACGACACGCTGCACTACATGGAAGAAGATCCGGTTTATCGGCAGTATCACCATCATCTCTATACGTTTGGGATGGTGTATGCCTATTCGGAGTGCTTCGTTCTTCCGTTGTCGCATGATGAAGTCGTGCACGGCAAGGGGTCTTTGATCGGCAAGATGCCGGGGGATCGGTGGCAGAAGTTTGCTAATTTGCGCGCTTATCTTGGGTTCATGTGGACGCATCCTGGCAAGAAGCTGCTCTTCATGGGCGGGGAATTCGGGCAGGTCGCCGAGTTCAATCACGATGAATCGCCGCATTGGCATCTGCTCGATGATGCGTTTCATGGCGGGTTGCAGAAGCTCGTGCGCGATCTTAATTTGCTTTATGTGGGTGAGCCGGCGTTGCATAAGCTCGATTCCGATCCTCGCGGCTTCGAGTGGATTGTGGGCGATGACAATGGGAATAGCGTTTATGCCTATCGGAGAACGGACGCCGAAGGGCGTGAGCTTGTTGTCGTGTGCAACATGACGCCGGTGCCTCGGTCGGGGTATCGGATTGGATTGCCCCGAGGCGGTCGCTGGAGCGAAGTCCTCAATTCTGATGCTGCCATTTATGGGGGGTCGAATATGGGGAACGGCGGTGTTATCTATGCTGAGGAGCATGGGAGTCATGGGAAGGGGTTTTCTGCTGCGCTTACTTTGCCTCCGTTGGCTACTATCGTTTTGAGAGGGGATTGAGTTTTTTGCGGGGAAGGGGCTGCTGGTTTTTGTTTGGCTTATTCAGTAGCCGCCTCCCCGGCGGGGGGGTAACTTTCTTTGCTGCTGCAAAGAAAGTCACCAAAGAAAGCAGCTTTTACCCCCATGCCCGCTGGCTGGAGAGGGTGGTCTGGTTTAACGATACAGTGGCCGCAATAGAACTTCACTCGTCTAGCAGAGCGCATAGGCAACCTAACGATTTCGCGCTCGAATCCTTTGGCCTTAGTGGACCGCATTCATTCTTTCGGCCATGCGCTTCGCGCGCCGAGAAAGTAATAACGGAATCCCGCAGCGTATTAGCGCCCAGCCTCATCAAGCCACATCGCACCCGCCCCATTGGGCCCTACCTCGGCAAGTGCTTCTACAAGCGTGCAAAGCGATGGCTCTAGGCTTTTTGTCGAAGTGCTTATCAACGTTGGGCCGAATAGCAATCTTGCGACGAGGCTTGAGGTGGCTGGGCACTGATACGCTGCGGGGTTCCGTTCTAAGGCTCTCGGCGCGCGCAGCGCATGGCCGAATGAATGAGCGCGGTCCACGAAGACCAAAGGATTCGAGCGTGCAATCGCTAGGTTGCCTAAACGACTCGGTAAGCGTGGCAAGTCCTATTGCGGCCACTGTATCGGTTAATCCAGACCAACCCTCTCCAGCCAGCGTGCATGGGGTAAAAAGCTGCTTTCTTTGGTGACTTTCTTTGCAGCAGCAAAGAAAGTTACCCCCCCGCCGGGGAGGCGGCTACTGCAATAAAAGCCCAACAAACAGCAGCCCCTTCCACGAAACAACACGACACACCACACACACCTCAAAAATCCAAACCGAATAAACTAAAAAAACCCCGCCCGTTTCCGGGCAGCAAAAAAACCCAAAACCAAAAGGCAAAGGGCAAATGGCAAACGCACTTCCAGAAAAGTTGCTCCCCGGCGCCCCCTACCCGCTCGGAGCCAACTGGGACGGTCTAGGCGTCAACTTCGCAGTCTTCTCATCGAATGCTCACCGCATCGAGGTATGCCTATTCGACAGCACCGGCAGAAAAGAACTCATGCGTTTCGACCTGCCCGAATGCACCGATGAAATATGGCACGGCTACCTGCCAGGCGCGCATCCCGGAACGGTCTACGGCTTCAGAGCCCACGGCCCCTACCAGCCGCAACAAGGCCACCGCTTCAACCCGCACAAACTCCTTCTCGACCCCTACGCCAAAAAACTGGTAGGCCCCTGGCGATGGTCCGACGCCCTGTTCGGCTACCGAGTCCACTCGAACAGACTCGATATGTCGATGGACCGCCGCGACTCCGCCCCCGCGATGCCCAAATGCATCGTCACGGACGACGCCTTCGACTGGTCGCGCGACGTGCGCCCGAACGTGCCGTGGGGCGAAACCATCGTCTACGAAACGCACGTGCGCGGTGCATCGATGATGCGCAACGACATCCGCCAGCACGAACGCGGCACGTTCGCCGCGCTGTCGTCGCCATGGTTCATCGAGCATCTCCAGAAACTCGGCATCACCGCCGTCGAATTCCTGCCGGTCCACGCGTTCCTCAACGACCGCTTTCTCGTCGAACGCGGACTGCGCAACTACTGGGGCTACAACACCGCCGCGTTCTTCGCACCGGAACCCACGTACCTCTCCACGCATCGCCTGAACGAAATGCGCATCGCCGTGAGGCAACTGCATGCCGCGGGCATCGAAGTGATTCTGGACGTGGTGTACAACCACACCTGCGAAGGTAACGAACTCGGGCCGACAGTTTCATGGCGCGGTCTGGACAACGCGAGTTACTACCGCCTCATTCCGGGCGACGAACGCCACTACATCAACGATACCGGTTGCGGCAACACGGTGAACCTCTCGCATCCGCGCGTCTTGCAGATGGTGATGGATTCCCTGCGCTACTGGTGCACGGCCTTCAATATCGATGGCTTCCGTTTCGATCTGGGCGTCACGCTCGGCCGCGAAGGCCACGGTTACGATCCCGGTTCCGGTTTCTTCGATGCCATTCGCCAGGACCCGATCCTCTCCACGCGCAAACTCATTTCCGAGCCGTGGGATATCGGCCCGGACGGTTATCAGGTCGGCAATCATCCGCCGGGCTTCGCGGAGTGGAACGACAAGTACCGCGATGGCGTGCGCCGCTTCTGGCGCGGCGATTCGGGCATGCGGCCGGACCTCGCCGCGCGTCTCACGGGATCGGCGGAACTGTTCAACCGGCGCTTCAGGAAACCGTGGGCATCGGTGAACTTCGTGGCATCGCACGATGGCTTCACGCTCGCGGATGTCACCGCCTACACGCACAAGCACAACGAGTTGAATCAGGAAGGGAATAATGACGGCCATAATGAAAATTGCAGCGCGAACTGGGGCGTGGAAGGCCCAAGCGACGACGCCGCGATCCTGAACCTGCGCACGCGTCTCGCACGCTCGATGATGGCAACCACGCTCCTTTCGCTCGGCACGCCCATGATGCTCGGCGGCGACGAATTCGGGCGCACGCAACGCGGCAACAACAACGCGTACTGTCAGGACAACGAGACCTCGTGGGTAGATTGGAACGACGCGCACACGCCCGCCGGCATCGAGATGACGCAGTTCGTTTCGCGCGTCATCGCACTGCGCAAAAAATTCCCTGTCCTGCGCGAAACGCGCTTCCTTTACGGTGATCGTGAAGTGCTGCCCGGCCTCTACGATGTGAGCTGGTTCGACGAACGCGGCAACGCCCTTGCCATCGAGGCATGGCAGGATCCCGAGGGACGCGCGCTGACGCTGCGGCGCGCGGGGCCGGGCATCGACGGCAAGATCGATGTGATCCTCCTCATGTTCAACGCTTCCGCGCAAAACCTCACTTTTGCGCCACCCGCGCCGCACTTGGAATGGAACGTGCTCTTGGATAGCGCGCAGCCGGATAGCGCAGAACGGCCGCTGGCCGGAGGCGAACTGGCGGTCGCCGCGCATAGCATCGTGGTGTTGCTCGCGCAGCCCACGGGCGATGCGGACTGGCAAGCGGTATGGATGGCGGGCGCGCATCACGGTCCTCGCCTTCTGACCGCGCTGCCGCCCGACCCCGGGACGATGACCTCGCAGCGCCCGCCCGGCATCGACCCGACGCAATGAAACTTCCGGGACGCTTTGGACGCGCTTCGAACCCGCATTGAAGACCAGCGACGCATCGCTCGAAACGCACGGAATCACGCTGCTCGCGCAGCCCATCAGGCAACCCATCATGTCAGAACGTCCGATCGACCCGCATCAGCATCATCACGCGTATTGCCTGCCGTTCGGGGCGACGCTCACCGGCGCCACCGGCGAAAGTCCGCGCACGCGTTACCGTTTTTGGGCGCCATCGCGCAAGAGCGTGCAGCTTGAAGTGCAGCGCGCGGGCGATGAATCGCCGCAGCGCGTGGACATGCAACCGGCCGGCGACGGCTGGTTCGAAGCCGAAGCGGATGGCGGCGCTGGCACGCTGTATCGCTATCGGCTGGATGAAACGCTTGCCGTGCCCGACCCCGCCTCGCGCTTTCAGCCGCAGGACGTGAATGGTCCAAGCGAAGTGATCGATCCGCGCGCGTATCGCTGGACCAACACGAACTGGCATGGCCGCCCGTGGGAAGAAACCGTGCTGTACGAACTGCACGTCGGCGCGATGGGCGGTTATGCGGGCGTCACCGCGCGCCTCGCCGAACTCGCGGAACTGGGCGTGACGGCCATCGAACTCATGCCGCTCAACGATTTTTCCGGCAAGCGCAACTGGGGTTATGACGGCGTGTTGCCCTACGCGCCGGATTCGTCGAATGGTCATCCCGACGAACTCAAGCATTTGATCGACACGGCGCACGGCCTCGGCCTGATGGTGTTCCTCGATGTCGTCTATAACCACTTCGGCCCGGACGGCAATTATTTGAGCGCGTATGCCAAGACGTTTTTCCGCGAAGGCGTGGAGACACCGTGGGGTCCGGCGATCGATTTCGAGCGGCCGCAAGTGCGCGATTTCTTCTTCGATAACGCCATCTACTGGCTCAACGAATATCGCTTCGACGGGCTGCGTCTGGACGCCGTGCATGCCATCGACGATGACGAATGGCTGCGCGAATTCGCGCATCGCGTGCGTGATTCGGTGGAAGCGGGACGTCATGTGCATCTGGTGCTGGAGAACGAAAACAACACGGCGAACCTGCTCGAAAGGCATTTCGACGCGCAATGGAGCGACGACTCACACAACACGCTGCACGTGCTGCTGACGGGCGAAAGCGAAAGCTACTACGGCGCATACAGCGACGAACCCATTCAAAAGCTCGCGCGCATTCTGGCCGAAGGCTTCGCGTATCAGGGCGATCCCTCGCCGATCCACGATGGCAAGCCGCGCGGCGAGCCGAGCGCGCATCTGCCGCCCACGCGCTTCGTCATGTTCCTGCAGAACCACGATCAGGTCGGCAACCGCGCGATGGGCGACCGCTTGCGTTCTCTGACCAACGGCGAAGCCTTGCGCGCCGCCACCGGCCTTTTGCTTCTCTCGCCGCAGATTCCCATGCTGTTCATGGAAGAACAATACGGCTCGAAACAGCCGTTCCTGTTCTTCACCGACTATCACGACGAACTCGCGGATGCCGTGCGCGAAGGCCGTCGCCGCGAATTTGCGAAATTCTCGGCGTTCACGGATGAAAAGCGCCGCGCGCAGATTCCCGATCCGAACGATCCGAGGACTTTCGAGCTGTCCTCGCCGCGCGCGGGTAACGAAACGAACGAAGCAGACCGTCTCGACTGGCTGCGTTTTTATCGCAAGGCGCTGGCGGTGCGCGCGAAGCTCGTCACGCCGCGTCTGCATGGCGCGAAGGCGCTGGGCGCGCGCGTGATCGGCGACAAGGCGGTGATCGCACGCTGGAAGCTCGGCGATGGCGAAACGCTGACCATCGCCCTCAATCTCGCGGATGCGCCGGTTCAACTTCCCGAGCCGCCTCTAGGCAAGCTCATATTCGAAACGCCCGACCGCGCGCAGGATCGCGCAGCCGAGGGCGAATTGCGCGCCCACGCGCTCCTTGCGTGGATCACCGGCGACGTGACGGAATACGCGCAAACGCATGACGCGCGCCGTATCGAAGAGGAACAACGTCCGTGAGCGCGTCCACTACTCCAACTCAAACCACTCCTATCGAAACGCTCGCGGAACGCGCGGGCTTCGAGATCGAATGGAAAGATGCGCACAAGCAAATGCGTCGCGTGCCCGAAACCACGCTGCGCGTCCTGCTGGAAAAGCTCGGCCTGCCGTGCGGCAACGCCACGCAGATCAAGCAAAGCATGGCCGCCATCGATGCGGAAACATCGGGACGCAAGCTGCCACCGCTGCTGACCGCCGAAGTGGATCGTGCGATCGCGTTGCCGGTGTCAGCGGCGAAGTCGGGCGCGCGCTATCGCATCGAAATGGAAAGCGGCGAAGTGATCGACGGGCGCTTCACGTCGCCCAAGGGCGAGGCGGCGTTGTTGTCGCCGATCTCGGAGCCGGGTTATCACACGCTCGTCATCAACGATCACCGCACGACGCTGGCCGTCGCGCCCGCGCGTTGCTACACCATCGACGATGCCTGGCGCGCGTTGCATGACGACGAAGCCGCGCAGACCGCGCCGCCGTTGTGGGGCGTGGCCGCGCAAGTCTACGGACTGCGCCGCGCGGACGATGGCGGCATCGGCGATTTCACGGCGCTCGCGACACTCGCCACCGAAACGGCGAAGCGCGGCGGCCATGCGCTCGCCATCAGCCCGATGCACGCCATGTTCAGCGCGGAGCCGAACAAGTTCAGTCCGTATTCGCCATCGTCGCGGCTGTTTCTGAATGTTGCGCATGTCGATCCGGCTGCCGTGCTCGGTGCCGCCGCCGCGCGCGCCGCCATCGAAAAAGCGGGCGTGGCCGACGAACTGAAAGCGCTGGAAGCACTGGATCTGATCGACTGGCCGCGTGTGATGAAAGCGCGGCTCGCGATTCTGCGCGTGATGTTCGAAACGTTTTCGCAGGACCGCGCATCGCCGGCTTACAACGACTTTGCGGCGTTCGTCGAGGAAGGCGGGCGCGCGTTGGAAGATCACGCGCGCTTCGAGGCTTTGCAGACCGAACAAATCGCGACGAACGGCGAAGGCCACTGGCGCAAGTGGCCGGACGAATTGCGCGATCCGCGCAGCGAAGCGGTGGCCGCGTTTGCGCAGGCGCACCGGGAGGAAGTGAATTTCTACCTCTTCACGCAATGGCTCGCCGCCAAGGGGCTGATGCACGCGCAGCACGCCGCGCGCGATGCCGGCATGGCCATCGGGCTGGTCGCCGATCTCGCCGTGGGCTGCGACAGCGCGGGCAGTCATGCGTGGTCGTATCGCGATGAAATGCTGACCGGCGTGTCGGTCGGTGCGCCGCCCGACCTGTTCAATCAGGCCGGTCAATCGTGGGGATTGACCACGTTCTCGCCGCGCGCGATGCGCACGCAGGGCTTCTCGGCGTTCATCGACATGCTGCGCAGCGCGTTTGCGCGGGCGGGCGGCATTCGCATCGATCATATTTTGGGTTTGCGGCGGCTGTGGCTCGTGCCGGAGGGCATGCCCGCAAAGGACGGCGCGTATCTGCGTTATCCGCTCGACGATCTGCTGCGGCTGATCGCGCTGGAATCGTGGCGGCATCGGGCGATCGTGGTCGGCGAAGATCTTGGTACAGTTCCGCCGGGCTTCACGGAACGCTTGCAGGAGCACGGCTTGCTAGGTATTCGCGTGTTGTGGTTCGAGGGCGCGCTGGACGGCGACGGCTTCAAGGCGCCGCAGGACTGGGACACCGGCGTGACGGCCACGACCACGACGCACGACCTGCCGACCGTCACCGGATGGTGGCGCGGCGAGGATATCGTGTGGCGCTCGAAGATAGGTCAGACGATGGCGCGCGAAGATGGCCGCGACGCGGTTGAAGTGGCGCAGGAAGAACGCGGCGAGGATCGCGCACTGTTGTGGCGCGCGTTTCAGGATGCCGGCATTGCGCCGGGCGACGTCGATGCTCCCGGCATCGACCAGGCGCCGGTGGATGAAGCGCTGGCGTTCGTCGCCGCGACGCCTGCGCCGCTCGTCACCTATCCGCTGGAAGATTTGCTGGCGCTCGCCGAACAGCCGAATTTGCCCGGCTCCATCGACGAACACCCGAACTGGCGCCGCCGTCTCGCCGAACCCGTCGAAGCGCTGTTTTTCGACGATGCATTTTGCGACCGCCTGCTGGCCGTGGACACGGCCCGCAAGCGATCCGATCAACCGAACATATCCGACTCCACGAAACGAGCCGACTCACCATGACAGTACCGCGCTCCACGCTCAGGCTCCAGCTTCACAAGGACTTCACGCTCGACGATGCCGCCGCTCAGGTGGACTACCTCGCATCGCTCGGCGTGAGTCACGCTTATGTGTCGCCGATCACGACCGCCACCGCAGGCTCTACGCACGGCTACGATGTAGTCGATTACGCGCAGATCAATCCGGAGCTGGGCGGGGAAGACGCGCTCAGGCGTTTCGTCGAAAAACTGCGCGCGCATGAGATGGGGCTGATCGTGGATATCGTGCCGAACCACATGGGCGTGGGCGGCTCGGAAAACGCGTGGTGGCAGGATATTCTCGAATGGGGCCGCCACGCGGCGCACGCGCGCTTTTTTGACGTGGACTGGCATTCGCCGGACCCGGCGTTGCGCGGCAAGGTGCTCGCGCCGTTTCTGGGCGCGGCTTATGGCGAGGAGATGAACGCGGGCAAGATCCGGCTCGTCTATCGCGCGGACACGGGCAGCTTCGTGATCGAGTATTACTCGAACACGTTTCCGGTATGTCCGGTCGATTACCCGTCGGTGTTGCAGGAAGCGCCGGAACTGGCGCAGCGTTTCACCGGCCTGACGACTCAGCCCGCTGATCAGCCGCGCGCCGCCGATGCGCGCACCGCGCTTGTCACCATCGCGCAGACGGAGGGCGGGAAAGCGGCCATCGAAGCCATTCTTGCCGCGCATTCGCCGGATACGCCTGCGGGGCGCGAGCGTTTGCATCGCTTGCTCGAACGTCAGCATTACCGGCTCGCATGGTGGCGCACGGCTGCGGACGAAGTGAACTGGCGGCGTTTCTTCGACGTGAGCTCGCTGGGCGGCGTGCGCGTCGAGCGGCCGGAAGTGTTCGAGGCATCGCATGCGCTGATTTTCCGGCTCTTCACCGAAGGCCTGATCGATGGCGTGCGCGTGGATCACGTCGATGGCCTCGCGGAACCGCGCGAGTATTGCCAGCGTTTGCGCGCGCGGCTCGAAGAGCTTTCGGTGCAGCGGCCGGAAGCGCTGCGGCATGGCAACGGGCGCACGTATTTCGTCGTCGAGAAGATTCTGGCGCGCGGCGAACCGCTACGGCGCGACTGGCAAGTGGACGGCACCACCGGCTACGACTTCATGAACGACGTGGGCGCGCTGCTGCACGACCCGGCGGGCGCGGAACCGCTTGCCGCCCTCTGGGCCGATCTCACGGGACGCAGCGCCAGTTTCGCGGATGAAGCGCTGATCGCGCGCCGCAAGATTCTCGCGGAGAATCTCGCCGCTGAACTGGACCGCGTGACGCGCGCGCTGCATCGTCTTGCACGCGATGCACAGACCACGCGCGATCTCACCTTCACGTCGATTCGACGCGTGGTGGCCGAACTCGTCGTGCAGTATCCGGTTTATCGAATCTATCCGGTCGGCGGCGTGCGCAGCGCGGAAGACGAACATTACTTCTCGCAAGCGCTGGAAGCCGCGCGCGCGACGTTGTCCCACGCCGATCATGTCGTGCTCGAACAGGTGGCGCAATGGCTCGGCGGCAAGCTGCCGGACGAAGCGCAGCCCGCCGCGCCCGAGCGTGGGCGAGAACGTGCGGCGGAACGGCATCGCGAACGGGATCGGGACCGGAATCAGGCACAGGCGGCTGGCAATCCGAATCAGCAGCCGTCGAGCGGATCGCAGCGGCGCGCGGCGCAGACTTTGTTCTCGCAACTCACTTCGCCGGTCGCGGCGAAAGCGGTCGAGGATACGGCGTGTTATCGCTACGGACGCCTTATTTCGCGTAACGAAGTCGGCGCGGACCCCGGCGAGTTTTCGCTCTCCGTCGAAGAATTTCACAAGGGCAACAGCGAACGTCTTGCCGCGTTTCCTCATGCGATGCTGTGTACCGCGACGCACGATCACAAGCGCGGCGAGGACATTCGCGCGCGGATCGCTTCCCTGAGCGAGATTCCCGACGAATGGGCGACCACGCTCAAACAATGGTCCACGCTCAACACGCCGCTGCGTCGCGGCGCGGCGGGCGATGACTGGGCGCCCGGTGCCGCCGCCGAAGCCATGCTGTATCAAACGCTCGTGGGCTGCTGGCCGCTCACGCTCGATGCCGACGACGAAGCCGGCGTGCATGAACTCGCCGAACGCGTGTGGCAATGGCAGTTGAAATCGCTTCGCGAAGCCAAGCTGCGCACGAGTTGGTTCGCGCCGGACGAAGCGTATGAGAACGCGTGCAAAGAATTCTTGTTCGATATCGTCGCGCCGCAGCGGCGCAACGGATTTCTGCGTGAGTTGTCGGCGTTTGTGGAGCGCATCGGGCCGCTCGGTGTGATCGACAGTTTGCAGCAGACGTTATTGCGCCTGACCGCGCCCGGCGTGCCCGATCTTTATCAGGGCACCGAACTATGGGATTTCAGTCTCGTCGATCCCGACAACCGGCGTCCGGTGGATTACGCTCTGCGCCGCAAGTGGCTCGAAGAAATCGATGCGAAAGGACCGCCTTCCGAACAGTTGGAAAACTGGCGCGATGGGCGGGTTAAGTTGGCGCTTGTGCATCGGGCGCTTGAATTGCGCAAGCATTGCGAGTCGTTGTTTGCGCAGGGTGAATATTTGCCGCTGGAAGTGCAAGGCGAACAGGCGAAGCATGTGATCGCGTATGCGCGGCATGCGGGTAGCGCGTTCGCTGTTGTGATCGCGACACGTCTTGCTGCACCGCTTCTCGATGCGGATGCCGATGTGCCGTTGGTGGCCCCTGAGCGTTGGGGCGATACGGCGATCGTGTTGCCTGAAGCGCTGCATTCGCGTGCGTTGTTCGACTGGTTTAGTCCGAATGCGCCGAAGGCTGATGGCGAGCGTGTTTTTGTGCGTGATGCGCTTGCGGTTTTGCCGGTGGCGTTGCTGGTGGAGGAAGGGGTGCCGAAGGTTTGAGGTGCTGGCAGCAGCACTCGACCTGACAGAATGTCTTTGTATTTGGTTTTGTTGTTCTTTCGTGCAAAGGGCTGCTGTTGCTTGGGCATTTATTGCAGTAGCCGCCTCCCCGGCGGGGGGGTAACTTTCTTTGCTGCTGCAAAGAAAGTCACCAAAGAAAGCAGCTTTTTACCCCATGCTCGATGGCTGGAAAGTGTGGCCTGAATTAACTATACAGTGGCCGCAATAGGACGTCCTTCGATTGGTTAAGCGTGTGGGCAACCTCGCGATTCCGCGCTCGAATCCTTGAAACTTAGTGGACCGCATTCATTTTTTCGGCCATGCGCTGCGCGCGCCGAGAACCTAAGAACGGAATCCCGCAGCGTATTAGCGCCCAGCCACATCACACCGTATCGCTATGTCGTCATTCGGCCCTACCTTGGTAAGTACTTCTGGGCAAAGCGCGCCCCCAACGCAAGTCATCTTTAGTCGGAGCACTAATCAAGGTTGGGCCGAATAGCAATCTTGCGGGGACGTTTGATGTGGCTGGGCGCTGATACGCTGCGGGATTCCGTTCTTACTTTCTCGGCGCGCGAAGCGCATGGCCGAAAGAATGAATGCGGTCCACTAAGACCGAAGTATTCGAGCGCGTAATCGCTAGGTTGCCCACACGCTTAACGAAACGAGGGACATCCTATTGCGGCCACTGCATCCATTAATCCAGACCAACCCTTTCCAGCCATCGTGCATGGTGTAAAAAGCTGCTTTCTTTGGTGACTTTCTTTGCAGCAGCAAAGAAAGTTACCCCCCCGCCGGGGAGGCGGCTACTGCATAAGCCAAACAACCAACAGCAGCCCCTTGCACGAAAAAAATCCAAGCATCAGCTAACAACTCAATCCGCTTCCTCAAGCGCCTCCTCCCGCGGATAAACCCGCACGAGAACGATACGCGGCCCGTTCATCTTCTTAACCACGATATCGAAGCGGTCAAAGGACACGCGCTGTCCCTCGCTCGGCAGATCACCAAGAGCATTGATGACAAGCCCGCCCACCGACTCCGCCCGCCCCTCATCAATATCAATCCCCAACGCACGTTCAAGCGACACCACCGGCAAACTGCCCTTACCCATCAACGTACCATCATCCATGCGCGACCAGTCCGCATCGCCCTGACGATATTCATCGTGAATCTGCCCGACAAGCGCGCCGAGCAAATTATCAAGCGTGATAAAGCCGATCGGCTTCGCACCCTTCCTGCCGACAATAGCGAAATGCGGCGCACCCTTGCGAAAGCGTCGGAACAATTCCAGCGCAGAAAGATTCGGCGCGACGTATTGCACCGCACGCGTATGACGCGAGAGCTTGTCGATCTTATCGGCATCCTTCGAAAGACTGAAGTTGAAGCCGCGTCCATGACCTTCGTTGGCAAGCAACAAATCCTTGAGATGGATCATGCCGATCACCCGTTCGCCCGATGCATCCGCATACAACGGATAACGCGAAAAGCGATGACGCGAGATGACTGCGAGGTTGTCGCGCATCGGCAAGTCATTGCGCAGGCCGACAAGTTCACGCGCGGGCCGCATCAGATCGGAAACCGTCATGCGGCTGAAGTCGAGCGAATGCGCGATGGTCTTCCACTCATCCTCGTTATACGACGATGCGCCGCCCAGATGACGTCCGCGCAGAATGAGCTTCAGTTCATCGGTCGAATAATGCGTGTCGTGGCCGTGCTCGCCCGACATGCCGAACAGCCGCAGCACGAAGTTCGCGCTGGTGTTCAGCACCCAGATGAACGGGTACATCGCCCAATAAAAACCGTAGAGCGGCATGGCGAGCCACAGGCCCACTTGTTCCGAACGGCGAATGGCCCATGACTTGGGCGCGAGTTCGCCCACCACGATATGCAGGAACGAGATGACCGTGAACGCGAAGAACAGCGAGATGGTTTCGATGAGCTTCTCAGAATGCACACCGAGCAATTCGAAAAGCGGATGAAGCAGCGTGGCGAACGCGGGCTCGCCAATCCAGCCGAGCCCGAGCGATGCCAGCGTGATGCCAAGCTGGCAAGCGGAGAGGTAAGCATCCAGTTGCCCGTGAACCTTCGCGAGCAAACGGCCCGGCAAGCCGTTCTTGCGCGCGATGGCCTGCACGCGCGTCGCCCTCAATTTGACGAGCCCAAACTCCGCCGCGACGAAGAAACCGTTGAGGGCCACGAGCAACAATGCGCCGACGAGCGCGACAACCTGAGCCAAAGCAACTCTCTCTGAAAATGGAAAGCGTCAGTATATGGGCGACAGGCAATCGAAAGTGAATTTACATCGCGCTACATGCCTGCGACGGGAACGCGCACCGACATCGTGACCTCGGCGCCATCGGCGATATCGGCTTGTTCGAACACGCCGCCATGCGCTTCCGCCACGCGCTTGCACAGCGCAAGACCCCACGCGATACGTCCGCCCTCGCGCGGCTCCAACGCCTGACGGCGTGCGAACGCTTCCAGTACATGCGGCGCGGCCGGGTCGCCGAGTGCTTGCGCGGAAGCGGTAAAACGCACTTCCGTGCGCCACATGCTCCCTTCGATATTCGACGATACCCGCACTTGCGCGCCGCTGGCGCTGGCTTCGCTTGCGAAAGCCTGCATGAGCCAGAGCGCTTGCAGCAGGCGTTCGGCATCGCCTTCGAACTGTTCTTCCGCAAGCGGCGAATCCACCGTGATGGTGACGCCGCGCTTGCTCGCGATGGCCGCACGCGCCAGCGCCGCGCTGCGCTCGACCAGCGGACGAATGGCGACGGGCGCCAACGCCAGCGCCACGGCTTTGGTTTCGGCGCGCGTGGTATCGACCGATTGTTCGATCAGCTTCACCTGCTGCTCGACGCCCGAACGAATGCCCGCCAAGGCGCGCTGCGCGGCGGGATCGTTCGCGTCGACCTTGCGTTCGAGCACATAGCCCCAGCTATGAATGGCGTTGAGCGGGCCGCGCAGATCGTGCGAGACGATGGACAGCACGTGATCGCGCATGAATAGCGCCGCTTCGGCGCGCAAATGAGCGATGCGTCCCGCGCTTTCGTCTTCTGCCGTGCCGGGCCTGCCGGGCGAGACGATCAGCGAGACGCAATCCGCGCCGGGCAGCGCAAGGATAGAGAACGAATGTGCGCTGCCGCCTTCGTCGAAGCTAACTTGCGCGCGGCGCGTGCCGTTACCGGCGAGCGCGGCGTCCGCAGCTTCGCCAAGCGCGGCGGCCAGTGGTGCGGGCAATGCAGTTTCGGCGAGGGTGCGGCCAGTGAGACGGGCCGGATCGAGGTCGAACAAATGGGCGAAGACGGCGTCGGCCGAGAGGCAGCGTTGCGCGGCATCCAGCACCAGCACGCCGTCGCTGGCCGCGATCGACGCATCACCTGAGTGAGCGTTCGCGGGTTCGACCGTACCGGAAAATGACGTTGTCACGGTTGAGTGTCCTTGCTTGTATCGTTGATGCGATGGGTATCGCCGAACTGAAAATCGATACGGCGGGCAGCGATGAAACGAGAAGCAATGGGCGCGGCTAAGGCTTGTGCAGACCATTATATGTGACGCTTCGAAGCACAAGCGGTAAGCGAAGATCCGCATGCCCGGCAAGCCGTGTGCAATCGCTATGCCATGCTTGGCGCGTAATTCATTATTGTTCTAAAGAATATACGCCAGCTTTCAATCATCTATTAAGCCGACGCCTAAGAATAGCAAGCAAATTTTTTAGAACTTCCGAAGAATGCATCGGTCTGCTAAAACACTATTCGGACGAATGAGCCAAAGACTTTGCGCGCTGTCATGAATTCATTAGAAAAGTCATGAAGAATACGGCGCAAGTCATTCAATTTGTAGTGCGCGCGACGGAGCATTCCGCGCTTGAGGGTCACCTCTGACTTTTCAGTCAGCGTCGCCCAGGTCCCACGCGGCCGCCGTTCCAGACACCAATACGACATGAGCTTAATGACACGCGACCCCAGCGACACACCCCGCACTTTGCTTTCCGTGATCATTCCGGCGTACAACGTCGAACATTACATCGCAGCCTCGCTTGAATCCGCGTTGTCCCAGCCGCGCTCGGACGAGATCGAACTGATCGTCATCGACGATGGTTCGACCGATCGCACGCTCGAGCGCATCCGTGACGTGCAGCGCACGGCGCGCGGCGCGAACATTCAGGTCATCCAGCAGGAAAATCGCGGCGTGTCCGCGGCACGCAACCGGGCGATTGCGCACGCGCGTTCGCCTTACATCGGCTTTCTCGATGCCGACGATGTGTGGTCCGCGGACTTCACGGCGAAAGTCATGCCGCTGCTCGACCGCCACGCGGCGGATATCGTCGAATTCAATGTCGGCGTCATCAATCTCGATGGCCGCGTGATCGATCGCGTGCAGCTCATCGAAAGCAATACCGTCGGGCCGCGTACTTGCGATCTGCCGGCGCTGCTCGATTTCGCCCATGTCTATCAAGTCTTCCCTGCTGCTCGCGTGTACAAGCGTGAGCTATGGGATGGCATCGAGTTTCCGGCGGGACGTGTCTATGAAGATGCATCCGCCATTCCGCTTGTTTATGCACGGGCGCGCACGCTGCACCGGTTGGCGGATGAACTTTATTTCTATCGGCGCCGCGCGGGCAGCATCACGACCAAGGCCACGCCTTTCACGGTACGAAGCCTGACCACGTGCGCGGAAGAAACGCTCGCGCGCTGCAATGGCGGCGCACACGATCCGTTCTGGCTCGCCATGTTCCATAAGGTCTTCTCGTACGCGTGCTTTCAGGCCGCGCGGGTGGAAACACGGGCCTACGCGGAATCGGTGCGGGCGGTTGAACTGACCGCCGACCGATACCGCGCCTTCGCGGAACACCGCGACGATACGCCAAGAGAATTGCGCTTCCACAAGCGCTTGATCGCGGATCGCCGCTGGTATCAGGCGAAGCAGCTCGTCAAGCGCGCGTTGGGTCGCGAGCTCCGCGCGCCCGCAGCGGGCACACAGGTGGCCAATGCGGGTAACATGGGGCAACGATGACGGTGTAATTGTCCAGAGAAAAAAATCGAACGCGGGCTCGCCGGTTATTTTTTTATCGCGCGTCAAGCGACTTTAAAAAAATTTCCGTGCGCGTTCCAACCGATGAATTCAATTTTTTCCGCTTAAATAGCTGTTGCAAACTGTCGGTGCGCCACGCGTTGCGAACGTTCATTCGTTCGCGGCAGTCACGCTTGGTTTTAACTAAGGTTCCATCCAATATCCGCGTGCGCCAGGCCAGGCCAAGGCCGAACGCACCGACTTCTTGAAGCCCCACGCCGCGACGACAGCGGACCTCGCCCAGCGAACCTAGTGCCTGAGTCGCGGTCATTCAAATGCCCGCCAAACCGGCGACACGCGAGGGCGCCACGCGCGGGGCCGCACTTTGCGTCATCCAGATCGGGCAGCGCTCAAGCCGGGGAAAAAACTGTTCAATGGCATCATTTAAAAAGAACTTCACGATTCTGATGACACTGCAGGTGTCGACGTATCTGGCACCGCTGCTCACGCTGCCATGGCTCGCGCGCGTGCTTGGCCCGAGCGAATACGGACGCCTGTCTTTCGCGCTCGCCTTCGCGCAGTATTTCGTCACACTGACAAACTTCAGCTTCGGACTCACGGCCACACCCAAAGTCTCGATCAATCGCGACGACCGGGCCAAGCGCTCGCAAGTGTTCTGGGAAACCATCCTCACTCAGTCGGTGATCTCGGCCGGCGGCTTTATCGTGTTGCTGGCGCTCACATTCATCGTGCCTTATCTCGGCGAGAACCGCGCGCTGTTGCTGGTGGGCTTCGGCATGGCGATCGGCTCGATGCTGATTCCCACGTGGTACTTTCAGGGCATCGAAGATCTCGCGCCGATCAGCGGTCTGGTCTTCGTGGGCCGCGCGCTCAGCATTCCCGCGATGTACCTCTTCGTGCGTCATCACGACGACGTGCTCATCGCGATGATGGTCAACACGCTCGTGCCGCTGTGCTCGGGCATCGCCATTTGCGCTTACCTTTACTTCAAGCGCGAGCTGGACTTCGTGCCCGTCTCGTTCAGGACGATCATCGAGCGCACGAAAGAAGGCTGGAGCGTGTTCATGGCGACATCGCTCGTCGATATCTTTGCGTCCAGCAATATCGTGCTGCTCACATTCATTTCCGGGAATGTGGCCGCAGGCTACTTCTCCGCCGGTGACAAACTCATTCGCGCCGCGCTCAACATGCTTCAGCCGCTCAAGACGGCCGCTTATCCGCGTGTCAGCTTTCTCATGCACAACGCACGCGAAGACGCTTTCGCCTTCCTGCGCAAAATGTTTTTTCTTCAGGGCACGATTGTCTCGCTCATCTCGCTGTGCATCTTTTTCGGCGCGCCGCTTGCCGTGAAGTTGCTCTATGGGCCGCAATTCCAGCCCACTGTCGATGTCTTGCGCTGGATGGCGTTCGTGCCGCTCATGTCGGGCCTGGCCGATCTCTTTGGCGTTCAGACCATGTTGCCGCTCGGCATGAAGTCCCACTTCACTCGCGTGCTGGTTGGATCGGTTGTGCTTAATTTCACGCTGCTGGCCATTCTTGCCAAGCTGTTCGGCGAACAAGGCGCCGCGGCAACCGTGCTCATCACGCAAACGACCATTGCTGTCGCCATGGCCAGCACCTTGTATTTGCAGGGGGTGCCGTTGCTCAAGCGCCCGATCACGAGCACCGAAGGCGTAGGTTCCTGAGCGGCGCGATGAGCGGGCGCGATTCGTGCAACTACCGATGAACAAGGGTTCTGCATTCTCACTCTCCCGCTAGCGAGCTATTTTTCACGGATCCCGTGAACTAAAGGTCGCTTTGGCCTATCTTTTCATTACGCATTGCCAAGGGCGCTGGACGTGCGGCTTAAACTTCCTGCAATGCTTTAAGCACAGGTGGCCGTGAATTTTTTAATGCGCTACGCTAAAGGCTAAGGCTCGTATGTTGGCTGACGCACGGACGGCGGCGTTTTGAGCAGATATCGTCTCGGTGGGAACCCTATCTAACCAAAGAGCCGCAGCATGAAATCAGATGTAAGGTCGATCGAGCGTGTTCAGAAGCTAGTGGACAGCGCCGAGCGCCTCAGGATGCAATCGGTCGCGGTTCCACTCAAGGAGCTTCAGGTGCTGCTCACGCTTTGCGAAGAAGCGAGCGAGCGCCTCAACGCCCCTTCTCACCAATCGGATGCTGCAGAGCGCTTGCTTCAACAGCCGCTGTAAAGCCGGTATCGTCGCCTTTCGCATGACCAATCGGCTTGCTTACGTCAGTCTTGATTTTTAGATTCGTGAGCCTGAATAAATTGGTTAATCAACTGGATTTACGTCCCGCAACAAGTTTTATTTTTAATCGGCAAGGCTGAAAGTGTGAGCATCCTTCGCGGGAATTAATTCTTTTATCTGCGAATCGGAATGCAAGGCGCTTGCGGCGAACGCCGATGCCGCCCGGAGCAATCAGTGCCGCTATTCGCGTTGTCGCGGTCTGTGCGCAGGGCTGAAGTATTTATCAGATGTACTTACAGGTGTCACACCTTTTACAAATAGACAATAGGCCTTTTTCCTTCTCATTGTGTTTGCCGCGGGGCACACGGTCATTCGCCAATCGAAGAGTTCAATATGAAAGAGATCGTCCATATCACCGAAGCTTTTGGCGGAGGTGTGCTATCGATGCTGACACAGCTCGCCAACCGCGCGGCGGCTGCGGGCGTCAGTGTCACGATCCTTCATTCCATCCGGCAAGAAACGCCCAATAATTTTTCTAAACTTTTCCATCCAGCGGTAAAACTGACATATGTGAACATGGTTCGCGAGGTCAGCGTGAAGGAAGATCTGACCGGCCTCTGGAATCTCGTGCGCAAGCTCAGAGAATGCAATCCGGCAGTCGTGCATCTTCATTCGTCGAAGGCGGGCGTGCTGGGTCGTGCGGCCGTCAGGATCGCGGCGCCGCGCGCGCGGGTGTTTTATTCGCCGCACGGACTCGCCTTTCTGCGCCGCGACGTCTCCGCCGCCAAGCAGTTCGCTTATCTGAGTTTCGAGCGCATTGCCGCGCGCATGGGCGGCACCATCGTCGCATGCTCGCCGGGCGAACTGAATGAGATTGCCACGAAAATGCGTGCGCGCAAGACCTCGATGATCGAGAACGGCGTGAACATCATGGAGATACCGCCGCGTGTCGAGAAGCCGTCCGGTCAAGTGCTGATCGGCATGAGCGGGCGCGCTTCCTTTCAGAAGAATCATGAGGGTTTCGTCGAGATCGCAGCGAAACTTCATGATGCGGCCACGCGCTTCGTCTGGATCGGCGGCAATGACGAAGAAGTGCCGCAAGGCACGCCTTCGGGATCGCTGACCTGCAGCGGCTGGGTCACGCGTCAACGCGCGCTCGAACTCACGTCGGAGCTGGATATCTATGTTCAGACCTCGCGCTGGGAAGGCATGCCGATCGCGCTCATCGAAGCGCAGGTCGCGGGCATTCCCGCCGTGGTCACGGATGTCGTCGGCAATCGCGATGTCGTGCAGCATGGCGTGACAGGCTTTGTCGCATCGAATGCGCAAGACATGATGCGCTATGTCACGCAACTGCGGGACGATCCTCAATTACGCGCTCGCATGGGCACGGCCGCGCGCAAATCGGCCAGCGCCCGCTTCTCGATGGATGCCATCTTTCAGCAATGGCTTTCGGTGTATGAGCTTGGTTCGGACCGCTATTCGCACGAATCACCGAACGAAAACGAACTCGCGTCTTACGAGACCACATCCGAATCTCAATACTGAACCGATACATGGATACTTCGATCGCACCGGGCAAGCTCGTTTATAACGGCCGCTTCACCAGTCAGAAAACCACTGGCGTGCAACGCGTCGCGCGCGAACTGGTCGCCGCGCTCGTCAAGCTGCCGCAAGGCTCGCATGTGAGGCTTGCCGTGCCGCCGCAGGACGGGCTCGATCCGGTCGCGGGCGTCGATACGGTCAGGCTCGGTTTCGGGCGCGGCGTGCTGTGGGAGCAAGTCGTGTTGCCGCTGTTCGCGGGTCGTTCACGCATCGTCAATCTGAGCAATTCAGGCTCGATTTTTCGCGCGAATCAAATCATCTACATGCACGATGCGGCGGTGTTCGATACCCCGGCGCATTTCTCGTGGAAGTTCCGCATGTGGTATCGCGTGATGTTCTGGATTCTCGCGCGCACATCGAGCTGCGTGCTGACGAATTCGGTCTTCTCGCGCGACCGGCTGGCGCATCACGTCGGCGTGAATCCGGAACGGATCGGCGTGGTGCCGCTCGCCGCGGATCATCTCGACATCGTGGTGCCGGATACGTCGGTGATCGAAGAGCTTTCCCTCACACCGCGCCGCTATGTGCTCGCCGTGAGCAGCATGAATCCGACAAAGAACTTTCAGCGTCTCGTTGAAGCATTCAAAAGACTTAACGATCCTTCCATCGACCTTGTGATCGTCGGCATGAAGAACGCGACGATATTTGGGCATGCAGAAGATTTGTCAGACGCACCGAATATCAAGCAAGCGGGTTACGTCAGCGACGAAAAACTCAAGGCTTTATATCAACACGCCGCTTGCTTCCTTTATCCTTCCATTTACGAAGGTTTCGGCATTCCTCCGCTGGAAGCAATGCGCAACGGGTGCCCCACGCTCGTTGGCCGCGCGGCGGCCTTGCCCGAAACCTGCGGCGATGCATCGATATATTGCGATCCTTTTTCAGTAGACGATATCGCATTGAGATTGCGAGAACTGCTTGCCTCGACCGAACTGAGCGAAGACCTTAGACGTCGTGGCCTGCTCCATGCTGAGAAGTATCGCTGGACGGAAAGCGCGCGCATGCTCATGCAGTTCATCGACAGGGCGTGACCGAACAAGCAAGGTCACGCCGACAAGGGGAAGGCTGGTGAGGTTGGGAATTTACTGCGACTCGGCGATCAACGGCGGGCATGAGGAAATGCTCAAGCGCTTCATGCGCGCGCTGGTCACGAGCGCTGGAATCGATACATTGCACATTCTCGTGCCGGTCGCGAATGAAGCCCTTCACGAGTACGTGACCGATCTCGCCCGCACGTTTCCGAAGGTGCAGGTCATTGGTCTCGAATACACGGCTGAGTCGATCGGCAACGACGTACTGGCGCTCACACGCGCCGCGCGCTCGACGACCGACACGCTGCGCTCGCTCAGGCTCGCCCGTTTGCTGATTGCTCAGGGCACCATTGCATCGGGGCTGGCCGGCCTGATCGCCGCGCGCCTGGCGGGCGTGACCGCCGTGAGCTACTTGCCGCTGGTCGACGATGGTCCTTCCCGGCCGGGCAGCGTCGCCGCGCTCAAGTGGATCGTCAAGCGCGTGCTGTATCGCATACCGCAGGAATACATCACGCTCAATGACCACTTGAGCGGCAAGCTCAAGAAGCTCGCACCCGGCGCCCGAAGAATGGTGCTCGACAATTACGTCGATGACCGCTTCAGCCGTTCGACCCTGAGCCGCGATGCCGCGCGCGGCACGCTCGGCTTGCCCGATGACGGCCGCACCATCGTCTCGCATATTGGCCGGCTCAACTGCAAGCAGAAGCGTCAGGATTTCCTGCTCGATGCGATCGAACGTCATGCGGCGAAGTTTGAAAAAACACTCGTGCTGATCGTGGGCGAAGGACCGGATTACGCACGCCTCAAGGCGCGTATCGACGCCAGCCCGCTTCTGAACGCGTGCGTGAGAATGGAAGGCCCGCAGGCGGACGTGCTGCCTTATATCATCGCAAGCGACGTGCTGGTGCTGCCTTCCGCTTACGAAGGCGTGCCGCTGGTGATGATCGAGGCGGTGCTGGCGGAGCGGCCCATCGTGGTGTCGCGCGTATCGGGTCTGGATGCCTATCTGCCGGATTCGCTGCTGTTTCCCGCGCACGATGCAGATGCTTTCGTGGAACGCGTGTTCGCCGCGCGCGATGTCCCGATGGCGGGCCTGAGCCGCGAGTTCCGCCGGCGTTTCTCGCGCGAGGCGTTCGATGCGCAGGCGCAAGCCACCGCGACCTGCATGGCAACGGAACGCGACGGGCAGAACCATGCCGCGCATGAACCGTCTGACGTTCTGGCCAAATAAAAAAGCTTTTACGAGGACCCCATCTTGAAGCGAAACCTGCTCGTTGCCGTCTCTGTCGCCGGGGCCGCGTTGGCTGCCTCGGTGCTTTTGTTCGCCTGCACGAGCAATGCGGGTTATAAGACCGGCAACGGTGGCGGCGGTGGCATGAACGGGAATCCGGTGGCATCGAACCAACCCACCATTCCTTGCGGCAATGGGACAAAGAGTGTGTTTTATGGCGTGGTTGGCCATCTCGAACATCGCGGCATCTATCGCATGATCGACTTCAACCAGCAGATCGCGCAGATGCGTGACCTCGGCATCACGATCAACGCGCAGGACGTGTCGAGCCCGGATTCCGCCGCACGCGTGGCGGATTTCGCGCGCATGGCGGCGAAGTCGTGCATCGGCGTGCTGGCGCTGGTCACGCCGTTCGAGCCGCAAAAACGCCTAAACGAGCAGGACGCGTTCGATCGGGGCTACGCACTCGGCAAGGTCGCGGGCAGCACGCTCAAGGGGCTGGTCAAGTATTACCAGGTGGGCAACGAATACGACAACTGGACCATTCTTCCCAATCGCAGCGGCGAGTCGCCGAAGGATTACGACAACGCCATGTACATGAAGGGCCGCGGGTCCATTCTCGGTCTCATCAAAGGCATTCGCGAGACCAACCCGGATGCCAAAATCCTGCTCACGTCATTTAGCTGGCTGCACTACGGCTATACCGACATGCTGTTCTCCGGCACACAGCCGGACGGCACGACGGGTCATCCCATCCCGCAATGGGACATCACCGCATGGCACTGGTATTCGAACATGGGATCGATTCTTGCTGCAGGTGACAAGAAAGTGAACGTGCTGGCGCGCCTCAAGAGCAGCTATGGCAAGCCTATCTGGATCACCGAATACGGCGTGAGGCCCAATTATTCCGACCCGGACGGCTATCTGGTGGGGCCGAATGCGCTTCGGGGGTTCGTGTCGATCGCGAAAACGTATGACGTGCAAAACGTCACGCTCTATGAACTTTATGACGACCAGAAGTACGGCGGAGATGGGAACTACGGACTGATTCAGGATGACGGCTCGACGCGCAAGCAACGTTTCGATGTCGTGCGCGACTTCATCAAGACCAATCCGATGCATTGAGTCCGAACGGTCAAGCGCGGGCGCAACCCGCGATTATCGCCTGAAATTTAATCGTCGAAAGTGGTACGCCCGGCGTTTCGAGCGTGTTTACGTTCGGTAGTCAACAGACGCATGCAACTTACGGCAGGAAGATACTCGGACGCTATTTTTTTTGGTTTTCTTAACCGTTAGCATTGAGCGGATGCCATGAGGTTCTGGACGCATGCGCCCGGCCTCCGGTGAATTTTTTGCTTTGATAAAAATTTCGGGCTCACGAGGAGTCGAACCTGCTGAAGACGCGCTCGACCAAAGCCGCTCTTTGCATTCGATTCAAAGCTCGCACAATCGACATAAAAGTCTGTTGAATTAGTCTAGCCGCTCGGACGAATCAAAGCATTCGGACCGACGAATCTCAGGCGTCTACGTCTTTTAAGCCTTGCCGGCCACAAACCGGAACACAACACCCTGACGCGCCGCGGAAGCACTGCGCGGTCGTTTTGTTTTTTCTGACGCTGACGCAACGCTATAACCATTGAACTGAGGATGCCGCCTTTGAACACGCTCTATGTCAACTCCGGATCTTCGCGCTCGGTCAAGGACGACGATGAATTCACCGCGAGCGACATGCTGAGGTTGCTCCGCGATCACATCGGCATGTTGCTGCTGTTCATCGCCGTGGCGGCCGGCCTTGCCTGTGCCTATGCTTTCCTTGCGACGCCGATCTACTCCGCGGATGTCGTCGTTCGCGTGGACCCGCCCGATCCCAACGCACTGGGCATCTCCTCGGCTCAGCAGGCTCAGGCGCCGCAGCAATTGCCGACCGTGCCGCAGCTCGCCCCGGCCGAAATCGACATCATGAAAAGCCGGTCAGTGCTCGAACCGGTGGTTCGCCGCTTTGGCTTCGATGTCGAAACGAAGCCGCGCGCCCTGCCCGTGATCGGCTCGATCGCCGAAGCCCTGAACAAGAAGGGGCACCTCTCCCCTGCATGGCTCGGCATGGATTCGTATGCATGGGGCGGCGAGGAACTGCAGCTTGGCCGTCTGGATGTCCCGGCCGATCTGGAGAACGAGAAGCTCGATCTCAAGCTCGTCGAAAACAACCAGTACGAGTTGAGCTATGACGGCGATGTGCTCGTGCGCGGCACGGTGGGAACGCCTGCTTCCGCGAACGGCGTGTCCATTCTCGTGAACGATATCGTGGGCCATCCCGGCGTGCATTTCGCTGTGAAGAAGCTGAACATGATCGATGCCATCGGCAAGATGCTCAAGTCGATCAAGGTGGCTGAATCCACCAAGGACACGGGCGTCGTGCAGATCAACTACATGTCCGACGATGCGCAGGAAACGGCGGACGTGGCCAACGCGCTCGGCGCGGCTTACCTTACCGCGTCGGTGCAAAGCCGTCAGGCCAACGACACCAAGACGCTCGAATTCATTCGTGGCGAATTGCCGCGACTCGAAGCCGATCTCAAGCAGGCCGAAGGTAATCTGAGTTCGTTCCGTTCGAAGTCGCAATCGGTGCAGCCGGTGCCCGAAGCGCAGGCTTATTTGCAAGGCAGCATCACGGCGATGCAACAGCTCGCCATGCTCAAGCTGCAACGCACGCAGGCCATGAAGCTGTTCCAGCCGAGCAGCATTCAGGTCACGAATCTGGATCAGCAGATCGCCGAACTCGAAGCGTCGAACAAGCAGATTCAGCAGCGCTTCGACAACATGCCGGCGGCGGATCGTCAGAACGCGGAGCTCACGCGTGATGCGCGCGTGGCCGAAACCATCTACATGGGCATGGTGAACAAGGCCGAGGAATTGTCGGTGCGTCGTGCGAGCACGAGCGGCGGTGCGCATATCGTCGATGCGGCACTGCGTCCGAAAGATCCGACCAAGCCGTACAAGCTCCTGGTGATCGCGGCGGGTACGGGCCTCGGCTTCTTCGTCGGCACGTTCTTCATCTTCCTGCGTCGCCATGCAATGATCGGCGTGACCGATCCGAGCTTCGTCGAACGTCGTCTGTCGGTGCCGGTGCTGGGCGAAGTGTTGTTCAGCCGCTCGCAGCAGATGCTCGATCACGAGATCGCCATGTCGCCGGTCGAGCGCGCGCCGCTGGGTTATTCGGGCAAGCAGCCGCACCAGCGTATCGAGCCGAAGGCTTTGGCCTACGCCCGGCCCCAGGAAAGCGACACGTACGCCATGCCGCAAGTCCCCGCCGATGCGCGCGTGCTGGCTTCGCGCTTCCCGCATGATCCGGCTGTCGAAGCACTGCGCGCCGTTCGCACGGAGCTGTATCGCGATCTGGTGAATGCGCCGAACAACATCGTCATGCTGACGGGTCCGATTCCTTCGGCTGGCAAGAGCTTCGTCGCGGCGAATCTCTCGGTGCTGCTCGCGGAAATCGGCCTGCGTGTGTTGTTGATCGACGGCGACATGCGCCGTGGTCATATCGCCTCGTTCTTCAAGCAGTCGAACCCCGGCGGTCTGGCGGAAGTGCTCAAGGGCGAAATTGAACTGGGCGACGCGATCCGCTATGTCGGCGTTCCGGGCCTGTCGTTCCTGTCGTGCGGTGCTTATCCGGAGAATCCTTCCGAACTCCTGATGATGCCGCGCTTCCGCGATCTGCTGGCGCGCATGAGCGATCAGTTCGATTTGGTGATGATCGACACGCCGCCGTTCCTCGTCGTGACCGACGCAGCGATCGTCACGAGCGATGCAGGCTCCACGGTCATGGTGCTGCGTTCGGGCATTCAGAGCGAAGAGGAAATCGAGGAAACCGTGAAGAAGGTGCAGCGTTCCGGTGGCCGTCTGGTGGGTTCGGTCTTCAATGCGATTCCGCGCCGGGCCAGCAACCGCAAGAATTATGGTTACGCGGCGGCTTACACCAGCACTTTCAAATCGGTGAACTGAAGAAAATTAATGCAATGCACGAGCGCCGCGTGAGTCTCACGCGGCGCTTTGTTTTTTGTTCATATCCTTACACATTAAGACGAGCTAATATCAATCGTGAAGATACCGACGCGCATCGTGCCGTCAAACGAACCGTGGATGAACCTTCATGAACGGACATCTCTTCGCTGGTCATCGGCTCGTGGTATGCAGACGCTGCGGCAGGTCCGTGGCGGCGGGGGCGCATGTATGCCCGCACTGCGATCATCGTCGCCTGTCGCGCTCGGCGCGCGCACGGCATGCAGGCACAACCTCGTTGCGTCATGCGCTCATCAGCATGCCGTTGCGCATATTGGTCGGCTGCGTGTTGCTGACCATGACGGCCAGCGTGTATCCGTAAATCGATACGGTGAACTGACCGAACGTCCGCGCTTCGGTCTGAGCATTGACAGTTGCGGCACGAAACCTGCTTGCCCAGCACGAGACGGCGAGGACGAGCGTCAGCGCACAGACTGCGCTGCGTCTTCGCGCGAGCATGGAACGTGGAAACGTGTTTTCCCCCACACGCCGCCCGAAAATTCCATTCGACGGAACTCACTCCATCCGCTTCCCATCGGCAAGCCCGTATTCGACGGGCGCCATGCAGGCCTTAGACGATGAAAGAAAAAGCGACGCTGCTCGACTACTACTTCCGCATCTGGGCGTTTGCGATGCCCATTACGTCGTTCCTTTTGATTCCATCGATTCAAGGTACGACGATTGGTTACGGCATGTGTTTCATGTCCGTACCCGTCGTGCTCATGTTCGGCGGCAATGGCCGCAAGAAGTGGTCGCACTTTCTGCTTGCCGCCATCATCGTGTGGCTGATGATGTTCTGCGCAACCCAGTTCGCCGATGTCGTCGCCCCGTTCGACGCCGACTTCAGCAAAGTCACCATGGTCGATGACACGGATCTCGTCACCTTCCTGCTGCGCAAGAGCATGTTCACGCAATCGATCTATGTATCGGCTGTCGTGTTGTGGGGCGCTTACGTCTATCACTTTTATAAGCCGTCGTGGGATCAATGGCTGCTTGCCGCCGTGACGCTGTTCGCGATCTACGGCATTTACGAAGTGGTGTTCTTCATTCTCACCGGCGGCCCCGGCGATTTCATTTCCAATCGCGCATTCGGCAATCAGTTCGGGCGCGGCATCGTGCGTTCGGACGGCACCGTGAACGGCAGTTCGTTTCAGACCATCAGCATAGGTGGACTGAATATTCAGCGTCTCAAGGCGCTGACCGGCGAACCGTCCATGTACGCCATGTCGATCTTCCCGTTCTGGATTTACTTCAACGCGACGTCGCGTCTGCGCTGGCCGGTGTGGATCATCGGTGCGTCGCTGTTGATGAGCACGTCGTCCACGGTGCTGATCGGCTACGCCGCGTATGCGGTCATCCGCATGCGCAAGATCGGTATCAATCCGCTCAAGGCGCTGGTCGTGCTCGCGGTGCTGTGCGTGATCGCGTTCGCCGCGCAAAGCTATCTCGGCGACCTGTTCCAGCAGATGGTGCTGGACAAGCTCGAAGGGAATAACGAATCCGGCTCGGATCGTCTCGCGACGTTCCTGGCATCGCTTGAGTTGTGGGCGCATGGCTCGCCGTTGAATCAACTCTTCGGCATCGGCTTCGGATACATACGATCGACCGACTTGTTCTCCACGCTGCTCGTCAACACCGGGCTGGTCGGCTTCCTGTTCATCAGCGGCCTGATGCTCTATCCCGCGTTCAAGCTCGACTGGGATGCGCGCGGCATGGCGTTGCGGCAATGCTGCGCGGCAACGTGGGCGATGATGATGATCTCCGTGCCCGAGTTCGCCTATCTCGCGCCGTGGACGTTCATCGCGGTGGCTTATGTGCGCGTGCGTGCGCTAAAGCAAGCGAAGAAGGAAGTGCACGTTCAGGCCGCGGCCGCCGTCATGGACGACATGAATATCGGCACCGACTTCGGCACGAACGGGAACACGCCTGCGAGCGGCCACGCGCATATCGGCACGGCATTCGGCAACCGCATTCAGCCGCCGCGCGGGCGTCATCTCTGATTCGTGCTGATTCGTTCTGCTGCACGAACGAAGCAGCCTCCCTGCCATCCCCTGGCGTTCTACAATGATGGTTTCGACCACCGGCGCTGTTTGCGGCGCCGGGCAACCAGGGAGCAACCATGGCGATTGTCACGACCGATTCCGGCCTCAAATACGAAGATGTCACCGTCGGTGACGGCGCAGAAGCCGTCGCGGGCAACACGGTCAGCGTGCATTACACGGGCTGGCTGACCGACGGCCAGAAGTTCGATTCCAGCAAGGACCGCAACGACCCGTTCGCCTTCGTGCTGGGCGGCGGCATGGTCATCAAGGGCTGGGACGAAGGCGTGCAGGGCATGAAAGTGGGCGGCGTGCGCCGTCTCACGATTCCGGCCGATCTCGGCTACGGCGCGCGCGGCGCGGGCGGCGTGATTCCGCCGAACGCCACGCTCGTGTTCGAAGTGGAATTGCTCGACGTTTAAGCTCCGTACGATGAGCACGCCCGTCCATCGTCCATTGGTGTCGCTGCGCCGTTATCAGGCGGTGCAGGCCACGCATCGTCACGACTTCCATCAGATCGTGCTTGGCTTCGACGGCGCGATGGGCATGGCCGTGGACGGGCGCGAGTGGTGCATCGACAGTCGTCGCGCGTGGATCATTCCGGCGAACGCGAGCCACGATTATTGGGCCGATGGCGAAAATACCCAACTCGTGCTGGATCTGCCGGCGGCGTCGGTCGCGGTGCCGCAGCGCTTCTTCGAAACCGCGCGCACCGTCGAACTCGATGACGGCATGACGCAACTCGTCGCGAATATTGCCCTGCGCGCGAACGATGAAGCCATCGCGCAGCCGGGCCGTTTTTCATGGCAAGCGGCCACGCATCTGTGCAGCGTCCTCATGGCCGATGCCGATCACGATCATGCGCTGGACCTCATGCGCGGGCTCGATTTCGCGCGCATCGACCGGTGGCTTCGGCGGCATTTGTCGGAGCCGCTGCGGATCGCCGATCTCGCCACGCATTGCGGCTTCGGCATGCGGCGCTTCCATCAGTTGTTCAATGAGGCATTCGGGGAAACGCCGCATCGGTATCTGCATCGGTTGAGGCTGGATGTGTCGCTCGGACTGCTTGCCGAACCGCGTGCGGCGCTGTCCGACATCGCGCTCGATGTCGGATTCGCGGATCAGAGCGCGTTCACGCATGCGTTTTCGAAGCGCTTCGGCGTGTCGCCGGGGCAATGGCGTAGTGGTGGACCGAAAGCGTCCGACGGCCATTAGGCATCGTCATCCGACTTCAATATCCGCGATTCGCGTATTCCTACTCCGCAACCTTGGGCGACGCAGCAGGCGAACTCGGCTCGGCGCTGGCGACCGGACTTTCCGCGTGCGCCGTATCATCGTGCCGAGCGGCGACAATGATGCCCGCCGGGTAATCGAAACCCGCGCCGGTCCCGATATCGACGCCGATACCGATCACACCGCCGAACAGAAGATTGCCGAAGAACCAGCCGCGTACCGTCGATTTTGCGATCATCGTGCCGAGTTCTGCACCGGACTTCGAGCAGGAAACATCCAGATCGCCGAACGAGCGGTGGATGGTCACGGAGCCGGGCGTCGTCGTGTACCACGTGCCCTTCGAATTATGGAGCTTGCAATCTGCGCCCGCGATTGCCTGGCCATCTGCCGACCGCGTTTCCACGGACAAGGGTTGATTAGTTCCCCCGACGATGGCGGCGCATCCCGAGGTGAGCAAAAGCACCGAGGAAAGTGCGCACAACATACCCAGTCTTGCCTTCTGTTTCATGGTCTTTTTTCTCGTTTAAGTTTCGACTTTTAGTCTTTTACGTCGCATGACATTCGCTCCGGCCGCTTCGAGACTGAAGCGCGCGACGCAATGCATTGACGGCGTGTTTTTTGGGTCGCTACTTTAACGGAAATCCTTAACCGACCTTGCAATCAGCCTGCTGATTTCTGTCAATATTGGTGCAAAAGAAAAAACCCGCTGGCCTTTCGGCACAGCGGGTTTTCTTTAACGCGATTAAGACGTCGGCTTATTCCACCGACAACTGCAAATGCAACTGCGAACGCGCGACACCGCCTTCCTGCGCTTCACTCGCGTCATCCCGATCCGATTGCGATTGCGGCGCAAGACGCGCCGTCTCGATGCGGTCGAGATAATCGGTCGTCACATCGCCCGTCACGTAATTGCCATCGAAGCACGACGCCTCGAATTCCTTGAGATTCGGGTTGATGTCACGAATCGCGTTCTTCAGATCTTCGACGTCCTGATAAACCAGATAATCCGCGCCGATCATGCGCGCGACTTCGTCGTCGCTGCGGCCATGCGCCACGAGTTCGCCACGCGTGGGCATGTCGATGCCATACACGTTCGGATACTTCACCGGCGGCGCGGCGGACGCAAAGATCACCTTGTTCGCGCCGGCATCGCGCGCCATCTGCACGATCTCGTGCGAAGTCGTGCCGCGCACGATCGAATCGTCCACAATCAGCACGTTCTTGCCCTTGAACTCGATGGCCATGGCGTTGAGCTTCTGGCGCACCGACTTCTTGCGCACCGCCTGCCCCGGCATGATGAAGGTGCGGCCTACGTAACGATTCTTGAAGAAGCCTTCGCGATATTCCACGCCGAGCTTCGCGGCGACCTGCATCGCGGCGGGGCGGGACGAATCGGGAATCGGCATGACCACGTCGATCGGCACATCGGGCAACACGCGCTTGATCTTCTCGGCGAGATAGTCGCCCATGCGCAGACGTGCGTTGTACACCGGCACGCCGTCCAGGCACGAATCCGGACGCGCGAGATAGACGAGTTCGAAGATGCACGGATTGAGCGTCGGCTTGTCCGCGCATTGATGACTGTGGAGATTGCCGTCGCTGTCGATGAAGATGGCCTCGCCCGGCTCGACATCGCGCACGAATTCGAAGCCCACGCCTTCCACCGCGACGGATTCCGATGCCACCATCCACTCGACGCCGGTTGCCGTTTCCTGCTTGCCGAGCACCAGCGGGCGAATGCCGAACGGGTCGCGGAACGCAACCAGCCCGTAGCCCGCGATCAGTGAAACGATCGCATACGAACCCTTCACCCGGCGATGCACGCCCGCCACGGCCTTGAAGAGCGCGGTGGCATCGAGCTGAAGTCCGGAGCTTGCCAGTTGCAGTTCGTGCGCGAAGACGTTCAGGAGCACTTCGGTATCGGACGCGGTGTTGATATGCCGCCGGTCGATGCGAAACATCTCGTCCTTGAGCTGCGTCCAGTTCGTCAGATTCCCGTTATGCGCGAGAATGATGCCGAACGGCGCGTTCACGTAGAACGGCTGCGCTTCTTCCTCGCTCGATGCGGAACCCGCCGTCGGATAGCGCACTTGCCCGATGCCCACGTTGCCCGGCAGGCTGCGCATGTTGCGCGTGCGGAACACGTCGCGCACCATGCCATTGGCCTTGTGCATGTGGAAGACATTGCCGTTGACCGTGGCGATGCCAGCCGCATCCTGACCGCGATGCTGCAACAGGAGCAGGCTGTCATAGATCAGCTGGTTCACGGGATTTTGCGAAACTACACCTACGATGCCGCACATGGCAGGTCCTTCAAAGAGTCGAAACGGGTAGACAGGACGGTGCAGACCCGGTGCCGCCTTTCTCGAAATTAGTTCGCAAGAACCAATTCGGAGCGGATGGCCGGACATCGCATGTTCCTCGCGTTGCCAGCCGTTCGCTATTGTGCGGCGTTTCGCGCCGCGCCGCCCGAATCTTCGGGGGCGACATGCACATACTTGGCGAGCGTCTCGGGGAGCAGCGGTCTCAATTGGCGAACGCCCTGCTCGGCCATGGGCCTGAGCAACGCATTGCGCCAGAAATCCATTTTCGGCAATTCAGTCAGGCCAGCCAGCGAGACCAGAATCACCACCAGCAACGCGCCTCGGACCAGACCGAATAGCAGTCCGAGCGAACGGTCCACGCCGCGCAGGCCGGTGACTTCGGTGACGCGCGTCAAAAGCGCCGACAGGACGCTCGACAGCAGCAGCACCGCACCCACCACCAGCACGAAAGCCACCAGCCATTGCGTAAGCTGACCGCCCGGCCACGTCGACGGAATATACGGCGCGACCACGCCGACAAACCGCCCGCCGATGACCAGCGCCACGCCCCAGCCGATCAGCCCGAACGCCTCGGCGACCAGACCGCGCCACATGCCGCGCAGCGCGGACAGGCCGATCACCGCCATCACGGCATAGTCGAAACTCGTGAACATCAGGCGCACGCCGGCTTCAGTTCGCGCGCCGTGGACCACCGCCCAGACCGGCCTGACGCACCTTCACGAGTGCCGCTTGCGCCGACGTGCGATCCGGGAACGGTCCTGCCTGCAACAGCGAGCGCGTGGAGCCGTCCGACTGCTTGCGATGTTCGAGATATGCGGGCACACCCGCCGCTTTCAACTTGCTCACCCAGTTCTGCGCGATGGTTTCATCGTCGAACTGGCCGATTTGCAGCACGAAGCGGCTGCCTGCGGACGATGCGGGCGTGGCTGGGGCTGCGGTTGTTTGTTCTTCGGCGGGTGGTGCTTTTGCGGCCGGTGCTTTTGCTTCCGGTGCTTTAGCAACAGGCGCGGGAGCGGATGCCGCAGGCTTGGCCGGCGCGGCTTGCGGCGTCGCGATACCCGCACTCACACCACCGGATGCAGCCGCCGGGCTATCCGGGGCGACGCCAGCTTGCGTGTCGGCATCGCGGGCTTCGCGTGACTGCTTCACGGCGGGCGCGGGGCGGCTCGGGATATCGATGGAGATGTCGTCGCTGACGGGCTTGGGACGCGAGTCCAGCACCATTGGCAAGATAATGACCGCCGCAAGCACCAGTGCGATGGCGCCGACCAGACGTCTGCGCGCGCGCTGCTTCTCGGGCAAGGTGGGGTCGAGCATCATTGCGTCGGCGTCGGTGCGCTCGGTGCGGCGCGTGCGACGTTCCGTGCGCACGGTGTGACGCATGCCGCGCGACGAATCGGAGTCGGAGTAGCCGTCACGACCGGAGTCGTCTTTTTTGCCGAACGAGAAAATTCCCATGTATCGCCTGGTGCGTGATGCGCTGACGGCCTGCCGTCCCTGCGATCTTGCTCAACTCAGTTGTGCTGCGATCTCCGGTAGGCCATGACGCCTGCTACCGTGTAGAAACTGCCGAAAACCAAAATTCTATCATTTTCAGACGCCCGGCTTAACGCATCTCGAAATGCTTCGGCGGGTGTCTCAAATTTAGCAACGCTGCTGTCGGGGCCGTCGTTGACACCGGCTTCACGCAAGGCGGCTTCGAGTTGGTCAGGCGTAGCACCGCGCGGCGTGGGTAGCGCGGTCACGTTCCAGTGATCGACTTCGCTCGTCAACTGGCGTACCACGCCGGCGATGTCCTTATCGCGCATGGCACCGAACACCGCGTAAGTGTAGGGAGAATAGCCCATATTGCCGAGATTTTGCCCCAACACCGCCGCCGCATGCGGGTTGTGCGCCACGTCGAGGATGATTTGCGGCTTGCCCGGCAACACCTGAAAACGCCCCGGAAGCTCGACATTGGCGAGTCCGAGCCGAATATCCTGCGCGGAAACCGGCACGCGATCCCGCAGCGATTCGAGCGCGGCCAGCGCCGCCGCCGTGTTGATGAGCTGATTCGCGCCGCGCAGCGCCGGATAAGCCAACGCGGGCCGACGCTGCTCGCGTCCCAGATAACTCCACTGCTGACGCTCGTTGCCCGGCTGCGCTTCGTAACGGAAATCGCGTCCGACCAGCCACAAATCCGCGCCGATCGCTTCCGCGTGATCGATCAAACTTTGCGGCGGCGAAGGATCCCCGCAAATCGCGGGCTTGCCCGAGCGGAAAATGCCCGCTTTCTCGAAACCGATCTTCTCGCGCGTGTCGCCCAGATATTCCGTGTGATCGATGTCGATGCTCGTCACCACCGCGCAATCCGTATCTACGATGTTCACCGCATCGAGCCGCCCGCCGAGACCGACTTCGAGAATTACCGCATCGAGCCCACGCGAGGCGAACAGGCGCAGGATCGCCAGCGTCGTGAATTCGAAGTACGTCAGCGAAACGGGTTCGGCAAGACTGACGCGCGCCTGCTCCACTGCTTCGAAATGTTCGAGCAGATCGGCATCGCTCGCCTCGTTGCCGTCGATGCGCGCGCGCTCGTTGAATTGCATCAGATGCGGCGACGTATGGCAGCCGACGCGATAACCCGCGCGCAGCAGAATGGTTTCGAGGATCGCGCAGGTCGAGCCCTTGCCGTTCGTGCCGCCGACGGTAATCACCGGACAGTCGAACTTCAGCCCTAGCGCGTCCTTCACCTTGCCGATGCGCGTCAGGCCCATGTCGATGCCGACCGGATGCGCCGCTTCCAGATGAGCAAGCCACGCGTCGAGAGTGGGAAATGTGGTCATTTTCGAGATAGTAAAAACAACAACGCCGCGCGGAACCTTAAGCGGGCTCTCGCGCGGCGCGGGCGCTGCGTCCGACGAATCAGGCGACGGCGTCGGCGGGTTGACGCGTCATCAGCGCCATCAACTGAGCGATTTCCTCGCGCATCTTGCGGCGATCCACGATCATATCGACCGCGCCCTTCTGCATCAGGAATTCCGCGCGTTGGAAGCCTTCCGGCAACTTCTCACGCACCGTTTGTTCGATCACGCGCGGCCCGGCGAAACCGATCAGCGCTTTCGGTTCGGCGATCACGACATCGCCCAAAAAGGCAAAGCTCGCGGAAACGCCGCCCATGGTCGGGTCGGTCAGCACGGAAATGAACGGCAATTTTGCATCGGACAGGCGCGTGAGCAAGGCAGTGGTTTTCGCCATCTGCATGAGCGAAAGCAGGCTTTCCTGCATGCGCGCGCCACCGGAAGCGGTAAAGCAGATGAACGGCACGTTCTGCTCCAGCGCATTGCGCGCGCCACGCACGAAGCGCTCGCCGACCACGGAGCCCATCGAGCCGCCCATGAAGGAGAACTCGAAGCACGCAACCACGCACGGAATGGTGTGGATCGCGCCGCCCATGACGACCATGGCGTCGGTTTCGCCGGTGTCGTCCATGGCTTCCTTGATACGGTCCGGATACTTGCGGCTGTCCTTGAACTTCAGCGCATCGACCGGCACCACTTCCTGACCGATTTCATAGCGGCCTTCCGGATCGAGCAGGCGGTCGAGCCGTTCGCGCGCGCCAATCCGCATGTGATGGCTGCACTTCGGGCAAACGTGCAGATTCGCCTCCACGTCGTTGCGATACAGCACGGCCTCGCACGACGGACACTTCACCCACAGCCCCTCGGGGATGCCCTTGCGGCTTTTGGGATCGGTTTGTTTGATCTTGGGCGGCAACAATTTGTCGAGCCAGCTCATCGTAATTCCTTCACTGATTCAGGGTGTCGGGGCGCGCTATCCTGGAGTGACGGCGCGCCCGCGGCGACGAATTTTACTCGGCGTGATCCAGCGCCTGTCGAATCTCGGCGATGAAGCTCGTCAGCGACGCGGCCGCCGTCGCGGGCGGTGCGTCTTCCAGCAATTGCACGAGCCGGCTGCCGATCACCACGGCATCCGCCACTTTCGATACGGCGCGCGCCGTTTGAGCATCGCGAATGCCGAAACCGACGCCGACCGGCAGCGGCACATGCGACTTGATGGCCGGGATTTTACTCGCGATGCTGGAAACGTCCAGATTCGCCGCGCCCGTCACGCCTTTCAGCGAGACGTAATAGACGTAGCCACTCGCGATTTTGCCGACTGCCGCGATGCGATCGTCCGTCGAGGTCGGCGCGAGCAGGAAGATCGGATCGATGCCCGCCGCGCGCATGGTCTGACCGAACGCTTCGGCTTCCTCGGGCGGGTAGTCGACCACCAGCACGCCATCCACACCGGCTTCTTTTGCTGCCTTCACGAAGGCATCGTTGCCCATGCGTTCGATCGGGTTCGCATAGCCCATCAGGACGACGGGCGTTTTGTCGTCGGTTTCCCGGAAGCGCGCGACGTCCGCCAGCACGCGCTTGAGCGTGACGCCACGCGCCAATGCGCGCTCGGACGAACGTTGAATGACGGGACCATCCGCCATCGGGTCGGAAAACGGCACGCCGAGCTCGATCACATCCGCGCCGCCCTTGGCGAGCGCGTGCATGAATTCGACGGTCTGTTCCGGGTTCGGATCGCCTGCGGTGATAAAGGGAATAAGGCCTTTCTTGCCCTGCGCGGCCAACGCCGCGAAAGTCTTTTCGATACGGGACATGAGATTTTCTCGAAGTCGTATTCATTGGCGTCGATGCTGCATGCATCTGACGCGATCAGCGACGAATTATTCGGCAGATTCCACGATGGCGGGAGCAGTTTGCGCGGGCAGGACGAGCCGCGTTTCGCGCGCTTCATCGATACGCCGCCGCGCAATCTCGCAGTAGTCGGCGTTGATCTCATAGCCGGTAAATAACCGTCCATGACGCGCACAGGCAACGGCAGTCGTGCCGCTTCCCATGAACGGATCGAGCACGCGACCACCGGGCGGACAACTTGCCAGCACCATCCGCTCGACGATTTCCAACGGCTTTTGCGTCGGATGATCCACCCGCTCCGCATGCTGGCGATGCAACCGCGAGATCGACCAGACATCCTTCGGGTTGTAGCCCATCTCCAGCCACTTGCTGCCTTCGAAAATCTTGCGCGAACGCGCTTTCTTCGTCACTGGATCGTAGGGGATGCGCACCGGATCGAGATCGAAGAAGTAATCCTTCGATACCGCGAAATAGCCGATGTTGTCATGCACTGAGGTAAATTTCCGCGTCGTGCCGCCCATGCTCGGAACGCGCCGGTCCCAGACGATCTCATTGATCATCAGCAGGTGACGCTTCAGAAACACAAACAACTCGGGCGAATATTGCCAGGTGCAGAAGATATACAGCGAACCACTGCGCTTGAGCTTCGGAATCGCCAGTTCCAACCAGCGAAAGGTCCACTCAAGAAACGCCTCGCCGGAAAGCATGTCGGAGTCGTTCCCGTAGTCCTTGCCCAATCCATAGGGCGGGTCCGCGACGATCAGATCGATCGACGCATCGGGAATGCTCGCGGCATCGGCGAGAAAATCGCAGTGGCGAATGTCGATATCGACGCCCCGCAGGGCGCCGACCGACAGCGGGTCTTCGATGACAGTGCGCATCGTCTCTTGGTTTTAGAACTGGATGCCCGAACGCTCGGCAACGGTGTGCATATCCTTGTCGCCACGGCCCGACAAGTTGACGAGCAGCACCTTGTCACGCGACAGCGTCCGCGCGAGCTTCGCGCCATACGCCAGCGCGTGACTCGATTCGAGCGCCGGAATGATGCCTTCGATGCGGCAGCAATCGTGGAAGGCCTGGAGCGCTTCGTCGTCCGTAATGCCGACGTACTCCGCGCGGCCGATATCCTTCAGCCACGCGTGCTCAGGCCCAACGCCGGGATAATCCAGCCCCGCCGACACCGAATGCGTCTCGATGATCTGACCGTTGTCGTCCTGAAGCAGATAAGTACGGTTGCCATGAAGCACGCCCGGACTGCCGACGATCAACGAAGCCGCATGGCGCCCCGTTTCGATGCCATCGCCCGCGGCCTCGACGCCGATCAGCCGAACATCTTTTTCTTCGATATACGGATAAAAGATGCCCATCGCATTCGAACCGCCGCCAACGCACGCGATCACGGCATCGGGCTGGCGACCGGTCATTTCGGGCATCTGCACGAGGCATTCGTCACCGATCACGCGTTGAAAGTCGCGGACCATCATCGGATAAGGATGCGGGCCGGCCACCGTGCCGATGATGTAGAACGTGTTTTCAACGTTGGTGACCCAGTCGCGCATGGCTTCGTTGAGCGCGTCTTTCAGCGTTTTCGAACCGGATTCGACCGGAACCACGGTCGCGCCCAGCAGCTTCATGCGATAGACATTGGCCGCCTGACGTTTCACGTCCTCCGAACCCATATACACGACGCATTCCATGCCGAAACGCGCGGCAATGGTTGCCGTCGCCACACCATGCTGACCTGCGCCCGTTTCCGCGATCACACGTGGCTTGCCCATCTTCCGCGCGAGCAACGCCTGTCCGATCACGTTGTTGACCTTGTGCGCGCCCGTGTGATTCAAATCTTCACGCTTCAGATAAAGCTGCGCACCGCCAAGCATTTCGCTCCAACGCTTGGCGTGATAAATAGGCGACGGACGGCCTACGTAGTGCTTGAGCTCGTAGTCGTACTCTTTTTGAAACTCGGGATCCTGGCGCGCGGTGTCATAGGCGACACGCAATTCGTCCAGTGCATGAATGAGCGTTTCCGACACGAAAACGCCGCCATATTGGCCGAAGTGGCCTCTTTCGTCAGGCAAGTTGTACATTGCATCACTCTCTTTCGACGACGCCCGCAAGACGGACGCCGCTAGATTCGTTCAGCGTCCGCCGCGCGCACCGCGCGAACGAACGCCGCCATTCGGGCGTGATCCTTCACGCCCCGTGCGCCGGCCGCTTCGATGCCGCTGGAGACATCGACCCCGTACGGGCGCACTCGCCGGATGGCATCACTGACGTTTTGCGCGTTCAACCCACCACTCAAAACGGCCAGATGCCCGAGATCTGTTGGGATAAGTGACCAATCGAATACCTTTCCGCCGCCGCCGAAGCCCTCGACCAGAGCATCCAGCAATATGCCGTTTGCGGCTGCATAGTTAAGTGACGATTCTAGCAAATCACTTGCGACTGCATCAGGCCCAACACGCATGGCACGCCAATAGGGCAAACCCGCAATGCCGGCGAGTTCGGCGCATTGTTCGGGTGTTTCGTCACCGTGAAACTGCAGGAGCGAGAGCGGCACGGCGGAGGTGACTTCCCGTATCCATTCGGGCGTCGCGTTGACGAACAATCCCACCGACGACACCAGCGAAGGCACGCGCCGCGCAAGGTCTGCCGCTTTTTCCACACCGACGTAGCGCGGGCTCGGCGGATAAAACACAAAGCCCACGGCATCCGCGCCGAGCGCGACGGCATGGTCCACGTCTTCCGGTTTCGACAAGCCGCACAGCTTGATTCTCGTGCGATGCAAATCGCGATCTTTCTCTTCGATCATTCCGTATCCGTCCAGATGGCGCTCCAAGGCGATGCCGCGACGCGCGCAGCAGGCACCTCGAAACGTTCAGGATAACCGACCTCGGCCAGATACAGCCCGTCCGGCATGAAGGTGGGCGCGGCGGCCCGGCGATCGCGTGCGGCCAGAACTTCGGCCATCCATGACGACGGATGACGGCCCCGCCCGATCGCGACGAAGCATCCCATCAGATTGCGCACCATGTGATGCAGGAACGCATTCGCGCGAAACCGAAAATGGACGAAATCTCCCTGCTCGCGCACATCGATCTGATAGAGATGTTTGATGGGCGTCTTGGATTGGCAATCGGCGGCGCGGAACGAGGAAAAATCGTGTTCGCCGATGAGATGCCGCACCGCTTCCCGCATCGCCTCGACATCGAGCGGCGTGTGCACCCAGCCCGCGCGTTTCGCGAGCATGGGCGAACGCACCGGATTCACGTACAACACGTAGTAATACGTGCGCTCGAAGGCCGCGAAACGCGCGTGGAAGTCGTCGGGCATCGGCTTCGCCCATTGCACGGCGACGGTTTCGGGAAGAAACGCATTCGTGCCGCGCACCCACGAAAACTCGGTGCGCGCGATGTCCGTATCGATATGAACGACCTGTCCGAGGCCGTGAACGCCCGTGTCCGTGCGCCCTGCGACCACGGTTTGCAGCGGCATCTGCGCGAACTCGGTGAGCGCGCGCTCCAGCGTGTCCTGCACTGTCTTACCGTGCGGCTGAGACTGCCAGCCGCAAAACGCCGACCCGTCGTACTGAACGCCCAAAGCAATGCGCATTTCAGGCGTGCGGGGCAAGCGTCGACAACAACGAAGCCGCGCGTTGACGTGTTGCCGGATCGTTCGCGGCAATCACTTCCTGAAGCAGCGTGCGCGCGCCCGGCAAATCGCCCAGTTCGATGTATTCGCCCGCGAGTTCGAGCTTGTTTCGCGCGATGGCTGCCAGTTGCGCGTTGGTCATCGCGGGCAACGGTTCGGTCTGGCTCTTGGGCAGGCCGGCGTTGAAGTCCATGCTCAACGGCGGAAACTGCGTCGCGCCCAGTCCGGCAACGGACGCGGCGCCCGCCGTCCCCGCTTCGATCTCCGATTCGACCGAAGGCGCGTGCAAAACCGCGCTCTCGCCCGCATGTTCGGCAACGGGTTGCGGCGTGAATGGCGCGGGATCGATGGGTGCGCGCTCGGGTTCGGGCGGTTGCATGCCGTGCGACGTCACCGTGCCGCTCGGCAAATTCAGCGTTAATTCCATGCGCGGCGGCAAGCCGAGTTCGAGCGAACCGAGCGCCTGAACAGCTTCCTGCGCGAATTTCGGCATCGGGAAACGCGGTGCGGGCGACCGCTCGTCGTCGCGATATTCGTCGTCCTCGGCGCTCTCGTCACGGTGTTCGGCCGCTTCGGCCTGAGCCGCGCGCAGTTCCGCACCGTGCGCGTTGATCTCGCGCGCTGCCGCATCGCGCGCCAGTTGCGCATGCACTTCTTCCTGCGATGCCTGACGGGCTTCGGCATCGCGCAACTGCATTTCGCGGGCGTGCAGATCGCGCGCCAGGGCTTCGCGGGCGGCGGTTTCGTCTGCGTGGACGGGCGGCGCTTCGGGCTTCGGCGCATCGACAGGCTGTGCGTGAGGAAGCGGCGGCACGAAAGCAGGATGATGCGCGGCAGGCGCGACCGGCTGGAACGCGTCGTCCTGCGGTGGAGCGGAAGGCACGGGGTCGGGCCTGGCGGGCGCGGGCGCCTCGGCGACCTTTGCCTGCGGTGCGGCCTTGTTGACACGCTCGAGCGCTGTTTCGTTGGCCCGCGCTTCGCGCTCGCGTTGCTCCTGAAGTGCGCGATTGCGCGCATCGGCATCGGCTTGTGCTTCTTCCAGCGTCGCGAATGTGCGCGGGGCAGCGGGGTCCATGGCAGCCGCACGGCTGGCCGCGACCTTGCGCGCCTGCTTTTCACTTCGCCACTTGAAGAAGATGGCCAGCGCGACCAACAAGGTTGCGGCTGCGCCGTAGATCGTCGGGTCCGGGCCCGTGTGTGCCGGTGTGGTTGCCGAAGCTGATTCGGGCGCACTTGCCACCGCTACCGGTGCAGGCTGAGACGCCGGTCCAGGCTGCGCCGACACGCTCGACGCCTCCTGCACAGCCGGTGCCGAAGCCACCGGCGCACTCTCCGATGCCGCCGCGCCTGGCGCAGGCGTCGATGCCGCCTCGGTCTGAGCAGGCGCCGACGCAACTTGCGGCACAGCAGGCGCCGAGGCAACGACCTCGGAGGCAGCCACGACCGGTTCCGCGCCCGGCACATTGAGCACCGCCCCGAGCTTCAGCTTGTTGATGTCGTGTCCCGCGAACGAGTTCGGATTGGCCTCGAAAAGCTGACGCGCCATTTTCTGACGCACATCGCGATCCTTCGAACCGGTGATATCGCCCGCGACGTCGTTGAGCGACTGCCCCGGTTTCACTGCATACGTCTGCCCGGAAGGTACGGCGGCCGCTGCTGCATCGCTTGCCTGGGCGAAGGCATCGGCGGGAGGCAGCCAGCATGCCGCGCTGACCGCGAAAATCGCTACGGCAAACACCGCATGCGCGGATGAGACGAGGGACCGGAGAGGTCGTTGAATCATTGAAGCTCCAGGGCGCGACGAAGAATGAACGATGAAAACTTCCAGCACGTGGCCGCACAAACAAAAAGCGCCGCGGGGAAGCGCGGCGCTCTCTGACATGCCCAGCGCTTCCGAAGCGCGTAGTTTACTTTACTTGTCCAACAGAATGCGAAGCATCCGGCGCAGCGGTTCGGCCGCGCCCCACAGCAACTGGTCGCCGACCGTGAACGCGGACAGGTATTCGCCGCCCATCGCGAGCTTGCGCAGACGGCCGACCGGCACCGTCAGCGTGCCCGTGACGACCGCGGGCGAGAGATCGCGCATGGAGGCATCGCGCTCGTTCGGCACGACCTTCACCCAATCGTTGGCCGATGCGAGGATGCCGTTCACTTCGTCCAGCGGCACATCCTTTTTCAGCTTGATGGTCAGCGCCTGCGAGTGGCAGCGCATCGCGCCGATGCGTACGCACAGACCATCGACGGGAATGGAACCCGGCTGGCCCATCGCCGGCTTGCCGAGAATCTTGTTGGTTTCCGCGCCGCCCTTCCATTCTTCCTTCGACATGCCGTTGCCGAGATCCTTGTCGATCCACGGAATCAGCGAGCCAGCGAGCGGCACGCCGAAGTTGTCGACAGGCATGCGTTCGCCGTTCATGGCAGCGAGCACGCGACGGTCGATGTCGAGAATCGCCGACGAAGGATCGGCCAGATCTTCCTTCGCCGCGCCGTAGAGCACGCCCATTTGCTGCAGCAGTTCACGCATGTTTTGCGCGCCCGCGCCGGATGCGGCCTGATAGGTCATCGCCGTCATCCAGTCGACGAGGTTCTCGCGGAACAGGCCGCCGAGCGCCATCAGCATGAGGCTGACCGTGCAATTGCCGCCGACGAAATCGCGGCCGCCCTTGACCAGCGAATCCTTGATGACGTCGAGGTTCACCGGATCGAGGATGATGACCGCATCGTCCTTCATGCGCAGCGCCGAGGCCGCGTCGATCCAGTAGCCCTTCCAGCCCGCCGCGCGCAGCTTCGGATACACCTCGTTGGTGTAATCGCCGCCCTGACACGTGATGATGGCATCGCACTTTTTCAGGTCGTCGATGCTTGTCGCATCTTTGAGCTTCGTCTCGTTTTTCGCGAACGACGGCGCGTTGCCGCCCGCATTGCTGGTGCTGAAGAACACCGGTTCGATCAGATCGAAGTCGCCTTCCTGCTGCATGCGTTGCATCAGGACGCTGCCGACCATGCCGCGCCAACCAACGAGACCTACGTTCATGACTCACTACCCTTGAAGTGGACGCTTCCCCGCACCTTTACCCGGCGTGGCCGCGCGGGGAAGACGCTCGGACACGAGGGACGATCAGCGAATCGTGATCGTTTTGATGGAGACTTTCGTAATGCGCGTTTGAGCGATGCCGCGAAGGGCACCGGTGCGCGTGCTGACGGCGAGTTTCGTCGAGACGGGTTTTGCGCCGCGTCCGATGGAAACCACAGAGAATTGAGAGTTCTTCGCCATAGCAAAGCAATATACACGATAACCGTGCGTTTTCATCGATGGAAGCCGATGAAGGCGCAAAAAACGCGCAGATCGTGCGAAAACACCGGTAAAACGAAACGATCGGCCGTTATTTCGCGCGGATTCGGCCGATCGTTATCGTGGCTTTTAGAGCGCCTTCAGCACTGCATCGCCCATTTCCTTCGTGCCGACGATCTTGCCGTCCGGCGTGGCGATATCGCCCGTGCGGTAGCCCTGCTCCAGCACCTTCTTCACCGCGCTTTCGATGCGGTCCGCCTGCTCCGTCAAAGCGAGCGAGTAACGCAGCATCATCGCGGCGGACAGGATGGTCGCGAGCGGATTGGCCACGCCCTTGCCCGCGATATCCGGCGCGGAACCGTGCGACGGCTCGTAAAGTCCCTTGTTCGCCTTATCGAGCGACGCCGATGGCAGCATGCCGATGGAACCTGTCAGCATCGCTGCTTCGTCGGAGAGAATGTCGCCGAACATATTGCCGGTCACCACGACGTCGAACGCCTTGGGCGCTTTGACCAGTTGCATCGCGGCGTTGTCCACGTACATATGCGACAGTTCGACGTCCGGATATTCCTTCGAAACATCGATCATCACATCGCGCCAGAACTGCGACGTTTCCAGCACGTTCGCCTTGTCGACGCTCGTGAGCTTCTTCTGGCGCTTCTGCGCCGCCTGAAACGCCACATGCGCGATACGCCGCACTTCAGGCTCGGAATAGCGCATGGTGTCGAAACCTTCCTGCGCGCCTTCGAACAAACCGTCCGGCGAAGGCCGCACGCCGCGCGGCTGGCCGAAATAGATATCGCCGTTGAGTTCGCGCACGATCAGGATATCGAGCCCTGACACGATCTCGGCCTTCAGCGACGACGCACCCGTCAACTGCGGATAGCAAATTGCCGGACGGAAGTTCGCGAACAGTTGCAGATGCTTGCGCAGACCGAGAATTGCCTGCTCGGGACGCAGCGCGCGTTCGAGCTTGTCGTACTTCCAGTCGCCGACCGCGCCGAACAGGATTGCATCGGATTCCTTTGCAAGCTTGAGCGTGGATTCCGGCAGCGGATGACCCTGCGCCTCGTAGCCCGCGCCACCGACCGGCGCTTCTTCCAGTTCGAACTTCTCGCCGAGCGCATTGAGCACCTTGACGGCTTCGGCAGTGATTTCCGGACCGATGCCGTCGCCGGGGAGGACTGCGATTTTCATGTGTCGATTCCTTGTCGTATTAGCCGTCTTTTCAACCAACGAGCCGGTTATTCAACCACGGCTGCTTCGTCAACCTTTCCGCTTCGTACTGACGAATCTTGTCCGCGTGACGCAGCGTGAGGCCGATATCGTCGAAGCCGTTCAGCAGGCAATACTTGCGAAAGCCCGGCACTTCGAACGCGTATTCGGTGCCATCGCCGGTGCGCACGACTTGCGCTTCCAGATCGATCGTCAATTCGAAGCCCACGAACGCATACGTTTCGTTGAACAGCTTATCGACCTGTTGCTCCGTCAGCACGACCGGCAGCAAGCCGTTCTTGAAGCAGTTGTTATAGAAAATATCCGCGAAACTCGGCGCGATGATTGCCCGAAAGCCGTATTGATCCAACGCCCACGGCGCATGCTCGCGCGAACTGCCGCAGCCGAAATTCTTGCGCGTGAGCAGAATCGACGCACCTTTATAACGCGGCTGATTCAGGACGAAATCCGGGTTCAGCGGACGTTGGCTGTTGTCCTGACCGGGCTGGCCGACATCGAGATAACGCCATTCGTCGAACGCGTTCGGGCCGAAACCCGTGCGCTTGATCGACTTGAGAAACTGTTTCGGGATGATCGCGTCCGTATCGACGTTTTCGCGATCCAGCGGCGCGACCAGCCCGCTATGCACAGTGAATTTTTCCATGATCTTCGGACCTTGAGCGATTAGTAAGGCGCGTTAGGCGAGCTTGCGCACATCGACGAAGTGGCCTTCGATCGCGGCGGCGGCGGCCATCGCGGGGCTCACGAGGTGCGTGCGTCCGCCCGCGCCCTGACGACCTTCGAAGTTGCGGTTCGACGTGGATGCACAGCGTTCGCCCGGATCGAGCCGGTCGGCGTTCATCGCGAGGCACATGGAGCAGCCCGGTTCGCGCCATTCGAAGCCCGCGTTCGTGAAAATCTTGTCGAGTCCTTCGCGTTCGGCCTGCGCCTTCACCAGACCGGAGCCCGGCACGACCATCGCCAGCCGAATATTCGATGCCACGCGCTTGCCCAGCGACTTCACGACATACGCGGCCGCGCGCAAATCTTCGATACGCGCATTCGTGCACGAGCCGATGAAAATCTTGTCCGGCTTGATGGATTCGATCGGCGTGTTCGGTTGCAGCGCCATGTAGGTCAGCGCGCGCTCGATGGCGTCGCGCTTGACCGGATCTTTTTCGCGCTCGGGATCGGGCACGCGGCCATCGATCGACGTGACCATTTCCGGCGACGTGCCCCACGTGACTTGCGGCACGATCTCGGCGGCATTCAGTTCCACCACGCGGTCGAACTTCGCGTCCGGGTCCGACTTGAACTGACGCCAGTATTCGACCGCCTGATTCCACTCGACGCCCTGCGGCGAATACGGCCGGTCCTTCAGATAGCTGATGGTCGTGTCGTCCACGGCGACCATGCCGGCGCGCGCGCCTGCTTCGATCGCCATGTTGCAGACGGTCATGCGGCCTTCCATGGTGAGCGCGCGCATGGTCGAGCCGCCGAATTCGATGGCGTAGCCCGTGCCGCCCGCAGTCCCGATCTTGCCGATGATCGCCAGCACGATGTCCTTCGCGGTACAGCCGCGCGGCAACTGGCCTTCGACCTTCACGAGCATGTTCTTGCTCTTCTTCTGCAAGAGCGTTTGCGTGGCCAGCACATGTTCCACTTCCGACGTGCCGATGCCATGCGCCAGCGCGCCGAACGCGCCGTGCGTGGACGTATGCGAATCCCCGCACACGATGGTCATGCCCGGCAACGTCGCGCCCTGTTCCGGCCCGATGATATGCACGATGCCCTGACGCAGATCGTTCATCTTGAACTGCGTGATGCCGTAGGCGTCGCAGTTGTCATCGAGCGTGTCGACTTGCAGCTTCGAGATCGGGTCCGCGATGCCGTGCGTGCGGTCGGTGGTCGGCACGTTGTGGTCGGACACCGCCAGATTCGCGCTGATGCGCCACACCGGACGCTTTTCCAGCTTCAGCCCTTCGAACGCCTGCGGGCTCGTCACTTCATGCAGCAGGTGACGGTCGATATAGAGGATCGAGGTTCCGTCCTCTTCCGTGTGGATCACATGCGTGTTCCACAATTTGTCGTAGAGAGTCTGTGCCATGGTGAGCGCTTTTTTGGATGACTGCGGGGAATGTTCGACGATTATGCCACTTCCGAGCGTGCGACGGGTACTAGGATGAGGGTAAAAACCTAATAAAAACAGGTAGTTATGGTAGTGGTTGCAGTACCCGGATGAGGAATACCCGGGTGAGCGTCCTTTTAGCCTAGTCCATTTGGACGAGTTTTCTTGCGATGCGGCCTTCGCTTACTCTTTGACTTAGCGGCTCAGGCAGCGCGCGATTGACGGATGACCGTCGAAATTATAACCTCGTAATAACATTGGTCACCGCTATGGAACTCATGAGAACCACTATCAGAAGGATCGGCAACTCGCAGGGCGTGCTTATTCCCAAGGTCTTCCTCGTTCAGCTTGGACTGGAGAACGAGGTCGAAATGGATGTCGAAAACGATTCGATCGTGCTGCGCCGGCCGCGTGACAACCCGCGACAAGGTTGGGCGGAGGCAAGCCGCGCGGTGGCCGAAAGCGGCGACGATGCGTTGGTCTTGGGCGAGTTCGGCAACGATGACGACGCGGAGCTCGAATGGTAGCGCGCGGCGATATCTGGCTGGTCGCGCTCGATCCGACGCGCGGAAGCGAAGTGCAGAAAACGCGCCCATGCGTGGTGGTGTCGCCGGATGAACTGCATGCTCATTTGCGTACGGTGATGATCGCGCCGATGACGTCGCAAGGTAGGCCCGCGCCGTTCCGTGTTCCGGTGACGTTCAAACGCAAGCACGGGCTGATTTTGCTGGATCAGATTCGAACGGTGGATAAGGTGCGGCTGGTCAGGAAGGAAGGTGTTGTTCGTGAGGAGACGCTTGCGGATACGTTGCGGGTGTTAAGGGAAGTGTTTGCGGATTGAAAAAAACCCCGGCAATCACTTACCGGGGTTTCTCTCAAACCAAACCTACCAAACCACTCACCGCTTATCAATCGCCTTCGCATCGCGCGGCGTCTGCCCAACAAACAACTGACGCGGACGCCCAATCTTCTGCTCCGGATCAGCAATCATCTCGTTCCATTGCGCGATCCAGCCCACCGTGCGCGCCATCGCGAAGATACACGTGAACATGGACGTCGGAATGCCGAGCGCGCGCTGCACGATGCCCGAATAGAAATCGACGTTCGGATACAGCTTGCGCGACACGAAGTATTCGTCCTCGAGCGCGATCTTTTCCAGTTCCATCGCGAGCTTGAAGAGCGGGTCGTCGTGCAGGCCCAGTTCTTCCAGCACTTCGTGGCACGTCTCGCGCATGAGCTTGGCGCGCGGGTCGTAGTTCTTGTAGACGCGGTGGCCGAAGCCCATCAGCTTCACGCCCGAATTCTTGTCCTTCACCTGCTTGATGAACTCGGGAATGTTATCGACCGAGCCGATTTCTTCCAGCATGTTCAGCGCAGCTTCGTTCGCGCCGCCGTGCGCCGGGCCCCACAGACAAGCGATACCGGCCGCGATACACGCAAACGGATTTGCACCCGACGAACCCGCCAGACGCACCGTGGAAGTCGACGCGTTCTGCTCGTGATCCGCGTGCAGGATCAGGATACGGTCGAGCGCGCGCACCAGCACGTCGTTGACCTTGTACTCCTCGCACGGGTTCGAGAACATCATGTACATGAAGTTCGCGCTGTACGACAGATCGTTCTTCGGATAAACGAACGGCTGGCCGATGCTGAACTTGTAAGCCATGGCCACCAGCGTCGGCAGCTTGGCGATCATGCGGATGGCCGACACTTCGCGATGACGCGGATCGTTGATGTTCAGCGAGTCGTGATAGAACGCCGACAGCGCGCCCACGGCGGCGACCAGCACCGCCATCGGATGCGCATCGCGGCGGAAGCCGCGGAAGAAGAAGTGCATCTGCTCATGCACCATCGTGTGGTGCGTGACCGTGTCCACGAATTCCTTGTTCTGCGCGGCGGTGGGCAGTTCGCCCTTCAGCAGCAGATAGCAGGTTTCGAGGAAGTCGGCGTTCACCGCCAGTTCTTCGATCGGGTAACCGCGATAGAGCAGTTCGCCCTTGTCGCCATCGATATACGTGATCGCGGAATTACACGCGGCCGTCGACATGAAGCCCGGGTCATACGTGAACTTGCCGGTCTGACCATACAGCTTGCGGATGTCGATCACGTCCGGGCCCATGGTGCCCTTGTAAATCGGCATTTCGACGCTCGGCGAATTGTCGCTGAACGATAGCGTGGCTTTAACATCTGACGGGGTCATAGCACATCCTCAATCGAAGTGTGGATACAGGTTTTCGATAATTTGCACGACGGAAGCTGCGCGGCACAAACTGTACTGTCAGCCGGTGTGTTCTCGGCTTATTGTTTGACTGATCAAGCTTTGATCGGCCTATTTTGCAGAATTTCGGGAATTCCTGCTGAAATCACACGGTTCGCAGGTGGCCGAGCACACGCACCACGTCCGCCGTCGCCAACGCCCCTTCCGGCTCCGTCCGCGCAAGCAGCAGGTCCATCAGTTCGTTGTCGCTCAACTCCAGCAGTTGCGTGAGCGCGCCGACATCGGCATCGCTCAGATCGTGTTCGTAGCGCGCGAAGAACTGCTCGAAGATCAGATCGTTTTCGAGCAGCCCGCGCCGCGCCCGCCAGCGCAATCGCGCGCGGCGGGCCGGGTCGGACTGGTGTGAAGTTTCAGTTATTTCAGGCGAATCGTTCATCGTCAGACCGCGCGACGCACCATCAATTCCTTGATCTTGCCGATCGCCTTCGTCGGGTTCAGCCCCTTCGGGCAGACATCGACGCAGTTCATGATCGTGTGGCAACGGAACAGACGGTACGGATCTTCCAGATTGTCCAGACGCTCGCCGGTGGCCTCATCCCGGCTATCGGCGATGAACCGATACGCCTGCAACAAGCCCGCCGGACCCACGAACTTGTCCGGGTTCCACCAGAAGCTCGGACACGACGTCGAGCAACTCGCGCACAGAATGCACTCGTAGAGCCCGTCGAGTTCGTCGCGCTCTTCCGGCGTCTGCAGCCGTTCCTTCTCGGGCGGCGGCGTGTCGTTGATCAGATACGGCTTGATCGAATGATACTGATTAAAAAATTGCGTGAAGTCGCAGATCAGGTCCCGCACCACCGGCAGTCCGGGCAGCGGACGCAGCACGATCTTTTGCGGCAAATCGTTCATGTTCTGCAGGCACGCGAGCCCATTCTTGCCGTTGATGTTCATCGCATCCGACCCGCACACGCCTTCACGGCACGAGCGACGGAACGACAAGGTTTCATCGACCGACTTCAGCTTGAGCAATGCATCGAGCAACATGCGTTCGTGCGAATCGATCTCGATCTCGTACGTCTGCATGCGCGGCGCCGCGTCCTTGTCCGGATCGTAGCGATAGATTTCAAAGGTTCTCTTAGCCATTTCGTATTCCTCTCGCGCCTTAGAACGTGCGTGCCTTGGGCGGCACCGAGTCGACCGTCAGCGGTTTCATCTGCACCGGCTTGTAGTCGAGGCGGTCGCCCTCGCTGAACCACAGCGTATGGCGCATCCAGTTCTCGTCATCGCGATGCTCGTAGTCGCTGTGCGCGTGCGCACCACGGCTTTCCTTGCGCGCTTCGGCGGAGATCATCGTCGCGCGCGCGACTTCGATCAGGTTCGCCAACTCCAGCGCTTCGACCTTCGCGGTGTTGAACACCTTCGATTTGTCTTTCAGATGCACGTGCTTCACGCGCTCGCTGAGTTCCTTGACCTTATCGACGCCCTCTTCCAGCAGCTTCGACGTACGGAACACGCCCGCGTGCGCCTGCATGGTCGCGCGGATGTCGCCCGCGATGTGCTGCGTGTATTCGCCTGACGTGGAACGCTCCAGCATCGCGAGGCGTTCGAGCGCGAAGTCGGCGGCATCGGCCGGCAGCGGCTTGTGCTCCTTCAATTCCTTCGCATGCTTGATGATGTGATTGCCCGCCGCGCGCCCGAACACGACCAGATCCAGCAGCGAGTTCGTGCCCAGACGATTCGCGCCATGCACCGAGACGCACGAGCATTCGCCGACCGCGTAGAAGCCGTTGACCGGATCGCTGTAACCGTTCGCCGTACCGACGACTTGACCGTGCATATTCGTCGGTATGCCACCCATCTGATAGTGGATGGTCGGCACCACCGGAATCGGCTCCTTGATGCAATCGACGTTCGCGAACTTCAGCGCGATCTCGCGAATCGACGGCAGGCGCTTCATGATCGTCTCCGCACCGATATGCGACAGATCGAGCAAGACGTGGTCCTTGTTCGGACCGACGCCGCGTCCTTCCTTGATTTCCTGATCCATCGAACGCGAGACGAAATCGCGCGGCGCGAGATCCTTCAGCGTCGGCGCATAGCGTTCCATGAAGCGATCGCCATTCGAATTGCGCAGAATGCCGCCTTCGCCGCGCACGCCTTCGGTAATCAGCACGCCTGCGCCTGCGACACCGGTCGGGTGGAATTGCCAGAACTCCATGTCCTGCAACGCGATGCCCGAACGCGCCGCCATGCCGAGTCCATCGCCCGTATTAATAAACGCATTCGTCGATGCCGCGAAGATGCGGCCCGCGCCGCCCGTGGCGAACAACGTGGTCTTGCCTTCGAGGATATGGACTTCGCCCGTTTCCATTTCGAGCGCGGTTACGCCGAGCACATCGCCTTCGGCGTCGCGGATCAGATCCAGCGCCATCCATTCGACGAAGAAATGCGTCTTAGCGGCGACGTTCTGCTGATACAGCGTATGCAGGAGCGCATGCCCTGTACGGTCAGCAGCCGCACACGCGCGTTGCACCGGCTTCTCACCATAATTCGCCGTATGCCCGCCAAACGGACGCTGATAGATCGTGCCATCGGGATTCCGGTCGAACGGCATGCCCATGTGTTCGAGTTCATACACCGCATTGGGCGCTTCACGACACATGAATTCGATCGCATCCTGGTCGCCGAGCCAGTCGGAGCCCTTGATCGTGTCGTAGAAGTGATAGTGCCAGTTGTCCTCGCTCATGTTGCCAAGCGACGCACCGATGCCGCCTTGCGCGGCCACCGTATGCGAGCGCGTCGGGAACACCTTCGACAAAACCGCGACGGACAGGCCCGCGCGCGCCAGTTGCAGCGAGGCGCGCATGCCCGAGCCGCCCGCACCCACGATCACTACGTCAAAGCGCCGACGCGGCAGGGAAGTCTTGATTGCAGCCATGTTCTTACACTCTCCAGAGAATCTGTGCGGCGTAGCCGGCGCATCCCACGAGCCACAGGATGGTCAGCACTTGCAGGAAGAGGCGCACGCCCATGGGCTTCACGTAATCCATCCAGATATCGCGAATGCCTACCCACGCGTGATAGAACAGGCACAGCAAGGCCACGAACGTGGCGAGCTTCATCCACTGCATCGAGAAGATGCCCGCCCAGCCTTCGTACGAGAAAGCATGCGCGGCGAAGAACCAGAACAGCAGCACGAGCGTGTAGACGGCCATGACCACGGCCGTGATGCGTTGCGCGAGCCAGTCGCGCAAACCATAGTGCGCGCCGACCACCAGGCGCTTGGGGCCGACTCTATTGGGGGATGTCATGTTTTTAAAAGAGTCCAAAGAGTTTGAGGGCCATCGCAAGCGTCAATAGCAGCGACACGACGAGCACGATCAGCGCGGTCTGCTTGCCGCCTTCCTTGTTCACCGCGACATGCGTATCGAGCAAGAGAAAGCGAATGCCCGCGCAGAAGTGGTGCAGATAGGCCCACGACAACACCAGCGTGACGATCTTGATGAGGGGATTGGCCAGAAAGCCCTTGAACGCGTCGAAGCTCAGTTCGGACGTCAGGCTCTGATCGAGCAGATACAGAATGAAGGGCAGCGAGATGAACAACAACAAGCCACTCACCCGATGCAGGATCGAGACCTTGCCCGCGAGCGGCAGGCGGTACTTCGATAATTGACCGATCCCGATGTTCCGGAATTCGGGCCGTGGTTTTTTTACGGCTTCAGCCATGCTAGACCCCAACTCGTTATTACACTAACCCGCAATTTTAGCGCCTTTTGATTCCGCAATGCAGCGAAAGGTCGCACTATTAAACGCATTCTTATTCGTGCATCGCGCGTGCTCACATGCATCTCTCGCCACGCGCCGATGTTTCGTTCAACTCAAGTCGTTCTGATAGTAGTAGCCGGTCGTGACATACCATCCGCGCCTCACCTCGACGGGGCGATCGCCGTACGTATAGGACACGCGCTCGACCGACAGCAGCGGATAACCCGGCGCGACATCGAGAAACTGCGCGACGGTTTCATCGGCGGCGAGTGCGCGAATCTTTTCCGTGGCGCGGATCATGCGCGTGCCGAACTCGGTTTCGAACATCGCGTAGAGCGGGCCTTTGTAATCCGCGAGCCGCTCGGCCGTCAGCCCGCGAAAGATCGCGCCCGGCAGCCAGATTTCATCGAATACGGTCGTCACGCCATCAAACTGCAACAAGCGCTTGATAAGAACGACGGGGTCGGCGGGCTTGAGATCGAGTTGACGCGCGATTTCGGCGGGCGCGCGCAGGCGGCGGCATTCGAGCAGGCGGCTCACGTGGGGATGCGCATCGCCGTCATCGGGGAGAAGACGCAGGAAGCGGAACTGGACGCGGTCTTCGTTGTGCGTGGCGACGAAGGTGCCCTTGCCCTGACGGCGCACGAGCAGATTGTCCGCCGCGAGTTCGTCGATGGCCTTGCGCACCGTGCCCTGACTGACCTTGTAGCGGGCGGCCAGTTCGACCTCGCTCGGGATGATCTCGCCGGGCTTCCATTCGCCCGATTCGAGCCCTTGCGTGATGAGCGCCTTGATTTGCTGATACAACGGGCTGAACGTCGGCGATGGCGTGCCCGCCGGCTCAGCCGCAGGTGCGCCGCCGTTCGGGTTCGTCGTGCTCGCCGGGTTGGAATTCATGCCGCGCATTTCAACACAAAGCCGCGTCGCGCGTCCAGATGTTTCCCGGAGATTCCTATGTCTTATATAAGACATAAGATAGTGTTGACATTGGCTCGGAGCACTCCTACACTCCTTGTCGAGCAAGGGTTTGCGGGTCATTGCACGGCCGGACCCGTTGCCGGTCAGCGCGTTTTCTTGAGCCTTTTTCGTTCGAATCCGCACCGCCGGCACAGGCCGACGAGTCATCCACCGTTCGTCTTCCAGCCGCGCAATTCACCGCCAGGCACGCCCTTTCGCTCGTGCCTCACGCCGATCGTCCCTTCGATTCGCGCGCCGCTGCCTAGCCCTTCGCCTCGCAACGTCCTGCGCCGTCCCGAATGGACGTTTGCCGTCAGACCCGGGCGGAACACGCGCCTTCTCCGGTTTTCCTGTACACCTCTCGCTCGAAGAGAAAATTCTTGGCATGAACGGCCTCGCGCCGTCGGGCGCTCGATCGCGCGCAAGCCCTTTGGCGCTTGGGCTTCGGGCGTTTCGCGCGCGGCACGGCTGGCATGTCTTCATCAACGCTTGGCGTATCGCGCATAAAATGGCGTTTTCCCTAGCGTTCCACGCTTCGTCCAGGAGAGTTATCAATGGCTAAGTCCGCAAAGCGCGTTGCCGTCACCGGCGCCGCAGGTCAAATCGGCTACTCGCTGCTGTTCCGCATCGCCAATGGCGATCTTCTCGGCAAAGACCAGCCCGTGATTCTGCAATTGCTCGATCTGCCGCAAGCGCAAGGCGCCGTCAAGGGCGTCGTGATGGAACTGGAAGATTGCGCGTTCCCGCTGCTCGCGGGCGTCGTGGTCACGGACGATCCCAAGGTCGCGTTCAAGGATGCCGACGTCGCGCTGCTGGTCGGTGCACGTCCGCGCTCGAAGGGCATGGAGCGCAAGGACCTGCTCTCGGCCAACGCGGAAATTTTCACGGTGCAGGGCAAGGCACTGAACGATGTCGCCAGCCGCGACGTCAAGGTGCTGGTGGTCGGCAACCCGGCCAACACGAATGCGTACATCGCCATGAAGTCGGCGCCGGACCTGCCGAAGAAGAACTTCACGGCCATGCTGCGTCTGGACCACAACCGCGCGCTGTCGCAACTGGCGGCCAAGTCGGGCAAGCCGGTCGCATCGATCGAAAAGCTCGCGGTGTGGGGCAATCACTCGCCGACCATGTACCCGGACTTCCGTTTCGCGAAGGCCGAAGGTCAGGATCTGACCAAGCTCATCAACGACGACGAATGGAACCGCAACACGTTCATTCCGACCGTTGGCAAGCGCGGTGCGGCGATCATCGAGGCGCGTGGTTTGTCGTCGGCGGCGTCCGCGGCGAATGCGGCCATCGATCACGTGCGTGACTGGGTGCTCGGCACGAACGGCAAGTGGGTGACCATGGGTATTCCGTCGGATGGCTCGTACGGCATTCCGGAAGACATCATCTACGGCGTGCCCGTGACTTGCGAAAACGGCGAGTACAAGCGCGTCGAAGGGCTCGAAATCGATGCCTTCTCGCGCGAAAAGATGGACGGCACGCTGAACGAACTGCTCGAAGAACGCGACGGCGTTTCGCATCTGCTGGGCAAGTAAAGCGAGGAAAGCTCCCACGCTTTACCCATGCGCGAATGCCTTCAAAAGCGTTCGCGCCTGATCCGATCGCGCTTGAGAAGTTCGCCGAAACTGTCGAGCGCGGCCGAATCAGAAGTTTTGAGCAGGATCGACTCCCCATTTCACAAAATCGGACCCAAAGCCGACGATGCGCGCTCTCACTCCCGCCGACGTGCTGTTTGACGGCGAACCGCAGCCCGCGGTCCCGCCGCCCTGCGATCACTACGCCGGCAGCGAAAAGCTGATGAAGAAATCGCTCGCGTTGCAGGCGCAACTCGGGCCGGTTTTCGATATCACGCTGGATTGCGAGGACGGCGCGCAAGTCGGGCGCGAGGCGGAACACGCGGAACTCGTCGCGTCGTTTGTGGGCGGCGAGGAAGACCGCTTCGGGCGCGTGGGCGTGCGCATCCACGATTTCGATCATCGCGCGTGGCGTGAGGACGTGCGCATCATCCTGCGGCATGCGAAGCACGCGCCCGCCTTCATCATGCTGCCGAAGGTTCGTAGCGCGTCGAATGCCGCCGAGATGGTCGCGTTCATCGACGATACGCGTCGTGAATTCGGCATCGCGCAAAGTATTCCTTGTCATCTGCTGATCGAAACGCATGGCGCGCTGGCGCAGGCGTTCGAACTGGCCGCGTTGCCGGGCGTCGAATCGCTCAGTTTCGGGCTGATGGACTTCGTTTCCGCGCACAACGGCGCGATTCCCGATTCCGCCATGCGCTCGCCCGGCCAGTTCGATCATCCGCTCGTGCGGCGCGCGAAGCTGGAGATCGCGGCGGCGTGTCACGCGCACGGCAAGGTGCCTTCGCACAACGTATCGACGGAAGTGCGCGATATGAGCATCGTCGCGAACGATGCCGCGCGCGCCCGCAACGAGTTCGGCTACACGCGCATGTGGAGCATCCATCCCGAGCAGATTCGGCCGATTATCGAGGCGTTCTCGCCGCTTGAGGACGAGATCGCGCTCGCCGCCGGGATTCTGCTGGCCGCACAGCACGCACAATGGGGACCGACGCGTCATGGCGACACGCTGCATGATCGCGCAAGTTATCGCTATTACTGGTCGGTTTTGCGCCGCGCGCAGGCAACCGGGCATGCGGTGCCGGACGAATGTGCGCCCTGGTTTGTGGAACACGTATAAAGAACGCTTTACATCCGAAGCACGAGAAGTAACGCCGCATCACGAGCGTAGTCAAGGAGACGCGAGAGAATGAGCGATACCGCATCGACCGAAGCACCCGCCGCATCCGGCGGTTTCAAGCCGAAGAAATCCGTCGCGCTGTCGGGCGTGACAGCGGGCAATACCGCGCTGTGCACCGTGGGCCGCACGGGCAACGATCTGCACTATCGCGGCTACGACATTCTCGATATCGCGACGACGAGCGAGTTCGAGGAGATTGCGTATTTGCTGGTGCATGGCAAGTTGCCGAATGTCGCTGAATTGAAGGCGTATAAAGCCAAGCTCAAGGCGTTGCGCGGTCTGCCCGCGAATCTCAAAGCCGCGCTCGAATGGATTCCGGCATCCGCTCATCCGATGGACGTGATGCGCACCGGCGTTTCCGTACTTGGCACCTTGCTGCCCGAGAAGGACGATCACAACATTCCGGGCGCGAAAGACATCGCCGATAAGTTGATGGCTTCGCTCGGCTCGATGCTTCTCTACTGGTATCACTATTCGCACAATGGCAAGCGCATTGAAGTGGAAACCGATGACGATTCCATCGGCGGCCACTTTCTGCATTTGTTACATGGCGTGGAACCGTCGAAGTCCTGGGTCGATGCCATGCACGTCTCGCTCAACCTCTACGCCGAACACGAGTTCAACGCATCGACGTTCACGACGCGCGTGATTGCAGGGACCGGCTCCGATATGTATTCCGCGCTCACGGGCGGCATCGGCGCTTTGCGCGGTCCGAAGCATGGCGGCGCAAACGAAGTCGCGTTCGAAATTCAGTCGCGCTATTTGAACGCGGACGAAGCGGAAACGGATATCAAACGCCGCGTCGAAAACAAGGAAGTGGTGATCGGCTTCGGCCATCCCGTCTATACCATTTCCGATCCGCGCAACAAAGTCATCAAGGACGTCGCGAAAAAGCTCTCCAAGGAAGCAGGCGATACGAAACTTTTCGATATCGCCGAACGTCTTGAAACAGTCATGTGGAATGCGAAGAAAATGTTCCCCAATCTCGACTGGTTCAGCGCGGTGTCGTATCACATGATGGGCGTGCCCACGGCCATGTTCACGCCGCTGTTCGTGATCTCGCGCACGGCGGGCTGGAGCGCGCACATCATCGAGCAGCGAATCGACAACAAGATCATCCGGCCGAGCGCGAATTACACAGGACCGGAAAATTTGAAGTTCACGTCATTAAATAAGCGAAAATAGCGGGCTGTGCGATCGGAGTGTCCGTTGGGGGATATTCCATTCCGCGCAGCAAACGCCATTCAACCCAAAGTTTTCGAAAAGGTTTCATCGATGAACAAACTCTTGATCGCTGCAATCATCGGCACGCTGGCCACCGCCAGCACGTTCGTCAGTGCCGATGCCTTCGCGGCGGCGACAGCAACAGGCGCCAGCGCGGCCAAGGCCAAGCGTCCCGCTCCGGCGCGCCGACTCGTCAAGCGCTCGTCCAAGGCCGAAGCGGCTGCGGCAGCGAAGACCGATCCGATTCCCGAAGGGTCGGTCAAGTGGTCGTGCAAGGACGGCACGGCTTTCTACCTGAAAGGCGACATGAAGCGTGATGCCATCGTCACGGTGAACTGGGCCAAGAAGGACTACAAACTGCCGCGTCAGGACACGACGACCGGCGCGGACCGCTTCCACGATGTGGCGTCCGGCATGGATCTGGTCGTGATCCCGAGCAAGGCGATGCTTTTCTCCGACAAGGACGAATCGCGCCTCGCCGACGAGTGCGTGACGCCCGAGATGGCCGCGGGCGCCACGGCACCCACGCAAGCGGAAGCGCTGAAGCAGAACCCGCTGATCAAGCCCGAGCAATAAGCCCGGGCTGTCATTCCGATCGGCACATATAAAACAGGAATCCTCGATGTCCGCACCGATCTCAAACGTCCGGCCTGACCCGGACCGAGTTCTTATCGACATAGTCGACTATGTTCTCAACTTTTCCGTCGACAGCACCCTTGCGCTCGAAACGGCGCGCAATTGTTTGATCGACACGCTCGGCTGCGGACTCGAAGCCCTCTCCTATCCCGCCTGCACCAAGCTGATGGGACCGATCGTGCCCGGCACGATCGTCCCCAACGGCGCGAAGGTGCCCGGCACCCAGTTTCAGCTCGACCCGGTTCAGGCCGCCTTCAACATCGGCGCGATGATCCGCTGGCTCGATTTCAACGATACGTGGCTGGCTGCGGAATGGGGTCATCCGTCGGATAACCTCGGTGGCATTTTGGCCACTGCGGACTGGCTTTCGCGTAATGCCATCGCGTCCGGCAAGCAGCCGTTGAGCATGAAGGACGTGCTTGTCGCGATGGTCAAGGCGCATGAGATTCAAGGCTGCATCGCGCTGGAGAATTCGTTCAACAAGGTTGGGCTCGATCACGTTTTGCTCGTGAAGCTGGCTTCTACCGCTGTGGTCGGGCAGATGATCGGCTTGACGCGCGACGAACTCATCAACGCGGTGTCGCTTGCGTTCGTGGATGGTCATTCGCTGCGCACGTATCGTCATGCACCGAATACCGGCTCGCGCAAGTCGTGGGCGGCGGGCGATGCCACTTCCCGCGCCGTGCGTCTCGCATTGATCGCGAAGACCGGCGAGATGGGCTATCCGTCTGTGTTGAGCGCCAAAACGTGGGGCTTTTACGATGTCCTTTTCAAGGGCAACGAGTTCAAGTTCCAGCGCCCGTATGGCTCGTATGTGATGGAGAACGTGCTGTTCAAGATTTCGTTCCCCGCTGAGTTTCACTCGCAAACCGCCGTCGAAGCGGCGATGACGATTCACGACAAGCTGAAAGATGCTGGCAAGCGCGTCGAAGACATCAAGAAGATCACGATTCGCACGCACGAAGCGGCGATTCGCATCATCGATAAGAAGGGGCCATTGAATAACCCGGCGGACCGCGATCACTGCATTCAGTACATGATCGCCGTGCCGCTGATTCACGGCCGTCTCACCGCCGCCGATTACGAAGATTCGATTGCGCAAGACCCGCGCATCGATACCTTGCGCGCGAAGATGGAATGCGTGGAAGACACGCAGTACACCCACGATTATCACGACCCGGATAAACGCTCGATTGCCAACGCGCTCACCGTCGAATTCAACGATGGCACCAAGCTCGATGAAATCGCGGTCGAATATCCGATCGGTCACAAGCGCCGCCGTGAAGACGGCATTCCGCTGCTCGTCGAAAAGTTCAAGACGAATTTGGCGCGGCGCTTCCCGCAGAAGCAACAGCAAGCGATCCTCGCGGTATCGCTGGATCAGGCACGGCTCGAAGCCATGCCGGTCAATGAATACGTCGATCTGTACGTGATTTAGTGATTTAGTCATTTCCTCGTCTTAGCCCTAGGAAAATAACCATGGCCCACAATCTCCACAAAACGCTCAAGGAATTCGACAGCGGCTCCGGCAAAGGCAAGTTTTATTCGCTGCCCCAGCTTGGCGACGCCCTGAAGGTCAAGATCGACCGTCTGCCGGTCTCGATTCGGCTGGTGCTCGAATCGGTGCTGCGCAATTACGACGGCAAGAAGATCTCCGAGGAGCATATCGAGCAACTCGCGAACTGGAAGCCCACGGCCGCTCGCGTCGATGAAATCCCGTTCGTCGTCGCGCGCGTCGTGCTGCAGGATTTCACCGGCGTGCCGCTGCTCGCCGATATCGCCGCGATGCGTGGCGTCGCCGAACGCGCAGGCAAGGACCCGAAGGCCATCGAGCCGCTCGTGCCGGTGGACCTCGTGGTCGATCACTCGGTGCAGATCGATCACTTCCGCGAGCCGAACGCGCTCGACCTGAACATGAAGCTGGAATTCCAGCGCAATAACGAGCGCTACCAGTTCATGAAGTGGGGCATGCAGGCGTTCGATACGTTCAAGGTCGTGCCGCCGGGCATCGGTATCGTTCACCAGGTGAATCTGGAATATCTCGCGCGCGGCGTGCACAAGAAGCAGGAAGGCGCGGATACGGTCTATTACCCGGACACGCTGGTCGGCACTGACTCGCACACCACGATGATCAACGGCATCGGCGTGGTGGGCTGGGGCGTGGGCGGCATCGAGGCGGAAGCGGGCATGCTCGGCCAGCCGGTGTACTTCCTCACGCCGGACGTGGTCGGCGTCGAGTTGAAGGGCAAGCTGCGCGAAGGCTGCACGGCCACCGACCTCGTGCTGACCATCACGGAAATGCTGCGTAAAGAGAAGGTCGTCGGCAAGTTCGTCGAGTTCTTCGGCGAAGGCACGGCCTCGATCGGCGTGCCGGACCGCGCGACCATCGGCAACATGGCACCGGAATACGGCGCGACCATGGGCTTCTTCCCGGTCGATGAAAAAACCATCGACTACTTCAAGGGCACGGGCCGCACGGACGCGGAAATCGCCGCGTTCGAGAAGTATTTCAAGGCGCAAAAGCTGTGGGGCGTGCCGAAGGCGGGCGATATCGACTACACCAAGACGCTCACGCTCGATCTGTCGAGCGTCGCGCCGTCGCTGGCGGGTCCGAAGCGTCCGCAGGACCGCATCGAGATCGGCAATGTAAAGAGCACGTTCGAAGACCTGTTCTCGAAGCCGGTCGGCGAAAACGGCTTCAACAAGAAGGCGGCCGAACTCGACACGCAATACAAGACAACCGATGGCGTCAACGTGAAGAACGGCGACGTGCTGATCGCCGCGATCACGTCGTGCACGAACACGTCGAATCCGAGCGTGCTGCTGGCCGCCGGGCTGCTGGCGAAGAAGGCGGTCGAAGCGGGTTTGACGGTTGCGCCGCACATCAAGACGTCACTGGCGCCGGGGTCGCGCATCGTCACGGAATATCTGACGAAGACGGGCCTTCTGACCTATCTCGACCAACTCGGTTTCACGCTCGCGGCGTATGGCTGCACGACGTGTATCGGCAATGCGGGCGACCTGACGCCGGAACTGAACGACGCCATCGTGAAGAACGATATCGTCGCGGCAGCGGTGCTCTCGGGCAACCGTAACTTCGAAGCGCGTATTCACCCGAACATCCGCGCGAACTTCCTGGCTTCGCCGCCGCTGGTCGTGGCCTATGCCATCGCGGGCAATATCACGCGCGATCTGATGACCGAGCCGGTCGGCAAGGGCAAGGACGGCCGCGACATCTACCTCGGCGACATCTGGCCGACGAGCGACGAAGTGCACGCGCTGCTCAAGTTCGCGCTGGATGCGAAGGCGTTCCGCGAGAACTACTCGCAGCTCACGAAAGACGGCGATCTGTGGAGCAAGATCGAAGGCGAAAGCGGTCAGGTCTACGACTGGCCGAAGTCGACGTATATCGCCGAGCCGCCGTTCTTCGGCCACGATTTCTCGATGCAACCGGCCGATTCGATTCCGCAGGTCAAGGGCGCGCGCGCGCTCGGCGTGTTCGGCGACTCCGTGACGACCGACCACATCAGCCCGGCGGGTTCGATCAAGGAAACGTCGCCGGCAGGCGTGTGGCTGAAGGCGAACGGCGTGCAGAAGGCCGACTTCAACAGCTACGGTTCGCGTCGCGGCAACCATGACGTGATGATGCGCGGCACCTTCGCGAACGTGCGGATCAAGAACCTGATGATCCCGGCGAAGGCCGACGGCACGCGCATCGAAGGCGGCCTGACGATTCACCAGCCGAGCGGCGAACAGTTGTCCATTTACGATGCCGCGATGAAGTATATCGACGCCGGCACGCCGACCATCGTGTTCGCCGGCGAAGAGTACGGCACGGGTTCGTCACGCGACTGGGCGGCGAAGGGCACGCAACTGCTCGGCGTGAAGGCCGTGGTGGCGCGCAGCTTCGAGCGGATCCATCGCTCGAATCTGGTCGGCATGGGCGTGTTGCCGCTGCAGTTCAAGGGCACCGACAGCGTGCAATCGCTCAATATCACGGGCGAAGAAACGTTCGATGTCGAAGACCTCGGCGACGAATTCAAGCCGCAACAGGAAGTCACGCTGGTGATCCATCGCAAGGACGGCAAGGAAGACCGCGTGCCGGTGCTTCTGCGTATCGATACGCCGATCGAAGTGGATTACTACAAGCACGGCGGGATTCTGCCGTTCGTGCTGCGCTCGCTGCTCGCAGCGTAAGCGCACGTAGCACCTTTGCAGGTGACCGCGCTCGAAAGGGCGCGGGAACATTGGACCCGGCGAAAGCCGGGTTTTTTTTCGCCTACGCTTCGTAGCTCGCAACGTTCATCGGATGCGCGCGGCGCGCAAACCACGCACGCACCATCTGGCTGAGGCTGCGCGCCGAATGTGAGGCCAGTGAGAACCAGCTTGCGTCCGCGGTGCCGCTGACCCAGATCGTCGTGTACGCCTGAAGTTCGACGGACGCGCCCGCGTCCAACCAGAAATCGTCGGCCTGCCCTTCGATGGTCAGCCAGATTTGTCCGCGCGTGACGCGCAGCGTTTGCGGACGGTCGATCACCCAGCGCGTGGGCGCATCGCGCCGGTCGAGTTCGAAAGTACGGATTTCACGCATGATGCCGCTCCTTTGATTCGTGTGGCCAGTTGTCTCATTATTAGGCCGATCCCGAACAGCTTGAATGAACAGTTCCGCACAGTTGCGTCGGAACTGTTCAGCCAAAATGAACGAACAGTTCGGTGGTGACTGACGCACCAAAATAGTCTCCTATACCGTTCAGCCAGTATTGACGGGGCTTTTCGGATGCGTTCGAATGAGAGCACGACACCGGTGAACAGCACAACCCAACTGTTCACCCAAACTGACTGAACACTTCGACCGACCATGAACGCCCTTCCCCTTACCATCGATGGCGCCACCGGCGTGCCGCTGACCGAGCAGATCGTCGGCCAGATCGAGGCGATGATCCGCTCGCGCCGTGTGCTGGCGGGCGCGAAACTGCCGTCCATCCGCCAGCTTGCCGCCGAGCAGCGCATCAGCCGGTTTCCGGTGATCGAGGCATACGACCGTCTCGCGTCGCGCGGACTGATTCAGCCGAGGCACGGCTCGGGCTTTTACGTGGCGAATCACATCGAGGAACGCGAAGGCGATGCGGGCAACTGCAATCCGCGTCTCGCGGAAGAAGAATCGAACCAGATTCTTCAGCAGTTCAACTACCCCGGCGAGACGCTCAAACTGTCGAGCGGGTTTATTCCCGAAGCATGGCGCGATCTCGACGGCCTCACGCAAGCCATCCGGCAGGCCACGCGCGAGGACGTATCGAGCGTGATCGATTACGCCATTCCGCACGGCGACATGGCGCTGCGCCAGCAAGTGCTCATGCGCATCAACACGCTCGGCATCGACGCCGATCTGCCGAACGTGATGATCACCAACGGCGCGAGTCAGGCGCTCGATCTGATCGTGCGGACCATGCTCAAGCCCGGCGACACGGTGTTCGTGGAAGACCCCGGTTACTACAATTTGTTCGGCCTCCTGAAGCTGCAGGGCGTGCGACTGGTCGGCGTGCCGCGTCTGGCGAACGGGCCGGATATCGATGTGGCCGAGGCGTTGCTCAAGGAGCACAAGCCGAAGCTGTTCTTCGTCAATACCGTTTTCCAGAACCCGACCGCGACCAACATTGCGCCGCAAGTCGCGTTCAGGCTGCTGCAACTGGCGACGCAATACGGTTTCTCGATTGTCGAGGACGATATCTATGCCGATTTTCAGGCCGTGCCGACGCAGCGCTTAGCCACGCTCGATCAACTCGATCGCGTGATCTATGTAGGCGGGTTGTCCAAGACGCTGTCGTCGTCGCTGCGGATTGGCTATCTTGCGGCGAATCGCGCGCTGGTGAAAAGTCTTGTGGATGTGAAGGTGCTGACGTCGCTTGGTGGCACGCGGTTCGCGGAAGCCGTTGCGGCGAGTTTGCTGGAACGTGGCACGTATCGGAAGTATTTGGAACGTCTGCGCAAGCGCGTGCGCGATTCGCTCTCGAGTGCGGTGCAGACGCTCGAAAGTCATGGCTGGGAAGTGTTCGATGAACCCGGTGGCGGGAATTTCATTTGGGCGAAGGTGCCGGGAGTCGAGGATTCGAACGTGCTCGTTCGGGAAGCGGTCAAGTTCGGCGTGACGCTCGCGCCGGGGAGTTACTATCGGCCGAATGGGGAAGCGTGCGCGTGGGTGCGGGTTAATTCGGCCTATGCAGGTGATCGGCGTGCGACGCGGTTTTTTGAAGCGATGAGTGAGTTGGTGGCGGGGCGGGTTTGATGTTTAGGCAGGGTTTGCTTTCATGGTCGTTGACGGGTTGGTTTTGTTGGTTTGTCGTGCGAGGGGCTTGTCTTGTTTGTGCTGCTTTTTCAGTAGCCGCCTCCCCGGCGGGGGGGTAACTTTCTTTGCTGCTGCAAAGAAAGTCACCAAAGAAAGCAGCTTTTTACCCCATGCACGATGGCGGGAAAGGGTTGGTCTGGATTAACGGATACTGTGGCCGCAATAGGACCTTTCACGTATGCAACCGCTTAGGCAACCTAGCGATTACGCGCTCTAACTCTCCAGTCTAAGTGGTCCGCAGTCATTCAATCGGCCATGCGCTTCGCACGCCGAGAGCTTTAGAACGGAATCCCGCAGCGTATCGGCGCCCAGCCACATCACGCCACATCGCACCTCTCCCATTGGGCCCAACCTTGGTAAGCGCTTCTGGGCAAAGCGCACACACCAACGCAAGTCATCTTTTAGTCGGAGCACTAACCAAGGTAGGGCCGAATAGCAATCTTGCGGAGACGCGTGATGTTGCTGGGCGCTAATAGGCTGCGGGATTCCGTTCTAAAGCTCTCGGCGCGCGCAGCGCATGGCCGAAGGAATGAATGCGGACCACAGACCTTTGGCTATTCGAGCGCGAAATCGCTAGGTTGCCTAAGCGGCTCGTTATACGTGGAACGTCCTATTGCGGCCACTGCATCCGTTAATCCAGACCAACCCTCTCCAGCCAGCGTGCATGGGGTAAAAAGCTGCTTTCTTTGGTGACTTTCTTTGCAGCAGCAAAGAAAGTTACCCCCCCGCCGGGGAGGCGGCTACTGCATAAACAACACAAACAACAGCAGCCCCTTGCAAGACAAAACGTGTCGAATGACTCAAAGCCTACGCAAAGGCGTCACACGGCGCCCGACCGTCCAAACCCCGCAAGCCGCCGCAACACATCCTGCCCCTTGTCCGTAAGCGAAGGAAAAACCTGCCCAGTCGGCAGACTACGAATCTCGACGAGTTCTTCTTGACGCAACCGCGCCGCAAGCTGCCCGAAAACTTCGACTTGATTCGGCGAGTACTGAACAAGCATCAACGTGGAAATTTCGTGAGGACTGAGCATGGGTTCTCCAGATCCGGCGGAGCAGGCCGCGTTCAATGCATCGTAGAGACCGAAGCTGGCAATTAGGCTACGCGAATTTTTCCACTCGTTACGCGGTTACACGTTCGCAACGCGGCAGCCGCGTGGGCAAGGCTCGCGGCGCGCTGCGTGTAACACGCCGTCAGCGGCGGCAAGTCAACGCAATCACGCAGGGCCGTTCAGACCGCGCCGGGAGCGATCACCATCGCGAGATAGCGCTCCAATGCAACGATGTCGTCATCCTTGCCGCGCAATGCGATCACCATATCGGGCCGAATCAGCACCCAGCCCGCGCCATCGAAGCCATAGCGCTTGAGCGCCGCATCGTGCGTATCCGGCGATGCATTCAGCATGACGGTGGCGACCGCATCCTCGTAAGCGGCCACGCACTCGGCGGCGCGCGGCGTGTTGCCGAAGGTGAGCAACGTGTGGCGCTCGCTCAGGAGCGGCCAGAGCGTGTGCGTGTCGCCCGAACGATCCGTCCACGCGATGTCGAGCGCACGCGTGCCCGCCGCGCCGCGTTCTACATGGCGCGATGCCTCGCCCAGCGCGACCAACGGACCGTCGTGATACGTCACGTCCGTCTCCGACATCTCCGTGCGCAGCTTATTCTGCAGCGCAGGCATGTGATCGAGCACGCGCACGGCGGCATCGCGCACCATGCGCGCGAGCGGATGCGGTGCCATGCCCACATGCAAGAGCCGCGTCGCATTCTTGATGACCTCGCGCGCCACGGGCCGGCGCTCCGCTTCGTAACTATCGAGCAGCGTCGCCGCATGCCCGCGTCCCTGCAAGACATACGCGAGCTTCCAGCCGAGATTGGCGGCATCCTGAATGCCGGTGTTCATGCCTTGGCCGCCAGCGGGACTGTGGATATGCGCGGCATCGCCCGCGAGGAAAGCGCGCGCGCCGCGATAACGCGTCGCCAATCGTTCGTTGATGTGAAACGTCGAGAGCCAGCCCGGTTCGGACAACTGCGCGCCCGGCGGGCCGTGTTGCGTGATGCTCTGCTGAAGCCGTTCGAGCGCGGGCGGTGCATCGCCCTGATCTTCCGCGTCATGCGGACGCCGGCAGATCACGCGCCAGATGCCCTGCTCGAACGGAAACAGCGCGATGGTGCCGCCGTCGTGCCACCAGATATGGATGCTGTGCGCATCGAGTTGCGCGCCGTCGATGCGCACATCGCCGAGCCAGTACGCGTAGTGCTCCGTGTCGCCCTCGAAGTCGATGCCGAGCGCATGACGCACCGCGCTTTTCGCGCCGTCCGCGCCGATCACCCAAGCGGCGCGCGTGGTTTCCTCGCGGCCATCGGCGTGACGCAGCGTGACGGTCACGCCATCGGCTTCTTCCGTGAGACCGGTCAGTTCGACGCCGCGCTGCACGGTGCCACCCATCTGCGTGAGACGTTCGGCAAGAATTGCTTCGGTCTGCGATTGAGGCAAGAGAATCGGCTGCGGATGCGCGCTGTCGATGCCGTCTTCCATCGAAATGCGCGTCAGGCGTTGCGCGCCGTCACCGAACACGACCGCCTGCAACGGCACGCCCGCATGCGCGAATTCCGCGCCCACGCCCAGACCGCTCAGCACTTCGAGACTCGCGGGCCACACGACCAGCGCCTTGGACAAATCGGCCGCTTTGCTCAGTTTGTCGATGACACGCGCCGCGATACCATGACGCCGCAGCGTCAGCGCGAGCGTGAGGCCGGTCGGCCCGGCGCCGACGATCAGAACGGAAGGTTGTGGGCCCATGGCCTTCTCCTCGGACAACTCGACTTTCGATCGATGTCGGCGGAGAGACAGAGCATGCGAAAACGCGGGGCCGACTCATCTAGTCTGATTGTCGTATCGCGCGGCTGCAAGGAAAATCGCACGCCTTCGTTTTTATTCGCCTGAACAAATTGCTCAGGGCAGGTAACGATGCCCGGTATATTCGCGCCAGCCACCCATTTCGGTGATTTCCTTTTGCCCTTCCAGCAGCCACGATTCGGCCAGCACGCCGAGCACTTCGCTGTCATCGGCAAGCACAACCTTGCCGATGGCAAGCCCCGCCGGTTCGCTCATCAACAATCCGCCGAGACCGTGCATGGGCAGACGCCATATTTCGAGCGATACCGCCGCGCCGCCGCTTCTCACGCGGATCATGCCCGGATGCCGGTCGCCGATGCTCCAGATGAGATAGCACGCCGCCGTGCGATCCTCGCGCACGAATTCGCCGCCCGCCGCGATCATGTTGTGATTGAGTTCGAGGCCGCGCATCAGCGTGCCGTTCACGGCGAGCAAGGTCGTGTCGCTCATGGGTTCGTTGCTCCTTTGGCTCGTTGATACGTATTCCGAATCGCTAGAGCATTAATTCTCGCAGATTACGTGGGATGAATGTTCACGCGCCACATGCGAACGCAAAAAAGCCCGCAAATGCGGGCTCTTTTCTCAGACGAAGAAGCCTAAATTACATCGGCGGCTTCACGCCATCCTTCTCCACCACGATACGTTGCGCCGCGTAATCGCCGCCATTCGGGCTCGCGACAACAAACACCTGCTTGCCCGCCTGCAAATCATCGTGCGATGCAGGCGCGAACGTCACCACCGGCACCGTCGGCGGCACCGTGACCGAATTCGTGCCGCCCTTGTACGACAGCTTCAGATCGCGGCCGCTCGTGCCCTGCACGACCTGATCGACGTTGGCATTGGTCATCGAGCTTTTCGGGCCGAGATCCCATGCGTAGTGACCTTCGCCCGTGCCGCGCGCCGCTTCCGGGAACACCAGCACTTCGGTCGCCGTGAGCTTGCCGTCCGTGCCGGTCATCGCTGCCGTGCCGACGAACGAACCCGGCTTGATGTCTTCGAGCTTGATGTTCTTGAGCGCGCTGACCGGCGTGTCCGCCTTCATGGCGATCTTCACCGTGTCGCCGCTCTTGCGATGCACCGTGAGCGTATCGCCCGTGGCGGAAACGATATCGCCGCGAATGCGCACCGGCTTGGCGGCGGGCGTATCGGCGAAGGCGGCGGATGTGATCGATGCGAGCGCAAGCGCTGCAATTCCGAGTTTCATGCGATTGGACATGCAAGCTCCTTTAAGTGTCGAGCGAAGAGAATTGAGCGGTAAATCAGGAACCACCGAACCAGTTGTAGCCCTGGTTCTCCCAATAGCCGCCGGGATAATCGTTGGTCACGGTAATCGCGACGATATGCTTAGGGTTCTTGTAGCCGAGCTTGGTCGGCATGCGCAGCTTCATCGGAAAGCCGTATTTCGGCGGCAAGATCTGGCCGTCGTAAGTCAGCGTGAGCAGCGTTTGCGCGTGCAGCGCGGTCGGCATGTCGATGCTCGTCGAATAGTTGTCCGCGCAGTGGAACGCCACGTATTTCGCGCTCGTATCCGCGCCCGCCTGCGCCAGAAAACGAGCAAAGCGCACGCCGCCCCACTTGCCAATGGCACTCCATCCTTCGATGCAAATATGCCGCGTCACCTGGCTTTCCTGCGGCATGGCGTGAAGCTCGTCGAGCGTCCACACACGCTTGCCTTTGACGAGGCCGCCCACTTCGAGCTTATAGGCGGACGCATCCACCTCGGGCACTTCGTCGATGTCATAGAACGCGTTGAACGGAAACGGCCGCGTAATCATTGATTCGGGATACGTGGGCGCGAGTTTGTTCGGATCGAATAGCAAAGCTTGTGCATCGTCGTTGAAGGACGAGATCTTGCGCAGCATCGCATTGATGGATTTGTCGTCGCTGATATTGCAGCCGGACAGCATTGCAAGACCTCCGAGCGAGAGCATGCGTTTGCCGAATAAACGGCGCGCGGGGGCCTTTAATTCCTTCGCCGCATCCCTGATGATGAGATCGGCATCCGGCCTCGATCCAAAGAGTTTGAATGACATGATCAACGTCCCCTGACCATCAGCACGAGCGAGCGCGGCACCAGCGCGACCATCGCCACATGAACGACGAAGAACACCACCAGAAAGCTCATGCAGAAGAAATGCACGACGCGCGCGTTGTCATAACCGCCCATCAGCGTGCGAAGAAACGGAAACTGTACCGACTTCCATACAACGAGCCCGGACAGAATTATGACCACGATGTCCACGATCACCGCTAAATAAGCGAACTTTTGGACCGCGTTGTAATGCGTGAGATCGTCGTGACCGAGCTTGCCGCGCACGGCGGCGAAGGCATCGCTAAAGATGCTTTTTATGCTCAAGGGAAACATGCGCGCCTTGAGTCGGCCGGTGACGATATTCATCACCACATAGACGATAAAGTTCGCCACCAGCAACCACATGGCCGCGAAATGCCATTGCAGCGCGCCGCCGAGCCAACCGCCTAGCGCTACCGATGACGGAAAGGTCAGCGACTTGAACACGGGCGAGGCGTTATAAATCTGCCAGCCGCTCGTCACCATGATGAGAATGGCAAACGCATTGAGCCAGTGCGTGATGCGCAGCCACAGCGGCTGCACGGTCTGAAGCGTTCGTTTCGGCACGATCACCTCGCGTTGGATGGAGCTTGAACGATTCGCATGGTAGCGATGCCGCACTGAATGATCGATGACCTCTCGATGACTTTTTTGTCATGATCGGCAAGACCCGTACGCGCGCTCGCTAGAATGTCGGCAAGGCAATTCAGCGCGCAGGGCGAGCATGACCATACTGGTGATCGAAGACGACCGCAAGACGGGCGACTACCTGAAAAAAGGGCTCACGGAGTCAGGCTATCAGGTGGAACTCGTGCGCAACGGCACGGACGGGCTGCATCAGGCGCTCGCGAATCCTTATGAACTGATCGTGCTCGATGTCATGCTGCCCGGCATCGACGGATGGCAGGTGATGGCCGCGTTGCGCGCCAAGCGTGACTTGCCTGTCATCTTTCTCACGGCGCGCGATCATGTGACCGACCGCATTCACGGACTCGAACTCGGCGCGGACGATTATCTCGTCAAGCCGTTCTCGTTCACCGAACTCGTGCTGCGCATTCGCACGCTGCTCAGGCGTGGTGTGATGCGCGAATCGGATACGTTTCAGATCGCCGATCTTCACGTCGATGTGCTTCGCCGCAAGGTCACGCGCCGCGGCACGGACATCACGCTGACGAACAAGGAGTTTGCGTTGCTGCATCTGTTTTGCAGGCGACAGGGTGAAGCGCTTTCGCGCACGCTGATCGCATCCGAAGTGTGGGACATGAATTTCGACAGCGATACCAACGTAGTCGATGTCGCCGTCAAGCGGCTGCGCGCGAAGATGGACAATGCGTTCGAACCCAAGCTCATTCACACGGTGCGCAGCATCGGCTATTCGTTCGGGGAAAACCTTTGAGCCGGCCTGTTCGTTCGCTTGCGGTACGCATTGCGCTTTCGTTCGCGGTCATCGTGTGCGTGGTGGTCGGCATGGTCGGCATGGCGCTGTATGCCGCGACGAATTCGGCGCTTTCCACGCGCGCGGATTATCAGGTGATCGGCCGCGTCGAACATTTTCGTTCGCTGTTGCGCGACCTTTACACGATCAACGAACTCGAAGCGCGGCCACGGCTGTTCGAAACCATGCTCGGCGATAGTCAGGACGTCATCATGTTTCGGCGCGCGGGGTCGGCCGAGCCGTTCATCAATGTGAATCCCGAACATCTGGCCGTGCCGCCGCTGCATATCGTGCCGGTGACGGAGCATGTCGGGCTGAACGCGCTATACGAAGGCACGCGCGCGGATGGCGTGCGCATGCGCTGGGTCGGCGCGCAGGCGCGCATCGGCGAGAACGGAGAGGTGGTGGAGATCATCGCCGCGCATGTGATGACGCAGGAAGCGCGTGTGTTGTCCGCGTATCTCGTTCGCGTGTGGGTCAATCTGATCGGCGCGACGCTCATTACACTCGCGCTGGCGTATTGGGTGACGCGGCGCGGGCTCAAGCCGCTCAGGCTCATGGCCGACAAGGCTGCGGAGATTACGCCTAATCGCTTGTCTGCGCGGCTCGATGTCGCGCATGCGCCGACGGAGTTGCAGAGTCTTGCGGCATCGTTCAATGCCATGCTGGACCGGCTCGAAAACGGTTATGAACGTCTGCTGCAATTTTCGGCGGATCTGGCGCATGAACTGCGCACGCCGATTGGCGTGTTGATCGGAGAGACGCAGGTGGCGCTCGCGCATGAACGCAATGCGTCGGAATATCGTCAGGTGTTCGAATCGAATCTGGAAGAACTGGAACGCATTGCGCGGATTGCGCAGAACATTTTGTTTATTGCGCAGGCGGATCACGGGCAGCAGAAGATCGCGCGTGAGCGGATCGATATTCGCGCGGAGTTGGAGAATATCGCGGAGTATTTCGAGGGTATCGCGGACGAGCGGAACATCACGTTCGAGATCGACGCGCAAGGCGAGATGGAAGCGAACGCGATCATGTGCCGGCGCGCGATTGGGAATGTCGTGGTCAATGCGGTGCGTTATGCGAAGCCGGGGACGGTCGTGCGTTTGAAGGGTTATATCGATGATGACGGCGCTTGCATCGTTGTGGGGAATCGTGGCGAGGTCATCGCGGAGGAAGAGCTTGCGAAGCTGTTCGACCGTTTTTATCGCGGGGATGCGGCGCGCAGTGAGTTTACGGAATCGAGTGGGTTGGGGTTGTCGATTGTGCAGGCGATTATGCGGATGCATGAGGGGAGCGCGTCTGCTTCTTGCACGGGGGATGGGTGGGTTGAGTTTATGTTGCGGTTTCCAACCGTTTGCGTTGAGGCTGGCGCGAAGGTGATGGGGTAGGTTGCCGTTTTTTGTGCAAGGGGCTGCTCTTTATTGGGCTTTTATTGCAGTAGCCGCCTCCCCGGCGGGGGGGTAACTTTCTTTGCTGCTGCAAAGAAAGTCACCAAAGAAAGCAGCTTTTTACCCCATGCACGATGGCTGGAAAGGGTTGGTCTGGATTAATCGATGCAGTGGCCGCAATAGGACTTGCCACGCATGACGAATTGCTTAGGCAACCTGGCGATTACACGCTCGAATCCTTAAGCCTTAGTGGACCACATTCATGCTTTCGGCCATGCGCTGCGCGCGCCGAGAACTTTAGAACGGAACCCCGCAGCGTATTAGCGCCCAGCCACCTCACACCGCATCGCACCTCTCCCATTGGGCCCTACCTTGGTGAGTGCTTCTGGGCAAAGCACGCACACCCACGCAACTCACCTTTTAGTCGGAGCACTAACCAAGGTAGGACCAAATAGCAATCTTGCGGGGAAGCGTGATGTGGCTGGGCGCTGATAGGCTGCGGGATTCCGTTCTTACGTTCTCGGCGCGCGCAGCGCATGGCCGAAAGCATGAGCGCGGTCCACTAAGCGTTGATTACTCAAGCGCGAAATCGCGAGGTTGCCTAAGCGGCTCGTGATGCGTTGAACGTCCTATTGCGGCCACTGCATCGTTAATCCAGACCAACCCTTTCCAGCCATCGTGCATGGGGTAAAAAGCTGCTTTCTTTGGTGACTTTCTTTGCAGCAGCAAAGAAAGTTACCCCCCCCGCCGGGGAGGCGGCTACTGAATAAACCAAACAAACAACAGCAGCCCCTTGCACGAAAAAACGGCAACACATAACCCCACACATCAAGCACCAGCTAACAACCCCTGCCGCGCAGCCAACAACCCATGAATCTGCGAAACCACCGCCGCGCCCTCGCCCACCGCCGCGGCAACACGCTTGGTCGAGCTCGACCGCACATCCCCGATGGCAAAAACCCCCGGCACGCTGGTTTCAAGCGCCATCACCCCTTCCGTGCGCCCTTCGTGCGCTTCCGGTCCCGTCAGCACAAAACCCTTGGCATCCACATTCACGTTGCAGTTGCGCAACCACGTAGTATTCGGCTCCGCTCCAGTGAACAGAAACAGATGCCGCGATTCGATCGTGATCGGCCCATCCGGCGTCTTGCAGTGAATCGAAGTGAAGGCGCGCTCATCGCCATCAAGACAGGTGATTTCAGAATGCGTGCGCACCGTCACATTCGGCAACGACGCAATGCGCTCGACCAGATAGTGCGACATGCTCGCCGCCAGTCCCGCGCCGCGCACCAGCACATGCACGTGCTTCGCATGCGAGGCGAGATAAACCACCGCCTGTCCCGCCGAATTCCCCGCACCGACCAGCACGACTTCCGAGTTCTTGCAGAGCTTCGCCTCCACCGGCGACGCCCAGTAATACGTGCCGTGCCCTTCGTACTTTTCGAGGCCCTTGATCGCAGGCCGACGATACGCCGCACCCGACGCGATTACCACCGTCTGCGTGGTCACGAGCGTGCCGTTCGCCAGTTCGATCTGAATCGGCGAGCGGTCGCAGCGCAATGCTTCGATGCGCGTCGGAATGGCGATATGCGCACCGAACTTCTGCGCCTGCACGAACGCACGACCCGCCAACGCCTGCCCCGAGATGCCCGTCGGAAAGCCCAGATAATTTTCGATGCGCGAACTCGCGCCCGCCTGCCCGCCCGGCGCACGGCAATCGAACACGGCGACCGACAAACCTTCGGACGCCGCATAAACCGCCGTCGCCAATCCAGCAGGCCCCGCGCCGACGATGGCGACATCGTAGATATGCGTCTTGTCGAACTCCGGCAGCCAGCCAAGCTGCGTGGCGACCTGATTCTCGTCGGGCGCGCGCAACACGGTGCCATCCGGGCAAATGACGAGCGGAAAATCCGCCTTCGACGCGGAAATGCGCTCCAGCAAAGCAATCGCATCCGGGTCCGTGCAGGCGTCGATGACGGTATGCGGATAACCATTGCGCCGGAAAAAACCTTGCAGCGACACGAGCCGCGCGTCGTCCGACTGGCCAAGCAGCACCGGGCCGCTGCCCTTCTCGATCAACCCCACGCGCCGCAGAATCAGCGCACGCATGATGCGCTCGCCCAGTTCCGCCTCGGCCACCAGCAACGCGCGCAGCCGTTCCGGCGAGATCAGAATGCCTTCGACATCATCGACCGCCATGCCATCGACGAGACACGGCTTGCCCGATAACTGCGCCACTTCCGCCAGAAAATTGCCCGGCCCGTGCTCGCGCACGAGATGCCCGGAGCCGAGCGCATCGCGGCGCGTCACGCGCACCATGCCCTTGAGCACGATCACCATGCCGCGCCCGGTTTCGCCGACGCGGAACATATACTCGCCGCCACGATACTTCGCGGGCGTGCCGAACCGGCTCATGCGCTCGATTTCCTGATCCGTCAGGCGCGGGAACATCTGATGGTCGCGCGTCTGAAGCGGCGAAAACGGCGCGGTTTCTTCCGACACGGCGGGCGCGGGCATCGCGCTCGGCACCACGTTCGGATCGTCGCCGGTGGCGCGCGGACTCCACGCCATCGCGTTCGGCATGCCGGAACCCTGCTCGATATGTTCCCCGTTCGGGAATGTGCTCATGCGCGATCTCCATGTGGAAAGCCTGCTTCATGCAAGGACGCGCCGCCCGCCGCCGCCGGATTCATCGGCATCGAACAAGTCGCCGCCATCTGCTCGACTTCTTCGGGCGTGGCGGCCATCAGTTCGCCGAATTCGGTGAGATTGGCCACGCGAAAACCCGCGAGCCGCCAGGCATCCAAACCGCCCGTGAGCGGCAGCACGTCCTTGAAACCCGCGTTGCGCATGGTCTTGGCCATCCACGCCGCCGACACCTCGTTCGGGCACGAGCAATAGATGATGACCTTGCGCGACTTGTCGTAACTTTCGATGATCCGCGCCAGATCGCGCTCATCCGCGAACATCGAGCCGGGGATCGCGAACGGGTCGAGCATGCGCTTTTCGGGCGAGCGGATATCGAAGATCACCGGCACCGGCTGATCGTTCATCAGCGCATACAACTGATCCACGTCGATGCGCGCCTTCTCCAGCGTCGCCATGAGCGCACGGCGACGCCACCAGCGATACGCCACGTAGATCGCCAACAGCGCGGCCACGACGATCAGCGCCTGGCGGCCGAGTTGCGACATCATCGCGAAGAACATTTCGAGCTGCGCCGCGAAGATCACGCCGAGCGACAGGCCGACTGCGCCCCACAGCGCGATGCCCAGCCCGTCATGCACGATGAAACTGCGCAGGCGCACGCCCATCGCGCCCGCGAGCGGCACCGACACGAGCGACAAACCGGGGATGAACTTCGCCACCAGCAGCACGCGCACGCCCCATTTGCCGAAGAAGCGCTCGGTTTTCTTCACGCACGTATCGCGCGAGAGCGAGAGCTTGCAGATGGTCTTGAGCGTCTTGTCGCCGTACTTGCGCCCGCCCTGAAACCAGACGAGATCGCCCAGCACGCCGCCCGCCACCGCGACGCACAGCACGCCGAGCAGCGGTGGCCAAAACGCGCCGCCGTTCACCGCCATGAGGGCGATGGAGGCGCCGACGACGATCATCGTCGGCATGGCGGGCACGGGCAGCCCGAGCGCCGCGCCCATTACGTTCACGAATACGATCGCCGGGCCGAATCGATCGACTAGCTGATGGAGCAACATGGGAATCTCCCGCACAGACGGCGTGCTGACAGGACGGACGGGACGACGAAGCCAGCGCGCTTTAGATAGCACTGCATGGTTGAGAGACGAGCGTCAAATGCTCGCGGTTCACGGCGAGCCGACCGCGCCGTGCTTCGTTCGTCCTATTTTAGAGATGAGTTTAGCGCGGAAATGCGTTCGTAAGGGCTGGACGTGCACGATCGGACGCGTGCTGCGCCTGTGCGTGGCGTCGGTTTTGAAGCGGATGTTGAGGAGGTTCAGGCAACCACGCGCGCCATGACGGGCGTGGTTGCGCTGTGTCAGTGCAGATCGTCGGAGATATAGGCACGGATGACATCGGCGAAAGACCGGTCGCCGGTAAGCCCGAGTTCTTCCGCGCGCGCCGTGTTCCATGCGCCCGGCCACGTGCTGACGATCTTTTCGATACGCTCGGCGCGCTGAAAATCGATGCGCGCGACCGCTTCTTCGCCCGCCACTTCGCGCAGCGCCGCGACCATTTCGTTGACGCTGACCGACAGCCCCGGCAGGTTGATGACCGGCCGGTGTCCAAGTTTCGCGCGGTCGAGTTCGCATCCGGCGATGAGCGAATCGATGGCGCTGCGGGGCGAGGAAACCCAGACGCGCGTTTCGACATCGACCGGGCACACCGAGCGTTCGCCATTCAGCGGTTCGCGAATGATGCCGCTCGCGAACGACGACGCCGCCGCGTTCGGTTTGCCCGGACGCACGCTGATGGTTGGCAGGCGCAGCACGCGGCCATCGACGAAACCGCGCCTCGAATAATCGCAGAGCAGCAGTTCGCCGATGGCTTTTTCCGTTCCGTACGACGATTGCGGGTTCAGCGCGGTGTCGTCCTGCACGACGGGCGGCAGCGTGCCGCCGTACACCGCGACCGAACTCGTGAACACCACGCGCGGCGCGTGGCCTGCGGCGCGACAGACTTCGAGCAGGGCGCGCGAGGCATCGAGGTTGATCTTCATGCCGAGGTCGAAATCCGCTTCCGCCTGACCGCTCACGATGGCCGCGAGATGGAAGATGGCTTGCGTGTTTTGATCGACGTAGCGTTCGAGCACTGCGCGGTCGGAGATATCGCCGGTTTCGGCGCGGATGCGGGGGTCGTTCAGGAGCGTTTCGTCGCCGGGCCGCGCGATGTCGAGCAGCGTGATGCCCGCGATTTTCTGGCCGTTCAGTTCGCCGCGTTCGAGAAGGCGCTTGGCCAGACGCTGGCCCAGAAAACCCGCGCCGCCTGTAATCAGGATGTTCATGTGCTTTGTTCCCGTTGTTTTCAGAGATACGGCTTGAGCCAGCCGAGGCCTTCTGACGTGCCTGCTTTCGGGCGGTATTCGCAGCCGATCCAGCCGTCGTAGCCGAGTGCGTCGATCTTTTCGAACAGATACGGATAGTTCAGTTCGCCGATGTCGGGTTCATGGCGCTCCGGCACGCCCGCGATCTGAATATGGCCGATGCCCGCGTTCGGGCGCTTCATGTCGCGTTCCAGTTTCTTCGCGATGTCGCCTTCGACGATCTGGCAGTGGTAGATGTCGAACTGCACTTGCAGGTTCGGGGCGGCGATTTCATCGCAGATGGATTGGGCATCGTCCTGGCGGTTCAGGAAGAATCCTGGGATGTCGCGGGTGTTGATCGGTTCTATCACGATCGTGATGTTCGATTTTTTTGCTTCTGTTGCGGCGTATTCGAGGTTTTTTAGGTAGGTGGCGCGGTGTTTGTCTCTGGGGTCGTTTTTGCCTATCAGGCCGGCCATGACGTGCAGTTTTTTGTTGCCTAGTTCGGCGGTGTAGTCCAAGGCTTTTTTTATGCTGTCTTTTAGATCTTGCTCGCGGCCTGGGATGGAGGCTAGGCCTCTTTCGCCGTTGGCCCAGTCGCCGGGGGGCGCGTTGAATAGGGCTTGGGTTAGGTTGTTGTCGTCTAGCCGTGTCTTGATTTCTTTGGCTTCGTAGTCGTAAGGGAAAAGGAATTCAACTGCGTTGAAGCCGTCTTTGGCCGCTGCTGCGAAGCGGTCTAGGAAGGGGTGTTCTGTGTACATCATGGTTAGGTTTGCTGCGAATTTGGGCATTTGCTCTATCTCCTATGTTTGGGTTTTTCGTGCAAGGGGCTGCTGGTGTTTGTGTCTTTATTGCAGTAGCCGCCTCCCCGGCGGGGGGGTAACTTTCTTTGCTGCTGCAAAGAAAGTCACCAAAGAAAGCAGCTTTTTACACCATGCACGATGGCTGGAAAGGGTTGGTCTGGATTAACGATACAGTGGCCGCAATAGGACGTCCCTCAGTTGGTCAAGCGCGTGGGCAACCTCGCGATTTCGCGCTCGAATCCATAAGCCTTCGTGGACCGCATTCATCCTTTCGGCCATGCGCTGCGCGCGCCGAGAACGTAAGAACGGAACCCCGCAGCGTATGAGTGCCCAGCCACATCAAACCACATCGCACCCATCCCATTGGGCCCTACCACGGTTAGCACTTCCGTGAAACGGCGCACGCCAACTTTAGCCTTTGCCTCAAGTGCTAACCGGGGTAGGGCCGAATAACAACATTGCGACAAGGTTTGAGGTAGCTGGGCGCTCATACGCTGCGGGATTCCGTTCTTAAGTTCTCGGCGCGCGAAGCGCATGGCCGAAAGAATGAGCGCGGTCCACGATGAGTTGCATATTCGAGCACATAATCGTCAGGTTGCCTAAGCGATGGTTAAGCGTGGAAAGTCCTATTGCGGCCACTGCATCCGTTAATCCAGACCACACATTCCAGCCATCGTGCATGGGGTAAAAAGCTGCTTTCTTTGGTGACTTTCTTTGCAGCAGCAAAGAAAGTTACCCCCCCGCCGGGGAGGCGGCTACTGCAATAAAACCCCAAAAACCAGCAGCCCTTTGCACGAACACGAACAAAAACCCACTCAATACTCAAACCCAAAAACCTCTTTAAGCTCCCGGATAGCCTCATCCGACAACCCCTCCGCTCGCGGCAAAGAAGAGAGAAAGAGACGCGCAGTCTCCTCAAGCTCCTCAAGCGCATAGCTGGCATGCGAAACGCTCTTGTCCCAAACCACAGGCCCAAGACGCTCAAGCAAAACCGCCCGCACGCGCGAAGCGAGCAGAGCCACCTCATCGGCAACAGCAGGATCGCCCGGCCGCCGATAGCGGACCAGAGGCACATGCCCCACCTTCATCACGTAGTAAGGCGTAATCGGCGGCAACACATCATCCGGCTTCCACACACCTGCAAGCGTCAACGCAACAAGATAAGTCGAATGCGTATGCACCACACCCCGCGCCGCCGCATTATTCTCATAAATCCGCCGATGCAACGCCAACGTCTTCGAAGGTCGCCCACCCGACACATGCGCTCCTTGCGCATCCACCTTGGCGATATCGTTCGGATCGAGCCGCCCAAGACAGGCATCCGTCGGCGTGATGAGCCAACCATCATCGAGACGCGCGCTGATATTGCCCGCCGTCCCCACGGTATAACGACGCTCATAAAGACTACGCCCCGTCACACAAATCTCTTCGCGAATGCGATTCTCGTCGGTAGAAGTCATCAGAGCGCCTTCAAAGCCTTGACAAAGAAATCAGTCGTACCAAAGTTCCCGGACTTGAGCGCGAGCCCCAACTCGTCATCAAGCCCGATGGATTGCGTAGCCGGCACACCCGGATCGATCTGCGGCCCGATGCGCAATGACCGCACATCCAGCGCCTGCACGACCGCGCCCGAAGTCTCACCACCCGCGACGACAAACTTCCTCACGCCCGCATCGCGCAATTGCCGCGCAATGGAAGCGAGCGCATCTTCGACGAGATGACCCGCCTTCTCAACGCCAAGCTCCTTCTGCACGGCCTTCACTTCATCCGGCGATGACGTCGCGTAAATCAACACTGTTTCATCGCCATGAGCATGGAAGAACTCGACCGCCTGAGCGACAACCGGCTCACCCCGCGACAACGCCATCGGATCGATACGAAACGCCGGCTTCGATGCGCGCCACTCCGCGACCTGCGCGTTGGTCGCCTTCGATGCACTCCCCGCCAGCACCACCGCCCGGCCTTCGATCTTCGGCAGATCGGCCGCATGCTCGGCATGCTCAAGCAAGTTCGCCGCGCGGAAATTCTTCGGTAGTCCCAACGCAATACCCGACCCGCCCGTGATGAGCGCAAGATCGCGGCACGCATCGCCGAGCACGTAGAGATCGGCATCGGACACAGCATCGGCAATTGCCAGACGCACGCCGTCCTTCTTCAATTCGTCGATGCGCGCACGCACCGCCTCCGCGCCCTTCGCAATCGTGTCGTAACGAATCAGCCCGACCTTCGATTTCGTCTGACGCTGCAACACACGCACGAGGTTGGGATCGGTCATCGGCGTGAGCGGATGATTCTCCATGCCCGATTCATTGAGCAGCACGTCGCCGACAAACAGATTGCCGCGAAAGATCGTGCGTCCGTTCTCGGGAAACGCGGGACAGGCAATGGTGAAATCGTCCTTCAATGCATCGAGCAACGCGTCCGCAACGGGACCAATATTGCCCTCATCGGTCGAATCGAACGTCGAGCAATACTTGAAGATGAACTGACGGCAACCGCGCGCACGCAGCCATTCGAGCGCGTCCAGCGACTGACGCACGGCATCGGCGGCGGGAATGGTGCGCGACTTGAGCGCGACGAGCAGCGCATCCGCCTCGATGCGCGCATCCGCGGGCGGCACGCCGATGGTCTGAACCGTGCGCATGCCACCGCGCACGAGCATGTTGGCGAGATCGGTCGCGCCGGTGAAATCGTCGGCGATACAGCCGAGCAGTGCGTGCGCCTCGTGCGCCATTACTTCGCTCCCTTCGGGACATCGATGCCCGGAAAAATCTTGATGACCGCGGAATCGTCCTCGCCGCCGTGACCGGCCGTCGACGCCATCATGAACATCTGATGCGCCGCCGCCGACAGCGGCAACGGGAATTTGGTGGCGCGCGCCGTGTCCAGCACGAGGCCGAGATCCTTCACGAAGATATCCACGGCGGACAGCGGCGTGTAATCGCCCGACAGAATATGCGGCACGCGGTTCTCGAACATCCACGAATTGCCCGCGCTGTGGGTGATGACGTCGTAGAGCGCGTCGGGGTCCACGCCTTCGCGCAAGCCCAGCGCCATCGCTTCCGCCGACGCCGCGATATGCACGCCCGCCAGCAATTGATTGATGATCTTCACCTTCGAACCCGCGCCGTGCGCATCGCCCAGACGGTAGACCTTGCCCGCGATGGCATCGAGCACGTCTTCGCAGGCGGCATAGGCGTCGGCGGGGCCGGAGGTCATCATCGTCATTTCGCCGGAACCGGCCTTGGCCGCGCCGCCGGAAAGCGGGGCATCCAGCATGAGGAGGCCGAGTTCGGACAGGCGCTTGCCGAGTTGCACGGCGAAGTCCGGTGCGACGGTTGCGCAGGCGAGCACCACGCCGCCTTTTTTCATCGCGGATGCCGCGCCGTTTTCGCCGAGCAGCACCGCATCCGTCTGCGCGGCGTTGACGACGACCGTCAGCACCACGTCGCACTTGCCGCCCAGTTCCGCAGGCGACACGCACGCGATGCCGCCTTCCTTCGCGAAGGCATCGAGCACATTCGGGCGTACATCGCACGCATGCACCGCGAAGCCCGCGCGCAGCAGCGAGCGCGCGACGCCCATGCCCATCGCGCCCAATCCGATCACACCGACGTTTCTCGCCATGACGTGTCTCTTCCCGATGATTTAGCAGATGCCCGCTTCCGCCAGACGGCGCGCGGCGTTGATGAGATGCGTCTGCGCGGCACTGCGCGCGGCATGCGAATCCTGCGCGCGGATGGCCTCCGCGATGGCCGCGTGTTCTTCGCGCACCTGACGCATGAAGTCCTCACGCAGCGCCTCGTTGCCGCGCGTGACGACGGTGCCCGCTTCGAGATACTGATTCAGAAAGGTGAGCGTTTTCAGGAAGTACGGATTGCCCGTCGCGTTCGCGATCTCGCGATGGAACGCGACGTCTTCCGCCACGCCATCGCGGCCTGCGCGCACGGCTTCGTCGATACGAACGAGCGCGTGATCGATGGCGGCCATCTGCGCATCGCTGCGGCGCTGGGCGGCTTCGGATGCGACCTCCGCTTCGATCGCGCGTCGCAGCGCGAGGATATGCAGCACCGCGCCCGGCTCGCCCACCTGCGCGTAATCGATGCGCAATGGCCGAATGCCCGCCCGCTCGACAATGAACACGCCGCTGCCCTGCCTCGGCTCGACCATGCCTTCGTTCTTCAGCCGCGACACCGCCTCGCGGATCACCGTGCGGCTCACGCCGAATTCCTGCGCGAGCACGGCTTCCGTCGGCAGCTTGCCGGTGCTCGTGAAGCTGCCCGCCTCGATCTGCTTCTGCAACTGCTGCGCGACCGTGTCGGCGAGCGCGCGCGGCGGAATCTTCTCGAACATGCGGATGGGCGTGAGTGGTAAGGTCATCGGGTCATCATACAAGTTTTTGAGATGAGCGTGGACCGGGGGAAATCCCTGAGCGCGTGCGCTTATTGCGCGAGCGGTTCGTCGATCAGGGCGAGCGCGTCGCGGATTTCGCTTGCATCGCCGGGGCGCACGAGGCGCGCCACTTCGCGGCCATCGAGCATGAAGATGAGCGTCGGCCACAGCTTCACGCGGAACGAGCGGCCGAGCGGGCGACCGGGTCCATCCTCGATCTTCAGATGCCTGATGCCCGCGCGGCCCTGAAACGCCTGCGCGATCAACGGCTGCGCGGCGCGGCAGAAGCCGCACCAGTCGGTGCCGAACTCGATGACGACGGGGCCGGAGAAGGCATCGACCTCGGCGCGCTCGGGCGCGGTCTTGGCATATTCGGTGTTCATGGACATCGTTCAAATCTCCGCGAGTGCTCGTTCTTCTGGACAGCGAATTTGTAGCACCGTTCAACCGCTACTGCCCAAACCCCGTCAATCCGATCAGCGCCCCCACCGCCAGCAACCACAGCGGATGCACCTTCGTCCGGTACGACACGAGCGCCACCGCGACCGTGATCCCCACCAGCACCGCCGCGCCATCCGACGCTTCCGCGATCAGCAACGCGCTCGCCGCCACCAGTCCCGCCGTGATCGGCACGAGCCCGACCTGCACGTAACGCCGCCACGGACGGTCCTTGAAGCGCTCCCACGCGTGCAGCGCGAGCATCGTCACGAAGGAGGACGGGCCGAACTTCGCCAGCGACGTGACCAGCACGCCCGGCCATCCGGCAACGTGCCAGCCGATCAGCGTGACCACCATCATGTTCGGTCCGGGCGCGGCCTGCGCGAGCGCGAACAGCGCGGAGAAATCGGCTTTCGACATCCATTGATGCACCTCGACGACTTGTCGCTGCATCTCCGGAAGAATGGTGTTGCCGCCGCCGAACGCGAGCAGCGAAAGCTGGCTGAAAATGCCGGCGAGCGCGAGCAAGGTGTCTTTCATCGGCGCACCTTGCGGGCGATCAGCACGGAAATGGGCGTGAGCACGAGCATCGACGGAAGCAAGGGTGTGCGAAGGAATGCGATGGCGACGAACATCACGAGCGCGATGGCCGCCGCTTCCGGTTTCTTGCGCAACGGCCAGAGGACCTTGACCGACATCGCCACGAGCAAACCGGCCGCCGCGGCCGCGAGTCCTGCGAACAAATGCGCGATGCGCGGGTCCTGATGCGTGCGCTGATAGATCACGCCCAGCGCGATCACGACAAGCGACGGCCCGCCGATCAGCCCGAGCAGGCCAGCCAGCGCGCCCCGCACGCCGCGAAACTTCATCCCGATGGCAACCGACAAATTGATGACATTGCCACCGGGAAGGAATTGGCACAGTCCGAGCAGATCGGTGAATTCATCGGCATCGAGCCATTTCCGACGTTCGACGATCTCGCGCCGGGCGAGCGGCAACGCGCCGCCGAACGCGATCAGTCCGAGCGAGAGAAAGCCGGTGAAGATTTGCGCGGTGGTGGGCGGCGGGGCGTGATGAGCAGGTTGTTCGTGAGCCATGAGCGCGGTTGATGACGTCAGCGGTCTGTAAGCGTTTGATCCGCCGTGCGTTTGCGCTTCGCTTCGTACGCCTTGAGATGCGCATACGCGACTTCGAGCATCGACAAACGCTCAAGCGCCGAACGCCGCCGCGCGATCAGATCGCCGACGATGTGGTCCGCCTCGATCGCCGCGCCGTTCTCGATATCGCGCAGCATCGATGCGGTCATCAGCGAACCGCGCTCCGAATAGAAGGCGCTGGCGCGTTCGTGCATCGGCGGGCTCATCGGATGGCCGTTGTCCGCCGCGATGCCCTGACATTCTTCGAACAGCCGGCGCAGTACGTCATCGCCGCCGGGCGCGGCCAGGATATCGCCTACCGGCGCGCGCATGAGCGAGGTCGCGGTTGCGAGCGTGGCGAGGAAGACCCATTTGTCCCACATCGACTGGAGCACGTTGTCGCTCACGCTCAAGTCGAAACCCGCGTTGTCGAGTTGCGCGGCAATGGCCTCCACGCGCGGCGAACGACCGCCCGCGCGTTCACCGAAAGCCATCGAATGCATGTTGCTCATCTGCACGATTTCGCCTTGCGGATTGAGCGTCGCGGCGATCGCGCACTGGCCGCCGAGCACGCGGTCCGCGCCGAAGCGGGCGTCGAGTGCATCGAGATGGGCCATGCCGTTCAGCAGCGGCAGGATGGCCGTATTCGGACCGACGGCGGGCGCGAACGAGTCCATCGCGTTCTGAAGGTCGTAGGCCTTGCAGCTCAGAAGGACGAGATCGAACGGCCCGGCGATGTCTTCCGCGAGCACGAGCGGCGGATCGCCGATCTCGATGCCGCCCAGCGGACTGTTGACCTTGAGCCCCGTCTCGCGCAAGCGCGCCGCGCGCCGTTCGCGCACGAGAAACGTGACATCCCTGCCCGCCGCGAGCAGTCGCGCGCCGAAATAACCGCCGATCGCGCCCGCACCCACCACCAGAATCCGCATGTCTCACTCCGTATTCAATCGATTGAATCACGCTTGCCAGACACCGTAGCCGGCCTCCCGCAAGCCGATGGCCAATTCCACTTCCATGTCGCGCGCGCCGTCGTAGGGCATCGGGTTGTACATCTCATAAAGATGCGGCAGCAGGCGCAGCCCGAACTCGCGCACGTAGCGATTCGACTGGATGCCCGCCTTGTGCTTGTCGAAGCGCACGTCCGGATCGACGCCCGTCATGCCCACGTAGACGAACGGCATGCCCAGCCGGTAGTCGGGATTGGCGCGGCGAAAGCGTGCGTCGTTCCAGACCTGATCCGACAATTCAACGACATAGACGTGATGATGATGACGTCGCCTGCGCCTTCCGAGCGGCATGAAACCCGAAGCCTCGCCTGTGCATGAGCCTGACCGGCCCGTATTTTATGCCGCCGATGCAGATGCCGCCCGAACCGGCCGCTGCTCGAAGTTGCTCAAAGTGGTAAATTCGCTCGGTCCGCGTTCGCGCGACGAATCCGCTGCTGGTAGAGTTCCGGCCCGCGCATTTGCGTGGTCCGTCGAGCCGCGGGCGGCGGCGGTCGGCACGACGACCGCCTGTCGCGCGATGCGTCCATCGACATGTTTTCACCCCGGAGCCGCGTGCCACGAGCCGCCCGGCGTCCGGACATTCGGAGATCAAGCATGAGCAAACAAGCTATCGGCGTAGTGGGTCTCGCCGTCATGGGCCGCAACCTGGCCTTGAACATCGAGAGCCGCGGTCACGCCGTTTCGGTCTACAACCGCAGCCGCGCCAAAACCGACGAACTGATTGCCGAAAACCCCGACAAGAAGCTCGTGCCCGCTTTCACGCTGGAAGAATTCGTCGATTCGCTGGAAAAGCCGCGCCGCATCCTGCTGATGGTCAAGGCAGGCGCGGGCACGGATGAAACCATCGATCAGTTGCGTCCGCTGCTGGAAAAGGGCGACATTCTCATCGATGGCGGCAACACGCACTTCACCGACACCATTCGCCGCAATCAGGATCTGGCGAAGTCGGGGCTGCATTTCATCGGCACGGGCGTGTCGGGTGGCGAAGAAGGCGCGCTCAAGGGTCCGTCGATCATGCCGGGCGGACAGAAGGAAGCGTATGAACTCGTCGCCCCGATTCTGACCGAGATCGCCGCGAAGGCGCCGGACGGCGAACCGTGCGTCGCGTACATGGGCCCGGATGGCGCGGGCCATTTCGTGAAGATGGTGCATAACGGCATCGAGTATGGCGACATGCAGTTGATCGCCGAAAGTTATGACGTGCTCAAGCGCGTGGCCGGTCTGTCCAACGAGGAACTCGGCAAGGTTTATGTCGAGTGGAATCAAGGTGAACTGGACAGCTATCTGATCGAGATCACCTCGAAGATTTTCTCGAAGAAGGACGAGGAAAGCGGCAAGGATCTCGTCGATGTCATTCTTGATCGCGCCGCGCAGAAGGGCACGGGCAAGTGGACGAGTCAGAACGCGCTGGATCTGGGTGCGCCGCTGCCTTTGATTACCGAGGCCGTGTTTGCGCGCGTGTTGTCGTCGCTCAAGACGCAGCGCGTGGCGGCGAGCAAGGTGTTGACCGGGCCGAAGCCTGCTTATGACGGCGATCGTGCGGAGTTCGTGGAATCGGTGCGGCGCGCGTTGTATCTGTCGAAGATAGTGTCGTATGCGCAGGGCTTTGCGCAGTTGCGCGCGGCATCGGAAGAGTATGACTGGGGTCTTCACTTCGGCGAGATCGCGAAGATTTTCCGGGCGGGGTGCATCATCCGCGCGCGCTTCCTGCAGAAGATCACCGATGCTTATGACGCGAAGCCGGACCTCGCGAATCTGCTGCTCGACCCGTACTTCAGCGATATCGCGACGAAGTATCAGGAAGCCTTGCGCGATGTCGTGGTCGCGGCGGTGAAGGCGGGCATTCCGGTGCCGGCGTTTTCATCGGCGATTGCTTATTTCGATGCGTATCGGTCGGAGCGGTTGCCGGCTAATTTGGTGCAGGCGCAGCGGGATTTCTTTGGTGCGCATACGTTTGAAAGAGTGGATAAGGAAGGGAGTTTTCACGCAAATTGGGCGTGAGGATAGGTAGGATTTGTGTGGTGAAAGACGGCTCCTTCGGGGGCCGTTTTTTTATGGTTTGTTTGTTTTGCTGCTTTTGAACAAGGGTTGAATCGTTAGTTAGGTATCGCTATTATTTGGGCCTTTTATTCAAGGCTTTGATAGACGTGAGCAATGATACCTGTCGAGCGCCAGAGTGGTACGCCCTTGTCGAATACATACTCCCTTTAGTCGGTCGGAACGATTTCAAGCGAGAAACCGACCTCTACCACGATTTGGATCTCAACCTGCGTCAGATCGAAAAGCTGCTGAATGAATGGTGTGTTCTTTTTGATGTCGATATGAGCGGGTTCGATATTGGTCGCTACTATCCGTTCAGTCGACTGAGCATGCGTCGCTTATTGCTCGCCGTGCTTCGGGTGCCATTCAGCCGCCGAACCCGCGAGACGCTCGGCGGCTGGCAACTCACGCTTGGCATGCTGGAACAGGCAATGATTCGAGGAAAGTGGATCGACGCAAGCTCAAGCTGCTCGCTCCCAAGCGAATGACACACGCAGTTCCCGGAGCATGTCGAACGTCGTGCGAGTCGTCACGCCGAAGTTTCGACAGACGTTCGGGATTTTCACCTTAGTCGAATTTTCGCGAAATTCTTCATGTGTCGTGACGCTCCAGCCAATGGTTCGGGCTTTCGCGATCAACCAAGGATCAGCGCCACCGGCGAATTTGCTTCGGTTCGGTGGCGTGTACCGCTCTACTGATTCGATATGCTGAATATATCCGCAAATGAAGATTGCGTTTCGTCATCCGTGACATCGAGAAACCAGCTACTGTCGTGCCGAGCCTTGATCCAGTCAGCAAGCGCATCGTTTCCGCAGGCGAGTTCCTCGTAGACCTCACTGATACTTGCCACCAGGCCGCGTCGGTTGGCATCGTCAAGCCATTGCCAGAAGCCCGGGCAAATGTCGTTCGCGTAATACCAGTTCTGTGCTTCGATGAAAACATTACTGTCAAGCAGATACATCTTTCACTTGTCTCCGTTAATGCTATTCGCAAGCCTGCGCAAATTTCCCGGCGCGACGCCGAGCAAGCTGCCCGCATCGCGCAACAGCATGCGTCTCTCGAGCGCGGCTTCCAACACGGCTCGCGTCAAAAGTTTGCTGTTTCTGACCGCCGATGTTCTATAGGCGTTTCCGCCGCCCGATCGCCGCGCGGCAGCCGCTTCCCACGCTGCACGCTCTGCCTGATAGAAACGACCAAATGTGTCCCAGTTGGCGAGTCCGAGTTCGACGGCTCGCCGCCCGATCACGACGCTACTCACTTTGAAATCCCGCGCGAGTTCCTTGACCTGCGAGGCAAATTCGCTTTTGCTGTTCCATCGATTGCGTAGCGCTTGCGCAGGGACGAGAAATTCGGCCGCAACGGAGTTACAGAACTTTTCGACGGCAGCGCTCCGAGCCGATGCAGCACCGAGTGCTTCATTGGAAACGCCGCTCACCCCGATCCAGATATGTGCAAGCTCATGAATCAACGTGAAGATTTGCGCAGCTTTCGCATCTCTTCCGTTTAAGAAAACAACCGGTGCAAGCGTGTCCGACACAACGAAGCCGCGAAACTCATCGACCGAGAGCGGCCGATGAGAATTGTTTCCCACGACGCCCGAACGCATCACGAGAATGCCCACCTCTTCGATTCGATCGATCAAGGCTCGCAGATAATCTTCCCAATTTCGGCTATCGAGGCGACTTTGCTGGGTGACGCCCAGCGTGAGCATCATGTCCTCTGCGACTTCCGCCGGGGCGCATGCGTCCGAACGGAAACGGGCGACATAGGAGAGAGGCGGGGCGTCCTGTTGCTGGCGGTACTCCCTGAACCATGCCTGCTTGCGTAGGACTTCGTTGAGCAGTTCACGAAAGTCCGCGCCGAGCGGCTTGACCGGTTCATCGCCGACCGTTCGGAAATCCGCAATGGGCAACTGTTCGTTGGGAGGCGAAGCAAGATACAGATAGCCGAATGGAATATGGGTAATGTCGGCGATCCGCTTCGCTTGTCGGAAAGTCGGTTTGCGCTCGCCGTTTTCCCAGGACATAACCCGATCGAAATCGGTTCCTAGTTTGTCGGCCAAAGCACGCACGTCGATCCCCGAACGCTCACGCGCCCAAGTCAGAATCGCCGGATTGATTTGCGCTTCGGCCACGATAGAAGAGTTGCAAGTGAGAAAGCTCGTAGCCTAGCATCGCACGCCGGAAAAGTCGTTGACTCGCGGCAGAGTTCGGCTGAAGTTCAGCCATGCAGAAGGTCAATTCAGCGCGACCCACTCCCCATCCTTATCACCGCTCTCCAAAACCGCCCGAACAAACCTCAACCCCTCCACCCCATCCTCCACCGTCGTCAACCATTCATCCCCTTGCGTGGTCCCACGCGCGATACATTCCGCCGCATCCGTATAAACCTGCGCGAACGCTTCCACATAACCTTCCGGATGCCCCGCCGGCACACGCGTCGCGTGCAGCGCTTCGGGACTCTGCACACGCCCGCGCGTGATGCGTTGCGACGCACCACCAATCGGCGTGAACCACAACTCATTCGGCGTCTGCTGATCGAACGACAGCCCCGCCTTCGTCCCATACACACGCAAACGCAGCGCGTTTTCCTCGCCCGCCGCAACCTGACTCGCCCACAACATCCCCCGCGCACCGTTGGCATACCGAAGCATCGCCTGAACGTGATCGTCCACGCGCCGGTTAGGAACGAACGTCGTGACATCGGCCGATAGCGAAACGGGCCGCATCCCCGTGACATATTCGGCAAGCTGATACGCATGCGTACCGATATCGCCGAGACAACCCGCCGGACCCGCCAGCGCAGGATCGGTGCGCCATACCGCCTGACGGTTCGCCTGTTCTTCCACCGGCAGCGAAAGCCAGTCTTGTGCATATTCGACCTGCACGACGCGAATATCGCCCAGCAAGCCCTGCTTCACCATGCCGCGCGCATGCCGCACGAGCGGATAACCGGTGTACGTATACGTCACCGCGAACACGCGATCCTTCTCGCGTGCGAGCTTGGCCAGCGCCTCGCCTTCTTCCAGCGACACGGCAAGCGGCTTGTCGCAGATCACATGAATACCGGCTTCGAGAAACGCGGTGGCAATCGGCGCATGCAGATGATTCGGCGTGACGATCGCCACCGCCTCGATACCATCCGCCAATCCCGCCTCGATGCGCGCCATCTCTCGATAATCGTCGTAGCTACGCGCAAGACCGACCGCTTCCGCACTCGCCTTCGCGCGTTGCGGATCGGACGACAACGCGCCCGCAAGCAACTCATAACGATCATCCAGCCTTGCAGCCATGCGATGCACCGCGCCAATGAACGCGCCTTCGCCACCGCCGACCATGCCGAGCCGCACGCGTTTCATCGCGAATCTCCGAGTCCGAGAAGACCGCGCATCTGCTCGCGGCTCGCGCCGCTGTCCGCGAAATCATCGAACGCACGCTCGCCCACGCGGATGATGTGATCGCGGATAAAGATTGCGCCTTCACGCGCGCCATCCTCGGGATGCTTCAGCGCGCATTCCCATTCGAGCACGGCCCAGCCCGCGAAATCGTATTGCGCCATCTTCGAGAAAACGGCCTTGAAATCGATTTGCCCGTCGCCGAGCGAACGGAAGCGTCCGGCGCGATCGACCCATCCGGAATAACCGCCATACACGCCTTGCCTGCCATTCGGACGAAACTCCGCGTCCTTCACATGAAACGCCTTGATACGTGCGTGATAAATATCGATGAACGCCAGATAATCGAGTTGCTGCAAGACGAAATGACTCGGATCGAACAGGATATTCGCGCGCGGATGATCGTCCACGGCTTCGAGAAAGCGTTCGAACGTCACGCCATCGTGCAGATCTTCGCCGGGATGAAGCTCATAACAAACGTCCACCCCCGCACGATCGAACTCATCCAGCACGGGCCGCCAGCGCGCAGCGAGTTCCTCGAACGCAGCCTCGACGAGTCCCGCCGGACGCTGCGGCCACGGATAAACATAAGGCCACGCCAACGCGCCCGAAAACGTCACATGCGCATTCAATCCCAATCTTTTCGATGCCGCCGCCGCCTGCTTCAACTGCGCAATCGCCCATTCCGTGCGCGCAGCGGGATTGCCGCGAACATGCGGTGCGGCGAAGCCATCGAACAGCGTGTCGTAAGCGGGATGCACGGCAATCAGTTGCCCTTGCAAATGCGTCGACAACTCGGTGATCGCCACGCCCGCATCTTCCGCCGTGCGGCGAATATCGTCGCAATAGGCATCGCTCGTCGCGGCTTTCTCCAGATCGATCAGACGCGGATCGCACGGCACCTGAATGCCTTCGTAACCCAGTCCTTTGGCCCACGACGCCAGATTGCCGAGCGTATCGAACGGCGCGGCGTCGCCCATGAATTGCGCGAGAAAGATCGCGGGGCCCTTGATGGTCTTCATCGTTCGCCTCGAAAATAAAAAGCCGGTCATGCGTGATGCTTCACATGACCGGCTGCCTTGAACATCAGAACGGCGAGTTCGGGAAATAGAACTGCTTCGCGTTGTCCTTGGTGATGAGCACCGAAGGAATGATCGTCGTCGCGGGCAGTTTCTCGCCCTTCAGGCGCGCTTCGGCGGTCAGCTTGATCGCGTCGTAGATGAACTTCGGCGAATACGAGACATCGGCAGGCGTGCGCGCGTCGCCATCCATGATGCGCTTGACGGCGTCCTTCGAACCCGCGCCGCCGAACACGATCTTCACGTCGGTGCGCTTGGCCTGATCGATCGCCTTGAGCACGCCGATCATCATGTCGTCATCCGCGGCCCACACGGCGTCGATATGCTTGAAGCGCGTGAGATAGTCCTGCATCGTCTTGAAGGCGTCGTCGCGATTCCAGTTCGCATACTTCGCATCCAGAATCTTGATGTCGGGATAGCCCTTCAGCACGCCTTCGAAAGCGGTCCAGCGTTCGTTATCCAGCGTGGTCGGAATGCCGCGCAGCGCGACGATATCGCCCTTGCCGTTGAGCGCTTTCGCCAGATATTCGGCGGGAATCTTGCCGAACGCGGTGTTGTCGCCGGCCACATACGCATCCTGCGCGCTGGTGTCGGTCAAACCGCGATCCACCACCGTCACATACACGCCTTTCTTGTGAACCTGCATGACCGGCTGCGTGAGCGAGGCCGATTCCTGCGGGAAAATAACCAGCGCGTTGATCTTGTTGACCGTCACCAGATCCTGAATCTGATTGGCCTGTTCGGACGCGCTCGCCGCCGTCTTCACGATCACCTTGAGATCGGGATTGGCCTTCTCCAGTTCCTTCTTCGCTTCATTGGCCCACCACACAATGCCGCCCGTGAAGCCATGATCCGCCGTCGGAATGGCGACGCCGAGCACCACCTTGTCCGCAGCGGATGCAGACGGCGTGACAGCAAACGCACTCGCCGCCAGCGTGAGCGCGCCGAGCGCGCGTACCAGTTGTTTCATGATGTTGTCTCCTGTTTATAAGCCTTCCTGATTAACGACGCCCACGCTGCAGGAGTGCCACGACAATGATCACGGCGCCCTGCACCGCCGCGTTCAGATACACGCTGATGATGCTCGTCAGGTTCAGAATATTGTTGATGACCGAAAGCAGGATCGCGCCGATGATCGTGCCGATCACGCGCCCTTCGCCGCCCTTGAGCGCGGTGCCGCCCACGACCACGGCCGCGATGGCTTCGAGTTCCCAGAGAATGCCGGTGGTCGGCGTCGCGGAACCGAGACGCGGCACGTAGAGCACGGTCGCGACCGCCACGCACAATCCGAGCAGAACGTACGTGACGATCTTCACGCGATCCACGTTGATCGCGGCATAGCGCGCGACCTGTTCGTTCGAGCCGATCGCCTGCACATGCCGCCCGAACACCGTGCGGTTCAGGACGAGCGCGCCGCCGAGCGCCACGATCAGAAACACCCAGATCGGCACGGGAATACCCAGAATGCTCGCGTAATAGACCGGCCCGTAAAGATCGACGAGCGAATTGTCCAGCGTGAGCGCGCCGCCATCCGCGAGCCATGTGAGCAGCGCGCGAAAGATGCCGAGCGTGCCCAGCGTGACGATGAACGGCTCGATCCGCCCTTTCGTGATGAGCACGCCATGCGCGAAGCCGAACAACGCGCCGAGCACGAGCGCCAGCACGATGCCCAACGCGATGATGAGCAACGGCGGCACCGCATGCCCATGAAAGCCCTGCAACAGCGCGTTCATCATGTAGATCATGCTGCCCGCGATGAGCGCGGCCATCGACCCGACCGACAGATCGATGCCGCCCGAGATGATGACGAAGGTCATCCCCACCGCGATGATGCCGATGAACGACGTCCGCTGAAGCACGTTCATCGCGTTGTCGAAGGTGGCGAAATCGCCGTTGAGCAGCGTGCCCGCGACGCACAACGCGATCAAACCGAGCAGCGGCCCGATGCCGAACAGCACGCGCGCAAAGGCGGAGAGCCGGCTCTCGCTTTCGATGTCTTCAGTGTGTGCCGGTCGCATGCGCGATCAACCTCTCTTCGGTCAGAAGGTCCATGCCGAGCGTGGCGACCAGTTCGCCCGCGCGCATCACCGCGACGCGATGGCACAGGCCGATCAGCTCGATCAGTTCGGAGGAAATGACGATCACCGCGCGGCCTTCGGCGGCCAGGCGGTGAATCAAAAAATAGATGTCGCGCTTGGCGCCGACATCGACGCCGCGCGTGGGTTCGTCGAGCACGACAACGCGCGGATCGGGATGCAGGAACTTGGCGAGCGCGAGCTTTTGCTGATTGCCGCCGGAGAGCATGCGCGCGCGGTTCGCCGCGTTGCCGGTGCGAATCCCGAATTCTTGCATGGCGATGCCAAGCGCATACCGTTCCGCCCGAAAATCCAACAGCGGATGCGCGTAGCGTTCGGGCGTCATCATCGTGAGATTGTCTTTGAGCGCCATGTCCACATGCAGGCCGCGTCCCTTGCGATCCTCGCTCAGATACGTGATGCCGTGACGCATGGCATCGCGCGGCGTTTTGAGCTTCACGGTTTCACCATCGATCACGATGCTGCCCGCGCCCATCTTGCGCAAACCGACGAGCGCCTCGAACAATTCCGTGCGGCCCGCGCCGACCAGGCCCGCGAAGCCGAACACTTCACCGCGGCGCACGGAAAAGCTGATCCCTTCCGCCCAACCCGGCACCGACGCCTGTTCGACCTTGAGCGCGACGGGCGCGTCATCGGCGAGCGGCGGTTTCTCGGGGAACATGTCGGAGACTTCGCGGCCGACCATCATGTTGGCCATTTGCTGACGCGTGAGCGTGTCCGTCGGCGCGCGCGCGACGAAGCGGCCATCGCGCATGACGACGACTTCATCCGTCACGCGCTCCACTTCGTCGAGCTTGTGCGAGATATAAACGATGGTCGTGCCCGCTTCCTTCAAGCGCGCCATCAAAGCAAACAAACGCTGCGTTTCGGCGGGCGTGAGCGTGGCCGTCGGTTCGTCCATGATGAGCAGACGCGCGCGCCGCAACATGGCCTTCGCGATCTCGACGAGCTGCTTTTCCGCGACGATCAGATCGCGCACGCGCGTGTCCGGGTTCTTGTACAAGCCAACTTCGTTCAACTGCGCGCGGGCGGATTCGCGCATCGAAGGTTCATCGAGAAAATAGCCTTTGCGCAGTTCATGCCCGAGAAACATGTTCTGCGTGATGCTCAAATGATCCGCGAGATTCAATTCCTGATGAATCAGCACGATGCCGGATTGCTCGGCATCGCGCGAATTCGAGAACGTGCGCGGCGTGCCGTCGATGAACAAGGTGCCCGCGTTCGCGCGTTCGTAGCCCGCGAGAATCTTCATGAGCGTGGACTTGCCCGCGCCGTTCTCGCCAAGCAATCCGACGATACGCCCCGGCGCGAGATCGAAGCTCACGCCATGCAGCACGCGCACCGGCCCGAACTGTTTTTCGATTCCTTCGAAACGCACGGCAAGACTCATCCTCACGCGCTCCTTCGTTCGATCAGCCGATGCGGCAGCAGCACGCCGGGCACATCCGCGTCCGGTTCGCGCAGACGCCGCAGCAGGAGATTGGCGGCGGTTTCGCCGAGCAGTTGCATCGGCTGCGAGACGGTGGTGAGCGGCGGATCGACGTGCGCCGCGACCGCGATGTCATCGAAGCCGACCACGGCGACGTCTTCCGGCACGCGCAGGCCCGTGCCGCGCAGACCGTTCATCACGCCGATGGCAAGCGTATCCGATACCGCGAAGATCGCGGTGGGACGCGCCGCGCCGAGCATGGTCAGTTGCGCGGCGGCGTGGCCGCCTGCATCGTAATCTAGGCTGTTGAGTTCGATCTGCCAGGCGGCATGCGCGTGCAGGCCGGCGTCTTTCATGGCATCGAGATAACCGGCAAGACGCGCACGTCCGTACAGATAACCTTGCCCCGAGTTGATGAGCGCGATGCGCGTATGTCCGCGCGCGATGAGATAGCGCACCACGTCCCCCGCCGCACGATGATTATCGATGCCGACATACGGCACGCCTCCCGCCGGATCGAACTCGCAGCACGCGACCCACGGCAGGCGCGAGGCTTCTTCGGCGAGCGCCTTTTGCACGGCGGCGGGATCGAGACAGATGGCGCCATCGGCGCGGCGTCCGCGTAGGAGATCGAAATAACTGCGTTCGCGCATGAGGTCCGCGCCGGTATCGCACAGCAGCATGTAGTAGCCGTTTTGCCGCGCGACCAGATCGATGCCGCGCACGATGGCGGCGTAAAACGGATTGCCGAAGTCCGGCACCATCGTCAGCAAGAGACGGCTTTCGGCGGTGCGCAGATTGCGCGCGAGTTCGTTGATGCGATATCCGCTCGCGGCCACGGCGGCCAGCACGCGGTCACGCGTTGGCTGACGCACGTTCGTATGTCCGTTGAGCACGCGCGATACCGTGGCGACGGAGACGCCCGCGCGCTCGGCGACGTCGGCAATCGATACTTCCTCGCGTGGACGAACGGTATCGGACATGCTTCGCGCCGGGTCGGGCGTGGGAGATGTAATGGATTACATTATTTGTGTTTGTGGGGAGGGAAGGCAACTGGAAAAGGATAGGGATAAACGCCTAAGACTCATAGCGTGGGAACGTGTCGAACTCGTGCCATCTTGCTCGTCGTAAGGTCGAAGCGGTGCGATTACCGCTTTCCAATCGATGACATCCTCAAGGAGAACCCCATGCGCTTCATGATGCTGATGATCCCCCACGGCTACGAGTCCGCCGCTCCCGGCACGATGCCCGAAGCCGACGCCATCGTCGCGATGGGCAAGTACAACGAAGAATTGCAGAAGGCGGGCGTCCTGCTCGCGCTCGATGGTTTGCATCCGCCGTCGATGGGTGCGCGCGTGAGCTTTCAGGACGGCAAGCCGCGCGTGGTCGATGGCCCGTTTGCCGAAGCCAAGGAAGTGCTCGGCGGTTACTGGATGATCGATGTGAAATCGCGCGAGGAAGCCATCGAATGGGCGCGGCGCTGTCCGGGATCGAACAACGAGACCATCGAGATTCGGCAGGTGATGGAGTTCAGCGACTTCCCGCCGGACGTGCAGGAAGCGGCGTCCGGCGTCGGGAAGAAGTCGTGAAACTTCGGAGGCATTCGCTCAACCGGGAATGCCGGTGATGTAAATCGGCTTGTCCGTGGAGAGCGATTGCTTGATGGCGCGGCCGGTGTCATCGACGAAGACTTCTTCCTGATCCTTCGCGACGGCGGCCAGCACTTCGTTCACCACGTGCTCGGTCGTCACCTTCGGCGCGTCGATCTTCGCGGTCATGTCGGTATCGATCAAACCGGGATGCACGGCCACCACGAGCGTGCCCTGCCCGCGCAATTCGGTGCGCAACACGTTGGTCGCGGCCCACGCCGCGGCCTTCGAGATGTGATACGCGCCGCCATCGGGCAATGCAGCCCACGTCAGCACCGACAGCACGTTGATGACCGCGCCGCCGCCGTTGCGCTTGAGCACGGGCGCGAATGCCTGCGTCACGTTGAGCACGCCGAAGGTGTTGATCTCCATCACGCCGCGCACGTCGGCGGTGGTGGCGGGATCGGTCAGCGGGCTGCGCGTGGACACGCCCGCGTTGTTCACGATCACTTGCACATCGCCATACGCGGCGGCGGCTTCGGCGATATCCACGGCATTCGTCACATCCAGCCGCACGGGCACCACGCCGGGAATGTTCACGCTGCCCGGATCGCGCGCCGCTGCATAAACTTTCGCCGCGCCCGCTTCCAGAAGCGACTTCGCGAATTGCTTGCCGAGCCCGCGATTGGCGCCGGTGACGAGTACGACCTTTCCTTTGATCTGCATGATGGCTCCGTTAAATTTAAAAAGTGCATATACACTGTCGATGACATGAAAAAGGCCCGCGTCGCGCAGGCCCGATCAGGCTCGACTCATTCCGTCGCGGTCAGTTCGAACAGCGATTTACGCAACGCCTTCGCGCGTTTATCGCCGAATTTCTGTTCGAATTCCGCCTGCGCCGCGCGCCATTGCACGGCCGCTTTCGCATATATGTCCTTGCCTGCCGCCGTTAGACGCAAACCGACGGCACGCGAATTCGCCAGTTCCTGCGCGGCTTCGACGAAACCATCGCGCTGCAACGGCTTCAAGGCGCGGACGAGCGTGGTGCGGTCCATGACCATGGTATCGGCGAGTTCGGCCATGAGCACGCCGGGCCTGCGCCCGATCGACGCCATGAGCGTGAACTGCGCCGACGTCAGCCCGATTTCGCTCAAATGCCGCTCGTACATTTGCGACACGTAGCGGGCGGCCTGACGAATGGCAAAGCAATGGCAATCGAGAGGAGATGAGTCGGAAGTCATGCGTTACATGCTATTAGTGCATATGCACTTTGTCAAGCACCATCGAAATGACCGGTCAGATAAATGGGCGTGAATCGTCGCGTGCCCGCGCGGCACGAAACGCGCTCAGCCGCGCCGAGTCTGCGATCCCGCCGGATAAGGGCTGTGCCGAAATCCGCATCGCGCGCGCGACTTAACCACAAGACGCGGCCAATTTGGCTCCCTAAATTGCGCATGTCCGCTGCCGGACCGATGAGGTTCCATTCGATGGCCGTGCAGTTCCTTGAAAGGCCACCGCGAATCAACAGATCAATAAGGAGAGGAAACCATGCGTATCCCCATGAAAGCATCGGCGTGGCTGGTGGCGTGCGCCACGGCGACGTTCGCTGCCGTGCCGCTCGCCGCTCATGCCGAAGATATGACCGTCAAGGTCGGTTTCGCCGCGCCGCTGACGGGCGCGAACGCAGGCTATGGCAAGGATCTCCAGAACGGCGTGCAACTCGCGCTCGATGAAGCCAACGCGAAGAAAATCAGCATCGGCGGCAAGACGGCCAACTTCCAGATTCAGGCGGAAGACGATCAGGCCGACCCGCGCGTCGGCGTGCAGGTCGCGCAAAAGTTGGTCGATGACGGCGTAGCCGTGGTGGTCGGCCACTTCAACTCCGGCACGACGTTGCCCGCCTCGCCGGTCTACAACAGCGCGGGCATTCCGGTGATCGATCCGGCCGCGACCAATCCGACCATCACCACGCGCGGTCTGGAAAACGTCTTCACCGTGATTTCGAGCGATGCCCAGAACGCCGGCAACGCAGGCGTCTACGCGGTGACGACGACCAAGGCGAAGCGCATCGGCATCATCGATGACCGGACGGCGTTCGGGCAAGGTGAAGCCGACGAGTTCGAGAAAGCGGTGAAGGCGAAGGGCGGCAACATCGTCGCGCGCGAATTCAGCGATAACCAGACCGTGGATTTCAGCGCGCAGCTCACACGCCTGAAATCGGCCAACGTGGACCTGATCTTTTTCGGCGGCCTCGACCGCCAAGCCGCGGCGGTGGTCAAGCGCATGAAGCAACTGGGCATGACCGCGCAGTTCGTGGGCGGCGGCGGCGTGATGGACACCGACTTCCTCAAGCTCGCGGGCGATGCCGCCGACGGCGCGCAAGCGTGGGAATACGGCAGCCCGCTCGACAAACTGCCGCAGGGCAAGGCCTTCGCCGACAAGTTCCAGAAGCGCTTCGGCGTGGCGATTCTTTCTTACGCGCCGTTCGGTTACGACGCCGCGTGGGCCGCCATCAACGCGATGCAAAAAGCCGGTTCCAGCGATCCGAAAGTCTATCGCCCGGTGCTCAAGGCCATTTCCTTCGATGGCATCACGGGACCGATCGCGTTCGACAGCAACGGCGCGCTGAAGAACGCGTCATCCACGCTGTATCAGGTCAAGAACGGACAGTGGGAATCCGTCGAGACCAAGCACGGCATGTAAGCGCGGCACTTTGCAGACGACCGCGCTGTTCAGGCCTCCGGCGCGGTCGTGCGCAGCACCGAATCCACCATCTCCTTCAGGCGTTCGTTGCATTGCACGAACGCCGCCAGATGCACTTCACGCAATTGCCGGTCGTGTTCGTTCACCACCGAGATGAGACGTGACAGCCCTTCCAAAGGAAACTGCCACACGCCCGTCTTGCCGCCACGTTCCAGCATGGTAAGCACATCTTCTTCGGCTTCACGGATGACGTTCTTGTCCAGCTTGCCGTAACCCATCACGGTCAGCATGTTGGCGAGCAGCACCGCCTGCGCGAGACATTGCGCCTCCAGTTTGCCCGCGCGGCCATGACGCACGTTCTCTATCGCGATGCGATATTGCAGCACGATCATCTCGGCATCGCGGCGTGGTATCGGTAGCCAGTACACCTTGGCATTGCGTTGACGCGCGGGTTTCACGGACATGGCTTTCCTGGTGTTTTGCATGATGGGATCGGAAGAGTGAAATGGCCGAAATGATTCAGAGACAAACGATCAGACCAAGTAACGCAAACAGACACAGCAAGGCGTCGAAAAAGAAGAACCAGTTGGACGTGAACAGCGAACCGCGTGCATCGTGCGAGCGGTCCTCGTCGGCTACGTGCCATGCGCCGACATATCGAGCCAGCACGCAGTACGACAGCCCGATCGACGCGAGCACGACCACGCCCAGCAAGACGAACGACATCACGTCTTCCGGAAAGCCCAGAAAGCAGACCGATGCTTCCACACACACACCGCCTCGAATGCCCCGTTGCCGTCTTTGATCGATTTTGGAAACGACGATTCATGCTAAACAGTCGAATCCTTCAACGCGCTATCGCACGATCCAACATGTCATAGGGATGTCTACCGAGCGCGGTGCACGATCGTCGCGGATCGTTTCAGAATTCACGCGTGCGCAGGATATAGCCCAGCCCGCGCAAGGTCATGATCTGCGCGCTCGATTCCGCGAGCCGCTTGCGCAGACGGTGAATGTAGATATCGATGGCATCCGCGCTCGGGATATCGTCGAGCGAGAACACGCTTTCGATCAGCGTCGCCTTCGAGACAGTCTTGCCCTGACGGAACATCAGCGCTTCAAGAACGGCGTGCTCGCGGCGGCGCAAAGCGAACGGTTCGTCCTTATAGAGAAACTCGCGCGTATCGAACAGATATTGAAGATCGCCGCAGATAAGCAGCACGTTATCGGTCGCGTACTTGCGCCGCGTCACCGCTTTGATGCGCGCGACCAGTTCGCGCCCGTCGAACGGCTTGACGACGAAATCGTCCGCGCCGGCGGCGAAGCAGTGCACCTTGTCATCGATGGAACCGTGCGCGGTGAGCATCAGCACGGGCACGCCATCGCCACGGCGGCGCAGGCGCGTGAGCAGTTCCTTGCCGCTCATGGCGGGCAGACGCATGTCGAGCAGCAGCACGTCGTAGCTTTGCCGCTTGAGGATCGCATCGGCAATTTCGGCGGCCGTCACATGATCGACGACGAAGGCATCCGCGCGCAGCAAGTTCACGATCCAGTGTGCCAGTTCGGCGTTGTCTTCAACGAGCAGGAGTTTCATCGCGAGGTTCTTGTCTCTGGTTCGTTGCAGACAGGCAGACGCACGGCGACGGTGAGCCCCGCACCATGTCGGCCCGGCCCGAGTTCGACTGTGCCGCCATGCCGTTGCGCGATTTCGCGGACGATGGGCAAGCCCAGCCCGCTGCCTTCCACCGTGCTCGCGCCGCGCCAGAAGCGCTCGAACGCGCGCGCGTGCCATTCGGCGGCGATGCCCGGTCCGTTGTCGATCACTTCGAGCACGACGAACGCGCCCGCGCGACGCACCACCGCCGTCACGCATCCGCCTGCTTGCGTGTAGCGGATGGCGTTATCGACGAGATTCGACACGAGCGCGGTGAACAACGCGGCATCGCCCGCGACGCAGGTGTGCGGCTCGAATTCCGCGCCGAGATCGATATCGCGCGCCTGCGCCGCGACGATCAGTTCTTCCAGCACGGAGGCCGTCACGGCGGCAAGATCGGTGCGCGCACCGCTGCGCACAGGCGCGGATTCCGCCTGCGCAAGCAGCAATAGCTGGCTGGTCATTGCCTTCATCGTGTGGATGCTGCGTCGCGCGCCGTCGAGCGCCTTGCCGGACGCGGCGCAGTCGGTCGTGCGGTGCGCGAACTGAATCTGCGTGTCGATGAGCGCGAGCGGCGTGCACAGTTGGTGCGCGGCATCCGCGACGAACTGGCGTTGCGTCTGCGTGTGCGTTTCGATTTCCGCGATGCAACGGTTGATCGCATCGACGATCGGCCCGAGTTCGCGTGGCAAGCCGGTTGCGCGGATCGGCTCGATCTGCATGGGCTTGCGGCCGGCGACATCGTCCTTGAGACGAATGAGCGGCGTGAGTTCGACGGCCAGGCCCAGTGGCACGAGAACCGTCACGAGCACGAGCATCAACAATTCGCCGAGCAATTGCGGACGCCACAGATGGCCGAGCGTCGCGCGGCGCGCGTTCTGCGTTCGCGCGACGACCACCGTCACCGGTTCCTGCAAGCCGTCGTTGTAAAGCTCGCGCGCGAAGGCGACCGCGCGCACGGGCGCGTTGTCGTAATGGCAGTTGTAGAAAACCGGTTGTCTGAGATCGCGCTCGGGCACCGTGAGGCCGGGCGCGCCGACCAGAAGCGCGTTGTCCGCGGTGACAACCTTGTAATAGAGCCGGTCCTGTCCCGGCGAGTCGGCCAGCTCGTCGAACGCAGGAAGCACGGTGACGGCGGGCCGGCCATCCACCCATTGAACGGATTCGAGAATGGTGCGCGCGGAGGACAGCAGCGACGCATCCTGCATGATGTCCGCAGTCTGCCGCGCGACTTCGTGCGACACCATCAAGGTCACCGCGACGAACGGCGCGAGCGGAACGAGCAGCCACAACAGCAAGCGCGCGCGCAGGCTGAACGTGAAGCCGCCGATAAACTGCCGCCACGATGACAACAAATGGGCGAAGGATCTGAGCCGCACTCAGGAATCTCCGTCGATGAACCGAACGGCCTGTTCGCATGACAGGCATCGTCCGATCACGAAGATTCTAGTGTGGGTAACCCTTCTGGATGCCTTCGGGAAAACCGATTCCGTCTACGGGATTTCCACACTATACGGCGCGTATTTTCATTAGTTCGTAGTGCGCATATTCGCGGATGCCCTCAACCGTTCCTGCGTCGATGCACCCTCTTCCGTCAGCCATCGCGCGAATTGTTCGAGCGCAGGCGTGGGCGCGGGACGTTCGGGATAAACGAGAAAGTATTTCGCGCCGCTCGTCACGCGCAATTCGAACGGCGCGATCACGCGTTTCGCGTTCAGATCTTCTTCGATGAGCGAAACATCGCCGATAGTCACGCCCAAGCCTTGCATGGCGGACGACATCGCGAGATCGAGCGTGTCGAAATGCTGCGCTTTCGATGACGGCAAACCCGGATAGCCGTACGCCTTCAGCCACAGCAGCCAGTCGCGCCGGTCGCGCGTGGGATGAAGCAGCGTCTTGCCCGCGAGATCGCCGGGCGTCGGCGCGTGGCCGCGTCGTGACTTCCAGAGTTGCGGCGCGCACACCGGCGTGAGCACTTCATCGAACAGAGGCTGCACGACCAGTCCTTTGGACTCCGGCATGTCGCCCGTGCTGAAGACGATGGCAGCATCGAACTGTTCGCCGCTGAAATCGACGCCGTGCGACACGGAGGCCGTCACTTCGATCACCAGTTCGGGCCGCTCGTTCTGCAACTGGATGACACGCGGCAAGGTCCAGCGCATGGCGCAGGTCGGACACTTCACGCGCAAGGTGCCGGACTGTGCCTGCCCTTTCGCCAGCGCCTCGCCGATCTGCGCGAACGCCTGCTGCAACGGCGCGACGAGCAGCGCGCCCTGCTGCGTGAGCGCGAGACCGCGCGCCTGCCGCACGAACAGCGCATAACCCAGATGCGCTTCGAGTCCCGCGATCTGACGGCTCACCGCGCCTTGCGTGAGATTGAGCGTTTCCGCCGCGCGCGTGAAATTGAGCTTGCGGGCGACGACAAGAAAAGTGTCGAGCAGGTCGAGCGGAGGCAATGGTTTCATCGTAATTAAGCCATGTTCTGCGTGCATGGCTAGTATGACAAAGTTTCGATTGTCCGCGTGTTTTTGAAGCGCTGGAATGGTCGACTGTCATCATGGATCAAGCCACCGGAGACGCCGCCGTGCGAAGCGCCTGCATTCCCGTATCGAAGCTGCCGAGCGTCGGCACGACCATTTTCACCGTGATCGGCCAACTGGCCGACGAACATCACGCGCTCAATCTCTCGCAAGGCGCGCCGAATTTTGCGTGCGACACGCGGCTCATCGATGGCGTCGAGCGAGCCATGCGGGCCGGACATAACCAGTATTCGCCGATGTCCGGCGTGCTCGCGTTGCGCGAGGCCATCGCCGAAAAAACGCGCAAGCTTTACGGCGCGCACTACGATCCGGGCACCGAAGTGACGGTCGTCGCGAGCGCGAGCGAAGGGCTGTATGCGAGCATCAGCGCGCTCGTGCATCCCGGCGACGAGGTGATCTACTTCGAGCCGTCGTTCGACAGCTATGCGCCGATCGTGCAACTGCAAGGCGCGACGCCCGTGGCGATCAAGCTCTCGGCGGAAAACTTCGGCATCGACTGGGACGAAGTAGCTGCCGCCATCACGCCGCGCACGCGCATGATCCTCATCAACTCGCCGCACAATCCCACGGGCAGCGCTTTTAACGACGCCGACATCGCGCGGCTCACGGCGCTCACGCGCGGCACGAAGATCGTCGTGCTGTCGGACGAAGTGTACGAACACGTGGTGTTCGACGGCGCGCTGCATCACGGCATGGCGCGTTATCCCGAACTCGCGGAAAGAAGCGTGATCGTGTCGTCGTTCGGCAAGTCCTATCACGTGACGGGCTGGCGCGTGGGCTATTGCCTCGCGCCCGCCGAACTGATGACGGAGATCCGCAAGATCCATCAGTTCATGACTTTTTCCGCCGATACGCCGATGCAAATGGCCTTCGCCGAAGCACTTGCCGATGAATCCAGTTACCTCAATCTCGGTCCGTTCTATCAGCACAAGCGCGATCTGCTCGCGCAATCGCTCGCCGGTTCGCGTTTCGAACTGATGCCGAGCGCGGGCAGCTTTTTCATGCTGGCGCGTTACCACGCGATCTCCGACGAACCCGACAGCGATTTCGTGCTGCGGCTGATTCGCGAGGCGCGCGTCGCGACCATTCCGCTGTCCGCCTTCTATACCGACGGCACCGACAACCGCGTGATCCGCCTTTCCTTCGCCAAGGACGACGACACGCTGATCGAAGGCGCGCGCCGCCTTTGCGCGATTTGATACTTATTCGGAGACCACGACGATGAAACAGCAATCCGTTTTGATCGCTCTATTTGCCGCTTGTTCCTTCGCGCATGCTGCCGACACGCTGCGTTACGGGCTGGAAGCGCAGTATCCGCCGTTCGAATCGAAAGCGGCGAGCGGCGAGTTGCAAGGGCTCGATATCGATGTCGGCAATGCCGTGTGCGCCGCCGCGAAGATGCAGTGCAAGTGGGTCGAAACCTCGTTCGATGGTCTGATTCCCGCGCTGCAAGGCCGCAAGTTCGACGCGATCAATTCCGCGATGAACGCCACCGCGCAGCGCCGTCAGGCGATCGATTTCACGACGGTGGTGTATCGCGTGCCGACGCAGCTTATTGCCAGGACGGGCAGCGGGATCGAGCCGACGTCTGCATCGCTCAAGGGCAAGAGCGTGGGCGTGCTGCAAGGCTCGATTCAGGAGACGTTCGCCAAGGCGCATTGGGAGAACGAGGGCGTGAAGGTCGTGCCGTATCAGGACCAGAATCAGGTTTATGCGGATTTGAAGTCGGGGCGATTAGATTCGACGTTGGTGCTTGCGCCTGCGGGTCAGAGTGGGTTTCTTTCTAAGCCGGATGGCGCGGGGTTTTCGTTCGTCGGCGCGCCGGTGAGGGATGACAAGATTCTGGGGAGCGGTATTGCTTATGGCATCCGTAAAGGCGACGACGCGCTGAAGGCGAAGCTCAACGCGGCGATCGAGAAGGTCAAGGCGGATGGGACCATCGATAAGTTCGCTAAGAAGTATTTGGGGGATATTGATATTTCGGCGAAGTGAGAGCCAAGGGCGGCTGTTCAGCAACTTTTCCCAACCACAGGCAAACTGACAACTCAACCCCTTGCCAGCGAGCCGCATGAGCACACCGACACCGCCCAAAGCCGCGCCCGCCTCGCCACCGCCGCTCGAAGGCGGCAAGCTCGTGCTCGCCACCTTCGCGGTAGCGCTTGCCACCTTCATGAACGTGCTGGATTCGTCCATCGCCAACGTGGCGATTCCGACCATTTCCGGCAATCTCGGCGTGTCGGTCAACGAGGGCACGTGGGTCATCACGGTGTTCGCGGCATCGAATGCGGTTTCGATTCCGCTCACCGGCTGGCTGACGCAGCGGCTCGGGCAAATTCGCTTGTTCGTCGGCGCGATTCTCATGTTCGTGCTGTCTTCGTGGCTGTGCGGGCTTGCGCCCAATCTGCCGGTGTTGCTCGTCGCGCGCGTGCTGCAAGGCGCGGTCGCCGGGCCGCTGATTCCGCTCTCCCAAGCCATCCTGCTCGGCTCGTATCCGAAAGAGAAGGCGTCGATGGCGCTCTCCCTCTGGGCGATGACCGCGACCGTCGGCCCGATTGCCGGCCCCGCACTCGGCGGCTGGATCACCGACAGCTATTCGTGGTCGTGGATCTTCTACATCAACATTCCGGTGGGCATTTTCGCGGCGGGCGTCACGTGGATGATCTACCGCGATCGCGAATCGCAGACGCGGCGCGCGCCGATCGATGTCGTCGGCCTGTTTTTGCTGGTTTCGTGGGTGGCGTCGCTGCAGATCATGCTGGACAAGGGGCGCGACCTCGACTGGTTTTCATCGCCGGTGATCGTGGTGCTGGGGATCGTCGCGGCCATTTCGTTCGCGTTCTTCGTCGTGTGGGAGTTGACGGAGCAGAATCCGGTGGTCGATCTGCGGCTATTCATGGGGCGCAACTTCTTCGGCGGGACGGTAGCGATTTCCGTCGCATACGGCGTGTTCTTCGGTAATCTCGTGCTCTTGCCGCAATGGATGCAGCAGTACCTGAACTACCGTTCCGTCGATGCCGGTCTCGTCACCGCGCCGCTCGGCATTTTCGCGGTGATGCTTGCGCCGGTGATGGGCAAGGTCCTGCCGCGCAGCGATGCGCGCATCATCGCGACGATGGCGTTCATCGGCTTCGCGTTCGTGTTTTGGCTGCGCTCGAAATACGTGATCGAGATCGATACGTGGCATCTCGTGCTGCCCACGCTTCTCCAAGGCATCCCGATGGCGATGTTCTTCGTGCCGCTCACGGCCATCGTGCTGTCCGGTCTGCCGCCTTCGCGCATTCCGGCGGCGGCGGGCTTGTCCAATTTCGCGCGCGTGTTTTGTGGCGCGGTGGGGACATCGCTTGCGGGCAATGCTTGGGATGACCGCATCGCGCTTCATCACGAGCGGTTGACCGAGCAGGCGAATATCTACAATCCGACGTTCATGCAGTCGCTCGGGATGTCGCAATCCACGCTCGATGTGAGTACGGCGCAGGCGCGCGGCATGTTCAACTTCACCGTGAATACACAGGCCGCGATGATGGGCTTGAATGATATTTTTCTGATCTCGGCGGTGATTTTTATACTGATCATTCCGTTGATCTGGATTACTAAGGTGGCGAAGGGTGGGGGTGGTGGGGCGGCTTCGGGGGCGCATTGAGGGGGGTGCGGCTTTATGAGCCGCTTGGGGGCGGGTGCGGGTCGGGTGAGTTGTATTGGTTAGCGGCGGTGTCGGCTTCTCTGTTTTGTCTGGTCTTGCGCTGCGGTCTATATGTCGTGCAAAGGGCTGCTGTTGTTTGTGTTGTTTATTGCAGTAGCCGCCTCCCCGGCGGGGGGGTAACTTTCTTTGCTGCTGCAAAGAAAGTCACCAAAGAAAGCAGCTTTTTACCCCATGCACGCTGGCTGGAGGGGGTTGGTCTGGATTAACGGATACATTGGCCGCAATAGGACTTGCCACGCATAACTTGCCGCTTAGGCAACCTCGCGATTGCGCGCTCGATTCGTCTTGGTTCTGTGGTCCGCGCTCATTCATTCGGCCATGCGCTGCGCGCGCCGAGAGCTTTAGAAAGGAATCCCGCAGCCTATTAGCGCCCAGCCACATCACGCTTCCCCGCAAGATTGCTATTCAGTCCTACCTTGGTTAGTGCTCCGACTAAAAGGTGACTTGCGTTGGTGTGTGCGCTTTGCCCGGAGGCACTTACCAAGGTAGGGCCGAATAACGACATAGCGGCAAGGTGTGAGGTAGCTGGGCGCTAATACGCTGCGGGGTTCCGTTCTAAGGCTCTCGGCGCGCGCAGCGCATGGCCGAAAGAATGAGCGCGGACCACTAAGCGTTGAGACTTCGAGCGCGTAATCGCAAGGTTGCCTAAGCGGCTCGTGATGCGTGTGAAGTCCTATTGCGGCCACTGCATCGTTTAATCCAGACCAACCCTCTCCAGCCATCGTGCATGGGGTAAAAAGCTGCTTTCTTTGGTGACTTTCTTTGCAGCAGCAAAGAAAGTTACCCCCCCGCCGGGAAGGCGGCTACTGAATAAACAACACAAACACCAGCAGCCCCTTGCACAAGAGAACAACAAAACCCTCACTTCGTAAAGCTAAAATCAAGCCGACAACGGCAGCAAAACCGAACACTGTCTGTTATGTTAAGACGAGTGCTGCTGTCTACAAATAAACGGCTCGAAAAGGCGCAAGTAGCGCCTCTAGTCACTCGGGTAAAAACTCAGGATTCAAGACCGAATCCATCGGCCACGGGCACATTTCCGGGAACTCATCGAAGTCGATGGACGTTTCCGCCTCCGCCTGATTGCGTGCTTTCGACCAGACGAGATCGAGCCATTGGGCATCGTCGAATCTGCGCTTGAGGCTTGGCGCCTCGCCCAGCACATAGGTGACTTCCTTGCGTTGTGTTTTAATCGTGCTTATCCAGCTCTTGCTTCGTCGCCCCGGCTGAAACTGCCATTTAAGCAAATGGGCGAGCAGCACGGACATCCGGCTCCCCAACTCGCGTAATTGACTCTTGCCCACGTCCTCGATTTCCTCCGCGATATGTTCGATATCGATGGACGCAAGCTTCCCCGCACGTAGCAACGCGACCTGTTCTTCGGCCCACGCCACTACATCCCTGTCATAAGGTGTTCCCATCGGCTGATTCCCGTCTTCGTTTGAATTGTCGGTATCGCCCATGTTAGTTTGCATTCCTGGTTTCAAATAGATCGTCCAAATGGCCTAAGCCCCTTCATCACTTCAACCCCAAATCCACCCGCGTCGTCGCACCTTTATCCTTGATATCGTCCGCACTCACCTTCGGCGCAACCGTGTAAATCCGCTTACTATCGATCTTCCCATCAAAATACTCCTGCACCGCCTGCGCGCGCTGTTGCGCCAACGCCCGCAGCGCGCCTTCATCCACCGGCGCGTTCTTCGTGAGCGCCTCTTTCATATCGGCATCAGGCACAGACTTAGTCATGCCGATGAAATTCGTCGGCTTCTTGAAGTCCGCCGATTTATAGACCTTGCTCAGATACTTGTCGTAATCCGCATCCGATACCTTGACCGAAGCCCAATCGACATTCTCGCCATTGCCCGACATATCGCGCACCTTCGCGCGCTTGACCTGCTGATCGAGCCACGCCGTGCGCAATGCGGGCTCATCGACCTTGGGATCGGCGCGGCCCGTCACATCGACGTTGACGGAGGGCTTGTCCGCCAACGCCTTCGCGATGGTCTCCAGCTTCTTCTGCGCGGCATCGTTGAGCCTGGCCGAACCTGCATCGAATTCGATGTAGTTCAGATCCTCGCCGCCGCCACCGCCGAACGCGTGCGCAAGCAAGGTGAACGGCGCCGTCACCGCCTTCTGCACGAGATTCAGAATGGCCTGCCACACCAGCCCGCCAATCGAAAACTCCGGATTGTTCAGCGACCCGGAAATGGGAATGTTCACGTCGATTTCACCGCGCGAATTCTTCAGCAACGAAATGGCGAGCCGCACCGGCAGCTTCGTCGCGGTTGTGTTGTCGACGTGATCGCCGAACGTGAGTTGATCGATGAACAAGTGATTGTTCGCGGAGAGCTTGTCGTCGGCGAGCGAGTAATGCAGATCGACGTTGAGCTTGCCCTTGGTGATCGGATACCCCGCATACTTGGACGAATACGGCGTGAGATTGGTGAGTTCGATATCGTGCGCGGTCGCCGTGAGATCGAGCGCCGGCTTCGCGATCAGCGGATTCACCTGCCCTTTGATCGCCACCGGCCCGTTCGCCGCGAGCTTCGCCGATACATCGACAGGCGCGGGCGAAGTCGAATGTGTGCCGAACGCACCGATGGTCCCGTTGATCGCGACCAGATTCGCCGTGTAATTCGGCTTGATGAAGTTATCGGTATAAGTAACGCGCCCGTTCTGCAAGACGAGTTCGCCGAAGCGCATGTTGAGCGGCGGGCCGGTTTTTTCAGCAGCCTGAGCGGGTGCGCTCGTTTTTTCATGCGTCAACGGCTGCGTTGGCGCGTTATCACCCGCGACCACGCCCTTGAGATTGAGCTTGCCCTGCGCATCGAGCAGCACGCGGCCATAGAAATTCGAGAACGTGATGCGCGCCGCGTCCACGTCCGTCCCGCGCTCGCTGTAACTCGCCTTCAGGTTGGTCAAGCCAAGCAGCTTCCAGCCCGCGAAACGATCGTTGCTCGCCTTGTCGAGCATGCGCACATCGGTGAGCGATACATCGCCCTTGTAGGTCGCGGCGAGCGATTTGCCGGTGCCGGAAAGCGTGGCATCGCCATTGGCGTTGAGGTTCGCGCTGGCGATATCGACGTTGAGCTTGTCGCCAAAGTAAGGCTCGAACGCGGAGACATCGACCTGATCGCCTTTCACATGCAGCGCGAGCTTGAGCGGATTCACCGTGACATTGCCGCTCACGCCGAGCGAACCGCGACCGTTGAGCGTGAGCTTGCCGTCGATGTCGAGCGGCTTGCTCAGATCGTCGCTGAACTGTTTGACGTGGACGGCGAGCGGCGCGACGCGCAGCTTCATCGGCCGTGCGGGCGTTTCGTCGGTGAAGTTGGCCGAAGAATCGGAGAGCGCGATATCGGCGATCTTGTAGTGCCACGCCGGTCCCGCTTCCTGCGCCTTCTGAATCTTGCGCGTGGCGCTCGGCTCCGGCGCGGCTTCGTGCGGCCCGGCGAGCGCGGCCAGATCGATGCTGCCATCCTTGCGGCGCGTGGCATCGAGCGCGAGGCCGGACACCTGCACGCTCGAAAGCGACGCCTGCCGCGCGGCGACATCGACCTTATCGATCTTCGCGACCGCTGAAGCAAGCTTGACGGGCGCGGCAGCCTCGGCATTGGGCACCAGCGTGAGCGATTCGAGCTTCACGTCGCCCGCGCCGACCTGCACGGCGGCATCCGGTTTCGACCAGTCCACGGAAATGGGCAAATCCGCGCCGAGCGTGCCGCTCGTCACCTTCGCCGCCACCGAATTCGCGATGTACGGCTGCAACGGCGGCAGCGCCAGCGCATTCAGCGCGATCTTCGCGTCAGCGGTTTTGGCGGCGAGCGCGACGTTGCCCGATACATCGAGCGCGCCGCCCTGATCGACCTTCGTCTTCAGCGTGTATCGCGCGGGCGTTTTCGCAAGCGTCGAGAAACCGTCGAGCGTCACGCCGAGGTCCGTCAGCGCGAGTTGCGCGCGCGTTTTCATCAAACGATCGTCGAAGGCGATCTTGCCGCCGTCGATGCCGACGTGCTTGATCGACAGATCGAGCGGTGCGGATTCTTTTTCGTCAGCCGGTTTCTGCGCAGGCGACGGCGCAGGCGCGAGCTTCTGCACATTCAACACACCTGAAGAATCCCGCGAAAGCCGCACATCCGGATTCGACACCGTGATGTCATCGAGCCGATAAACGCTGCGCAACGGCTCCGCATCCGCGATCTTCACATGCAGCTTGCCCGCCGAGACGAGCGGCGCATTCGCGCGATCCGTGACGGCGAGATCGGCGAGATCCGCGCTGCCGTCGATATGGATGGTCGGCGTATCGCCCGCCAGCGCGAAGCGCACGTTGAGGTCGGTGGAGAGCTTGCCGCTCTTCACCGCGACGGGCACGGAATCCGGCGCGTAGGAAGCGATCTGCGGCACGTCGAGATCGTCGAGCGACAGCGCCACTTCCGACTCGCGCGACTCCGAGAACGGCTTGGTGCGCCCTTTCACGAGCAACGGCGAGCCGTCGATCCGCGCCTGCAACAGCGGCGTCACGAAGATATCGGTAGCCGAAGGCAGCGTCGCAATGAACGGAATGCCGAGCGCCACGCGATCGACGACATGCTTCGCTTTCTTCACGCGATCGTCGAACGTGATGCTGCCGTTTTCCACGCGAATGTTCGACACGGAGAAACGCGCGGGCTTGGAAGAAGGCGGCGAAGACGGCCTGGAAAACTTCTCGATCAGATCGGAGAAATTGAAATGCCCGGCGTCATAGCGAACGAGACTGAAGCGCGGCGAATCGATCTTCAGTTCGCCTACGACCGGCGCGAGCCTGAACAGCGACGACCACGATGTCCGCACGACCAGCCGCGACACATCCGCGAAATCCGGCGAACTGCCGGGCGCTTTCGCGAGATTGGCCTGCGATTCGCCGATATGCACGCCATCGGCTTCAAAATCCAGCGTGTACGGATTCAAGCCGATACGCCGGATGCTCACCGGCCGGTCGAGCAGCTTCGTCAACTGCTGTTCGGCGACATGCCGGATGATGGGCGGCGCGGCGAAAAAGCCGAGCAGGCCGATCACCAGAAAGGCAATGATCAGCCCAATGAAAATGCGCCGTGTGCGCCGCGCGTGAACCACGCCGCGCAACGTTTGTCCCGCCGTGGCGAGTGAAGACTTGGTGACGCTTGCCATTCGATGCGTGCGGCGACGCTTGAGCGGCGCATCGACCCGCACGCCGCGTCACGCCGCAGTCCTGAGAGCGGTGATGCGGTGAAGTATACGACGCGGTTTGCGGCACACGTTCGTCAATTGCGCATCGGCAATCGCAATTAGGACAAAACGTTGCAAGCTTTCATTGACGTGCGATGACGGGCGGCGCCCACGTGCCGTCGCTGGCCTCCGGACGTGGCGCGTAAAGGCGCATCGTCAGAAGAAAATCGCCGCCGGGCGCGGGCAGCCAGTTCGCCGCATGCGCGCGTCCGGGTGACGCCGAGGACACATACACGTCGATGGAACCATCGCGGTTTTTCTTCAGACGGTCGCGGTCGGTGAGCGCCACGCGCGCGCGCTTGTTGTCGACGAGCGCGCCATCCTTCGTGTACGCCGTGATCGACCAGAAGCCGCGCACCGGCGGAAGCTGATTCGCCGGGAAATGCATCACGTAGCTGTTCGCGCCGTTGAGCGCGTGGCCTTCGCTGTCCACGTTCGCGACCGGCTTGAGTTCGCCTTCCTTGGTCGTCGTGCCCAACTGACGGCGCGCCAGATACGCGCGCAGCATGTAGTCGGTTCCGTAGATGCCGACGCCATCGCCGAACCAGGTCCAGCCGTTCTTCGCAATCGCGTTCGATGGCGGCGTGGCGAGCCGCTCGCGTCCATCGGCGAGACCGGAGACGAGCACGGGCGCGTCAGCGGTTTTGAACTGCACCGGCTCGCCGGGCTTCACGCCCAGATCGGCCAGACGGTTCATGGCGGGCTGGTCGTCGGTGGCGGGCGGATTGTCGTCGAGCGAACGGGCGAGGCGTGCGAAGAAAGCATTCGCATCGAGCGATTCGGCCTGCACGCCGGGCGTCGCGGTCGGCGGCGCGGCGGGCAGCGACGGCACTGGCGGCGTCTGCGCCGATGCACTGCCCCACGCGCTCGCGACCACCGGCGTCGGATCGGCGACCGAACCTTTCGCGGGCGTCAGCGTGTCGATGCGCATGGCGGTTTGCAGCTTGCGCGCCTCGCGCACGTCGCGCTGACCGTTCACGCGCACGCGCACGGACAGTCGCACATAGCGCGTGCGCGTCTCCACGCGCGTGGCGTTGGCGGGCACCGTGCCCGTGAAACCGGCCGGCACGAACGCGATCAACTGCATCTTCGGATAGGGCGTGGTGTCGGCGCTGGAATACAGCACGTTGGTCCAGGCATCGAAGGCGCGCGTGTCGAGATAGCGGCCACGCGGCGCGGCGGGCAGCGCGACGATCACCGGATCGGCGGAAATATCGAGCCACGCGGACGATTCCAGCGTATCGACGCTCGGCCAGCCGGCCGCGCCGACCGGCGGCAAGGCAATCGAATGCCGGAACGTGTTGACGGGCACCTGTCCCGGTTGCGCGCCGTTGCCGCTGGCGCGTTCGCGCGCGATATCCGAGGCGACGAGCGGAAAGCCGAACGTGTAGGCATCCGCGACCTGATCCTTGACCCAGCCGACGCTTGCCTGCGCTTCCGGCGGCTTCTGGGTGGCGCATCCCGCCAGCAATCCCAGACCTGTGACACTGACGCTCATCCAGACAGCGGCATTAAGCGGAAACGCCCAGCTTCGTTTGTTTTTCATTCGAGTCGGAGTCCGATTTTCTGGTCGCGATGTTTCGTTGAGATGGCACGCATGCGGTCCCTGCGCCGCATCCCTCGTCTTGCTGCGCGTGCCTTCGTTTTTTATCTTGGAATTCGGGTTTTAACTTATCCGCTGACGATAGGCAAGATACGATAAATCCGCACGGGGCAATTTCCGCAGAACCGGCCCCGTTTGCGAGGCTGCAAGCGCCGTGCCCTTCTGTTTTGTCTTGAAATTGCTTTTGCAGCAGCCGAATAATTTTCTTGACCTTCCAATCATTGGAACGTCGATACTGGATTCGTGGGGATTTTTTATCGTCCCGGTCAGAGCATCGTCACCATGTCGAACATAGCCACCGAAAACGCGAGAACGGCGGAATTTTCCGTCGGCGGGATGACGTGCGCGTCCTGCGTCGCGCGCGTCGAGAAAATGCTGCGCAGAGTGCCCGGCGTCGATGACGTCGCGGTGAATCTCGCCACCGAGAAAGCGACCGTGCATGCGCGCGGCGCCGTCAGCGATGAACAGCTCGTCGCGGCCATCGTCAAGGCGGGGTATGAAGCCGCGCGTGTCGTGCCGGATGCACCGCCCGCCGCCGCGCCCGCCGGATGGGACCGCGAACTCATGACGGTCGCGGCGAGCGCCGTCATCACATTGCCGCTCCTCGCGCCGATGTTCGGCTTGAGCGTGTCGCCGTGGCTGCAACTCGTGCTCGCCAGCATCGTGCAATTCGGTTTCGGGGCGCGGTTTTACATCGGCGGATATCGCGCGGTGCGGGCGTTCGCGGGGAACATGGACTTGCTCGTCGCGCTCGGCACGTCAGCCGCGTGGGGTGTGAGCGTTTATCAGATGTTCGCGCATGGCGGCATGGCGCATTTGTTCTTCGAGGCGTCGGCGGTGGTGATTACGCTCGTGCGCTTCGGCAAATGGCTGGAGGCGCGCGCGAAGCGGCAAACCACGGACGCGATTCGCGCGCTGAACGCGCTGCGTCCCGCCACCGCGCGCGTGCGCGATGCCGCCGATCCTTCCCGCGAACGCGAAATCCCGCTGGCGGACGTGCGTCTCGGCGATCACATCATCGTGCGTCCGGGCGAGCGCGTGCCGGTGGACGGCATCGTGCGCGAAGGGCGCACGCATGTCGACGAATCCCTCATCACGGGCGAAAGTCTGCCGGTCGCGAAGGAAGCGGGCGCGCGCACGACGGGCGGTTCCATCAATCGCGAAGGGCTGATCGTGATCGAAACGACGGCGATCGGCGCGGAAACCACGCTTGCGCGCATCATCCGGCTGGTCGAATCGGCGCAGGCGGAGAAAGCGCCCATTCAACGGCTGGTGGATCGCGTGTCGGCGGTGTTCGTGCCGGCAATTCTCGGCATCGCGCTTGTGACGCTGGCGGGCTGGTTGATGCACGGGGCATCGGGCGAAACGGCGTTGCTGAACGCGGTGGCCGTGCTCGTGATCGCGTGTCCGTGCGCGCTCGGCCTCGCCACGCCGACCGCGATCATGGCGGGCACCGGCGTGGCAGCGCGTCAGGGCATTCTCATCAAGGATGCGCAAGCCTTGGAGCAAGCGCACGCCATCAAAATCGTCGCCTTCGATAAAACCGGCACGCTCACGCTCGGCCGTCCCGCACTCGTCGCGTTCGATGCCGCGCCCGGCATTCAACGCGCCGATGCATTGGCGATGGCCGCCGCCGTGCAGCGCGCGAGCGAGCATCCGCTGGCGAAGGCGGTGATCGATACGCATCGCGCGGAAAACGGTCCGGCGCTCGATGCCACCGACGCACACGCCGTCGCCGGTCGCGGCATCGAAGCGACGGTTCAGGGCAAGCGCATTGCGATTGGCAGCGCCCGGTGGCTCGCGGAAAGAAACCTCCGCGTTCCTGAAGCGCTCGTCAAGCGCGCGCATGAACTCGAATCGCAAGGCAACACGGTGTCATGGCTCATGTCGCCGGATTCCGTGCTCGCGCTGCTCGCGTTCGGCGACACACTCAAACCGACCGCACGCGCCGCCATCGAACGGCTCGCGCAAATGGGCGTGCAAAGCGCGCTCGTCACCGGCGACAACGCGGGCAGCGCGCAAGCCGTGGCGCGCACGCTCGGCATCGCGCCGGAGCGGGTTTTCGCGCAGACCTTGCCCGAAGACAAGGCGCGCGTGATCGCCGAATTGAAGGCATCGGGGAACGGCATCGTCGCGATGGCGGGCGACGGCATCAACGATGCGCCCGCGCTCGCCGCCGCCGATGTCGGCATCGCAATGGCGAGCGGCACGGACGTGGCGATGGAAGCGGCCGGCATCACGCTCATGCGCGGCGACCCGGCGCTGGTCGCGGACGCCATCGACATTTCGCGGCGCACGTACCGCAAGATTCAGCAGAACCTGTTCTGGGCGTTCGTGTACAACCTGATCGGCATTCCGCTCGCGGCGTTCGGCCTGCTCGACCCGATGTTCGCGGGCGCGGCGATGGCGTTCTCCAGCGTGAGCGTGGTCACGAACGCGCTGCTGCTGCGCACCTGGAAAGCTCAGGCAGGCGCGACCGGCGACGAGCGCACCGGCAACCCGATCACGCGCCCCGCATAACGCGCGTCCTCCTTCGCGATGGACGGCATGGCGGCGATGCGTTGCGCCACGTCGTCATCGAACGAAGCGGCTTTCGGTGCGCCGCTCGTGTCGATGTGCATCAACATTTGTTCGCAGGCGGAAACGGGTTCTGCGTCGTCGCCTTCGAACAGGGTCATGTAGACATGCACGCGCTTGCGGTCGTGCGCGATCACCCGCGTATCGACGCGTACCGCCGCGCCTTCCTTGATTTCGCGCAGAAAGTGAACGTGCGCTTCCAGCGTATAGATCGTGCGATGACGCGCGCGGCGTCCCGCTTCATCGAGACCGATGCGGTCCATGAACGCATCGGTCGCGAGGCTGTAGATCACCATGTAGAAGGCATCGCGCAAGTGGCCGTTGTAGTCCACCCACTCGGGCTTCACCGTGTCGCGATAGATCATTTCGGGTTCCTCAGTCTTCGATTCCGTGACGCGCTTTCGCCTGCGCGATCGCCTCGATCACGCTCGAAATGCAGTCGTCGCGATACCGCTCCAGTTGCTTGATGCCGCGTCCGTTGGTCTGCTGCGACGTGCCCTCCACCACGCGGTCGATGAGTTCGTCGGTGAGTTTAGGCGCGACGAGCTTAGTCCACGGCAATTCGAGCGCGGGGCCGAACTGCTGCATGAAGTGTCGCATGCCCGCTTCGCCGCCCGCCAGCGTGTAGGTCAGGAACGTGCCCATGAACGACCAGCGGATGCCCGCGCCGTAGCGGATGGCGTCATCGATTTCGCCGGTGGTCGCCACGCCCTCGTTCACCAGATGCAGCGCCTCGCGCCACAACGCTTCGAGCAGCCGGTCGGCGATGAAACCCGGCACTTCCTTTCTCACGCGCAAGGGCCGCATGCCGATGGACGTGTAAAAGCTCATGGCCGAATCGATCGCTTCGCCCGAGGTCTTTTCGCCGCCGAGCACTTCGACCAGCGGCAACAGATAAACCGGATTGAACGGATGCCCGACCACGCAGCGTTCGGGATGCACGGCGTTCGCGTAGAACTCGCTCGGCAAAAGCCCCGACGTGGACGACGCGATGATCGCATCGCGCTTCGCCGCGCGGCTCACGCGTTCGTGCAGCGCGAGCTTGAGTTCCTCGCGTTCCGGCGCGCTTTCCTGAATGAAGTCCGCCTGCGCCACGCATTCTTCCACCGTCGATACCACACGCAGCCGTTCCTGCGATGCACCCTTCGCCAGCCCGACCCGTTCCAGCGCCGGCCACGCATTCGCGACGTTCGCGCGCAGTTGCGCTTCCGCGCCGGGCGCGGGGTCCCACGCCGTCACATCCAGACCGTGCGCGAGCGCGCGCGAAATCCAGCCGCTGCCGATCACACCCGCGCCGAGCGCGGCGAATTGCTTCACTTGCATGTTGCGAATTTCCTCGTGGGATTAAGCGAATTGTTCCAGCGCACGCCGGTCGAGCAGACGTTCACCGCGCGGCCGCAGACCGAGCTTCTTGCGTCCTTCGGCGGGCGTCAGCGCACGCGCGCCCAGCCGTTCGATGATCTCGACAGCGCGTTGCACCAGCGAGCCGTTACTCGCATGCACACCGCGATCGAGCCACAAGTTGTCCTCCAGCCCCACGCGCACGTGGCCGCCGAGCAGCATGGCCTGCGCGACCATCGGCATCTGCATGCGGCCGATGCCGAAGCCGGCCCAGTGCGCGCCGGGCGGCAGGTTATCGACCATCGCCTTCATCGTGCCGGTGTCGGGCGGCGCGCCCCACGGAATGCCCATGCAAAGCTGAAAGAGCGGCGGTGCATCGAGCAGACCTTCCTTGAGCAATTGATTGGCGAACCAGAGATGGCCCGTATCGAAGATTTCAAGCTCCGGCTTCACGCCGAGTTCCTGAATGCGCTTCGCTCCGGCGCGCAACTGTGCGGGCGTGGAGACGTAGATGTAGTCGCCATCGCCGAAATTGAGCGTGCCGCAGTCGAGCGTGCAGATTTCGGGCAGCAGTTCTTCGACATGCGCGAGACGCGTCAGCCCGCCGACCAAGTCAGTGCCTTTGCCGAAGCGCATCGGGTCTTCGCCCGGACCGATCTCCAGATCGCCGCCCATGCCCGCCGTCAGATTGATGATGACATCCACATCCGACGAGCGAATGCGATCCACCACCTCGCGATACAGCGCGGGATCGCGGCTGCCGCGCCCGGTTTTCGGATCGCGCACGTGACAATGCGCGACGGTAGCGCCCGCGCGCGCGGCTTCGATGGCCGACTCCGCGATTTGTTTGGGCGTGACGGGAATCGCGGGATGCCTGGCCGTGGTGTCGCCCGCGCCGGTCACCGCGCAGGTGACGATGACTTCATAGTTCATGATTTGGTTCGGATCGCTATGTAATCGTGTTTGTCGAAAAATGCCGCTTCAAAGGCCCAGATACTGCTTTACCGCTGGCAATGCATCCTTGCCGTCCACCGTTTTCACGCCCGCGAGCCAGCCATCGAGCAATTGCGGGTTTTGCTTGAGATAGGCCTTCGCGGCATCGGCGGGACGCTCTTTGTTCATGACTGGCTGCATGAGGCGGTTTTCGAGGTCGGTCGTGAAATGCAGGTTCTGCACGAGCTTGCCCGCGTTCGGACAGCGCGTGATGAAGTCGGGATTCGTCAGCGTGTAGACGCGCGCTTCGCCGTAGTTCGGGCCGAACACGTCATCGCCGCCCGACAGATAGTTGAGCTTCATCTGAATGTTCATGGGATGCGGCTCCCACGCGAGAAACACCACCGGCTTCTTTTCACGCGCCGCGCGTTCGACCGTCACGAGCATGCCCGCCTCGCTCGATTGCACGAGTTGAAAACCGCCCAGACCGAACTGATTCGTGTCGATCATCTTCTGGATCTTGGCGTTTGCGCTGCTGCCCGGTTCGATGCCGTAGATCTTGCCGTCCAGTTCGTCCTTGTGTTTGGCGATATCCGCGAAACTCTTGATGCCCGCGTCGTAGGCATAGGACGGCACGGCGAGCGTCGCCTTCGCGCCCGAGAGATTCGGCGGGTCCAGCCGGTCGATGGTCTTGGCATCGAGGAAGGGCTGCACGGCTTTTTCCTGCACCGGCCACCAGTAGCCGAGCGATACATCGATCTGCTTGCTTTTCAGGCCCGCAAGCGAAATGGGCACGGAGGCGACCGTCGTGCGCGGCGTGTAGCCCATGCCTTCGAACAGGACGGAGGCGAGCGCGGTGGTCGACGTGATATCCGTCCAGCCGATATCGACGAAGCGCACGGTCTTGCAGCTTGCGTCGTCGGTGCCCGCGGCGTGCGCGGCGTGGAGCGGGACAGTGGCGGCGCATGCGCCGGCAAGGAGCAGTTTCGTGACGAGGCGATGTCTCATGGCGTGCTGTTCCGTTGGAGGGTGTCGTGAGTGACCGGTTCGTTTCGCCGGCATGACTCAAAATTACCGCCGCATTAAAGCGCCCGAACGACCGGTTGCGACCGTGAGTTGACTGCCTGCGACCCCGCGCGTTCCGGCATCCCGTTTAAGTGTCTCGCCGGATTGCGCATGCTTTTTGCGCTTGTTAGCGTGTCGGATTGCTCGCCCGCCCCTTTTTCATGCCGATGCCCGCCCCGCGCGACTTCCACTTTCTGTTGCTGCCGTCGTTCTCGTCCATCGGCTTCATGTCGGCGATCGAGCCGCTGCGGGTCGCCAATCGCTTCAGCGGCGAGTTGTACCGCTGGCACATTCTTTCGGTGGATGGCGGGCCGGTGGCCGCGAGCAACGGCATCACGCTGAACGCGGAATGCGCGATCGATCAGGTGAAGGATGCGGGCACGGTCATCGTGGTATCGGGATTCGAGCCGCTTGCGCACTATTCGCGCGCCATCGGCGACTGGCTCAGGCGGCTGGACCGTTTGGGCGCGACGCTCGGTGGCATCGACACGGGCAGTTTCATTCTGGCGGAAGCGGGACTGCTCGCGGGCAAGCGTGCGACGCTGCATTGGGAAGCGGCGGCCGCGTTCACGGAGCGTTATCCGTCGCTGGAAACGAGTCAGGAATTATTCGAGATCGATGCGCGGCGCATGACGTGCGCGGGCGGCACGGCATCCATCGACATGATGCTCGATCTGATCGCCCGCGAACACGGCGCGGAGCTGGCCGCGCAAGTGTCCGAGCAGTTCGTGCTCGGGCGCATCCGGCAGCGCAGCGATCATCAGCGCATGAAGATCGCGGCGCGTTACGGCATTCACAACCGCAAGCTGATTCAGGTGATCGGCGTGATGGAACAGCACATGGAAGAACCGCTTTCGCCGGATGCGCTGGCGGAATCCATCGGCGTCACGCGGCGTCAGTTGGAGCGGTTGTTCTGCTCGGCGCTGAAAGATACGCCGACGCATTTCTATCTCGGCCTGCGGCTTTTGCGCGCGCGTGAACTTCTTCAGCAGACCGATATGTCGATACTCGCGGTCTGCGTGGCGTGCGGCTTCGAATCGCCGTCGCATTTCTCGCGCACGTATCGCGCGCGCTTCAACACGAGTCCGCGGCAGGACCGCAGCGCATTGCGCGCCGTGCCCGCTGCCGCGTGAGCATCGCTTAGAACGAGTGGCGCATGCCGATGCGCACATCCGCCTGCGTGTTCGAGGTCGATGGCGTGAAGCTGTAGCCGATGACCGCATCGATCGGACCGGAGGCGCGCAGATAGTCGCCGGATACATACACGTCCGTGCGCTTGGACAACAGATAATGCAGGCCGAGCGAACCCTGATTCCAGTGATTGCCCTCGAAGCGCGTGTGCTGATAGCCGCCATAAAGATTCAAATCCGGCCTGAAGCTGTACGATGCGCCCGCTTCATACACCTTCATGTACGACGTCACGCCCAAGCCCTTGATCGACGTCCACGTGAAGTTGCCCGACAGCATGAGGTTGCCGAGAGTCCACGCGCCGCCCAATGCCAGCGCGCCCTGCTTGTCCACCGGGAAGGCGTTGGTGCTGTAAAGGTCGGTCACCGCGCCCGTGGCGGGATCGACTGTGGCAGTTGGCTGGCCTAAGAACGTGCGCGCGCCGATCATCGCGTAGGGATCGAATGCGTAAATGCCGTTCGGATTGTTCAACTGCGTGTAGGCCACGCCCAGATTGAAGGTGCTGCGTGCATAGTGCGCGCCCACGCTCCACGCGCTGTTCTGATGGAAGTTGCCCGAGACATTGCCGAATGAATACATGCCGCCGAAGGTAAAACCGCCGTAATCGTTCGAGAGGAACTTGACCGAGTTCGGCAGACGGTCGCCGTTCATGCGGTCGAAGTCGCCCTGATGAATCGCATAGCCGCTGCCCCATGACGAGATGTTGTAGAGATAAACGAACTCCTCCGTCATATCGAGCTGATTACCGAACGAGAGCTGCCCCCACGTGCTGCTTTTAAGACCCACATACGCCTGCCTGCCGAACTCCGCGCCGCCGAACGCATAGCGTCCCGTGCCCAGCCGAAAGCCCGATTCCAGCGCGAAGATGGCCTGCAAGCCGCCGCCCAAATCTTCCGTGCCGCGAAAGCCGATCCGGTTGCCGTAGGACACACCGTCATCGAACTTGAAGACGTGCGAGCCGCCGCTATTGTTCACCCAGGTGATGCCCGCATCGAGAATGCCGTACAGCGTGACGCTGCTTTGCGCATGAGCCAGTGACGGCACACTCGCCGCGCTCGCGGCAAGCGCGATGCCGGCGAACTTCGATACGTGAGCCTGCGTGCGCCGTGTGGCGTGTCCTCTTTTCATTCTGCTAGTCCTCTTGCGGGCGATCTGATTGTTGGATGAAGCGAGCCCCGCCTCGTCGTGTCTGGAACGACGAAGCGAAACGCGCCTGATGACTTGCCGGGGACTGCTGTTGCGTGATTACTGCGTGGCTATTGCATGAAACGCCGTGACGTTGCGACGTTGTAAAAATAAGATGCCATATAGGTTGCGGCTCGACCCATTGCGACGCAAATCTGTCCAGATGCGACTGCGTGTCAAGGGGCTGTTTCCTGAATGCATTCGAATTCAGACACGCCCGATAGGGAACGAATCACCTTTTCGGGATACTTCGGAATCTGAAAAAAATCGCGCAACCCGCCTTCACCAAGACCCGGATGATGTCCACACGCTGCCTCAGCATTCTCGATTTCGACGCCCCTCAGGTGCTTGTCAACCACCGGCACTACTGCTCGCGCCTGGGTTATCGGCACGCGCTGATCTCAACCATCGGCATTCAATCCCGCGCGCATCGCTTGCTGCTCAAGTACGAAAGCGTGCTGCATCACTTGCGGCAGTTGCCCGAAATGGGCTTGCTCATCTGCGCGAGCGAAGACTGTCTGATGCTCAACATGCATCCCGTCGAACCCATGCTCGATGGCCGCCAGCATCTGCTCATGTCGCTCGGCGGCACCACCGGCCAATACCAGACCGCCGTGCAGGTCTGGCGCAACACGCCCGATATTCGCCGCTTTATCACGCAATGCATCGAACGCTGCAAGATCAGTCATTCGGTGAACGATGAAATCGAATTGCTTGCGCCGCTTAATTACGTCGAGGCGCATCAGGAGCTTGGCGGCATCATGTGCACCATGTTCGCCAACCCGCGCTTCAAAGCCATCTGGGCAACGCTTCCGAATCTGTGGACGCTCGTGCTGTCCGAGCACGACACCTATGCGCATATCCATCCGGTGTTTCGCGAAGCGCTCGCGGAACACCTGAACGACTGTCAGCAAAAAGGCGCGCGCCTGTTCGATTTCAGCGCCGCGTTCCCCGTGCCGGACGAACCATTCACGGTCTATAACCCCGGCCGCGCGCTGGCGCTCGTCACCTACTACACGTCGAACGTGCGCGGTTATGGCGCGGTCGCGGAAACGAACATGCGGCGCTATTGCGAACGCCACGGCTACACGCTCTATATCTATCGCCAGACGCCCGCCGAAGTGGGTCCCGGCATCGAGGGAACGTGGCTCAAGCCGTGGTTCCTGCGCCGGCATCTGCCCGATCACGAACAACTCTTCTGGATCGATGCCGACATCCTCTTTGTCGATCAGGCCAAGCCGCTCGAACCGCTGTTCGCGAATCGCGATATCGTCGCGGCACATGACATCGGTCCGTGGATCGTCAACGCCGGCGTGCTCGGGTTTCGTAACAAGCCGGCAGTGCTCGCGTTCATCGAAGACGTGCAGCAGCATGTGAACGCCGTGCCGGACAAATCCAGCACCTATGCGAGCGGCGGCGACCAGACCATCGTGGCGAAACTGTTGCAGGAACGGCTCGGCTGGAAGCTCGAGAACGGCTACGACTGCATGACGATCAACACGCCGTGGTATTTCCAGCAAGCCGATAGCTTCATGGTGCATTACCTCGCCATACAGCCGCCCATGCGCGCCATGGTCATGGCCGCGCAGGATCGCCTGAGCCATCAGCGTGCTTAAATAACGCTTACTTCACGCCGAGCGCGGTCTGTACGGCATCCAACCCGTTGCCGCCGCTCGCCGTGCTCACGCCGTCCAGCCACGTCTTCAGCAGTTCGGGGTGACGCTTGAGCGCATCGGTGGCGGCGGCATCCACGTTGGTCTTTTTTTCCAGCACGTCGGTGATCACGCGGTTTTCCAGATCGACGTTGAAGGCCATCTGCTTGAAAAGTTTTGAGACGTTCGGGCATTGCTGCTCGTAGCCGCTGCGCGATACCGTGTTCACCGTCGCGCCGCCGAAGTTCGGGCCGAAGTATTTGTCGCCGCCATCGAGATACGTGAGCTTGAACTTCGTGTTCATGAGATGCGGTTCCCATGCCAGAAACACGATCCACTTCTTGTCGCGCACGGCGCGCTCCACTTGCGTGAGCATGGCCGTTTCGCTCGATTCCACGAGCTTCCAGTCGCCGAGGCCGAACGCTTTGTCATCCACCATTCGCTTGATGTTCTGATTCGCAGGCGCACCCGGTTCGATGCCGTAAATATGCTTATCGAACTTGTCGGCGTTCTTCTGCAGATCGGCAAAGGAATGCACGCCCGCCGCCGCGACGTAGTCCGGCACGGCCAACGTGAACTTCGCGTTGGAGAGATTCGCGCCAACCACATCGATGGATTTCTCCTCGACGAACGGTTTCACGAGCGGCCCTTGCGCGGGCATCCAGTTGCCGAGAAACACGTCGATCTGCCCTTTTTTCAAGCCCTGATACGTGATCGGCACCGACAAGTTCGCGACGTTCTGCTTATAGCCGAGCGCCTTGAGCACGATGCCGCTCATGGCGTTGGTCGCGTCGATATCGCTCCAGCCGGGTCCGGCCATGCGCACCTGATCGCACGAGGGCGGGTCGGCGGCCAGCACGTGGGATGCGACGCACACGAGCGCGGCGGCGAAGAGCGCATGGACGGAAGTTTTTCTCATGGTGCGTTCCTGTGGGAGGGTTTTGGAAAAATTCAATGCGCGACGGCGGGAAAGCGCGCCATCGCTTCGAGGTCGTCCAGATCGATGTGATTGCGCATGTAGCGCTGGCTGGCATCCACATGCGGCTGCCAGTCCCATGACTGGATCGTGCCGAGCGTGGTCGAGCCGAAGTGGAAGTGGCGGCGGCGCTGGCTTCTGAGCACGGCTTCGTGAAGCGCAGGCAAATCCCAGCGTCGCGCGATCTCCGCGCGGAATTCGGCGACGAGCGCGGCGTGGCGATCATCGTCCGCGAGATTGGCGCGCTCGAACGGGTCGGCCTGAACATCGAAAAGCTGATCGGGATCGATGCTCGTATGAATGAACTTGTAGCGGCCGCGGCGGATCATCACGACCGGCGCGAGCGCGCCTTCCGCGAGATATTCGCCGATGGCTTCGTCATGCCCGCCCGTCTGCGCGAGATGCGGCACGAGACTTTGCCCGTCGATGCGGTCCGGCCATTCCTGCGGCAAGCCCTTGCGCGCGACATCGACGAGCGTGGGCAACACATCCAGATGCGACACCGACTCCGCCACGCGATGCGCCCGATACTGCTTCGGCTGATGCACGATCAGCGGCACGCGGCACCCGCCTTCGAAGAAGGTCATCTTGTACCAAAGGTTGCGCTCGCCGAGCATCTCGCCATGATCGGACGTCACGATGATCGTGGTGTTTTCCGCGAGGCCCGCTTCTTCGAGCGCATCGAGGATCGCGCCGAACTGATCGTCCACGTACGACACCGCGCCGTAATACGCGCGGCGTGCATTGCGAATCTGCCGGTCGGTCGGCGGCGTGCGGTCGAATTCATACACATGGCGCAGACGTTTGGAATGCGGATCGCTTTCTTCGAGCGAATCGCGGTACGAAGGCATGTCGATCTCTTCGTCGCGATACATGTCCCAATACTTGCGCGGAATCGCATACGGATCGTGCGGATGCGTGAGCGAGGCGACCATCATGAACGGCCGCGCATCCTTGCCGGCCTGACGCTCGCGCGCGATATCGAAGAGTTTCTGACGCGTGGTGAAGGTCACTTCGTCGTCGAAGTCGAGTTGATTCGTGCGCACGCACGGACCGGCATCGATCACGGAACTCATGTTGTGATACCACGATGGACGCGCTTCGAAGTTGCTCCAGTCGGGCGTCCAGCCGAAGTCGGCGGGATAGATATCCGTGGTCAGGCGTTCCTCGAAACCGTGCAACTGGTCCGCGCCGCAGAAATGCATCTTGCCGGAGAGCACGGTGCGATAGCCCTCGGCGCGCAGATAATGCGCGAAGGTCAGCGTCTCGGACGGAAACTCGGCGGCGTTGTCGTATGCGCCGATCTGCGAGGGCAATTTGCCTGCGAGCAAAGAGAAGCGCGACGGCGCGCATAGCGGGCTTGCGCAGTACGCCGAATCGAACACCACGCCCTCGCGCGCGAGTGCATCGATATGCGGCGTCTTCGTCACGCGATTGCCGTAGGCGGCGAGCGCGAACGGCGTCAACTGATCGGCCATCAGAATAAGGATATTTTGTTTCGTCTCAAGCATGAAGGCGAGCCTCGAATAGAATCGAATCAAAGCAAATCGAACGCAGGTCGCGCGCTTGACGGCGCTTTTTGATTGAACGCGCGTTCAACCTCACTATTGCCGTTCAAATCGCCGTTGTGAAGACAGCAATTCGTTATGCGCACATAAGGAGCCGTTATGCCGCGCCAGGATCGCCTGCCGCCCATGCAGGCGCTGTTGATGTTCGAATCCGCCGCGCGGCTCGCGAGCTTCACGGCGGCTGCGCGTGAACTCGGCTCGACGCAGCCCGCCGTGAGTCAGCGCGTGGTGCAACTGGAAGAAGCGCTCGGCGCGCCGCTGTTCGAGCGCGGGCATCGCGGCGTGTCGCTGACCGAAGACGGCAAGCGTCTCTTCGATGCGGTGCGCCAGAGTCTCGACCTCATTCGCAGCGCTTCCGCCGATATCCGTTCGCGCAGCACGCAGCGCACGCTGATCCTCTCGACGGACTTCGGCTTCGCCACGTATTGGCTGATGCCGCGCCTGCCGCAATTCAAGGCGCTCATGCCGGATGTCGAAGTGAAGATCATCACCTCGCAGAACATGCCGAGCGCGTCCGGCGATCATGCGGATGTAGTGATCGTGTTCGGCGATACGCACGCGGACTGGGCTCCGCGTCAGGCGGTAAAACTCTTCCCCGAGCGCGTGACGCCCGTGTGCAGCCCGGCGCTGTTCGCGGCGCACGACCGGCCGCGCACGGCGGCGGATTTGCTGCGTTTGCCGCTGCTTCATCTCGAACGCACGCAGCCGGAACGCTGGCTGTCATGGAGCGCCTGGTTCGACGCGCAAGGACTCGCCGCGCCGCCCGCGCATGGCGGCTTCACCTTCAACAGTTACGCGCTGGTTGCGCACGCGGCGGTCATGGGTCAGGGCGTGGCGCTCGGCTGGTCGCCGCTCATCGACGAACTCGTGGCGACCGGGCAGCTCGTCACGCTGTGCGATACCCCGCTGGTTACCGATCGCGGCTACATGCTGCTCACGGCGCGCGAGCCGTCCACCGCCGTGCGGGCGTTCAGGGACTGGCTGCTCGACGACTGCGAAGTGATCGCCTGACCATGCAGCATGTGCGACTCACTGCCACACCATGGGAGTATTTCGATTAGGCGAATGCCTAAAATCGCCGCAGCGTTCGCTATACGGAAGTTTCTCAAACTAAAATCGGCGCACCCCTTTTGAGACGCGGGCCACGCCAAAACTGGTTATTGGCTGCTTTCCGCGCTCGCGATCTTCAAGCCGAAACCTCATGTCCTCCTCGCCGCTCGTCACCGTCGTCATTCCCGCCTTCAATTCGGAAACCTACATTCAGGAGGCGATCGGCTCGATCCAGCATCAAAGCCTGACCGACTGGGAACTGATGGTGGTGAACGACGGCTCGACCGATCGGACGCTTGCCGCCGCGCAGCAAGCCGCCGCCGGCGATGCGCGCATTCGCATCATCGACCTGGAGCGGAATCGGGGGATCAGCGCGGCCACGAACGCCGCGTTCGACGAAGCGCGCGGCGAGTTCATCGCCCGTCTGGACTCCGACGATATTGCCTTGCCGCAACGGCTCGAAGCGCAGGTCGCGGCTTTTCGGGAGAACGAACGCCTGGCCGCCGTCGGTTCGCACGCCGGCTTGTTCGGCAATGTCGCGGAGTCCGTCGCCTATTGCGCGCTCGGCGACGCCCAGATCAAGGCGCAGCTTCTGGACGGCATCAACACGATCAGCGGCGGCACCATCATGGTCCGGCGCGCGTTCGTCAACGCGTTTCTCATCCGCATGAACGAGCATCTGCCGAGCGCGGAAGATATCGATTACCTCATCTCCATCGTGGCCGCGGGCGGTCAGCTGGCGAACGTCGATCAAGTGTTGACCCGGCACCGCTCGCATTCCGCGAGTTTCACCAGCAGCCACGCGGACCTGGGGCGCCAGTGTCTTCATGCCGTGCGGCGACGGCTTCTCACGCTCTGGTATCCGCTTCTCGACCCGAAGGACATGGACCTCATGCTCGCCATGGCCTTCGAACCGTATGCGCCGTGGACAGATTCGGTCATCCACGCGGTTCGCGCGGTCGACCGGCTCGTCACGTCCCGCGCCAACGATTTCGGCCAGAACATGGTGATCGTCCATGGGATCCTGCTCGGCTGGCTGGTCAAGATGGCCGCCGTGTACCGCGACAACAAGCTGCTGAACGCGTCGCACCTCGACGCCATTCGCTGCTTCGTGTCACCGCCGACTTACGACGCGCTCAAGTCTCTCGGTCTCTGAACCCGCCTGACGCTTCCATTCCACCGCGACGGCGGTTCGCTTCTATCCGCCGTTTTCTGCCTTTGCTCTACTAGCGTGCATGCTCGCCGCATTTCGCGGTGCGCCAATCATTCGAATATTCGAATTTTCGAAAGTGGAGCACGCATGGCCGCCGAAATATCCTCTCAACAACTGGTGCTCACCGTGTCGTGCCCGAGCGCGGCGGGACAGGTCGCCGCGATCGTCGGCTTTCTGGAGCGGCATCACGGTTATATCGACGAACTGACCGTTTTCGATGACGACCTCTCCGGCCGCTTCTTCGTGCGCTGCGTCTTTCACAGTGCGCAGCGCGGCGAGGCGCTCGATATCGACATGCTGCGGCGCGAGTTCGAGCCGATCGCGCAGCGTTTCTCGATGGATTGCGCCATGCACGATCTGGCGGTGCGTCCGAAGGTGCTCATCATGGTGTCGAAGTTGGAGCACTGTCTGGCGGATTTGCTGTTTCGCTGGCGCATGGGCGAGTTGAAGATGGATATTGTCGGTATTGGCTCGAATCATCGGGATCTTGCGCCGCTGGCCGAGCAGCATGGTTTGCGCTTTCATCATCTGCCGATCACGGCGGATACCAAGCCGCAACAGGAAGCGCGGTTGCTCGATCTGTTCGAATCTTCCGGCGCGGAGTTGATGATTCTTGCGCGTTATATGCAGATTCTTTCCGGTGAGACGAGCCGTAAGCTTTCGGGGCGTGCTATCAACATTCATCATTCGTTCTTGCCGGGGTTCAAGGGGGCGAAGCCCTATCATCAGGCGCATACGCGGGGGGTTAAGTTGATTGGCGCGACTGCGCACTTCGTCACCGACGATCTTGATGAAGGTCCGATCATCGAGCAGGAAGTGGAGCGGGTGGATCATTCTTATAGTCCGGAGCGGTTGCTTGCCACTGGGCGGGATGTGGAGGCTATTACGCTTGCGCGGGCTATCAAGGCTTTTACTGAGCGGCGGGTGTTTATTAATGGGGAGAGGACGGTTGTGTTGCGGTGAGTTTTTTTGGAGCGTGCTTGATGGTGTTGTTCTTTTGTGCAAAGGGCTGCTCTTGTTTGTTTGGCTTATTCAGTAGCCGCCTCCCCGGCGGGGGGGTAACTTTCTTTGCTGCTGCAAAGAAAGTCACCAAAGAAAGCAGCTTTTTACACCATGCTCGCTGGCTGGAAAGTGTGGCCTGAATTAACGATACAGTGGCCGCGTTAGGACGTCCCTCGGTTGGTTAAGCGTGTAGGCAACCTCGCGATTTCGCGCTCGAATCCTTTGGTCTTAGTGGACCGCATTCATGCTTTCGGCCATGCGCTGCGCGCGCCGAGAACGTAATAACGGAACCCCGCAGCGTATAAGTGCCCAGCTACCTCATACCTCCCCGCAAGATTGCTATTCGGCCCTACCTTGGTTGGCGCTGCTGACAAAGGTATAAGCCCGAGCGCATGACCGCTTGCATTGCGCGTGTTCTTTAGTCGGAGCACTAACCAACGTAGGACCGAATAGCAGAACAGCGATGCCGCTTGATGTGGCTGGGCACATATAGGCTGCGGGATTCCGTTCTTACTTTCTCGGCGCGCGAAGCGCATGGCCGAAAGTATGAATGCGGTCCACTAAGCGTTGCTTCTTCGAGCGCGTAATCGCCAGGTTGCCTAAGCGATTTGTTATGCGTGGATAGTCCTATTGCGGCCACTGCATCAGTTAATCCAGACCAACCCTCTCCAGCCATCGTGCATGGGGTAAAAAGCTGCTTTCTTTGGTGACTTTCTTTGCAGCAGCAAAGAAAGTTACCCCGCCGCCGGGGAGGCGGCTACTGCAATAAAGACACAACCAACAGCAGCCCCTTCCACGACACAACGACAACAAGAACCAAACAAAAAAGCCGCTTCAAACCCGAAGCGGCCTTCCCGTGGCAGACGCCAAAACCCTTATTTAACCCAGCTATCCACACGATCCCCGTGTGCCCCGATCCATTCATCCGCCGCAGCAGTAGGCTTAGCCCCATTCTGCGTAGCAAGCATAACGCTATCGATCTCACCCGGCTTCCACTGGAACTTCTTCAAAAACGCAACCACCGTCGGCGCCTTCTTTTCCAGTTCAGGATTGATGATGTTGTCAACATGCTCCGACTCCCCAAACACCTTCTTCGGGTCCTCGAGGAATTTCAGCTTGTACTTCGCGAACATCCAATGCGGCTTCCAGCCCGTGACAATAATCGGCTTGTTCGACGCTTCCGAACGCGCCAACTCGGCCGTCATGGCCGACCCGGAACTCGGCAGCAGCTTGTAATCGAGGTTGTAGGCCTTGATGGCCTCGCTGGTCTTCTGCATCACGCCCGCACCGGCATCGATACCGACGATACGCGAATCGAATTCCGCCTTCTTCGCTTCCAAATCAGATAGGCTCGACACATCGACATTGGCCGGCACGATCAAACCGATCTTCGCATCTTCGAAGTTCGGGCCGAGGTCCGTCACCTTCGACTTGAAGTTCTTGTAGTAGTCACCGTGCGTGACCGGCAACCACGCGGACAAGGTCGCATCCAGATCGCCGCGCGCCACGCCCTGCCACATCACGCCCGCGGCCACCGGCACCAGTTGAACCTGATAACCGAGCTTCTTTTCGATCACGCGCGCCGCGACATTCGACGTCGCCACGCTGTCGTCCCAGCCTTCGACATAGCCGATCTTGATGGTCGGCTTGTCATCGGCGTTCGCCCCAAAGCTCGCGGCCAGAGCGGCGGTCATCGCGCCCAGGACGAGCAATTTTTTCATCGGTTTCATTTGGTTTCCCCTTTAGCGGCCCACGCCGTGTAGCGATCAGAATCACCAGCCAGAATTGGCCCGTAGCACACTTTTCCGACACTGAATTGTCCAGAAACGACGCATGCTTTTCTCTCCCCCGGTACGGGCCGGCGCGGGTTGTTCTACTTATCGACCACCAGATCCGAAAGCGGCTTGCTGCAACACAACAGCACCATGCCCTGATCGATTTCGCGCTGACGAATACCGCCCGCGTGCTTCATCGCGACTTCACCGGACACGAGCTTGACCTTGCACGTGCCACACATGCCCTGCGTGCACGACGAAGGCAGACGCACGCCCGATTTCTTCGCGGCATCGAGCACGTTCTCGTTGCTGCCGCATTCGATATCGCGCCGGCTCTTGGCGAAGTTGACCTTGAATTTCGTTTCGATGACGGGCGCGGCTTCTTCCACGACCGGCGCGGGCGCAAAGCCGATCGCTTCCTCGCGCGCTTCCACGAAGTCCGTTTGCGTCGCCAATGCTTCGGCGACATGCGCGGTGGTGAGTTGCGCGGCGACTTCCTCGATCACGCCGAACGAGAAGCTCTCCTCGTGATACTGCTTGCGATCGAAACCGCCTTCATCCAGCAGATCGCGCACGGCTTTCATGTACGGCGCGGGACCGCAGGTGAAGACCTCGCGCTCCATGAAATCCGGCGCGATGAGCTTGAGCAGCGGCAAACTCAGAAAGCCCGTCACGCCCGCCCAATTGGTCCGCGCGCCGACGCGTTCACACACGAACGCCGTCCGAAAATTCTTTTGATTCGATGCAATCAGATCCAACTCACGCGCGAAGATGATGTCGTCCGGCGTGCGCGCGCTGTGCACGAACACGATATCCGCATCCTCGCCGAGTTCGTGATGCGCGCGGCTCATCGACATGAGCGGCGTGATGCCCGAACCCGCCGACAAAAACAAATACTTGCGCGCCGGATGCCGCGCACACGTGAACTCGCCGGAAGGCCCGAGCACGCGCACCGTCGAACCCACGGTCATCGTGTCGTGCAGCCAGTTCGAGACCTTCCCGCCCGGCACACGCTTCACCGTGATCGAGATCGTGTGCGGCCGCGTCGGCGATGACGAAATCGTGTAGCAGCGGTTGATCTGCTCGCCGTCGATATCGAGTTCGAGCGTGATGAACTGGCCCGGCTCGAACGCGAACGTGCGTTCGCCGGGCGCTTTGAAGAAAAAGCTCTTTACGTCGTGCGTTTCCTGCCGGACCTGACAGCAGACGAGCGTCTCGTCGGTGTCGCAATCCCAGCGCGCGGGCAGCGTCCCCCAGAACTGCGGTTGGGTGACGCGGCTGACGGCCGGCTCGAACGTGGCCTGATCGCGCATCATGCCTGACTCCTGCTGGTTGAATGAGGTCACTTTCAGCGCATGAAGGACACGACTTTCTCGCCGTGCGAGGGAATGCTCTGCTCCGGCGCGGTCGCATGATCGGCAAGACGCGCGATATACCATTCGCAGAACTTCTCGACGAGCCCTTCCGTGAACGGCGAATACGGACCCGGTTCATACGCGCTGCTCGCCACGCCCGCCTGCGAATATTCCACCAGCGTGCGGTCCTGATCGTTGGTCGCGCGCCAGACGGCGGTGAGGTTGTCCACGTCGTAATCGATGCCTTCGCGCGCATCCTTATGAACGAGCCACTTGGTACGCACGAGCGTTTCGCCGGAAGACAGCGGAATCACGCAGAACGTGACGATGTGATCGCTCATGAAGTGATGCCACGAATTCGGCTGCGTCCAGAACGACAAGCCGCCCAGGTCGGCGCGCTCAAATCCGCCCAGCAATTTCTTCGATGCCACGCGCGCATCCAGCGTCTGCGATTCGCCATCGCGGTCCAGCGGCAGGCGTTGCGTGCGGAAGCCCGTCACCATGTCGGCCAGACGCTCGATCTCGACGGACGGCAGGCTCATGGATTCCCATTGCTTCGTGCGTTCTTCAACCGTGCGCTCGAACGCGGCCATGCCTTCTTCGTTGGCGGGCGAACGCTGATAGCCGAAGCCGTATTCATAGAGCGAAATCGTCAGTTCAGGATGGTTCGCCACGCAGTGATAGCACTCGCGGTTGTTCTCCATCGTGAGCTTCCAGTTGCCCTTTTCCACGATGTCGATGCTCGCGGCGATCTTCGTGTCCTTCAAGCCGTGCGGCAGCAGATACGGCTCCATCGCCGCGCGCAATTCGGCGAAATCGGCGGGCGGTTCATCAGCGAGACAGATGAAAATGAGGCCCGCGAGATTCTGTACATGCACTTTTTTGAGGCTGTGCTTGCAGCGGTCGAACTGGTCGCCCATGTGTTCGGCGAACATGAGGTCGCCGTTGAGGTTGTAGGTCCAACTGTGATACGGGCACACGATATTGCCGAGCGAACCCTTCTCCTGATTGCACAGGCGCGCGCCACGGTGACGGCACACGTTATGGAAGGCGCGTATTTCCATGTCGTCGTCGCGCACGATCAGGATCGAGTCGTCGCCGATATCGACGGTCGTGTAATCGCCCGGTTCGGGAATATCCGGCTCCACCGCGACCTGAATCCAGTGCTTGCTGAAGATCGCGTCGAGGTCGAGCTTGTGGATTTCATCGCTCGTATAGAACGGCGCTTCGAGCGTGTGGCCCTTTTTGCGGCGTTCGATCATTGCGCGAACGTCTGCCGAAACTTTCATCGTGTGCTCCGTTTTGCGTCACGTCTGGCGCTCCGCCGGCCCCGGTTGAGCGCGAATCTTGGCTTGGGGTAAATCAGTAATCGACCAGTTGATGCTCGCGCAAATACGCCAGAATCACTTGTGCTTTTTCGACGGAACTCCCCTCAATTACGACGCTTCCGCCGCGACTTTCGGTCGTCGTCGCGCCGAGCATGCGCGCGTGACCCGAACGCTTCTCGGGCGCGGCCAGACGCTTGGGCTTGGCGAGCACCGGCGCGATGCGCCATGCAGCGTTTTCCTTGTCGGCGGGCGCACTCGCCGCGACCGGCGCGACGTGTCCTTGCTTCATGCGCGCATACGCATAACGCGGCTGCGCATTGGCCAGCGGATGCACGGCCACGAGCGCAGGCAGCGGCGCGCGCACGCGGCGGCGCAAACCCTTCGGCATGAATTGCCGCACTTCGACGCCTTCCTTGGATACGCTCACATCCACCGCCGCGCCGACGAGCGGCACGTTCAACGCATCGGCGAGTTTGTAGGGCAGCGTGCCGCTGTCGTAAGCGCCTTCGGCGCGCGTGCCGGTCAAAACGAGGTCGTAGCCCGCGAGACGCGCGCTCAATGCGGCGCACGCATCGCCGGACGTGTTGAGCACTTCGACCTTCGACGCGCCGAGCGCGAGATATTCCTGAAGCGCGGGATCGGCCGGATCGCCCGCATGCAGCACGTCGAGCAGCGCACCCTGCGCCTTTGCTATGTCGATGCCGATGGCCAGCGCCGCCGCATCGTTACGGCTGTAGCGCGCCACACCGCTGACGGGATGACGTCCCGTGGAAACAAGCACAGCGATCTTCATGCGAACGCTCCTTCGGCCAGCGGCGTGGCCTGCACGATGGAACCGCCATTCGCGCGCGCAAGGCGTGCTGCAGCGGCGGCATCGGTCAATGCCTTGATGGTGTCCTGCGTATCCGCGACGATGGTCAGATTCGCGCGCTTGGCAATGGGCGAACTGGCATCCAGATTCACGGCGATCACATGCCGGCAATCCTTGATGCCCTGCAAATGCTGCACCGCGCCCGAGATGCCGAACGCGATATACACGCTCGCTTCCACGGTCTTGCCGGTCGCGCCGATTTGCTTGTCGCGCGTGAACTTGCCGTCGTCCACCGCCACTCGGCTCGCGCCGATGGCCGCGCCCAACGTGCTCGCGAGCTTCTCGAACGCGGGCACGTCCGACACGCCGTTGCCTGCGGAGACGATGAAATCCGCTTCTTCGAGCGCGACTTGCGCGGCATCCATTTCCTCGATGCCGAGATCGACGTAAGCGCTCGCTTTCGCTTCCGGCACGATGCCTTGCGCATTCACCGCTTCGCCCGCACCGACGAACGGCAGCTTGGCATCGACCGCATTCAGCGCGAGCAACACGACATCCGGCAACGCCCGCGATGCAAACGCGCGGCCCGCCTGCGCATACGCCGCGACGTGCGCGTGATCCAGTTCCACCACATGCGTCGCGATGCTCGCATCGGCGCGCGCGGCGTATCGGCGGCCGAGGTCGCCATCGCCGGTGGCGTTGTCGGGCATGAAGACATGCACCGGCGAGAATGCCGCGACGCAGGCCGTCAGCGCGCGCGTTTCCTCGTCCGGCGCGAAGTTGCGTCGGTCGAACTGCGCCAGTTCGATGAAACGGTCCGCGCCGAGCGCGGCGGCATCGTCCTTGAATTCGCCGAACGCGACGAGCACGACTTCGGTTTGGTCATCCGCGAGCAAGGCGGCGGCGGCGAGCGCCTGACGGCCGTGATCGTCGAGCGAACCACGATCCGTATGCGCCGCGACGAGCAATGCGCGCGTGGCGGGCTTCGTCGTGCGACGCGGTTTTGCAGCGGCTCTGTGTCCGCCATGCAGCGTGTTCAGATCCTGCACGATGCCGCTGCCGATCTCGCCCAGCGTGATGCGCTTCAAGCCCGCCGCCGTGACGACGAACGGCCTGCGCGGATCGATTCGTTTGATGTCGTTCATTGCTTTACTCCAGCGCCGCAGCGACGAGTTCCGCTACATCGAGCACTTCGGGACGCGGACCGACCACGCCTTCGAGCATCGCCGTGCATTGCGGGCAACCGACCGCGACGACATCCGCGCCGATGGTCCGCGCATCCGCGATACGAATATCGGGAATGCGCTGCTTGCCGGGAATATCGGTGAGCGGCGCGCCGCCGCCACCGCCGCAGCATCGCGCGCGCATGCCGTGACGCTCCATCTCCACGACCTTGATGCCGATGGTCTTGAGCAGCTTACGCGGCGCTTCGGTTTCGCCGTTGTAGCGGCCGAGATAGCAGGGATCGTGATACGTGACCTTCTTGTCCGCGAGCACGGCGGCGGCCTTCGGCGTGAGCTTGCCGTTGGCGACGAGTTCCGCCATGAACGCCGTGTGATGCTGCACTTCAAAGTAACCGCCGAGCGCGCGATACTCGTTGCGCAGGCTGTGCAGCACATGCGGATCGGCGGTGACGATGCGCCTGAACGTGTACTGCGACAACGTGCTCATCAGCTTCGATGCGCATTGCTGGAAGGTGGCTTCATCGCCGAGACGACGCGCGGTGTCGCCCGTGTCCGTTTCCACGCCGCCGAGCACCGCGTAATCCACGCCCGCTTTATTCATCACCTTGGCGAAGGCGCGCAGCGTGCGTTGATAGCGCATGTCGAACGCGCCTTCTCCGGCGATGAACAGCACATCGACGGGACGGCCCGGCTGCGCGACCTGCACTTGCAAGTCCACCGACCAGTCGTAACGCGCGCCGATGTCGTAGCCGTTCTGGCTGCCGGTTTCGCGCAGGTTCGCGAGCGTGATCGGACCTTTGCCCGGCACTTCGCCTTCGACCATCGTCTGATTGCGGCGCATGTCGACGATGGCATCGACGTGCTCGATCAGCATCGGACACTCTTGCACGCAGGCGCGGCAGGTCGTGCAGGACCAGATCGTGTCCGCTTCGATCATCTGCGAAATAAGCGGTTTTCCGGGACCACCCGCATGCTTGCCGAGCGGGATGCCGGGCGTCGGACTGCCCGCGTATTGCGAGTCAGAACCGCCGACCATGCCGACCACGAGATCCTGAATGAGCTTCTTCGGATTCAACGGCTGACCGGATGCGAACGCAGGACATGCCGCTTCGCACTTGCCGCATTGCACGCAGGCATCGAAACTCAACAACTGATTCCAGCGAAACTCGACAGGCTTGCCGACGCCGTATTCCTTCGCATCGAGCACGGGCATTTTAAGCGCCGTGGGCGGCACGACTTCATTGTCGTTCTGCGCCTTGAAGCGTTCCTGACGCGGATGGAATGCGAGATGCAGCAGGCCAGCCATTGCATGCTTCATCGGGCCGCCCTTTGCAGCGCCGAACGTCATCGTGTACGCACCCGCCGCGATCAGCAACGCGACGATGATCGCGAGCGCGCCGGACATCCACGAAGCAGGCAACAACATGAACAACGCGAGGCCGAGCGCGAACGAGCCGAGCAGCCACGGCAGGCTATCCCACGGTCCACGCGACAGACGCGCGGGCACATCCTTCGCATTGCGGCGCTTCCAGACGAACACCGCGCCCACGAGCATGATGATCGCCGCGAGAAAGATCAGCCGGTCGAGCCACACCGAATAGATCGCGAGACCGTAGTTGATGAAGACGAGCGCCATCGCGAGGATCGCGCCGCCAGCAGTGGCAACGTGCGTCTTCGCGATGTACGGGTCGCGCGCCACGACATGATGCAGGTCCACGAAATAACGCTTGGGAATGGTGAGCAGATTCGCCCAGCCATACGCGCCGACCGTGGTCGAGCGCCCTTCGCGCCAGTACGATGCACGCCGCATGACCGCGAAGGCCAGGCCCGCGACCGAGATCCACAGCAGGACGGTGATGACAAACACGGGGTTCATCGAATAGCCTCGTCAGAAGTCCTTGCACAGACGCAATGCGTCGTAGATGGCGCTATGGATGTTGTGCATCGAGATGCAGTCGCCCACGCGGAACAGCAGGAAGCGGCCATCGCCGAGTGTTTCGGACAGCGAAGGCTGCGGCTGCGATGCAAACAGCGTGTGCACGTCGATCTGGCCGCGATTGAGCGACTCGGGCTTGAGCTTCCAGTAGATCGAATCGTTCGGCGTGATGCCGTTCTCGATCACGACCTGATCCACCGCGCGTTCTTCCTGCTCCTCGGTGTATTCGTTGCGGATCACGGCGATCTTCTTGCCATCTTCCTCGTACACGCGGTCGAGCCAATAGTTAGGTGTATGAATCACGCCATGCGCATACAGGCGGCGATAGAAGATGGGGAACGTGGTGCCGCCGGTGTCATCGGCCACTTTCACATCCGGCGTGACGATTTCCACCTGATTGCCGCGCGAGGCGATGAAGTCCGCGACGCCCGCGCCCGCATGCGTGCTCACGCCGTCGTAGACGAGCACGTTCTTGCCCGGCTCGACCTTGCCCGAAAGAATGTCCCACGAACTCACGGCGAGACCATCGGCCACGCCCCACGCGGGCACCTGATCCGTGAACGACGAACCGCCCGTGGCCAGCACGACGATATCCGGCTTCTCGGCCATGATCATCTTGTCGTCGGCCGCGACGCCGAGACGGCGATCCACGCCCAGCCGCTTCGTTTCCATGTCGAACCAGCGCACGATGCCGGCCATCTGCTCGCGTTGCGGCGCTTTCGCGGCCAGCATGATCTGGCCGCCTACATAATCGTTCTTCTCGAACAACACGACATCGTGACCGCGCAGTTTTGCGACGCGCGCCGCTTCCAGTCCGCCGGGGCCCGCGCCCACGACCACGACCTTGCGCTTCGGCCCGCGCGATTTTCCGATGACATGCGGCATCGTTTCTTCGCGAGACGTCGCCGCGTTCTGCACGCACAACACGTCCAGCCCGTTGTACTGACGGTCGATGCAATAGTTCGCGCCGACGCATTGCTTGATTTCGTCCTCGCGGCCATCGCGAATCTTGATGACCATGTGCGGATCGGCGATCTGCGCGCGCGTCATGCCGACGAGATCGACCATGCCGTTCGCGAGCAGACGTTCGGCTTGCCCTGCATCGCGAATACTTTGCGCATGCATGACTGGCAGCTTCACGACCGACTTGATGCCCGCCGCGAGATGCACGAACGGTTCGGGCGGAAGCGCCATCGGCGGCATGCAGTTGGCGAGCGTGTTGTGCGTGTCCGCGCCGGAACCGATCACGCCGACGTAATCGATCAGCCCCGACTCCGACATGGCCTGCGCGATTTCCTTGAGGTTGTCGTGCGAGAGGCCGTCTTCATGAAACTCGTCGCCGCACATGCGCAGGCCGACGCAGAAATCCGCACCCACGGCTTCACGCACGGCAGTCAGCACTTCACGCCCGAAACGAAGGCGGTTTTCGAGCGAGCCGCCCCATTCGTCCGTGCGAAAGTTGGTGCGCGGACTCCAGAACTGATCGATCAGATGTTGATGCGCCGCCGAGATTTCGATGCCGTCCATGCCCGCATCCTTCACGCGCTTCGCAGCCGCCGCGAAGTCCTGAATGATGCGCTTGATCTCTTCGACTTCGATGATCTTCGCGTTCCCGCGATGCACCGGCTCACGCACGCCAGACGGCGACATAAGATGCGGCCAATGCTCGCCATGCCACGCGGAACGTCGGCCCATGTGCGTGGCCTGAATCATGATGAACGCGCCATGACGATGCATGGCTTCGGCCAGCCGCGAGAGCGGATCGATGATCTTGTCCGTGGACAGGTTCACCGATTTCCACCAGCCTTGCGGACTATCGACCGATACGGGACTCGAACCGCCGCACACCGCCAGACCCACGCCGCCCTTCGCTTTCTCCTCGTAATAACGGATATAGCGATCGCCGGGCAGACCGCCCGGCTCGGCGTAGACCTCGGCGTGCGCGGTACTGACGATGCGATTGCGCAAGGTCAGTTTGTTCAACTGAAGTGGCTTGAAAAGGTTCGGGTAACGCATGCGGGCGACCTCGGAATGGAATTGCTTCGATGCCTTGTTGTTACAGCGGCGACACTTCGAACACGCAGTGATCGTGTCCTTCGGCGGCGCATTGCGTTTCGATCGACTTCGAACGCGGGCCTTTCTTCGCGCTGTCCGGCGCGGTGTCGTTCACCCAGTCCATCGCGCCTGCGAACCAGCCTGCGAACATGTAGCAGAGCTTGCCTTCCTTGCCCGGCTGCGCGAGCACGAACGACGAGTTACGCAGATGGATGCGCGCCATCGCGCTTTGCGGGTCCGATTCGACGATCTCGAACAAACCCCAGCCGCGTTGCGACAGACGGTTCAGATAGTGCTCGAAACACGCCATGCCGCTGATGCCGTGCTTCTCGGCTTCCTTGTCGCACCAGTGATAAGCCGACTTGTAGCCCGCCTTATAAAGAATCTCGGCGTAGACTTCGCGGCCCAGCGCTTCTTCGACGGCGACGTGATTGTTCGTGAAGAAATGACGCGGCACGTAGAGCATCGGCAGCGCGTCGGTGGTCCAGACGCCGGTGTTCGGATCGACGTCGATGGGCAGTTGCGGTTGCATTGCGAGGGTTCCTTGTTTTTTTGGTTGGCGTGTCAGACGTTCCACACTTCGTCGAAGTAGCGCATCCAGTTTTCGCCCATCACCTTCTTGATGCGCGATTCGCTCCAACCGGCCTTTTCCATTGCAGCCGTGAGGTTCGGGAACTCGCCGATCGTACGGATTCCTTCAGGATTCACGACCTTGCCGAAATTCGTCAGACGGCGATAACGGCCCTTGTCGTGCGTGATCCAGTCGAAGAACTCGACGCTGTAGCCTTGCGTGAAGTCCGTGCCGATCCCCACCTTGTCTTCGCCGATCACATCGATCACGTATTCGATGGCTTCGAGATAATCATCCACCGTGGCGTCCGGGCCTTTCTTGAGGAACGGCGAGAACATCGTCACGCCGACGAAACCGTTCGCATCCGCGATTTCGCGCAGTTGATCGTCCGATTTGTTGCGCGGATGATCCTTGAGGCCCGAGGGGCAGCAGTGCGAATACGTGACCGGCTTCTTCGAGCAGGCGATGGCATCGGACGAGGTCTTGCCGCCCACATGCGAAAGATCCACCACGATGCCCACGCGGTTCATTTCGTGAATGACTTCCTTGCCATAGCCCGACAGCCCGCCGTCCGGCTCATAGCAACCCGTGCCCACCAGATTCTGCGTGTTGTAGCAAAGCTGCACCACATTCACGCCGAGTTCCTTGAACACTTCGATATAGCCGAGGTTGTCCTCGAACGCATACGAATTTTGGAATCCGAAGATAATGCCGGTCTTGTTTTCCTGCTTGGCGCGACGAATATCGTCGGTCGTGCGCACCAGCGTGAGAATCTCGCTGTATTCGCGGATCTGCTGCTTCATTTCCGCGATGTTGTCGATCGTCTTCTGAAAGTCTTCCCACACCGACACGGTGCAGTTGACTGCCGTGACGCCGCCTTTACGCATATCCTCGAACACGGAGCGCTCGAACTTCGAGATATTGAGTCCGTCGATGATGATGCTGTTGTCGTGCAGAGTGCTCATGGCTGTCGGCTCCGTGTGCGATCAATAGATGGGGAAGCGTTCGCACAGCGCGAAAATCTCGCGGCGCACGCGTTGTTCGGTTTGCGGATCGCCTTCAGGATGCGCACGGAGCGATTCGAAAACGTCGAGAATGAGACGGCCCACTTCGCGGAATTCGCTCACGCCGAAACCGCGCGTCGTGCCCGCAGGCGTGCCCAGACGAATGCCGGACGTGATCGTGGGCTTTTCCGTATCGAAGGGAATGCCGTTCTTGTTGCAGGTGATGCCCGCGCGTTCCAGCGCCTGTTCCACCTGATTGCCCTTGAGACCCTTCGGACGCAGATCGACCAGCAAGAGATGGTTGTCCGTGCCGCCCGTGACGAGATCGACGCCGCCTTCCTTGAGCACCACGCCCAGCGCCTTTGCATTGGCGAGCACGTTGTCGATATACGTCTTGAAGCCCGGTTGCAGCGCTTCGCCGAACGCGACGGCCTTGCCCGCGATCACATGCATCAACGGGCCGCCTTGCAGGCCGGGGAACACGGCCGAGTTGATCTTCTTGGCGATGTCTTCATCGTTCGTGAGGATGAAGCCGCCGCGCGGACCGCGCAGTGTCTTGTGCGTGGTCGAAGTCACGACATGCGCATGATCCACCGGATTCTGATGACGCCCCGCCGCGATGATGCCCGCGATATGCGCCATGTCGACCATCAACTTTGCGCCCGCGTTATCGGCGATCTTGCGCAGACGCGCGAAATCCAACTCACGCGGATAAGCCGAGAAACCCGCGATCAGCAGCGACGGTTTGTGCTGTTGCGCGAGTTCTTCGATCTGGTCGTAATCGATCAGCAAGGTATCGCGCTTCACGCCGTACTGAACCGCGTTGAACCACTTGCCGGACATGGCGGGCCTCGCGCCGTGCGTGAGGTGGCCGCCTGCATCGAGCGACATGCCGAGCACCGTGTCGCCCGGCTTCGTCAACGCGAGCATGACCGCGCCGTTGGCTTGCGCGCCCGAATGCGGCTGCACGTTGGCGAACTGCGCGTTGAACAACTGCTTGATACGGTCGATGGCGAGCGCTTCGACTTCATCGGCGAATTCACAGCCGCCGTAATACCGCTTGCCCGGATAGCCTTCCGCGTACTTGTTCGTGAACACCGAGCCTTGCGCTTCCAGCACCGCGCGCGACACGATGTTTTCCGACGCGATCAGTTCGATTTGCGACTGCTGCCGCTCCAGCTCTTTGAGAATGGCGCCGCGCACCGCGCCATCGCGCGAGCCGAGCGACTCTTCGAAAAAGGGATTCGTGTTCGACATGAGCTATCCGTGGGGTCAAGAGTAACGGTCGTTTGACGCAGGCCTGGCGGGCGTTTCAGCACCTTTCGATGCGTATCTCCAAGCCTTCGCCGATGCGTCTATTCTTGACGTTCGCCACGCCGGTCAATTTATGAATTCAGACGTGTTCTTGGCCTTTTCCGACATGCGCGTCTGTTTTCGACAAGTGGCTTAAGTGAAATCGGTGTATTGGCGCTTTCGCGGTGCCTTGTTGCACTGCGGCGGAACGGGCGTGCGCTTTGGCGGTGCGTGTTCTTATGCGCATTTTTCAAGCGCTCAGGGTTTAGCCTGATGGCATGGTAGTTGCACTCGTTACGACAATTAGAAAAGTGGCGAAAGCGCTCGCATCGGACTTAAAAAAGCGCTGAACAATAGATTCGAAGGAATCAGTCCCCTCATGTCTTCCGATCGCACGGCAACGCTGGCTCATTTCGCGTTCATGCCGCTTCCCAACTTCACGATGATCGCGTTCACGAATGCGATCGAAGTGCTGCGCATGGCGAATTACCTCACGGGGCAGACGCTTTATCGCTGGTCGATCGTGAGTCCCGATGGCGGGCCGGTTACCGCCAGCAACGGGCTTTCTGTCGATACCGGGCCGGTGGAGTGTGTCGGGCAGCCGGATATCGTGTTCGTGGTCGGTGGCATCGATGTACAGCGTTCGACCACGCCGGAGCATCTTTCTGCCTTGCGGCGGTTTGCTCGCATGGGGGCGGTTCTGGGGTCTTTGTGTACCGGAACTTATGCGCTGGCTCGTGCTGGATTGCTGGCGGGTTATGCGTGTGCCATTCACTGGGAGAACATGTCGGCGCTCAAGGAGGAGTTTCCCGATACGCGGTTTCTCAAGGAACTCTTTGTCGTCGATCGGGATCGGGTGACTTGCACCGGGGGCGTTGCGCCGCTCGATATGATGCTTAATCTCATCGCTTCACGCGTGGGGACAGCGAGGGTCACGCAGATCGCGGAGCAGTTTATTGTCGATCATGTCAGGGATACGAGTGCGCAGCAGCGAATGCCTTTGGTTGCTCGCCTGGGGTCTGCTAATAAGTCGCTCTTCGAAGTTATTTCTCTCATGGAGAACAATATCGAGGAGCCTCTTTCGCGGGAAGAACTTGCCCGGCTGGCGGGGATGTCGCAGAGGCAGTTGCAACGGCTGTTTCGAGAGCATCTTGGGATGACGCCTACTCACTATTATTTAACCCTGCGGTTGAGAAGGGCTCGGGAGCTTTTGCTTCAGACTGATATGTCGATTATGCATATCACTATGGCTTGTGGGTTTCAGTCTGCTTGTCATTTTTCTAAGAGTTATCGGGATGCGTTTGGGACGGCGCCGACTAGGGAGAGGAGGAAGCAGGTGGCGCCGCTTTTGGCCGTGCCGGGGGCTTCTTCGGTGTTGGTGGCTTGAGGGTTTTGGTCTTTCGTGCAAAGGGCTGCTGTTGTTTGTTTGGTTTGTTCAGTAGCCGCCTCCCCGGCGGGGGGGTAACTTTCTTTGCTGCTGCAAAGAAAGTCACCAAAGAAAGCAGCTTTTTACCCCATGCTCGATGGCTGGAAAGGGTTGGTCTGGATTAACGATACAGTGGCCGCAATAGGACTTTCTACGCATTACGAGCCGCTTAGGCAACCTCGCGATTTCGTGCTCAAATCTTTTGAGCTTAGTGGACCGCACTCATTCCTTCGGCCATGCGCTGCGCGCGCCGAGAACTTTAGAACGGAATCCCGCAGCGTATCAGCGCCCAGCCACATCAAGCGGCATCGCAAGATTGCTATTCGGCCCTACCTTGGTTACGGCTTCCAACAAAAGTCACATGGCCACGTAAGACCAACTCATTATTCAGGCATGAGTAACACGTTGGCATTTTCTTTTTTAGTCGGATCACCAATCAAGGTAGGACCCAATGGGATGGGTGCGATGCGGCGTGATGTAACTGGGCGCTAATACGCTGCGGGATTCCGTTCTAAAGTTCTCGGCGCGCGCAGCGCATGGCCGATTGAATGAATGCGGTCCACTTGCGATTGAGTTTTCGAGCGCGCAATCGCAAGGTTGCCTAAGCGGCGAGTTATGCGCGAGAAGTCCTACTGCGGCCACTGTATCGTTAATCCAGACCAACCCTTTCCAGCCATCGTGCATGGGGTAAAAAGCTGCTTTCTTTGGTGACTTTCTTTGCAGCAGCAAAGAAAGTTACCCCCCCGCCGGGGAGGCGGCTACTGAATAAACAACACAAACACCAGCAGCCCCTTCCCCGACAAAAAAGCCCCTTAAGCGGCAGCCTTCAAAACCCCATGCGGATCAATAACAAACTTCCTCGGCGCCCCGCCATCAAACTTCCTATACCCCTCCGGCGCCTCAGCCAAAGAAATAACCGAAACATTAACAATGTCCGCAATCGGCAGCCGATCCCACAAAATCGCCTGCATCAGATTGCGGTTGTACTTCATGACAGGCGTCTGCCCCGTATGAAACGAATGCGACTTAGCCCAACCCAATCCAAAGCGAATGCTTAGACTTCCTTTACGTGCAGCCGCATCCACCGCACCCGGATCATCGGTCACATAAAGGCCCGGAATACCAATCGCGCCCGCAGCAGTCGTAATCTCCATCAACGAATTGAGCACGGTCGCCGGTGCTTCATGACCACTGTCGGAACCATGTCCATGCGCTTCGAACCCCACACAATCCACCGCGCAATCCACCTCCGGCTTGCCGAGAATCTGCTCGATCTGCTCGCCCAACGTCCCATCTTTAGAAAGATCGATCGTCTCGAAACCCATCTTGCGCGCATGCGCCAAGCGCTCCTCGTTCATGTCACCAACAATGGTGACCGCCGCCCCCAACAACCGCGCCGATGCCGCCGCCGCCATCCCCACCGGCCCCGCACCCGCGATATAAACCGTTGCGCCCGGCTTCACACCCGCCATCACCGCGCCGTGATACCCCGTCGGCAAGATATCGGAAAGACACGTCAGATCGCGAATCTTGGACAGCGCCTGCGCCTTGTCGGGAAACTTGAGCAGATTGAAATCAGCATACGGCACCATCACGTATTCGGCCTGACCGCCAATCCATCCGCCCATGTCGACATAACCATACGCACCACCCGCGCGCGACGGGTTCACGTTCAAACACACGCCCGTATGCTGCGCCTTGCACGTCGGACAGCGCCCGCACGCCACGTTGAACGGCACCGACACCAGATCGCCGATGGCAAGCGTCTCCACATCACGACCGATCTCGATGACTTCGCCCGTGATCTCGTGCCCGAGCACCAGACCGACTTCGGCCGTCGTGCGGCCGCGCACCATATGTTGATCGGACCCGCAGATGTTGGTGGACACCACTTTCAGAATCACGCCGTGGCCGATGTCGCGGCCACGCGGATCGACCATCCTCGGATAGTCGATGGATTGCACTTCGACCTTGCCCTGCCCCAGATAAACGACGCCGCGATTGCTGCTCATTGATCGTCTCCATTGTGTCGTGGACGGCTCGCGCGATGCACCGCTTGCGATCATCGCGCCCGTGAAACGAGGGTACGCCGAGCGTGCGCACGCACTTACACTTAAAGCGACGCGGGTTTGACTGAAACCGACATCACACGTCCGAGCATCAAGTTTTTATTGATTGACCGTTCAAAATAAAAAACCTAACATGCGCTGAATGTTGGCCTATAAGGCTGATCCGTCCGAAGATTAATGAGCAGGAGGTCGCGTCATGTCGGCATTCGAAGATCAACGGCTTTACATCGGCGGCGAATACGTCGATGCGACGAGCGGCGAAACGTTCGACACCCTCGATCCCGCTTCCGGCGAAACGCTCGCGCATGTTCAGCAGGCGTCGCAGGCGGATATCGATCGCGCGGTGCGTTCGGCACGCGACGGCCAGCGCGAATGGGCCGCCATGACGGCGATGCAGCGCTCGCGCATCCTGCGTCGCGCGGTGGACTTGCTGCGCGCGCGTAACGACGAACTCGCCGCGTTGGAGACGCGCGATACGGGCAAGCCCATTGCCGAAACGCGCGCGGTGGATATCGTCACGGGCGCGGATGTCATCGAGTATTACGCGGGGCTGGCGACCGCCATCGAAGGCGAGCAGATTCCCTTGCGCGATTCGTCGTTCGTTTATACGCGGCGCGAGCCGATTGGCGTGTGCGCGGGCATCGGCGCATGGAATTATCCGATTCAGATCGCGTGCTGGAAGTCCGCGCCCGCGCTTTCCGCCGGTAACGCGATGATCTTCAAGCCGAGCGAAATCACGCCGCTCACGGCCTCCAAGCTCGCGGAGATTTACACGGAAGCCGGTGTGCCCGCAGGCGTGTTCAACGTCGTTCAGGGCGATGGCCGCGTCGGCGCGATGCTCGCGGAACATGGCGGCATCGAGAAGATTTCGTTTACGGGCGGCGTCGCGACCGGCAAGAAAGTGATGGCGCACGCGGGCGGCTCCACCCTCAAAGAGGTGACGATGGAACTGGGCGGCAAGTCCCCGCTCATCGTATTCGACGATGCCAACCTCGAACGCGCCGCCGATATCGCCATGAGCGCGAACTTCTTTAGTTCAGGACAGGTGTGCACGAACGGCACGCGCGTGTTCGTCCAGCGCGGTGTGATCGAACGGTTCGAGGCGCTGGTGCTGGAACGCGTGAAGCGCGTACGAATTGGCGTGCCGGACGATGAACGCACGAACTTCGGACCGCTTGCAAGTGCCGCACAACTGGAGAAAGTGCTTGGCTATATCGAAAGCGGCAAGCGCGAAGGCGCACGGTTGATCGCGGGCGGTTCGCGCTTGGTCGATGGCGTGTTCGCGCGCGGCCAGTATGTCGCGCCGACCGTGTTCGCGGATTGCCGCGATGATATGCGTATCGTGCGTGAAGAGATTTTCGGGCCGGTCATGAGCATTCTTTGCTTCGATGAGGAAACCGAAGCAATCGCACGTGCCAACGATACTGAGTATGGACTCGCGGCGGGCGTGGTGACGGAAAGTCTGTCGCGCGCGCATCGCGTGATTCATCGGCTGGAAGCGGGCATTTGCTGGATCAATACGTGGGGGGAGTCGCCTGCTGAAATGCCCGTGGGCGGCTATAAGCAATCGGGCGTGGGACGTGAGAATGGCATCGTCACGCTGAACGCTTATACGCGCATCAAGTCCGTGCAAGTGGAACTCGGACCTTATCAGCCCGTGTTTTAAGGAGCTTTTCGATGAGCGCGAATGAATACGACTACATCATCGTGGGCGCGGGATCGGCGGGTAATGTGCTCGCGTCGCGTCTGACCGAGGACGCGGATGTGACCGTGCTGTTGCTCGAAGCGGGCGGGCCGGATTATCGCTTCGACTTTCGCACGCAGATGCCAGCGGCGCTGGCTTATCCGTTGCAAGGACGACGCTATAACTGGGCTTATGAAACCGAGCCCGAGCCGCATATGAACAACCGTCGCATGGAGTGCGGGCGCGGCAAGGGGCTGGGGGGATCGTCGCTGATCAATGGCATGTGCTATATCCGCGGCAATGCGCTCGATTACGACAACTGGGCATCGATGCCGGGTCTCGCCGACTGGAGTTATCTCGATTGTCTGCCGTATTTTCGGAAGGCGGAGACGCGTGACATCGGACCGAATGCTTATCACGGCGGCGATGGTCCGGTGCATGTAACGACGAGCAAGCCCGGCAATAATCCGCTCTTTGCCGCGATGGTCGAAGCGGGTGTGCAGGCGGGGTATCCGCGTACGGAAGATTTGAACGGGTATCAGCAGGAAGGGTTTGGGCCGATGGATCGTACCGTGACCGCGAAGGGACGGCGGGCGAGCACGGCGCGCGGTTATCTGGATGCGGCGAAGCATCGCGGGAATCTGACTATCGTGACGCATGCGGTGACGGACCGTGTGTTGTTCTCGGGCAAGCGTGCGATTGGCGTGGCTTATTTGCAGGGCGGGCAGCGTGTGACGGCGCATGTGCGGCGTGAGGTGCTTGTTTGCAGCGGGGCGATTGCATCGCCGCAATTGTTGCAGCGCTCGGGTGTCGGCCGGGCTAGTTGGCTTAAGGAACTGGATATTCCTGTTGTGCTCGATTTGCCGGGTGTGGGTGAGAATCTTCAGGATCACCTTGAGATGTATATGCAGTACGAGTGCAAGGAGCCGGTGTCGCTTTATCCGGCCTTGAAGTGGTGGAATCAACCGGCTATCGGGCTTGAGTGGATGTTGAATGGCACGGGTATTGGCGCGAGCAATCAGTTCGAGGCAGGTGGATTCATTCGCACGCGTGATGACGATTTATGGCCGAATATTCAGTACCACTTTCTTCCGGTTGCGATTAACTATAACGGGTCGAATGCGATTGAGATGCATGGGTTTCAGGCGCATGTCGGGTCGATGCGCTCGCCTAGCCGGGGGCGGGTGAAACTCAAGTCGCGTGATCCGAATGCGCATCCGAGTATCTTGTTCAACTACATGGCGGATGCGCTGGATTGGCGTGAGTTTCGCGATGCTATTCGGATTACGCGGGAGATTATTCGGCAGCCGGCGTTGGCACGGTATCGCGGGCGGGAGTTGAATCCGGGTGAGGACCTCGTGACGGATCGGGAGATCGATGCGTTCGTGCGCGCGAAGGCGGAGACGGCTTATCACCCTTCTTGTTCTTGCAAGATGGGAGTGGATGAGATGGCTGTTGTGGATGGTGAAGGGCGCGTGCATGGGTTGCATGGTCTGCGCGTGGTGGATGCTTCGATCATGCCGCAGATTACTACTGGTAACCTGAATGCGCCTACGATCATGATGGCGGAGAAGATTGCGGATCGGATTCGGGGGTTGCAGGCGCTTGAAAGAGTTGGTACGGGTTATTTTGTGGCGGGGGGGAGGAAGGCGAGGGGTGGTGTGCGGGAGAAGGTGGGGGTGTAGGTTGTGGTTCTGTCTCCGCGAAGGCGGAGGAAATTGGTCGATGCGGTCGAACTTGACGTTGTAGTACGGTCTATCTCCGCGGAAGCGGAGGAACCCTGCGGGGGGTAGGAAGCATCTAAACCCAAGGTAGACCTATCTCCGCACACGAGGAGGAGCTCAAATGCCTTATGACTCATCTGTGCTGGATCGGTCTTCAAACCCAGTGATTGTCTCATCATCGAACTCGAGAAGTATGCCACAGGGGCCGCAGGTTTTGAAGACGCCTTCTGCGAATCGGATTGCGCATCTTTTTCCGCCGAAGAAGTTGATTTCTGGTTTACCGACGATGGGTGCACGCATGGGCACGTTGCCGCCGAAACGCTCTGCCTCTCGCTCGTATTCGCAGAGTAGATAGGTTTGCGCAGCTGTTGATGATCGCCGAATTTCTCGATGATTCCGCTTGCGAAGTGAAAGAGCGCGGTGTCGAGATTTTCGAAGTGATCTACTGTGACGCTCAGATCCACTTATTTGCCTCCAACACGCGTCGGCTGTCTTCTTCGAAAGGATGCATTGGACCCATCGGCGTTTCGATGTAACTCATACAGTTACCCTTCGTATTTAGAATACGGAATTCTTGCATTTGTAGTGGTCTACCATCTAAGTCCTTTCGGACACTCGGATATCGTGCGCGCAAGATTTATTCCCGCATAAGCAGAGGCACCCGATCATCTTTCGATTGCGTGACAGTGCAGACGGGTCAAACGCTGCTCACGCGGAGGAACCAGTACAACGAACCTCTCGCCGTCTTCCCATCAAGGTTTATCACCGCGCACGCGGAAGAACCGTAACGTGGGAAGAACGAGCCCGATCGCAGAGGGTCTATCTCCGCGTACGCGGAGGAACCAAACTGCAAAGTGCGCGCGTCTATGCGTCTGAGGGTCTATCTCCGCGCACGCGGAGGAACCTCGATGGCTTTGCCTTTCTGATCCCGAGCGTGCGGTCTATCTCCGCGCACGCGGAGGAACCCAAAAAGGGATAACGGGACCAGCCGGAGTACCGGGTCTATCTCCGCGTACGCGGAGGAACCATGACTAATGTCTACAGCGCGGGAACGTACACCGGTCTATCTCCGCGTACTAGGAGGAACCTTGGGGATCGTCCACTAGGTTAGCGTTGATGGGGGTCTATCTCCGCGTACGCGGAGGAACCCCCGAGTCGTCACCCATGATCTCGTTGGCGATCGGTCTATCTCCGCGTACGCGGAGGAACCTGTCGTTTAACGGCGGCGCGCTCCCTGCCACGGGGTCTATCTCCGCGTACGCGGAGGAACCGTGAGGAATCGAGCATCACCCCAGATGCGGCGCGGTCTATCTCCGCGTACGCGGAGGAACCGCACTGACCCTGACCGCTATCGATGGATCTGGCGGTCTATCTCCGCGTACGCGGAGGAACCCGTCAGCCCATCGCTGGCCGCGTCGCGGTCCGCGGTCTATCTCCGCGTACGCGGAGGAACCAGTCCAGCCGCGAGCGGACCGCCGTCGAGAGCGGGTCTATCTCCGCGTACGCGGAGGAACCTTTGAGTGCCATCCTTAAGGATCATCCAGCCAGGGTCTATCTCCGCGTACGCGGAGGAACCAAGGTCGAAAGGAGTGCATCATGATCCGCGTACGGTCTATCTCCGCGTACGCGGAGGAACCGAGCTTTCCGTGTAGGGATTTCACAGGCACGTCGGTCTATCTCCGCGTACGCGGAGGAACCGGTCCGCTGACCATCGCCGCGCTCAAGGCTTTCGGTCTATCTCCGCGTACGCGGAGGAACCGAGCTGCCGAAACTGACTCGCAAGATGGAAGAGGGTCTATCTCCGCGTACGCGGAGGAACCGTCGCGTACGGTGATAGCGTTTCCATCATCGCAGGTCTATCTCCGCGTACGCGGAGGAACCAGCACTGTAAGATCGCCGTTCCCGGCGGTCGTGGGTCTATCTCCGCGTACGCGGAGGAACCTGGTGTACATGCCCGACTTTGAGCGCACCCCGAGGTCTATCTCCGCGTACGCGGAGGAACCCATCAAGTCGCTTGGCCTGGGCGATCACGCAACGGTCTATCTCCGCGTACGCGGAGGAACCGGGTATAGCGCGCTCGATTCGAATCGATGGGGCGGTCTATCTCCGCGTACGCGGAGGAACCTGCGTTCATCTTCGAAGATCTGCCAAGCGATCGGGTCTATCTCCGCGTACGCGGAGGAACCACCCTCCGGCCAGCAGCACGCGAGCGCGGCCGCGGTCTATCTCCGCGTACGCGGAGGAACCTCGAGGGCGTCCGCTTCCACGGTCGCGATGTAGGGTCTATCTCCGCGTACGCGGAGGAACCACCCTCCGGCCAGCAGCACGCGAGCGCGGCCGCGGTCTATCTCCGCGTACGCGGAGGAACCTCGAGGGCGTCCGCTTCCACGGTCGCGATGTAGGGTCTATCTCCGCGTACGCGGAGGAACCCATCCGCGAATAGTCGACGCCCTGCGGAAGCACGGTCTATCTCCGCGTACGCGGAGGAACCTGCGGGATAGTCGCGCCGGAGCCACCTGACGTCGGTCTATCTCCGCGTACGCGGAGGAACCTAGATCTGAAAACCTAAAGCGCGTGGCGCCGCGGGTCTATCTCCGCGTACGCGGAGGAACCAGCGTTACACCTTCGCCAGTCGAGCCTCGGTGGGGTCTATCTCCGCGCACGCGGAGGAACCACGCCCGGTCAACTCACCGAAAAGCGCGCCGCCGGTCTATCTCCGCGCACGCGGAGGAACCATCTAACCATGCGCCGACCTTCCATCATTCGACGGTCTATCTCCGCGCACGCGGAGGAACCGATCGCCAGCGGCATAGTCGCCAGTCGATGCGGGGTCTATCTCCGCGCACGCGGAGGAACCCCAGATGCAATTCAGGAAGGCTTGAACGTCGGCGGTCTATCTCCGCGCACGCGGAGGAACCGTTATTGAATCGCTTTGACCGCAGTCATCTTAAGGTCTATCTCCGCGCACGCGGAGGAACCGTGGATGCGATGCGTTCGCTCGAAGTCTCGATGGGTCTATCTCCGCGCACGCGGAGGAACCGTCCGCCGTCCGGTTGATTTTCTTACCGTCAACGGTCTATCTCCGCGCACGCGGAGGAACCGCTGCGCTCAAGGCGCGTTTGCCCAAGCTGAAAGGTCTATCTCCGCGCACGCGGAGGAACCGTCTTTCTTGAACCCACCCAGGGCGGCAGCGATGGTCTATCTCCGCGCACGCGGAGGAACCAGAGAGCGCAAAGCATTTCGTCGTTGATGGGCGGGTCTATCTCCGCGCACGCGGAGGAACCGAGCTTGAGCAAATGCGTCTTCCCCGTTTTTGGGGTCTATCTCCGCGCACGCGGAGGAACCAGGAGCTGCCGGTCGATGACGATCTATCAAAGCGGTCTATCTCCGCGTACGCGGAGGAACCAGCGCTGACGATTGCATTGCCTATCGCGAGTGGGGTCTATCTCCGCGTACGCGGAGGAACCCGTTGTCGATCATGATCATGGCTTAGCCACCGGGGTCTATCTCCGCGTACGCGGAGGAACCGAGCGCCCGTTCCAGCGCTTGGCGTTCTGCCGCGGTCTATCTCCGCGTACGCGGAGGAACCCAGGGAGTGCATCAACGGCCTCATCGAGGTGGGGGTCTATCTCCGCGTACGCGGAGGAACCAATACAGGCCACAGCCAAGGGCGGCGTCTGATGGGTCTATCTCCGCGTACGCGGAGGAACCCCTCCCAAGTAACCCCATGATCCAAAACCAAAAACCCCCAAACCCATCTCCCACCAACCCCGCAAAAAACCGCCTCAAAAACCGCCCCCAACCCTACCCACCCCTCCTAACCAAATACATCCCATCCACCTCCACCAAGTCCCTCGGCGGCTCCCCAAGATGCGCAATCCCAATCCCGCCGACCGCATCCCTCTCTTGCCAAACCATCACCACACTCCCACGCGGCTCACGCCCATGCCAGTCCGCCAGCACCGACCAAGTCCGCTCGCGAACGCCCTTGTTCATCCTGGGCGACACATAAACCCCCACCGAAACCTCCAGCATCACCGACGCGAGGAACCCGCGAAACCGGTCCGCGACGTCACGCGTCATCACCACGACCAGCGGCATCGGCCTCCTCCTTCTCGTCGAGCTTCAGCACCTTCTTGATGGCGTCGATCATCGACGGAATCACTGCCTGCCTGCGAAACACGCGCGCAGCCTCACGTCGCACGAGCCGGTCGATGGTCTCATCGCTGCCCTCCGCCGCCTTCGCAGCCGCGAACGCAATCGACAGCGTGATGTCATCGCGAAACAGATCCGCGACATCGAGCACGAACGCCTGCCCCGAGTCCTCGTGGATGAACCCGAGCTGCGGCACCGCCGCCAGCGACTGCACGGCAATCGTCGCCGCGCCCAGAACCGCGCTCGCTGCGTGATTGATTGCCTGATTGATCACATCGGCGGAATCGGGATTCGCGCGATCGTAACGACGCCCTTCCCATTCGATCCCGAACTGCTGCGCGCGCAACCGGTAGATGGCTTTCACGCGCGCGCCTTCGATGCCGCGCAAGGTATCGAGATCGCGATGCGGCAAAATCTCGCCCAGCCGCAGCGCATACATATGTCGCGCGACGGCCAGACGCCGGCGCGGATTGCCCCACAGTTCCGCGTGGCGACGCGCGACATCGGAGCGGTCCGGCATCAGCGGCGGTGCGGTGTAAGTCCGCACGCCATCGACGCCGACCGCCGCGAGCAAGGTGCCATGCCGGGCGAGCAGACGCAGCGCATCGTGCGTGACGCTGCTGCCCGGGCCGAGCAGGATCATCGACACGGATTGATGCGGAATTTGATCGACGTACTTCCCGCTCGTGAAGTGCAGGCATCCGTCGATCACACTGAGTTCGCCACGATCAAGCCATAACAAACCGTGCCGGTCCGAATGCGGCACGCGCGACGTTTCCAGCCCGAGTCGTCCCTTAAGCAATCGAAGCGGGCCTCAACATCAACATCCCAAACCCGAACGAACGATGCCGTCCCACACCGCGTATCAGCAAGCGCGCGAATGCTTCGGTATCCTTGACGCAGAGATGGCCGGTGAACGTGGCATCGGGACCGAGGATGGTGCGTGGCTTTCGGCCTTCGTTGTTTTCCGCGTTCGCCTGCGTGCGGCGGATGACCGATGTCAGTTGATAGCGCGTCATGCGGGCGTCTTCGAGCGTGGCTGCGCCGTCTCTTGCGAGTTGCTCTTTCAGCCAGTGCACGTAAGTTTCCTCGCGCGAGAAATCCTTCAGCTCTGCGCGGCGCTCTTCTTCCACGCGATACGCATCGCGCTCGACGCTGTGCTTGTTATCGCGTGACGTATTCCGACGCATGGGCCGCACGCGCAGTTCAAAACCTATCATGCGCCCGGCCTGCCATTGCAGTGGAAACGGCTTCACGCCGAGTCCAGGACGTTGCGGTCCACGTTCGAGCCCGAGCGCATCGACGAGATCGGGCGCGGGGCAGATCGCCACCGCCTCGCGCAATTCTTCCTCCGTGCTTTGCGTATAGGCCACCAAACCGGCGCGCTCATCGCGGTGATAAAACGGTTTGGGCACCCGCGCGCCGAACACGGCATGCAGCGCGGCGTGCAGTGCATAACCGGTATCGCCGCCCGGCGGGAGCAAGCGTTGCCGCGCGGCCCACTGCGCGAACTTAAGCGAGTCGGGCTGGCAATGCATCAAGTTGAAAGTGGTCATGCAGATCATTCCGGCAAATTCGATGAAATCGCAGCGCCCGTCACGCGCGCGCCACTGCCTTCGAACACTCGCCGCCAGCCACCGTGAACGCCAGAGGTCCAGATGCGCTCGTCGCAGATGTCGGTCGCGCGCGCGTGGCGCAAGACGCCTTCGTGTTCCGGCCACTGGAAGCGGAATTGCGATGCAGCAAGGCCGGGCGCGCGTTGGAGGGCATCGAGCACGTTCTCGGCATCGATGAAACCGGCGAACACGCGCGCAGATGGCAGGCACGGCTTGCGGCCGATAAAGAGCGGACGCATTGGACGGTCGAGCGCCTGAGCCAGCGTGTCGAGCGTCGGTTCTTCATCCGCTGATTCGAGACGCAGCGCGACGAGCGCATCCAAATCCGCGCGATAGTCGCGAAAGCGCAAGTGCGGACTTTTGTACGAATCCTCGCCGCCCTGACGCGAGTCGGGTTCGCCGCGTGTGGTCCATGCCTGATCGCGCTTGGCGAGTTGCGCGGTCTGAAAGTCCTGCAGATGCTCGCCGCGACGGTCGATCCGCGTGCCCATCACGATGCGCCCCTGCAAGCGATCGAGTTTCGCGCCTCCGCTGCGTTCGTAACCGAGCGCGTTGCCGAGCAGGCCTGTCACCATCGACAACGCGGGGAATTCTCGGATCACGCCATAAGCGTCGATGGTCTCGCCGCCGAAGGAGATAAGCGGCGCGCGCAGGCGCATCAGGAGATGACGACGCATCTCACGCACCTTCGACGATGCGATCCTGCACCCACTTGCCAAGTTGCGCGAGCGGCAGACGCGTGGCTTGCGGGATCGCTGCGTCGTCGTCGAGCGCGAGGAATCTGCGAGCAAGGGGTGCGCCGTAGGCGGCATCGTGCTTTTCGATTTCGCGCGCGAGTTGTTTGACGGCTTGCCCGCGAAGTTTCTCGCCTGTTGTGGCGAGCGCGTTTTCGAATGCGCCTGCGAGACTGCGCGGTTGCCAATCGCCGGTTTCGACGAGCATCAGGCTTGCGTTTGCGAATGGCGCGGTCGATCCGCGTTTTGCGCCGGGGCTGACGGTTGCGATCAGATGCAGCAAATTGTTCACGACGCGGCCCGCGAGTTCACGTTGCTCGGGATGCGCGCTGAAGCACTCCGACATGCCGATGCCTTCGAGATTTGCCACGAGTTGCGGGACGTCGACTACGACGTAACCGTAATAGAGGCCTGAGGCCAGTTCGGTTTCGAATATGCCTGCAGAGCCGCGTTCGCCGCCTTCGCGCAAGAGGTCATCGACAACGGTGAAGTAGTCGTTCTCAACTTGCGCTTCATGCACGGTGAAGGCGTGGGCGACGTAGACGGCGGCATCGCGCGAAGCGAGTGTGTCTGACGTGACCATGCGGCCGAATAGCGCCGCTTCCAGTCCGCTACCGTGTTTCAACGCTTCGATGTTCGACTTCTCAGCCTTGAGGAAACTCGCGACAGCGGTCTTCAAGTCCTTCTCGTCCTTGCATTTGGCGGCGAGTTCGGCGCATCCCTTGACGAGGTAGTCGATTTCGGCGCGGCCGAGTAGGACGGCTTGGCCGGTTTTCAAAGCGTCGTCGGGCTTCGCCGCCTTGTCGCCCTTCGGTTCCTTTGCACCCTTGTCCAGGAGCTCGGCCGCACGCAGCGCTTCGGCAGCGGCCTGCGCAAACGTATCCGGCACATTCCGGCTGACGAGTTCATCGCGGATCAGCTTTAGCGTCGAGCGTGAGCGAATCGACATTGGCACACCGAGCGACTTCAGCGAATGGTGATCTTCTGCGATACGCCAGTGACGTTTGAGACATTGCGATGAAATGCGTGTGCGAACGGCGTCGCCCAATGGCAGGCGTTTGGAGAGGCCAGACTCGTCGCGGTTTAAGAGCGCGGCGGAGTAGCTTTGCAGCGTGTGAATTTGAATGAAACGCGGTTGCGGCATGGTGGTTCCCTTAAAGCGTGTGTCTTCGTCAAACAGGTTTTTCATGACTTTTTCGTTTGCGCGCTTTCGGCGCGAACAAAGGCGGTGACTAGGTTGATGCGTGCTTTCTCCTCGCGCTCCTTTTGCCGGCGATCGTTTGTCCCCTCACGAAGCACAAGGACGGCGAGTTCAACCCAGTTTGCTTTGACACGTTTGCTTTGCATCATTCGCAGGACGTGAGAAAGCGTTTGCAAGAACGCACGCCCGCGCGCGTTGAGCAAACGATGAAGCCGTGCCATCGAGACGCCAGCCCGAGACAGTTGAGTGCCCAGTTTTTCCCTTGCCTCATCCGCCGTACGCCCGAATTCGGAATGCCCAGTCAATGCGATACCGTGTGCAATGAAGGCCCATCGCCAGAACGTTTCAGAACTGAATTTTTCGTAAGGCACGCCCGCGTATATAAACATTTGTACTAGGGCTGTGAACTCCGGACCGCTGAGTTTTTCGGCTTGTGGGTTGAATCGCTTGAGCGTGATAAAGTCGGTTTTTAAGCCGCCCTCGGACTCGCTGGCCGCCTCGATATACCCCGCGACTGACGCAATCTGACTAAAGAAGTTTTTTGGTTTCAGCGCCGAATCTGCGCTTTCGATCGTTTCCATATCAAACCTTTTTCGATGCTTCGGATGACGCTTTTGAACGCGTGTGAGCTTGCTGCCTGAGTAGGTTGGCGATTTGTTGATGCCCCTTCGGGGAACGCAAACCGCTGTGGAACCGCGAGAGAGCTGCGCTTCTTGCAAGATAGCGACGTTCCGTACTGCGCGGCCCGGCGACGAACGCGCGGCTCAGCACCACTTCCGCGCGACCGACTAGTGCAAACAGCCAGCGATCATGCTCGGCCTCAGGGTCGTCAGCTTCAAATTCTTGGCCAAGATCGTCGAAAAAGCGCATGTCCTCGTTTAGTTCGAAAACCCTTGCGAATGAGTTGGCCTTGTCCTTCGTGTCGTCGCTTACGTTCAGCTCTGCATTGCCAAACAGTCCACACAGGGCGTTCCACAAGATCTTGCGCACCACGGCGATTGCATTGATACGCTCGTTCACACTATGCGCGATACCGTCCGCTTTCTTTTCGCGAAATGCCTTGATCATCTTGTTGGCAAAGGGAATGCGCCGCTCGTGATATCCCTCTGTCTTTCCTTGACCACGCGTTACGGCCTGCGCCAGAATATAAAGTCCCTCTTGACCGTCTCCCTTTTGAATGTCTTGAGCAATCGTCGGCTCAAATTTTTTCCTCAGGAACGCGAGCTCGCTCGCGACTTTGTAATTGAAACCTCTAGCCGTGATCGACAAGGCCTTCGCCTCGCTGCTGTCTACCGGGGTCCATGCATCACCGGTTATGCCATTGCGTTCCTTCGCCGCGATGCGCACCGTCTTGCTGCTTGTGCCGATTGCCGTGAGCGATTCGCCATTCGTCTGCAAGCGCACACGGCGGCAAATCTCGATATAGAACGGATCGAGTTCGTTAAATGACAAACTGCTCGCGCCGTCCCAAGCCTTGAGCCATACGAGTGCGACTCCGCCTTTCTCCTTCAGTTCGTTGTCTCTTGCGATTCGCTTCCGCGCTTCGCGAAGCAAGCCAGTATCCCGTTTCCAGCGCCGACCCCAACACCCCTCCGGCACTAGGCCAAACGCGGGCCGACTCGCGAAGCCTCCGTTCATCCGCGAGACGCCATAATTCCCCGCTCCGAGAAACCCTTCCTGCGTCTGCAAGCTGACGAGCGCAAAAATCCAGTCGTCGGGCTGAGCGTTTGTCATGCGTCCGGTCTTCAGGTCGTGGTTTCGCGACGTAATCAGCATGTCGAGTACATCAGGCGTAGCAAGGCGCTTCTTCCATGTCTTCGATTTGTCGCTTTTGCATGACGCTTGCAGAAACGCCGGTCGGTCGTCCGGCGCGACGAGCGAGAACGCCGCGCCATCCGGGTCGTCCGGAGTTAGCGCAAGTAATGCAGCACGCCATTCCTCCGCAGTCTCAAAAGGCGTTTTGCGGTCCGCTACATGAAGCGCAAGCGCGGCAATCTGAACAAGAAACGCATGCCACGGGTGACGCTGATGCGCCTGCAACGCGGGGAAGTCGCGCACGGCGTCATCGTTGAAGGCGCAAAAGAGTTGCGGCAGTGTGACGTGATGCACACGCCTTTCGCTGCATCGATACCGGATCAACGGTTCATCGAGAAGATTGAAACTGAGGCTCATGGAAATGCTCTTTGTTTAACGCGACCGGTCTTTCTGAATGCCGAAGCGCGTGTACGTGTAACGCGCCGTGCCAAGCGCAAAAGAGAAGCCGTCTTCGAGCGTCACGATATGCGAAGGCTGCGTATCCGGATCGTGCGGACGAGGCAGCATGTGATGACGAATGGCAATGTGCTTTACGTCCTGCCCGAACGGGCCTTGTTGCGGTTTCTCGAATTTTATGAGACGGTCAGCCGCGCCGAGACGCGTGGCTATGCGCTCTTCGTCCTTGAAGCGAAGGTCTTGGAAATGGATGTCGAAGGGCAGCTTGTGCAAGCGCGCGAAGGTCCGCATGGCGCTCTTGCTGCCTTCTAGCTTGTCCGCCAGTTCTGCCCAGTCAGCACCAAACTTGGTTTGTATCGCCTTGAGACAATCGGGATGCGTCGAACGCTCGACTAGCCGACGATTTTCGAGCGGGATCTTTCGTGTAGGCTTTTGCTCGATGAGAAAACGCGTGGCTGCAATCATGCGCAGATCCGGATACACACCACTGCCGTTTTCCATCCAGCCCAAGCCGAAAGAAGGCCGTTTGAGGTATGAATCAAAGGAGCGACTTTGCGGAATCAGCACATATGCTTGCGGTTTCTCAAAGCCCTTGGGCCGCTCGCCTTTCTTGCGTTTGTGACGATGCAGCCGCCCGATCCGCTGCAAAAGCACGTCCATCGGGCAGATATCGGTGATAAGAAAGTCCGCGTCTATATCGAGGCTCTGTTCGAGCGTCTGCGTCCCGACTACGACGCAGCCCGGCTTACCCATCCATTCCTTGCCAAGATATTCTTCGACGCACGCATCTAAAAGCGGACGGTCCTCCCGACTGAAGCGACTGTGATGCAAGGTCGCCACACCATTGACTCTATAGAGCCATGGCCCATCGCCCAATGCTTCAAGTGCTTTTTGCGTGGCGATCGCGGCGGGAACGGTGTTGCGCACGATCAGCACGCGCGCGCCCTTTTTCGCTGCATCCACGGCGCGTTGCGCGATGGACGCGTAATCCTCTATGGCGTTCAGCGTTTCCCATTGGATCGTTTTTGGCTTGCCCTGCGAACTCAGCCCATGAACCGTTTTTCCGTCCGTCAGCGCGGGATAATCCGAATCAATCGCTTTATCAACGCTCAGTTCCTCAGCACTCTCGTCGACGATCCTCTGAAACTGCAACCGCTGCCGCGAACCAAGCGTCGCCGAAAGCAGCAGCGCGTGACCTCCTGCGGAGTGATGTGCCTTGAGTAAATTTTCGAGCAAAGTCGACATATACGTATCCGACGCATGGACTTCATCAACAACCAGCAACGAACGACTAAGCGCCGCATGCCGCAAATGCGCATGCCGCACGCCCAACCCGGCCAGCAAGGCCTGATCGATGGTGCCCACCGCGATGGTCGCCGCAAGAAAGCGCTTCGGCCGCTCGGCAGCCCAGCGCTGAAGTGCCTTATCGTCGCCGGGATCGTCAGACCACAGCACCTTGTAATCCGATAGTTCGACCTTCGTAGCATCGCCTGCGGTTTCGTAACCCGGCAGCGCACGAACGACCACGGGCGCATTTTTCGGCCACAGGCGCTTAACAAATTCCTGAACTCGCTTGTGTAATTGAACTGCTGCAACACGTGTGGGAAGTGCGAAGTAAAGCGAATCCACCTTGCCTGCCTTGAAGAGGTTGGCGAAGCGCCAAAGCGCGGCTTCGGTCTTTCCGCTGCCGGTTTCGGATTCGAGGATCAGCAGCGGCCCGAGATCGTGCCTGCCCAATGCTGCTTGCACGGGATAAGGCGTGTCTCTCTCGAACGCAGAGGCGAACGTGAATCCACTGCCAGTGAGTTGACTGCGTACATGCGACAAATCCAGCCCAATGGTTTCAAACGCCTCCAAAGCTGACTCGTGCGCACTCGTAAGTGACCGTTCCGTGCCTGGTTCGCTGTACCTGAAAAAGCGCTGATCAGACCCAAGCCAGTCTGCCAGTTGCACCATCCCCGCAAACAGATGAGCAAACGCCGGAGCCGAAGGCAACGGCTCCCCACCTAATTCAAACGCCAGCGGAAAGTCCCGACGCACGCGCGCGCCGATCTCACTCAGCACTGCGGAAGGCGAATAAATCTCCCGTCCATCGTCATCACGAACCGTATCCCAGTTTCTGCGATTCAGGCCCAGCGGTTCCTTCACCGGACGGCCATGATGGCTTAGGCTTGCAAACAAAAGATGGGAAACGCTATCTCCCCAACCCCATATCGCATCGAAAGGCAGACCCGCGATCGCATCCACGTTTCGTTCGAGCGCATCTCGCGCTTCAGCGACGTGACCTGCTCTCAAAGGCCATTCCTGCGGGATTTTCCCCTTGAACCACTTCGCTTGAAACCCGCTGTTTGCCTTGCCGAAGTCATGCAAGCAGACGAGCACCAGAAGCCGCTCGATATCGCGTTCGTCGAGCACGCGGCCACCCGTCGCCTCAAGCGCACCACGCAGACGCCCACTACGCTTGACCATTTGCTTAAAGCACGCCGCCACATCCAACATATGGTCATACAGCGGATGAAACCCCGCCACAGCACCGGTCTCTTTGTTACGCTCGAGCTTCCCCCAGGCACAATCAAGCCCCGGATGTTGTTGTTCTACCTGATTCATAGTTGAAGCAAAGCCGCACGATGCACACTCCTAAACTATGTGCCGATGAGCAGCTATCCTTAGCTTTGTCTGCAAGCCTTCAATCCTAACAAGACGCGCAACAAGCAACTGTGCAATTCTGTCAACGCCCCAAGCAAAAAAAAGGACCGCGAATTCACGCGGCCCCCAAATCGCCCTACACTCAAAACCCCAAAACCTACTCCCTTGCAGAAACCAGCACCCCACTCCCTTCCTGCTCCACCGCCTCCTGCACCAACGTCTCAAGCGTCAACCCTCGCGTCTCGATCCCGAGAATCCAAACAGCCAAGGCAGCAATAACAAACGACAACGCCCCCAACGAGAACACCCCGCCCTGTCCAAACACCGGCAACACCACACCCACCACATAAGGCCCGATCAACGACCCCACTCGTCCGATTGCCGATGCAAACCCCGACCCCGTAGCCCGCGCCCCCGTTCCATAAAGTTCCGGCGTATAGGTATAAAGCACCGCCCACATCGCAAAGAGAAAGAACTGCATCAACAAGCCTGCGCAGATGAGCAACGTCGGTGTTTCGGCATGCAAAGCGGTTTGTCCGTACAGGTAAGCCATCACCCCGCTCCCCACGAGCGACGCGATACAAGTAGGCTTACGCCCCCACTTCTCCACCGCCCATGCCGCACAAAGAAACCCCGGCACGCCACCCAGCGAAATCAGCACCGTATAAAGCACCGACTTGGTCACCGCAAACCCCGCCTGCTGCATCAACGCACCGAGCCACGAAGTCAGCCCATAAAAACCCAGCAGTGCGAAGAACCACAGCATCCACACCATCACCGTGCGACGCCGATACGCCGCACTCCATATCTCGCGAAACGCGCTAGACCCATGCTTCACCACCGGCTCCGCGATCATCGAAGGCGGCGGCAGCTTGTTCAAGCCCTTGGCCTTCATCACCTTCGCTTCGACTTCGGCCAGCACCTTATCCGCTTCCGCAATCCTTCCGCGATGTTCAAGCCAACGCGGCGACTCAGGCACCACGCGCCGCACGATCAACACGAACACAGCCGGAATCGCGAGCAACGCAAACTCAGTGCGCCAGCCAAGCGTCGGCAGCACGAAATACGACACCACACCAGACGCGATGAACCCAAGCGGCCAAAACCCATCCATCAACGCGATCAACCTGCCGCGCGATGCCGTCGGCACGAACTCCGACAACAACGTCTGCGCAATCGGAAACTCCATGCCCATGCCGAAACCGAGCAGCACGCGATAAAAGATCAGCGCATCGACGGACTGCGCGGTCGAGCAGAGATACGAGGCGATGCCCCACAGCACCATGCTCCACTGAAACACCGGACGTCGCCCGAACCGATCCGCGAGTAGCCCCGCGACCGCCGCGCCGATCACCATGCCGAAGAAACTGGAACTCGCGACCAGACCCGCCGCCGCCGTCGACAACTTGAACTCGGTCTTGATCGAGCCGAGCACGAAAGTCATCGTCCCCAGATCGACCGAATCGAAAAAGAACGCAACCGCGATGATGATGAAAATGGTGCGGTGATACCCCGAAAACGGCAAGCGTTCCAGCCGTGCCGCGGCGCTCGCGCGTGCGAGTGTGGCGTCAGACATGTCATCCCTCTCGATGCGGCAAGCCGCGTGGATTCTGGCGTGATTTACGAACCGTTTTCAGTAGACGCCGACATAAATCCGCGCACTAGAAGAAATGCGTCATCGGGATGGAACACAGGCGTCATTCGCCGAAGCGTGTGCGTGCGGCGGCGGCAATGCGCATGAGCGCATCCACGCTTAAACGCGCGGCAATGGTCTTCACATAATCGTGATGACGCGGCTCCAATGGCGCGTCGAGATACTGCGCATGCAGATAGCGAATCAGCGCAATCCGCCGATGCCGCAACTCCATGCTGCGCTCCAGCAGCGCGAGCGCGGCCTGCGCGTCGCGCTCCTTGCACGCACGCGCGGACAGATGCGCCGCCGCGTCACGCGACGATGTCATCTCGCCGCGCCCTGTTGCACGGCATCGTGAAGACGCCAGGCATCGTAATCCGCGCGACGCCAGTCGAGTTCCAGCCCAAGCCGCTTGGTGCCTTCGCGAATCTTCGGCTTGTGCAGCGTCAACGTGATCGCATCGAGCGCGGGCCATTGCTCGAACGACAGCGCGGCAATCTCCACCGCGAGCGTCTCAAGCAAACGCGTGTGCGGCTTGCCTTCGAGAAACGCACTCACGCCATTGCACCATGCTTCGTAATCGATCAAACCATCGCTCGATTCACGCGGCATGGCGCGATAACGCAAGCTCGCGTCGATGCACACCGGCTGCGGCGCGATGTGCTCGTGCTCATACAAGCCCACGCGCGTGTTCACCATGAGTTCATCGACGACCACGCGCCAGCCTGCGCCACCTTGTGCAAGCGGCTCGAACGGCTTCATGCGATCAGCGGCGCGGCCGCATCGAGCATGATCTTCACGAAGTAATCCGCGAAGCTGCGGCGGATGATGAGTTCGAAGCGATCGCCGCCCAACGGCACCAACGTCAACGATGCCTTGAAATAATGGCTCTGCGCGCATTGCCCTTCCGCGAACATCTTCGGATGCAGGTCGAGCGGACAGCCGCGCGAGAGCACTTCACGCGTCTTCGGACCATCGATTTCGAGCACGGTGTAGCCGCTGCCGATATCCACCGCCGCCGCGAACAAGCCCGCGAATGCTTCGCGCAACTTAGCTTCCAGCGGCGCGGGACGCGATGCATCGTGCGTCGCATCCGAGCGCAGCAGCCATTCGTCGGGGCCGAGCCACAGCATTTCATAGCCGTTGCCGCGCGCCGTCGTGTTGGGCTTGTCCGGCGGCGTGCAGCCGATCACGTTCTGCACCGCTTGCACGAAAGCCGGATCGCGCGTGTCGCCACGCACGTTCACGAGTTCCAGAAACGGCCGCTCGGTCAAACGGAACGCCTTCGGCGCGCCGCCCTGATGCGACTTGAGCAGCCCATCCGCACCGACGAGCGGCGACTCCTGCCACACGCCCTGACCGGTCAACGCACGATCCACGACGCTCGAAGAACCCTTGATCTCATTCAACATGCTGACGTGCTCCTTCGCTGTCGTAGAACACCGAACTGGTGATTTTTGCATTGATGCGCCGGCCATCGCTCGTCGGAACCATGACCGACTGGCCGATCTTGTCGAGACCGCCCTTGATGACCGCCAGCGCAATCGAGCGCTTCAGAATAGGGCTGAAATAGCTCGACGTGACGTGGCCGAGCATCGGCGCGGTCTCGCCCTGGAACGGACCGGCCACGATCTGCGAGCCTTCGGGAATCACGATCGAAGGGTCGTCGGACAGGAGACCCACGAACTGCTTGCGGCCTTCCTTCGACGTATCCGAACGCGTGAGCGAACGCTTGCCGATGAAGTCCTTCGACTTCGCGACCAGACCGCCCATGCCGAGATCGTAAGGCGTCATCGATCCATCGGTATCCTGACCAACGATGATGTAGCCCTTCTCCGCGCGCAACACGTGCATGGTTTCCGTGCCATACGGCGTGATGTCGAATTCCGCGCCCGCTTCCATCAGCGCTTCCCACACCGCGCGGCCCACGTTGGCCGGCACGTTCACTTCATAGGCGAGTTCGCCCGAAAAGCTGATCCGCATGATGCGCGCCGCCGCGCCCGCCACCGTGCCATCGCGATAGCTCATGAACGGGAAAGCCGCATTGGCGAAATCGACGTCCTGACATACCTTTTGCAGCACCTTGCGGCTGTTCGGACCGACGACCGCGAACGTCGCCCAGTGATCCGTAACCGATGCGAGCCGCACGCGCATGTCGGGCCATTCGGTCTGCAACCAGCGTTCGAGCCATGTCAGCACGCGCGCCGCGCCGCCGGTGGTGGTGGTCATCATGTAGTGCTGATCGGAGAGGCGCACGGTCACGCCGTCGTCGAAGATCATGCCGTTTTCGTCGAGCATCAAGCCGTAACGGCACTTGCCCACTTCGAGCTTGCTCCACGGATTGGTGTACATCCAGTTGAGGAGCTTGGCCGAATCGGGGCCTTGAATATCGATCTTGCCGAGCGTCGATGCATCCAGAATGCCCACGCTCTGACGCACCGCCAGCGATTCACGCGCCACCGCCGCGTGCATGTCCTCGCCCGCTTTCGCGTAGTACCACGGACGTTTCCAGTTGCCGACATCCTCGAACGCCGCGCCGTTCTCGACGTGCCATTCGTGGATCGCGGTCTTGCGCACCGGATCGAGAAACTCGCCCAGCTCGCGGCCCGCGAAGGTGCCGAAGGTCACGGGCGTGTAGTTCGGGCGGAAGGTCGTCGTGCCGGTTTCGGGAATCGTCTTGTTCAAGGCTTGCGCGAGGATCGCCATGCCGTTGATGTTGCCGAGCTTGCCCTGATCGGTGCCGAAGCCCATCGCGGTATAGCGCTTGACGTGCTCAACGGATTCGAAACCTTCGCGCGCCGCGAGGAAGATATCGGCGGCGGAGACATCGTTCTGAAAATCGATGAACTGCTTGGGACCGCGCGTGGCCATTTCGCGGCCACCGACGAGCCACAGCGGCATCAACGGCGCTTCGACGATCTCATTCACGCGCACCGCTTCCGGACGCGCGACGATGAAGCCCACCGCACGCGCCGCATCCGCACCCGCTTCCACGCCGAAGCGAATACCGCGCGCCAGCGTGAATTCGCCCGCGCATGCGCCGATGCTGCTTTCCTGCTGCATCGCCTTGCCCGGCACGAAACACGCTTTTTCGTCGTGCCAATGCGCCTTGCCGCCCGACTGCGCGAACAGATGCAGCACCGGGCTCCATCCACCGGAAAGCGCGACGAGATCGCACGGCAAATCGGCCTGCTTCGGACCGACCATGCCCTTCGCATACGCGCACACTTCCACCGACGACACGCGCAGCTTGCCGCGCGCGACCGTGATGACCGCGTTGTTCATCACCTTCACGCCCTGACGGCGCGCGGCAGCGGGCAACGCGCCCTTCGATTCCGCCGGACGCGGATCGACGACGGTCACATCCGCGCCTGCAGTCTTGAGATCGAGCGCGCATTGATACGCGTCGTCGTTATTGGTGAACACGACGGCCTGACGCCCCGGCATCACCGCATAACGATGCAGATACGTCGACACCGCCGACGCCAGCATGATGCCCGGCAGATCGTTATTGCCGAACACGATGGGACGTTCATGCGCGCCGGTCGCGAGAATCACGCGCTTCGCACGCACTTTCCACATGAGTTCGCGCGTGCCCTTGCGCATCGACACGGGCAAATGCTCCGTCAACCGTTGCGTGATGGTGACGAGGTTGTGGTCCTGATAACCGAACGCAGTGCTGCGCGAAAGAATCTTCACGTCGGGCATCTTGCGCAGTTCGGCTTCGACTTTCTGCACCCATTGCAGCGCAGGCTTGCCGTCGATTTCCGCGCGGAACGACAAGAGCGAGCCGCCGAGTTCGCGCTGATCGTCGATCAACATCACGCGTGCGCCGGACAAACCTGCCGCATGCGCTGCGGCCAGACCCGAAGGACCGCCGCCGATCACCAGCACATCGCAATGCGCGAAGCACTTGTCGTAGCGGTCGGCATCGAGATGCTTCGGGGCTTCGCCGAGACCCGCTGCATCGCGAATGACTTCTTCGTACTTCGGCCAGAATTTGCGCGGCCACATGAACGTCTTGTAGTAGAAGCCTGCGGGAATGAAGCGCGCGATCTTCTGATTGACCGCCATGCGATCGTTCTCGATGTTCGGCTTCGCGTTCACGCTCTTGGCGACGAGCCCCTGATACAACTCCACTTCGGTCGCGCGCGCATTCGGCACCGTGTACGCGCCGGTTTCCAGTTGCACGATGGCATTTGGTTCTTCCACGCCCGCCGTGATGATGCCGCGCGGACGGTGATACTTCCAGCTACGCGCAACGAAGCGTTCGCCATTGGCCAGCAGCGCGGAGGCGAGCGTATCGCCTTCATAACCCTGATACGTCTTGCCGTTGAACGTGAAGGTCAGCGGAATCGCGCGGTTGATGCGCCCGCCCATGCCGAGTCGGTCTTTCTGGCTCATTTCGACGTCTCTCCGTTGTTGCCCATCACAGCCAGCGGACGGTCGAACGTCTCGTAGCCCTGAATTTCATATGACACGGTGTCGCGCTGCGCCTTGAACCAGCGGCGGCAGCCTTGCGTGTGCAGCCATTGCTCGCGATGCACGCCACGCGGATTCTTGCGCATGAAAAGGTAATCGCCCCACTCTTTATCCGTGAGCTTTTCGGTTTCGAGCGGACGCGCGATATCCGCTTCGCCACCGCAGGAAAATTCGGATTCGGCGCGCGGCCCGCACCAAGGGCATTCGATCAGCAACATGGTTTATCTCCTGTGCGGGTTAGTGAGCCACGGCGGCCGCGCCGTGTTCGTCGATCAGATGACCGGTATAGAAACGATCCAGCGAGAACGCCGCATTCACCGCATGCGGCTGATCCTTCGCGATGGTGTGCGCATACGCCCAGCCCGACCCCGGCGTCGCCTTGAACCCGCCCGTGCCCCAGCCGCAGTTGAAGTACAGACCCTTCACATCCGTCTTGGAGATGATCGGGCACGCATCCGGCGAGACATCGACAATGCCGCCCCACTGGCGGTTCATGCGCACGCGCGAGAACACCGGGAACATTTCGACGATGGCTTCCAGCGTGCCCTCGATGATCTGAAAACTGCCGCGCTGACCGAAGCCCGTGTACTGATCCACGCCCGCGCCGATCACCAGATCGCCCTTGTCCGACTGGCTGATGTACGCGTGCACCGCGTTCGACATCACCACCGTGTTCACGACCGGCTTGATCGGCTCCGACACCAGCGCCTGCAAGGGATGGCTTTCGAGCGGCAGACGCACGCCGGCCATGTCCGCGAGCGCCGTCGTATTGCCCGCCGCGACCACCGCGACCTTCTTCGCCTTGATGAAACCCTTCGTCGTATCGACGCCCGTCACCTGATTGCCGTCGCGGCGAATGCCCACGACCTGACAGTTCTGAACGATGTCCACGCCCGCGCGATCCGCGCCGCGCGCGAAGCCCCAGGCCACGGCATCGTGACGCGCCACGCCGCCGCGACGTTGAATCGATGCACCGAGCACCGGATAACGGCTATTGAGATTGATGGTCGGCTCGATTTCCTTGATCTGCTGCGGCGTGAGGAATTCGGCATCGACACCGTTCAGGCGGTTCGCGTTCACGCGGCGCTCGGTATCGCGCACGTCCTGCAACGTATGCGCGAGGTTCATCACGCCACGCTGCGAGAACATCACGTTGTAGTTGAGGTCTTGCGAGAGCCCTTCCCACAGCTTCATCGCTTTCTCATACAGCGCGGCGGATTCGTCCCACAGATAATTCGAACGCACGATGGTCGTGTTGCGCGCCGTGTTGCCGCCGCCAATCCAGCCCTTCTCCAGAATCGCGACATTGGTGATGCCGTGCTCCTTCGCAAGGTAGTAAGCGGTCGCGAGACCATGACCGCCGCCGCCGACGATCACGACGTCGTATTCGCGTTTCGGCTCCGGGCTTCGCCACTGGCGCTCCCAGTTCTCGTGATACGACATGCCGTTGCGCAAGAGGCTGAATATCGAATAGCGGCTCATGATCTTTCTCTTCCTGACGTGGTTCCTGAATTCAGCATTCGATGACGTTCACGGCGAGACCACCGCGCGACGTCTCCTTGTATTTCGTCTTCATGTCCGCGCCGGTTTCGCGCATGGTCTTGATGACCGAATCGAGCGAGACGTAATGCGTGCCGTCGCCCTTCATGGCCATGCGCGCGGCGTTGATCGCCTTGATCGCGCCCATCGCGTTGCGCTCGATGCACGGAATCTGCACGAGCCCGCCGACCGGATCGCAGGTCATGCCGAGGTTGTGTTCCATGCCGATTTCGGCGGCGTTCTCGACCTGCGCGGGCGTGCCGCCCATGACGGCGGCGAGGGCCGCGGCGGCCATCGAACAGGCGACGCCCACTTCGCCCTGGCAACCGACTTCCGCGCCCGAAATCGACGCCGTTTCCTTGTAGATGATGCCGATGGCCGCAGCCGTCAGCAGGAAGCGCACGATGCCTTCGTCGTTCGAGCCGTGCATGAACTTGACGTAGTAATGCAGCACGGCGGGGATCACGCCTGCGGCACCGTTGGTCGGCGCGGTGACCACGCGGCCGCCCGCAGCGTTCTCTTCGTTGACGGCCATCGCGTAGAGATTCACCCAGTCCAGCATCGACAAGGGATCGCGCAGGGATTCTTCGGAGCGCGAACGAAGCGAGGCGGAAAGGTCTGCGGCGCGGCGCTTGACGTGCATCGGACCGGGCAACTCGCCGCGCTCCTTGCAGCCACGTTCGACACACGCGGCCATCACGCGCCATACGGCGAGCATGCCTTCGCGCACTTCGGCTTCCGTGCGATTGGCGCATTCGTTCTGCATGGTCAGATCGGCGATAGACAGACCTGTCTCCTTGCAGACGCGCATGAGATCGTCGCCTGTACGGAACGGATGCGGCACGCTCGCGCCCGCACGCACGCCGTTCACGCGATCGCCTTCGCGGTTCACCACGAAGCCGCCGCCGATCGAGTAATACTCCTTCTCCACGAGCAGTTGACCGTTCTCATCGAACGCCTGAAAGCGCATGCCGTTCGGATGCACGATGCTCGATCCCGCCGCGCCCGGCATCAGCTTGCGATAAAAGCCGATGTGTTCGCGTTCCTCGAACACCACTTCGCGCTTGCCGAGCAGATTCAAACGCTTGCTTTCGCGGATCGCCTTCAGACGCGGCGCGATCACGTCCGGGTCGATCAAATCCGGCAGATTGCCTTCGAGACCGAGCAGCACGGCCTTGTCGGTGCCGTGGCCCTTGCCCGTCGCGCCGAGCGAGCCGAACAGTTCCACCCGCACGCGCGTGACGAACGCGAGCAGATTGGCGTCCTCGACATGCGATGCGAAGCGGCACGCTGCGATCATCGGTCCGACGGTATGCGAGCTCGACGGTCCGATGCCGATCTTGAACAGATCGAAGACGCTGACATTCATGGAGTGTCCTTGAGGTTGGCGCGCGGATGGCGAGCCTGATTTGCGTATGGCAGCCATTGCACCAAAGCCCAAAAAGTCCTGATAGAACGAAAACGCCAAGCAAATGGGATGGCGACGTCAGCGCCCTGATCCGGTTTATGCGGATGGCGCTTTTACGAATATTTCCGACGCGCCGCGACAAGTCGCCCCGTAGCAGAGCGTTTCGCGGACGGCGCGTTTCTGTGCAAGTTCGTTGCAGTTTCAGTCGTTTTTGCGATTCCTCCGAACGGCCAGCGGGTGTCGTCTCGGTATATTCCCTAGGTTTTCTGAGCCGCCGTTCGGCTCGCCATCTTTCCCTTCAATTCCCGCTTCTCGTAGTCACGATGGAATCTCACGCTCTTCCCGATCAGTTCTTTAAATCCTGGACGCTTGCTTTTCTCGTCGGCGCGGTGATCGTCGGCGCGCTGTGCGCAATCGGCCTCTTGCCCGTCGATAAAGTGCTCACGCGGCAGGCGCCCGTGTGGGGCGCGCTGGTCTTCGTCTGCTCGATCGATCCCGCGCTGCGCTACTTCGGCTTGCTGAAAGCCGAAGTCGAACAGCGCTGGGGCGATTACACCATCGCCAGCATGCTCGGCCGCTCGGTCGGTGCGCTCGCTGGTTCGGCCTTTGCATGGGCCATCGCGGTGGTGGGCAGTTAAGCCTCCCTTTCTTCGCGCTTGTTCTTCGACGCCCGGTGTCTTGCTGACATCGGGCGTTGCCTTTTCTGATGCCTGCCCGGCACGTGCGGCCGAATGTTATGCTCGACGAATAACTTTTCGCCGCAAGACACGCGCATGAACCCCGCAGAGTCCCTTCCGCCGCTCTCCGTCGACGGTCAATCCAAATCGCGCATTCGCTTCGGCATCGTCTTGTTGCCGAACTTCACGCTGACCGCGTTTTCCGGTTTCGTCGATTTGCTGCGTCTTTCTGCCGACGAAGGCGATTTCAGCCGTCCGGTGCGTTGCTCGTGGAGCGTGATCGGCGAGACGCTCGCGCCGGTGCGCGCGAGTTGCGGCATCCAGATCACGCCGTG